>JBBAPI010000020.1:0-47134 GCA_040400915.1 Rubrivivax sp.
TGATGTGCAAGCCGGAAATGCTCATCAGATGGGCCACGCCGGTGATGCGGAACAAGTCCCAGCCCGGCCTGTCGATGGCCGCCTGGTCGCCGATGGCCAGCGCCGCCAGCACGCCGGCCGCGGCCGGGTCGGGCACGCGCGCCAGGATGGCGTCGCGCACCTTTTGGCGCAGCCGCTCGACGGGATGGCCGGCCGCTTCAGTCAGCTTGACAGCCGGCGCCTCGGGCCGGACGCGCACGCTGCCGGTACCGGCGATGCCCTGCTCGAAGAGCCACAGTTCGACGTCGAAACCGTTCGGGTTCAGCGTGCCGTGCGGTGCGCGCAGCCTGACCGTGAAACGCCAGCGCTGGCCGGCCCGCAGGTCTTCGCCGGGCGCGGCGAGCACGCTCTCGTCGTCGGCACTGCGGTACCAGCCCAGCGACAGGCGCCCGGGCACGCGCACGGCGCGGCCGGCCTGCCCCGGCGCGCCCGGCAGGCGGGCGGTTTCAGTGTCCAGCACGAAGCGCGGGCCCTGCGCGCCCAGGCGCGGCATCTCGGCGATCACACCGGTGACCTCGATGTCGGGCCCTTCCAGCGCCGGTTGCAGCGCGTCTTCCAGCCGCCACGCCGCGCGTTGGCCGGTGCTGGCGAAACCCAGGGCGGCGGCGGCCAGCGCCAGCGCCAGCACGGCCAGCCCGCGCCGACGACCGTGCCAGCCGGCCGCCACCCAGCCCAGCGCGATGACAGCCAGCGCCGCATGCCGACCCGGCGACCACAAGCCGGGCTGCTGCAGCTGCAGCGCCACGCCCACCAGCCAGCCCAGCGCCCAGGCCGCCAGCCAGCGGGCTTGTACCGCCTGCACCCGGCCTGCCGGCCCGGCGTTCGCCTGCCCGAGGTTTGCCTGCATCGGGGCCAGTGTAGGATCGCGCCGCCGCGCTACAGCGCCCTGCGGCACCCCCTGAGGAAGGCCCCCTGAATGAGCATCGCAGACCGCCTGTCGGCCCTCGGCATCACGCTGCCGCCCCTGTCCACGCCGGCTGCGGCCTATGTGCCCTGCACGCGCAGCGGCAACCTGGTCTTCCTGTCCGGCCACATCGCCAAGCAGGACGGCAAGGCCTGGGTCGGGCAGTTGGGCACCGACATGGCCACCGACGTCGGCAAGACGGCGGCGCGGGCCGTCGCCATCGACCTGCTGGGTACGCTGCAGGCCGCGGTCGGCGGTGACCTGAACCGGGTCCGGCGCATCGTCAAGGTGCTGAGCCTGGTCAACAGCGCGCCCCACTACACCGAACACCACCTGGTCACCAACGGCTGCAGCGAACTGCTGGTGGCCGTGCTGGGCAGCGCGGTCGGCGCCCACGCCCGCAGCGCTTTCGGCGTGGCGCAGTTGCCGATGGGCGCCTGCGTCGAGATCGAACTCATCGCCGAGGTCGAGTGACGCGGCCGGCGGCCTGGCCCTTCGCGGTGGCTGTGCTGCTGCCGCTGGGCGCCGTGGGCGCGGCGCTCTTCACGCAGTACCGGCTGGACATGCAGCCCTGCCCCTGGTGCGTGCTGCAGCGGGCCCTTTTCTTGGCCATCGCGCTGGCCGCCTTGCCGGGCCTGCTGATCCGCCTGCCGCTGTTGCGCAAGACCTCGGCAGGGCTGGCCCTGCTGCTGGCGGCCTGCGGCATGGCCGCCGCGCTGTGGCAACACGTCGTGGCCGCGGCCAGCGTCTCGTGCAAGCAGACGCTGGCCGACCAGATCGTGCAGGGCAGCGGCCTGGCCGAGCGCTGGCCCGAGATCTTTGCAGCCTATGCCAGTTGCGCCGAGGCAGCCGCCGATCTGTTCGGCGTCTCTTACGAGTTCTACAGCCTCAGCCTGTTCGCGCTGCTGGCCGGCCTGATGCTGACGCAGCTGCTGGCGCGCCGCCGCCGCCGCTGAACCGGCAGCGGGGTTGATCCCTGGTCGGCCCGGCTGCGCCGGTCAGGCTGCCACGACGCGCAAGACCTTCAGCAGGCCTTCCACCTTGCGCCCCTTGCGGGCCCGCTTGCCGAGGTGTTCGGCCAGACCAGCACCTTTCAGCAGCTCGTCCTTGGGCTTGCCGCCGCGCCCGCTGCCCTGCACCGTCAGGCTGCCGGCCAGCGTGGCCACCGACAGCAGCGGCGCCGCAGCGTCCACGTCCATCAGCGTCAGGCCCTTGCCGCCACCCGGCTGCAGCTTCAATTCGTCCAGGCCGTAGACCAGCAGTCGGCCGTCACCGGCCAGGCAGGCCACCTGGGTGTGGCTGGGCGCCACAGGCACCGGCGGCAGCAGGCGGTCGCTGGCGTCCAGCGTCAGGAAGGCCTTGCCACCGCGGTTGCGGCCGACCATGTCGCCGACCTGGGCCAGCAGGCCGTAGCCGCCGCTGTTGGCCAGCAGCAGGCGCGTTGTGCCGGCGCCGGCAAAGTAGTGGGCAATCTGGCTGCCGCTTTCCAGGTCGATCAGGCTGGTGATGGGCACGCCGTCGCCCCGGCCACCCGGCAGCAGGGAAGCCGCCACGCTGTAGACGCGGCCCTTGTCGTTGCAGGCCGTGCCGAAAACCAGCAGCGTGTCGACGCTGCGGCAGGCATAGGTGCCGTACAGCGTGTCGCCGGGCTTGAAGGCCAGCGCGGCAGGGTCCACCTCGTGGCCCTTCAGCGCCCGCAGCCAGCCCTTGGCGCTGACGACGACGGTGACGGGCTCGTCGACCACGCGGATCTCGGCGACGGCCTTCTTCTCTTCCTGAATCAGCGTGCGCCGGGCGTCGCCGTGGGTCTTGGCATCGGCCTCGATCTCGCGCACCAGCACGCGCTTGAGCGCCGCCGGGCTGCCCAGGATTTCCTCGAGCTTGCCTTGCTGTTCGCGCAGGTCCTTCAGTTCCTGCTCGATCTTGATGGCTTCCAGCCGCGCCAGCTGGCGCAGCCGGATTTCCAGGATGTCCTCGGCCTGGCGGTCGCTCAGGCTGAAGCGTTCGATCAGCGCCGGCTTGGGCTCGTCGGCGTTGCGGATGATGCGGATCACCTCGTCGATGTTCAGCAGCACGATCTGCCGGCCTTCCAGCACATGGATGCGTTCCAGCACCTTGGCCAGACGGTAGCGCGTGCGCCGGTCCACCGTGGTCTGGCGGAAGGCCAGCCACTCGGTCAGCATGCGGCGCAGGCCTTTCTGCACCGGGCGGCCGTCCAGGCCGACCATGGTCAGGTTCATCGGCACGCTGCCTTCCAGGCTGGTGTGGGCCAGCAGCGTGGCGATCAGGTCCTGCTGCTCGACCGTGCGGCTCTTGGGCTCGAAGACCAGGCGCACGGCGGCGTCCTTGTTGCTCTCGTCGCGCACGGCGTCCAGCACGGCCAGTACCGACGCTTTCAGCTGGACTTGCTCCGGCGCCAGCGCCTTCTTGCCGGTCTTGACCTTGGGGTTGGTCAGCTCGTCGATCTCTTCCAGCACCTTCTGCGAACTGGTGCCGGGCGGCAATTCGGTGACGACCAGTTGCCACTGCCCACGCGCCAGGTCTTCGATGACCCAGCGCGCCCGCACCTTGATGCTGCCGCGCCCGTCGGCATAGGCCGCGCGGATGTCGGCGGCCGGGCTGATGATCTGGCCGCCGCCGGGGAAGTCGGGCGCGGGCAGCAGCGCGTACAGCACGTCGTCGCTGAGTGTTTCGTCTTTCAGCAGCGCGATGGCGGCAGCGGCCACCTCGCGCAGGTTGTGGCTGGGGATTTCGGTGGCCAGGCCGACGGCGATGCCGCTGGCGCCGTTCAAGAGCACGAAGGGCAGCCGCGCCGGCAACTGCCGGGGCTCTTCGGTGCTGCCGTCGTAGTTGGGCTGGAAATCGACCGTGCCTTCGTCGATCTCGTCCAGCATCAGCCGGGCGATCGGGCTCAGCCGCGCTTCGGTGTAGCGCATGGCAGCCGCGCCGTCGCCGTCGCGGCTGCCGAAATTGCCCTGGCCGTCGATCAGCGGGTAGCGCTGCGAGAAGCCCTGCGCCATGCGCACCAGCGCGTCGTAGGCGGCGGTGTCGCCGTGCGGGTGGTAGCGGCCCAGCACGTCGCCCACCACGCGGGCGCTCTTGACCGGCTTGGGGCCACCGGCGGTGGTGAAGGCCAGCCCCATGCGGTGCATGGCGTAGAGGATGCGCCGCTGCACCGGCTTGTTGCCGTCGCAGACATCGGGCAGCGCGCGGCCCTTGACGACCGACAGCGCGTACTCGAGGTAGGCGCGCTCGGCGTAGTCGGCCAGGGGCAGAGAGTCGGCCGGTTCGGCAGGCGTGGCGGGCGGGATGTCGAAGAGATCGGGCATGCAGGCGTGGAAATAGAAACCAGGAAATCAGGAAATCAGACCACCGTCACCAGCGGCGAATAGGCGGCCAGTGCAGCGTCGTGGGTCAGCAAGGTCAAGGGTTCGCTGATGGCCTGTGCCACCAGCATGCGGTCGAACGGGTCTTTGTGCAGCAGCGGCAGTTGGCGTGTCGCCAGGGCATGGGCCCAGGTCACCGGCAAGGCCTGGAAAGGCAATTCGTGCAGGGCTTCGTCCAGCCGGTCCAGGTCCAGGGCCAGCTTGCCCAGCCTGACCTTGATAGCCAGTTCCCACAGCGAAACGCTGCTGATGAAGATGTCTTCTGCGGCGTCCAGCTGCCGCCTGGCGGCCTGGGGCAACTGGGGCGCGCCCTGCAAAGTCCACAGCAGGATGTGGGTGTCCAGCAGCAGCCTCAAGGTTCGATCTTGCCTTCCCACAGGGCCAGTTCTTCGTCGGTCATTGGGGCGTCGAAATCGGGCGGTATCTCGAACTGCCCTTTCAGCAAGCCGTAAATGATCTTGCGCTTCACGGGCGCGTCCAGCGGCACCAACTTGGCCATGGGCCGGCCCGCCTTGGCGATGATCACCGTCTCACCGCCATGCGCCTGATCTACCAACTCGGACAAGCGGGTCTTGGCTTCGTAGATGTTGACTTGCATGCGGGGCTCCCGGCGGGGCGACTTGACCAAACTTGGTCAACTTCGATTCTAGGGCCGGTGCCGCAGGTGGCTTTGCCTCAGTGTCCGCCGACGGTGGCCCCGTCAGACGTCCACCTCGACCTCGTCGCCGTGCAATTCCATCAGGTCGCGCCGCGCCTGCGCTTCGCCCTTGCCCATCAGCTTGCTCAGGGCCACGCCGGTGGCGTCGAAGCCGCGGCCGTCCCAGCACACCGGCAGCAGGCGGCGGGTTTCGGGATTCAGCGTGGTTTCCCACAGCTGGTCGGCGTTCATCTCGCCCAGACCCTTGAAGCGGCTGATGGCCCAGCTGCCTTCGCGCGCGCCTTCCTTGCGCAGCTTGTCCAGGGTGGCTTCGCGCTCGCCCTCGTCCAGCGCGTACAGCTTGGCCGCCGGGCGCTTGCCGCGCGCCGGGGCGTCGATGCGGTACAGCGGCGGCCGCGCGATGTGCACGTGGCCGCGCTGCACCAGCTGCGGGAAGTGGCGGAAGAACAGCGTCAGCAGCAGCACCTGGATGTGCGAACCGTCGACGTCGGCGTCGCTCAGGATGCAGACCTTGCCATAGCGCAGGCCGGTGAAATCCACCGTGTCGTTCGGGCCGTGCGGGTCCACGCCCACGGCCACCGCGATGTCGTGGATTTCGGTGTTCGCGAACAGCCGGTCACGGTCGACTTCCCAGGTGTTCAGCACCTTGCCGCGCAACGGCAGCACAGCCTGCGTTTCCTTGTTGCGACCCATCTTGGCGCTGCCGCCGGCGCTGTCGCCTTCGACGAGGAACACCTCGTTCAGGTTCAGGTCGCGGCTTTCGCAATCGGTCAGCTTACCGGGCAGCACGGCCACGCCGCCGCCCTTGCGCTTTTCCACCTTCTGCGAAGCGCGCTGCCGCGTCTGCGCCTGGCGGATGACCAGTTCGGCCAGCTTCTTACCCAGGTCGACATGCTGGTTCAGCCACAGCTCGAGCGCCGGCCGCACGTAGCCGCTGACCAGGCGCAGCGCGTCGCGGCTGTTCAGCCTTTCCTTGATCTGGCCCTGGAACTGCGGGTCCAGCACCTTGGCGCTCAGCACGAAACTGGCGCGGCTGAAGACGTCGTCGGGCATCAGCTTCACGCCCTTGGGCAGCAGCGCGTGCAGATCGATGAAGCCCTTGATGGCGCCGAACAGGCCGTCCTTCAAGCCTGACTCGTGGGTGCCGCCGGCCACGGTCGGAATCAGGTTGACATAGCTTTCGCGCAGCAGGCCGCCTTCGTCGGTGAAGGCCACGCACCAGCTGGCGCCCTCGCCTTCCGCGAAGTTTTCCGTCTCGCCGGCGGTGGCGAATTGTTCGCCTTCGAAGAGCGGGATCAGCGGGTCGGCCGGCAAGCTCTGCATCAGGTAGTCGCGCAGGCCTTTATCGTACTGCCAGGTGGTCGTCTCGGGCGGCTTGTCGCCGGGCTTTTCCTGGGTGTAGGTGACGACCACGCCGGGCATCAGCACGGCCTTGCTGCGCAGCAGGTGCATCAGTTCGGCGCGCGGCAGCTCGGCGCTTTCGAAGTACTTTGCATCGGGCCAGACGCGCACGCTGGTGCCGTGCCTGCGCTCGCCGCTGCCCGCCTTGCGCAGTTGCAAAGGCTCGATCACATCGCCACCGCTGAAGGCCAGTGTGGCCACCTGCCCTTCGCGCCACACCGTGACATGCAGGCGCTTCGCCAGTGCATTCGTCACGCTGACGCCCACGCCGTGCAGGCCGCCGCTGAAGCTGTAGGCGCCGCCGGCGCCCTTGTCGAACTTGCCGCCGGCATGCAGCCGGGTGAAGACGATCTCGAGCACCGCCACCTGCTCTTCAGGGTGCAGGCCGAAGGGAATGCCGCGGCCGTCGTCGTCGATGCTGACCGAGCCGTCGCCATGCAGCGTGACGGCCACTTTCTTGCCGAAACCGGCCAGAGCCTCGTCGGCGGCGTTGTCGATGACTTCCTGCACGATGTGCAGCGGGTTGTCGGTGCGGGTGTACATGCCCGGCCGCTGCTTGACGGGCTCCAGGCCCTTGAGAACGCGGATCGAGGCTTCGGCGTAGGTGCTGTTTTGCTTGATGGAGGGCATGCGACCGATTCTAGGAGTCGCCCCCTGCGGCGCCTGCGGGCGCCGGCGCCGGCCTCAGCCGTAGCGCGCCATGTTCAGCCCGGCAATGTCGATGTCGGGCTTGCGGCCCGATACCAGGTCGGCGATGACGCGGCCGGTGCCGGCCGCCATCGTCCAGCCCAAGGTACCGTGGCCGGTGGCCAGCAGCAGGTTCTGCACGGGCGTGGTGCCGATGAGCGGCGTGCCGTCGGGTGTCATCGGGCGCAGGCCGCACCAGAAGGTCGCCTTGCTGACGTCGCCGCCGCGCGGGAAGAGGTCGGTGACGACGTGGTTCAGCGTGGCACGGCGCGCTTCACGCAGGTTCAGGCTGTAGCCGGCCAACTCTGCCGTGCCGCCGACGCGGATGCGATCGCCCAGGCGCGTGACGGCGACCTTGTGCGTCTCGTCCATCACCGTGCTCTCAGGCGCGCCACTGGCGTCGCTGATGGGCACCGTGATGCTGTAGCCCTTCACCGGATAAACCGGGATGCGGATGCCGACCGGCGCCAGCAGTTGCGGGCTGTGGCTGCCCAGCGCGACCACCACCTTGTCGGCGGTCAGCAAACCCCCATCGGTGAACACGCCAGTGATGGCGCCACTGCCCACCTGCAGGCTTTCGATGCGCGTGTTCCATTTGAACTGCACGCCCAGGGCGGCTGCCATCTCGGCCAGGCGGTTGCTGAACAGGTGGCAGTCACCCGTTTCGTCATTCGGCAGGCGGAGTGCGCCGACGAACTTCTCCTGAGTCAGCTTCAGCGCCGGTTCGACAGCGGTGAAACCGGCGCGGTCCAGCACCTCGAAAGGCACGCCGTACTGCTTCAGGATGGCCACGTCGCCACCGATGCTGTCGAGTTGCTTTTGCGTGCGGAAGAGTTGCAGCGTGCCCTGCGCGCGGTCGTCGTAGGCAATACCGGTTTCGGCGCGCAGCGCCTTCAGACAATCGCGGCTGTATTCGGCAATCGGCACCATGCGGCTCTTGTTCAGCGCGTAGGCCTTGGCGGTGCAATTCGCCAGCATCATGGCGCCCCAGCGCCACATGGCCGGGTCGAACATCGGCCAGATGACCAACGGGCTGTGCTGCATCAGCATCCACTTGATGGCCTTGATGGGCACGCCCGGCCCGGCCCAGGGCGCGCTGTAGCCAGGGCTGACTTCGCCGGCGTTGCCGAAGCTGGTTTCCAGCGCCGGACCGCTTTGCCGGTCCACCACCGTCACCGCGTGCCCGGCTTTCGCCAGGTAGTGGGCGCAAGCCACTCCGATCACGCCACCACCCAGCACCAGAACCTTCATCGCGACCTCCTGTGTCAGCGGGAACTCTACCCACCCTGCTGCCGTGAACCAGGGGCGTTTTCCGGGACAATCTCCGCATGAATGCAGCTTCCATGCCGCCTGTGCCCTCAGGACCTGCCACGGCGCCCGAGAGCTTGTCGATGAAACAGGTGCTGGTCTGCGGCGCGCTGATCGTGACGCTCAGCATGGGCATACGCCACGGCTTCGGGCTGTGGCTGCAGCCGGTCACGATGGACCGCGGCTGGACGCGCGAGACCTTCGCTTTTGCACTCGCGGTGCAGAACCTGGCCTGGGGCCTGGCCGGCCCCTTTGCCGGCATGCTGGCCGACCGTTACGGCGCCTACCGCGTGCTCATCGTCGGCAGCCTGCTCTACGCCAGCGGCCTGGTGCTGATGGGCCTGTCCACCACCGGCCTGGCCTTCATGGGCAGCGCAGGCATCCTGCTGGGGTTGGCGCAATCGGGCACGACCTACGCCGTGGTCTACGGCGTCATCGCGCGGCAAGTCGACCCGGCCAAACGGTCCTGGGCGATGGGCGTGGCGGCCGCCGCCGGCTCCTTCGGCCAGTTCCTGATGGTGCCGGTGGAAAACGGCCTGATCGGCCACTGGGGCTGGCAGAACGCGCTCTTCGTGCTGGGCTGCCTGGCGCTGGCCATCGTGCCGCTGGCGCGTGGTTTGAAAGAACCTGTTGCCGCAACCACCACTGGCGTCAAGCAGAGCATCCCCGCCGCGCTGCGCGAGGCCTTCGGCTACCCCAGCTTCCGCCTGCTGATGGCCGGCTACTTCGTCTGCGGTTTCCAGGTCGTGTTCATCGGCGTGCACATGCCCAGCTACCTGAAGGACAAGGGCCTGGGGCCGGAAGTGGCCACCGGCGCGCTGATGCTGATCGGCCTGTTCAACGTCTTCGGCACCTACATCGCCGGCAGCCTGGGCCAGCGCATGGCCAAGCGCCACATCCTGGCCGCCATCTACGCGCTGCGCGGCGTGGCCATCTTCGCCTTCATCAACCTGCCGCTGACGCCGATGAGCGTCTACATCTTCGCCGCCACGATGGGCTTTTTGTGGCTGAGCACGGTGCCGCCCACCAACGCCATCGTGGCGCAGATCTTCGGCGTGCAGTACATGTCCATGCTGGGCGGCTTCGTCTTCCTCAGCCACCAGGTCGGCTCCTTCCTGGGTGTGTGGCTGGGCGGCAAGCTGTACGACACGACGGGCAGCTACGACATGGTCTGGTGGATCAGCATCGGCCTGAGCGTCTTCGCCGTGCTGATGAACCTGCCGGTGCGCGAAACGGCCATCGCCCGACCGCTGACGCCAAGCGCCCGGCCGGCATGACGACAAGGCGCCGCCTGCTGGTTTGGGCCACTGCGGCTGCGGCGCTGGCGGCCGTGGGCGCGGCGTATCTCGACCCGCATGTGGTGGTCGATCTGGCCAACAAGGTGTGGTCGTGCTTCTGAACGCCGAAGGCCCCACCCGCCATGGGCCGGGCGGCCGTCCGTCGGCCTGGGTGCGGCGCTTCGCTGGGCTGATCACGCCGGGTGGCCGGGTGCTGGACGTCGCCTGCGGCAGCGGGCGCCACGCCGTGTGGCTGGCGGAGCAGGGCTTTGCGGTCACCGGCGTGGACCGCGACGCAGACGCGCTGCAAGGCTTGCCGGCCGGCATCGCCGCCCTGCACGCCGACCTGGAAGGCGCAGCCTGGCCGCTGCCGGGCCGCGTCTTCGACGGCATCGTCGTCACCAACTACCTCTGGCGCCCCTTGTGGCCCGCGCTGCTGGGTGGGTTGGCGCCCGGCGGCGTGCTGATCTACGAAACCTTCGCGCTGGGTCAGCAGCGCTTCGGCAAGCCCTCGCGGCCCGACTTCCTGCTGCAAGCCGGCGAGTTGCTGCAGGTCTGCGAGGACTTGCGCGTGGTGGCCTTCGAAGACGGCCTGGAAGCCGAGCCTGCACGCTGCGTGCAGCGCATCGCGGCGGTGCGCCCGTCATACGGCGACACCGACGCCTCGGCATACCCCCTGAGCCTGCCAGCCGGCGCCGCAGTGCCGGCCCGCTAAAATGCCGGTTTCGCCTCGGCGTCATCGATCCCGCGCACCCCGCGCTTGTCGGCAAGCACCACCCCTATGAAACCCATCGTTGGCAGCATCGTTGCGCTCGTGACCCCGATGCAGGACGACGGCAGCGTCGACTACGCCGCACTGCGCCGCCTGATCGACTGGCACATCGCCGAGGGCACCGATTGCATCGGCGTGGTGGGCACCACCGGCGAATCGCCCACGGTGACGACCGAAGAAAACTGCGAAATCATCCGCGTGGCCGTCGAACACACCGCCCGGCGCGTGCCGGTGATGGCCGGCACCGGGTCCAATTCCACGGCCGAAGCCATCGAGCTGACGCGCTTTGCGCAGCGGGTCGGCGCCGACTGCCATCTGTCGGTGGTGCCCTACTACAACCGACCCTCGCAGGAAGGCATCTACCAGCACTTCAAGGCCATCGCCGAAGCGGTGGACCTGCCGATGGTGCTGTACAACGTGCCCGGCCGCACGGTGGCCGACATGCAGCCCGAGACCGCGTTGCGCCTGGCCTCGGTGCCCGGCGTCATCGGTGTCAAGGAAGCCAGCGGCAACATCGAACGCGCCTGCCAGCTGATCAAGCACGCCCCGCCCGGCTTCGCGATCTACTCCGGCGACGACGGCACCGCGGCGGCGCTGATGCTGCTGGGCGGCCATGGCAACGTCAGCGTCACCGCCAACATCGCACCGCGCCTGATGGCCGAACTGTGCAAGGCGGCCATCGCCGGCGACGCCCGCACGGCGGCCGCGCTGCACCTGCGCCTGTTGCCGCTGCACAAGCAGCTGTTCTGCGAGCCCAGCCCGGCACCGGCCAAGTGGGCGATGGCGCAGCTGGGCCTGTGCGGTGCGGCGCTGCGCCTGCCCATCACGCCACTGAGCGCAGCCGGCCAGGCACTGGTGGCACTGGCCCTGCGCGAAGCCGGCCTGGCCGCTTGACCCGATCGCCCCTTCCGGCCGTTTCCCCGACCCCGGCCTTCCCCACACCAGCCTGCACCAGTCGCGGCCGTCACCGGCACCCGACGCGGAGACCCCGAACGTGAATCTTCTTCCTGCCGTCCCCCCCGCCCGACTCACGGCGACCGTGCTCACGACGGCGCTGGTCGCCGCGCTGAGTGGCTGCTCCTCCATCGAAGGTCTGTTCGGCAGCGACAAGGTCGACTACCGGACCACGGCCTCCAAAGCCCAGCCGCTGGACGTGCCCCCCGACCTGACGCAGTTGGCGCGTGACGCCCGCTACCAGCCACAAGGCGGTGTCATCAGCGCATCGGGCGTTCGCCAGCCTACGGCTGCCGGTGGCGCCGCCGTGACCAGTGCAGCCGCCGGTGGCGTGGCCGTGGCCAGCCTGGAAGGCATGCGCATCGCGCGCGACGGTCAGCAGCGCTGGCTGGTCACGCCCTTGCCTCCGGAGCAGGCCTGGCCGCAGGTCAAGGCTTTCTGGGAGCAACGCGGCCTGAAGCTGGCCAGTGAAAACGCACAGACCGGCGTGATGGAAACCGATTGGGCCGAGAACCGCGCCAAGATGCCCCAGGGCGGCATCCGCAATGCGCTCGGTCGCGTCTTCGACAGCCTGTACGACAGCGGCGAGCGTGACCGCTACCGCACCCGCATCGAGCGCACCGCCAGCGGCAGCGAGATCTACATCGCCCACCGCGGCATGGAAGAGGTCTACACCTCGGGGCTCAAGGAATCCACCGTCTGGCAACCGCGCTCCAACGACCCGCAGCTCGAGGCCGAGTTGCTGACCAGCCTGATGATTGCCCTGGGGAACAAGGGCCAGCCTGTCGTTGCAGCCAACGCCGCGGCGGCAGGCGCCTCGGCGCCAGAAGCCGTGGCCAAGGCGCGGGTTTCGGAAACGCCGCAGGCCACATCGCTGGTGATCGAAGAACCCTTTGACCGCGCCTGGCGCCGGGTCGGCCTGGCGCTGGACCGCGGCGGGTTCACCGTGGAAGACCGCGACCGTGCTTCCGGCATCTACTACGTGCGTTACATCGACCCCAAGTACGCCGACAAGGAAGAGCCCAGCTGGTGGTCCAAGCTGTTCAACGGCGGCACCAACCCGGCAGCCGCCGTGCGCTACCGTGTGGTCGTGAAGAGCGCCGGCGAAAAAACCAATCTGTCGGTGCAGACCGCCACCGGTGCGGTGGACACCGGCGACAACGCCAAGCGCATCGTCGGCCTGCTGGCCCAAGGCCTGAAGTAAGCCGGCGCTGCGCCGCAAGGGCTGCGGCGCGTGCAACAAAAAGGCCACCTCGCGGTGGCCTCATACATGGTCTGCCGGCGGTTCAGCGGCTGGCGATGGGCTGCACGTCGCGCCGCGGCGAACCGACGAAGAGCTGGCGCGGACGGCCGATCTTGTACTCGGGGTCGCCGATCATCTCGTTGAGCTGCGCGATCCAGCCCACGGTGCGGGCCAGCGCAAAGATGGCGGTGAACAGGCTGACCGGGATGCCCAGCGCGCTTTGCACGATGCCCGAGTAGAAATCGACGTTCGGGTAGAGCTTGCGGCTGATGAAGTAGTCGTCTTCCAGCGCGATCTTTTCCAGCGCCATGGCCAGCTTGAACAGCGGGTCATCGTGCAGGCCCAAGGCGGTGAGCACCTCGTGGCAGGTCTCGCGCATCAGCGTGGCACGCGGGTCGTGGTTCTTGTAGACCCGGTGGCCGAAGCCCATCAGCTTGACGTTGGAGTTCTTGTCCTTCACCTGCTTGATGAACTCGCCGATCTTCTCGACGCCGCCGTTGCGCTGGATGTCTTTCAGCATGTTCAGCGCCGCTTCGTTGGCGCCACCGTGCGCCGGGCCCCACAGGCAGGCCACACCGGCTGCGATGGCCGCGAAGGGGTTGGTGCCCGAACTGCCGCACAGGCGCACGGTCGACGTGCTGGCATTCTGCTCGTGGTCGGCGTGCAGGATGAAGATGCGGTCGATGGCGCGCACCAGCACTTCGTTGGGCACGTACTCTTCGCAAGGCGTGGCGAACATCATGCGCATGAAGTTCGCCGAATACGACAGGTCGTTCTTCGGGTAGATGAAGGGCTGGCCGATGCCGTATTTGTAGGCCATGGCCACCAGCGTGGGCATCTTGGCGATCAGGCGGATGGCCGAGATCTCGCGGTGCTGCGGGTTATGGATGTCGGTGCTGTCGTGGTAGAAGGCCGACAAGGCGCCGACCAAGCCCGTCATCACGGCCATCGGGTGCGCGTCGCGCCTGAACCCGCGCAGGAAGAACTGCATCTGCTCGTTGACCATCGTGTGGTTGGTGACGAGCTTGGTGAAGTCGGTCTTCTGCGTCGCGTCGGGCAGGTCGCCCTTCAGCAGCAGGTAGCAGGTTTCCAGGAAGTCGCAGTTCTTCGCCAGTTGCTCGATGGGGTAGCCGCGGTACAGCAACTCGCCCTTGTCACCGTCGATGTAGGTGATGGTGCTGTTGCACGAAGCCGTGCTCAGGAAACCGGGGTCGTAGGTGAACTTGCCAGTCTGGGCGTAGAGTTTGCGGATGTCGATGACATCCGGGCCGATGCTGCCCTTGTACAGCGGCAGATCCATGCTGGGGCTGCCGTCCGAGAACGACAGGGTGGCTTTCACGTCGGAGGGAATCATCGCGGCTAACCTTTCTTCAGTTCGGTAGGGTGGGTAAGGGCTGGCGCATCTGCGCCAGCACGTCCCGCACTTCGGCGGTGTCGACCTCGCCCTGCGGCTCCTTGCGGCGAAGCAAGAGGTCCAGCAGGTCGTTGTCGGCCAGGTCCATCAGGGTGGTGATCCCCGCAGCCTGCCTGGTCGTGATCGTCTTTTCGTGCTGCTGGAAGAAACGCTGGATGAAGAGATCGTTCTCCAGCAGTCCGCGGCGGCAACGCCAGCGCAGCTTGCTGAGTTCCCTTTCCCCCAATCGCGTTTCCATCTTCAGGCCTAGATGGTTCGACGAACCATCAGCTCCTTGATCTTGCCGATGGCCTTGGTCGGGTTCAAGCCCTTGGGGCAGACGTCGACGCAATTCATGATCGTGTGGCAGCGGAAGAGCCGGTAAGGGTCTTCCAGGTTGTCCAGGCGGCCGGCGGTGTCGTGGTCACGGCTGTCGGCGATGAAGCGGTAGGCTTGCAGCAGACCGGCCGGGCCGACGAACTTGTCGGGGTTCCACCAGAAGCTGGGGCAGCTGGTCGAACACGATGCGCACAGGATGCACTCGTACAGGCCGTTCAGCTCGTCGCGTTCCTCGGGGCTTTGCAGACGTTCCTTCTCGGGCGGCTGCGTGTCATTGACCAGGTAGGGCTTGATCGAGTGGTACTGCTTGAAGAACAGCGTCATGTCCACGATCAGGTCGCGGATCACGGGCAGCCCCGGCAGAGGTTTCAGAACGATGGTCCCGGGCAGCGTCAGCATATTGGTCAGGCAGGCCAGACCGTTCTTGCCGTTGATGTTCATCGCGTCGGAACCGCAGACGCCCTCGCGGCAGCTGCGCCGGAAGCTCAAGGAGGGATCGACCGCCTTCAGCTTGTTCAGCACGTCGAGCAGCATGCGCTCGTGGCCGTCGAGTTCGACCTGCAGCGTCTGCATGCGCGGCTTCTCGTCGGTATCGGGGTCGTAGCGGTAGATCTGGAAAGTGCGCAGGGCCATGGAAATTGCCTCTTCAGAAGGTGCGAACCTTCGGGGGAACGGAATCGACGGTCAGCGGCTTCAGCTGGACCGGCTTGTAGTCCAGGCGGTCGCCGTCGGCGTACCACAAGGTGTGCTTCATCCACACGGGGTCGTTGCGGCCGTTCGGGAACTCCGGGGTGTCACCGTAGTCGTCGACGCTGTGGGCGCCGCGGCTTTCCTTGCGGGCGGCCGCCGAGACCATCGTGGCGCGGGCGCTCTCGATCAGGTTGTCGACTTCCAGCGCCTCGATGCGCGCGGTGTTGAAGACCTTGCTCTTGTCCTTCAGTCCGATGGCCTTCACGCGCTCGGCCAGCGCTGCGATCTTGGCCACGCCTTCGTCCATCATGGCCTGCGTGCGGAACACGCTGGCGTACTGCTGCATGGTGTCGCGGATGTCGTTGGCCACGTCCTGCGCATACTCGCCGCTGGTGCTGCTGTCCAGGCGGGCCAGGCGCGCCAGCGAGGCGTCGGCGGCGTCGGCCGGCAGCGGCTTGTGGGTCTTGTTCTTCTGGTTGAACTCGACGATGTGGTTGCCCGCCGCACGGCCGAAGACCAGCAGGTCGAGCAGCGAATTGGTGCCCAGGCGGTTAGCACCGTGCACGCTGACGCAGGAACATTCGCCCACCGCATAGAAGCCGTTGATGACGCTGTTCGGGTTGCCGTCCTTGGGCGCTACCACCTGGCCGTGGATGTTGGTGGGGATGCCACCCATCTGGTAGTGGATGGTCGGCACGACCGGGATGGGTTCCTTGGTGATGTCGACGTTGGCGAAGTTGTGGCCGATCTCCAGCACGCTGGGCAGGCGCTTCATGATGGTGTCGCCGCCCAGGTGGGTCAGGTCGAGGTCGATGTAGTCCTTGTTCGGACCGCAGCCGCGCCCTTCCTTGATTTCCTGGTCCATACAGCGCGACACGAAGTCGCGCGGCGCCAGGTCCTTCAGCGTCGGTGCGTAACGCTCCATGAATCGTTCGCCGTTGCTGTTGCGCAGGATGGCGCCTTCACCGCGGCAGCCTTCGGTCAGCAGCACGCCGGCGTTGTGCACGCCGGTGGGGTGGAACTGCCAGAACTCCATGTCTTCCAGCGGCACGCCGGCGCGGGCAGCCATGCCCAGGCCGTCGCCGGTGTTGATGAAGGCATTCGTCGATGCCGCGAAGATGCGGCCGGCGCCACCGGTGGCGAACAGCGTGGTCTTGGCTTCCAGGATGTGGACATCGCCGGTTTCCATCTCCAGCGCGGTGACGCCCAGCACGTCGCCGTCGGCATCGCGGATCAGGTCCAGCGCCATCCACTCGACGAAGAAATTGGTGCGCGCCTTGACGTTCTGCTGGTACAGCGTGTGCAGCATGGCGTGGCCGGTGCGGTCGGCCGCGGCGCAGGCCCGTTGCACCGGCTTTTCGCCGTAGTTGGCGGTGTGGCCGCCGAAGGGGCGCTGGTAGATGGTGCCGTCGGGGTTGCGGTCGAAGGGCATGCCGAAGTGCTCGAGCTCGTAGACCACCTTGGGCGCTTCGCGGCACATGAACTCGATGGCATCCTGGTCGCCCAGCCAGTCCGAACCCTTGACGGTGTCGTAGAAGTGGTAGTGCCAGTTGTCCTCGGCCATATTGCCCAGCGAGGCACCGATGCCGCCTTGCGCGGCCACCGTGTGCGAGCGCGTCGGGAAGACCTTGGACAGCACCGCCACGTTCAAGCCGGCCAGGGCCAGTTGCAGCGAGGCGCGCATGCCAGAGCCGCCGGCACCGACGATGACGACGTCGAACTTGCGACGGGGAAGGGAAGAAGTCAGCGCCATTTTTTCAAAGTCTCCAGAGCACTTGGATGGCCCAGCCCATGCAGCCGATGAGCCAGACGATGGTGAACACCTGCAACACCAGGCGCAGCGCCGCAGGCTTCACGTAGTCCATCCAGATATCGCGCATGCCGACCCAGGCATGCCAGCCCAGGGACAGCAGGATGACAAAGGTGAAGACCTTCATCCATTGCGCGGAAAAGATGCCGGCCCAGCGGTCGTAACCCAGCGGACCGCCGAACAGCAGCTGCGCCAGCAGCAGCGCGGTGTACAGCGCCATCAGCGTGGCGGTCACGCGCTGGCTCAGCCAGTCGCGCAGACCGTAATGAGCGCCGACGACGACGCGCCGGGAACCGAAATCAACCGACATGGTCTTGTGCCTCAACTCAATAAAAACCGAAGAGCTTGGCGCCCAGCACCAGCGTCAGCAGCACGCTGAGGGCCAGCGTGACGACGGCCGACTGGCGCCCGAATTCCTTGCTCACGCTGTGCGTGGCGTCCATCCAGAGGTGGCGAACACCGGCGATGAAGTGGTGCAGAAAGGCCCAGATCAGCCCGAGCACCACGACCTTGACCAGCACGCCGGGCACGAAGCCGATACCGGCTTCGAAGGCACTGGTGAAGCGCGCGTAGGTGATCTCCGAGGTGAGGCTGACGTCGAAGAACCAGATGATCAGCGGCAGCAGCACGAACATCATCAGGCCGCTGGCGCGGTGCAGGATGGACACCACGCCCGCCAGGGGCAAACGGTACTGGAGCGCGTCGACCAGCCGCATCGTTCCGGGTCTTTGTTTTGTCATCTCAGGCATCTTGTTGCTCTCGAACCGCGTGAAACCAGAGGAGTTTATTGCAATGCAGCAGCGCCAAACTTACAGCCGCGAATGTCAGCGATAAAAGTCAGATCAGCTCATTGCGGTAGTGGTGGGACGCGGTCTGGTACAGGCCGCGGCGAAGTTCGACCGGACGGTCGCCGTAGGTATACGACAGGCGCTCGACGGACAGCAGCGGCGCGCCCAAAGGCAGTTGCAGCAAAGCGGCTTCTTCCGTCGCGGCCGGCACGGCGCGGATTTTTTCCTCGGCCCGGATCATGTGCACGGCGAACTCGGCCTCGAACAGGCGGTACATCGGGCCGCGCCAGGCCTCCAGGCGTTCCACCGTCAAGCCCTTGAAGGCCGCGCCCGGCAGCCAGATGTCGTCGAGCACCACGGGCGTGGCGCCGTTCAGCAACAGCCGCCGGACCTGCACCGCCGACTCGGCCGCCTTCAGCCCCAGCAGCAGCGCCACATCGGCCGGTGCGCGCATGCGCCGACAGGCCAGCAGCTTGCGCTGCAGCGCCGGCGGCGAACCGTCGTCGGGCGTCAGGCGCAGAAACCGGTATTGCGTGGCCTGCTCGGCGTGCGTGGCCACGAAGGTGCCCTTGCCCTGGCGCCGTACCAGCACGTTCTCGGCCGCCATCTCGTCGATGGCCTTGCGCACCGTGCCCTGGCTGACGCGGTAGCGCGCGGCCAATTCGACCTCGCTGGGGATCACCTGCCCCGGCTGCCAGTCGCCCTCCTGCAGACGCAGCAGCAGCAGGGCCTTGATCTGCCGGTACAGCGGACTGAAGGCCGGGCCAGCCGGCAGGTCGGTCCTTGCAAGGTTGTCGGCGCGGGGTGGCATGCAAGGATTGTCATCCATAAGACATAAGAGTGCAGTCAGGGTCGGCTGTCTAGAATCATGGATTCCGCCAGGCTGCCAAGCTTGGCGGCCCGTCACACCCCCCTCCAGGAGACTCGCATGTCCACCAAAAAGCCCGTCCGTGTGGCCGTCACCGGCGCTGCCGGCCAGATCGGTTACGCCCTGCTGTTTCGCATCGCCAGCGGCGAGATGCTGGGCAAGGACCAGCCGGTGATCCTGCAGTTGCTGGAAGTGCCCGTCGAGGGCCCGCAGAAGGCGCTGCGCGGCGTGATGATGGAACTGGACGACTGCGCCTTCCCGTTGCTGGTTGGCATGGAAGCCCACGGCGACCCGATGACGGCCTTCAAAGACGCCGACTACGCGCTGCTGGTCGGTTCGCGCCCCCGCGGCCCGGGCATGGAGCGGGCCGAACTGCTGGCCATCAACGGCGCCATCTTCACCGCCCAGGGCAAGGCCCTGGACGCCGTGGCCAGCCGCAACGTCAAGGTGCTGGTGGTGGGCAACCCGGCCAACACCAACGCCTACATCGCGATGAAGAGCGCGCCGAACCTGCCGCGCGAGAACTTCACCGCCATGCTGCGCCTGGACCACAACCGCGCCGCCAGCCAGATCGCGGCCAAGACCGGCAAGCCGGTGGCCGCGATCAAGCAGCTGGCCGTGTGGGGCAACCACAGCCCGACGATGTACGCCGACTACCGCTTCGCCACGGTCGACGGCGCCTCGGTCAAGGACATGATCAACGACCAGGCCTGGAACAAGGACACCTTCCTGCCCACCGTGGGCAAGCGCGGCGCCGCCATCATCGAAGCGCGCGGCCTGTCCTCCGCAGCCAGCGCGGCCAATGCCGCCATCGACCACATGCGCGACTGGGCGCTGGGCACCACCGGCAAATGGGTCACCATGGGCGTGCCCAGCAACGGCGAATACGGCATTCCGAAGGACGTGATGTTCGGCTTTCCCGTCACCACCGAGGGCGGGAAGTACAAGATCGTCGAAGGCCTGCCCATCGACGAATTCAGCCAGGCCTGCATCGACAAGACGCTGGCCGAACTGACCGGCGAGCAGGACGGCGTCAAGCACCTGCTTTGACGCCTTCGACCAGCCCCCGCGCGGCGCTCTTCGGCGCCCACGAGGCAGCGCCCACGCTGCCGGTTTGCGACCACTATGCCGGCGTCGAGCCACGCATGACCAAGAGCTTGCAGTTACAGGCCGAGCTGGGGCCGGTCTTCGACGTGACGCTGGACAACGAGGACGGCGCCCCGGTGGGCGCCGAAATAGACCAGGCCCAGTTGATCGCCGCCCTGCTGGGCGGCCCCGACAACCGCCACGGCCGGGTCGGCGTCCGCCTGCTCACGGTGACGCACCCTCGCTTCGCCGACGTCGTCAGCACCGTGCTGCGCGCCGCACGCCGGCCGGCCTATCTGATGCTGCCCAAGCCCGAGAACCTGGGCCAGGTGCAGCACGCCATCGCGCTGATCGACAGCCTGGGCGGCGGCGACGTGCCGCTGCACGTGCTGGTCGAAACCCACGGCGCGCTGCGCGAGGTGTTCGCGATCGCGGCCGAGCCGCGCATCGAGTCCATCTCCTTCGGCCTGATGGACTTCGTCTCGGCGCACCGCGGCGCCATCCCGCAAAGTGCGATGGGCATGAACCCGAATGGCGGCCAGTTCGACCACCCGCTGGTGCTGCGCGCCAAGCTGGAGATTGCCGCTGCCTGCCACGCCCACGGCAAGACGCCGTCGCACGGCGTGGTCACCGAGTTCAAGGACAGCGCCGCCATCAGCGTCGCCGCCGACCAGGCCCGCATGCGCCTGGGCTACACACGCATGTGGAGCATCCACCCCGCGCAGATCCGGCCCATCGTGGCCGCCTTCGCGCCCACGGCCGAAGAGGTGGAGCAGGCCGTCGCCATCATCAGCGCCGCCCAGGCCGCGCAGTGGGCACCCATCCAGCACCAGCACAGGCTGCACGACCGCGCCAGCTACCGCTATTTCTGGCAGGTCATCGAGCGCGCCCAGCGCAGCGCCATGGCCGGCGGGTCGCCGCTGCCGGCTGAACTGCAGGCCGTCTGGTTCGACTGAATCCGGCCACGCCGGCCGGTGCCACCAAACGCGGTAGGCTGTGGAGCCGGTCCGTGCCTGCGTCTGCGTCTGCCCCCTTTTTATCGCCCATGAAGAAACGACTGCTCGTCCTGCTCGCCGCCCTGGCCCTGTTGCACCCGGCCTGGGCCCAGCAACTGACGCTGCGCCTGCTGGAAACCACCGACCTCCACATGGTCTTGATGGACTACGACTACTACCAGGACAAGCCCAGCGGCGAGTACGGCCTGGCGCGCACCGCCACGCTGATCAAAGCGGCGCGCGCCGAGGTCAAGAACAGCCTGCTCTTCGACAACGGCGACCTGCTGCAAGGCGGGCCGATGGGCGAATACGTGGCCCGCGTCCGGCCCTTGCAGCCGGGGCAGGTGCACCCGGCCTTCAAGGTCATGAACAGCCTGGGCTACGACGCGGCCAACATCGGCAACCACGAGTTCAACTACGGCCTGCCTTTTCTCAAGCAGTCGCTGACGGGCGCGGCTTTCCCTTATGTGAATGCCAACCTCTATCTGGAAGACGGCGACGGCAACCCGGCCAACGACAAGAACGCCTACACGCCCTATGTCATCCTGGAACGCAACTTCACCGACGATAACGGCGCGGCGCACCCGCTGAAAGTCGGCGTCATCGGCTTCGTGCCGCCCCAGGTGATGGTCTGGGACCGCGACCGCCTGACGGGCCAGATCGCAGCCCACGACATCATACAGACGGCGCAGCACTTCCTGCCCGAAATGAAGGCCCGCGGGGCCGACGTCATCGTGGCCATCGCGCACTCGGGCTTCGAGTTCGGCGAGTCGGTCTTCTTCGCCGAGAACGCCGTGGCCCGGCTGGCTGAGCAGGCCGGGGTCGACGCCATCCTCTTCGGCCATTCGCACGGCGAATTCCCGGGGCGCTACTTCTCGAACCACAGCAAGACCGACCTGCAGCGCGGCACCATCAACGGCATACCGGCGGTGATGCCCGGCTTCTGGGGCAGCCACCTGGGCGTGGTCGACCTGGTGCTGCAAAAGACCGCCGGGGCCTGGAAGGTCAGCAGCGGCAGGGGCGAGATCCGCCCCATCTGGGACCGCGCCACGCGCAAGCCGTTGGTCGAGTCCGACCCCCGGGTCGCCGAACTGGTGGCCGACGAGCATGCCGGCACCCTGGCCTTCATGCGCGCGCCGCTGGGCGAGTCGCGCTCGCCCATCCACACCTACTTCTCGCTGGTCGGCGACGACCCCTCGGTGCAGCTGATCGCGCAGGCGCAGCTGGCCTATGCCCAGCGCGCGCTGGCCGGCACACCGCAGGCCGGGCTGCCGCTGCTGTCGGCGGCCTCGCCCTTCAAGACCGGCCCGCGCGGCGGCGGCTATGTGGACATCCCGGCGGGCACGCTGAGCCTGCGCAATGCGGCCGAGATCTACGTCTACCCGAACGCCCTGCAGGCCGTGGAAGTGACCGGCGCCCAGGTGCGCGAATGGCTGGAAATGTCGGCCCTGGTCTACAACCGCATCGACCCCCAGGGCCCGCCCGAGCAGAACCTGATCAACACCGCGGTACCGGGCTATTTCCTGGACACGCTGGACGGCGTCACCTACCGCATCGACGTGACCCAGCCGGCGCGCTACCAGCGCGGCGGCAAGCTGGCCAACCCTGAAGCGCACCGCGTCGTCGACCTGCGCTACCAGGGCCGGCCCATCGACGAGAAGGCGCGCTTCGTGGTGGTGACCAACAGCCACCGCGCCAGCGGCGGCGATGCCTTCCCGGGTCTGGACGGCAACAACATCGTGCTGCGTGCACCCGACGAGAACCGCGAGGCGCTGGTGCAGTTCATCAAGACCGCCCGGGTCGTGAACCCGGCCGCCGACGACAACTGGCGTCTGGAAGCGGTGCCCGGCGTGAAGCTGCGCTTCGTCTCGGGCAGCGGCGGCATCGCCCACCTGGCCCAGCAGCCGCGCGTCAAGCTGGTCAAGGACAACGGCAACGGCAGCGCCCTGTACGAACTGGCGCCGTGATCGGGCGCGCTCACCCGCGCCGGCCGGGGCCGCATCAACGCGGCTTCGTGCTGCTGACGACCCTGCTGCTGGGCGCGCTGCTGCTGCTGGCCGCGCTGGCGCTGGGCGGCGCCTTCGCCTGGTACAGCCGCGACCTGCCGCCGCTGGACAAGGCCACCGACTACCGGCCGCTGCAGCACCTGCAGATCCTGACCGCCGACGGCGTGGAGATCGCGCAGTTCGGCACCGAGAGGCGGCTGTTCGTGCCCATCGCCAAGATGCCCAAACGCATGGCCGCGGCGGTGCTGGCGGTCGAAGACGACGGTTTCTACAGCCACGCCGGCTTCAGCTGGCGCGGCATGGCGCGTGCCGTCTTCACCAAGCTGACCGGCGGGCGCACCGAAGGTGCTTCGACGATCACCCAGCAGGTGGCGCGCACCTTCTTCCTCAGCACGCGGCGCACGCCCGAACGCAAGATCAAGGAAGCGCTGCTGTCGCGGCAGTTGGAGAACACGCTCAGCAAGGAGCAGATCCTGGAGCTCTACCTGAACCAGGTCTACCTCGGCCAGCGGGCCTATGGCGTGGGTGCCGCCGCGCAGATCTACTTCGGCAAGACCCTGGACCAGCTCAGCGTGGCCGAGACCGCGATGATCGCCGGCCTGCCGCAAAACCCCATCCACGCCAACCCCGTGTCCAGCCCCGAACGCGCGGCCGAGCGCCAGCGCTGGGTGTTGCAGCGGATGTTGAAGACCGGGCTGATCACGCCGGCCGAACACGACGCGGCGCTGGCCGAAAAGCTGCGGGTGCGCCAGCCCAGCTTCGTCGATGTGCACGCCGAGCATGTCGCCGAGATGGCGCGGCTGGCCGTGGTCGAACGCCTGGGCGACAAGGCCTACACCGAGGGCATCCGGGTGGTCACCTCGATCCGTGCCGAGAACCAGCGTGCCGCCTACGCGGCCCTGCGCAAGGCGGTCATCGCCCACGAGCGCAAGCAGCGCTGGCGCGGCCCCGAGGACCAGGACACCCTGCCCGACAACGCCGCCGAGGCCGAGCGGGCGGCGGCCCTGACCCTGAAGGACGCGCAGGACGACGAAACCCTGCGCGTGGCGATGGTGATGGCGGCCACGCCGCGCGAGATCACGGCCCAACTGGCCAGCGGCGAGGTGGTCAGCGTGCGCGGCGACAGCCTGCGCTGGGTGCAGTCCGCGCTGGCCGCCACCGCGCCGCAAGATCTGGCCATCCGCCGCGGCGCGGTGGTGCGCCTGATGCAGGTGCCGGCGGCGCGCGGCAAGACGATGGACTGGGTGCTGACGCAGTGGCCCGAGGCCAACGCCGCCTTCGTCGCGCTGGACCCCGACACCGGCCGAGTGCGCGCATTGGTTGGCGGCTTCGACTTCAGCCGCGGCCAGTTCAACCACGTGACGAAGGGCGCACGCCAGCCCGGGTCCAGCTTCAAGCCCTTCCTGTATTCGGCTGCCTTCGAGACCGGCGTGTTGCCCGAAACGCTGGTCAACGACGCGCCGCTGACGAATGCCGACGGCACGCCGCCGAGTTGGGACCCGAAGAACAGCGACGGCAAGTTCGATGGCGAGATCAGCGTGCGCGAAGGCCTGGTGCGCAGCAAGAACCTGGTCAGCATCCGCCTGCTGCAGCACGTCGGACTGGGCCCGGCGCGCGACTGGATGGCGCGCTTCGGTTTCGACATGGCCCAGCAGCCCGAGAACCTGACGCTGGCGCTGGGCACCGGCAGCGTCACGCCGCTGCAACTGGCCACCGGCTACGCCGTGTTCGCCAACGGCGGCCACCGTGTGACACCGGTGCTGATCGAACGCATCAGCGACGCCCAGGGCAAGCTGCTCTTCGAGGCACCGCCGGCGCCTGCGCTGAGCGAAGACAACCGCGCGGTGCCGGCGCGCAATGTCTTCCTGGTCAATTCGCTGCTGGCCGACGTGACGCGGCGCGGCACCGCGGCCCGCGCCCAGGCCACGCTGCAACGGCCTGACCTCTACGGCAAGACCGGCACCACCAACGACGCGGTGGACGCCTGGTTCGGCGGCTTCGCGCCCGGCGCGGTGGCGGTGGCCTGGATGGGCTACGACGACCCGCAGAGCCTGGGCGAAGGCGAGTCGGGCGGCGGGCTGGCGCTGCCGATCTGGATCGACAGCATGGCCAGCCTGCTGCGCGGCGTGGCCGTGCGCCCGCTGGCCGACTACCTGCCGCCCGACGGGCTGGCGCTGGTCGGCGGCGAGTGGCGCTACAGCGAATGGGCCGAAGGCGGTGGTCTGGCCCGCCTGGGCGGCGCGGCCGAGCGCGGCGGCGCCAGCGCCCCGGCGGCGATCGCTTCGGCCGCCACGCGCTGACCCGGCCCGCAGCCTGGCGGCGGCGGGCGCGGCCGGTCGATCAGGCCGACTGCGTGTCGAACATCAGCAACTCGACCCCGGCCTGCGCGAAATGGGCCAGGTCGCCGGCGGTGGCCACGCCTTCGGGCGAGGTCAGCGCCGCCTGGATGGCGGCCAGGCTGTCGAATTGCAGCAGCGCCACCAGGTGCAGGCCGGAATCGCCCGTGGCCGAGGCCACCGGGCCGCTGCTGACACGGTAGCTGCGCAGGCCCGGCAGGGTCTTGGCCAGCGGCACGTGCTGGCCGAAGTAGTACGCGTCGAAGGCCGCGACGTCGGCAGGCTTCTTGTACAGGGCGATGACTTGGGCCATGGTTGACGCTCCGTTGGGCAGCCGCGATTCGGCGACCCCCATGCTCGGAGTGCGCCGCCACTTGCGCATCCGGCGCAACCCTGCCCCACCGTCGGCCGCAGGGGCTCAGGGCCTGTCGGGTGCGATGGCCTCGCCGTAGTCGACCAAGGCTTCCAGCAGTTGCTGCGCACGCTCGTCGTCGCGCTCGACGGCGGCTTCGGCCAGCATGTCGATGCGTTCGAAGTAGGTGGCCAGCGTCATCGCGCCGCCGGCACCGTCGTGCAGGCGAGCGGCACGGTGCTGCAGCCAGCGGTCTTGCTCTTCGTCGCTCAGGCTGGTCGGGAAATTGCGCGCGCGGTAGCGGAACAGCAACTCGTCCAGCCGGGCGTCGTTGAAGGCCGGCCGCTTGCTGGCCAGTGGGTCGCCGCCCAGTTCGCGCAAACGCTGCAGCGTGCGGCGGTCGTCGTTGTTGATGAAGCCGCCGTAGAGGTCTTCATCGACGTCGGGCGCGGGCTGCTCGGCCCGTGTGTAGACCTGCGCCCACAGCGCGTCCAGCGTGCGGCCGATGGCGGCGGCGTGCTCGGCATGCTGCAGCGCCTGCGCCACGTCCAGCCCCCAGCGCCCCGCCACGCCATCCACGATGCGCAGATTGCCCACCACGATGGGCGACTTGTTGACGTGGATGGTCTTGATCGGCAGGCGCAGTTCGCCTTCGGGCAACTCGCTCTGCCGGGTGTAGAGGCGCCGGCGCACGGTGGCGGCGTCCAGGCCCTGCAGTTCGCGCGGGTCGCGCGACAGGTCCCAGACGATGAGCTCGTTCTTGTTCGTCGGGTGCGGCGCCAGCGGCCACACCACGGCCAGGTTGCCGCGCTCCACGGGGTAGCGGGTGGACAGGTGGATGAAGGGCCGGTTGACCCCGATCTCGGCCCACACCGCGTCCTTCTTGTGCAGGCGCAGGCAGAAGTCCCACAGCTTGGGGTTGCGGGTCTTGATCAAGCGCGCCAGCGCCAGCGTGGCGCGCACATCCGACAGCGCATCGTGCGCCGCTTCGTGGCCGATGCCGTTGGCCTGCGTCAGGTGTTCCAGCTTGAAGCTGGGCCGGCCGGCCATCTCGCCTTCGGTGTAGGTCGGCCAGGTGATGCCCTCGGGCCGCAGCGCCCAGGTGGTGCGCACCACGTCCATCAGATCCCAGCGGCCGCAGCCGTTCTGCCATTCGCGGGCGTAGGGGTCGATGAGGTTGCGCCAGAACAGGAAGCGCGTCACCTCATCGTCGAAGCGGATGCTGTTGTAGCCCACGCCGATGGTGCCGTCGCGCGCCAGCTCGCGTTCGATGACGGCAGCGAATTCGCGCTCGGTCACGCCCTGCTGCAGCGCGTGCTGCGGCAGGATGCCGGTGAGCAGCACGCTCTCGGGGTCGGGCAGGCTGTCGGGGCTGGGTTGGCAATAGACCATCACCGGCTCGCCGATTTCGTTCAGCTCGGCGTCGGTGCGCACCCCGGCGAACTGGGCCGGCCGGTCGCGGCGCGGCTCACGGCCGAAGGTCTCGTAGTCGTGCCAGAAGAAGGTGCTTGCAGCCATGGCAGGCACGATAGCGCAAGCGCATGGCGCCAGATCGCAGGTCCTGGGCGGAAGGGGCCTGCAGCCCCGACTTCGATGCGGTCAGCCCGGAGCCCGGTCGGCAGCCCTACTTCTTCTTGCCCGGCTTGCTCTGCAGAGCCTCCTGCATGCCGATCAGCACGCCGCTGACCATCGCCGTGTAGCTCTCGGCCAGCGCTTGCGCAGCGCGCACCGAAGCGGCCCGCGTGTTGCGCATCGCGCTGTGCATCTGCTCGGTCATCTCCTCGGCCGTGCTGGCCGCCTTGGCGCCCGACAGCGTGCCGCCGAGCTGCATCTTTTCCAGCACCGGACCCCAGGCGTCGGCCATCGGTGCGCCGGCGCCGGCGGCGGCCTTCTTGACCGCGCTGAACATCGCGTCTTCCATCTTTTCCAGGTCGCCCATGGCCTTGGTCAGGTGTTTGTCGCACAGGTCGGCGCCTTGCGCCATCAAGGTGTTCAGCGCGGTGCGGTTGGCGTCCACCGCCTTCAGCAGGGCGTCGTCCATGCCGTGCACGGCCTGGTCGAGGAAGACTTCGGGCTGGATGCCGCCCAGCGCGTTCTTGGCCACGCCGGCACTCGCCGCCTCGGCCACCGTCTTCAGCGCGTCCTTGATGTTCTTCAGCGTCAGTTCACGGCCCTGCAGCGCCGCCATCGTGGCCTCGGCCGTGGCCTTGCGCAGCTGTTCGCCCTGCTTGGCGGTGGCGGCCTCGAATTGGGCGATCAGGGTTTCGGCGTCGAACAGGGGCTTGGCCATATGGGTCTCCTGGCAATGGGTTGAAATATCCCGATGCTCGCACCCCCCTGCCACGGCGGCAAGTACGCCAGCGCACGGACAGCGTTCCTGTTGCAGGCAGCCCGCAGCGTCAGGCCGGTGCCGGCCGCGCCGTTTCGTCCAGTGCCAGCTCGGTGGCCAGCAGCTGGGCATCGCCCAGTCCGTCGTGGCTGACCACGACCCAGGCCGTCGTGGCGTCCTGTGCACAGCGCAACAGCCGCGCGCGCACGCCCCGCACCGAGCGCATGTCCAGCGCATTCAGCGGTTCGTCCAGCAGCACCACGGCCGAGCCGGCGGCGAAGGCCGCCGCCAGCCAGACCTTGCGCTGCGTACCGGTGGACAGCTCGCGCAGGCGCTTGTCCATGAAAGGCGTCAAGCCCAGTTCGGCCGCGACCGCCTGCGCCGCAGCCGCGTCGAAGCGCGGATACAGGCTGAGCAGGAAGGCGAAGTATTCCAGCGGGCGCAGGTGCTCGAAAGCGGTAGCGGCGGGGCCGCACCAGAAGACCTCGCGGCAGTAGTCCAGGGGCGACGCGGCCTGCTCCAGGCCGCGCACGGCGATGCGCCCGGCCAGCGGCGGCAGCGCGCCGGCCAGCAGCTTCAACAGGGTTGACTTGCCAGCGCCGTTGCTGCCGCGGACCCAGGTCAGGCCCGGGCCGATGTCGGCCGACCAGCCGGTGAGGACCGGCCGGCCGGGGTAGGAAAAGCTGAGGTCACGGACCTGAAGAACGGGGGCCGAAGACGGAGCCTTCACGCCCAGGCCCCGGTCGCCAGACAGATGCACAAGACCAGCGTGAACAGCCAGCGGCCGGCCTTGGTGGGGGTTGCTGGCATGCGCTGCATTGCATCACAGCGCGCCCGGCACGCTGCGGATTTCAGTGCAGGACCAGCAGCGGCAGCTTGCTGCGTGCGAGCACGCTCTTGGTGTGCGAGCCGAAGAGCAGTTCGCCGAAGGTGCTGCGGCCGTGGGTGACCATCACGATGAGGTCGCAGCCGAAGGTGGTGGCGGCTTCGACGATGGACTCGTCGACCGAATTGACGCGGCGGAATTCGCCGGCGAAAGGCACGCCCTGCTCAGCGGCCTGTGCCGAGAACCGGGCCAGCGCGTCGTGGGCATGGACTTCGGTGCGCTCGCGGTGTTGCTCGGCGGTGCGCAGATAGCTGCCGGGGCTGGTGGTTTCGTTGGGCAGCGGCGGCAGGGGTTCCGCCACGAAGGCGGTGATGCGTGCGCCCAGGACCGCAGCCAGGCCCAGACTGGCTGCTGCGGCGCGCTCGGACAGTTCGCTGCCGTCGATGGGAACCAGAAGGTGCTTGTACATGGAGGGCCTTTCTGCGCACCGAAAACGGTCCGGCGCCGGTGACAGCACTGTAGGCAGCGAAGCCGCCCTGCGGCTTGACGCCCGTCAATGTAGGCCGCCGGATAATCCGTGCGCACCCAGCCTATCCGGAGAGCCCTGCATGACCCGCGTATTCAATTTCAGCCCCGGCCCGGCCGCCCTGCCCGAGGTGGTGTTGCGCCAGGCCGCCGAGGAGATGCTGGACTGGCACGGCACCGGCGTTTCGGTGATGGAGATGAGCCACCGCGGCAAGGCCTTCATGGGCATCGCCGAAGAAGCCGAAGCCCTGCTGCGTGAATTGCTGGGCGTGCCGGCCCACTACAAGACCCTGTTCATGCAGGGCGGCGCCATCGCTGAAAACGCCATCGTGCCGATGAACCTGCTGCGCGGCCGCGCCAGCGCCGACTACATCGATACCGGCGCCTGGAGCCTGCGGTCCATCGAGGAAGCGCGCAAATACGGCGCCGTGAACGTGGCGGCCAGCAGCGCCGACGCGCACTACACCTGCATCCCGCCGCGCAGCAACTGGCAACTCGACCCGGCCGCCGCCTACGTGCACATCTGCAGCAACGAGACCATAGGCGGCGTCGAGTACGACCAGGCGCCCGAGGTGGGCGCCGTGCCGCTGGTAGCCGACATGTCCAGCAGCATCCTGTCGCGGCCGGTGGAGGTGTCGAAGTACGGCCTGATCTACGGCGGCGCGCAGAAGAACATCGGCCCGGCCGGCCTGACCCTGGTCATCGTGCGCGACGACCTCATCGGCCTGGCCCTGCCCTGCACGCCCAGCGCCTTCGACTACCAGATCGTGGCCGACCACGACAGCATGTTCAACACGCCGCCCACCTACGCGATCTACATCGCCGGGCTGGTCTTCAAGTGGATCCAGGCCCAGGGCGGCCTGGCCGCGATGGAAGTGCACAACCGGGCCAAGGCGGCACTGCTGTACGACCACCTGGACAGCACGGCCTTCTACAAGACGACGGTGGTGCGCGATTGCCGCAGTCTGATGAACGTGACCTTCTTCCTGCACGACGCCGCACTCGACGCGGCCTTTCTGAAGGGCGCCGAGGAGCGCGGCCTGGTGCAACTGAAGGGCCACCGCATCGTGGGCGGCATGCGGGCCTCGATCTACAACGCCATGCCTCTCGCTGGCGTGCAGGCGCTGGTGGACTACATGAAGGCCTTCGAAGCGTCCCACGGCTGACCGTCAGCCCGCGCCGCCAGCGCGTGGCAGATGGGGCATTTCAGGGCACCGACTTCAGGGCGCCGCCGGGGGGCGCAGGCGGGATTGGAACTTCCCGCTGGGCGGGGCCCTTGGGCGGCACCACGGTCGTCAGTTCATGCAGTTCGCCACCGGCCGCGACGCTGCCCGACACCCGGCCCTCGCCCTGCACCATGCGTTCGCAGGCCGTGCGGTCGGGGCCGGCGGCCTGAGCCTGGCACCGCAGCCTGGCGTTGCCACGGAGAACCTGCGGCGTTTCCGTCGTCAACAGGCCCTTGCGGTCGGCGCTGCGCGCCGCAGCCGCTTCGCGCAGGCAGGCCTGCAGCTCTTGCTGGCTGCGACCGGCCTGGCAGTTCGCGCGGTCGCTCTGGTAGGTGAGTTCAGCGGCGTCCGGCGTGGCCGCGTCGGCGAGGATGGGACTCAGCGCGGCAGCCAGCACCAGGGTCACGGCGCAGGCGCCGCGGTTGGGCAGGGAAAGCAACAGGTGTTGGATCATGGTGGGCTCATGAGGATGAAACGGGTGCCAGCTTCGTTCGGCGCCCGGCCACCGTCTGTGCGCAAGCCCACGCCGGCCGCCAGACCCGCTGCACGGGCCGGCGCAGCGAGCCCGAGGGTCGTCGTCCGGTAACACCTCTTTACAACTCCGCGCCGTTTACCCGTGCCTGAGGGGTGCCCGGGGGGCGGCAAAGGCGGTTCCAATCCGGCCACACTCAGGAACTGTGCTTTGGTCGCTCCCCAATTCAGCGTTGTCATCTGCACGCGCAACCGCCCCGGCCTGTTCGCAGCCGCGCTGGAATCGGTCTTGCAGCAGCGCCACACCGACTTCGAAATCGTCGTGGTCAACGACGGGTCGGACGCCGCCTGCCAGGCCGAGTACGGGGCGCTGCTCGCAGCCGTGCAGGCCCGCATCGGCGATCGGCTGCGCAGCACGACCCTCATGGCCCGGCCGCGCGGACACGGGTCGGCCTACACGATGAACCAGGGTGTCGAGATGGCGCGCGGCGAATACGTCTGCTTTGTGGATGACGACGATTTGTGGACCGATCCGGCCCACCTGGAGCGCGCTGCGGACATCCTCGGCCGTGAGGTCGCCGCGGGCCGCCAGACCGACCTGTACATGACCAACCAGGACGCCATGCGCGACGGCAGGCTGGTCTCCCCTGCAGGCTGGCTCGGGGCCCTCGAAGGCCTGTTGCGGGCACGTGGCCGCCAGCCCGATGCAGCCGGCGCCTATGCACTCGACATCGAAGAAGCCCTGCTGGCGGGTGGCTTTTGCCACTGCAACTGCCTGATGGTGCGGCGGGACCTCTATGTTCGCGTGGGCGGCCGCGATGAGTCGATCCGCTGGGAAAGCGACCACGACCTCTTCCTGCGCTTGCTCGACAACGCGCGGTACCTGCTGCACCACCCGGCCATCACCGCCCGCCACCACGTGCCGAACGCGCAGCTTGCCAACAGCGTCACCACCGGCCTGAGCATGGTCGAACGCCGCTTGTGGCAGGTCCGCATCATGGACAAGACCACGATCCTCCCGAAATCACCCCTGCTGCGCGCCTATGGCCGGCGCCACAAGGGCTATGCGCTCAAGCACATCGCCACCGAACTGGCGGCACTGCGCCTGTGGTCGCTGGCCAGCGTCTACGCTGCCCAGGGCCTGGCGGTTTTACCGGGCATCAAGTGGGCGGGCTTCGCGGCCAGCTGCTACCTGCGAAGCTGGCTGCCGGGTGGACATCACCACCCGGCAGCGTTGCAGCGCAACGGCCTGGACAAACTGGGCTCGGTGTCCACCGACTACATGACTCTGCTCTGAGGCCCGGCAGCCAGGCTGTCGGCTTCCGGGACCCACCGCCGTCACGGTCTACAGGCGCTCGAACACCGCTGCGATGCCCTGCCCGCCGCCGATGCACATCGTCACCAGCGCGTAGCGCCCGCCGGTGCGGTGCAGCTCGTAGAGGGCCTTGGTGGCCAGGAAGGCGCCGCTGCAGCCGATGGGGTGGCCCAGGGCAATCGCGCCGCCGTTGGGGTTGACCTTGCGCATGTCGAACTCCAGCCCGCGCGCCACGGCGATGGCCTGGGCGGCGAAGGCCTCGTTGCTTTCGATGACGTCGATCTGGTCCAGCGTTAGGCCGCCCTTCTTCAGCGCCAGCTTGGTCGCCGGGATCGGGCCTTCGCCCATGATCTCGTTGGGCACGCCGGCCACGGCGTAGCTGACCAGCCGGGCCAGCGGCTTGTGGCCGGCCGCAGCGGCCACAGCGGCATCGGCCAGCACGAAGAAGGCCGCACCGTCGTTGATGCCCGAGGCATTGCCGGCCGTCACCGAGCCGTCCTTCTTGAACGCCGGCTTCATCTTGCTCAGCGTCTCCAGGGTGGTCGCGGCCTTGACGTGTTCGTCGGTGTCGAAGACGACTTCGCCCTTGCGCGTCTGCTTCACGATGGGAACGATCTGGCTCTTGAAGCGGCCTTCGGCGATGGCCGCGGCCGCCTTGCGGTGCGAGTCCACCGCCAGCTGGTCCTGCTGTTCGCGGGTGATGCCCCACTTGGTGGCCAGATTTTCGGCCGTGATGCCCATGTGGCCCACGCCGAAGGGGTCGGTCAGCGTGGCCACCATGGTGTCGATGAGCTTGGTGTCGCCCATGCGCGCGCCGCTGCGCATGGCGGTGCTGAGGTAGCCGCCGCGGCTCATCACTTCCACGCCGCCGCCGACGCCATAGTCGCAATCACCGAGCAGGATGTTCTGCGCCGTCGTCACGATGGCCTGCAGGCCCGAGCTGCACAGGCGGTTCACGGCCATGGCCACGCTGTCCATCGGCAGGCCGGCCTGGATGCTGGCCACGCGGGCCACGTAGGCAAAACGGGATTCGGTGGGAATGGTGTTGCCCACCGTCACATAGTTGATGGCTTTGGGGTCGACGCCCGAGCGTTCGACCGCTGCCTTCATCACGGTGCCGGCCAGTTCGGCCGGTTCGATATCGGCCAGGCCGCCGTTGAAGGTTCCGATGGCTGAGCGAACTGCGCCGAGCACCACCACATCACGTTGGGTCATGTCTTGTCTCCTGAAGTTAGGGGGTAGGTTTGCACATCAGCAACCCGAAGTGGGCACCTGGCGGCTGGCAGCGACCTTACAGCGGCCACGGTCTGCGCATCATCGCATCAGCAATTGCGCCACCACCGCCACGGCGATGACCGCCGGTTCCTTGCCCGAGATACCGGCCAGGCCGATCGGGCAGACCATGCGCGCGATCAGGCTCTCGGCCACGCCGCGCTGACGCAAACGACGCTCGAACCGCGCCCGCTTGGTGCGCGATCCGATCAGTCCGAACCAGGCGAAATCGCCGCGGGCCAGGATGGCCTGGGTCAGCGCCAGGTCCAGCTCATGGCTGTGGGTCAGAACGAGATAGCAGCTGCCCGGCGGCGCTTGCGAGACTTCGGCCTCGACCGGTTCGACGCACAGCCGCTCGATGTGGGGCGGCAGCGGACCCGGCGGGAATTCGCTCTCGCGTTCGTCGATCCACTGCACCCGGCAATCGATGTCGGCCAGCAGTTTCGCGATGGCCCGCCCGACATGCCCGGCGCCATACAACTGCAGCGTGAAGCGCGGCAGTGGCAGCGCCCAGGCGGCCACGTCCGCGGCCTGCAGCGGCGCATAGTGCAGGTCCAGCGCACCGCCGCAGCACTGGCCCAGCGACGGTCCCAGCGCCAGGTGCTGGCGGTGGCTGCCCGCAGCGCTGGCGATCAGGCCGCGGGCCTGCGCGATGGCCTGCAGTTCCAGGTGGCCGCCACCCAAGGTGCCCAGCACCGCGTCGGCCGACACCAGCATGCGTGTGCCGTCGCCGCGCGGCACCGAGCCGCGTGCCGCGCTCACCTCCACGACCACGGCCGGCGTCCCGGCTGCCTGCCAGCGCCAGGCGGCGGCCTGCAGTTCCGCCGCTGTCACAACGGGCTGGGCCGAGCCGACTGGACGGCGGTGATCGCGCGCAGGATGGCCTCGCTGGTGGCCGGGGCCTGCAGCGGCGGGTCGACACGGTGGCCGGCGACCGCCGAGACGGCGTCGCGGATGGCGAAGAAAACGCTGAAGGGCAGCAGCAAGGGCGGCTCGCCGACGGCCTTGCTGCGGTGGATGCTGTCCTGCACATTGGGCCGGTTGAACAGCCGCGTGGTGAAGACCGCCGGGCTGTCGTTGGCGGTGGGGATCTTGTAGGTGCTGGGGGCGTGGGTGGAAAGCGTGCCGGCCTTGGGCGAGCCGTCGGCCGGGTGCCAGACGAGTTCTTCCATGGTCAGCCAGCCCATGCCCTGGATGAAGGCGCCTTCGACCTGGCCGATGTCCAGCGCCGGGTTCAGCGAGCTGCCGGCGTCCTGCAGCAGGTCTGCGCGCAGCAGCTTCCATTCGCCGGTCAGCGTGTCCACCAGCACCTCGCTGACGGCGGCGCCGTAGGCGTAGTAGTAGAAGGGCCGGCCCTGCAGCGTGGCGCGGTCCCAGCTCAGGCCGGGCGTGGTGTAGAAGCCGTCGCTCCACAACTGCACGCGGGCGAAATAGGCGGCGTTGACGACCTCGGCGAAGGGCAGCCTGTGGCCGTTGACGGCCACGCTGTCGTCGGCGAAGCGCACATCGGCCGCAGCGCCGCCCCACCGGGCCGCCGCGAAAACAGACAGCCGTTCGCGGATCTGGCGCGCCGCATCCTGCGCGGCCTTGCCGTTGAGGTCGCTGCCGGTGCTGGCCGCCGTGGCGCTGGTGTTGGCGATCTTCTGCGTGTCGGTGGCGGTGCTGCGCACGCGCTGCAGCGGCAAGCCCAGTTCATGCGCCACCACCTGCGCCACCTTGGTGTTCAGGCCCTGGCCCATCTCGGTGCCGCCATGGTTCACCAGCACACTGCCGTCGGTGTAGACGTGCACCAGCGCGCCGGCCTGGTTCAGGTGCACGACATTGAAGCTGATGCCGAACTTGAGCGGCGTCAGCGCCAGGCCCTTCTTCAAGACCGGGCTGCGGGCGTTGAAGGCGGCGACGGCCGCACGACGCGCCGTGTAGTCGCTGCTGGCCGCCAAGTCGTCGGTCAGCACGTGGATGATGTTGTCGTCCACCACCTGGCCGTAGGGCGTGACGTTGTGGGTGTCGGTGCCGTAGTAGTTCGCGCGCCGGACTTCCAGCGGGTCTCGGCCCAGGGCACGGGCCACGCTGTCGATCAGGTATTCGATGGCGATGGCGCCCTGCGGCCCACCGAAGCCGCGGAAAGCGGTGTTGCTCTGCGTGTTGGTCTTGCCCGAGTAGCCGTGCAGCGCCACGTTCGGCAACCAGTAGGCGTTGTCGAAGTGGCACAGCGCACGCGTCATCACCGGGCCCGACAGGTCGGCCGAATGCCCGGCGCGGCTGATGAAGGTGGCCTCGGCGCCCAGGATGCGACCGGCGGCGTCGTAGCCCACCTCGGCGTCGTAATGGAAGCAGTGGCGCCGGCCGGTGATCATGAAATCGTCATCGCGGTCGACGCGCAACTTCACCGGCGCCTGCAAGCGCGCGGCAGCGATGGCCGCCACGCAGGCGAACAGGCCCGACTGCGATTCCTTGCCGCCGAAACCGCCGCCCATGCGCCGGCATTCCACCTGGACCGCGTGCGCCGGCCGGTGCAGCGCGTGAGCCACCAGGTGCTGCATCTCGCTGGGGTGCTGGGTGCTGCACAGGACCTTCATGCCGCCGTCTTCCTGCGGCAGCGCATAGCTGATCTGGCCTTCCAGGTAGAACTGCTCCTGGCCACCGACATCGAAGCTGACTTGCAGGCGGTGCGGCGCTGCGGCGATGGCCGCCTGGGCCTGGCCGCGCTGCAGGTGCATCGGCGGCACCACGTACTGCTGCGCGGCATGCGCAGCCTGCGGCGTCAGGATGGGCGGCAGCGGCCGGGCGCGGATCACGTCCCTGGCCTTTGCGGCGGCGCGGCGTGCGGCGTCGCGCGTGCGGGCGACGACCGCGAACACCGGCTGGCCGACGTAGCGCAGCGTGTCGCCCGCCTCACCGGCCAGGATGGGGTCGTCGTGGACCAGCGAACCGCAGTCGTTGGCGCCGGGAATGTCGCGCGCCGTGAAGACGTCGACGACACCGGGCAGCGCGCGGATCGCCGCAACATCGATGCCCTCGATCACGCCGTGCGCGATGGTCGACAGGCCCAGCGCGGCATGCAGCGTGCCGGCCAGTTCGGGCAGGTCGTCGGTGTAGGGCGCGGCACCGGCGACGTGCAGATGGGCCGACTCGTGCGGGCGGCTGACGCCGACCTGCGGGTAAGCGGCCGGCAGCGGAGCGCCCGCCGTCAGCGGCGGGGGCAGATCAGCGGGCTTGTTCATGCGGCCTCCTCACGCGCCCAGACGCAGGTCGCGCTGGCGGGCAGCGGGTTGGTGGCCCGCGTCTCCAGCCAGGCGCGGCGCAACAGGTTCTGCGCCACCTGCATGCGGTAGGCGGCGCTGGCGCGCATGTCGGACAGCGGTGTGAAATCGCGCGCCAGGGCGGCTTGCGCGGCCTGCAACGTGGCCTCGGACCAGGGCTGGCCTTGCAGTGCCGCTTCGGTCTGCCACGCCCGCTGCACGGTGCCGGCCATGCCGCCACAGGCGATGCGCACGGCAGCGATGCGTTCGCCGTCGAGTTCCAGTGACAGGCCGATGCAGACCGCCGAAATGTCGCTGTCGTGGCGCTTGCTGATCTTGTAGCCGCGCACCTGCTGGGCCCGTGCGCCGCGCCGCGGCACCGACAAGGCCTGCACGAATTCGCCGGGCTGCAGCGCGTTTTGCATATAAGCCAGGTAGAAGTCCTCGAGCGGCAGGCTGCGCGTGGCATCGCCGCGCCGCAACAGGATGTGCGCGCCCAGCGCGATCAGCACCGGCGCGGCATCGCCGATGGGCGAACCATTGGCCACGTTGCCGCCCATCGTGCCCACGCTGCGCACCGGCAGCGCGGCAAAGCGCAAGCCGACTTCGCGCAGGCTGGGCCACTCGGCGGCCAATGCAGCCCAGGCCGCCTCCAGCGTGGCGGCGGCGCCGATGTGAAGCGCGTCGTCGGTGACCTCGATGCGCTGCAGTTCGGCGACGTTGCCGATGTAGATCAACTCACCCAGTTCGCGGAACTGCTTGTTCAGCCACAGGCCGATGTCGGTGCTGCCGGCCAGCACGCGGGCCTGCGGCCGGGCAGCGCGCAGGGTGGCGAAATCGGCCAGCGTACCGGGTGCGTGGAAGGCGCCGTCCAGCGTCAGCGGGCCTTCTTCGCGCAGGCGCTGCAAGGCGGCGCGCACCGGTTCGCGGTCGAGTCTCACGGCGGGCGCTTCGAACATCTGCTGCCCGGCGTCCAGGATGGGCCGGTAGCCCGTGCAGCGGCACAGATTGCCGGCCAGGTCGTCGGCCAGTTGCTGGCGCGTCGGCACGCTGCCGGCCTGCTGGTGGCGCTCGTAGCAGGCCCACAGCGACATCACGAAACCCGGGGTGCAGAAGCCGCATTGCGACCCGTGGCAGGCCACCATCGCCGCCTGGGCCGGGTGCAGCGCGCCGCGGGCGGGCGCCAGGTCTTCGACCGCGAACAAGGCCTTGCCGTCGAGCGTGGGCAGGAACTGGATGCAGGCATTGACCGGCTTCAGGACCAGGGCGCCCTGGTCATCGAGCTCGCCCACCACCACCGTGCAGGCGCCGCAATCACCCTCGGCGCAGCCTTCCTTGGTGCCGGTGCAGCGGGCGTCTTCGCGCAGCCAGGCCAGCACCGTGCGGGTGGCGGGCACGCCCGCCACGTCGACGACAGCACCCTGGTGCCAGAAGCGGATGGGGCGTGGCGGTGTCGTCATCGTGGGGGTCTTTCTGAGAGCCAGCAGCGTGGCAAGGATAGTGCGCGGGCCGCAGCCTGCCTGGGGCCCAGCAAGTGCCGGGCCGCCGCGCCACCGCGCCGCCACAAGGGATGGCCAGCGGCTGGCCTACCATCTGCGGGCTTCCTGCTGCATCGAACCCTCCGGAGTCTGTCCCTTGCTCGCCATCCGCGCCGATCTCCTGGATTTCACCGCCACGCCGGCATGGCAAAGCACGGACCCCGTCGGCGTGCGCTTGCGCCCCGACCACTGGCTGCTGGTCGACGATGACGGCCGCATCCTGGGCGCGCAAACCGCCGACCCCGGCCCCGACTTCGAACGCCACGACCACTGCGGCCGCCTGCTGCTGCCGGGGTTCATCGACACCCACGTCCACGCGCCGCAGCTCGACGTCATCGCCAGCTACGGCACCGGCCTGCTGGACTGGCTGGACACCTACACCTTCCCCGCCGAATTGCGCCATGCCGACCCCGCCGTGGCCGCCGCAGGGGCGGCCCGCTTCCTCGACGCCTTGCTGGCCCACGGCACGACCGCCGCGGTGGTCTTCCCGACGGTGCATGTGGTGTCGACGACCGCACTTTTCGAAGCCGCCAGCGCACGCGGCATGCGCCTGATTGCCGGCAAGGTGCTGATGGACCGCCACGCCCCGGCGGGCCTGCGCGACGATGTGGCCGGCGCCGAGCGCGACTGCGAGGCCCTCATCGAACGCTGGCACGGCCAGGGCCGCAATGCCTACGCCGTGACGGTGCGCTTCGCCGTGACCAGCACGCCCGAACAACTGGCCATGGCCGGCGCCCTGTGCCGCCGCCATGCCGGCCTGTACATGCAGACCCACGTCGCCGAGAACCGCGACGAGGTGCGCTGGGTGGCCGAACTGTTCCCCGAAGCCCGCAGTTACCTCGACGTCTACCACCGGCATGGCCTGCTCCACGAACGCGCCGTCCTGGCGCACGGCATCTGGCTGGACGCCCACGACCGGGCATTGCTGCGCGACACCGGTGCACAGATCGCCTTCTGCCCCAGCAGCAACCTGTTCCTGGGCAGCGGGCTTTTCGACTGGCAGGCGGCCGTCGATGTGGGCCACAAGGTCAGCCTGGCCAGCGACGTGGGCGGCGGCACCGGCCTGTCGATGCTGCGCACCGCCGCCGAGGGCTACAAGGTGCAGGCCCTGCGCGGCACGCGGCTCACGGCCTGGGCCGCCCTGCACGCCGCCACGCTCGGCGCCGCCGAGGGCTTGGGCCTGGCGCACGAGATCGGCCATCTCGACCCCGGCGCACTGGCTGACGTGGTGGTCTGGGACTGGGCAGCGGGTTCGGTGGCCGAACACCGCGACGCGATGGCCCGCGGCGCCGTGCCCGACGTGCCTGCGCAGCCGCTGCACGCCCGCGTCTTCGCCTGGATGACGCTGGGCGACGAGCGCAACGCCGTGGCGGCCTATGTCGCGGGCGTGCAACAAACGGGCAGACCGGGATAACCCGAGCATCCATAATACAGTTTGAATTTCAGGGTCCGATTCTTGCTTCCAAGCCTGTCGGACTTTTTTGCAAACCCCGAGGAACACCCACCATGCACCGTGCCCACAAACTGCCCTTGTCCACCTGCTTGCGCGCCAGCGCCATCGCCCTGGCCTGCCTGGCCGTCGGCGGCGTCGCCCAGGCCCAGAATTCCGTTGCGGCGTACGGCCTGGTCGATCTGTCGGCTGGTCAATTCCAGAGCGCCGGTGGCTTGAAGGTCAAGCGTCTGGACAGCGGCAACATGAGCACCAGCTACCTCGGCTTCAAGGGTTCTGAAGACCTGGGCGGTGGCCTGCGCGCCAGCTTCCAGCTGGAGTCCTTCATCGGCGTCGACACCGGCGGCGCCGGCCGCGTGTCGGGCGTCGACGCCTTCTGGGCGCGCAATGCCAACGTCAGCCTGTCGGGCGGCTTCGGCACCGTGAAGCTGGGCCGCCAAGGCCCGCCGCTGTTCGTGTCGACCCTGCTGTTCAACGCCTTCGGCGATTCCTTCGGCTTCTCGCCGTCGATCCGCCAGTACTACAACGCGCCCTACGGCACGCCGCTGGTGGGTGACTCGGGCTGGAACAACGCCATCGGCTACAGCCTGCCTTCCTTCGGTGGCCTGTCGGCCACCGTCTTGGTGGCGGCCGGCGAAGGCGCCGCCACCGCCAAGGGCAAGAACATCGGCGCCAACGTGCTGTACTTCGCCGGCCCGGTGGCCCTGACGGCCGCCTGGCAAGACGTCAAGGCCGGTGGTGTGCTGGGTCGCCCGATCTCGGCTTTCCCGGGCTTCACCGACCAGACGACCTACCAGTTCGGCGGCTCCTTCGACGCCGGCGTGGCCAAACTGTTCGCGCAATACGGCAAGATCGAAACCAAGGCGACCAAGGACGTGAACACGACGAACTACAACGTCGGCGCCAAGATCCCCTTGGGTCTCGGTTCCTTGTTGGCCCAGTACGGCAAGAGCACGATCTCGACCACCGGTGCGGCCAGCGACCAGGCCAGCGAAGTCGCCACCTTCGGCTACGACTACTTCCTGTCCAAGCGCACCGACGTCTACGCTGCGGTGATGCTCGAGAAGTTCACCAACCTCAGCCATGGCAGCACCTACGCGGTGGGCCTGAAGCACACGTTCTGAACGCGCTGATCTAGCCCGAACGCCGCTGGGCACGCCTGAGCATCCGGACTCCAACCCCGATGCTCAGGCTGGAACTCAGCGGTATCAGCAAGCAGTACCCCGCGGTGCGGGCCAACGACCGCGTGGCGCTGAAGGTGCGGCCTGGCGAGATCCATGCCGTGCTGGGCGAAAACGGCGCCGGCAAGAGCACGATGATGAAAATCATCTACGGCGCCGTGCAGCCCGACGAGGGTCAGATGCTGTGGAACGGGCAAGCCGTGTCCATCCGAAGCCCGGCCCAGGCACGCGCCCTGGGCATCAGCATGGTCTACCAGCACTTTTCGCTGTTCGACACGCTGACGGCAGCCGAAAACGTCTGGCTGGGGCTGGACAAGGCCATGAGCTTGCCGCAGGTGACCCAACGCATCGGCGAGGTGGCCCACAGCTACGGGCTCGACGTGGATGCCCAGCGCCCGGTGCACACGCTCAGCGTGGGTGAACGCCAGCGCGTGGAAATCGTTCGCGCGCTGCTCACCGAACCGCAACTCCTGATCCTCGACGAACCGACCTCGGTGCTGACCCCGCAGGCCGTCGACAAGCTGTTCGTCACGCTGCGCCAACTCAGCGAACGCGGCTGCAGCATCCTCTACATCAGCCACAAGCTCGACGAAATCCGGGCGCTGTGCCACCACTGCACGGTGCTGCGCGGCGGCCAGGTCACCGGCGAGGTCGACCCGCGGCTGGAAAGTAACGCCGGCCTGTCGCGCCTGATGATCGGTGCCGAGCCGCCGCCGCTGCAGCACCGCCCGTCCCGGGCCGGCGCGGCGGTATTGGACGTCCGGGCCCTCAGCCTGGTTCGGCAGGATCCCTTCGGTGCCGACCTGCACGATCTGTCATTCAGCGTGCGCGCTGGCGAGATCGTCGGTGTGGCGGGCGTCTCCGGCAACGGCCAGCAGGAACTGATGGCCGCGATGTCGGGCGAAGACCCGCGGGCCGCCCCCGGCAGCATCACGCTGGGCGGCACCGACATTGCACGCCAGGGCCCGCGCGAACGCCGCGCTCTGGGCCTGCATTTCGTGCCCGAGGAACGCCTGGGCCGGGGCGCCGTGCCCTTGCTCAGCCTGGCGCAGAACACGCTGCTGACGCGCACGGAAACGGTATCCAGAGCCGGCTGGATCGCCACCGGCCGCGTGCAGCGGCTGGCCGAAGACCTGATCGCCCGCTTCCAGGTGCGGGCCGGCGGCGCCGGCGCCTCGGCCAAGAGCCTGTCGGGCGGCAACCTGCAGAAATTCATCGTCGGCCGCGAGATCGCCGCCCAGCCCAAGCTGCTGATCGTCAGCCAGCCCACCTGGGGCGTGGACGTCGGTGCGGCGGCGCAGATCCGCGGCGAACTGCTGGCCCTGCGCGACGCCGGCTGTGCCCTGCTGATCGTCAGCGAAGAACTGGACGAGTTGTTCGAGATCAGCGACCGCCTGCTGGTCATCGCCAAGGGCCGCTTGTCGCCCTCTGTGCCGACGGCCGCGGCCAGCACGCAGCAGATCGGGGAGTGGATGTCCGGCTTGTGGGATGGCGCAGCGCTGGTAGAAGCCTGAGATGCTCAAGCTCGAAGCACGCCCGCAACCGTCCAAGCTGATGTCGCTGGCCTCGCCGCTGCTGGCGCTGGTGTTGACGGTGCTGATCGGCGTGCTGCTGTTCCTGATCCTGGGCAAGGACCCGCTGCGCGGATTGCAGATCTTCTTCGTCGAGCCGCTGAAGAACCTGTACGCGCTGTCCGAACTGTCGGTGAAAGCCACGCCGCTGATCCTGATCGCGCTGGGCCTGGCGGTGTGCTTCCGCGCCAATGTCTTCAACATCGGCGCCGAAGGCCAGTACATCCTGGGTGCCTTGGCCGCGGGCTGGGTCGCCATGCAGGCCGGCCCGGCCACCGCCTGGATGGGCCGGGGCATCGTCGTGCCCATCCTCGTCGCCGGCGTGCTGGGCGGCATGGCCTGGGCCGCCATCGTGGCGCTGTTGCGCGACCGCTTCAACGCCAACGAAATCCTGGTCAGCCTGATGTTGGTCTACGTCGCCGACCAGATGCTGGGCTACCTCGTCAACGGGCCCTGGATGGACCCCGACGGCCACAACTTCCCGCAGAGCATCACTTTTGCGGCGGTGACGCGCGTGCCCAAGATCGTCACCGGCTTGCGCGCCCACATCGGCGTGTTCGTGGCGCTGGGCGCCGTGGCCCTGCTCTGGGTGTTCATGTTCCGCACCTACCGCGGCTTTGCGCTGCAAGTCGGCGGCATGGCGCCGGCGGCGGCGCGCTACGCCGGTTTTTCCTCGCGCAGCGCGCTGTGGACGGCGCTGCTGCTGTCCGGCGGCATGGCCGGCCTGGCGGGCGGGCTGGAGGCCGCCGGGCCGCTGGGCCAGTTGACCCCCTACATCCCGGCCGGCTACGGCTTCGCGGCCATCATCGTGGCCTATGTGGGCCGCCTGCACCCGCTGGGCATCGTGTTCTCGGGCATCCTGATGAGCCTGTTCTACATCGGCGGCGAACTGGCCCAGACGCGGCTGGGGCTGCCCAAGTCGCTGACCGGCGTTTTTCAGGGCCTGCTGCTGTTCACGCTGCTGGCTTGCGACACCTTGATCGTCTACCGCATCAAGTGGCAGCGCGCACCCTCACCCCCACCCTCTCCCGCCAGCGGGAGAGGGAGCAAGGCAGCGGCGATCTGATGGAAGGCCTTTCGCTGCTGCTGGCCGCCACGCTGAATGCCGGCACCGTGCTGGCCATCGCCGGCCTGGGGCTGCTGATCAACGAGCGGGCCGGCGTGGTCAACCTGGGTGCCGAGGGCTTGATGCTGATCGCCGCCATCGCCGGCTTCGCCACCGCCGTGCACACCGGCAGCGACACGCTGGCCCTGCTGGCCGGCGCGCTGGCCGGTGGCCTGATGGCGGCCGTTTTTGGCTGGCTGGTCATCTGGCTGAACACCAACCAGGTCGCGACGGGCTTGGCCTTGAGTCTTTTCGGCAGCGGCTTCTCGGCCTTCGTCGGCATCGGCTACGTATCGGAAAAGCTCGGCAAGCGGCCCGACTTCCATATTCCCGTGCTCGGTGACCTGCCCTTCATCGGCCCGGCCCTGTTCCGCCAGCACCCGATGGTCTACATCGCCATCGCGATGACGGTCGGCCTGGGCTGGTTCCTGTACCGCTCGCGCGCCGGGCTGGTGCTGCGGGCCATCGGTGAATCGCCCGAATCCGCACATGCCCTGGGCTACCCGGTGCGGCGCATCCGACTGGCCGCGGTGGTGGCAGGCGGCGCGCTGTGCGGCGTCGCCGGCGCCTATATCTCGGTGGTCTACACCCCGCTGTGGGTGGAAGGCATGGTCGCCGGCAAGGGCTGGATCGCCCTGGCGCTGACCACTTTCGCCACCTGGCGGCCGGCCCGCCTGCTGCTGGGTGCCTACCTGTTCGGCGGCGTGACCATGCTGCAGTTCCACCTGCAGGGCGAAGGCGTGCACGTGGCCACGCAGTTCCTGACCATGCTGCCCTACGTGGCCACCATCGCCGTGCTGGTGCTGATCTCTAGCAACATCAATTTCATCAAGATCAACATGCCCGCATCCTTGGGCAAACCTTTTTTCCCCGGCGCCTGAACGCCTTCCCGCTTTTCCATCCACAACAGGAGAGAGTTCCCATGACCGTACACACCAAACGCTCGCTGCTAAAGCTGGCCAGTTGGTCCGCTTTGGCCGCCACCGCCGCCCTCGTCGGCTGCGGCAAGAAGGAGGAAGTGGCCGTGGCCGCTGCACCGGCTTCGGCCGCGGCTTCGGCCCCGGCCAAGGCCGCTCCGCTGAAGATCGCCTTCGCCTACCTGGGCCCGGCCGGCGACCACGGCTGGACCTACGCGCACGACAACGCTCGCAAGGCCATCGAGAAGGAGTTCGGCGACAAGATCGTCACCAGCTTCGTCGAGAACGTGCCCGAATCGGCCGACGCCGAGCGCATCTTCCGCGACATGGCCAGCCAGGGCAACAAGCTGATCTTCGGCACCAGCTTCGGCTACCAGGAGCCGATGCTGAAGGTGGCCGAGGACTTCAAGGACGCCCGCTTCGAGCACGCCACCGGCTTCAAGCAGACCGACAACCTGCGCAGCTACGACAGCCGCAGCTACATGGGCGCCTACATGGCCGGCATCATCGCCGGCAAGATGACCAAGTCGAACACGCTGGGCGTGGTCGGCTCGATCCCGGTGCCCGAGGTCATCCGCAACATCAACGCCTACACCCTGGGCGCACAGAGCGTGAACCCGAAGATCAAGACCAAGGTGGTCTGGGTCGGCAGCTGGTTCGACCCCCCGAAGGAAACCGAAGCCGCGCAGAGCCTGATCAATGGCGGCGCCGACGTGCTGCTGCAGAACACCGACAGCACCGCGGTCCTGCAGACCGCCGAGAAGAACAAGAAGTTCGCCTTCGGCTGGGACAGCGACATGAGCAAGTTCGCCCCTGAAGCCCACCTGGCATCGGCCATCATCAACTGGGCGCCGTACTACAGCAAGGCCGTGAAGGACGCGCTGGAAGGCAAATGGGCCGGCAAGACCGCCACCTGGTGGGGCGTGAAGGAAGGCGCCAACGACATCGTGGCGATCAGCGACAAAGTGCCCGCCGACGTGAAGGACATGGTCGCCAAGGCCAAGGCCGGCTTCATGGACGGCAGCGTGGACGCTTTCAAGGCCCCCATCGTCGGCCAGGACGGCAAGGAGCAGCTCAAGGCCGGCGAAACCGCCGACGACAAGTTCCTGGGCGGCATGATGTTCTACGTCAAGGGCGTGGAAGGCAAGATTCCCAGCGACAAGAAGTAACCGAGACGCCGGTCGGCCTGCGGGCCGCACCGAGCCAAGGGCTGCGCGGGCAACCGGGCAGCCCTTCGTCGTTCTGGCCGCTCGTGTGTGAACGGCTGCCGAACGCGACGCGACCTGATGCCCCGCAGCGGCCGGGCGCACTGGACAGGGCCGCCATCCGGCCGATAAAGCCCCGGCGAGCGGCGGTCTTTCCAGCCGACGCGGGCCCTGGCTTTTGGGCCCGGCGACCCGCCAGGTGCCGCCGGCGGCGTGTCCGACCCCCTGGCGCGGCGCCTTTCCGTCGAAGTTCTCTCTCAAGTCCGGCCTAGGGGTACCGATAGCACGTCGACATGTGTCGGTTTACGGCCAGCGTGAACTGCGTTGCCCAGCCCGGCGCCCGAACGAACAGAAGGACTGATCCATGGCCTCCATCATCTCGAACCTGACCACCGCTCAAGTCGCGGGGCTTTCCTCCTCCGTGATGGCCAGCTTGCGCACGGAAGACTGGGCAGCGTTCAGTTCGAGCCAGATCGTGGCGCTGACGACGGCACAAATGGGCGCCATTTCACTCCGCGGCATCGCCGCGCTGAGCACCGCCCAGCTCGCCAGCCTGGAAACTGCCGACATCGCCGCCTTGTCCAGCGCCCAGGTGCGGGCCATCACCACCGCCGGCATCGCCGCCATGGACTCCGCGCACCTCGCCGCCCTGACCTCGGTCGAGATCGCCGCACTGACAGCCAACCAGGTGCGCGCCATCGCGACGGTGGCCCTGGCCACCTTGTCCTCGGCCAGCCTGAATGCACTGAGCTCGACCCAGTTCGCCGCCCTGACCACCTCTGCACTGAATGCGCTGACCACCGCGCAGTTGGTCAGTCTGGGCTCGAGCGAGCTCAGTGGCCTGACGGCAGGGCAGATCGCCGCGCTGACCACCGACAACCTCAACACGCTGACCAGCACGCAGTTCCAGGGGCTCAGCGCGACCCAGGTCGCAGCCCTGACCACGGCCCAGGTCGCCAACCTGGAAACCGTCGATCTCGCGGCCTTGTCCAGCACCCAGGTGCGGGCGATCACCACCGCCGGCATCGTCGCCATGGACTCGGCCCACCTGGCCGCCCTGTCCACGGGCGTGATCGGCGCGCTCACCGCGGCCCAGGTCCGCGCCATCGAGACGGTTGATCTGGCCACCTTCGCCACGGCCAGCCTCAACGCGCTGACATCGGCGCAGGTCGCAACCCTCAGCACCTCGGCGATCAATGCGCTGACCACAGCGCAGTGGGTCAGTCTGGGCACCACCCAGCTTGGCGGCCTGGCCGCCGCCCAGATCACGGCGCTGACCACCGACAACCTCAATACGCTGACCAGCACCCAGTTCCAGGTGCTCAGCGCGGCACAGGTGGCGACCTTGACCACGGCCCAGGTCGCCAGTCTGGAAACCGCCGACCTCGCGGCCCTGACCAGCACCCAGGTGCGGGCCATCACCACGGCCGGCATCGTGGCGATGGATTCCGCTCACCTCGCTGCCATGACCTCGGCCGAGTTGGGGTCGCTGACCGCTGGACAAGTCCGCGCCATCGAGACGGTCGATCTCGTGACCTTCTCCACGGCCAGCCTGAACGCGCTGACTTCGGCCCAGTTCGGCGTTTTGACCAGCACGCAGCTCAACGCCTTGAGCACCGCCCAGCTGGTCAGCCTGGCCTCCAGCGAGCTCAGCGGCCTGACGGCGGCG
>JBBAPI010000020.1:47234-85013 GCA_040400915.1 Rubrivivax sp.
AGCTGAATGCGCTGACCACCGCCCAGCTGGTCAGCCTGGCCTCCAGCGAGCTCAGTGGCCTGACGGCCGCGCAGATCGCCGCGCTGACCACCGACAACCTCAACACGCTGACCAGCACCCAGTTCCAGTCGCTGAGCGCCGTGCAGATCGCTGCGCTGACGACCAGCCAGGTCGCCAACCTGGAGACCGCCGACCTGGCGGCCCTGTCCAGCGCCCAGGTGCGGGCCATCACCACCGCCGGCATCGTGGCGATGGACTCGGCCCACCTGGCGGCCCTGACCACGACCGAAGTGGCTGCCTTGACCGTGGCCCAGGTGCGCGCCATCGAGACCGTCGATCTCGTGACCTTCTCCACCGCCAGCCTGAACGCGCTGACTTCGGCCCAGTTCGCCGCGCTCACCACGGCGCAGATCGACGCGCTGGACACCCACCAGCTGGCCAGCCTGGCCAGCGCTGACCTGGTCGCACTGTCATCGGCGCAACTCGTCGGCTTCACGCAAAGCAGCGACATTGCCGCCTTCACGACCGACCAGATCCAGGCCTTGACGACTTACCAGATCGCCGCGCTGAGCACCACGCAGATCACCTGGCTGTCGACGGCCGATATCGTCGCGCTGACGACCGCCCAGGTGCACGGTTTGACCACGGCGCAGATCGGCGCATTGACGACCGATCAGGCGGCAGCGCTGGAAACCGCTGACCTCGCGGCCATGACGGTGGCACAGTCTGTGGCCTTCAGCACCGCCGACCTGGCAGTCATGTCAACGGCACAAATCGACGCCTTGGTCAGCGTCACACCCATCGCGCTGGACCTGAGCGGAACCGGTATCCACACACTGTCGGCCGGCAACGGCGTGCAGTTCGACCTGGCGGCAACCGGCAGCACCAGCCAGGTCGGCTGGGTGGGTGCTGGCAGCGGCCTGCTGGTGCGCGACCTCAACCACGACGGCGTGATCAACAACGGCAGCGAACTCTTCGGCATGGCGACGCTGCTGTCCAACGGCCAGCGTGCCGGCAACGGCTACGCCGCGATGGCGGCCCTGGACAGCAACCACGACGGCAAGCTCAGCGCCACCGACGCGGCCTGGATCGATCTGAAGGTCTGGGTCGATGCCAACCACGACGGCAAGACGGACGCCGGCGAGCTGAAGTCGCTGGCCGAGGTGGGGGTGCTGAACATCAACCTGGACTTCACCAAGGGCAACGCGGTCAACAACGGCAACCTGCTGGGCATGGTGTCCAGCTACACCAGCACCGACGGCACCCAGCACGAGGTGGCCGACGTGTGGTTCGCCAAGTCCGGCAGCCATCCGAAGTCCACGCCGCCGCAGCTCGGCGAACTGCTCGCTGCGGCGCCAACGGACCCCTTCCCCCAGCCCGCGGCGACAGCGACGCCGGCCTGCGCCCAGCCGGTCCATGCCGAGCCGGCGCCTGCCCTGGCCACAGTGGCCATGCACCGCAACACGCTGGACGAAGACCTGCAACGGCATCAACTGCCGCTGATCTGAGGCCGCCCGCACGCCACGCCGCGCCCAGCACCGTGGCGGGCCCTGCGCCGCCCGACCGACCGCCCCTGGGTGGTGGGTCGGGCGGCGTTGTTCGTGGGGCGCCGAAAAGACGCACTAAAGCGCCGATTCTCGATCGACCGCGAAGTCGATCGCCGCGCAGACTCGGGCTTCCAGGGCGCACAACGCGGGCTGCGAGTGCCGCCCGCCGCGCTGTTCCGAATACCGACCATTCATACACCCGCCGTCCCGGGAGGCCCATGCTCAACAACAAGTCCATCCTCATCACTGGGGGCACCGGCTCCTTCGGCAAGGCCTTCGTGGCCATGGTGCTGCGCCGCTGGCCCGAGGTGAAGCGACTGGTCATCTATTCCCGCGACGAACTCAAGCAGTTCGAGATGGCCCAGACCCTGAGCCCCACGACCTACCCCAGCCTGCGCTACTTCATCGGTGACATCCGCGACGGGTCGCGCCTGAAGCGGGCGCTGGAAGGCATCGACATCGTCATCCACGCTGCCGCGCTCAAGCAGGTGCCGGCCGCCGAGTACAACCCTTTCGAGTGCATCAAGACCAATGTGCTGGGCGCACAGAACCTCATCGAGGCCTGCCTGGACACGCAGGTGCAGCGCGTCGTCGCGCTGTCCACCGACAAGGCCGCCGCACCGGTCAATCTGTACGGGGCCACCAAGCTGTGCTCGGACAAGCTCTTCGTCGCTGCCAACAACATCGTCGGCGACCGCCAGCTGCGCTTTTCGGTGGTGCGCTACGGCAACGTGATGGGCAGCCGTGGTTCGGTGATTCCCTTCTTCGAAGGCCGCCGCGCTTCGGGCGTGCTGCCGATCACCGACCCCAACATGACGCGCTTCAACATCTCGCTGCGCGAAGGCGTGGACATGGTGCTGTGGTCGATCGAGAACGCTTGGGGCGGCGAGATCCTGGTGCCCAAGATCCCGTCCTACCGCATCACCGACGTCGCCCACGCCGTGGCGCCGGACGCCCGTCACGAGGTCGTCGGCATCCGCCCGGGCGAAAAGCTGCATGAAGAGATGATCACGGCCAGCGACAGCGCCAACACGGTGGACCTGGGCCATTACTACGCCATCCTGCCGGGCTCGGGCGCCTACAGCGTGGACGACTACTGCACGGCCATGCAGGCCCAGCGCGTGGAGGCCGGCTTCTCGTACGACAGCGGCAAGAACAGCGACTTCCTGAGCGTGCCGCAGCTGCGCGAACTGATCGCCAGCCAGATCGACCGGCCCGTGGCCGCAGCCCACCCCGCGCATTGAGCCCGCCATGAGGGTCGCCATCATCCCCGCGCGCGGCGGCAGCAAGCGCATCCCGCGCAAGAACCTGAAGCCCTTTTGCGGCAAGCCGATCATCGCCTACTCGATCGAGGCGGCGCTGCAGTCGGGCGTTTTCGACCGGGTCATCGTCAGCACCGACGACACGGAAATCCAGGCCCTGGCGCGCGAGTTCGGTGCCAGCACCCCTTTCGTTCGCCCGCCCGAACTCGCCGACGACCATGCCACCACGGTGCCGGTGATCGCCCACGCCGTGCAATGGCTGCAGGAACACCAGGGCCCCGTCGAGCACGCCTGCTGCATCTACGCCACCGCGCCCTTCGTGCAGGCCGCCGACATCCGGGCCGCCTACGAACGCCTGGTCCAGCAGCAGGTCGGCGGTTACGTGTTCTCGGCGACGGGTTTCGGCTTCCCGATCCAGCGCGCCTTCCGCGTCGGTCCGGGTGGCTTTGTCGAGATGTTCCAGCCGCAGAACTACAACGCCCGTTCGCAAGACCTGGAAGAGGCCTACCAGGACGCGGGCCAGTTCTACTGGGGATCGGCCGCGTCCTTCCTGAGCGGCAAGATCTTCTTTTCGACCGATTCCCAGGCCCACCTGCTGCCGCGCTGGCGCGTGCAGGACATCGACACGCCCGAGGACTGGTCACGCGCCGAACTGATGCACGAAGTGCTGCGGCAGCGCGGCGAACTGCGCTGAAGCTGCGCATGGGCCGCGTTCTCGTCACCGGCGCCACGGGCTTGCTCGGCGCCACCCTGGTGCCGGCGCTGCGCCTGCGGGGCCACACCGTCTTCGGCCAGGGCCATCAAACGGCAGCCGACGTGCAGGCCGACCTCACCGACGCGGCGTCGACGGCCGCGCTGCTGGACGCCGTTCGACCGGACGTGGTCGTGAACCTGGCGGCGTTGACCGATGTCGACCGCTGCGAGATCGACCCGCAGCAGGCCTACCGGCTCAATGTCCGCAGCGTCGAGAACCTCGCCCAGCAGTTGCGACTGCAAGGGCCTGCCAGCCATCTGGTGCAGGTCTCGACCGACCAGGTCTACGACGGCACGGCACCACAGCGCGAAGACCAGGTCTGCATCCGCAACGTCTATGCCCTGTCCAAGTTGGCCGGCGAACTGGCGGCAGCCCACCTGGGGCCCGACCGGCACAGCGTGCTGCGCACCAACTTCTACGGCCGCAGCCTGCGGGCCGGCCGCAGCAGTTTCACCGACTGGCTGCACGCGGCGCTGTCGCAGCAGCAGCCGGTCACGGTCTTCGAGGATGTGCTGTTCAGCCCGCTGGCGATCGATACCCTGGCCGACTGCATGGCCCAGGTGGTAGCCCGGCGGCCCGCCGGTGTGTTCAACCTCGGCGCCCGCGGCGGGCTCAGCAAGGCCGACTTTGCCCACGCATTCGCCGCTGCGGCGGGCCTGCCTGTGGCCAGCATGCGGCGGGGCCGCGTGGCCGATCTGGCCCACCTGAAGGCGCGCCGTCCGCATGACATGCGCATGGACAGCCACCACGTCGAAGCCGTCCTGGGGCTGCAACTGCCCGACCTGGACAGCGAAATCCAACGCATCGGGAGTAGCTACCGTGAAGACGCCTGAACGCCGTTTCGAGATCGCCGGCCGCGCCGTCGGCGAAGGCGAGCCGACCTATTTCATCGCCGACATCGCCGCCAACCATGACGGCGATCTGGCCCGCGCCAAAGACCTGATCGGGCTGGCGGCGAAGGCCGGCGCCGACGCGGCCAAGTTCCAGCACTTCAAGGCCGGCACCATCGTCAGCGACGCCGGCTTCAAGTCGCTGGGCGGCGGCCAGTCGCACCAGGCGGGCTGGAAGAAAAGCGTGTTCGAGGTCTATCAGGACGCCAGCGTGCCGCAGCAGTGGACGGCGGAGCTGAAGCAGACCTGCGACGAGGCCGGCATCGCTTTCTTCACCAGCCCCTACGACCTGGCCTTGGTGGACCATGTCGACCCCTATGTGCCGGCCTTCAAGGTCGGCTCGGGCGACATCACCTGGCACGGGATCATCCGGCACATGGCCGGCAAGGGCAAACCCACGCTGATCGCCACCGGCGCATCGACGATGGACGAGGTGCACGCGGCCGTCCGGGTGGCGCTGGAAGTCAACGCGCAGGTGGCGCTGATGCAATGCAACACCAACTACACGGCGGGCTTCGAGAACCTGCGTCACATCCAGCTCAACGTGCTGCAGTGCTACCGCGCGATGTACCCGGGCATGGTGCTGGGCCTGTCGGACCACACGCTGGGCCATGCCACTGTGCTGGGCGCCGTGGCGCTGGGCGCCCGCGTGATCGAGAAGCACTTCACCGACGACACCCGGCGCAGCGGTCCCGACCACCACTTCGCGATGGACCCGCGGACCTGGCGCGACATGGTCACGGCCACACGCGAACTGGAAGCCGCACTGGGCAGCGGCGTCAAGCAGGTCGAGGACAACGAAAAGCAGACCGCCGTGCTGCAGCGCCGCAGCGTGCGCCTTACGGCCGACCTGCCGGCCGGCACGCGCCTGTCGGCCGACCACCTGATCGCGCTGCGCCCCTGCCCGGCCGGGGCGATAGACCCGACCCACCTGCCGGCACTGCCCGGCCGCAACCTGAGCCGCGCCGTCAAGGCCGGAGACACCCTGCAATGGACCGATCTCGCATCGCCATCGTGATCCCCGCGCTGAACGAGGCGCGCACCATCGCCGCCGTGGTCGAGCGGGTGCGCGCCTTCGGCCAGCCGGTGGTGGTGGACGATGGCTCGACCGACGAAACCGCAGTGCTGGCCTGGGCTGCTGGCGCTGACGTCGTCGTGCATGCGGTCAACCGCGGCTACGACGGCGCGCTGAACTCGGGCTTTGCGCGGGCCGCCAAGCTGGGCTGCGCCTATGCCATCACGGTGGATGCCGACGGCCAGCACAACCCGCAGCAGATCGCCGACTTCATCGCCTTGCTCGACCAGGGCTACGCCCTGGTGCTGGGCGTGCGCGACCGTCAGCAGCGCGTGGCCGAGCACATCTTCGCCTGGGTGGCGCGGCGCGTCTGGGGCTTGAGCGACCCGCTGTGCGGCATGAAGGGCTACGACATGGCGCTCTACCACCACGAGCGCGCCTTCGACCACTTCGGCTCCATCGGCACCGAACTGGCCGTGCGTTCGGCGGCGCGCGGCGTGCGCAGGGTCGAGCAGCCCACGGTCATCCGCGACCGCGCCGATGCGCCCCGCTTCGGCCGCCGCCTGTCGGCCAACTGGCGCATCCTGCGCGCCCTGTTCATCCTGCTCAGCTTGGGTGCTGCCGGTCGCCTGGTGCGGACAACATGACCGAAGCACAGGCTGTGCGCGTGGCGCTGGTCGGCTGCGGCCAGATCGGCAGCATCTGGGACGAAGCGCTGTCGCTGTCACCCGGCGACGACCGTCCTTCACGGACCCATGGCCGCGCCTTCAGCCGGCTGCCCGGCAGCCGCATCGTCGCCTGCTGCGACAGCGACCTGAGGCGCGCGCAGGCGGCAGCGGCACGCTGGGGCGTGAACGGGGCCAGCGCCTGCAACGATCCGCAAGCCTTGTTCGCCCATCAGGCCATCGACCTGGTCGTCGTCGCCAGCGCCAGCAGCGCCCGCAGCGCGGTCATCGCACCGGCGCTGACGGCCGGCGTGAAGACGCTGGTGATCGAGAAGCCGCTGGCCACCACGCTGGCGGAAGCCGGCAGGCTGGTCGACGTGCTGCAGGCCGCCGGCGCTCGCGCCCTGGTCAACTATTCGCGCCACTGGGACCCCAGCCTGCAGACCCTGGCGCGGCAGCTGCAGGCCGGCGAGTTCGGCCCCTTGCAGCGGCTGGTCGGTACCTATGGCAAGGGCCTGGCCAACAACGGTTCGCACTTGATCGATCTGGCCGCACAACTGGCCGACGCCGTGCCGGTCCGCGCCCGCGCGCTGGGCTCGCCGCTGCCCGCCAGCGAGGCCGACTGGTCGCAAGGCCAGGACCCCGCTCATGACGCCCAGGTCGAGTTGCTCACCGGGGCCGGCGGCACGGTTCGCCTGGACATGCTGGGCACCGACCGCAACGCGTACACCTGCTTCGAGCTGCGCATCGTCGCCAGCAAAGCGCTGATCGAGATCACCGACGGTGGCCGCCGCATCGAGCGACGCCACATCGTCGACGACCCCGACTACCCCGGCTACCGCATCCCCGGCCCGCGCCAGTCTCAGCCGGCGCTGTCGCTGCATGCCATGGACCGGATGGCCGCCGAAGCGCTGGCGCTGGCGCGCGGCGAACAGACCTCGCCCCGCTGCGACGCCCGCCACGCCTTGCGCACCGCCATGACCGTGGCCGCCGTCCAGCGCTCGGCCGCGGCGGGTGACGCCTGGATCGCCATCGAAGCACTGAACTGAACCCGAACCCGGAGCCCCTGACCATGCCTGCAGTGACCGCCCACACATCACCCCTTGCCATCGACGGTGGCACGCCGATCCGCACGCGCGAATTCGCGCCCCGCCGCACCATGGGCGCCGCCGAAAAGGCCGCCGTGGCCGCCGTGATGGACAGCGACCGCCTGTCGGGCTTCTTCGGCAGCCCGGGCGACCACTGGCTGGGCGGACCGCAGGTGCGCGGCTTCGAGCGCAAGTGGGCCGACGCCTATGGGTTCAAGCACGCGATCTCGGTCAATTCGTGGACCACCGGGCTGACCACGGCGGTGGGCGCCATCGGCATCGAACCGGGTGACGAGGTCATCGTCTCGCCCTACACCATGTCGGCCAGCGCGACCGCGGTGGTGTTCTACGGCGGCATCCCGGTCTTTGCCGACATCGACGCGGCCACCTTCAACCTCACCGCCGACACCATCCGGCCGTGCATCACGCCGCGCACCAAGGCCATCCTGCTGGTCCACCTGTTCGGCCAGGCGGCCGACATGGACCCCATCCTGGCTTTGGCGCGCGAGCATGGGCTGAAGGTCATCGAGGACGCGGCCCAGGCCCCTGGCGTGCACTACAAGGGCCGGCCGGTCGGCGCCATCGGCGACATCGGTGGCTTCAGCCTGAATTACCACAAGCACATCCACACCGGCGAAGGCGGCATGCTGGTCACCGACGACGACAAGCTGGCGCTGCGCAGCCAGCTGATCCGCAACCACGCCGAGAACTTCATCGAAGCTTTCGATCTCGACGAGATCGACAACCTGATCGGCTCGAACTACCGGCTGACGGAGCTGCAGGCCGCCATCGGCATCGCCCAGCTCGACCGGCTGGACGGCCATCTGAAGACCCGCCAGCGCCTGGGCGCGCACTTGACGGCGGCCCTGCAGGGCTTGCCCGGCATCACGCCGGCGCACGTCTCGCCGGGTTCGGAACACGCCTACTACCTCTACCCCATCCGCTACGACGCGAAGGCGACCGGCCTGTCGCGCGCGCGCTTCGCGGCTGCCGTGAATGCCGAACTGCCCAAGCCGCAGCATGTCGAGCAGACAGCCTTGATCGAAGGCTATGTGCGTCCGCTGCACCTGGCCCCGATGTACCAGCGCAAGATCGGCATCGGCCGCAGCGGCTTCCCGTGGTCGCACAACCCGGGCGTGCACTACGACTACGGCCCCGGCCTGTGCCCGGTGGCCGAGCGCATGAAGAACGAGGAACTGCTGCTGACATCGCTGGTGCGCGAGCCCTTGGTCGAGAGCGATCTGGACGACCTGGTGGCGGCCATGCGCAAGGTGCTGGCTGCTGGCGACCGACGTGCACCGGCCACCGGCAGTCTCGTGAAAGGAGCTGTGGGTGAACCCGCTGTCGTTGCGTGAAACCAGGGACACCGCGGCCTGGGACGCCAGGCTGCCCGCCTCGCCCCAGGCCACGGTGTTCAGCAGCACCGGCTTTCTCCAAGCCTCGGGCCTGCCCTGGCGCCTGTTCGAGGTGCAGGACGGGGCACGCACGGTGGCGCTCTTGCCGGTGACCGAAGACGAGACCGGCCTGCACGCGCTGCCACCGCCCCACACACCCTACCTGGGGCCGCTGTGCCTGCACGAGCCGGGCTTGTCCCAGCGTCAGCGGACCCTGGACGAATTCCGGATCGGCGAACTCGTGGCCGCCGAACTCGCGTCGCGCTACCGCAGCGTGCACCTGCCTTTGTCCTGGCAGTTTGCCGATGTGCGACCGTTTCTCTGGCACAACTACCACGCAGAAGGAGCGCCGCGCTACACCGCCACGCCGCGCTACACGGCCGTGCTGCCGCTGACCGGCCTGAAGCTCGACAACTACCTGCCCCGGCTGCGCACCCTGCGGCGTCGGGAGTGGCGCAAGGCCGCGTCCCTGGCCCTGCACGATGCGGTGCCCATGGCCGACTTCCTGCGCCTGTACCGCCTGACCTTCGAACGCCAGGACATCGCCTTGACCCCTGCGAAGCTGGATGCCGTGCGCCGGATCACCGAAGCCGCGCTGCAGGGCGGCTGGGGGCGTCTGACCGGCTGCAGCACCCCGGCCGGCCTGGCCTCGGCCACGCTGTTCCTGCACGACCACGCCCGGGCCTACTACCTGTTCGGTGCGAACGACCCGGCACAGCGTGACAGCGGCGCCGCCACCCGGCTGATGATCGAGAACGTGCTGCAAGCGGCTGCGGCGGGGCTGTCTGAGCTGGACTTCGTGGGCGCCAACTCGCCGGCACGCGGTGACTTCAAGCTCAGCTTCGATGCGGTGCTGAAGCCCTACTTCGAGCTGAGCCATGTTGCTGGCTGAACGGGCCGGCCCGCTGGCCGTCGTCGCCCACGACGCCGGCGGGGCCGAGATCCTCAGCAGCCTGTTGCGCCGAGGCGTGCTCGGCCCGCAGCCCGATCTGCGGCTGGTGCTGGCGGGGCCGGCAGTGGCCATCTTCGAGCGCAAGCTGGGGCCTTGCCGCGTGCTGCCCCTGGCGCAGGCGCTGGGCGGTGCAGGCACGCTGCTCAGCGGCACGGGCTGGATGGGCGATCTCGAGTGGCAGGCCCTGGCGGCTGCCCGTGCGGCTGGCGTGCGATCGATCGCGTTCCTCGACCACTGGGTGAACTACCCCGCGCGCTTCGTGCGGCAAGGCCGACGCTGCCTGCCCGATGCGCTGTGGGTGGGCGACGAGCCAGCCCTGGCGCTGGCCCGTCAGCACCTGCCCGAGGTGCCGGCCACGCTGGTGCCCAACCCGTACTTCGAGGACGCCCGCGACAGTTTGGCAGCGCTGGTGGCAGCCCAGCCCCTGCGCTGCGGCCCTCCGCGGGTGCTCTACCTCTGCGAGCCGGTTTGCGAGCCGGCCTTGCGCCACCACGGCAACTCGCTGCACCACGGCTACACCGAAGTGCAAGCGCTGGATCACGCCTTGATCAGGCTGCCCGGGCTGCTGGGCCCCATCGATCGCTTCGTGCTGCGGCCGCACCCGTCCGAAGCGCCCGACAAGTACGACACCCAGCTCTTCGCCAGCGGGCTCAATGTGCACCGGGGCGGCGCCCTGCCGCTGTTCGAAGAGGTGGCCGCTGCCGATGTGGTGGTTGGCCTCAACAGCATGGCCCTGGCGATCGCGCTGCTCGGCGGCAAGCGCGTGTACAGCGCCATTCCCCCCGGTGGTTCGCCTTGCGTCCTGCCGCTGCCCGGCATCCGGATGCTGCACGAGGCGCCGGCGGGGCGGCCAGCGCCCGCTATACCGGTCTGAACAGCGACAGGCGTCGCGCCGGGTTGCGGAACACCATCTCGAGGCCATGCCGGCCCAGCAGCGGGTGGTGCACATCGTTGGCATAGCCCAGCAGCGAGCCCTGGCGTTGGAAGTGGCTGCGGTTGTTGGCCAGGAAGCGATCCAGGATCAGCGCGTCGAAGGGGTTGAACAGGAACACCAGTTGGGTCCGCTCGGGCAGCAGCCATGCGGTGGCGTCGGCGTGGACGAAGGTGATCGGCAGGCCGGCCAGGCGTTGCTGATTGCGCCGCGCCACCGCCAGCAAGGGCTCTGAGAACTCCACCCCGACGACGTGGCGCATGCCCGGCTGCAGGGCAGCGTAGAAGCAGGCCTTGCCCTTGCCGGAACCGATGTCGACAAAGGCATCCAGACCGGGCAGCAGGCGCCTGGCCTCGCGCAGCAAGGTGCGCACGTTGCGGCACCAGACGCCCTCATACACGGTGGCATGGGCCAGCGAAGACGCATGGCTCGAGACCAGGTCGTCGTGGGCCACGCGCGTTTCCAGTTCCAGGCCGTTGTGCCATTCGAACCAGCGGTCCTCGGTGTTCAAGCACAGGCGCTTGGCGCGCTCGGTGGCCGCTTGCAGGCTCGGCAGGGTGGTGAACATGGTCGACAAGTCCGCTTTCAGAGGAAGCTGCGCAGCGGCAGGCCCACGCCGCAGCGCTGCACGAGAGCCTGGAACTGCTGTTTGCGAAAGCGCTGCAGTTCCAGCACGTCCGCCACCATCGCGCTGGCTCGGTCCAGCGTGGCATCCAGACCCGCACGCGGCACGAGATCGGCAGAAATGGTGGCCGTCTCGCGCCGCGTCAGCCGGGTGACGACCGGGTTCAGGATCGGGATGCCGCGTTTCAGCAGTTCCAGCGCACCCGAGGTCGGCGCGTCGTACATCAGGCACAGGTCGCAACGCTGCGCGAAATCGGCCATCGTGCCCTGCAGGCTGTCGGCCATCTGCGCCGCGGTCAGTCCAGCGTGCTCGATCAGCAGGCCCTGCAGCGACTGGCCGGGCCGCGAACGCAGGATCAAGGTCACGCCCTTCTCGGCGCACCACTGCACGATCTGGGCGATGCCGGGCAGGTAGGCACCCAGGTCGGCGCCGGGCACGCCGTTCAGCGACAGGCCATTGAGCAAGAGGCCGACCGTGCGCACCGGCGTCGGCAGCGCGGTGTCGAATTGCAGGTTCAGCGGGTAGTCCAGGACGTGCTGCGCCGGGCGCTGCTGCGCCACGTCATAGACCGTCTCGCCCTGGTTGGGGCTGTACAGCACGGTGGCGTCGTGCACGTGGAACTCAAAGTCGTTCGAAGCCTTGGAATGCGGCACGATCACCATCGGCCGCTGGTGGCGCCGCGCGAACGCCTCCAGCGGACCGTGCAGGCCCGTGTCATGGTCGGACAGCAGCAGCCGCGACGGCAGCGCATCGGCGAAGTGCTGCTCCAGCAGTGCCAGGCTCAGCAACTGGGCGCGGTAGACGGCCTGCAGTTGCGCCACCTGCCGCGTGCGGTAGGACGGCGCGGTGAGCCAACGCGCCAGGTGAGCGTCCACCGGCGCGGCCAGTGCCTGCACCACACTGTCGATGCGCGCACCGTCTTCCGCGCTGACGGCGTGCTGCAGGGTCTCGGCCGGCACGGCGGCGATCTGGGTGTCGGCGCGGACCGGCACGTCCCACAGGTGAGAACGCAGGTTGACCACTGCCTTGCCCGATGCAGCGATCTCGGCATTGAAGCCCTCCATGTCATAGACACAGGTGGGCAGGTGCGTCAGCAGGAAGGGCTGGCCGTCGGCATCGCGCTGGCCGTGCAAGGCCGGCACATGCGGTGCGTCATCGGTCCGCGTGTTGTAGTTGTAGGCCTGGAAAGGGATGCCGCTGCGCTGCGCCTGCTGCAGCAACAACAGGCCCGGCACGAAAGACGGGAAGTAGAAGTTCTGCGGCCGGTCGCACAGCAGCAGGTGCAGCTTGCGACCGTTCAGCTGCTCGGCCATGGCCTCGAAGAGCGGGCCATACCAGAGCAGCGCCAGGTGCAGGTAGTACAGGCTCAGATGCTGCCAGGCGCCGATGCCCAGCCCCGGCCACAGCGGCTGCGCCGCGGCGTCCAGCGCCTGGCCCAGCGCTCGCGTCAGACGGTGGGCCTCGGCGGGCAGCGCATGGTAGGGCGGGGCATCGGGCCAGCTCAGGCATTGCAGCGGGCCGAGGCCGGCTTCGGTCAGACGATCGACCAGCACCGGGTCGAAGACGATGAATTCAGGCTGCTCTACCCCTTGGGCCAGCTGTGCGGCAGCAGCGATCTCGGCGGCATTGAGGATGACGAAGGTGGGCTTCATGGCACTGCGCGAGTCTAGGCAGCGGGTAGGGCGTCGAAGCGCCGATCTGCCAGGGCGAGGTCGCCTTGTTCAACGCTTTGCACTGCCACCTGCCATCCGATGATGGAAGGCATCTGGAGCACCCTGCTTATGCAAACCACCCTCGCCCCCCCCGTTGCACCCGCTTCGCTGCCGCAGCTCGGGCCGCTGCGCATGGACGCAGTGACCAACTTCGCGTCGCACAAGTACTGGGGCGTCAGCGACCCGGTTCGTTTCAAGGCGCTGATGGAAGAAGCGCGCAGCCTGGTCACCTCAGGCCACTTCCTGGGCGACAACCTGTTCACCTGGGGTCGCAACAATTCGCTGTTCGAAGACGAGCCTTTCAAGGCGGCCTGGCAGAGCAACCTGCAGAACGACGCCGACCAGGCCATCGCCTGGCGCCGCTACATCCTGGCCTGTTCCGCCCACCACTGTGTGCAACTGGAAGGCGACTTCGTCGAGTGCGGCGTCTACACCGGCACCGGCATCAAGACCGTGATGGACTACCTGGGCGGCCCGGCCTTCCCCAAGACCTACTGGGGTTACGACACCTTCGACTACAACCCGGTGGCCGGGCACAGCTTCGCCGGCCAGCAGGAAGGCTTCTTCGACAAGGTGCAGCTGCGCTTCGCCGGCTACCCCCAGGTGCGGCTGGTCAAGGGTCTGTTGCCGGGCTCCTTCGCCGACGGCTGCCCCGACAAGGTGGCCTACCTGCACATCGACCTCAACAACGCCGAAGGCGAACTGGCCGCGCTGGAGGTGCTGTTCGACCGGGTCGTACCGGGCGGGATCGTGGTTATGGACGACTACGAATGGGCCGGTATCTACCGCACCCAGAAGCAAGCCGAGGACCCATGGTTCGCCGCGCGCGGCTACCGCGTCTTTCCGCTGCCGACCGGGCAGGGCTTCATCATCAAGCGTTGACCGGCCCGGCGCCACCCGGCGTCGGTCTCTGCGTCCCCTGGGCCGCCGCGCCATGCAGGATGGCCGCCGCCATGCGCACCGCCGCGCCGCGGTGCCGGTCCGCAAAGGCCAGCGCGCGTTCGGCCATGACCGAACGCTGCGGGCTCGCACACAGTGCCACTGAACGGTGCACCGCAGCCGTGATGTCGGGCACGCGCTCCGCGGCGCCAGCCGCCAGCGCCAGCTCGGCCGCCTGGGCAAAGTTGTAGGTGTGCGGACCCATCAGCAGCGGGCAACCGCAGGCAGCGGCCTCGATCAGGTTCTGCCCGCCCAGCGGCTCGAAACTGCCGCCCAGCAGGGCCACGTCAGCCATCGCGTAGTACAGCGGCATCTCGCCCAGGCTGTCGCCCAGGACGACGTCGACCGCCGCCGCTTCGGCGGGCGGCATGGCAGTCCAGCCGCTGCGGCGCTGCAAGGTCCAGCCCGCCGCCTGCACCAGTGCCGCCACGGCTTCGAAACGCTGCGGGTGGCGCGGCACCAGCAGCAGCAGGGGCCTGGGTGCGGGCAAGGCGGCCCAGGCGGCCAGCAGCGGCGCTTCCTCGCCCTCGCGCGAACTGCCCATCAGCACCACCGCGCGGCCCAGCGCGTGGCGCCAGGCCAGGCCCTGCCCCAGCAGGGTGGGCGCAACGGCCATGTCGAATTTCAGATTGCCCATCACTTGCACACCCCGGGCACCGCTGGCCTTCAGCCGCGCGGCGTCGGCCTCGGTCTGCGCCAGCACGGCCGTGAAGCAGGCCAGGGCCGGGTGCATCAGCGCGGCCATGCGCTGGCCCTTGGCCTGGCTGCGCGCCGACAAGCGCGCATTCGCCAGCACCAGCGGCACGCCGGCCGCCTGGGCTTCGAACAACAGGTTGGGCCAGACCTCGGTTTCCATCAACACGCCGACGCTCGGTTGCTGCGCGCGCAGGAAGCGCCGCACGGCACCGGGCGTGTCCAGCGGCAGCCAGGCTTGGGCGTCGCCGGCGCACAGCAACTCGGCGCCGGCCTCGCGCCCGGTGGCCGTGCCGTGGGTCAGCAGCAGCCGCAGGCCCGGGTGGCGGGCACGCAGTTCGTTGACGAGCGCCGCTGCAGCCCGCGTTTCGCCCAGCGACACCGCATGCAGCCAGAGGCGGCCCGGTGGCGCCGTCGAGCTGGCAAAACCCAGCCGCTCGCCCCAATGCGCCCCGTAAGCCGGCTCGCGCCGCGCCCGCCACGCATAGCGCGCAAAGACCAGCGGCAGTGCCAAGCGCATCAGCAGCGTGTAGGCGGCGCGCGCCAGCGCGGGCTTCATGGCCTCATCCAGCACAGGGCCCGCAGGCCGCGGTCAATGCGCAGCGGCTTCGACCCGGGCGTCGGGCTTCACGCTGCGCAGCGCGGCCCTGAACTGCGCTTCGATGCGGTGCAGCGCTTCGTCGGTGTGGCCCTCGAAACGCAGCACCAGAACCGGGGTCGTGTTGCTGCCGCGGATCAGCCCGAAGCCGTCGGCGAAGTCCACCCGCAGGCCGTCGATGGTGCCCACGCTGCCGCCTTCGAAGGCCAGGCGGCCATCGGCCACACGGGCCAGCAACTCGGCCACCACGGCGTGGTGTTCGCCTTCGGCGCAAGGGACGTTCAATTCCGGCGTGCTGAAGCTGGTCGGCAGCGCGTCCAGCTCAGCACTGGGGTTCTTGCTGCGTGACAGGATTTCCAGCAAGCGGCCGGCCGTGTACATCGCGTCATCGAAACCGTACCAGCGTTCGCCGAAGAAGAGGTGGCCGCTCATCTCGCCGGCGAAGGGCGCGTTGATTTCCTTGAGCTTGGCCTTGATCAGCGAGTGGCCTGTCTTCCACATCAGCGGCTTGCCGCCGGCCTTCCTGATGGCCACCGGCAGGCGCTGCGAACACTTCACGTCGAAGATGATGGTCGCGCCCTTGTTGCGCTTCAAGATGTCGCGGGCGAAGAACATCACCTGGCGGTCGGGGTAGATGATGTGGCCGTCTTTCGTCACCACCCCCAGGCGGTCGCCGTCGCCGTCGAAGGCCAGGCCCAGTTCGGCGCCGGTGGCATGCACCACCTTGATCAGGTCGGCCAGGTTCTCGGGCTTGCTGGGGTCGGGGTGGTGGTTGGGGAAGTCGCCATCGACCGTGCTGTAGAGGTCGATGACCTCGCAGCCCAGGGCGCGCAGGATGGCCGGGGCACTGGCGCCGGGGATGCCGTTGCCGCTGTCGACCACGATCTTCATGGGCCGCGACAGCTTGCAGTCGCCGGTGATGCGCGCGGCGTACTCGGCACCGATGTCCATCTTCGCGCTGCGCCCGCGGCCCTTGCTGTAGGTCTCGGTCTCGATGCGGACGCGCAGCTTCTGGATGTCGTCACCGTAGATGGCGCGGCCGGCCATCACCATCTTGAAACCGTTGTAGTCCTTGGGGTTGTGGCTGCCCGTGACCTGGATGCCGCTGCTGCAGCCGTGCTGCGCGCGGGTGGCGGCCACGTAGTACAGCATGGGCGTGGTGACGGCACCGATGTCGACCACGTCCAGCCCGGTGCTCTTCAAACCGCGGATCAGCGCCGCCGCCAGCTTGGGGCCCGACACGCGCCCATCGCGCCCCACCGCCACGGCCTTCTCGCCGGCGGCGCGGGCTTCGCTGCCGAAAGCGCGGCCCAGGTGCTCGGCGAAAGCCTCATCGACGTTCTTGCCGACGATGCCGCGGATGTCATAGGCCTTGAAGATGGTGGCGTCGATTTGCATGGGTGTCGGGCAGAGTGGGAATGGGGGCTCGGCGATTGTAGGCAGCGGCCCGTCGGGCCCGTCGTGGCGTCGGGCCGCGGCCGGGTTGCCGGGCGATGTAGGCTACGGTCTCATGGACATAGCCCCGCAAGAACTCATCGAACAGGCCAAGGCCGCGGCTGAACAGCGGCAGGTCCGCTCGACGGCGCGGCTGAACGCGGCCGTGGCCGTGACCGTGGCGGTGCTGGCCACCTTCATGGGCATCTGCAAGGTCAAGGACGACAACATCGTGCAGGCCATGCAGCAGGCTCAGGCCGACAAACTGGACCACTGGGCCTACTACCAGGCGCGCAATGTGCGGCAGGACCTGGCCGAAGCCGCCGCCACCCAGCTGGAACTGGCCCGCCTGGGAGCACCGCCGGCCAGCCTGGCGGCCTACGACGCGGCCATTGCCAAGTACCGCGGCGTGGCGGCCGACCAGGCCCGCAAGAAAGAAGCCCTGAAAGCCCAGGCCGAGGGCGACCAGAAGAGCTACGACGCGCTGAACTACCGCGACGACCAGTTCGACCTGTCGGATGCGCTGCTGGCCATCGCCATCGCGCTGCTGGCCGTGACCGCCCTGACCAGGCTGTGGCCGCTGTACTGGGTGACGCTGGTGCCGACCTTCTTCGGCGTGTTGATGGGCGTGGCCGGCTTGACGGGCTTGCCCATCCACCCCGCAGCGCTGGTCAGGCTCTTGTCCTAGCGGCCGCCATCCGGGCTAGCCACATGGGCAGGTCGCGGCGCACCCCGTACAGTGACGGCCGATGCCACACCGCCCACTGGAGACCCCGATGACACCCACCCAACGCCCGCCTTTGCAAGCCAGCCGTCGAACCGCCCTGCAGTCCGCCGCCGCCATGACGGTCGGAGCGGCCGTCGGCACCATCACCAGCGGTTGCGCCGCGCCCGGCGACATGGCCGCCGCCAAAACACCCTTTGCGGTGCCGGGTGTGTTCCTGCCCATCGTCGGCAGCAGCCTGAGCTTCCCCGTGCGCCGCATCTACTGCATCGGCCGCAACTACGCGGCGCACGCCCGCGAAATGGGCTCGGACCCGACGCGCGAACCACCCTTCTTCTTCCAGAAACCCACCGATGCGATCCAGAACGTGGCCGTCGGCACGGTGGCCGACCACCCCTACCCCACGCTGACCAAGAACTACCACTACGAGGTGGAACTGGTCGCCGCACTGGACAAGGGCGGCAAGGACATCCCGGTGGAAAAGGCGCTGGATTGCGTCTACGCCTACGCGCTGGGCCTGGACATGACGCGGCGCGACCTGCAGCGCGCCATGGGCGAAGAAAAGAAGCCCTGGGAAATCGGCAAGAGCTTCGACCACTCCGCGCCCATCGGCCCGCTGCACCTGGTACGGGACATCGGCCACTTCACCAAGGGCAACATCTGGCTGAAGGTCAATGGCACGGTGAAGCAGAACAGCGACCTGGCCAACATGATCTGGAGCGTGGCCGAGCAGATCAGCAAGCTGTCGCAGGCCAACGAACTCTTCCCCGGCGACATCATCTATTCCGGCACGCCCGAGAACGTCGGCCCGGTGGTGCGCGGCGACGTCATCGAATGCCACATCGACAAGCTGCCGCGCCTGTCGGTGAAGATCGTGTGACTTTCTGCGACCCCCGCGGCCGTTTGGATGGCTAACACGGACTGTCCGTGACATATTGACTGTCAAACGCCCCACCGACACTCTTTGAACACCGCGCGCTGCGCGGTAGCCACAACCCCGGGCATGCGGGGCAGCTTCAAGGAATTCGCATGGGTCGCCCATCCAAGATCAAGCCCGTTGCCGCCGGCACCAGCCGTCGGGGGTTCTTCAAGTCCACCGGCACGGCCGCGATGGCGCTGGCCACGTTGCCCGCCACCTCCTTCAGCCAGACCGCAGGCGTATTCCAGCATGGCGTGGCCAGCGGCGACCCGCTGAGCGACCGCGTCATCCTGTGGACGCGCGTGACGCCGGCCACACCGGTGAGTTCGGTGACGGTCACCTACGTCATGGCCGCAGACCCCGGCCTGACGCAGATCGTCAAGAGCGGCAGCATCAAGACCAACCCGGGCCGCGACAACACCGTCAAGGTCGATCCGACCGGCCTGCTGCCCGGCACCACCTACTACTACCGCTTCACGGCTCTGGGCCAGAACTCGCCCGTCGGCCGCACCAAGACGCTGCCGGTCGGCTCGACCGCGAGCCTGCGTTTCGCCGTGGTCAGCTGCTCGAACTATGCGGCGGGCTATTTCAATGCTTACGCCCGCATCGCCGAACGCGCCGACCTCGACCTGGTCATGCACCTGGGCGATTACATCTATGAGTACGCCGACAAAGGCTACGGCACCGCGCGTTCGTCCTTGCCCGTCAACGAGATCGTGAGCCTGAGCGACTACCGCCAGCGCCATGCGCAGTACAAGTCCGACGTCGACTCGATAGCCATGCACCGCCAGCACCCGCTCGTCGCCATCTGGGACGACCACGAGACGGCCAACAATTCCTGGAAGGACGGCGCCGAGAACCACCAGTCCGCTACCGAAGGCGACTGGGCCGCGCGCGTCGCCAACGCGCTGCAGGCCTATTACGAGTGGATGCCGGTGCGTGTGGTCGACACCACCAACCCGCGCAAGAACAGCCGCTCTTACGCCTTCGGCGACCTCGCCGAACTGGTGATGCTGGAAGAGCGCGTCAACGCACGCTCCAAGCAGATCGAGACCTACACGCACGCCACCGCCTTCGGCGCCGGCTTCGCCACCAACGACCCGGGCGCCGGCTACGACGACGCGACGCGCTCGTTGCTGGGTGCCGACCAAGAGGCCTGGCTGTCCAACCGCCTGCGCACCTCGCAGGCCAAGTGGAAGTTGCTGGGCCAGGGCGTGATGTTCGCCCAGTTGAAGGCGCCGTCCAGCCAGGCCGCCGACCCGGGCCTGTACTACATCAACAGCGACCAGTGGGACGGCTACGAGCCTTCCCGCAACCGCGTCTACAGCGTGCTGGCCGGCGACAGCAGCAACGCGCCCGTCAACAACGTGGCCGTGCTGACCGGCGACATCCACAGCTCATGGGCCGCCGATCTGACGCCCAACGCCTACAACCCGGCCCTGTACAACAAGACCACGGGCACGGGCTCGCTGGCCGTCGAATTCGTCGGTACCTCGGTCAGCTCGCCGGGCGTCGACTCGGACACCACAGGGCAGATTGCCGGTGCGCTGAAGTACTACAACCCGCACTTCAAGTACATCCAGCTGACCAAGCGCGGCTACATGCTGATGGACGTGAACGCGCAACGCATCGTTGGCGAGTGGTGGCACGTGGGCACGGTCGCGTCCCCGAGCACGGCACAGACCTTCGCCACGGCCTTCAAGGTTCTCGACGGCACCAACCATCTCGTTGCTGCGACGCAGACGCCCGACCGGGCCAACCCGCCTGCTCTGGCACCCTGAGTGCCGACCGACGAACAAGCTTCAGGAATCACCCAACATGAACATCCAACTCACTCTGAACCGCATCGCGGTTGGCGCCGCACTGGCCATCGCCGCATCGGCATCCTTCGCCGGTGAAACCCTGACGGGCACGATCGGTTTCCACAACGACGTGCGGGCCTACAACTTCTCGCTGTCAGCGGCCGGCACGGTCGACATCTTCAGCACTTCTTGGCAGTACGGACTGAACTTCGACCCGGCGGCCTCCGTCTGGATGAAATCGGGCAACGCCTACACGCTGGTCGACCAGAACGACGACGATGGCATTTCTGCCTTCGATCCCAACGGCAACTTCAACTTCCGGCTGCAACTCAGCCTGGGCGCCGGCAACTACCAGCTGGCGCTGGTGGCCTCGCCGAACGCGCCGGTCGGAACGCTGCTGTCGCAGGGCTTCACGGCCGATGCCGAAACGCCGATTTCCCTGGCCGACTGGACGCAACCCAGCGCCAACCCCAACTTTCCCGACCAGAAGGGCGGCTCCTACAGCTTCACCATCAACGGGGCCAGCAGCGTCAGCGCGGTGCCCGAGCCCGCGACCTGCTTGCTGATGGGCTTGGGTGTGGCCGGCCTGCTGCTGCGCCGCCGCGCGGCCTGATCCAGGGCTGGCAAGACGCGGCCTGAGCTGAGCCGAAAGGCCCTGGTGCGGTTCACCGCCCAGGGCATTTCTCTTTTCGGTCTCCATGCGCACCCGACGGGTGGAAATCTGGCCGCCGGTGAAGCCACTCTCTCCGGGCGACAGCGTCGACTTGGGCGCGCCGCTTCAGTCGAAAACGACGCGCGGGAAGTAGAAGGACACCGTCCAGTTCGGCACGTCGACGATCTCGCTGATGCGCAGGTCGCCGCACACGCTGCACAGCATGTAAGCCTGCACCGCCGGCATGCCGTGGCGGCGGCTGAGCAGGTCGACCATCGCGCGCACGGCGGCGCGGGCGGCTTCCATCAGGTCGGGGCCTATGCCGGTGGTGACCTCGTAGCCCTTGGCGTCCAGGTGGTTGGTGACCGGCCCGGGCGTGGTGAAGCGAGGGAAGGCGAGCGGCTCGTTCTTGATCAGGTCGAACTGCAGGGCCACGCTCATCGGGCTTTCGATGGCCGTGCCGCAGACCTCGCCGTCGCCTTGCGCGGCGTGGGTGTCGCCCACCGAGAACAGCGCGCCGGCCACTTCCACCGGCAGGTAGAGCTCGGTGCCGGTGGCGATGTCGCGCACGTCCATGTTGCCGCCGACCCGGCGCGGCGGCACGATGCTGTGCAGGCCGGGCGCCGCCGGCGCCACGCCGATGGTGCCGGTGAAGGGCTTCAGCGGCACACGGCCGTGGCGGCCGTAGAGCGCCGGCGCCAGGGTGCTGGCGTCGTACTGCCAGATGTGCAGGGCCGGGTCCTTGAAGTCATCGGCCAGCAGGCCGAAGCCCGGGATGTTGGCCGTCCAGCCCCAGCCCGAGGGCTTGAAGCCCAGCAGGGTCACCTTCAGCACGTCGCCGGGTTCGGCGCCGGCTATGTGGACCGGGCCGGTGACCGGGTTGATGCGCCCGAAGTCCAGCGTGCCGACATCGGCCACGGTCGACGTGGGCGAGAGTTGCCCGCCCGAGGCCTCGAAGACCTCGAACTCGACGCTCTCGCCCGGCGCCACGCGCAGCACCGGGACGAAGTCGTTGTTCCAGCCGACATGGTGCTGGTGGCGGTGGATGCTGTGGGTACAGCCACAGCCAGGGCCGTGCTGGGCGTGCGGAACGGTGGGCGCAGTGCGGTCGGCCATCTTCAGAACTCGACCGTTTCGCCCGGGTTGATGGCCAGCACCTTGGTGTTGCTGTTGCCCAGCGCCTTGATGTACTCGGCCGGCGTGCCGGGCAGACTCGGGTTGGTCAGGTAGTGCATCGGAATCACGGCCTTGGGCTTGATGAATTCGCGCGTGACCATGGCCGCGTCAGCCGGGTTCATCACGAACTGGCCGCCGCCGATGGGCATCAGCACCAGGTCGGGCTTGTACATCTCGGCGATGAGTTTCATGTCGCCGAAAACGCCGGTGTCGCCCATGTGCCACATCTTGAAGCCGTTCTCGAGCTCGATGATGAAACCACCCGGCTCGCCGCCGACATGGGTCTCGTCCTTGCCGGTGGCCGGGTTCTTCCAGACCAGCTCCGAGCTGTGCTCGGCATGCACCAGCGTGATCTTGACCTTGGGCCCGACCGGCGTGACGGTGCCGCTCTTGTTGATGCGCAGGGCCTGCGTGGCCGGCAGCACACCCAGCGTGATCAGCGATTGCGACAGCCCGGCGGTGGACCACAGCGGCGCGTTGTTCAGCTTGGCCAGATCGGCGGCGTCGGCCATGTGGTCGAAGTGGGCGTGGGTCACCAGCACCACGTCGACCTTGCCCAGCGCTTCGAGCTTCCTGAACTCGGCCGGCGTCTTGGGGTTGGTGATGAGCCACGGGTCGATGACGATGACCTTGTCCTCGAGCGTGGTGATCTTGAACGCGGCCTGGCCCAGCCATTGCACCTTGACCTTGTCGCCGGCCAGTACCGGCAGGGCCAGGGCCAGCGCGCAGCTGGCGACGATCGTCTTGAACATCTTCTTCATCGCGTGTCTCCTTGCGGGTTTCAGTGGGTCGAGGTGTAGTCGGTGTAGGCGGGGGCCGGCTGCGTGAAATACGCATGCAGGATCTGGTAGACCATCTTGTAGTTCTTCTGCTGGAAGCTGGCGTGGCTGATGCCGTTGAGCACGGTGAACTGCTTGTCCGGGTGCGGCAGGTGCTTGAAAAAGCTCAGCAGGTCGTCGAAGCCGGCGATGCCGTCGAACTGGCCGCGCAGCACCACCGTGGGCACGGTGATCTTCAGCGGGTCGACCACCGGCAGCCGGCTGCACATGTCGATGTAGGTGCCGTTGGGCATGCTGTCGTCCAGCGCCAGGATGGCGTCGGCGAAGGCTTCCACGGTGTTGGCGTCGGCGCAGTCGGCATGGTCGCGCGAGAAGATGCTGCGCACGAAGGCGCGGTCGATGGGCCGGCGCTTGTTGGCGATGAACTCGGGCAGCTTCTTGCGGCGTTGTTCCAGCGTCGGCGCGCCCTCGCCGGTCCACACGAAAGCGTCCAGCGCCAGGCGCGACACGCGCTCGGGGTGGTTCTGCGCGAACAGCGCGGCGCGCAGCGCACCGCTGCTGATGCCGTAGGTCAGAAAGCTGCGCACGCCGCGCGTGGCGTAGATGTAGTCGGTGGCGGCTTCCAGGTCGGCCGCGCCGTTGGCGATGTCGCAGTAGATGTCGCGGCTTTTGTCGCTGCGGCCGTAGCCTTCCATGTCGACGCACCAGCAGACGAAGCCGCGTTCGGCGAACCAGTCCATCACGCTGCTGTCGGGGCGGCCGGGCACGGTCAGATCGAAGGTCGGCTGGCTGGCCATCGACGAGCCGTGCACCCACAGCATCACCGGCTTGCCGGCTTGTTCTGCAGGACTGCCGACGTACTTTTCCCACAGGAACAGCTTGACGTCGCCATCGGCGGTTTTCTTGGTGGTCCAGTGTTCCTGGCCGGTGACTGTGGTCATGTTTTTTCCTGGTGGAGGGTCAATCGATTTTTGCGCCGGACTCTTTGACGACGCGGGCCCAGTGGTCGCGTTCGCTGCGGAAGTAGCCGTCCATCTCGGCCGGCGTGCTGGCGACGATCTCGATGCCGGCCTCGGCAAAGTGGGTCTTGACCTCGGGCTGCGCCATCACGACCTTCAGTTCGCGGTACAGGCGGTCGATGATGGGCTGCGGCGTGCCCTTGGGTGCCAGCAGGCCCATCCAGACATAGGCCGAATAGCCGCTGATGCCGCTCTCGGCCAGCGTCGGCACGTCAGGCAATTGCAGGCTGCGTGTGCTGCCGCTGGTGGCCAGTGGTTTCAGCTTGCCGGCCTTGATGTGGGCCACCATGCCAGCCGTGCCGGGCATGGAAATGGCCACCGTGCCGGCCAGCAAGTCGGTGGTGGCCTGGCCGCTGCCGCGGTAGGGCACGTGGGTCATCTTGATGCCCGCCATCGCCGTCATCTGCGCCATGAACAGATGCTGCCCGCTGCCATTGCCCGAACTGGCGTAATTCAATTCGCCGGGCTTGGCCTTGGCCATCGCGATCAACTCGGCCACATTCTTCACGCCCAGGCTGGGGTGCACCACCAGCACGCCCGGCTCGCGGCCGAGCAGGCTGATGCCGACGAAGTCATCAATCGGCGCGAAGGGCAGCTTGGGGTACAGCGAGGCGCTGATGGCGTTGGTCTGCGAAGCCAGCAGCAGGGTGTAGCCGTCGGGCGCGGACTTGGCCACTTCGCCGCTGCCGATGGTGGCGCCGGCGCCCGGCTTGTTGTCGACGATGACCTGCACCTTGAGCCGCTTGCCCAGCTCCTGGGCCACGACGCGCATCGGGCCGTCCACCGCACCACCGGGCGAAAAGGGCACGACGACGCGGATGGGCTTGGTCGGGTAGTCCTGCGCCCAGGCGCCGAAAGCCACCGAGCAGGCCGCGAACAGAACAGCGATGTGCTTCATGCGAGGGCGCCTTTCATGCATCCAGATCGATCTTGCGTTCACGCGCAATCGCCGTCCACCGGGCAATGTCCGCCTTGATGAACTTGCCGAAATCGGCTGAGGACATCGGCATGGGCTCCACCGCTTCAGCCGCCAGGCGGTCGCGCAGGTCAGAACCGGTCAGCACCTTGTTCAGCGTCTCGTGCAAGGTCGCCAGCACCGGTGCTGGCAGGCCGGCCGGGCCGACCACGCCGTACCACTGAATGGCGTCGAAGCCCTTGTAGCCCGCCTCGATCAGCGTCGGCACGTCCTTCACCACCGGGTGGCGCACCAGGCCGGTCACGGCCAGCGGCCGCACGCGGCCCGAGCGGATGTGCGGCAGCGCCGCCGCCAGGCCCGGGAACATGGCCTGGGTCTGGCTGCCCAGCAGGTCGTTGAAGGCCGGCGCGATGCCGCGGTAGGGGATGTGCAAGGCGAAGGTGCCGCTGGCCTGCTTGAAGAGTTCCATCGTCAGGTGGGTCAGCGAGCCCTGCCCGGCCGAGCCGTAACTCAGCTTGCCGGGGTTCTTCTTCAGGTAGGCGACGAATTCGGCCACCGTGCGTATGGGCAGGTTGGCATCGACCACCAGCACATTGGGTGTGCCGCCGATCATGCCCACCGGCGTGAAATCCTTGACGGCGTCGTAGGGCAGCTTGCTGCGCGTGGCCGGGCTGGTGCCATGCGTGGCCACATAGCCCTGCATCAGGGTGTAGCCGTCGGGCGGCGCCTTGGCCGTGGTCTGGCAGGCGATGGAGCCCCCACCGCCGCCGATGTTGTCGACGATGATGGTCTGGCCGAGCAGCTTGCCCCAGCGCTCGCAGACGGTGCGGCCGACCAGATCGCTGCCGCCACCGGCCGCCACCGGCACGATGTAGCGCATGACGCGGTTCGGGAAGGTCTGCGCGCGGGCCTGCGGCAAGGCCAGGGCGGCGGGAAGGGCAGCAATCAGGTCACGGCGGCGCATGGCAGGCTTTCAGTTGTCGAAGCCACCGGCGCTGCGCAAAGGCAGGGCGTCGGTGCTGGTCATCAGGGCGATGAATTGCGCGGCCAACGCAGCCTGCGGGCTGCGGGCGGTGATGGCCGCGGTGTAGGGCGTGGCCAGTTCGAATTCGGCCGGCAGCAGGGCCACCAGTTCGACACCGGGCGTGTAGCGGATCTCGGTGACCTGGGTGCAGCCGATGGGCTGGGCTTCGTCCGATTCGGCCATCGCGCGCATGGCGGTGGCGCCGTTGGGGTAGGTCTTGAAGCGCGGCGCCAGTTCGTCGTGCACGCCCAGTTCGCGCATCACCTTGGCGAAGTGGATGCCGGCGGTCGAGCGCACGGCGTCGGGGAAATAGACACCCGTGGCGGCCCGCAGCGCCGCCTTCAGGCCGCCAGCCGTGGCCACGTCGGGCCAGGGCGAGCCGGCGCGCACGGCCACGCCGGTGCGCACGCGGCCGAGCAGGGCGTCGCTGCCGGCCTGCAGCCGGCCTTCGCCGACCAGGCGGGTGATCAAGGCTTCGGTCAACACCAGCACATCGCAAGGTTCGCCGACCAGCAGGGCTTCCTGGATCGCACCGACAGCGCCAAAGCGGGCCTGGATGTCGGCGCCGGTCGCGGCCTTGAAGCGCGCTTGCAGGGCCTTCACCAGGCCTTGGGCCGCACCGGCACACAGCAGATTCAAAACGGTCATGTTCGCTTTCAGTGGCCCATGGCGGCCACGATGTTGTCAGGGGACAGCGGCAGGTCGCGCACGCGCACGCCCAGGGCGTCGAAAAGCGCGTTGGCGATGGCGGCGGCGGTCGGGCCGATGGACGCTTCGCCAGCGCCCAGCGACGGTGCTTCGGAGGGCATCAGAAGGACATCGACAGCCGGCACTTCGGAAAAGCGCAGGATGGGGTAGTCGTCCCAGCTGGCGTGTGAGGGTTGCGCCGCTTCCTTCAGCGTCCAGCTGGTGGACTGGATGGCACCGCCTTCGATCTGGTTGACCACGCCGTCCGGGTTGATGACCCGACCCACGTCCACCGCGATGGTCAGCCGGCGCACCTGCAGCGTGGCGCCCGCCACGACTTCGGCCACCACCGCGCACCAGGCGCCCGTGCCCTTGTAACGGGCCACGGCCAGGCCGATGCCGACGGCTTGCCCGTCGGCGTCGACCTTCGTCGCAGCGTTCACGCCAGCCTTGAAGCGTTCGGCCCAGCCGGCGCCCGCGGCCGCGGCGTCCAGCACCGCCAGCGCGCGCAGGTCGTGCTGCAGATACGGGCGGCGCAGCGCCAGCGGGCAGGCGCCGGTGGCGTGGGCGATCTCGTCGATGAAGCTTTCTGCCGCGAAGACATTCGCGTAGGCGCCCAGGCCGCGCAGCGCCGAGCTGCGGCGCTGGGTGACCACGCTGTGCGCCGTCACGCAAACCGAGGCGAAGTCGTAGCCCGGCACGGCATTGCGTTCGGCACCGCCACCGCTGGCGATGGGCATGTCGATGGACGGCGGCACGGCGCAGGCGCCGGCCACCTGCCAGGCACCCAGCAGCGCCGGCGTGGCGCTGCGGCCGGGTCGGCGGCTGTGGCCGGGGCTCCAGAGTTCGTGCTGCCAGTGAGCGATAACGCCCTCGGCATCCAGCCCGGCTTGCATTTCCACCACCATGGCCGGGCCGAAGGGTGCGTGGCTCAATTCGTCGGCACGGCTCCACAGCACGCGCACCGTGGCGCCCAGGCTGGCAGCCGCCAGCGCCCGCGCCAGCCAGGCGGCGTCGAAAGCCACGTCGTCGGCGCCGTTGTGGCCGTAGCAGCCAGCGCCTTCGGCGTGGTGCACGCAGACGGCTTCCCCGTCCAAGGCAAAGGCCAGGGCCAGGTCGCGGCGCAGGTTGAAGATGCCCTGGCTGTGCGTCCACACCGCCAGTTGACCGTCGGCCCAGCGCGCCAGCGCGCAGGACGGGGCGACCGAAGCGTGGGCTGTCCAGGGCTTGCTGTAGCGGGCCTTCAGCGTGCGCACGGCCTTGTGGCTCGCACCCAGCGCCGTGCCCGTTTCAGCCACCGTGCGCGGCACCGACGGCAGCCCCTGCAAGTCGGCCGCCGCTTCGGCGGGTGCGGGTGCAAGCTGCCACCTCGCCCCGTCGGTCAGCACCTGCAAGGCCGCATCGGCCTGCGCCGATGTGCCGGCCAACAGACCCAGCAGATCACCATCACGCACCACCTGCAACACACCCGGCAGCGCACGCACGGCCGCTTCATCGCAGGCCTGCAAGCGGGCGCCGAGGCGCGGCGGGTGCAGCACGCGGCCGTGCACCAGCCCGGCGGGCCGCAAGTCGTGGATGAAGGCCGGCCGACCCGCCAGCTTGGCGTCCAGCCCGCGGTTGGGCGCCGATGTACCGACGGTCTTGCGACCCTGCCGATCCGCGCCGGCATCGGCCTGCAGGGCCGCACAGGCCACCCGCAAGGCGCTGCCTGCGTCCTGCACCGACAGGCTGCCCGAGGTCACGCCCTCGTCAGGGCTGTGCGCGGTGCTGACCGGCAGCATGTCGATGCGGTCCAGCGGCAAGCCCAGTTCGTCGGCCACGATCTGCGCCAGCGCGGTGTGCAGGCCCTGGCCGATCTCGACCTTGCCGGTGCGCACCTGCACGCGGCCGTTGGCCATGAGCGCCACACGGGGTACCGCCACAGCCGGGCTCATGCGGCGGCCACCGTCGCCGTCACGGTGGCTGCTGCAGCCCGCAACACGGCGCGCACGATGCGGTTGTGCGCGCCGCAACGGCACAGATGGCCGTCCAGGGCGCTGCGCAGGGCCGCCTCGCTGGGCTGTGGCTGCTCACGCAGCAGGGCGGCGGCGGCGATCAACATGCCCGAACTGCAGTAGCCGCACTGCGCCGCCTGCTCGGCGCTGAAGGCCGCGCGCAGGGTGTCGGGCAGGCCTTCGACGGTGGTGATGGCGTGCCCCTCGCAAGCCCACAGCGGCGTGTCGCAAGCCGCCACCGAACGCCCGTCGAGCAACACCTGGCAAGCGCCGCACTGGTTGCTGCCGCAGCCGAAGCGCGTGCCGACCAGGCCCAGGTCGTCGCGCAGCACGTCGAGCAGACGCGCCGCCGGCGCGGCCTGCACGGCCTGCAGTTGGCCGTTCAGGGTCAGGCGGATGGGGATCACGGCAGGGTGTGCTTCAGCGTCCGATCGGCAGGCCGGCGGCCAGGCTCAGTCGACCTTGGCGCCCGAGATCTTGACGATGCGCGCCCACTTGGCGATGTCGTCGTTCAGGTAGTGCGCAAAGGCGTCCACGCCCATCGTCAAGGGCGCCGTGCCTTGCGCGGCCCAGGCCTTGCGGACCTCGGCGTTGGCGGTGATCTTGGTGACTTCGGCATTCAGCCGGTTGATGATGGCCGGCGGCGTGCCCTTGGGCGCCATCAGGCCCAGCCAGATCGTGGCCTCGTAGCCCTTGATGCCGGCTTCGTCCATCGTCGGCACCTCGGGCAGCGTGGCCGAGCGCTTCAGGCCCGTCGTGGCCAGCGCCTTGACCTTGCCGGCCTTGATGTGCTCGCTCATCGTCGGGATGGCGTCGAACATCATTTCCAGCTGCCCGCCCAGCACGTCGGTGCGCGCACCCGCGCTGCCTTTGTAGGGCACGTGGACGATGTCGATGCCGGCCATGGCCTTCATCAATTCACCGGCCATGTGGTAGGGCGTGCCGGGGCCTGAAGACGCATAGCTCATGCCGCCCGGCTTGGCCTTGGCGGCCTTGATCAGGTCGGCCAGGCTGCCCACCGGCAGGCCGGCCTTCACCACCAGCACCAGGTCCGAGGCGTTGATCGGCGCGATCGGCACGAAGTCGCGCATCAGGACGAAAGGCTTGTTCGGGATCAGCGACTCGTTGACCGTCTGCGTGTTCGACATCAACAGCAGCGTGTAGCCATCGGGCGCCGCCTTGGCCACCGCGTCGGTGCCGATGACGCTGCCGCCACCGGGCTTGTTGTCGACGATGAAGTTCTGGCCCATGGCTTCTTGCAGCTTCTGCGCGATGAAGCGGCCATAGACATCGGCGGAGCCGCCGGGCGCGAAGGGCACCACGATGCGCACCGGCTTGGCCGGGAAGTCTTGCGCCTGGGCGGCGACAGGCAGCGCGCCGGCCACGGCCAACAGCAGGCCGGTGAGGCGGTGTCGTGTGCGAGTGAAGTTCATCGTGTCTCCGTGATTGGTCTCAAATGGACTCTATTGGCTCAGTCAAGGCTGGCAGCGCGGACTGTAGCCTGCCGTCAATAACCCAACATGCTGGTGCGCACATGCACCAGGTGCGCCAGGCAGAGGGCGCGGGCACGTTCGGCGTCACGCGCCTTCAAGGCCAGCACCAGCGCCCGGTGTTCCCGCTGGTATTCCAGCCGGCGCTCGGGCGTGGCGCTGCGCCGCTTCAGCGCGCCCCATTCGTTGTTCGAGCGCACGTCGGTCATCAACTTGAAGACGCCGCTGATAAAGCCGTTGTGCGCGGCCTCGGCGATGGCTTCGTGCAGGGCCGCATCCCAATGCTCGAACTCGTCCAGCGTGACGGCCACCTCGGCCCGGTGGTTGCACTCGTCCATGCGCTCGAAATCGGCTGCCGTGGCATTGCCGATGGCCATCTCGATGAGCGCCGGTTCGAGCACCAGGCGGGCGGTCATCAGATCGGCCGGGCTGACCGTGTGCGCGGCCACCGCCGGCGTCAGTTCGGCCAGCGCTTCCTGCACCCGGTCGGCCACATAGGTACCGCTGCCCACGGTCTGCGTGATCAGCCGCTTGCGCTTGAAGTCGAGCAGCACGCGGCGCACGGTGGATCGGCTGAGGCCGAATGCCTCGCTCAGTGCGCGCTCGGTGGGGATGCGGTGGCCGGCCCGCCAGGTGCGCGAACGCAGGTTCTCGAAGATGTTCTCGCGCAGGGCTGAGGCAGCGTCCATGGCCTGGTGGGTCGAGCGGTGTTGGGCCTTAATGGTAGCATTTGGGTGATCAACCGGAGCACCCATGCGCATCGCCACCGTCATCCACCAAGGCCAGCAACATGTGGGCCGCGTTGCAGCCGACGGGCTGTCCATCGATCTGTTCGACATCGACGCCAGCCGCGGCGCCTTGGCCCTGATCGAACTCAGCGTGGCCGGGTCCGCCCTGCCGGCCCTCAGCGCATCGGTCGCCTTCACGCCGGCCATGCTGGTTGCCCCGCTGCCCGCGCCGCGCCGCAACCTGTGGTGCGTGGGCCGCAACTACCACGCCCATGCGGCCGAACTGCAGGCCAGTGTCTTCAAGGACAACTCCAAGACCGTCAACGCCTGGCCGATCGTGTTCACCAAGGTGCCTGAGACCGTCATCGGCCCCAACGACGCGGTGCAACTGCCGGGCGCCGCCATCTCGTCACAGATCGACTACGAGGCCGAACTGACCATCGTCATCGGCAAGGGCGGGCGCAACATCAGCCGCGCCGAGGCGATGTCGCACGTCTACGGCTACACCATCGTCAACGACGTGACAGCGCGCGACGTGCAGATGCGCCACGCGCAGTGGGACCTGGGCAAGAGCTTCGACACCTTCTGCCCGATGGGGCCGTGGATCGTCACCGCCGACGAATTGAACGCCGGCGACACCCGCGTGCGCTGCTGGGTGACGCCGCACGGCGGCGCGACCGAGCTGCGCCAGGACGCGCGCACCACCGACCTGATCTTCGACCTGGCCACGCTGATCGAGACCTGCTCGCGCGGCATCACGCTGCGGCCCGGCGACGTCATCGCCACCGGCTCGCCGGCTGGTGTCGGCATGGGCATGACACCGCCGCGCTGGCTGGGCCATGGCGACGTGGTGCGCATCGAGGTCGACGGCCTGGGCGTGCTGGAAACGCGCTTCCTGGAGTCCGGCGCATGAAGCGGCGGGCGTTGCTCGCGGCTGCGCTGCTGACCGCCGGCGCCGCGCTGGCCCAGCCCGGCTGGCCCGACAAGCCGATCACGATGATCGTGCCCTTCCCGCCCGGCGGCGTGGCCGACACCGTGGCGCGGCCGGTGGCCGAGGCACTGAGCAAGGAGCTGAAGCAGACGGTGATCGTCGAGAACCGCGTCGGTGCCGGCGGCGCGCTGGGCATGGGCGTGGCGGCACGCGCGCCGGCCGACGGCTACACGGTGCTGATGACGCTGTCGTCCATCTCCATCCTGCCCGAGGCCGACCACATCCTGGGCCGAAAGCCGGCCTACACGCTGAATCAGTTCAAGCCCATCGCGCGCTTCACGGCCGACCCCACCGTGCTGGTGGTGCGCGCCGACGCGCCCTGGAAGACGCTGGCCGAATTCATCGCCGACGCCAAGAAGAAGCCCGCCACCTACAACTACGGCAGCAGCGGCAACTACGGCACCATGCACGTGCCGATGGAAATGCTCAAGGCCAGCGCGGGTTTCCGCATGACCCACATCCCCTACACCGGCGCCGGCCCGGCCGTGCTGGCGCTGCTGGGCGGGCAGGTCGATGCGGTGGCCGCCGGCCCCAGCGCGGTGGCGCAGCAGATCAAAGGCGGCAAGCTGCGCGCCCTGGCCCACTGGGGCGACAAGCCGCTGGCATCGCTGCCCGAAGTGCCCAGCCTGACGCAACTGGGCCATGCCACCCGCTTCGCCCAGTGGTCGGCGCTGTTCGTGCCCGCCGGCACGCCCGACGACATCGTGTCGAAGCTGCGCGCTGCAGCGAAGAAGGTGGCCACCGACCCGGCCGTCGTCGCCACCATCAACCGCGCCGGCAGCCCCATCGAATACCTCGACGCACCCGAGTTCCAGATTTACTGGGACGCCGACGCCAAGGTCATGGTCGAGGCGGTGCGCAAGATCGGCAAGGTGGAATGAAGGGCAAGGGCGCGGTGGGACACTTGGCAGTATGAGCACACCGTTGCTGCAGGTCGAGAACCTGCGCACCCACTTCAGCACCGACGACGGCGAATTCCCGGCCGTCGATGGCGTCAGCTTCAGCGTGCACGCCGGGCAGACGCTGGCCATCGTCGGCGAATCGGGCAGCGGCAAGAGCGTCACCGCACTGTCCATCATGGGCTTGATCCCCAACCCACCGGGGCGCATCGCAGGCGGCTCGATCCGCTTCGAGGGCCGGGAGTTGGTCGGCCTGCCGGCGCGCGACCTGCAGGCCCTGCGCGGCAACGGCATGGCGATGATCTTCCAGGAGCCGATGAGTTCGCTGAACCCGGTGTTCACCATCGGGCAGCAGATCATCGAGGGCCTGCAGTGCCACCAGAACCTGGGCCGCGCCGAGGCCGAGGCGCGGGCCCTGCAGATGCTGGAAAAGGTGCGCATCCCGGCGCCGGCGCAGCGCCTGAACGAGCACCCGCACAAGCTGTCGGGCGGCATGCGGCAGCGGGCCATGATCGCCATGGCGCTGGCCAACAACCCGCGTTTGCTGATCGCCGACGAACCGACCACCGCGCTGGACGTGACCATCCAGGCGCAGATCCTGGCGCTGATGCACAGCCTGCAACATGACAGCGGCACGGCCATCGTGCTGATCACGCACGACCTGGGCGTGGTCGCCGAGGTCGCCGACACCGTGGTGGTGATGTACTGCGGCCGCGTCGTCGAACAGGCGCCGGTGGCCGCGCTCTTCGACACGCCGCAGCACCCCTACACCGTGGGCCTGCTGGGTTCGATGCCACGGCTGCACGGCCAGGCGACGCGGCTGGCGGCCATCGCCGGCCAGGTGCCGCCGCCGCTGCCCCGGCCGCTGGGCTGCGCCTTCGCCGAACGCTGCCCCTTCGCGCAAGACCGCTGCCGTGCCGAAGCGCCGCCGCTGCGCGACATCGGCGGTGGCCACCTGTCGGCCTGCTGGCGGGCGCCGCTGGACGCCGACGCCCTGCTGGCACTGCCCTTGCAAGCGGTGACGGCATGAACGCGCCCCTGTTGCAGGTCGACGGCCTGGTGAAGCACTTCCCGGTGCGCCAGGGCCTGTTCGGCCGCGCGCGCAGCGCCGTGCAGGCGGTGCAGGGCGTCAGCTTCACGCTGCAGGCCGGGCAGACCTTGGGTGTGGTCGGTGAGTCGGGCTGCGGCAAGAGCACGCTGGGCCGCCTGGTGCTGCGCCTGATCGAGCCCACCGCCGGGCGCATCGCCTTCAACGGCAGCGACCTGGGCACCTTGGACGCCGCCACGCTGCGCGCCCAGCGCCGGGCCATGCAGATCATCTTCCAGGACCCCTATTCCAGCCTGAACCCGCGCATGACGGTGGGGCAGACGCTGGCCGAGCCGCTGCGCCTGCACGGCCTGCACACCGGCCGCCACGCCGAACGCGTCGCCGAACTGCTGCAGACCGTGGGCCTGGCGCCTGAACATGCACAGCGCTACCCGCATGAGTTTTCCGGCGGCCAGCGCCAGCGGGTCGGCATCGCCCGTGCGCTGGCGGTGGAACCGCAACTCATCGTCTGCGACGAGGCGGTGTCGGCGCTGGATGTGTCCGTTCAGGCCCAGGTGGTAAACCTGCTGCAGGACCTGCAGCAGCGTCTGGGCATCGCCTACATCTTCATCGCCCACGACCTGGCGGTGGTCAAGCACATCGCCAGCCACATCGCGGTGATGTACCTGGGCCGCATCGTCGAACTGGCGCCCAAGGACGAACTCTTCGCCGCGCCGCGCCACCCCTACACGCAGGCCTTGCTGTCGGCCATTCCCGAGCCGGTGCCCGGCGGCGGGCGCGACCGCATCCTGCTGCAGGGCGACGTGCCCAGCCCGACGAAGCCGCCCGCCGGCTGCGCCTTCCACACGCGCTGCGTGCACGCGCTGCCGGCTTGCCAGCAGGCCGTGCCGCCGCTGGAAAGCGACAGCGGCCACGCCGTGGCCTGCTTCCGCTGGCGCGAGGTGATGCCGCCCACCGCGCTGCGCGGCCAGCCCCCCGTCAACACCCGGCTGCAGCGTCTGCAGTCGGCCTTCATCAGCTGAAACCAGCCGAAGAAAGTCTGCCCGCCATGAAGAAGCACCTGCTGATCTCCGCCTTGGCCACCGCGTTGCTGGCCAGCACCGCGATGGCGCAAACGCCGCCCAACCTGCCGAACCTGCCGAACCTGAGGATAGGCCTGGCCGAAGACCCCGACGTGCTGGACCCCAGCCTGGCCCGCACCTTCGTCGGCCGCATCGTCTTCACCGCGCTGTGCGACAAGCTCATCGACATCGACGAGAAGCTGAACCTGGTGCCGCAACTGGCGCTGAGTTGGGAATGGTCGGCCGACAGCAAGGCGCTGACGATGAAGCTGCGCCCGGGCGTCACCTTCCACGACGGCGAAAAGTTCGACGCGGCGGCGGTGAAGTTCAACATCGAACGCCACAAGACCCTGCCCGGCAGCAACCGGCGCGGCGAACTGGCGCCCGTCACCACGGTGGACGTGGTGGACCCGCTGACCGTGCGCCTGAACCTCAGCGCGCCCTTCTCGCCGCTGCTGGCCGCGCTGACCGACCGCGCCGGCATGATGGTCAGCCCCAAGGCCGCCAAGGCCGAGGGTGAAAAATTCGGCAACAAGCCGGTCTGCTCGGGCCCCTTCAAGTGGGTCGAGCGCGTGGCGCAGGACCGCATCGTGCTGGAGCGCTACGACGGCTACTGGAACAAGCCGGCCATCCACTTCAACCGCATCACCTACACGCCCATCCCCGACGCCACGGTGCGGCTGGCGAACCTGAAGGCCGGCCAGCTCGACTACGCCGAGCGCATCGCCAGCAGCGACATCGAGAAGATCAAGGCCGACAAGAAGCTGAAGACCGCCAGCATCACCGAGATCGGCTACCAGGGCATCACCATCAACATCGGCAAGAGCGACAAGGCGCAGGCCAACCCGCTGGGCAAGGACCCGCGGGTGCGTGAAGCGCTGGAATTGGCCATCGACCGGCAGGGCCTGGCCCAGGTGGTGATGGACAACGAAGCCGTGGTCGGCAACCAGTGGGTGTCGCCCGGCAATGCCTATTACGCCAAGGGCTCGCCGCTGCCCAAGCGCAACATCGAACGCGCCAAGGCGCTGCTGAAGGAAGCCGGCGTGCCCAAGCCCAGCTTCACGCTGCTGACGCCGACCACCTCCGACGCCCAGCGCCTGGCCCTGGTGGTGCAGGCCATGACGCGCGAAGCCGGCTTCGACGTGAAGATCCAGAGCGCGGAATTCGCGACCTCCATCAACATGGCCGACAAAGGCGACTACGAGGCCTATGTGCTGGCCTGGAGCGGCCGCCCCGACCCAGATGGCAACCTGTTCAGCTTCTACGGCTGCAAGCAGCCGCTGAACTACGCCGGCTATTGCGACGCCGAAACCGACAAGCTGCTGGCCCTGTCGCGCACCCTGCGCGAACCGGCCGAACGCAAAAAAGTCTTTGAGCAGATCGCTTCGCGGGTGCAGAAGGAACGCCCCATCCTCTACGTCTACCACCGCAACTGGCTGTGGGCCTACAACGCCAAGCTCACGGGCTTGCGGCAGATACCCGACGGCCTGCTGCGCGTCAGCGGCCTGCAGCTGGCGCCCTGACGCGCGGGGCGGGCGTGTGCTCTTCTTCGCGGTGGACCGGCAGGATGGAGCGCATCGGCTTCTCGACGTTTCGGGGTAGCAAGGCGAACCCAGGTCGAGCGACCAACGAAGGAACTGCCCGAACGCACCGCGGATCGCGGCGGCCCAGACAGACTTTGGCAGGCGCCACCGCACGGGAGAAGGTCCTATGCTTGAGCGGGGCCCTGCGACCAGCCAGGCAGATGGGCTGCAGCTGAGGTGTGCGCCAGCTTCAACGCCGCCGTGAGAGCCGCGTCGAAGTGGCTTGCCACTGTCGCGGCGTCGAGCCTGCGCCGCAGGAAGTCGGCCCAGATGAACTCGGCGAACGGTTCATTTTCCTTGGCATATCCACCGGCATCGCGCACGGCACCCGCCAGGCTGCGCCATGGATCATCGGCCATTTGTGCAACAGCCTTGGGCAAGGCGTCGAAAGGCTGCCGCTCGCCATGGGCATCGAAGGGGTAGACCCAGCGACGGTGCTGCATAACCAGCCAGAACTCGGGTTTTGACAGGACCGAAAAGTCTGCCAACTGACCGACGAGGATCATGTCCTGACCGTCGTCGGCCAGTGCCCGGGCGAGATGATGGTGATCAACGACATAGCGCCGTCGGTTCGGCCCCAGAACCACTGGCACGACATGGCCGCCCATGAATTGCTTGCGCTCCAACTTCGACATCGCGTCCCATGCCGCCCGCTTGGCCGCCACCTCGCGATAGCCCACTGTCAGTTGGGTGGGCCTGAGTTCGGCAATCTCAATGCGATCGACATGGTGAATATGCAGGGTCATGGAGGCGGCTCCTGATCAGCGGTCTTGTGCGGCCAGCGGCGATGGGCGGCCCTTTCAAGCGGACCGCCGAACATGAGGACCATGAAGCTCAGCCCGGCGGCAGCCAGCGCCAGCAAGCAACGGCCCAGCCCGCAGGTGACACCCAGCGCGGCTGTCAGCCAGATCGTCGCTGCGGTCGTCAGGCCGTGGATGCGGTCGGAGGTCGAGTCCTTGACGATGACGCCGGCACCGAGAAAGCCGATGCCGGTGATGATGCCCTGCACAGCCCGCGTCGCATCGCCATTGCCGCCCACGAGTCCGGCAGCGACCACGACCAACGCCGAACCGAGACCCACCAACCCCATGGTGCGCACGCCCGTTGGCTTGCCGCGCAAGTCGCGGTTGAGTCCTATCACGCCGCCGACGAAGGTGGCGGCGACCAAGCGCAATGCCGTCTCCAGGACCGAATCCATGCGCCAGACTTTGGTGCCTTTCGGTCTTCTTGGCAATGGCGGCCTACCCACAGGTTCAGCGCATCGCCGCTATCCAAGGGTTCTTGGGCTGCCATGAATACCGTGTTCCAACAGGGACAGCTTCAGCATCCACTGCAATCGAGCGTTGCCTCACGGTGATCTGTGGCGCTGCTTCGGACCGGAACGGCGATCTCCGCAGGTAACGGCCAGCGGCGCGGTGTCGGCAGCGGCCTGCGCTACCGGCTCAGATCCCTGCGTACCACTGGTAGCCTTGGTCTTCCCAGTAGCCGCCCTTGCCATCGCCGAGGTGCGCAAAGTCGCTCACCAGTTCCAGTCGCATCAGGTACTTGGCGTGCTTGTAGCCGAGCTGGCGTTCGACGCGCAGCCGCAGCGGCGCCCCATTGGTCACGGGCAGCACCTGATCGTTGAGCGCATAGGCCAGCAGCGTTTGCGGGTGGTGTGCGTCCTGCATGTCGATACTCTCGTAATACGGCGTCTGCTCTTTGCCCTCGCCGAAGCTGTCGGCGCAGTGCAGGACCTGAAGTTCCCCCGATTTCGCGGACACTTTTTCACTCGATAAGGAGTCCGAG
>JBBAPI010000021.1:0-83608 GCA_040400915.1 Rubrivivax sp.
ATGGTGCCCACGTTGACGTGGGGCTTGGTCCGTTCGAATTTACCTTTTGCCATTTGAAATCGCTCCTGGCTACAACTTGTGTCAAGTCAACTGAACTGGTGGTGCCCATGGCAGGAATCGGACCTGCGACCTCCCCCTTACCAAGGGGGTGCTCTACCACTGAGCCACATGGGCATCGTTACGGGTCTGCCCACGCTGGGCTTTGCATGACCAGACCCGTAACGACGATGCTGAAAACTTCCTTCCGTGGAGCGGGAGACGGGAATCGAACCCGCGTCATTAGCTTGGAAGGCTAGGGTTCTGCCATTGAACTACTCCCGCGGCGCTTCAGCCTCAATACCTCCGCACATCACGTCTCCGCACAACACCTTGCCCAGCTTCCAACTCGGCAAGGTCTCTCTGGTGGAGGAGGGTGGATTCGAACCACCGTAGGCGTAAGCCAACAGATTTACAGTCTGCCCCCTTTAGCCACTCGGGCACCCCTCCGGAGAGCCTGTGACTATACCACGGGTCCGGAATCTGCCAACCGCCAGTCCATCGCGCCGCGTCCGGCAGTCGCCAGGAAGCCGCTGGCACGGCGAAAATGGCCGCATCCGATGAAAGGCACGGGCGGCCGCAGCGCCGACAAGGGCGACGGGTGGTTGGCCTGCAGGACGAGGTGCTGGGCGCCATGACCCCTCAGCCGCGCGCCCTGTGCTTGCGCGTGTGCGCCCCAGAGCATGAAGACCCTGGGTGCGGCATCGGCCCACAGCGCCTGGCACACCGCATCGGTCAGCGCCTGCCAGCCCAGCCTGGCATGGCTGGCGGCTCGGCCGTCTTCCACGGACAGGCTGGTGTTCAGCAGCAACACCCCGCGGTCGGCCCAGGCCGTCAGGTTGCCTGATGCGGGCGCAGCCCAGCCCAGGTCGCGCTGCAGTTCCTTGAAGATGTTGCGCAGGCTGGGCGGGATGCGCTGACCCGCCGGCACCGAGAACGCCAAGCCCTCGGCCTGCCCCGCACCGTGGTAAGGGTCCTGACCGAGGATGAGGACGCGGGTCTGCGCCAAGGGCGTCAACGCAAAGGCACGAAAGACCTGCGCCGGGTAGACCACCGCGCCAGCCGCGACACGCCGGTCCAGTGCCTCGATCAGGGCCTGGCCGGCCGCACTGCGCCGCCAGGTGTCCAGCACGGGCTGCCAGTCGCCGAAGTCGGCGTCCAGCAGTTCGGCCAGCGGTACGGCCAGGCGATTCAATCGAACAGGCTGCCCAGCGCCGCACCCGGGTCGTCGGCGCGCATGAAGGCCTCGCCGACGAGGAAGGCATGGACGTCGGCCGCGCGCATGCGCTGCACGTCGGCCCGGTTCAGGATGCCCGACTCGGTGACCAGCAGTCGGTCAGCGGGCACACGGGGCAGCAAGGCGATGGTGGTGTCCAGCGTCACCTCGAAGGTCTTGAGGTTGCGGTTGTTGATGCCCAGCAGCGGTGTCTTCAACTTCAAGGCACGGTCGAGTTCGGCGCCGTCGTGCACCTCCACCAGCACCGCCATGCCCAAGGCCCTGGCGCAGGCTTCCAGGTCGGCCATCTGGGCATCGTCCAGGCACGCGGCGATCAGCAGGATGCAGTCGGCACCCAGCGCCCGCGCTTCGACGACCTGGTGGTCATCGACCATGAAATCCTTGCGCAGCACCGGCAGCGCGCAGGCCGCGCGGGCTTGCTGCAGGTAGGCCGCGCAACCTTGAAAGAAGCGTTCGTCGGTCAGCACGCTCAGGCAGGCCGCGCCACCGCTTTCGTAGCTGGCGGCAATCTCGGCCGGCACGAAATGCTCGCGCAGCACGCCCTTGCTGGGGCTGGCTTTCTTCACCTCGGCGATGACGGCGGCCTGGCCGGCGGCCATCTTGGCGCGCAGCGCAGCTTCAAAGCTGCGCACGTCGCGCCGCGCTTCGGCCTCTGCGCGCCAGCTGGCCAGGCTGCGTGCGGCCTTGGCGATGGCCAGTTCTTCATGCTTGACGGCGACGATGCGCTGCAGGATGTCGCTCATCTCAGGCCGCCTTGAAACGCTTGCTGACTGCCACGAACTGGCTCAGCTTGGCTGCCGCAGCGCCCGAGGCCACGGCCTCGCGGGCCCGCCTCACGCCTTCGGAAACCGATGCCGCCACGCCCGCGCAGTACAGCGCTGCGCCTGCATTCAGCAGCACGATGTCGCGCAGGGGGCCGTCTTCATTGGCCAGCACGCGCCGGATGCACTGCACCGACTCTTCCTTGTTGCTCACCTTCAGCACGCGGCTGTCGTAGACCGGCAGGCCGAAGTCGCTGGGGTGGACGAGGTATTCGCGCACCTCGCCGTCCTTCAGTTCGCCGACGGCCGTCTCGCCCGACAGCGAGATCTCGTCCATGCCGTTCATGCCGTGGACCACCATCACGTGGTCGCTGCCCAGGCGCTGCAGCACGCGCACCAGGATGCCGACGAGGTCCGCGTGGAAGACGCCCAGCAACTGGTTGGGTGCGCCGGCCGGGTTGGTCAGCGGGCCCAGGATGTTGAACAGCGTCCGCACACCCAACTCCTTCCTCACCGGCGCGGCGTGCTTCATCGCGGCGTGGTGGTTGGGCGCGAACATGTAGGCGATGCCGGTCTCTTCCAGGCACTGCGCCACCTGCCCGGGCGTCAGCATGATGTTGCCGCCCAGCGCCTCCATCACGTCGGCGGAGCCGGATGTGGACGACACGCTGCGCCCGGCGTGCTTGGCCACGCGCGCACCGGCAGCCGCCGCCACGAAGACGCTGGCGGTGCTGATGTTGAAGGTGTGCGAGTTGTCACCGCCGGTGCCGACGATGTCCACCAGGTGCGTGTGGTCGGCCACGGGCACGGGCGTCGCGAACTCGCGCATCACCTGCGCAGCGGCGGCGATCTCGCCCACCGTTTCCTTCTTCACGCGCAGGCCGATGGCCAGCGCCGCGATCATCACCGGCGACATCTCGCCGCCCATAATGCGGCGCATCAGGGCCAGCATCTCGTCGTGGAAGATCTCGCGGTGCTCGATCAGGCGGGTCAGCGCTTCGCTGTCGGTCATGACGGAAGAGGCGGCGGAAAAGGCGGCAGGCATGGCAGGCAGGCTCACAGGTGGACGCGCAGGATGGCCAGCGCGCGGCCGATGTCGGTGGCGCTGACATCCAGGTGGGTCACGAAGCGCAGCTTGTACAGGCCGGTGCAGAGCAAGCCGGCCGCGCGCAACCGCTCCACCACACCAGCAGCCCTCTCGGGCGCCAGATCGACGAACAGGATGTTGGTCTGCGGCGGCGTCACCGTCACGCCGGGCAGACCTTGCAGGCCCTCGGCCAGTGCGCGGGCGTTGGCATGGTCTTCGGCCAGGCGCTCGATGTGGTGGTCCAGCGCGTGGCTGGCCGCAGCGGCCAGCACGCCGGCCTGCCGCATGCCGCCGCCCAGCATCTTGCGGATGCGGTGGGCGCGGGCGATCAAGGCCTTGCTGCCGACCAGGGCCGAACCCACCGGTGCGCCCAGGCCCTTGCTGAAGCAGACCGAGACGCTGTCGAAATGCTGCGCGATGGCCAGGGCCTGCGCCTGCGCGTCGCCGCCGCCCGCGACGGCCGCATTGAACAGGCGCGCGCCGTCCAGGTGCGTCGCCAGCCCCTTGCTGCGCGCAAAGGCGGTGGCCTGCGCGATGTAGTCCAGCGGCAGCACCTGCCCGCCCCAGGTGTTCTCCAGCGTCAGCAGCTTGGTGCGTGCGAAGTGGGCGTCGTCGGGCTTGATGGCGGCGGCGATGTCGGCGATGGGGATCGAGCCATCGGCCTGCTGCAGCAACGGCTGCGGCTGGATGCTGCCCAGCACCGCCGCGCCGCCGCCTTCCCAGCGGTAGGTGTGGGCCATCTGGCCGACGATGTATTCCTCGCCGCGCTCGCAGTGCGCCATCAGGCCACACAGATTGCTCTGCGTGCCCGTCGGCACGAAGAGCGCCGCTTCCTTGCCCAGCATCGCGGCGATGCGCTCTTGCAGGGCGTTGACGCTGGGGTCGTCGTGGAAGACGTCGTCGCCGACCTCGGCTGCGGCCATCGCGGCGCGCATCGCGGCCGTGGGCTGGGTGACGGTATCGCTGCGCAAATCGATAGGTTTCACTGCACCTGCTCCAGGAAGTTCTTCAGCATGGCGTGGCCATGCTCGCTGAGGATGGACTCGGGATGGAATTGCACGCCTTCGATGGCCAGGCCGCGGTGGCGCACGCCCATGATTTCACCGTCTTCGGACGTGGCGGTGACCACCAGGTCTTCGGGCAGCGTGGCGCGTGCGATGGCCAGCGAGTGGTAGCGGATCACGCTGAACTGCGGCGGCAGGCCGTGGAAGACGCCCTGCCCGTCGGTGCTGATGGTGCTGGCCTTGCCGTGCATCTGGACCTGCGCCCGCACGATCTGGCTGCCCATCGCCTCGCCGATGGCCTGGTGGCCCAGGCACACGCCCAGCAGCGGTATCTTGCCGGCGAAATGGCGGATGGCCGCGATGCACACGCCGGCGTCGGCCGGCGAGCGCGGGCCGGGTGACAGCACCAGGCGTTCGGGCTGCAGTTCGGCGATGCCCTGCACCGTGATCTCGTCGTTGCGGAAGACGCGCACGTCCTCGCCCAGTTCGCCGAAATACTGCACCAGGTTGAAGGTGAAGCTGTCGTAGTTGTCGATCATCAGCAGCATGGTCAGAAGCCCTCCTCGACCAGCTCGGCGGCGCGGATGAGCGCGCGGGCCTTGTGCTCGGTCTCGCGCCACTCCATCTCGGGAATCGAGTCGGCCACCACGCCGGCCGCTGCCTGCACGTAGAGCGTGTTGTCCATGACGATGCCAGTACGGATGGCGATGGCCACGTCCATGTCGCCGGCAAAGCTGAGGTAACCGCAGGCGCCGCCGTAGATGCCGCGCTTGACCGGTTCCAGCTCGTCGATGATTTCCATCGCGCGGATCTTGGGCGCGCCGGTCAGCGTGCCGGCCGGGAAGGTAGCGCGCAGCACATCGAGGTTGCTCATGCCGTCTTTCAGCAGGCCTTCGACATTGCTGACGATGTGCATGACGTGCGAGTAGCGCTCGACGACGAAGGACTCGGTCACCTTCACGCTGCCGGTCTTGGCGATACGGCCGATGTCGTTGCGCGCCAGGTCGATCAGCATCAGGTGCTCGGCGCGTTCCTTCGGGTCGGCCTTGAGTTCGACTTCCAGGGCCAGGTCCAGTTCGGGCGTGGCGCCGCGCGGGCGGGTGCCGGCCAGCGGGCGGATGGTCACTTTCGCGCCTTCCGGCGTCTGCTCCTGGCGCACCAGGATTTCCGGCGAGGCACCGACGATCTGGAAGTCACCCATGTCGTAAAAGTACATATAGGGCGACGGGTTCAGCGAACGCAGCGCCCGGTACAGGCTGAGCGGGCTTTCGGTGTAGCGCTTGCTCAAGCGCTGGCCGATCTGCACCTGCATCATGTCGCCGGCGGCGATGTAGGCCTTGCTGCGCTCGACGGCGGCGATGTAGTCGGCCTTGTCGAATTCGCGCGCCACGGCGTGGCTGGGGCCGGGCTGCACCGGCGGCGCGGTGACGCTGACGCGCAGCTTGTCGCGCAGTTCGCCCAGGCGCTGCTGGCCCTGCAGGTAGGCCTCGGGCCGCGCCGGATCGGCGTAGACGATGAGGTACAGGCGCCCCGACAGGGTGTCGATGACCGCCAGCTCTTCGGTCTGCAGCAGCAGGATGTCGGGCGTGGCGATGCCACCGGGCTTCCAGGTGCCGGCCAGCCTGGGTTCGATGTAGCGCACGGCGTCGTAGCCGAAGTAGCCGGCCAGGCCGCCGCAAAAGCGCGGCAGACCGGGGCGCAGCGCCACCTTGAAGCGGGTCTGGTAGGCCTCGATGAAGTCCAGCGGATTGCCGCTGTCGGTCTCGACGACCTGGCCGTCGGTGACGACCTCGGTCTTGAAACCGTGGGCGCGCAGCAGCGTGCGCGCCGGCAAGCCGATGAAGGAGTAGCGGCCGAAACGCTCGCCGCCGACCACGCTTTCCAGCAGGAAGCTGTGCGGCGCGCCGCCGGCCAGCTTCAGGTAGAGCGACAGCGGCGTTTCGAGGTCGGCAAAGGCCTCCGCCATCAGCGGAATGCGGTTGTAGCCCTGGCCGGCCAGGCTCAGAAATTCCAGTTCAGTGATCACTCTCGCACCTGTACACATCGAAGCCGGCTTTGCAACCTGGTTCAGGCGCAGGTCGGCAGTTCATGAGGCTGGCGGGGCAGGACCCCGCAGCATGGGGCGACCGCAGAAAGCGGTCAGACGCCGTTGTGCGAGCGACGCCAGGGCCAGGCTCCCCGGCCGCTGGGACCGGGCCGGCGCACAGGGGCTGGCGTGGGGGTGGGTTCGGGCGGCATGGCGACCAAGTCTAGCGCAGCCATCCCCCGTCCCAGCGCAGCGCGTCCAGGCGGTCCAGCACGGCGTCGGCGCCGGCGGCGGCCACCGGTTCGCCATGGTTGTAGCCATAGCTCATCAGCACCACCGGGCAACCGGCTGCGCGGGCGGCCTGCGCGTCGTTGCTCGAATCACCCACCATCAGCGTGCGCGCCGGCGCGCTGCCCAGCGCCACACAGGCCTTCAGCAGCGGCAGCGGGTGCGGCTTCTTGTGCGCAAAGGCGTCGCCGCCGAAGACATGGTCGAAATACAAGTCCAGGCCCTTGTCGGCCAGCAGCGGGCGCGCGAACGAGCCCGGCTTGTTGGTCAGACAGGCCAGCCGCAGGCCGGCCGCGCGCATCGCCTGCAAACCCTCGACGACACCGGGGAAGACCGCCGAGTGCTGCCCGTTGATGTGCAGATAGTGGTGCTGGTAACGGTCCCAGGCGGCCGCGTGCAGGCCGGCCGGCGCACCCACCTCGGCCAGGGCGCAGGTCAGCAAGTGCTCAGAGCCCTTGCCGACGGTGCGCACGATGAAGGCGCGGCTGACCGGCGGCCAGCCCAGATCGGCCAGCGCCAGGCGCAGGGCGACGTCGAAGTCGCCGACGGTGTCGACCATCGTGCCATCGAGATCGACGATGGCCGCCGTGAAGGCGGATTCGTGCAGTGACATGGTGGGTCTTGCGCTGGCTTCAGGGTGACTTGGATGGAGCGTGCCGCGCGATCCAGGCCATGAACTCGCGGTACCACTGCTGCGAATTGCGCGGCTTCAGCACCCAGTGGTTCTCGTCGGGGAACCACAGCAGGCGGGCTTCGACGCCGCGCGCCTTGAGGATGTTGTAGTAGGCCAGGCCGTTGCAGTCGGGCACGCGAAAGTCGCGCGCGCCGTGGACCACCAGCGTCGGCGTGTTCATGCTGCCCGCGCTGGCGTGCGGGCTCTGCGCCAGCACGCGCGGCATGTCTTCCCAGTACAGCGCGGCCAGGTCCTTGGGGCGCACGGCATAGGAATCGGCGCTGAAGGTGGCGACGCGGTCGAACACGCCCGCATGGCAGACGTAGGCGCGGTAGCGGCCTGGCGCCACATGGCCGTTCATCCACGCCACCAGGAAACCGCCATAGCTGCCGCCGGTGGCGGTCACGCGCTTCGAGTCGGCCCAGCGCTGCTGCAGCAACCAGTCGGTGGCGGCCTCGATGTCCTGCAATTCGAGTTCGCCTTGGCGGCCGATCAGGCTGTGCTTGAAGGCGAAGCCGAAGCCGCTGGAGCCGTGGTAATTCACCTGCGCCACCACATGCCCGGCCGACGCGAAGACCTGCGCATTCCAGCGGTAGGAGAAGGTGTCGCCGGCCGCCGCATAGGGGCCACCGTGGATGACCTGCATCACCGGGTGCTTCTTCTTCGCATCGAAGCCCGGCGGGAAGGTCAGCCACATCTGGACATCGTCGCCCAGCGCCCCCTTGAAGCTGACTTCGCGCAGGGCGCCCAGGGCGATGCCTTGCAGGGCTGCGTCGTTGAAGGACTCCAGCCGCAGCGGCGCGGCGCCGGGGCGCAGGGCCTGCACGCGCGCCGGGTGCCGGGCGCTGTCGGCCGCCAGCACGATGACGTCGCCGGCCACGTCGAAGCCCTGCACCCAGCCGCCCGGCTGTTCCACGACGAAGCGGCCTTCGGCCAGCTCGTGCCGCCACAGGTGGCAGCGGCCGCGTTCCTCGGCCGTGAAGAGGATGGACCGGCCGTCCGCAGCCCAGCGCAGCGGCGCGTTGACCGCATAGTCCCAGCCACCGCCGAGCACGCGCCAGCGGCCATCGCGCTGCACCAGCGCCAGCTGGCTCAGCGCGGTGTGGTGGGCGCCGACGTGGGCCGCCGTCACCGCCAGGTGCTGGCCGTCCGGGCTGTAGCGCGGTGCGCTGAAATCCCAGGCCGCGTCGTCCACGACGCTGGCGATGTCGCCGCTGCGCAGTTCGATGTCGGCCAGCGCCTGCGGGTTGCCGGTCTGCTGCACGGGCGCCGGGTCGTGCACGAAGGCGATGCGCCGGCCGTCGGGGCGCACGTCGTAGGCCCCGTTGTCGGCCGTGTCGCGCGGCAGTTCGTAGCGGGTGCCTTCGAAGAGGTCGCGCACCTTGCCCGTGGCCACATCCAGCAGGTGCAGATGCAATACCCGGCCCGCCGGGATGTTGTGGTCCCAGTGGCGGTAATAGGCCTCGCTGGTGGCGTAGCCGCTGCTGCGGCGGTCGACTTGCGCCTGGTGCGCCTTGGCCTGTGCCGCGCTGCCTGTCAGTTCGGGATAGACCCAGGCCGCGAAGACGATGCGCCGGCCGTCGGGCAACCACTTGAAAGAGGCGATGCCGGGCGCGAAATCGCTGACGCGGCGGGCTTCGCCGCCATCGGCTGCGATGACGAAGAGCTGGGGCGTGGCGTCCTGATGGCCTTGCTGCTCGCGCTGGGCGACGAAGGCAATGCGCTCGCCCGTCGGCGACCACGCAGCCTGGCCGTCCTTGCCGCCACAGCGGGTCAGGCGGCGCGGGGTGGCGCGGGTGGTCGGCAACAGCCACAGATGCGTGGCCGATGTGTTGTCGGCCATCGAGGAGGTGGTCACCGAACACACGGCGCGCTGGCCGTCGGGCGACAGGGCCAGGCCGCCGATGCGCGCCAGGGCCCAAAGGTCTTCGACCGTGAGTGACCGGGCCTTGGGCGCCTGCTTGGGGGACTTGCTCATCCCCCAAGTGTCACCCAGGCGCCGGCCGCCGCCCGTCAGCCTATGGATTCCACCTGGCGCGACTGCTGGTAGGCGCGGCCGAAGCGGTTGGCCAGGAAGTCGGGCAGCGCGACCTGCTCCTGGCGGATGAAACCGCTTTGCGGCAGCCGGCCCTCGCGGAACAGGTCCAGCGCCGCGCAGATGCCCGCCGCGGTGGTGATCTGGATGGCCGACAGCGGCGCGATCTCGTTGCGGTCGGCAAAGATCTTGCGCGCGAACACCTCCTGCACCAGGCTGCCCCCGCGCAGGCCGCTGACCGTGACGAAGACCAGCACCACGTCCTGCATGGTGCTGGGGATGCTCTTGCGCAGGATGGCCTTCAGGGTCTCGGTGTCCTTGTTCAGCTGCAGCTCTTCCAGCAGCAGCTTCATCAGGTCGCGGTGACCGGGGTAGCGCACGCTCTTGTAGTCCAGGGTCTGCACGCGGCCGGCCAGCGTTTCGCACAGCGTGCCCAGGCCGCCACTGGTGTTGAAGGCCTCGTACTCGGTGCCGTCCAGGCTGAAATGCTCCAGGCCTTCCAGCGCCAGCACCAGGGTGGTCTGCCCGTCACGGATGGCTGCGCAAGGGTGGCAGTACTCGTTGATCAGCCCGTCGACGCTCCAGGTCAGGTTGTATTTCAGCGCGTTGGTCGGGAAGGCCGGCAGCGCGCCGACGCGCATCTTCACCTCCTGCAGCGTGTCGAAGCTTTGCGCCAGGTGGTGGGCGACGATGCCGATGAAGCCCGGCGCCAGTCCGCACTGCGGCATGAAGGCGGTGCGCGCGCCGCGGGCCAGGTCCTGGATCGCCTTGGTCGCGGCCACGTCTTCGGTCAGGTCGAAGTAGTGGCAGCCGGCCTGGCGCGCGGCCGTGGCGGCCAGCGTGGCCAGGTGGTAGGGCAGCGCGTTGATGACGGCATCCTGGCCACGCAGCAGCGCCAGCAGGTCGGCCGCCTGCGCGGTGTCGGCCACGCGGGTCTGGATGCGCGGCCCGCTCAGTCGGGCCAGCGCCTCCGGACTGCGGTCGACCACGGTGACGTCGTAATCGCCGCTGGCGGCCAGCAGGCGGGCGATGGTCAGGCCGATATGGCCGGCGCCGAGCAGGGTGATGCGCATGGGGTGTCTTCCGCCTGGGTGTTGAACCGACCCCCAGTCTGGAAGCTCTGCGCGACAGATGACAGCACTGTTCTGTCAGAACAGCCGCCGGTTTCGACGTTACGGCAGCCGCTTTCGTCGAATCTACCCCTGCGAGCCATCAAGCCGTGGCCGTCGCCTTGGCTTCGCGGACCAGTTTCTTGTGTTCACGGGCGCCAGCGCGGCGGGCCCGTGTCGTCGCCACCTCGTAGGCTTCCTCGGCCTCGGTGCGCATCACGATGGCCTTGGCCAGCGCGGCTTCGAAGCGGGCTTCGGTGTAGGTGTTCTCGGTGCCGATGTAGACCGTGCGTCGGCGCGGCTTCTGACCAAAGCGCGGAATCAGCACCGACAGACTGCAATCGCGCGTGCGCCCGCCGCGCCGCACGCGCAGCACCGGCCCGCTGATGCCGACCGGCAGGTCGCTGGTCTTGCTGACGCTGGGCGCGCGCTGCAGCAGCGAAGGCGCGGGCAGCACCGCGATCCGCTTGAGCAACTCCTTGGTCGCTGCTTCCAGCGAAGCGGCGGCGCCGCTGCCGTCGCTGCTGTGGTCGGAATAGAGCTTGGTGCCGCCATAGCGCAATTGCCACCCGTGCGTGGCCCGGTGGTCGATGCGCTGCACGCATTGGGGCACCTCGAAGGTGGCCCCGGTAAAGATGGCGATAGTCCGGAGTTTCATCAAATTCCTCGAGCCCTGAGCGGTGGTCTCTCCCTGAATGTGCTTATCGTGGACACCCCCTGAACTGGGGGGGTGCGAATGCAACTTTAGGGTATTTGCGGCGCGCGGCGGGTGCGTTCAAGGAGACAGGCTGCACAAGCCATCGACAATGCGGCACTTTGCCGCGCCCGAAGGCGCCTACACACCCCAAATCGATGGCCCTGGACGAGCTAGACCGCAGCCTGATGGCCTTGCTGCAGGCCCATGCCCGCAGCAGCGCGGCCGACCTGGCGCGGCAGCTGGGTGTGGCCCGTACCACCGTGCTGGCACGGATCGCGCGGCTGGAGCGCAGCGGCGTCATCGTCGGTTACACCGTGCGCCTGGCGCAGACCGAGGCCGGCGCCGCTGTCGAGGCCTACGTCGGCATCACCGTGGCGCCGCGCGCCGCACCACTGGTCACGCAGCGCCTGGCGTCGTTCCCGGAACTGCGGCAGTTGTGCTCGGTGAGCGGCGAGTTCGACTACCTGGCCCTGCTGCGCGCGGAATCCACCACGCGGCTGGACTACTTGCTCGACGCGATCGGGGCCATCGAAGGCGTGCTGAAGACGACGACGTCGGTGGTCCTGGCCCGGCGCATCGACAGGCTGGCCTGAGCCCCGCTCAGGCCAGCTCGCGCCGCATCGCGGCGATCACAGAGGGGTAGTCCGGTGCGTTGAAGATCGCACTGCCGGCCACGAAGGTGTCGGCGCCGGCGTCGGCCACGCGGCGGATGTTGTCGACCTTGATGCCGCCGTCCACCTCCAGCCGGATGTCGCGGCCGGTCTGGTCGATCAGCTTGCGCGCCCTTTCGACCTTGCGCAGCGCGCTGTCGATGAAGCTCTGGCCGCCGAAACCGGGGTTGACGCTCATGACCAGGATCAGGTCGACCTTGTCGATGACCCATTCCAGAACATCCAGCGACTCGGCGGGGTTGAAGACCAGGCCGGCCTGCCGGCCTTCTGCCTTGATGAGCTGCAGCGTGCGGTCGACGTGGCCGCTGGCGTCGGGGTGGAAGCTGACCAGATCGGCGCCGGCCTTGCAGAAGGCCTGCGCCAGCGCGTCCACCGGCTGCACCATCAGGTGCACGTCGATCGGTACCGTGCTGTGCGGGCGGAGGGCCTGGCAGACCATCGGTCCGAAAGTGAGGTTGGGCACGTAATGGTTGTCCATCACGTCGAAGTGAATCCAGTCGGCGCCAGCGGCCACCACGTCGCGCACTTCCTGCCCCAGGCGGGCGAAGTCGGCTGACAGGATGCTGGGGGCAATGCGGTAGGTCGTCATGGGCCGATTCTAGGGTTCAGGCGCGGCTGACCCTAAACTCCGCAGCATGGCCAAACCCGAGTTCCAGTGCGAGGCGCGCGTGCAGTACCTGCCCGAGCAATCGAACCCCTCCGAAGGGCCCTATGCCTTCGCCTACACCGTCAGCGTGCGCAACACGGGCGACATCACCGCCCAACTGGTGGGGCGGCACTGGGTGGTGACCGACGCCAACGGCGACAGCGAAGACGTGCGCGGCCTGGCGGTGATCGGCCACCAGCCGCTGCTCAAGCCGGGCGAGAACTTCGAATACACCAGCTGGACGCGCATCAGCACGCCGGTCGGCAGCATGCGCGGCACCTTCTTCTGCATCACCGAGGAAGCCCGGCCCTTCGAGGCCACGGTGCCCGAATTCAGCCTGGTCTACCCCGGCGCACTGCATTGACCGCGCAGCGCACAGCCACCAGCCCTGCGGTCCCCAGGCGCTGAGCGACAGATGGCCACCTGGGACCTCACGGCACTGATCAACGCCGCCGACCCCAAGGCCGGCCAGGCGGAGCGCCACCTGTGGCTGGTGCGCCTGATGGAATGGCTGCGCCATGCGCCCACGGCCGTGGATAGCGGTGGTGATGCGCGCACGCCGCTGCCGGTGCTGCGGCTGCGCCACCTGTTGAACCAGTTGGACAAGCAAACCGCGCTGCGCGAAGCGGTGCACGGCCTGATGCAGGCCTTCTGGCGCGACATCGACGCCGCCGCGCTGTACGCCGACCTCGGTTTCGGCGCGCGTCGCTCGTTCGCCAGCGAACTGCTCACGCGCCTGCAGAACCGCGTGTTGCCCCGCACGCCGGAAACGCGCGACCTGGCAGCCCTGTTCCGCCTGCTGTACGAGCCCGCCGACGCGGACTGGATCGGCGCCCTGGACGCGCCGACACAGGCCCGCGCGGCGGCCCTGCTGGGCGCTGGGCCGACGCTGGCCCGGGGCGCGCTGCTGGACGCCATCACCATCCTGGTCAGCGCCGTGCATGCCAACGGCTACAGCCCGGCCCTGCGCCTGCGCATGGACCCCAGCGCGCTGAAGGACGAACCCTTCCGCCAGATCACCACCGCCGCTGCCGCGCTGCGCGCCGCGGTGCTGGAAGGCCGCCACGAAGCCGCGCTGCAGGACGCGACCTACCTGCACGCCTTGCTGGGGGCTTGTCGCCAGGCGGCGGCCAGCGTGATGCCGCACCTGGAAGAGTTCGGCGTGTCGGTGAATATCGTCTATGACCTGGAACAGCTGCAGGCGCGCACCCACCGCATCGGGCAGCTGGTCAACTGCCTGCTGTCACCCGACCCGCAAGCCGAGGGCCGCAGCCTGCTGCTGGCGCTGCTGAACGCGCTGGGCGAGGAGCGCGGCGTGCGCGCCTTGCTGGCCCAGCACTACTCGCTGCTGGCCCGCCAGGTGACCGAGCGCAGCGCCGAAACCGGCGAGCATTACATCACCCGCGACCGCAGCGAATACCGCGACATGCTGAAACGCGCGGCCGGCGGTGGCGCAGTGATTGCTGTCACCACCTTCGGGAAATTCGCCGTGCTGGCACTGGGCTTGTCGGCCTTCTGGTCCGGCTTCTGGGCGGGCAGCAATTACGCGCTGAGTTTCGTCATCGTGATGCTCCTGCACTGGACGGTGGCCACCAAGCAGCCGGCGATGACGGCCCCGGCGATGGCCGCCAGCCTGCCCAGCGCGACCAGCGCGACCAGCCCGGTCGCGACGCCAGGCGCGGCGCTCACCGATGCCGAGCACGGCAACGCCGCCATCGAAGCCTTCCTCGACCGTGTCGCCCAGCTGATCCGCTCACAGGTGGCGGGCATCCTGGGCAACGTGGCGCTGTGCGGGCCGCTGGTGCTGGCGGTGCAACTGCTGGCCAGCGCCCTGTGGGGCGCGCCGCTGGTGGGCGAAAAGGAAGCCCACTACGTGCTGCACAGCCTCACGCTGCTCGGCCCCAGCGCGCTGTTTGCGGCCTTCACCGGCGTGCTGCTCTTCGGCAGTTCGCTGATTGCGGGCTGGGCCGAGAACTGGTTCGTCTTCCACCGCCTGGACAGCGCCATCGCCTGGAACCCGCACATCGTGACGCGACTGGGCGCCGCACGCGCGCAGCGCTGGTCGCGCTGGTGGCGGGCCAACGTCTCGGGGCTGGCCGCCAACATCTCTCTGGGTCTGCTGCTGGGTCTGATGCCGGCCCTGCTGGGCTTCATCGGCCTGCCGCTGGAGGTGCGTCACATCACGCTGTCCAGCGGGCAGCTGGGCGCGGCGCTGGGCGCCCTGGGAACACCGCTGCTGCGCGAGCCGGCCTTCTGGTGGTGCGTGGCCGGCATCGCCGTCACCGGCGTGCTGAACCTCACGGTCAGCTTCGGCCTGGCCTTCGTGGTGGCGCTGCGTTCGCGCGGCGTGCAGCTGAGGCAGCGCCGGCGCGTGATGACGGCCATCCTGGCGCGGCTGCGCCACAACCCGCAAAGTTTCCTCTGGCCGCCCAAGGCCGGCGGCGCAAACCCGGCGGGCTGACCGCTGAAGCCAGCGCCGTGCAAAGGCGCATACTGAGCAGCGCCGAATTTCTGACCGCAAACAAGCAAGCTCGTCCCCGCCCAGGGCGAAAACCCTGCCGAGAAGCTCGACCACTGGGCGACCTTCCCGTTTGCAGTTTCGGTCATGGACCTCCCCAAATCACCCACCGGCATCCAGGGTCTGGATGAACTGACAGGCGGCGGCCTGCCAACGGGCCGCCCGACGCTGGTGTGCGGCGGCGCCGGCTGCGGCAAGACGCTGTTCGGCATGGAATTCCTGGTTCACGGCGCGCTGCGCTACGGCGAACCCGGCGTCTTCATGGCATTCGAGGAAACCGCCGCCGACCTGGTGCAGAACGTGGCCTCGCTGGGCTTCGACTTGGACGACCTGGTGGCACGGCGCCTGCTCGTCATCGACCACGTGCGCGTCGAGCGCAGCGAGGTCGAAGCCAGCGGCGACTACGACCTGGAAGGCCTGTTCATCCGCCTGGACCACGCCATCCGCAGCATCGGCGCGAAACGCGTGGTGCTCGACACCATCGAGACGCTGTTCGCCGGCCTGCCCAACCCGGCCATCCTGCGCGCCCAGTTGCGCCGCCTGTTCGGCTGGCTGAAGGCGCGCGGCGTCACCGCCCTGATCACCGGCGAGCGGGGCAACGACCCGGGCGCGCTGACCCGCCAGGGCCTGGAGGAATACGTCTCCGACTGCGTCATCGTGCTCGACCACCGCGTGGTCGACATGGCCTCGTCGCGGCGACTGCGCGTCGTCAAGTACCGCGGCTCGACGCACGGCAGCAACGAGTACCCCTTCCTGATCGACGAAGGCGGCATCTCGGTGCTGCCCATCACCTCGGTCGGGCTGCAGCACCCTGCTTCGAACGAGCGCGTGTCCAGCGGGCTGGACAGCCTGGACGCGATGCTCGGCGGCCTGGGCTACTTCCGCGGCAGCAGCGTGCTGGCGGCCGGCACCGCCGGCACCGGCAAGACCAGCCTGGCCGCCACCTTCGCCGCCGCCGCCTGCCGCCGCGGCGAGCGGGTGCTGTTCTTCGCCTTCGAGGAATCGCCCAGCCAGATCGTGCGCAACATGCGCGCCATCGGCATCGACCTGGCGCCGGCCATCGCCCAGGGCCTGCTGAAGATCCACGCCGCCCGGCCGACGCTGCTGGGCCTGGAGATGCACCTGTCGGTGATGCTCAAGGAAGTGGCCGGCTTCGACCCGCAGGTGGTGGTGGTGGACCCGCTGTCCAGCTTCATGAAGGTGGGCAACGAAAACGACGTGCAGCGCATGCTGCTGCGCCTGGTGGACGCGCTGAAGGTCAAGGGCATCACCTCCTTCTTCACCAACCTGACGCAGGGCGGCGGCGCGAAAGAGCACACCGACGTGGCGATCTCGTCGCTCATCGACACCTGGCTGCTGGTGCGCGACATCGAACACGGCGGCGAGCGCAACCGCGGCATTTACGTGCTGAAGTCGCGTGGCATGGCGCACAGCAACCAGATCCGCGAGTTCTCGCTTTCGGCCCAGGGCATCGAATTGCGCGACGCCTACATCGGCCCGGCCGGCGTGCTGACCGGCTCGGCGCGGCTGTCGCAAGAAGCGCAAGAGCGCTCGGGCCAGTTGCGGCGCGACCAGGAAATCCTGCGCAAGCAGACCGAACTGGCCAGCCAGCGGGCGGCGATGGAAGCGCAGATCGTGGCCATCCGCGCCGAGTTCGCGGCCCTGGAGGCCGCCGCGCTGGCCGTCATCGGCCAGGCCGAGGTCAGCGAGGCGCGACTCAGCCTGGACCGCGACGAGATGGCGCACAGCCGCCGGGCCGAGCCGACATGAACACATCCTGGGCCGACACGCCGGACACGGCGGGCGCTGCTGGCGCCGAGGCCGAGTTGTGGACCCTGAGGCTGTACGTGGCCGGACAATCGCCACGTTCGCAGCGCGCGGTGGCCAACCTGCAGCGCATCTGCGCGGAAGACATCGACGCACGCTACCGGCTGGAGGTGATCGACCTCTACCAGCAGCCCGAGCTGGCGCAGTGCGAACAGGTCGTGGCCTTGCCTGCGCTCATCAAGCGGCTGCCCGAGCCCCTGCGCTCCATCGTGGGCGACATGTCCAACACCGAACGCGTGCTGGTCGGGCTGGACCTGTTGCGCAGAGCGTCACCATGACACAGCCACCCTGCCTGCCGAACGCTGATCTGCCCGCTGTGCCACCCGCCGGTAAAGCCAGCACCGCGCTGGAACTCAAGGCTGCGCAGACGGCCCAGGCTTTGACCGCCATCCGGGCCGGCGAAGTCGACGCCTTGTTCGTCGCGGGCACGGGCAGCGCCGCCGAAGCCGGCTGGATGTTCACGCTGGACGGCACCGACCGCGCCTACCGCCTGCTGATCGAAGACATGGCCGAAGGCGCGCTGACGCTGACCCCTGAAGGCCACATCGGCTACGCCAACCGGCGCCTGGCCGAGCTGCTGGGCCGACCTTTGTTCCAGGTCATCGGCGCACCCATCACTGGCTGCTTCGCGCCCGAGGCGCAGGCCGCACTGGCCGCGCTGCTGGCAGCAGGCAGGACCCGAAAGCAAAGCGCTGAGCTGGACCTGCTGACCGACGCGGGTGGGCGCGTGCCGGTCTTCCTGTCGGTCAGCCCGCTGGCCGATGGCGGCCTGCCCGGCGGCGCGTCGGCTACGCTGGGCCTGGTGGTCACCGACCTCACCGGGCAAAAGCGCAGCGAAGCCGAAACCGCCGCCCGCGAACAGTTGCAGGCACTGGTGTACAGCCAGCGCCTGACCGAGGCCAGCCTGCGCGACAGTCTGGCCACCCAGCACCTGCTGGAGGCCTGCGTGGCCAACCTCAACGACATCGTGCTGATCACAGAAGCCGAGCCCTTCGCCGAGCCCGGGCCGCGCATCGTCTTCGTCAACGAAGCCTTCACGCGGCGCACCGGCTACACCCGCGCCGAAGCGCTGGGCCGCACGCCGCGCTTTCTGCAGGGCGCGAAGACCGACAAGGCCGAACTGGCCCGCGTCGGTGCGGCCCTGAAGCGCTGGGAACCGGTGCGCACCGAGATCATCAACTACGCCAAGGACGGCACCGAGTTCTGGATCGAGATGCTGATCACGCCCGTGGCCAACGCGGCCGGCTGGTTCACGCACTGGGTGGCCATCGAGCGCGACGTCAGTGAGCGCAAGCAGGCCGAAGCGACCCGCCGCTCGCTGGAAAACCAGGTCCGCGAGGCGCAGAAGATGGAAGCCATCGGCACCCTGGCCGGTGGCATCGCGCACGACTTCAACAACATCCTGGGCGCCATCCTGGGCAACGTGGCGCTGGCCCAGTTCGACCTGCCAGCCGGTCATCCGGCGCTGGCCCGGCTGGCGCAGATCGCCGTCAGCGGCGCGCGCGCCCGCAGCCTGGTCGAGCAGATCCTGACCTTCAGCCGGCGCGAACCGCCCACGCTGACGGCGGTGTCGCTGGCCGACAGCGTGCACGAGGCCGCAGCCATGCTGCGCGCCACCCTGCCCGCGACGGTCAAGCTGTCGGTGCTGACGCCGGACGAGCCGCTGCGCGTGCGCGGCGACGCCACGCAGTTGCAGCAGGTGCTGCTGAACCTGTGCACCAACGCCTGGCATGCGCTGGCGGACGGCAGCGGGACCATCGACGTGCGCCTGGCCAGCCTGCGGGTTGGCGGTGCGGCAGCGTTCGCGCCACCGGCCCGCACGCACCTGGCTGAGGGCGTCTATGCCCACCTCAGCGTCACCGACGGCGGGCGTGGCATGAACGCGGCAACACGGGCGCGCATCTTCGAACCCTTCTTCACCACCAAGCCGGCGGGTCAAGGCACCGGCCTGGGCCTGTCGGTGGTGCATGGCATCGTCGGCAGCTATGGCGGCACCATCACGGTCAGCAGCCGGCTGGGCGCGGGCAGCCGCTTAGACATCTACATTCCGCAACTCGAAGGGGGCGCCGGCCTGGCCGCGCCCGAGGCCACGGCACCCCCACCGGCGCCAGGGCGGGGCGAACAGGTCCTGTACGTCGACGATGACGAGGTGATGCTGCTGATGGTGGAGCACCTGCTGCTCAAGCTGGGCTACAGCGCCACCTGCCTGATCGACCCCCGTGCGGCCCTCGCTACCGTGCAAGCCCGGCCCGGCCACATCGACCTGGTCGTCACCGACTTCAACATGCCGCAGATGTCGGGGCTGGACCTGGCCCGGGCGCTGCGCGACATCGACGCCCGCCTGCCGGTGGTGATCAGCTCGGGCTACCTGCCTGAACAGCTGCGCAGCAACGCCGAGGCCGCCGGCGTCGTCGCGCTGATGCGCAAGGAGCACACGCTGGACGGTCTGGCGGCCGTGGTCGAGCGGGCCTTGTCGGCGCGGCACGCCGCACCGCTTCCTGCACCAGGCTGAACGCCGCCGCCCGCGCAGCCGCTCAGCGCGGCGCCTGGTCGTCGTCGGCTTGCCGCCGTTCGCCTTTGTGGCGGCCGGCGAACATCGTCCACCAGACGATGAAGACGAACAGGCCCAGGGCCAGCAGCGCTTCGAGAACCAGCCACAGCATCGCCGTCAGGCCTTTTGCAGCATGGGCAGCGCCCGCAGGCGCGGCCACCACAGGTTGAGCGCCAGCCCGGCCATCACCAGGGCTGCGGCCAGCAGCTTCCACGGCGGCAGCGCTTCGTTCAGCAGCCAGGCCGACGAGGCCATGCCGAAGACCGGCACCAGCAGCGCCATCGGCACCACCGTGGCCGCCGGGTGGCGGGCCAGCAGCCAGCCCCACACCGCGTAGCCGAACAGGCTGTTGCCGACCGCCTGCCACAGCACCACGGCCCACACGGTGTTGTCGGCCGCCGCCAGCGCCTGCGCGATGCGCACCGGGCCGTCGACCCACAGCGTCAGCAGCAGCAGCGGCGGCAGCGCGTAGGCGCTGGACCAGACCACCACGCCCAGCATGTCGACCCGACCCATGCTGCGCGCCACGGTGTTGCCGGCGGCCCAGCACAGCGCAGCGGCCAGCACCATCAGCAAGCCCAGCGGCGTGGTGGTGGCGTCGGTGTGCGCAGCGATCACCGCCACACCCGCGGTGGCCAGCGCCAGCGCCAGCCACTGAAAACGGCGCAGCTGTTCGCCGGCGGTGAACATGGCCAGGCCGATGGTGAAGAAGACCTGGGTCTGGACGACCAGCGAGGCCAGCCCCGGCGCGATGTGGCCGCCCACCGCCAGATAGAGCAAACCGAACTGGCCGGCGCCGATCAACACGCCGTAGACCGCCAGCCGCTGCCAGCCCACGGCGGGGCGGGCGATGAAGCATGCGGCTGGCAGCAGCACCAGCGCGAAGCGCAGCACCGCCAGCAACAGCGGTGGCAAGGTGCCCAGCGCCAGCTTGAAGATCGGGAAGTTGGTGCCCCAGACAGCCACCACGGCCAGGGCCAGCAGCGCGTGCCGAGCCGGCAAACGGCTCGTCAAGGCGCCACCATGACGCGGTCGCGGCCCTGAGCTTTCGCGCCTTCCAGCGCATGCAGAGCACGTCCCAGCGTCTGCGCCACGGTTTCGCCGGCGTGGTGTTCAGCCAGGCCACCCGACAGCGTCACGCCCAGGGCGTTGGCGCCATTCAGGATGCGCAAGGCCCCGACCCGCTGGTGCAAGCGCTCCAGACCCCCTCGGGCCAGCGCGGCGCGCGTATCGGACAGCATCAGCACGAACTCTTCGCCGCCCCAGCGGGCCAGCGTGTCCGACACCCGCACATGACGCTGGGCTTCCTGCGCCACGGCACGCAGCACGGCGTCGCCCACGGCGTAGCCATGCGCTTCATTGACCGGCTTGAAGTTGTCGACGTCCAGCACCGCCAGGCAGAAGGTCTGACCCGAACGCACGCAGCGCTGGTGTTCCTGCTCCATCAGCGCCTGCATATGGCGCCGGTTGATCAACCCGGTGAGTTCGTCGCGCGTGGTGTGTTCGCGCAGCCGCGACAGGGCCTGGGCCAGTTCAGCCCGCTGCTGGCGCGAACGCTGGCGCATCCTGGCCAGCCGGCTGGCCAGGATGGACACGCCCGGCACCATGGTCGCAACCAGCAGGAAATGGCCGGCTTCGATGACCGGCGGGTAGACCCCCGGGTTGGTCAGTGCCAGCGCCAGCATGACGCCACCGAACAGCAGCACCGCATACAGGCTGACCCAGCGGATCTGCTTCGGCGAGGCGACGAACATGCCGAACATCAGGATCACCATGACCATCGGAAAGACCGCGCCGCGCCCGGCACCCACCAGGGTGTAGGCCACCGCCGCGCTGGTCAGCGCGAAGACCATCTGCGGCACGGTCAGCGAAGGTTCACGGCGGCGACGCGACCAGCCGCTGCGGATCAGCGCGAAGAAACCCAGCATGCCGGCGAAGGTGAGCCCGGCCCACCAGGCCACGGGCACGGCGCGCGCCGCGCCGATCAGCACGAAATAGACCATCGCGGCCACGCCGCTGCCCAGCAGCAGCAGGGCCAGGCCGGCTTGGGCCAAGCGCACCCGTTGCAGGGGTTCGGTACTGAGCAGTGCATCGAGCAGGCGGCTCATTCTTGGGGGTGCACCTCGGCTGAATAGGGCGCGAGGGTAGCGCACTCCGTCAGGCGCCGGCCCGGTTCAGCGCACGGGTGTCAGGTGGCCCAGTGGCAGCGCCGCCCCGGCTTTCACCTCGCCCAGCGAGAAACTGGTGTGCAGGTCCTTGACGTTAGGCAGCTTGAACAGCGTGTCCATCGACCAGCGCGAATAGGCGTCGAGGTCGGTGCAGACCACCTGCAACTCGAAGGTGCCGGCGCCGCTGATGTAGTGGCAGGCGACGACCTCGGGCAGTTCCCGAATGGCCGCTTCCAGCGCGCGCGTGGCGTCGGCGTTGTTGCGCTCGGCGTCGATGCGCACAAAAGCCAGCACGCCCAGGCCGACCTTGCGTCTGTCGATCTCGGCCCGGTAGCCGGTGATGTAGCCCTGCGCTTCCAGCGCCTTGACACGCCGCCAGGTGGGTGCCGCCGACAACCCGATGCGCGCGGCCAATTCGGTGTTCGACAGCCGGGCGTCGGCCTGCAGTTCACGCAGGATGGCCACGTCGTAGCGGTCGAGCGCACCGGGCTGGGCCTCGGCGGGCTCGACCCCGGACCCCCCTGTTTTCCCTGATTCAGTCGGTTTGGGCGCGATTTGCTTTCTGGTCGCCATGTTTGAGCAAATTCCTTTCTTTGAGCATGCACCAGCGGGCATCAAAAGAAAAGACACGAAACGCCGCTGTCCCTACACTGACCGGGTTCCATCCAGGCCTGTTCAGGCCCGCCGCCAGGAGTTGTCGCCATGAATGCCCCGCTGCCCGAGTCCGTCCGCAAGGCCCTGGAAACCGTCACCCTCGACGACAAGTACAGCCTGACCACCGGCCGTGCTTTCATGAGTGGCGTGCAGGCCCTGGTGCGTTTGCCGATGCTGCAGCGCGAACGCGACGTGGCGGCCGGCCTGAACACCGGCGGCTTCATCAGCGGCTACCGCGGCAGCCCGCTGGGCGGCTACGACCAGGCCCTGTGGGCCGCCAAGCAGCACCTGGCCGACAAGCACATCGTCTTCCAGCCCGGCGTCAACGAAGAACTCGGCGCCACCGCCGTGTGGGGCACGCAGCAGCTCGACCTCTACCCGCAAAGCAAGAAGTACGACGGCGTCTTCGGCATCTGGTACGGCAAGGGCCCGGGCGTGGACCGCTGCAGCGACGTCTTCAAGCACGCCAACATGGCCGGCACCTCGAAGTACGGCGGCGTCATCGCCATCGCCGGCGACGACCACGTCAGCAAGAGCAGCACCGCCGCCCACCAGAGCGACCACATCTTCAAGGCCTGCGGTCTGCCGGTGTTCTTCCCGTCCGACGTGCAGGGCATTCTGGACATGGGCCTGCACGCCATCGCGATGAGCCGTTTCTCGGGCGTCTGGAGCGGCATGAAGACCATCCAGGAGGTCGTCGAGTCGTCCAGCTCGGTGGTGGTCGACCCGGACCGCGTGAAGATCGTCATGCCCGAGGACTTCGTGATGCCGCCGGGCGGCTTGCACATCCGCTGGCCCGACGGCGCACTCGACCAGGAAGCGCGCCTCTTCGACTACAAGTGGTACGCCGCGCTGGCCTATGTGCGCGCCAACAAGCTGAACCACAACGTCATCGCCGGGCCGCACGACCGCTTCGGCATCATCGCCAGCGGCAAGGCCTACAACGACACGCGCCAGGCGCTGGCCGACCTGGGCCTGGACAACGACACCTGCCGCGCCATCGGCCTGCGGCTGCACAAGGTCAACGTGGTGTGGCCGCTGGAAGCCACCATCACGCGCGACTTCGCGCAGGGGCTGCAGGAGATCCTGGTCGTCGAGGAAAAGCGCCAGGTCATCGAATACCAGTTGAAGGAAGAGCTCTACAACTGGCGCGCCGATGTGCGGCCCCATGTGCTGGGCAAGTTCAACGAACCGGAAGGGGACAACTCGGGCGGCGAGTGGAGCATGCCCAACCCCAGCGAGAACTGGCTGCTACGCGCCAAGGCCGACCTGACGCCGGCCCTCATCGCCAAGGCCATCGCCAAGCGGCTGAAGAAGCTGGGTGTGTCGGCCGACATCGCGGCGCGCATGGACCAACGCCTGGCCATCGTGACGGCGCGCGAGCAGCAGCTCAGCGAACTGAAGATCGACACCGGCGAGCGCCAGCCCTGGTTCTGCAGCGGCTGCCCGCACAACACCAGCACCCGCGTACCCGAAGGCTCGCGCGCGCTGGCCGGCATCGGCTGCCACTTCATGGCCACCTGGATGGACCGCAGCACCAGCACCTTCAGCCAGATGGGCGGCGAAGGCGTGGCCTGGGTCGGCCAGGCGCCCTTCACCACCGACCAGCACGTCTTCGCCAACCTGGGCGACGGCACCTACTTCCACAGCGGCAGCCTGGCGGTGCGCCAGAGCATCGCGGCCGGCGTGAACGTCACCTACAAGGTGCTCTACAACGACGCCGTGGCGATGACCGGCGGCCAGCAGATCGGCGAAAGGCCTGAGGGCCATTCGGTGCTGCAGATCATGAAGAGCCTGCTGGCCGAAGGCGCGGCCAGGCTGGTCATCGTCACCGACGAGCCGGCGAAGTACGACGGGGTGCAGCTCGAACGCGGCGTCACCGTGCACCACCGCGACGAGCTGGACAGCATCCAGCGCCAGCTGCGCGAGATCAAGGGCACCACGGTCATCATCTACGACCAGACCTGCGCCACCGAAAAGCGCCGCCGCCGCAAGCGCGGCAAGCTCGCCGACCCCGAGAAGCGCGTCGTCATCAACGAGGCCGTCTGCGAGGGCTGCGGCGACTGCAGCGTGCAGAGCAACTGCCTCAGCGTCGAACCCGTCGAGACCGAATTCGGCCGCAAGCGGCGCATCAACCAGAACAGCTGCAACAAGGACTATTCCTGCGTGAAGGGCTTCTGCCCCAGCTTCGTCACGGTCGAGGGCGGGCAGTTGCGCAAGCCGAAGAAGGCGAATTTGCAGGACGGGCGCGCCGACCCGAAGATGCTGCCGCTGTTGCCCGAACCCAGCCTGCCGCTGGCCGAGAAGGCCTGGGGCATCGTCGTCGGTGGCGTGGGCGGCACCGGCGTCATCACCATCGGTTCGCTGCTGGGCATGGCCGCGCACCTGGAAGGCAAGGGCGTGGTCACGCAGGACGCCGGTGGCCTGGCGCAAAAGGGTGGCGCGACCTGGAGCCACATCCAGATCGCCAACCGCCCCGAGGCCATCTTCACGACCAAGGTGGACACGGCGCAGGCCGACCTGGTCATCGCCTGCGACAGCATCGTCGGCGCGATGAAGTACACGCTGACCGTGATGCAGCAGGGCCGCACCTTCGTGGCCCTGAACACCCACGGCACGCCGACAGCGGCCTTCGTGAAAAACGCCGACTGGCAGTTCCCGGGCGGCAACTGCGAGGCCGCCGTGCGCGGCAGCGTGGGCGCCGCGTGGGTGGGTGCTTTCGACGCCGAACAGGTGGCGGTGCAGATGCTGGGCGACAGCATCTACACCAACCCTTTGCTGCTGGGCTACGCCTGGCAGCAGGGCCGCATCCCGCTGGGCCATGCTGCGCTGATGCGGGCGATGGAGCTGAACGCCGTGCAGGTCGAGAACAACAAGCTGGCCTTCGAGTGGGGCCGGCGCTGCGCGCACGACCTGGCGGCGGTGCAGGCGCTGTTCAAGGCGCAAGCCGTGATCCAGTTCGTCAAGAAGCCGGGGCTGGCCGAGACCATCGCCACGCGCGTGGACTTCCTCACCGGCTACCAGGACGCCGCCTACGCAGCGCAGTACCAGGCCTTCGTCGAGCAGGTGCGCGCGCAAGAGGCCCAACTGGGCGCCGGCACGAAGCTGACCGAGGCCGTGGCCCGCTACCTGTTCAAGCTGATGGCCTACAAGGACGAGTACGAGGTGGCGCGGCTGCACACCACCCCGGCCTTCACGGCCAAGATCGCCGAGATGTTCGAGGGCGACTACAAGCTGGTGCACCACCTGGCGCCGCCGCTGATCAGCAAGACCAACGCCCACGGCGAACTCGTCAAGCAGCCTTTCGGCCCCTGGGTGCGCAAAGCTTTCGGCGTGCTGGCCGGCTTCAAGGGCTTGCGCGGCGGCGCGCTGGACTTCTTCGGACGCCAGGGCGAACGCCAGACCGAACGCGCGCTGATCACCGAATACCGCCGCTGCATCGAAGAGCTGCTGCAGACGCTGAACACCGACAACCGCGCGCTGGCCGCCGAGATCGCCCGCATCCCGGAAGAGATCCGCGGCTACGGGCATGTCAAGGCCAGGCACCTGAAGGCGGCGCGCGCCAAGTGGCAAGGGCTGATGCAGCAGTGGCGTTCGGGCGCCAGCCACCGGGTGGCGGCTTGAAATCCGCGCGGTGAACCCGCCCGACCGCCACCGCTTGTTCGCCGCAGCCGTTCTCGACCATCAAACGGCTTGAATGCCGACTGCGGGCAGGGCTTCCATACTGCGTTGGCCATGAACGTCACCCCCACGACCAGCCGCTACAGCGGCGTCGCCATCACCTTGCACTGGCTGCTGGCGCTGCTCATCGCCAGCACCTTCTGCGTCGGCCTCTACATGCACGAACTGCCGTTTTCGCCGACGCGGCTGAAGCTCTACAACTGGCACAAATGGGCCGGCGCGACCATCCTGGCCCTTTCGGCCTTGCGCCTGCTGTGGCGCCTGACGCACCGCCCGCCGGTCGACCCACCGATGTCGGCTTGGCAGCGGCTGGCCGCACACGCTGCGCACTGGGCGCTGTACGCCTTGTTCTTCGCGGTGCCGTTGGCCGGCTGGGCCTACAGCTCGGCAGCGGGCTTTCCCGTGGTGGTCTTCGGGGTGCTGCCGCTGCCCGACTTCGTGGCGCCCGACCGCGCCCTGGCCGACGTGCTGAAGCAGCGCCACGCCACCCTGGCCTTCGCGCTGGCCGCCGTCGTGGCGCTGCACCTTGCGGCGGCGCTGAAGCACCATTTCATCGACCGCGATGGCCTGCTCGACCGCATGCGGCCAGGCCGCCGTTGAACACCCCCCTGACCTTCGAAGGCACCCGATGACCTCCCGCACCCTGACCCTACTGGCCTTGGCGGCCGCCCTGCTCGGCACTGTCGCCCTGCCCGCACGGGCCCAGCCCAAACCGGCCACGCTGCAGGCCGCCGGCAGCGAGATCGCCTTCACCACCAAGCAGATGGGTGTGCCGGTGGAAGGCCGGTTCGGCAAGTTCAGCGCACAGATAGCGCTGGACCCCAAGCAGCCCGCGACCGGCACGGTCGCCTTCACCATCGACACCGGCAGCGCGCGCTTCGGCAGCCCTGAACTCGACGCCGAAGTGCCCAAGGCCACCTGGCTGAACGTGCCGCGGTTTGCACAGGCCAGCTTCCAGTCCAGCGGCGTGAGAGCCGCCGGCCCTGGCCGGTTCGAGGTGGCCGGCAAGCTGACTATCAAGGGCGCGGTGCAGAACATCGTCGTGCCGGTGCAGGTCACGCAGGCCGGCGCGGCCAGCACGGCCACCGGCGCCTTCACCATCCAGCGCCTGGCCTTCAAGGTCGGCGAGAACGAATGGGCCGACACCTCGATGCTGGCCGACGACATCCAGGTCCGCTTCAAGCTCGTCCTGACCGGACTCGGGCCGCTGTAAGCGGCGCCTGGCCCCCTCCATCACCCCGCACCCCAAGTCACTCCGCCATGAACCAGTTGCTCTTCACCGCCCTGTTCGCCGCCGCCGCTGGCGCGGCGCAGGCCGCCCCCGCCAGCTACGCCATCGACCCCACGCACACCTTCGTCACCTTCGAGATCAGCCACTTCGGCACTTCGACGAACCGCGCGCGCTTCGACAAGAAGGCAGGCAGCGTGCAGTTCGACCGCGCCGGCAAGACCGGCAAGGTGGACATCACCATCGACATGACGTCGGTCAACAGCGGCACCGCGCCTTTCGACAAACACCTGCAGAGCGCCGACCTGCTGGACGTGGCCCAATTCCCGACGGCCAGGTTCGTGGCCGACCAGTTCGCCTTCAATGGCGACAAGATCACCGAGATCAGCGGCACCTTGACCCTGCTGGGCAAGACCAAGCCGGTCACGCTGAAGGCAAGGAACTTCAACTGCTACGACAGCCCGATGATCAAGCGCGAGGTCTGCGGTGGCGACTTCGAAACCACCCTGACGCGCAGCCAATATGGCGTGACCTACGGCCTGAACTACGGCTTCCCCGACGCCGTCAAGCTGATCATCCAGGTCGAAGCGATCAAGCAATAGAGGCCGCGGCCCGCACGCGGGCGGCGGGTGCAGGCAAGATGGCGCCATGACTGCTGCCCTTCCCCGCGCCTGCCCCGGCGCCGTCTATCGATGCACGCTGGCCCTGCTGGCCCTGTTGGCCCTGTTCAGCGGCGCAGTCCTGGCTGCGCCTCAGACCTACACACTGGACCCGGCGCACAGCTGGGTGCAGTTCGAATTGCTGCACTTCGGCACGTCGACCCTGCGCGGCCGCATCGGCCCGCTGCAAGGCAGCGTCACGCTGGACCCCGAAGCGGGCACCGGCGAGCTCGGTCTGCGCATCCCCACAGCCACCTTGAGCACCGGCGTGCGGGTCTTCGACGCCCGCATCCGGCAGGACGACCTGCTGGGCAGCGACACCTGGCCCGACGCCTATTTCGTGGCCAGCCGCTGGCGCTTCGAGGCGGGCCGGCTGGCCGAGGTGCGCGGCGAATTCACGCTGCGCGGCATCAGCCAGCCGCTGTCCTTGACGGCGGTGCGCTACCGCTGCCGGGTGCCGACCGCGCCCGAGCCCGCTGACGCCACCGAGATTTGCGGTGGCGACTTCGAAGGCGAATTCCAGCGCAGTGACTTCGGCATCACCTTCGGGCTGCCCTTCGTGGGCGACCGCGTGCGGCTGCGGGTGCAGGTCGAGGGCCGCCGCTGAAGGCGGCCCCCGGCTGATCGGCCGGGGTGGCCTCAGGCGGCGAACGACTTGCCGAAGGCGAAGACCGAGTTCGGCGCCGTGCAACGCAGCGGCAGGCGCGTCACGTTGGACGGGGGCGCAGCCGGGGGCAGGCGCCGCACCCCGCGCGATTCGACCAATTCGACCGACTGGCCACGGGCCCGCTGCTGGTCGAGCAACTGCTGCAGCGTGATGGTGGCCAGGTACGCCAGCATCACCGCTTCCAGGTCCAGCCAGAGTGCAGCCGACAGGTCCTGTGCCAGGCCGGTGCGCGGCGCCCGTTCACCGGGTTCGTCGACCGCCGTCACGATGTCTGCGACGGTGATCTGGGCCGCCTGCCGGCCCAAGGTGTAGCCGCCACCCGGGCCGCGGGTGCTTTCGACCACGCCCTGGCAACGCAGCCGGCTGAACATCTGCTCGAGGTAAGACAGCGAAACCTGCTGGCGCTCGCTGATGCTCAGCAGGGCGACCGGGCCGGCGCTCTCGCGCAGCGCCAGGTCGAGAAGGGCATTGACGGCCAGGCGGCCTTTGGTGCTCGTGCGCATCGAAGTCACTCCAAGTCGCCCGGTGAAGGTGGGCGGCAGGAGTGAATCTAGGGATGTCGACACTTCGCGTAAATTCGAACTTTATGATTTTTCATTTCGCAAAAACCGCATCATGAACTTCAAGCACCTGTACTACTTCTGGGTGGCGGCCAAGGCTGGCGGCATCGTGAAAGCGGGCGAGCAGCTGCACATCACGCCGCAGACGCTGTCCGGCCAGATCAAGTTGCTCGAAGCGCGGCTGGGCAGCGCGCTGTTTCGCAAGAGCGGCCGCAACATCGAGCTGACCGACGCGGGCCGGGTGGCCCTGCGCTACGCCGACGAGATCTTTGCGCTGGGCAGCGACCTGGAGGCCGCGCTGCGCCAGAACAGCCGCGCCAGCGGCACTGCACAGCCCGTCGACTTCCGCGTCGGCCTCGAAGATGCCGTGGCCAAGACCGTGGCCTACCGGCTGCTGGAGCCGGCGCTGCACCTGGCCCAGCCCGTGCGCCTGGTCTGCAGCGAGGGGCAATTCCCCGATCTGATGGCCCAGCTGGCGCTGCACAAGCTGGACCTGGTGATCGCCGACGAGCCGCTGACCAGCCGCCTCAGCGTGAAGGCTTTCAACCACAAGCTGGGCAGCTCGCACCTGAGCTTCATGGCCGCACCGGCGCTGGCCGCCACGCTGCAGGGGCCATTCCCGCAGTGCCTGAACGGCGCGCCGCTGCTGGTGCCCGGCGGCAGCTCGTCGGTCAGGCCGCAGCTGGATGCCTGGCTGACGCAAAACAACCTGACGCCGCGCGTGGTGGCCGAATTCGCCGACGGCGCCCTGATGAAGGCCTTCGGACGCCAGGGCCGGGGCGTCTTCCTGACGCCGACGGCCGTGGAGGCCGAAACCGAAGAGCAGTTCGGCGTTCAGCTGATCGGACGCAGCGAGCAGCTGGTGGACACCTTCTACGCCATCAGCATCGAGCGGTACATCACGCACCCGGCGGTGGTGGCGATCACCCAGGCTGCGCGCAGCGAGCTCTTCCATGCGCCCTAGCCGCAGGCAGCGGGCTGCGCGCAGTCCGCCACAGCCGCCCTGTCGGGCCGAACTGCAGCCTGTCCGGCCCGCGCCGCGCTGCATCGAAAGGCGCTGGCCGCACACCAGCGGCTGGCTACAGTGCACAGCATGCGCCCTGCTTTGAAGTTCCACCTGCCGACATGACCGAGACCAACCCCACCCCGCCCGTCGGGGCCCGCAACGGGACCTTGTGGGCTGAACGCTGGCAGCGCTACTCGGCCGCTGCAGTGCGCGGCTTCCACGCCTACGCCAACTGGCTGGTCGGCATCAGCTGGCGCCGCTTCATCGGGCTGTCGCTGCTCTTGCTGGTGGCCGTCGGCGTGGTGCACGACTCGCCGCCCTTCACCTGGCACATCACCGAGCAGGTCGAAACGCCGGTCAAGTCCCGCGTGCTGGTGCTGCCCCGCGCCCCGGCCGCCCCGGCCGCCCCGGCAGCACCCAAGGCGCCCAACGCGCCCATCCACATCGAGACCCCCGGCAAGGGCGAAGGCCTCGACATCAACATCGGCAAGGACGGCATCCACATCACGTCCAAGCCGGCGCGTCCGGGGGCCGCGGCTTCGGCGCCGGCGCTGGCGGCTTCGGTGGGCGAGGAAGGCGTGCACATCAAGCTGCCGCCCGGCGTGGCCAGCGAGGCTGTGCGCGAAGCCGTGGCCGAGGCCAAGCGGCAGATCGAGGACAGCATCCGCGAAGCCAAGGCCGACGCCGAGCAGGCCGCGCGCGACGCCGAAGAAGCCCGCCGTGACGCCCAGGCGGCCATCGACGAACTGAACCGCGAGCAGGAAACCGTGCGCCTGACGAAGCGCACCCGGCGCGTGGGCATCGGCGACTTCCTGATGCAGGTGACCGTGCTGTGGGTGCTGGCCTCGGCGGTGCTGAAATACACCTACAAGGGCCGCATGCAGGCCGAGGTGAAGGCCGCCCAGGCCACCGAGACGGCCGAGGCCGAATCGCTCAAGCGCCAGGTGGTGGAAGCGCGCATGGCGGCGATGCAGGCGCAGGTCGAGCCGCATTTCCTGTTCAACACCCTGGCCAGCATCGACCACCTGATCGAGACCGACCCGCCGCGCGCCAGCCAGATGCAGAAGAACCTGATCGCCCTGCTGCGCGCCAGCATGCCCACCATGCGCGAAGCCAATGGCGGCAGCAGCAGCGGTGTGCGCGACCTGGGGCGCGAGATCGCCGTCATCCGGCCCTACCTGGAAATCCTCAAGGTGCGCATGGAAGAACGCCTGGCCACCGAGATGCTGGTGCCAGAGGGCCTGCTGTCGGCCGAGTTCCCCCCGATGATGATCCAGACGCTGGTGGAAAACGCCATCAAGCACGGGCTGGAGCCCAAGCCCGAGGGCGGTACGCTGCGGCTGGCGGCCGAGATCGTGCATGGCAAGCTGCAGGTCACCGTGGCCGACACCGGCCTGGGCTTTGGCAAGGCGGCCACGGCGGGCACGGGTGTGGGCCTGGCCAACATCCGCGAACGGCTGCAACTGCTGTACGGGCCGAAGGCCACGCTCACCGTCACCGCCAACCAACCCAGCGGTACCGTGGTGACCATCACCGTGCCCTACAAGACCGTGGAAGGAACCCCCGCATGAACGCACCACGGGCCGCCGGCCCCCACATCGGCGACACCCGCGTCACCACGGCCGTGCTGGCCGACGACGAGCGCCTGATGCGCGAGCAACTGCGCGCCCGGCTGGCCGAGGTTTGGCCCGAACTGCAGATCGTCGCCGAAGCCAAGAACGGCCTGGAAGCCGTGCAGCTGGTGGATCAGCACCGGCCCGACATCGTCTTCCTCGACATCCGCATGCCCGGCCTGACGGGTGTGGAAGCGGCCAAGCAGATCGCCCAGCTGGCGCCGCGTTCACCCCAGGAAGGTGACGCCAACGCCGCTTGCGACCCCGACGACGACGAACTGCTGCCCGAGATCGTCTTCATCACCGCCTACGACCAGTACGCGGTGGAAGCCTTCGAGCAGGGCGTGGCCGACTATGTGCTGAAGCCGGCCGAGCGCGACCGCCTGCAGTTGACGGTGGACCGCATCCGCAAGCGCCTGGCCGCACGCCATTACGGCCCCGGTTCGGCCGAGGCCGAGGCCGCGCCGCCGGGGCCCAACATGCAGCAACTGCTGCACCAGCTGACCTCACGCCTGAACCCCGGCAGCACACCGAACTACCTGCAGTGGATACAGGCCACCGTGGGCCAGGCGATCCAGATGATCCCGGTGGACGAAGTGCTGTTCTTCATCAGCGACGAGAAGTACACCCGCGTGCAGACCGCGCAGGTCGAGGCGCTGATCCGCAAGCCGATCAAGGAACTGGTCGACGAGATCGACCCCAAGCTGTTCTGGCAGATCCACCGTAGCACCCTGGTCAACGTGAAGTGCATCAGCGGCGTGACGCGCGACTTCCGCGGCCGGCAGATCGTGACCGTGCGCGGCCACAACGAGAAGCTGGAAGTCAGCCGCAGCTACGCCGGGCTGTTCAAGGGCATGTAGCCCGGCGGGCCCGGCGGCGCCCGCCCGCGCCAGCCAGGGCCAGCAGGCCGGCACCCCAAAGCGCGGCGGCGGCCGGCTCGGGCACGGCGCTGACGCCGTAAAGGTAGCCGCTGGCGGTGGCCAGTTCCAGGCCGGGGTCGATGCCGCTCAGTGTGTAGCTGACCGTGGCGGCCGGGATGCCGGCCGAGACCGTGCCGCTGCAGTTGTCGCAGTAGCCGTTGTACAGCGAGCCCTCGGTCTTGGTGGTCAGGGTGCCGTAGATCGGGTGTGACTCACCATTCACGACGTTGAAGTTGACGAACTGAACCAGCGGGTCGTGCCAGCCCAAGTCACCCTTCGCATTGCCCGATGACGATTCCTTGGTGACGACGCTGCCAACGACGCCGCCGATTCCCATAACCGCAAAGGCATAACTGCGCGCGAAGTCGTTGGCGTCCACCGCCGCCGACCAGGCGACGGTCATCGTCATGCGCACGCTGAAGCTCACCCCCGGGGTGAAGTTGGAGTTGTAGAAGGTCACCCGATCGTCGAAGCGGGCCGAACTGTCGGTCTGCGTGTCGCCGTCCAGGAAGGGGTCGCCGTGGGTGGTGACGGTGGACGTGCTGACGGCTGTCAGCCAGCCGTAGCTGGCGGTGGTGGTGTCCGCGCCCGATGAGGTGCCGACCCGGCCGGAACCGTTATCGCCGGTGCGCGCGTTGTTCAAGGTGGAAGTCGCCGTGCTGCCCGCGACCTCACCGACCAGCGGTGGCGGTGCGTCGTTGTAGCTGGTCCCGCCGCCTGCCCCGTCGCCCGGAACGTACAGATAGACGTGCGAGCTGGCGGTCAGGGTGTTGTCGGCAGCCCGTGCAGCCGGTGACAGCAAGGAGGCAGCAACGAGCACGGCAAGGCTGGCGCCGGTGTTCATTCGGTTCATGGGGAGCCTCGACCTTCGGGACATTGGCAGCCTTCATGCTGTGCGCCGGTTGCTGCGCTGCGCAAGGGCTCGGGTCCCGCAAAGGCGCAGCAACCCCCTGTTTCGGGGGACACGACAGCGCCCCGACGCCAGCTCTCACGCCGAGGCCGGTGGCGCCACGCGCGCCGCCAGCTCGGCCCGCAGCTTCTTCAGCCGCTCCCGCGGGTCGCCCTTGTCGACGGCTTCTTCCAGCTTCATCTCGGCAATGAAGCGGCTGGGGATGCCCTGCACCGTGTCGCGGCCCTTCTTGCGCCGGCGCAGCGTGCTCACGGCCAGCGTGATGCGGGCGCGCGTGATGCCGACGTACATCAGACGTCGCTCTTCCTCGATGCGCTCAGCGGTGACCTCTTCGTCGCCGCTTCTGAACGGCAACAGACCTTCGTTGATGCCGACCAGCTGTACATGCGGCCACTCCAGGCCCTTGGCGGCGTGCAGCGTGGACAGGGTCACCACGTCCTGCTCGTCACCGCGCTCGGCCAGGCTGATGATCACGCTGATGGTCTGCGCCACCTGCAGCACGGTCTGCTTCTCGGCCTCGAAGGTGACGCCGCCGTCCTGCGTGATCTGGCCGCCGCAGCGCTTGGCGATCCAGTCGATGAAGTCCAGCACATTGCTCCATCGCGAGGCCGCCACCTTGGGGCTGTCTTCGCCGTCGAGCAGGTGCTGTTCGTAGCCGATGTCTTTCAACCACTGCAACAGCAGCACCTTGGCGTCTTCGCCACCGCTGGTGGCCGCCGCGCGCTGTTCCAGTTCGTTCACCTCGCGGCCGAACCCGTGCAGGCCTTCGACGGCCTTGCCCTTCAGCGCGGTGCCCAGCGACGGCGAGAACAGCGCGTCGAACAGGCTCAGCTTCCACTTCGATGCGAACTCGCCCAGGCTGGCCAGCGTCTGGTGGCCGATGCCGCGCTTGGGCGTGCTCACGGCGCGCAGAAAGGCCGGGTCATCGTTCTGGTTGACCAGCAGGCGCAACCAGGCGCAGAGGTCCTTGATCTCGGCGCGGTCGAAGTAGCTCTGGCCGCCCGAGACCTTGTAGGGGATCTGCGCGGCGCGCAGCTTCTGCTCGAAGACGCGGGCCTGGTGGTTGGCACGGTAGAGGATGGCAAAGTCGCTGAACTTCACCTCGCCACCCTGGGCCCGCAGGGCCTGGATGCGCGACACCGCGCGTTCGGCCTCGTGCTCTTCGCTGTCGCAGTCGATCAGCCGCACCGCTTCGCCGTCGCCCAGGTCGCTCCACAGCTTCTTCTCGAAGATCTTGGGGTTGCCGGCAATGACGGCGTTGGCCGCGCGCAGGATCTGCCCGGTGCTGCGGTAGTTCTGCTCCAGCGCGATGACCTTCAGCTGCGGATAGTCCTGCGGCAGGCGGCGCAGGTTTTCGATGGTCGCGCCGCGCCAGCCGTAGATGCTCTGGTCGTCGTCGCCCACGGCCGTGAACACGCCGTGGTCGCCGACCAGCGCCTTGAGCAATTCGTACTGCACGGCATTGGTGTCCTGCACCTCGTCGACCAGGATGTGCTGGAACTGGCCCGCCCACTTGGCGCGCGCCTCGGCGTCGTGCTGCAGCAGCTTGAGCGGCAACTGGATGAGGTCGTCGAAGTCCACCGCCTGGAAGGCCAGCAGGCGCTCGCCGTACAGGCGCATCACGCGGGCGGCCACCAGTTCGTCGGCGTCGGCAGCGATATCGGCCGCGGTGTCAGCATTCAGACCCTGGTTCTTCCACAGGCTGATGGTCCATTGCCAACGGCGGGCCAGCGCCGCGTCGGTGGTGCCGCCGGCTTCCTTCATCACACCCAGCACGTCGTCGCTGTCCAGGATGCTGAAGTTCTCTTTCAGCCCGATGCGCGGCCCATCAGAACGCAGCATGCGCACGCCCAGGCTGTGGAAGGTGCTGACCGCCAGATCCTTGGCCGCACGCGGCCCGACCAGGGCCTTGGCCCGCTCGCGCATCTCCTGCGCCGCCTTGTTGGTGAAGGTGATGGCGGCGATCTGCTTGGGCTGCAAGCCGGCTTGCAGCAGCCGCGCGATCTTGTGCACGATGACGCGGGTCTTGCCGGAACCGGCGCCGGCCAGCACCAGGCAGGGGCCGTCGAGCTGGTGAACGGCGGCCATCTGGGCCGAATTCAGGGAAGTGGGCTGGGCCGGCTTCACCCCAGGGCCGGCGCCAACAAGCGCCGGGCGATGTCGGCCGTGAAGGCCTGCCGCTCGGCCCAGTCCTGCAACTGGTCTTCGCCGATGCGGCCGACATTGAAGTAGGTCGCTTCCGGGTGCGCCAGGTAGAAGCCGCTGACACTGGCCGCCGGCGTCATGGCCATGCTGTCGGTCAGGCCCATGCCGATGTCGTCGGCAGCCAGCACCTCGAACATCGCGCGCTTGACGCTGTGGTCGGGGCAGGCCGGGTAGCCCGGCGCCGGGCGGATGCCGCGGTACTGCTCGGCGATCAGCGCTTCGGTCGTCAGCGCCTCGTCGGGCGCGTAGCCCCAGAAGTCGGTGCGCACGCGCTGGTGCAGGCGCTCGGCGAAGGCTTCGGCCAGGCGGTCGGCCAGCGCCTTCAGCATGATCGCGCTGTAGTCGTCGTGGTCGTCGGTGAACTGCTTCTCTTTCTTCTCGATACCCAGGCCGGCCGTCACGGCGAAGAGGCCGATGTGGTCGGCCTTGCCACCGTGTTCGACGCGCGGCGCGATGAAGTCGGCCAGGCTGCGGTTGGGCCTTTTCACGCGGTCCACGACCGGGCGCTCGGTCTGCAGCCGCAGCGGGCTCCAGCGCAGCGCGACGGTGCTGCGTGTCTCGTCGGTGTAGACCTCGACCGTGTCGTCGCCCACGGTGTTGGCCGGCAACAGGGCGATGACACCGCTGGCCTGCATCCAGCGGCCTTCGATGGCGCGCTGCAACAGCCGCTTGCCGTCGCTGAAGACGCGCACCGCCTCGGCACCCACCACCTCGTCGCGCAGGATCTCGGGGAACTTGCCGGCCAGGTCCCAGGTCTGGAAGAACGGTGCCCAGTCGATGCTCTGCGCCAGTTCGGCCAGGTCGTAGTTCTTGAAGACGCGGCGGCCGATGAACTTGGGCACCGGCGGCGTGTAGGCCGTCCAATCGATGGCCGCCTTGTTGGCCCGCGCGGCGGCCAGCGTGACCAGCGGCGTGGCCTTCTTGGCGGCGTGCAGGGTGCGCACCTGCTCGTAGTCGGCACGCAGTTCGCCGATGTACTTCGCGGCGCGTTCGTCGCTCAGCAGGTCACTGCACACGCCCACGCTGCGCGAGGCATCGGGCACATAGACCACCGGGCCTTCGTAATGCGGCGCGATCTTCACCGCCGTGTGCACGCGGCTGCAGGTGGCGCCGCCGATCAAGAGCGGCGTGCCGCGGCTGCGGAAGTAGTCGTCGCGCTGCATCTCGGCGGCCACGTGCTGCATCTCTTCCAGGCTGGGCGTGATCAGGCCGGACAGGCCGATGATGTCGGCGCCCTCTTCCTTGGCCCGCTTCAGGATGTCCTGGCAGGCCACCATCACGCCCATGTTGACGACTTCGAAGTTGTTGCACTGGAGCACGACGGTGACGATGTTCTTGCCGATGTCGTGCACGTCGCCCTTCACGGTGGCGATGACGATCTTGCCCTTGGGCTTGGCCTCGCCGCCGCCGGCGATCAGCGTCTTCTTCTCTTGCTCGATGTAGGGCAGCAAGTGGGCCACCGCCTGCTTCATCACGCGGGCGCTCTTCACCACCTGCGGAAGGAACATCTTGCCCTGGCCGAAGCGGTCGCCGACGACGTTCATGCCGGCCATCAACGGGCCTTCGATGACGTGCAGCGGGCGCCCGCCGCCAGCCGCGATGGCCTGCCAGGCTTCCTCGGTGTCGGCGTTGATGAATTCGGTGATGCCGTGGACCAGCGAATGGCTCAGGCGCTCGTTCACGTCACCGGCGCGCCAGGCCAGGCGGGCGCTGTCGTCCTTGGTCATGCCCTTGGCCGATTCGGCCACTTCCACCAGGCGTTCGCCGGCGTCTTCACGGCGGTTCAGCACCACGTCCTCGACGCGCTCGCGCAGCGTCGGTTCGAGGTCGTCGTAGACCCCGACCATGCCGGCGTTGACGATGCCCATGTCCAGCCCGGCCTTGATGGCGTGGTACAGGAACACGGTGTGGATGGCCTCGCGCACCGGGTCGTTGCCGCGGAAGCTGAAGGACACGTTGGACACGCCGCCCGAGACCTTGGCGCCCGGCAGGTTGGCCTTGATCCAGCGCGTGGCCTCGATGAAATCGACGGCGTAGTTGTTGTGCTCTTCGATGCCGGTGGCGATGGCGAAAACGTTCGGGTCGAAGATGATGTCCTCGGCCGGGAAGCCGACTTCATCGACCAGGATGCGGTAGGCCCGTTCGCAGATCTCGATCTTGCGGGCGTAGGTGTCGGCCTGGCCTTTTTCGTCGAAGGCCATCACCACGGTGGCCGCGCCGTAGCGCCGCACCAGCGTGGCCTGGCGGCGGAATTCGGCTTCGCCTTCCTTCATCGAGATGCTGTTGACGATGCCCTTGCCCTGGATGCACTTCAGGCCGGTTTCGATCACCGACCACTTCGACGAGTCGATCATGATCGGCACGCGCGCGATCTCGGGTTCACCGGCGATCAGCTTCAGGAAACGGTCCATCGCGGCGGCGCTGTCCAACATGGCTTCGTCCATGTTGACGTCGATGACCTGGGCGCCGTTTTCCACCTGCTGGCGGGCCACGCTGAGCGCGTCCTCATAGCGGCCTTCCAGGATCATCCGCGAGAAGGCCTTGCTGCCGGTGACGTTGGTGCGCTCGCCGATGTTGACGAAGAGCGAGCCCAGTCCGATGAGCACGGGCTCCAGGCCGGAAAGGCGCATCGGCTGCACGGCAGCAGCAGGGCGGGTGGTGTCGTTCATGGCGCAGATTCCTTGATTCCCGGACGGGGGAGATCGAGCGCCGTTGCCTGCCGTGCGGGCGGGGCCGCGCGGCGCTTCGAGCCTGGCGGTCGGCCCGGTCGGGCTACCGTCGCAACGCTCCTCGTAAGCCCACCAATTCTAGGCTGTAGGCCTGCGGCTGGGATCAGGCCGGTCTGAAGGCGGTCAGCGGCTGTGTGAGGTCAGTCGCGCCAGCGGCCCCGCGCTGCTGATGCCGGGTGCCACCCGGTGCGCCGTGGCCCGCGTTGCGGCGGCGGGCGCCGAGCCGGCGGGCGGGCTGTCGTCCAGGTCGGCCGCGGTGGCCAGCGGCAGCGCCGCCCCGCCCGCTTGCCCCAGCTTCATGGCCACGCCGACGGCCAGGATGTCGATGACCAGCAGGTGCAGGATGCGACTGACCATGGGCACGTGCGTGGCCACATCTTCCTGGTGGTCGACGATCAAGGCCACGTCGGCTCTTTTCGCCAGCGGCGAATGACTGGCGGTGATGGCCACCACCTTGGCGCCCCGCGCCTGCGCCAGGTCGACCACGGCCAGCAGGTCGTCGATGCGCCCGCTGCTGCTGACGATGACCGCCACGTCGCCCGGCCGCATCACATTGGCGGCCAGCACCTGCAAACGCGGGTCGGTGTAGCTGGCGCTGGGCACGCCGAAGCGCAGGAACTTGAACTGCGCGTCGTCGGCCACCACGCCGTAGTGGCCGACGGCGAAGAACTCGAGGCGCGGCGCCGCCGCCAGCAGTTCGGTGGCCCGCGCCAGGGTCTCGCGGTTGAGCTGCTCGCGCACCTGCAGGATGGCACTGGCCGTGTTGCCCAGCACCTTCACGCCCAGTTCCAGCATGCTGTCGGTGCCGGTGACCTGGGTGTGGGTCAGCGGGATGCTGCCCGACAGACCCGAGGCCAGGCGCAGCTTGAAGTCCGACAGCCCCTCGCAGCCCAGGCTGCGGCAGAAGCGGATCACCGTCGGCTGGCTGACCTGCGCCGCCTTGGCGATCTCGGCGATGGGGTCGCTGAGTGTCGATCGCGGATGCGCCAGCACGTGGTCGGCCACCCGGCGCTCGGCCGGCGAGAGGCCGTCGCGGCTGCGCTGGATCTGGCTGAGCAGGGCCGATTCCTGGTCCACCTGGCGGGCCTGCAACTGCGTCGCCAGGATGGCCGACACGCCCAGGAAGGTGGCGTGCTCGGCGGTCACCACATAGGTCGGTATGCCCTTCAGGTAGGCGCTGAAACGGCCCTTGTCTTCGAAGCGGGCGCGAAACGGCGAGCGGTCGAAATGGTCGCCCAGCCGGGGCACGATGCCGCCGCCGATGTAGATGCCACCGAAGGCGCCCAGCGTCACCGCCAGGTTGGCCGCCGCCGTGCCCAGCACGGCACAAAAGGCCTGCAGCGCCTCCACGCACAAGGCGTCGCCGCCAGCCAGCGCCAGGCGGGTGATCTCGGGGGCCGTCAGCGGCCGCGCCGGCAGGCCGGCCTGGGCGCGCAAGGCTTCGTGGATCAGTTCCAGCCCGGGGCCGGACAACAGGCGTTCGAAAGAGACGTGCGGATAACGGGTCAGCCCGTGGCGCAGGATGGCGATCTCGCGTTCGTCGCGCGGCGCGAAGCTGGTGTGGCCGCCTTCGGTGCCCAGCGCCACATAGCCCAGGCCGCTGGCGTCGCCGACCGGAATCAAGCCGCTGACGCCCAGGCCCGATCCGGCCCCCAGCACGCCCACCACGCTGTGCTCACGCACCGTGCCGCCGCCCACCTGCCGGCGCTGCGACGGCGGCAGCCGGGGCAAGGCCATCGCCAGCGCCGTGAAGTCATTGACCACCACCAGCGTCAACAGGCCCAGCCGCTGACGCATGTCTTCGCTGGAAAAGTGCCAGTGGTAGTTGGTCATGCGGACTTCATCGCCCTCCACCGGGTTGGCGATGGCGACCGCGGCATGTTCGATGCTTGCGCCCAAGGCAGCGGGCAGGCCGGCCAGGTAAGCGATGACCGCCGCCTGGAAGTCCGGGTGGTCGGCACTGCGCAGCGAAGCCGTGTGCTCGAAACGGCTGGGCGACACCTCCAGCGTGAAGCGGGCATAGGTGCCGCCGATGTCGGCAAGCAGGCGCGGGCTGGGATACGGGTTCATGGATAGCCTGGACAGTAGCAACGCCAAACGACGGGGTGCACAGGGCCGGACTCTGTAGCTCGGCTACAGTTTTGCCCTGTCTTCAAGCAAGATCACCTTTTAGCACGTCAGCCGGGCTCCCGTTGCAGGCCTTGTTTGAATTTAGTAGTTTTGCTACCGTCACCCGCCGGGCGCCCCGCTCAGCGCAAAGATCTCATTGACTTGACCGGCATGAACGAGCAGAGCCCCACCCCGCCCCACCCCAGCGCCGACGCCCGTGGCAGCGGCCTGGCCCGCCCCTGGCTGGTGTCCGACATCGGCGGCACCAACGCCCGCTTCGGCTGGCTGGCCCCGGGCTCGGGCACGGTGCAACATGTCGCCACGCTGAGCGTCGCCGACCATGCCGGCCCGGCAGCGGCAGCGCGGGCCTATCTGGCCCAGCTGGCCCACACGCTGGACGCCGATGCCGTGGTGCCGCGCGCAGCGGCACTGGCGGTGGCCACGGCCGTGGGCCAGGACCAGGTCGCGCTGACCAACAGCGGCTGGGCCTTTTCGCGCAACGCGATGCAGCGCGAGCTGAACCTGGACGAGCTGCTGGTGCTCAACGACTTCGAGGCCCTGGCGCTGTCGCTGCCCCGCCTGGGCCGCGCGCAGGTGCGGCCCATCACCGCCCCAGGCGCCTCCGGCGCACCCGCCGGGGCCCTCAACGGCAGCCTGGCGGTGATCGGGCCCGGCACCGGCCTGGGCGTGGCCGGCCTGCTGCCCACCCGGCACGGCTGGGTCGCCGTACCGGGCGAAGGCGGCCACGCCACCCTGGCCGCCAGCGACGACTTCGAAGCCGCGCTGCTGGCCGCCGTGCGGCGCGAATTCCCGCATGTCTCGGCCGAGCGGCTGCTGTCGGGCATCGGCCTGCCGGTGCTGCACGGCGCGGTGGCTGCGGTGCTGGGCCAGCCCAGCGCACCCTTGGCGGCCGGTGCCATCGTCGAACGCGGCCTGGCCGGCACCGACGTGGCCTGCCAACGCACGCTGGACAGCTTCTGCGCGCTGCTGGGCAGCTTCGCCGGCAACGTGGCCCTGGTGCTCGGCGCGCGCGGCGGCGTCTACATCGGCGGCGGCATCGTGCCGCGCCTGGGTGAGACTTTCTTCGCCTCGCGCTTTCGCGAACGTTTCGAATCCAAAGGCCGCTTCCAGGCCTACCTGCAAGCGGTGCCGACCTACCTCATCACCGACACCCTGGCCGCGCTGAGCGGCGCGGCGCTGGCGCTGGAACAGCACGGCCACTGACGGCCGGCTTGCATCTGGCGCGGGCCGGGCTGCGTATCGGCAGCCATGAAGCCCTCACGCACCCTGCTGCCCGCAGCCCTGGCCCTGGCCCTGGGCGCCGCCCACGCCCACGACACCTGGTTTGCAGCCCTGCCCGCCACTGGCGGAGCGACGCTGCTGGCCCTCGGTACGGGTACCCAGTTCCCGGCGCACGAGACCGGCATCGAAGCCCGCTTTCTGGTGCAGCGGGCGTGCCGCGCAGCCGGCCGGCCCGACGCGGGCCCGGGCCCAGTCCCGATCCCGGCGCCGGCCGCCATGCCGGCGCTGCACAACGAAGACCGAGCCCTCAGGCTGCAGGCACCCGCAGGCGCCGCCACATGCTGGGCCCAGCTCACCCCTTTCGACATCGAACTGGCGCCCGACAAGGTGCCGCTCTACCTCAGGGAGATCCAGGCCACACCCGACGTGCGCGCCGCCTGGGCCGCGATGCAGGCCCGTGGCCTGCCCTGGCGTGAGCGTTACACCAAGCACGCCCGCATCGAACTGGCGGCGCCCAGCAGCGAGCCGGCGCCGACCGACCTGGACCTGCACCTGGAGACCGCCGGGCAGCCGGTCCGGGTCGGCAGCCCCATCACTGCGCAGGCCCTGCTGAACGGCCTTCCGCTGGCCGGCCTGGCGCTGGAACTGCGCCATGAGGACAGCCCGCTGGGCCTGTGGCGGCGGACCGACGCGCAAGGCCGCATCGCGGTGAGCGTGCCGCTGCCCGGCCGCTGGCTGCTGCGCGGTGTCGATCTGCGGGTCTCGGGCAGCGACCCCGAGCGCTGGGACAGCCGCTTCGCGACCCTGGCCTTCGACGCCGGGCCGGCCGCCGACGCGGGCGATCAGAAGGGCAGCAGCTTGACGTTGAACGCCCGCTCGACCAGCCAGGCCGCCGCCAGCACGGCGATCAGCAAGGAGCCGCCCAGCAGCACCGCATGGCGGTAGAAGGCGCTGCGCCGCAGCGGATAGGCCAGCAGCAGGAAGGCCGACACGATGGCCAGCTGCCCCGCTTCGACGCCCAGGTTGAAGCCCAGCAGCGCCACAGCCAGCGCGCCCTGCGGCAAGCCCAGGTCGACCAGCACCGTGGCGAAGCCGAAACCGTGGACCAGGCCGAAGGCGAAAGCCACCACCCAGCGCCGACCATGAAAGACCGGCCAGACGTTGTTCAGCGCCGCCAGCACCACGCTGGCGGCGATCGACGATTCCACCAGCCGCGACGGCAGCGAGACCCAGCCCAGGGCGGCCAGCGACAGCGTGATCGAGTGCGCCAGCGTGAAGGCGGTGACGATGCGCAGCACGTCCCACAAGGCCGGCGCGAAGCTGGCCACCGGCTGCCAGCGCCGGCGCGTCCAGACACCCACGGCCGGCAGCAGCAGCGACAGCAGGAACAGGATGTGGTCGAAGCCGATCCAGATGTGCCAGACGCCTTCACGGGCGTAGTCCAGCAACTGCTTCCAGCGGCTGGCTTCGGCCAGGACGAAGGTCTGCTGCGCTTCCTGCGGGCCGAACAGGGCGCTGCGCGTGAGACTGCCAGCGCGCAGATTGAGCAGGCCGCGGTGCTGCGGGTCGATGTCGGCAAACAGCGTGTAGCGCAGCGCCAACACATCCGGCGCACCGCCTGGCGGGCAGGCGAAGCGCAAAGGCATCACCGTGTAGGCGCCGTCGGTGTGTTCGTCGACCTGCTGGCTGCCGATTTCGACCGGGCAGTCGACCCCGTCCGCCTGCAGCTGCAGGCGCGCGGCGGCGTAGGCGGCGATGGCGCCGTGCTGGGCACGCACCTCGCCCCAGGTGATCTGGCCGTCGCCGTCGGCGTCCAGGCCGATGGCGAAATCCAGGTCGCGCAACGCGATGTCCCAGCGACCGCTGATCTGCCCCCCTTCGACGGTGATGGCCAGGTAGCTGTCGGACGGCTTGTGGGCCTGCGCGGCACCGCCGGCCAGCACAGCGAGCAGCAGCGCCACCAGGCCGCGCAGCGGCTTCACTTGCGCCCCCCCAGTGCGTCTGCCAGCGGCTGCAAGGCCACGCTCTGGATGCCGGAAGCGGCCATCCAGTCCAAGGCCGGCCGCGCCGCCGCAGGGTCGCGCGCAGCCAGCGCGGCTTCGAGCAGGATGCGGGCGTCCACCGGCTCGCGCTGGTCGGCAAAATTCGCCTGCGCCAGGGCCAGCGCCCGGGCCACGTCGCCTTGCACGGCCAGCGTGAAGCGCGACTCTTCCTTGCGGTGCGTCGCGTCGCCCCGGCGGCGCGCGGCATCGAAGCGGGCATCCAGCTCGGCCGCCAGGCTGGTGGCCGAGCGGTCACCGGTGGCCTTGGCCGCCTGCGCCAGGCGCAGCAACAGCACGTCGGCGCGGCCACGGTCCTTCAGCAGCGCCAAGACCTCGGCCGGGCGGCCACGGTCGAGCAGAAAGTCGGCATAGGCCGCCTGCAGGTAGACGTCGGGTATCCCGATGGCCAGGGCCTCGCGGAAGGCCGCTTCGGCCGCCGCGAAGGCGCCACGCCGCTCTTCGGTTTCAGCCAGCCGGGTCAGGCACCACAGGCGCTCGTCCGGGCTGGCGCCGGGCGACGCCTGCAGGGCTGCGCGCAAGGCGGCGGCGGCCGGGCCGGCCTGGCCGGTGGCCGCGTCGACCTGGGCGCGGCAGGCCACGGCCACCAGGGGCGTGGTCAGCCCGGCCATCTGCTGACAGCTGAGCCGCGCTTCAGCGTACCGGGCCTGCACCATCAGGATGGCCGTGCGCCAGGACCAGGCGTTGGCGTTGCCGGGCTCCGCAGCGACGGCGCCGTCCAGGTCGACCAGCGCAGCATCGAAGCGGTGGTTGAACTGCAGCAGCATGGCGCGCAGCACCCGCACCGCCACCGGCGGGCTGTTCAGCGCCCACCAGGGTTGCAGGGCGGCCTGGGCGTAGCCCACGTAGCGCGGGTCGCCTTCGGCCGCCACCTCGTCGAAGTAGCGCTGCGCCAGGCGCACGGCCGCGCCCACGTCATCCGGCTGCGCGCGCCAGGCGGCGCGCAGGGTGACCAGCTCGCGGGCGCGCGGGTCGCTGGCGCGGGCCGGCACGGTGGCCAGCACCTGGCTGTCGGCAGCCGGCACGAACGGCGCCGCCCGGGCAGACGCCGTGACGAGCACCAGGGACAGGAGCGAGGCCGACAGAACGGCGGGTGGGTAACGGAGCACAGGGCTGATGTTAGCCACCCGCGCAGCACGCCGACGGCGGTGGCCTGGCTGCGGCGGCCGGGTGCTGCCTGTGAGCGACAACGAACCGACAAATCGCTGTCAACCGTTTTCACCGTGGGGCCGTTGTGCACGGGTCGGCAGTGGCGGCGGTTGACCGCAGACCCCCGCCGATCACTTGGAAACCGCAGGTTCTTCGCCTACAGCCCACAAGTGAGCCCCGAAAACCATAACACCCCAAACCCGAGAGATTTCCATGACCAAGCTCCTGAGCGCCCTGATCCTGACCGCCTTCGCTTTCGGCGCCCAAGCCGCCTCCCACGCCGGTGGCGCCCCGATGGCCGCCGCTTCGGCTGCCAGCGGCGCCAAGAAGGCCGCCAAGGATGAGGCCCCCAAGGCTGCCAAGAAGGCCGCTTCCGGCGCCAGCGCCGCCAAGTAAATCTTCGGTTCCGAAGTCAGGAAGGGCTGCAGCCTCGCGCTGCGGCCCTTTTTGTTTTTCAGGGCAGCACGATGACCGCGCTGTCGTCCATCACCTTGGCGCCTTCAGGCGCGCCGCCGCCAAAGGCGTAGGGCTGCTCCTGCGGGCCCAACGGGCGGTAGCCGCCTTCATAGTCCCAGGTGGTGACGTAGATCTTGGCGCCGCTGAGCGATGGCAGGCACCCCAGAACCGACGCCGGCAGCGTGAAGCGGATCGATTTCGCATCGCGGTCCACGCGCAGGGTCGCTGTCGGCGTCACGGCCGTGCCCTCGTTGGTGGCCGTCGCGCCGGCGAACGAGAACAGCGCGTTCGTCCAGCCACCGGCCCGCAGGCGCAGATGCCAGCGCATGCTGGCCGGCAGGCTGGCGTTCTGCAGCGGCATCACCGTGGCGCCGTCGTCGCGCCCCGGCAATCCGATGAAGACGGTGAAGGCCACGTGGTCGAAGCCGTTGGCGGCGTTCCAGCTGTTGGTCATGCCGGCCATTTCCAGGTCCAGCTGCAGCGCACCGCCCGATTCCGACACCCGCAGCCGCCGCAGGTCCAGCTGCCGGTTGTCGCCCCAGCTCGGGTCGCTGGGGTAGCGGTACCGGCCGGAAGGGCCGGCGTCGTCACCGGCCGGGTCGGTGACATCGGCACGCAGCTGCCAGGCTCGGGCGACCTGGAATTCGCGGCTGGCGGCGGCGCCTGGGCCGTCGGCCCACAGCGTGATGCTGTGGCGCCGTTCGGGTTCGACCATCCGGCTGGTGTCGACTTGCGCCTGCCAGCGGCCGTCGGCCGCCACCGCAACCGGCACGCTGGCGGCCAGGTCGCCGTCGGTCACGAGGCGCCAGCCTGAGCCGACCGGGGCGCTGCCGCGCACCGTGAAGTCACCGCTGACCGACGGGGTGTCCAGGGCGTCCAGCCGGGGTTCAGCCTGCACCGGACGCGCCGCCGCCAAGGCCGCCCGCTTGGACGTCACCCGCCACACCTGCCCGCTGCGCGGCGGCAGGCGCAAGGTCAGCCGGCCACCGTCGCCGACCGCCAGGTCCTCGGGCTTGCCGCCCAGGCCGTACCAGCCGCGCAGCAGCGTGCCGGCGGGCAGACCGGTTGCCATCTGGGGCAACAAGGTCTCGCCGTCGGCGGTGTTGAAGACGACCAGCGCCGACTGGCCCTGGTAGGCCATGCGCCAGGCCAGCGCGCCGGGCTGCGCCGACTGGCCGGCCAGCACCGTGGGCGTGCCCCGGCTGAACAGGCGGTGGCTGCGGCGCAGCGCCGTCATCTCGGCGATGGCGCGGTACAGCGGAGCCGAACTGTCGTAGCGGTCGCGCCCGCCGGAGGCGAAGCCGGCCGCGAACATCGCGCCGCGCTGTTCGGTGTAGGCCTGCTCGGTGCCGTAGTAGATGACCGGGATGCCGGGCAAGGTCATCAGCGCCAGCAGCGCCTGCTTCAGGCCGGCCACGTTGCCACCGGCCAGGAAGCGGTCGACATCGTGGTTGTCCAGGAAGGTGGGCATCAGGTGCGGCCGGGCGTGCAGCTGCATCATCCGCGTGATGCGCTCACCCAGTTCGGCGGGCGGGCGGCCGCGGGCGTAGGCGTCGCCCAAGGCAGCGTAGAGCGGGAAGTTCAGCATGCCCGGAAGCAAGGGCCGGCCCTGGGCATCGCTCATGTAGCGCTCGATCTTGCGCGCGCCGCTGTCCTGCCCCGGCCTGTCGAAAGCGAAACCTTCACCGAAGACGTGGAACTGGCGCCGCCCGGTGCGCCGCGCCACCTCGACGATGCCGGGCGCCTGCGGGTCGCGGGCGTGCAGGAAGTCGCTGAAGTAGTCGGGCGGCACGTAGAAGGCCGTGTCGACGCGGAAAGCGTCCACCCCCACTTCGCGTATCCAATGGCCGTAGCTCTGCCGCAGTGCGCGCCGCACGACCGGGTTTTCGGTGTTCAGGTCGTCCAGGCCCTGCATCTGGAAGTTCATTTCCTGCTGCGGCTGGCTGTAGTCGCTGACGTCGGGCGTCCAGTGGTAGATGCCCAGCCGCTGCTGCGCCGGGTCGCGCGGGTCGTTGCGGTCGAAAGGGGCTTGCGAGGGTCGCGGCACGGGCGCCGTGCTGAGATGGGACTCGTAGCCCTGGGCCAGGTTCTGCGGGTTCCAGCGGTCGCCGTAGCTGAAGAAGTTGCCGGTGTGATTGACCACGATGTCCTGCACCAGATACATCCCCGCGCGGTGCAGCGCTGTGGACAGCTGCCGGTAGTCGGCCAGGCTGCCCAGGTGACGGTCGACCTGCATGAAGTTCTCGGCCCAGTAGCCGTGGTAGCCGGTGTAGCCGCCGGCCGGGTCGACCCACTGGTTGGCCACCGGCGGGGTGATCCACAGCGCCGTGGCGCCCAGGCCGCGGATATAGGGCAGCCGCTGCCTCAGCCCGGCGAGGTCGCCGCCGTTGTAGCGCGCGCCGTCACCGGCCTTGAATTCGCCGGCGCCCTGATCGTTGTTCGCCGGGTTGCCATCGGCAAAACGGTCGGTGACGGCGAAATAGATGATCTGGTCGCGCCAGTCGGGCGAAGGCACATGCAGCTTCAGGCCGACGGGCGAGACCGGGCTGGCGCCGGCCGAGCCCGGCGCCCCGCCGCACAGGGCGCCGACAAGGCTGACGAGCGCCCACAGTTCGTTGTTTTTTAGCACTGTAGTTTCGCTACAAATCTTGAGCCGTCCGCAAAATCCGCGCCGCCGCGGTGCAGGTGGCTGAGTGTAGAACCGGCAAGCCAGCCCGTACAGAGCGCGAAAACCGTGGACACCTGTCGCTGCGGCGCACCGATCTAGGGTTTTCGCAGGGTGCCGGGATATCTAGTTTTGGTACACATTCGCTGCCATAACCGTATTCAGTGCCCGTCAGCGGGGGTTTTGTGCCCGCGCCGTCGGTAGGCCCCGTTCCCAGAGCGTCTCAGGAGACCCACATGAAGAATCTCAACGCCACACGCACCCGTTCGCGCCAGCCCTTGCGCGCCACCCCGGTCGCCGCAGCCGTCGCCGCCCTGCTGTGCAGCAGCGGCTGGGCGCAGGCCCAGCAGGCGGCTGAAACCGTCACCATCACCGGCATCCGGCGTGGCATCGAGAGCGCGATCAGCGTCAAGAAGAACGCCGATGGCGTGGTCGAGGCGATCTCGGCCGAAGACATCGGCAAGCTGCCCGACACGACCATCGCCGAGTCGCTGGCCCGCCTGCCTGGCGTGACGACGCAGCGCACGCGCAGCGGCTCGGCCTCCACGATCAGCATCCGCGGCCTCGGCCCCGACTTCAACGGCTATCTGCTCAACGGCCGTGAACAGACCAGCACCGGCGACAGCCGCGCCGTGGACCTGAGCGTCTACCCGGCCGAACTCATCGGCGGCGCCACCGTGTACAAGACGGGCGACGCCACGCTGATGTCGGCCGGCCTGGCCGGCACCATCGACAACAAGCTGATCGATCCGCTGGCCTTCGGCAAGCGCGTGGTGGCCGCCAGCGCACAGAAGATCACCACCGGCAAGGGCCTGCCCGTCGAGGGCGACGGCAAGCGCTACAGCCTGACCTACATCGACCAGTTCGCCGACCGCAAGGTGGGTCTCGCGCTGGGCTTCGTGCGCGCCGACGGCACCAGCAACGAACTGGGCGCCGGGGGCTGGGGCGACGCCACCGTGCAGGCCACGCTGGCCAACGGCACCGTGATGCAGGGTGTGAAGGTACCCACCTTCGGCGGCGGCCTGGACCAGTACAAGAACCGCCGCATCACCGACAAGCGCGACGGCGCTGCGGCCATCCTCAACTACAAGCCCAACAAGGACTTCAGCACCCAGCTCGACCTGTACTGGGCCAAGATCGACACCACCGCGAAGGAAGCGCGCATCCAGGGCGGCCTGGGCGGGCCGATCACCAACGCCACCGTGGTCAACAACGTCGCGACCAAGGGCACCTTCCAGCTCGGCGCAGGCCCCAACGGCCTGATCGACCGCACCGAGAGTGTCTTCGACAACGACGAGATCAAGTCAGTCGGCTGGCGGACCACCTGGAACTTCGCACCCACCTGGAGCACCACCTTCGACCTCAGCCACAACTCGGCCAAGCGCGTCGAGCGTGACATCGAGGCCTATGCCGGCATCGCCGCGGCCGACACGCTGAGCTTCGACACCACCGGCGGCGGCATCCCGCAGTTCTCGGTCGGCAAGCCGACGAGCTACACCGACCCCGCGATCATCAAGATCCGTGACCAGACCGGCTGGAGCGGCATCTCCGGCGTGCCGCAGGCCGGCTATTCGAAAGGCCCGACCATCCAGGACAAGGTCGATGCCCTGCGCCTGGACTTCCGCAAGGACCTGGCCGAAGGCGGCTGGTTCACCGACGTCCTGTTCGGCGCCAACTACAGCAAGCGCACCAAGGACCGCATCACCGACGAAGGCCTGATCGTGTCCGCGGCCGGCAACGGCAGCGTGCCCTTCAGCTTCCCGGCCGACGCCTACGTCGAGAACAACATCGGCGGCACCGGCCTGAACATGCTGACCTTCGACCCGAAGGCCGAGCTGTGGCCAGGTGCGGCGCTGCTGCGCAAGTTCAACGACGACATCCTGTCGAAGACCTGGAGCGTGCAGGAGAAGGTGTTCACCGCCTACGCCAAGGCCAACATCGACACCCAGCTCGCCGGCATCCCGGTGCGCGGCAACCTCGGTGTGCAGATCGTCAACACCGACCAGTCGTCAGCCGGCTACCGCGCCGACATCGGCTCGGGCGTGGTGCTGACCAACCCGGCCAAGGGACTCACCTCGGCAGGCACCAGCTTCACCGACTTCCTGCCGTCACTGAACCTGACCGGGGACCTGGGTGGCGGCAATGTGCTGCGCGGCGGTTTGAGCCAGCAGATCGCACGCCCCACGCTGACCGACATGCGCAATTCCTTCGCAGCCAGCGTCGACACCAATGCCGGCAACACCGCGACCTTCGGGCGTTTCGTCGGGTCGGCCGGCAACCCGGCGCTCAAGCCCTTCAAGGCCACGGCGCTGGACCTGTCGTTCGAGAAGTACTTCAGCAACAAGGGCTATGTCGCGGTGGCGGGCTTCTACAAGAAGCTGGACACCTACATCACGACCTCGACCAACGTGGCCTACGACTTCTCGACCTATGCCAAGGAACTCGGCCTGGTGATTCCGCCCAAGGGACCGCTGGGCACCTACACCACCAGCGTCAACGGCAACGGCGGCAACCTGAGGGGCATCGAGTTGGCGGCTTCGCTGCCGTTCAACCTGGTCACGAAGTGGCTCGACGGCTTCGGCTTCACCACCAGCTACTCCAACACCGCCAGTTCGGTGCAGCTGCCCAACGTGATCGGTCTGAACCCCAACCAGCAGGTGCCGTTCAGCGGATCGATGGGCCTGCCCGGCCTGTCCAAGCTGAACACCAAGCTGATGCTGTACTACGAGGCCTATGGCTTCAGCGCCTTCGTCGCCAACAACAAGCGCTCGACCTACATCGGCAGCGTGGCCAACGACGCCGTCGGTGGCTACCCGACGCTGAAGTACATCGAGGGTTCGAACTGGATTTCGGCGCAGGTCGGCTACGAGTTCCAGGACGGCCCGGCCAAAGGCCTGGGCCTGCGCATCGAAGGCAACAACCTGAACAAGCCGGTCTATCGCCAGCTGCGCATCGACGGTTCGGTCGAATCGGAAAACAAGACCGGCGCTTCGGTGGCGGTCCGCCTGACCTACAAGTACCAGTAAGTCTGCACGCCCCTGAACCCCTTGCCGGGATGCCTCGGCAAGGGGTTTTTCTTTCGCCGGTCGCCAGCGCCCAGGGGCGGCCGCTGGCCAGCGTTGTGACGGCGCTGTTCCCTTCTTAGAATCACCGTGATCGCCGGACCCGCAGGATCCTCTCCGCTGCGGGCCGATGGCTGAGGGCAGGCAATGAATCAACTTCGCAAGGTCGTGATCGTCGGCGGCGGCACCTCGGGCTGGATGGCCGCAGCGGCGCTGTCCAAGGTGCTCAAGGGACGCTACGACATCACGCTGGTCGAGTCCGACGAGATCAGCACCATCGGTGTCGGCGAGGCCACCATCCCGATGATCTCGCTGTTCAACCGGCTGCTCGACCTCGACGAGGACGAGTTCGTGCGCGAGACGCAGGCCTCCTTCAAGCTGGGCATCGAGTTCGTCAACTGGGGTCGCCTGGGCGACCGCTACATCCACGGTTTCGGTGTCGTCGGCCAGGACAACTGGACCGTCGATTTCCACCAGTACTGGCTCAAGCAGTACCTGGCCGGCAAGGCCGGCGAGCTCGAGCGCTACTCGATCAACACCGCGGCCTGCCTGCAGAACAAGTTCATGCGCCCGCGCGTCGACGTGCCGAATTCGCCGCTGTCGCAGATCGCCTACGCCTTTCACTTCGACGCCTCGCTGTACGCCCGTTTCCTGCGCAAATACAGCGAGGCGCGCGGCGTCACCCGCGTCGAGGGGCGCATCGCCGAGGTCGCGCTGCGCGAGGGCGACGGGCACGTCACTTCGGTCACGCTGCAGTCCGGCCAGCAGCTCGAGGGCGATCTCTTCATCGACTGCTCGGGCTTTCGCGCCCTGCTCATCGAAGGCAGCCTGAAGACGGGCTACGAGGACTGGTCGCATTGGCTGCCGTGCGACCGCGCGGTGGCGGTGCCCTGCGTGTCGGCCAAGGAGTTGACGCCCTACACGCGGTCCACCGCGCGCAGTGCGGGCTGGCAGTGGCGCATCCCGCTGCAGCACCGCATCGGCAACGGCCACGTCTATTCCAGCAAGTACATCAGCGACGACGAGGCCACCGCGGTGCTGCTGGGCAACCTCGACGGCGCGCCACTGGCCGAGCCGCGCCCCATCCGCTTTCTCACCGGCATGCGCAAGCAGGCCTGGAACAAGAACGTGGTGGCCATCGGCCTGGCCAGCGGCTTCGTGGAGCCGCTCGAATCGACCAGCATCCACCTGGTGCAGATGGGTATCGCGCACCTGCTCACTTTCTTCCCGGCCGCCGGTTTCGAGCCGGCCGACGTGGACCAGTACAACCGCGTGATGCGCCAGGAGTTCGAGTGGGTGCGCGACTTCATCATCCTGCACTACAAGGCCACCGAACGCACCGACTCGCCGTTCTGGAACTACTGCCGCGAGATGGAAGTGCCCGAGACGCTGCGCCACCGGATGGAACTCTTCCGCAGCCACGGGCGCGTCTACCGCGAGGGCCACGAGCTGTTCACCAAGGTCAGCTGGCTGCAGGTGATGCACGGCCAACGCATCCGCCCGACGGCCTACCACCCGCTGACCGACCTGCTCAACGAGCAGGAGATCCAGGCTTACCTCGAGGAGGTCGAAGGGGTCATCGGCGCCTGCGTCGAAGTCATGCCGACGCACGCCAGGTTCATCGCCGACTACTGCGCGGCCGCGCCGTCCTGAAAGGAACATCCATGCGCAAGACGAGTCATCTGATGACGGCCCTGGTGCTGGCCTCGGCCCTGTCAGGCTGCGTGGAAGCGCCCTTGAAAAAGGGGGCGATGCTGACCTACGAGACCGTGCCCGACGGTGCCCTGCTCTACGAGGGCGGCCAGTCGCTAGGCGTGGCGCCGGTCAGCCGGACCTACCCAGGCGACGGCAAGTCCGCCACCATCCGCACCCCTGACGTCACCGCGGTGTGGCCCAGTGGCGCCAAGGAGGTCTACTTCACGCTGCTGCCTGTCGGTGAGGACCGGGTCGCAACCATCGAACGCCCGAAGAGCGCACCCGGGCTGCAGACCGACCTCGACAACGCGAAGAAGATCGCGTTGTCGAAGGAGCGTGACGCGCAGCGGGTCAAGGAGGAAAGGGCTCGCGACATGGCGCGCAATTCCCAGCGCTGCAAGGACCAGATGGCCAAGGGCATGGTGGCCACCAACGACTGCAATTAGCCCGGCTCTGCGCTGCGCCGACAGGTGTAGAAGCTGTTGAGCGTGAGCCGCCCGCGGGCCGGGTCGGGGCCCAGTCGGGCGGGCTCTTCGATGGCTGCCGAATGGAACAGCCCGCCGTCGTAGAAGATGGCACGGTTCCAGGCCGCCGGCACCTGTGCCATGCGCTCGAAGTACCCGTTGCTGCCGGCCATATAGCCCGGCTGCCAGCCGTGGCGGGCGCTGAAATCAGGGCCCCCGAGCACCACACTGTCGGCGACGATGGCCTCGATGTCCGCCGCCGGTTTGAGCGGCCGGTAGAAGCTGGTGCCGCCCAGCGCGGGATCGCTAAAGAGGTAGAGCACGCTGGCGGCGTACAGGATGTCGAGCCGGCCGTGCACGTAGCGGTCGCGGTGGCACAACCACTGGACCGGCGCCAGGTCCTGCGGGGCCGTGGTGATCAGCGACAAGCGGGTGCTGCTGTCCAGCGTGCGCCGGGCGCCCAGGCGGCGCCGCGCGTGCTGCGCGAAGAGATCGGCCATGCGGTGTTGCACGTCGGCGTCGGCGTTGCAGACCAGGCCCGGGTAGGGGTAGGACGGCGGCCCATAGGCCAGCCCGCTGGCCCAGGCCCGCACGCCTTCCGGGTTGGCCAGCACATCGTCGATGACGACGCATTCATGACCGTCCCACAAGCGCAGGATGCTGAGCTTGGGGTGCGGGTTGAAAAAGCGGCCTTCGCCGTCCAGCCAGATGGTCAAGTGATCGCTCCTCGAGCCCCGTCCATCATAGGCGGCCGCCGAGGCCACCGGCTTAGGGTGGGCGGCGGGGCCGGCTGGCGGCCAAGGCCAGGTTGTGGCGGACCTCAGCGAGCGTTGGACCGCTGCCCACCCGCCGGTCGCAGGCGCCGGTGCGCGGCCCGCGCGTGCGGCACCCAGGCCAGCGTGGCCCAGCGGCGCCACATGATCAGGCCGCGCAGCCATTCGTCGGCGATGTAGGCGATCCACACGCCAACCAGCCCCAGGCCGCAGTGACTGCCCAGCAGCCAACTGCCGCCGGCCAGCACGACCACCATGCTGGCCGCACCGGCCACCACCGGGAAGCGGGCGTCGCCGGCGGCGCGCAGGGCATTGATGACCACCAGGTTGAAGGTGCGGCCCGGCTCCAGCAGCACCGTCCACCACAGCAGCACGGTGGCGCTGTGGATGATGACGGGGTCCTGGGTGAACAGGCGCATCGACCAGCGGGCCGTCAGGGCCGCCAGCGTGGCGACCACCACGCTGACCAGCAGACCGCGGCCCAGGGCCCGGCGCACCAGCTGGTGGGCCTGGTGCAAGCGGCCGGCGCCGATCAGATGGCCGACCAGCACCTCGACCGACAAGCCGGTCGCCAGGCCGAACAACAGCACGATCATGATCACCTGCTGGGCGTAGGCGTGGGTCGCCAGCGCCGCCGAGCCGAAGCCGCCGACCACAGCGACGCTGACCATGAAGCTCAGCCGGTAGGCGATGTTCTCGGCCGCGCCGGGCAGGCCGATGCGGGTCACGGCCGCCAACGGCGGCAGCCGAAGCCGCCAGGCGTCGGACCAGCCGGGCTGCAGACCCAGACGCTCGCGCCACAGCCACAGCAGCCCGACGATGGCCCCTGAGCGGGCCGCCACCACGGCCAGCGCATAGCCGGGCAGGCCGAGCGCAGGAATAGGGCCCCAGCCGAACATCAACGGCCCCATCAGCAGCAGGTGGCTGATCTGCATGGCCACCGTCACGGCCAGCGTGTCGCGGGCGCGCAGGTGGGCGCGCATGACGGCGGTCATGCTGGCGGTCCAGGCGTCCAGCAGCATGGCCGGGGCCAGGCTCATCAGCAGTTGAACGGCCAGCGGCAGGACTTCGGGCGGGGCATTCAGCCCTTGCAGCAGGGGACGGGCCGCGAACAGGGCCGGCACGGCCACGGCCAGACCGATCCAGGTGCTGGCACCCAGCACCGCGCGCGCCACCGCGTCGGCCGTGTCGCGCCGGCCGGCGCCCAGGGCCTGCGTCAAGACCACGCCCACGCCAGCGCCGACGATGCGGAACAGCAGGAACAGCGCACCGAAAACCTGATGAGCCAGGGCGAAGGCAGCGGCGTGGTCGTCGGACAGGCGCGCGGCCAGGGCCGTGCCGACGATGCCCACGGCCATGCCCAGCAGCAGTTCCACCAGCAGCGGCCAGGTCAGGCTGAACAGGCGGGGCGCCGGCAAGGGCGGCTGGCTCGGCGGGTCGGCTGCGGCGACGGTCATCGCAGCATGTTGCCATTGCCGGTGCCGCCACCGCACTGGCTACGATGGGGCCCATCCGCCGTCCCGGGAGCCAGCCCATGCACACACGCCGCCACGCCCTGCAAGCCCTCGCTCTGGCGCCCGCGGCCGGCGTCTTGGCTGGGGCCCCGCAGCGGGCCTGCGCCCAGGGCGCGGCCCCCGGCCCAGCCGAGATCAACGCCGACGATGCGCAGCGCGACCTGCGCATCCTGAAGCGGGCATTGACCGAGTTGCATCCCGGCCTGTTGCGCTACACCACGCTGGCGCAGATCGACGCCGACTTCGCGGCCGCCACCGCCGCCGTGGCCAACGGCAGCAGCCGCGCGCAGATGGTGCTGCTGGCGTCGCAGCTGTCGGCCAGCCTGCACTGCGGCCACACCTGGGTGAGCCCCTACAACCAGCGGCAAGACGTGGTCGACGGCGTGTTCAAGCGCGCCGACAAATTGCCGCTGACGCTGCGCTGGGTGGAAGGGCGGGTCCTGGTCACCGGCAGCAGCGCAGCCCCGGTGACGGCGGGCAGCGAACTGCTGGCCATCGACCAGCGCCCGATGACCGCCATCCGCGACGCGCTGCTGCCGCTGCTGCGCGCCGACGGCCTGCACGAAGGCGCGCGGGGCAAGGCCCTGTCGCAACTGGACAGCGGCCCCAACGGCGGCGCGCTGGACAGGCTGTTTCCGCTGATGTACGCGCCGCAGGGCGGGCGCTACACGCTGACGCTGCGCGAGCGCGGCAGCGCCGACCCGCGCAGCGTCAGCGTGATGGCAACGACCACCGCGGAACGCGACAAGATCTTGCCCGCGTCCGGCGGCGCCTGGGCATTCCGCGTCAACGGCGACACCGGCATCCTGACCCTGCCCACCTTCGCTTTCTGGCGCAGCGACTTCAAACCCGAGGCCTTTCTGCAGCAGACCTTCACCGCGCTGCGCGGCGTGCCCTTCCTCATCATCGACCAGCGCGACAACGAAGGCGGCGACGACGCCATCGGCCGGGCGGTGCTCAGCCATCTGCTGCGCGCACCGCTGCAAGGGCCGGGCTATCGGGTGGAATGCGCCTATGAACGCGTGCCCTATGTGCTGGCGCGCTACCTGGACACCTGGGACTTCGGCTTCTTCGACCGCACCGGCCAGGTGACGAAAGGCCCCGGCCGCAACTGGCTGCTGCCCGACCAGCCGGGCGCCCGCATCGAACCGGTGGCCACGCCCTACGCCGGGCGCAGCGTGGTGCTGGTCGGCCCGCAGAACAGCTCAGCCGGCTTTTTGCTGGCGCGCGACATCCAGCGCAGCGGCGCGGCCACGCTACTGGGCCAGCCCACCGGCGGCAACCTGCGCGGGCTGAACGGCGGACAGCTGTGCTGGATCAACCTGCCGGCTTCGGGCGTGGGCGTGGACATCCCGCTGGTCGCGGCTTACGCCCAGGACAACCCGCCCGACGCCGGCGTGCAACCCGACGTGGCCGTGGCGCCGCGCTGGGCCGACGCGGTGGCCGGCGTGGACACGGAGATGCAGGCCGCACGCCAACTGATCGCGGGCTGGCGCTGAGCGGGGCTCAGGGAGGGGGCTGCGCTACGATCGATCCTAGGGCTTACCCGGCTCATCACCCGCATCCAACCAGCGACAGGACCCTCAAGTCATGAGCCAGATCCACTTCATCGGCGGCGAAAAAGGCGGGGTCGGCAAATCGCTGCTGGCCCGCGTGCTGGCCCAGCATTTCATCGACCACCACCAGCCCTTCATCGGCTTCGACACCGACCGTTCGCACGGCGCCCTGCTGCGCTACTACGCCGACTACGCCGCCCCCTTGCCACTGGACGCCGGCGACAGCCTGGACCGCGTCATCGAAGTCGTGGTCGAGCAACCCGAGCGCCGCGTGCTGGTCGACTTGGCGGCCCAAACCCAGGCCGACCTGATGCGTTGGCTGGACGAGACCGGCGCCGGCGGCGTGGCCGCGGAACTGGGCGTGGCCCTGAACTACTGGCATGTGATGGACAACGGCCGCGACGGCACCTTCCTGCTGGGCCGCTGGCTCGACGGCCCCGGCGCCCGGCTGCCGCTGGTGGTGGTGCTCAACGAGGTGCGGGGCGAGCGCTTCGACATCCTGTATGCGTCCGGCCTGCTCGACCGCGCCGTGGCGCAGGGCGCGCGCGTGCTGCACCTGCGCAAGATGCCGGAGCAGCCGCTGCAGAAGATCGACGCCGAAGGTGCCAGTTTCTGGGCTGCCCTGCACCCCGGCACCAGCAGCCTGAAACTGCTCGACCGCCAGCGCATCAAGCTGTGGCTGCAGCGCACCAGCGCCGACCTGGACGCGCTGGGTGTCTGAAATGGCGCATGCGGGCGGCCGTCACGGCGCGCCCAGCAGGAAAAGCAAGGGGATTTCCAGCCGCGCGGCCCAGGCCCGCTCGTTGTGGCCCGTGCCCGCGAAGACCCGGCTGGCACTGTTGGCCGCGGTGTAGCCGCGGTCCTTGACGATCTGGTCGATGAAGACCTGGTAAGGCGCATACAGCGCATCCAGCTCGGTCGTGCCGTGGTCCTGGTACAGGCGGTGGGTGGCCGGGTCCGCCAGGTGGCGCTGTAGGTAATGGAAGGCCGCCAGCGGCAGCGCGGCGTTGGCCTCGCCGCTGCCCACCCAGTGGGTCGACAGCCCGGCCGCGCCGCCGAAGACCTGCGGGTATTCGTTCATCGCGTAGACGCTGATCAGCCCGCCCATGCTGGAACCCATCACGACCGTGTGCTCGCGCTCCGGGCGTGTGGCGTAGCGGGCGTCGATGGCGGGCTTCAGCTCTTCGACCAGGTAGCGCAGGTAGGCGTCGGACCGGGGCCGGCCTTGCAGGGCCTTGTCGGTGAAGGCGGCGCGCGTGGCTTCGGGCAAGAACGGCAGGAACTTCTCGGGGTAGTACTCGCTGTGGCGGAACTTGCCGTTGTTCCAGATGCCCACGATCAGGGTGTCGGGGATGCGCCCTTCCTTGACCAGGCGGCTGACCGTGAGGTGCACGTCCCAGGCCTGCTGGTTCCAGCTCTTGCTGGCGTCGTAGAGCATCTGGCCGTCGTGCATGTAGAGCACCTGGTAACGCCGCGCCGGGCTGTAGTCGGCGGGCAGCCAGACATCCACGGGGCGCGGGTCGACGTGCCGCGACGCGATGGCCGGCAGGCGTTCGATGCGGCCCACCGCCACCTCGGGCAGCGGCTGGGCCACCGCCGACAGGCTGCAGGCTGCGACCATCAGAGCGGCCAAGGGCTGCTTCATTGGGGTGACTCCGCGGTGACGAAAACCCGACCGCCCAGCGCTGGCACTTCGAAACGGATGCGGCCGCCTTCGATGCGCCAGGTGGCTCGCAAGTCGCTTTCATCGGCAGGGGCGGCCGCCGCGAGGTCACTCAAGGCATCACGCAAGGCGGCAGCGGGCAGCCCTTCCGGCAAGGCCACGCTCACGGTCAGCGGCTGCTCGCCATTGTTGGTGGCGGTGAGCGCCCAGGTGTTGCCCAGCCGGCGGGCCAGCACCAGCACATGGGCGTCGGCGTAGAGCGGCGCCTCCAGGCTGCCACGGCGCAGCACGGCATGGCGGTGACGCAAGGCGGTGTAGGTCTTGAAAGCCGCCAGCAATGCGGTGTCGGGCTCGCCGCCCTGGTCGGCCCAGGGGTAGGTGGCGCGGTTGTAGGGGTCGTCGCCGCCGGTCACGCCCACCTCGTCGCCGTAGTAGATGGCCGGTGCGCCGGGGAAGGTCATCTGGAACAGCACGGCCAGTTTCAGGCGCCGCTTGGCCAGGGCTTGCGCGGACGCGTCGGCCCCGTTGCCGCGCTCGGCGCTCCAGCCGAAGTGGTGCAACGCGCGCGGCACGTCGTGCGAAGACAGCAGGTTCATCAGCGCGTGGAAGGCCTGCGGCGGGTAGGCCTCGCGGGTCAGCTCCAGGTTGCGGTAGAGCTCGGCCGCGTGGCCGCCGGCCGCGTAGTCCAGCACCGTGTTGCGGAAGATGTAGTTCATGGTGCTGTCGAACATGTCGCCCAGCAGGAACTTGCTGGCGTCGAACCAGGTCTCGGACACGGTCAGCGCATCGGGCTGACTGGCCTTGACGGCCTTGCGCCAGGCGCGCCAGAAATCGTCGGGCACCCAGGGCGCCACGTCCATGCGCCAGCCCGCGGCGCCGCGGTCCAGCCAGTGCTGCATCACGCCCTGCGGGGCGCCGAAGAAAAAGCGGCGCAGCGCCGGGTTGTTCTTGTCCAGCTCGGGCAGATCGGGGCCGCCCCAGCCGGTGTACTGCGCGTCGGGGTCGGTCTTCGAGGTGTCGAAGCGGTACCAGCCGGCGTAGGGTGATTGCGGGTTCACGCGGCCACCGGCAAAGGCCCCGGCGCTCTGCGCGCCGCCCTGGTTGCGGTAGCGGTCGAAATAGAGCGAATCGGCGCCGGTGTGGTTCAGGCTGGTGTCCAGGATGATGCGGATGCCGCGCTGGCCGGCCTCGCGCGTCAGGCGCAGGAAATCGGCGTCGCTGCCGAAGCCGGGGTCGATCTGCAGGTAGTCGGCGGTGTCGTATTTGTGGTTGCTGGCGGCCTTGAAGATCGGCGTCATGTAGATCGCGTTGGCGCCCAGGGCCTGGATGTAGTCCAGCTTCTGGATGATGCCGGCCAGGTCGCCACCGAAGAAATCGTTGTTGTGCGAGGCGTCGCTGCCGTCGCCGCTGCCCGGGCGGTAGGGGCGCTCGGTCCAGCGGGCGTGGCGTTCGACGGTCTGGTCGTGGTAGCGGTCCACGCCGGGTTTGGGGTCATTGCCCGGGTCGCCGTTGCGGAAGCGTTCGGGGAAGATGCTGTAGTAGACGAGGTCGGCGGCCCAGTCGGGCACCTGGAAGTCGGGTGCGTAGACCGTCTGCCGGAAGCGGCGGATGGCACCCGGCCTGGCCGGCAGCTCGACGACGGCACCGAGACCGCCGCTGCCTTTCTCACGCGTCCAGAACACCGCGTCGGCGTTGTTCTGCAAGGCGTGGCGCCGCCCGGCGATCTCGGCTTCGAACCAGTAGCCATAGACGGCAACGTCGGGGTGGATGTGGCGGGCGGTCCAGCTGGCGCTGCTGCCCTGAAGGGTCTGCACCATCGGCACGCGCGCCACCTCGGTGTAATCCAGCCCTTCCTGGTTGCCTTGCAGCCGGCGCTTTTCGACCACCAGCGTCAGGCGCGTCACGCCGGGCAGCGAAGTGACGGTGAAGTCGAAGGCGGCCGGCGCCGGCTGCGCGCCGAAGGGGCGCTTGTGCGCCCCCGCGCGGCTGTCGAAACGCAGGCTCAGCGCCACCGGGTCCTGGATGGCGCGGGCCGCCGGGTCGCCGAAGGTCTTGGGGCCCAGCGTGAGTTGCGGCTGGCCGGCAGCAAAGGCCAGGCGCAGCGTGTGTTCACCGCTGAAGTCGTAGCGGTAGGGCGGGCTGTTGGCGCCGGCCGGGAAGGTGGTGGCGGCCGTCCAGGCGGCGTCGGCGACCTTGAATTCCTGGGGGCCGGTGGCCTTCACGTTCAGGTAGTAGGCGTCGCAGCTGTACTGGAAGGCGTAGTCGTCCTGCGCCACCCAGTTGGTGAGGCCGCCGCGCAGGTACAGCGTGGTGTCGCCCCAGGGCGCTTCGGCCGGGCAGTCTTCCACCGCCAGGGTCGCGACACCAGCGCCACCAGCAGCGCCGGGCGTCACGGTGTAGCGCTGCACGCCGTTGAAGCGGCGCGTGAAGTCGGGGCCGCGGGGCAGCAGCCGGGTGCCGTCGCGGCTGCCGAAGTCGGCGTCGGCGCTCCAGGCCTCGTCGCCGATCTTGAAGCGGTGCTCGCCGGTGATGCGCGCCACGCCCTGCCAGCGCGTGCAGGCCCAGGTGAGCTGCTGGGCTTCGCTGGCGGCCCAGCCGTTGAAGGTGCCGCGCAGGTAGAGCGGTCGGCCCTGCAGCGGATCAGCCTGGCAGGCCGGCGGCTCGGCGGCCAGCGCCGGGCCGGCACAGCAGGCGAGCAGAAGCAGCCAGGCCTTCACGGCACCCGCCCAGCAAGGGCAGCGGCCTGCGCCGGGCCAGGTTGATGGACAGCCGGCATCGCGTCAACCCTTGACGCCGCCGGCTGTCAGACCCGAGACGATCCACTTCTGCGCCAACAGGAAGACCAGCGTGATCGGCAGGCCGCTGAGCACGGCGGCGGCCGCGAAATCGCCCCACAGGTATTTCTGATCGTAGAGGTAGAACTTGCTGCCCACGGCCAGAGTGAGATTGGGCTCTTCGCGCAGCAGGATGGACGCCACGGGGTATTCGATGATGGTGCCGATGAAGGCCAGCACGAAGACCACCATCAGGATAGGCACGGCCATCGGCAACAGCACCCGGCGGAAAGCCTGCCAGTGGGTGGCGCCGTCGACCTTGGCGCTTTCTTCGATCTCGACCGGGATGCTGTCGAAGTAGCCCTTGATGGTCCAGATGTGCATGGCCACGCCGCCCAGGTAGGCCACGATCAGGCCGGCATGCGTTTCGATGCCGAGTGCCGGCACGGTGGTGCCTATGCCTTCGAAGATGGCGTAGATGGCCACCAGCGCCACGGCCACCGGGAACATCTGCAGCAGCAGCATGCTGTTCAGGATGAACTGCTTGCGCGCGAACTTCATGCGCGCAAAGGCATAGGCCGCGGTGGTGGAAATGGCCACGATGAGCACAGCCGAAATCGTCGCGATCTTGATGCTGTTCCACAGCCACAGCAGCACCGGAAACGGCGGCTGGACCACGCTGCCGTCAGCCTGCTTCACGGGGATGCCCAAGGCCAGTTGCCAGTGCTCGAAACTGATGGTGGACGGGATCAGCGACCCCGTGGCGAAGTTGCCCGGCCGCAGCGAAATGCTGATCACGGCCAGCAGCGGGAACAGCGTGAAGGCCAGCAGCACGCACAAGCCCGCGTGGGCGCCGATGACGCGCCAGCGGCCGGCCTTGCCTGTGACGATGGCCATCTCAGCGCCTTCCTTCTGACCGTTGGGTGATCTTGAGTTGCACCATGGCCATCACCGCCACCATCACGAAGATCAGCGTGCTGATGGCCGCGGCGAGGCCGAAGTTCTGGCCGCCGTCGGTGAAGGCGATGCGGTAGGTGTAGCTGACCAGGATGTCGTTGGTGCCGGCCGGCAATTTGGTGTTCAGGTAATCCGGCCGGCCGTCGGTGAGCAGGCTGATCAGCACGAAATTGTTGAAGTTGAAGGCGAAAGCGCTGATCAGCAAAGGGGTCAGCGGTTTGGCGATCAGCGGCGCGGTGATCTTGAAGAAATTCGTCAGCGGCTTGGCGCCCGCAATCGCACTGGCCTCATACAGATCGGCCGGTATCGCCTTGATCAGCCCGGTGCACAGAATCATGATGTACGGATAGCCCAGCCAGGTGTTGACGATGAGGATCATCACCTTGGCCAGCAGCGGGTCGGCGAACCAGGCCGGACGCACGCCGAACAGGGCATCCAGGATGCCGTTGATCTCGCCGAAGTTCTGGTTGAACAGGCCCTTGAACACCAGGATGGAAATGAAACCCGGCACGGCATAGGGCAGGAACAGCAGCGTGCGGTAGAGCGCGCGGTACTTCAGGTTCTGCCATTCCAGCACCACCGCCAGCGTCATGCCGAGCGCGGTGCTGAACAGCACGGTCAGGCCGGCGAAGACCACGGTCCAGATGAAGATGCTGACGAAGGGGCCGCGGAAGTCGGCGTCCAGCAGCATGCGGCTGTAGTTGGCCAGGCCGATGTTGACCTTGAAGCCGGGCTGCATGCGTTCGCCAGCCGCGGTCTCGAAATAGCCGGCGCTGCGGTTGGCGCGGTAGGTGTTGCCGGTGATCAACTGCGTCATCGCGCCATCGGCCTCGGCCTTCCACAGCGGCGCGATCGGGCCGAATTCACGCAGACCGGCGTAACGGATCCGTTGGCCGTCGGGCAATTGCAATTGCAGCGCGGCCAAGGCGTCACGGTGGGTGATCAGGTCGCGCAAATTCAAGGGCGCAGCCAGCGCAGTGGCACCCAACGGCTGCATAGTGACCGGCGCCGCCACGGTTTCGGTGGCTTTCAAGGACAGTGGCGGCGACACCAGCGCAACGCCCGACGCGCCGTCGTGCGGCGCCAGTTTCAGGCGGAAGGCCGGGCCCTCGGCGTGCAGCGTGTAGGGCCGCGATTGCGCTTCGTCGGCGATGGTCTGGTCCAGCAGATAGGCCCGCGCCCGGGCTTCTTCCAGCAGGTTGTTCGACGAGTAGTTCGTGAAGCCGATCTGCACCGTGTAGAGCAGCGGAAAGGCCACGAAGACCAGCATGCCGGCCACGCCGGGAAACAGGTATCTCCAGGCCACGCTGTGCGCGCTGGCGTAAATGAAGATGGCACTGCCGCCCAGCGCCAGCACGCCCACGGCGGCCAGCGCCTGGCCGGCCGTCCACAAGCTGAAGACCAGCCAGAGCAGCGCCAAGGTCGCCATCGCAGAAGCGGCGCGGCCGAGCCAGATGGCCGAGTTGGAAGCGCCGCGGGTCATTGGCTTTTCATCCGTGCAGCAGCACCGTCAAGCGCCTCTTTCGGCGCCTGCCGGCCGTTGGTGATGGCCTCCAGCGCCGCATCCATCGCCGGGAAGAAGCGGCCCATTTCGGGGATGTTCGGTATCGGCTCGCCGGCCTTGGCATTGGCCATGGTCGCCACGATGCGAGGGTCGTCGCTCAGTTCCTTGAAATACGCCTTGTTGGCCGGTGTGCCCAGCGGCACATCGGCCGAAATCAGCTTCAGACTCTCGACCTTCAACAGGTGGTTCTCGATGAATTCGCGGGCGATGTCCTTCAGCTTGCTGGGCGCGCTGACCATGCAACCCAAGACGCCGACGAAGGTCTTGCTGGGCTGGCCCGCCACCACCGCCGGCACCGGCGCCACGCCGAAATCGATGCCGGCCTTCTTGGCGTTCTCCCAGCTCCACGGCCCGCTGATCATCATCGCCACCTGGCCGCGCGCGAAGCCGGCTTCCATCTCGGCATAGCGCGCGCCCTTGGGCATGGTGCCGCCGGTGATCAGGCGGTCCAGCATCTCGGCGCCTTTCAGCGCGCCGGCGGTGTTCACGCCCACCGCCTTGCTGTCGAGTTCGCCCTGCGCGTTGCGGCCGAAGACGAAGCCGCCGGGCCCGGCCAGCATCGGCCAGCTGAAGAAGGACTTGTTGTAGTCCCACAGGATGGCGCTGGTCTTGCCGCCGCTGGCCGCCTTGAGCTGCTTGTCCAGCGCGATGAGCTCGTCGAAGGTGGCCGGCGGCGTCGGCACCAGGGCCCGGTTGTAGACCAGGCCGATGGCCTCGATGGCCAGCGGGTAGCCCCAGACCTGGCCCTTGTAGGTGTAGGCCTGCCAGGCGCTGGCCTCGATCTCGCCGCGCACGCGCGGCGGCGGCTTGATGGGCACGATCAAACCCGAACGCGCCCATTCGCCGGTGCGGTCGTGCGGCCAGCAGAAGATGTCCGGGCCCTTGCCGGCAGCCGCCGCGGCGCCGAACTTGTCGGGCGCGCCTTCGGGGTGCTGCACGACGACCTGCACACCGCTCAGTTGGGTGAATCGATCCCCGACTTTCTGCAGGCCGTTGTAGCCCTTGTCACCGTTGATCCAGACCAGCAGGCGCAGCGGCTGGGCAACCGTGGCCGTGCAAACCAGGGCCAGGGCAGCACCAGCCACCCTCACCCCAGCCCTCTCCCGCCAGCGGGAGAGGGAGCCCTTCACGGCAGCCTTCCGGATCACTCCCTCTCCCGCTGGCGGGAGAGGGCAGGGGTGAGGGCGGCGCGACGACACCTCAAGCCGCAATCTGGTGCTCGACCGCAGCCAGGCGCTGGAAAGCGCGGCCTTCAGCGTCGAAAAGATAGGTCTTCGCCAACGGCACTGCCAGCGGCAAGGCCGAACCGCTTTCGATGCGGCGGTCGCCTTCGACGGCGCAGGTGATCACGTCGTCCAGCCCCGGGTTGCTGCAATAGGCGTAGGTCATGCTGCCCAGCGATTCGACGAAGGTGACGGTGGTGTTCAGCGCGTTGTCGGCCACACCGGCGCGCAGGTGTTCGGGGCGCACGCCCAGCGTGACCTGGTCGCCGACCTTCGCGGCGCCGGCATCGACGGCGCAGCGGATGCTTTCGCCGCCGCCCAGCTTCACCGTCGCGCCCTGTGCCGTAGCCTCTTGCACGGTCGCCGCGATGAAATTCATGCCCGGGCTGCCGATGAAGCCGGCCACGAAAAGGTTGCAGGGGTGTTCGTACAAGCCCATCGGCGTGCCGACCTGCTCGATGCGGCCGGCCTGCAAGACCACGATGCGATCGGCCAGCGTCATGGCCTCGACCTGGTCGTGGGTGACATAGACCATGGTGGTCTTGAACTGCTCGTGCAGCTTGGCGAATTCGTAGCGCATCTTCACGCGCAGGGCGGTGTCCAGATTGGACAGCGGCTCGTCGAACAGGAAGACCTCGGGCTTGCGCACGATGGCCCGGCCGATGGCCACGCGCTGGCGCTGGCCGCCCGACAAGTCCTTGGGCTTGCGCTGCAGCAAATGGTCGATGTGCAGGATCCTGGCGGCCTGGTTGACCGCGGCCTCGATCTCGGCCTTGGGCACCTTCGCCAGGCGCAGCCCGAAGGCCATGTTCTCGAACAGGTCCATGTGCGGATACAGCGCATAGCTCTGGAAGACCATGCTGATGCCGCGCTCGGCCGGCGGCACGTCGTTGACCACCCGGCCCCCGATGCGCAGTTCGCCCTCGGTGATGTCTTCCAGCCCGGCAATGGTCCGCAGCAGGGTGCTCTTGCCGCAGCCGCTGGGGCCGACGAAAACCATGAACTCGCCGTCGCGGATCTCGAGGTCGATGCCCTTCAGGATCTTCACGTCGCCGTAGGCCTTGCCGACCCCGGACAGTTTCACATCGGCCACGAATGTCTCCCGGACAGGCACCAGCCGGCACCCGAATCTGTCTTGAATGTACAAGTCGAACCGCGCCGCAGCCATCGGCGTCCGCCCCTTCCTTTCAACGCTGCACCCGCAGCACCTGCACCGACTGCGGCGCCAGCGTGGCGCGCGCGCTGCCGGCGGCGTCGGTGCGCAGGGGTGGCGCTTCGGCCGGTAAGGCCGACAGCAGGGTGGCGTGCGCCGGCAGCGCCTTCAGTTCGGCCTCGGCGCTCTGCAGACCGTAGTTGATCAGCACCACCGTCGTCTCGTCGCCCAGGCGGCGCTGCCAGCTGACCACCGTGCCGTCGGCCACGCTGGCCTCGAAGCTGCCACGGGCGATGCTGGGCAGCGTGTTGCGCAGCTTCAGCAGGGCTTTGTAGAAGTTCAGGATCGACTGCGGGTCGGCGGCCTGCGTGCTGACGTTGTTCGTGGCGGCATTCGGCGCCACCGGGCGGAAGGGCCGGCCGGTGGTGAAGCCGGCGCGCGCGGCATCGGCCGTCCAGCTCATCGGGCTGCGCAGGGGCTGATCGCCGGGCAGGCCGTCCACACCCGCCTGGCCCACTTCCTCGCCGTAATAGATGTAGGGCGTGCCCGGCTGCAGCAGGTAGGTGGCGGCGGCCAGCTTGTAGGGCGCGACGTTGCCACCGACCTGGTCCCACAGCCGGCGGCCGGCGAAGATGTCGTGGTTGGACACGAAGGTGGCCATCGTGGGCGAGGCCTTGCGGTAGTAGTCGGCCACGGCCTGCACCGCCGCCGGTTCACCGCGCGCCGCTTCGACGATGCGCTGCCCATAGCCGAAGGCGAAGGCGCCGCCGCAGACCGCCGGATCGCCGTAGGCCTGCGGTTCGGCCGTGGCTTCGCAGACCACGGTGCGGTGCTCGTAGCCCTTGATCAGGTCCTGCAACTGCTTGGTCAGCGCCCGGCTTTCGGGCTGGTCGTTCCAGTCGGTGACGCTGTTCTCGATGAGGTAGGGCACGGCGTCCAGGCGGAAGCCGTCCAGCCCGCGGTTCAGCCAGAAGCGCAGGCTGCCGAGGTGGTAGGCCAGCACCGCCGGGTTCCTGAAATTGAAGTCGGGCATGTGCGGCCCGAAAGTGCCGAAGTAGAAGTCCTTCGTGCCCGGCGGCGCCAGCGGCATGTCCTTGACCTCGCCGGTCCAGTTCCAGGGCTGCGCCGACACGGCGTACCAGGGGTACTTGCCCCAGATGTCCCAGCCGGCCGGCGCGGTGTCGCTCCAGACGAACCAGTCGCGGTAAGGCGCACCGGCGCCTTTGCGCGCCTGCTCGAACAGCGGGTGCGAGGCCGCGCCGTGGTTGATGACGTAGTCCATGATCACGCCGATGCCGCGCGCGTGGGCCTGGCGGATCAGTTCGTCGAAGTCGGCCAGCGTGCCGTACTCGGGCGCGATGTCGCGGAAGTCGGTGGTGGCGTAGCCGTGGTCGCCGTCGGCGTTCTTCGTGATCGGCATCAGCCAGATGCCGCGCACGCCCAGGTCCTTCAGGTGGTCCAGGCTTTGCGTCAGGCCGCGCAGGTCGCCGATGCCGTCGCCGTCGCTGTCGCGGTAGGCGCGGACGAAGATTTCCATGAAGGCGCCCTGCTCCCAGCCCGCCGGCAGCGCGCTGCGGCGGTCGCCGACGGGCACGTCGCGCGTGTCGATGGCGGGCTGGGCGGTGGCGGCGAGCGCGCAGCACAAGGCGATCAGGAGCAGGGCGTGTTTCATGGTGTACGGCCTAACGCGATGTAATTGACCTACAGTGACCTGTCGATTCAACAGTATCGTTCCTTGCTGCGAGATGGATTTCATCGCATTCCCTGAGCAGAGAGTCGATGTAGTCTGGATACATTCGAACCATGATAAGCACCATCGGTCTGCCCGCCGCATTGGCGCTGGCCCTGGCACTGCTCGGGGCTGTGGGCGGCGCAGGGGCCGCGCAGGCCCTCCCGCCAGCCCGCCTGGCCGACTGCGATGCCGCCAGCTTCGCCACCGTGCTGCAAGCGGCTGCCGATGTGCCGGCCGCCGCGCACTGGTTCAGCCGCGAACGCCTGCGCTGGCCCGGCACCCGGGCCGCGGTCGACGGCAGCAGCCGTTACGCCATCGTGGCGGCGGCACCCGGGCGGCTGCTGCGGGTCGAGCCCGGGCAGCCTGTCGGTGGCGCCACCCAGCGGCTGGCGCTGGTGCAAGCCAGCACACCACTGCCCCCCGCGCTGGCCCGGCGCTACGCTTTCGTGGCAGCGGGTGTCGACCTGCAGTTGCCGCGCGCCGCCTGGGCGCAGGTACCCGAGGTGTTGCGGCAGCAGAGCCTGCTGGTCGAAACCGATGCGCAGGGCAGAGTGCGCCAGGCCACGGCGCTGCAGACGCCCGGTGTGCTGGACGATCTTTACGCCCGCGCCGAAGACATCCCGGACCTGGGCGTGCGCGTCGCCAACGGCCGCACCGCCTTCCAGCTCTGGGCGCCCACCGCGCAGCAGGTCGGCGTGTGCCTGTACGCCAACGGCCGCACGTCGGCCCGGGCCTGGGTGCCGATGCGGCGCGACGCCGCCACCGGCGCCTGGTCGGCCACGCAGGGCGGCGACCTCAGCGGCGGCAGCTACGTCTATCTGGTCGACGTCTTCGTGCGCGGCACGGGCTGGGTGCGCAATGCCGTCACCGACCCCTACAGCATCAGCCTGAACACCGACTCGCAGCGCAGTTGGATAGGCCGGCTCGACGCACCCGCGCTGCAGCCCGCAGGCTGGGCCCAGCACCAGCGCCCGGCGGCTTTGGCGGCCGCCACCGACGCGGTCATCTACGAACTGCATGTGCGCGACTTCTCATTCAGCGACGCCAGCGTGCCAGTGGCCGACCGCGGCAAGTACGCCGCCTTCACACACCCGGCATCGCGCGGCATGCAGCATCTGAAGGCGCTGGCCGCCGCCGGCATCACCGACCTGCACCTGCTGCCCATCTTCGACCTGGCCACGGTGCCGGAGGCCGGCTGCGTCAGCCCCGACGCCGGCGCCCTGGCCGCCTTGCCGCCCGACAGCGAGCAGCAGCAGGCCACCGTGCGCGCCACGGCCGAGCGCGATTGCTACAACTGGGGCTACGACCCCTGGCATTACAACGCGCCGGAGGGCAGCTACGCCAGCACGGCCGAAGACGGCGCGGTGCGCGTCGTCGAGCTGCGCCGCATGGTGCAGGCCCTGCACGCGGCCGGGCTGCGCGTGGGCATGGACCTGGTCTACAACCACACGGCGGCCTCGGGGCAGCAGCGCAAATCGGTGCTCGACCGCACCGTGCCGGGCTACTACCAGCGCTTGAACGCGCAAGGCCAGGTCGAGACCAGCACCTGCTGCGCCAACACCGCCACCGAGCACCGCATGATGGCCAAGCTGATGATCGAATCGGCGGCGCTGTGGGCGCGCGAATACGCCATCGACAGCTTCCGTTTCGATCTGATGGGCCACCAGCCGCGCGCCGCGATGGAGCGCCTGCAGGCTGCCGTGAACCGCGCCGCCGGGCGGCCGGTGCGGCTGATCGGCGAGGGCTGGAACTTCGGCGAGGTCGCCAACGGCGCCCGCTTCGTGCAGGCCAGCCAGGCCAGCCTGAACGGCAGCGGCATCGCCACCTTCAGCGACCGCGGGCGCGACGCGGTGCGCGGTGGCGGCTGCTGCGACGACGCGGCCGGCACGCTGGCCCGCCAGGGCTGGCTGAACGGCCTGTTCTACGCACCCAATGGCCGGGCAGCAGCCACCCGCGACGACTTGCTGCGCGCCGCCGACCTCGTTCGCGTCGGCCTGGCCGGCACGCTGCGCGGCTACCGCATGACCACCCGCGACGGTGGTGTGAAGACGCTGGACCAGATCGACTACGCCGGCCAGCCCGCCGGCTACGCCAGGCAGCCCGACGAGGTGGTGAACTACGTCGAGAACCACGACAACCCGACGCTCTTCGACATCAACGTGCTCAAGCTGCCGCTGGCCACCAGCCGCGAAGACCGCGCCCGCGTGCAGGTGCTGGGCCTGGCCGTCACCGCCTTCAGCCAGGGCATCGCCTACATCCACGCCGGTGTCGAGATCCTGCGCAGCAAGAGTCTGGACCGCAACAGCTACGACAGCGGCGACTGGTTCAACCGCCTGGACTGGACGGCCACCGACAACCACTACGGCAGCGGCCTGCCGCCCGAGGCCGACAACGGCCCGCTGTGGCCGGCGATGAAGCCCCTGCTGGCCAACGCGGCGATCAAGCCCGGCCCGTCGGAGATCGCCTTCACCCGCGACGCCTTCTTCGACCTGCTGCGCATCCGCAGCAGCAGCAGCCTGTTCAGGCTGCGCACCGCCGACGAGGTGGCGGCGCGGCTGACGCTGCACAACACCGGGCCGACGCAGGAACCGACGGTGGTGGTCGGGCAGTTGGACGGGCGCGGGCTGGCCGGGGCGGGTTTTGCGGAGGTGCTGTACGCGATCAACGTGAACCCGCAGGCGGTGGTGCTGCCGTTGCCGGCGCTGCGCGGGCGCAGCTACCGCTTGCACCCCGCTCACACGGCGGCGAGCGCCGCCGACCAACAACCCGTTGAAGCATCACGTTGGGACGCAGCGACGGGCACACTGACACTGCCGCCACGCACGGCGCTGGTCTATGTGCTGAACCAAGCAGAAGCCGCGGAACCGGCTTTGCCGGGCCGCAGGCGAACGGCCCCCTCGGGGGGTAGCGAACGCTAGTGAGCTTGGGGGCTCGTCTCGCCCGCCTTGAGGCGGTAGACCGTGCCGCAATACGGGCACTTGCCTTCGCCGGTGGTGGCCACATCGATGAACACCTTGGGGTGGCCGCTCCACAGCGTCATCTTGGGGTTGGGGCAGAAGGCGACGCCGGGGCCGGTGAGGTCGGCGGCCAGCAGTTCGACGACGGCTCTGGGTTCTGCGCTCATGGTGTTCAGTCCTTCACCGCCGTCAGCCAGCCCGCATATTTCGGGTTGCGGCCGTTGACGATGTCGAAGAAAGCCGTCTGGATCTTCTCGGTGATCGGCCCGCGCGTGCCGGCACCGAGTTCGATGCGGTCCAGTTCGCGGATCGGCGTCACTTCGGCGGCGGTGCCGGTGAAGAAGGCCTCATCGCTGATGTAGACCTCGTCGCGCGTGATGCGCTTTTCCACCAGCTTCAGACCGAGGTCGTTGCAGATGTTGAGGATGGTGTCGCGCGTGATGCCATTCAGGGCGCCGGCCGACAGGTCGGGCGTGTAGACCACGCCCTTCTTGACGACGAAGATGTTCTCGCCCGCGCCTTCGCTGACAAAGCCGCTCGGATCGAGCAGCAGGGCCTCGTCGTAGCCTTCGTCGGTGACTTCCATGTTGGCCAGGATGCTGTTGGTGTAGTTGCTCACCGCCTTGGCCTGCGTCATCGTGATGTTCACGTGGTGGCGCGTGTAGCTGCTGGTCTTCACGCGGATGCCGCGCTTGAGCCCTTCTTCGCCCAGATAGGCGCCCCAGGGCCAGGCCGCGACCATCAGGTGGATGTCGTTGCCTTTGGGGCTGACGCCCAGCTTCTTGTCGCCGATCCAGACCAGCGGGCGCAGGTAGCAGCTTTCCAGCTGGTTCTCGCGCACCACGGCGCGCTGGGCCTGCATCACTTCTTCCGGGCTGAACAGGATCTTCATGCGCAGGATCTTGGCGCTGTTGAAGAGGCGTTCGGTGTGTTCCTGCAGGCGGAAGATGGCGGTGCCGTTCGCCGTGTTGTAGGCCCGCACGCCTTCGAAAGCGCCGCAGCCGTAGTGCAGGGTGTGGGTCAGCACGTGGATCTTGGCGTCGCGCCAGTCGACCATCTGGCCGTCCATCCAGATCTTGCCGTCGCGGTCGGACATCGACATGGGAGTTCCTTGTTCTCGGGGCTTTGGAAGAAGCGTGATTCTAGGCAGCGGCCCGCTGCAGGTCCCAGCGCGTGACACGGCCGCCGCGCAGTTCGACACGCACCTCGTCGCCGCCGGCATCGGTCCAGGTGTAGCCCTCGGGCGCGCCGGCCGCTTCTTCGCTGGTTCTGCGGCCCAGGCTGCGGGTGATCTTCAGGATCGCCGGCAGGCGCATGCCGACCTGCAGCCGGGCGTGCAGCATCACCGCGTTGGGCACCTGGCCCACCGGGTTGCCGCTGGCCTCGCGCAGCACGCGCACCGCGCGGCTGAACTGCAGCAGCAGCCAGAACACGGTGATGGTCAGCGCCAGCGCCAGTCCGCGCCAGCCGTAGCCGATGTAGCCCACCACGACGGCCGCCACGGCCAGCGCCCAGCCCGAGGCGGCGTTGATGCGGCCGCCCAACTGCTCGAGAAGGGCGGGCTTCAAGGCGGCCTCCGTACAGCCAGTGGCGTGACGGGGGTCGAGACAGGCTTCGCGCAGAATCGCATCGATGGTGACAGGCTTGCAAACATGGGTGATCAATCTCGACCGGGCGCCCGAGCGTCTGGCGCGCATCCGCGTACAACTGCAGGCCCTGGGCTTGCCGTACAGGCGCCTGCCCGCCATCGATGCCCGCGCCCTGACGCCTGAGCAGCATGCGGCGCTGGACGAAGCGGCCTACCGGCGCCGGCACGGCATGACCCCGGTGCCGGGCGAGTTGGGATGTTACCTGTCGCATGTCGAGGCGATGCGCCTCTTCCTGGCCAGTGACGCGGCCTGCGCCTTGATCTTGGAAGACGACGTGCTGCTGCACGACAGCCTGCCCGCCGTGCTGCAGGGCCTGATGGTCCACCCCGGCCGCTGGGACATGGTGAAGCTGTCCGCTGTGCATTCGGGCACACCGCAGCGCGTGCTGAAGCTGTCGCCGGGCCACGATCTGGCGGTGATGCTCAGCCGCTGCACCGGAGCCAGCGCCTACGTCGTCAACCGACGCGCCGCGCAAGCCTATGCCGCAGGCTTGTTGCCGATGAGCCTGCCCTACGACCACGTCGTCGACCAGGGCTGGCGCTTCGGCCTGAAAGTGCGGCTGGTGACACCCACGCCCTGCAGGCACGACAGCGAGATCCCCAGCACCATCGGCGCCACGTCGCTGACGAACCGCAGCCGCAAATTCAAGTGGACGCGGCGCCTGCCGGCCTATGCCTACCGGCTGGGCAACGAAGGGCGGCGGCTGCTTTACGGCTTGACCCAGACGCTGAGCGAGAAGCTCGGCGGCTGAACGCCGACGGGCCGCCACGCGGGCCAGCCCGGGCAGGCCCGCTGAACCACCCGATCGGGGCTGGCGTCCCTCGCCCTGTCACGGTTTTGTCACGGTTTTGTCTTCGGTCTGACTTGCAGGGTTCTTACGCTTTGGCGTTTCCCCTTAATCCGTTCGAACCCCGACCATGACATCGCCCTACAAGAAGACGAACCTGACCCGCTCCATCTGCCTGGCCTTCGCCGGCACTGCTGCGCTGGCACCCACCTGGGCGCAGGAAGCGCCCGCCAGCCAGACCGTGACCATCACCGCCAAGTCGGGCGCCTATGGGCGTGACAAGGATTCGGCCTCGGCCGTGGCGCCGACGCAGGCCAGTCTGGACGCGACACAACCGCAGTCGGTGATCACCCGCGCCTTCATCGAGCAATCGGTGGCACCCACGGCCGAGTACAGCCGCATCGTGTACATCGCACCCAGTCTGTCGGGTGACTCGGCCAACGGCCCGGGCCTGAGCGAAACCAAGACCACGATGCGCGGTTTCAGCGACGACCAGTACAACATCACCTTCGACGGCATCCCCTGGGGCGACACCAACAACCCGGCCCACCACAGCACCTCCTTCTTCCCGGCATCGGTCATCGGCGGCGTGGTGGTCGAGCGCGGCCCGGGCAACGCCAGCAACATCGGCTTCGCGACTTTCGGCGGTTCGCTGAACCTGTATTCGAAGAAAGCCGGCAAGGACCGCGCGATCTCGGTCTTCGGATCGGCCGGCACCTGGAACACGCGCCTGCTGGGCGCCTCCTTCGAAAGCGGTGAGATGGCCGACCTGAACCGGGCCACGGTGCAGGTCAACCTGCAGCACCTGCAATCGGACGGTTACCTGACGCTCAACAAGATCAAGAGCGACAACGTGATGGCCAAGTTCGAAATGGCCGTGGGCAGTTCGTCGACGCTGACCCTGCTGGGCACCGTCAACCACATCAAGTACGTGCAGAACGACAACAGCAAGGGCCCGACGCTGGCGCAGTCGGCTCAGTTCGGCAAGAACTACAGCCTGAACAGCGACCCCACCAGCTTCAACTACGACGGCTTCAACCACACCACCAAGGACACCGACTTCGAGTACGCCCGGCTGCGCACCGATTGGGGCCAGGGCCTGAACACCGAGGCCCAGGTCTACACCTACGCCTACAACAACCAGACCATCTCGTCGACCGACCCGACCGGCAAGACCGCGCCCGGCACCAAGGTCGGACCGGTGGGCAACAAGGACATCCCCGGCATCGACAAGCAGAACAAGTACCGCGTCGTTGGCGGCAACTTCAAGGCTGAACAGCAACTGGGCGCCCTGGGCCTGGTGCGGGGCGGCGTGTGGATCGACAAGTCCGACACCGACCGCCACCAGTACGACCTGGACCTGACCCTGGGCAACATCCGCGACCCCCGCGAGACCAAGCCGGTGCCGGTGCAGTACCCCAGCGTGCTGTTCGACCAGCAGTCGAAGATCGCTTCGCTCCAGCCCTATGCCGAATTCGAATGGCAGGCCACGTCGTCCACGCTGGTCACGCCGGGCATCAAGGCCGTGCAGATCAAGCGCTCGGTGGACGCTGTCGTCAACCAGACGACCCGGCTGCCGCAGAACGCCTCGGTGACCTACAAGACCACGCTGCCCTTCCTGACGGTCAACCAGCAACTGGGTGGCGGCATCGCGGCCTACGCCCAGTACGCGCAGGGCTTCCAGATCCCCGACCTGAAGTCCTTCTACGTCAGCAACCCGACCAACAACAGCAGCGACCCGCAGAAGTCCACCAACTACCAGGTGGGCGTGGTGGGCACCAGCAAGAGCCTGACCTGGGACGCCGACCTCTACCAGATCGACTTCAAGAACAAATACGTCTCCAACGGACTGGCCGGTGATGCGGCGGCCTTCGTCAACATCGGCGGCGCCACCTACAAGGGCGCTGAAGCGCAGGTGACCTATCTGGTGGGCGGCGGCTTTGCGCTGTACGTCAACGGCTCGATCAACAAGGCCACGTCCAACATCACGGGCCAGCAGATTTCGGGTGCGCCGAAATCGACGGCTGCGCTGGGCGCCCTGTACAACGACGGACCCTGGGGCGCTTCGCTGATTGCCAAGCGCACCGGCGACACCTACCAGCAGGAGTACGACGCGGCCCCCGCCACCTACGAAAAATACAAGGTGGCAGCCATCCAGAACGTCGACCTGAGCCTGTCGTACACGCTGCGCGGGATGGTGCCGGGCGTCAAGGCGCTGAAGCTGCAACTGAACGTCTTCAACCTGATGAACCGCCAGGAGATCACCTCAATCAGCCCCAACAGCACGCCGGCCTACGACCAGTACCTGTACCAGGCGCCACGCAGCTTCCAGGTCTCGGCCAAGGCTGACTTCTGATGGCTGGGCGGTCCGGCTTTTGGGGTCCAAGGGGCCGGACCGCAGCGCTGACCGCCTGCGTCTCGGGGCTGGTGGCTTGTGCAGGTGAACCGACCGCGCCAGCCGCCAGCCGCGTGCAGCAGGCCTGGGTGCAAGCCGACGACCAGGGGCACTGGCAGGCGCGCGCCATCACCACCGGCAGCTGCCCGGTGGTGCAGTGGGACGGCGGCGAGCAGCGCATGGCCGTCCGTGCCGAAGCGGGCGTGCAGGCGCCGCGCCCGGGCGGGCCGCAGGCGGACAGCAAGCCCGCTGTGTTCGACCTTCGAGTCTGTGCGGCCGAGCTGCCTGCCACCGCGCAAGCCGTGCACCTCGGCGCGCTGCGCCTGCCGGCGCCACCGCGCGAGATCCGGCGCGTCGTGCTGCTGGGTGACACGGGTTGCCGCATGAAGCAGTCCGAAAACGCCTTCCAGGACTGCAATGACCCGGCGCGCTGGCCTTTCGCCAGCGTGGCCGCACAGGCGGCGCTGGCGTCGGCCGATCTGGTCGTCCACCTGGGCGACCTGCACTACCGCGAAAGCCCCTGCCCGGCCGGCCGCAGCGGCTGCGCCGGCAGCCCCTGGGGCTACGGCCACGACACCTGGGCGGCCGACTTCTTCCAGCCCGCAGCACCCCTGCTGGCCGCCGCGCCCTGGGTGATGGTGCGTGGCAACCACGAAAGCTGCGCCCGCGCCGGCGCCGGCTGGATGCGCTACCTGGACCCGCGCCCAGCCGGCCCGGCCCTGAGCTGCGCCAACCCCGCCGACGACGCCCAGGCCGACCACACCCGGCCCTACGCCGTGGCCCTGGGTGCCGACACGCAGCTGATCGTCTTCGACAGCGCGGCCACTTCAGGCAAGCCCTACCAGCCGGGCGACGCCGCCTTCCAGCGCTACACCCGCGACCTGGCCGAAGTGGCAAGGCTGGCGGCGGCCAAGCCGCACAACTTCTTTCTCAACCACCACCCTGTATTGGCCTTTGCGGCCAGCCCGACCGGCGCGCCCAAGCCCGGTACCGCCGGCTTGCAGTCGGTGCTGCAGGCCGCCTACCCCGAGACCCTGTTTCCGGCCGGTATCGACCTGGTCATCAACGGCCACGTCCACCTCTTCGAAGCGCTGGGCTTTGCCAGCGGGCACCCGGCCGAATGGCTGACCGGCAACGGCGGCTCGGCGATGGAAGGCCACGTCGACGCAGCGGCCGCCCTGCGGGCGCAGCCCGCGCCCGGCGCCCGCGTGCAAACCTTCGCCACGCAGCCCGGCTTCGGCTACAGCACGCTGGAACGCCAGCCCGGTGGCTGGCAGCTCAGCGCGTTCGGCCTGCGCGGCAACCGACTGGCGCGCTGCAGCATCGCAGGCCGCCAGCTGCAGTGCGATCCGACGGCCGCCGAATGAGGGGCCGCTGAAAGCCGAGCGACGCCCGCTGCCGGGCTACATTCGCCCATGAACAGCGCCCTTGAAAGACCGCTCGCGCCGCGCCCCGCAGAGCGTTATCACTTCAGATACACGCTCTTGCCAGACTCCACATCCCGAGCCCATTGCTTCCACCAGTCGCCGGGGTTCTTGCCATAGGTGACGTATTTGCCTGCGATGGTGATCCCCGGGATCGGATGCACGAAATCCTTGCGCAGAATTTCATCGGCATTGCCGTAGCGCGCGGCCAGCGCCCGTACTTCAGCATCGTTGAGCGAGGCGAGGTTGCCGTGCTCGATCAAAGTCTGCCACTGACCGGTACCGCGGATGCGCACCTGGTAGGTCGGCATCAGGTTGTGCTGGTGCATGGCGTGGCCGATCGGTACGTTGGTCTTCTGGCCGAATTCGATCGACTTCTTGGACGGCTTGCCGGCGACTTCGGGCCCATGCTCGGCCTCCGCGCCCACCGCCCAGTGAATCACGCCGGCAACGTTCCGCTCGGACAGATTCCCGCCCCGCAACAACTCGCGCGGCGGCACCTGAGACGGCATCTCCGCCGGATGCTTGAAGTACTTCGGGTTGGTCGCCGTGCCCGCCTCGTAGAGCCACCAGTACCCCGGCTTGTCAAAAAACGGCCAGGTCAAGTCCTTGGTGCCCGGGTAATCCAGCAACTGGCGGAAGCCTTCGCCGTACCAGCCGCCCCCAGCGACCTTGACGACGCGGCCTTTGTCGAGGTGCATTTCCAGCCGGGGATGCGTGGCCCGGTGACTGTTCGTCGAGGCAATGACGCCCGTGGCTTCCACCAGCACTGGCGGCAGGAAGCCTTTGTCGCTGTCGTATGCCGGATACCGGATCAGCGAGTAAGGCCAACGACCGGTGGCCTGGGTCGGGAACATGTACAGGTGACCCTGCTGGTACACGCCCTTGGCCCAGGCGGTCGCGGCCTCGGGCGTCAGATCAGCGGAAATGGCCGAACCTTCCGGATCGGTGACCTCGATGCGATCGGTGAAGCCGAGCGACTCCATGGTCTTCGTTTCGACCAGGCGCCACACGTCGGCCGGGAAATCGGGCACCTTGCTCGAGATATCGAAATGGTTGTTGTAGGTGTAGCTGCCGTAGAACTTGTCGGTATGGTCGCCGAGTATCCGACGCGTCTTGTTGCGCGCGCCCAAGCCCATGTAGACCTTGGAAATCGCCGGATGGTCGGTCAGGTATTTCTGGAGGCTCTTTTCGACCAGCCCGGCGTACGAATTGGCGATCTTCTCCAGGCGCGGACTGTATTCAGCCTTCGGCCACGTCGCCTTGAACAGCGCTGGATCGCGCTGCCGCAACCACTCGCGCCCCGCCTCGGGATCTGCCACCTGACCCGTCAGCTCGAAGAAGAAGTTCAGTTCCTGCTGACCGTCCCCGATCTGCATGACCGATTCGGCCTTCGAGATCGCCACCATGTCGGCTTTGCTGATGCGCGCCAGGTTGTGTTCGAACTGGATATGCGCCTTGACCTTGCGTTCCTGGTACGCCCTGACGATGGCTTCCTGCACGGCCGGGTCGGCATCCCACGGCACAACGATCAGCACCTCGTGGCCGGGATTCGCCAAGCCCAGCGGCACGCGCCCGGCGTTCTGCGACACGGCAGCGCGCGCCGCCGGCAGGATGTCATCGATGGTCTTGAACTTTCGAAGGTAGGCCGGGAAGCGCGCCTCGGGATACTTGGTTGTCGGCCCGGGCCCGATCAGACCGTAGCGCTTGCGCAATTCGGCCATTTGATCGGGCGACCACGTGGCGAAATTGGCGCCGCGGTCGGCGTCCGGCTTGGCGGCAGTGGGCCCAGCCGCCTTGGCCGTCTTGGCCGCATCGGGCTGCGGTGCGCCCGCACGGCCGACGCTGCTGGATGCGAGCAGCCCAAGGGCCAATGCGGCCGTCGACAAGGCGCTGGCGGTCTTTGCCGGTGTCATGGTGTCTCCTGAAATGTCGTGTCAGCGCCAACGCCGTGTCGGCACGTCAAGCCATGGAGGCTTATTGCGAAGGTTGTATGCCGTCTGGCTGCACGAGGCGGCCGTCGCGCATGTCGTAGATGCGCGAGAACGTCTGCGCGACCTTGGGATCGTGCGTGGCCACGATCACGGTCTTGCCTTCGCTCGCGAGCGAATTGAGCAGATCGGTGATGACGCCGATGTTCGCGCTGTCCAGATTCCCGGTCGGTTCGTCGGCCAGGATCAGGGGCGGGTCATTGACCAGCGCCAGGCAGATCGCCACGCGCTGCTGTTCGCCGCCCGACAATTCCTCGGGGCGTTTGTGGCCTTTTGCGCCGAGCCTGACCGTCTCCAGCAACCGTTGCGCGCGCACGCGCCGCTCTGCTTCGCCGACGCCGGCAATCAGCGTCGGCAGTTCCAGGTTCTGCAGCGCCGTCAGGCTCGGGATCAGGTTGAAGAACTGAAAGACATACCCGACCTGCAGCAGTCGGTAGCGCTCGAGCTCGCGCTCTTTCAATGTGGCGATGTCGCGCGTGCCGACCATGATCGATCCGCTGGTGGCATGGTCGATGCCGCCCATCAGGTTCAGCAGACTGGTCTTGCCGCAACCGCTGGGGCCCATCAAGGCGACCGACTCGCCCGGCCTGAACTGCAGGCTGACGTTGTCGAGCGCCACCACTTCGGCGGCGAGCGTGCGGTACTTCTTGGACAGGCCGATGACCTCGACCGGCAGGCCGGCGACAGCTTCGATTTCGGTTTTTGCCAGTGGCATGGGATTCTCAGCGCTTCATTGGTCGGACAGGCTTTCGCGGGCGCTGCGCTGGAAGATCCAGCGGCTGAAGAACAGCACCAACGAGGCCACGATGAGGATCAGCACGCCGGCGACCGCCGCGCTTTGCCATGACACCGCCAGATGGGTGCGCAGGTAGATCATGATGGTCTTGACCTCGCGCAGTTTCCACACCAGGTTGGTGATGCCGTAACCGACCAGCAAGGAAATCAACGCGCCGAAAACCAGGCCGACGAGCGCCGGCGCGCTCAGTCCGGCTGCCAGGAATTGCAGCAATTCACGCGGGCCGCCGCCGCGAATGCGCAGCAGTCCGAGCGTGCGGCGATCTTCGGCATAGTTTGCGAAGGCCATCGCCAGAATGCCGATCACGGCCATCAGAATGCCGCCGAACAGATAGATCTGAACGTTCTGGCGCGCCAGGAAGATGTACATGTCGCTGCCCAGGCGGGCGACTTCGTCGTCGACCTCGCGAACCTGCAGGGTTTCGACAGGCAAGGCCGCGAGCACGGCGCGTTTGAATTCCCCCGGTGCAACGCCGGATGCGGGTTCGATGCTCAGAACCAGTCGCTGCAGCAATACATCCAGCGTCGCGAGTTTCGGGTCGAGCGCCGAGGCCACGATGTACGAGCGGTTGTTGAACATGTGGTTCAGGTAATCGACACGCGCGCCGAGGAAGCTCTCGCGATCTCTGACGGTCGCGAGCGGAATGCCCGCCATGAAGTGCAGCGCCCCGCCGACAGGCGCGGTCAGCATGGCACCCTTGACGTCATGCCCGACCGGCATCTGGGCGCCAAGCGGGCGCTGCCAGAATTTCGTCATCGCGCTGGACAGCAACAGATGTCCGCTTTCCAGCTTGTTCACGAGCGGTTCGAAGCCTTCGGATTCGCCGAGTGCCTGCTCGTGATAGACCTGCTGCAGGTAAGCCTGCGGCTGGTCGACCAGATAGATCGGGATGCTGTTGAAGCCCTGGCCCGGCATGTACAGCCCGTCCACCAGGCCCTCGACCATGAAGCCGGCAGACTTCACTTGCCCGAGGCCGCGGAGCCTGTCGGTCAGCTGCTGCGACTGCTGCTGCACCAGCGCATAGCGTTCGCGCAGACCATTCTTGGCCAGTGCGGCCGGCGGCACCAGGTCAGGAACGTGCAGCGTGATCTGCAGCGGGCTGCCCAACTGGACCAGGGCGGCGCGCTCGATCTTGTTGTCGAACACCGCCGTCATGACGGTCGGATACAGGCTCAGGCTGGCCATCAGCGAGACGATCAGCACCAGTCCCGCGACCCGATGCGGGCGCGTTGCCGTGTGCTGCAACGACAGCGCACGCAGCCGTCCGCCGAACAGCCACATGGCCGGACGCAGCAGCCGGGTCAGCCAGCTTCGGCGGCTGACCAGCAAGGCGGTGACCCCGTACACGAAGAAGGGAAAAGCCACGAAGTCGAGCGCATGGTCGAGGTTCTGCAGCCAGGCAGGCGAGCCGGCCGGCACCAACGACCCGCTGAAGATCCAGCTCAGCACTATCACGCCGCCCAGCGCGAGGATCAGGCCTTGCGGCCGGCCAAAGCGCACCGCCGACTCCGCCGCCTCGGAGGTCACCACGCGGCCCGACGCTTCCAGCGGAGAGATGTTGGCGGCATAGCGCACCAGTCGCCGGCTGACCAGCAGCGAGAGCACCACGCCGATGGTCAGCGAAGCCAGGAGAATCAGCGGATCCTGGATCTTGAGCACCGTCTCCCAGGGCAGCCAGGCGCGTGCGTAGAACAGGATCGGCAGCGCAGTTCCAAGCACCGCGCCCATCAGCCCGCCGAACACGCCGCCGGCACCGATGGCCAATTGCATGGCGCGTCCGAGCGACGCACCCGGCACGCCGCGCAGCCGCAGCAAACCGAACTTGCGCCGTTCGTTGAGCAGCAGCAGCGACGACAGATTCGCGAGCAACACCCAGGCCATCCACAGCAAGGGCAGCGCGGCCAGCAGGCTGACCAAGCCGACGATCCGGGCGGTCTTGCTCATGCGCTCGAGCAGCACCCCGGTCGTGTTGTCGATGCCGATGCGGAAAGTGACTTCCTGCGCGGCGCTGCGGGCGGCTTGACCGAGTGCTGCGATCCTCGCGTGGCTGGCTTCGACGTCCCAGCCCGAAATCAGCGCCGGCCGGTTGACCCGCGCCAAGTGGATGATGTCTGGAAAGTATTCGCCCGACGAGGCATGGATGGGGTCGCCCTTGCCACTGTCTTCCGGATCATCACCGTGATCGTGGTATGCCATGCCGCGCGATACGGCATCGAAGGCGCTGAGAATTCTCGGGTCATAGGCCAGCCGTCACCAGAATCACGCCGAGTTCGGGCAGCAGGGTGGGCGAACTGGTCTGGTCCATGAACCAGCGGTTGATTTCGCTGCGATCGATGCGCACCGTGCGCTCGAGCGGCACGCTGAAGACCCGGCCACCGTGGTGTTCCTTCTCGACCCGCAGATCGAAGCGTTTGCGGTTCTGCAGTTGCAGCAGTGCATCGCCCATCTGCGACTTGGAGCCGATCAGCAACAACACGGATTTGCCCGCCGATGGGCGGATTTCGGGCGGCAGCATGGCGTTGTCGGTCACGCTCAGCAGCGACAGCCACGGACTGCGCAGCGGTTCTCCATCGATGTAGGCGACGGTCGTCGCAGGCACCGAGGTGCGCAGGAAGAAGATGTTCTGGGTCTCCGCGATGTCGGCCGTCTCGCTGATGCGCTGCCGGGTCTTCGCCGCGAGTGCCAGATCGCTGGTCTGGTAGAGCGATACATCCCACGCGACGCGGGTCAGTTGATCCTCGACGTATTGCTTGAGTGCGTAGCGCGATGCGATCTGTATGGCGGACAGCAGGAACACCACCACGAAGGTGACGGCGCCAAAGGCGACGAATGCGCGTGCGCCGAGGATGCGGGTCAGAACCAGCAGATGCATCGCGTCTTTCCTGCCGGCGGGTGGACTGCCCATGGGCTACTCGGACGATCGGGTGAACGTGCCCGCGGCGCGCTCCTTGCCTGGGCCCGGCCGATGCAGCGGCGACGTGGCTCGGCCGTCGGCAGGTCACCGCTTGAAGCTGTCCGAGACCGGGGCCAAGGGATGGCGGTGATCATGGCGTCAGGATGAGGTGGGCCAGAGGGAAGTCCTCGACGCGGCACCGGTGTGGATGTGAAAGCCCGACGATAAGGACCGCATCGAAGCCCGGCAACGGGGTTTATCAGCACGGCCTGCGAGAGCCCAACGACCCCCTCCCTGGTCTCGGTGGCGGTCAGGGCTCTCGCGGCAACCTGTGGCCGCAGCCTCTGCGGCGGCGTTTATTCTGCGCGGGCCAGACCTCGGACCCGTCCAGCCACCACGCCGATCGGCACCCATCAATCCACCCGTCAAAAAATGATGAGCCCGATGACATACCCCTGCGTGATCGCGATGTTGACAGCGATAGGCATCGGCTCTGCAGTGGCCGCGGAGACGGACGTCAACACCGCTCAAACCACTGCCCAGGTCGCACAGTACGACCGCAGCGACCGCCAGACCTATCTGCTCGAGGGCGCCCGCAAGGAAGGCATCGTGTCCATCTATCACTCGATGCCGGCCGAACACATGACGGCGGTCGCGGCGGCTTTCACTCAGAAATACGGCATCAAGGTCAAGGTCTGGCGCTCGGGTTCAGAGGCCGTCCTGCAGCGGATCGTGACCG
>JBBAPI010000022.1:0-78728 GCA_040400915.1 Rubrivivax sp.
GCTTCAGCACCCGACAACCACATTCGGGCGGGACTTTTGCAGACATTCCCTAACGTTGGCCCATATCGGGACGCGCTTCACCTCGGTGATCTGCATTTCCCTCGGAAGGGTGCACCCCTCGGCTCCCTGGGAAGGGCGATGTTGGCGCTGCAATGGGCTGCCTAAATTCCTTGGCATGCCAGTTCATCCCTTGCCCCCTTCTGTCGTTGGCGAGTCCAGCGTCGATCCCGATGCGCCTGTCGATATCGGTAATCCGGCGGCCGGGCCAGCCTCTGATGCTGAACCGCGGCTCCTGGATCGCGTGCGTCGTGAGATTCGCGTTCGGCATTATTCGATCCGGACTGAGAGCAGCTACGTCGACTGGATCAAGCGCTTCATCATTTTCCATGGCCGGCGCCACCCGGCGGAACTGGGCGCTTCCGAGGTGACGGCCTTCTTGACCTATCTGGCCGTCGAACGCAACGTGGCGCCTTCCACGCAGGCGCAGGCGAAGTCGGCGATCCTGTTCCTGTACCGGGTGGTGCTGAACACGGCCCTGCCTTGGCTCGACGAAGTGGTTGCCGCTAGCAACCCGCGCCGGCTGCCTGTCGTGCTGACGCAGCCCGAAGTCCGTGCCGTGCTGGAGCAGATGAACGGCAGCGTGGGTTTGGTCTGCGCGCTGCTCTACGGCACCGGTATGCGTCTGATCGAGGGCCTGCGCATCCGGGTCAAGGATGTCGAGTTCACGCGCCGGGAAATCGTGGTTCGCGACGGCAAGGGCGGCAAGGACCGGGTGACGGTTCTGCCTGAAAACCTGATCGCGCCGCTGCAACAGCAGCTCGCCCGGGCGCGGGCCCTGCACCAGCGCGACCTGGCTGACGGTCATGGTGCGGTCTGGCTGCCGGGTGCCCTGGATGCCAAGTACCCCGGCGCACCCAGGCAATGGGGCTGGCAGTGGGTGTTTCCCAGCGTCACCCGCTCGACCGATCCGCGAACGGGCAGCCTGCATCGCCATCACCTCAACGAGGCCTCGGTGCAGAAGGCCATGGGGCTGGCTGCCAAGCGCGCGGGCATCGTCAAGCCGTGCTCGCCGCACATCTTGCGCCACTCCTTCGCGACGCACCTGCTGCAAGCCGGTTACGACATCCGCACCCTGCAGGAACTGCTCGGCCACAGCGACGTGTCCACCACGATGATCTACACGCATGTCATGAACCGAGGCGGTCGCGGCGTGCGCAGCCCGTTCGACCAAATCTAGGGCCAAGGTCAGGGCCAGGGCGCTGATGTCGCCAGGGTGGGGCAGGGCGCCGCTGGACCACCGGGGTTTACCTTGCTTCACGTCAACGTTCAGGGTTAACCCGTCGTTGTGTGTGCAAGCCAGGCGCATGCCGGGCCCGCTCAGGAGACTCGGAGCTTGCATCGAGACTCTTTTCGGAATCCATCTCACCATGATCACCATCAGGTCCCTGTTCGCTGCAGCCCTCCTGTCCACCACCGCTGCCGTGTCGTTCGCCCAAGCCCCGGTGGCACCGAAGGCCACGGTGGGTTCGGCACCGGTCGCCGCCACCGTCGCGCCGGTCGCCGCGACGACAGCCGCACCGGCCGCACCGGCCGCTTCCGGCGCGAAGAAGCATCACAAGCTCCACGCTGCCAAGAAAGCCGACGCCACCGCCGTGGTTGCGCCGGTCGTGAAGTAAGCATTGCGCTGATCGTCGATGCCCGGGCGCAACAGCGCCTGAGCACCTTAGGGCCCGCCGCGTGCGGGCCTTTTCACATCACCGCCCGTCCCGGGTCGTCCTCAGCCGCCGACGCCCAGAAACCCGATGACCCCGCCCGCCGAGCCCGTCGAGGTGATGGGCCGCCACAAGAACACCGGTCAGAAGGACCACAAGGGCGCCCGGTAAAGGCCGTCGACCACGGCCGTGCGCCGGGCTGGCTTTCGGCAGCCGTGGTGGTTCCAGGGCATCATTGACGGCCTCGCCGTGCAGACCCCCATGCTTGCCGTGCGGGCCGCGCCGAAGACGGCGCACCGTGGTGCGGGTTGCGCACGCCGCCGCACCCACCGCCCCTGAACCCTTACCGGCCTGACCCGATGTACCGTCGACTGTTTATGCTCATGCTCACGCTCACGCTCGCCGCCATGCCCAAGCTCAGCCACGCGATCGAAGAACCCGACTACACCGTCACCCGGCAGTTCGGCCAGGTGGAGTTGCGCCAGTACGCGCCCTATGTGGTGGCCGAGGTGGTGCTCGACAGCTCGGCCGAGGCCGCCGGCAACCAGGCTTTCCCGATCCTGGCGGGCTATATCTTCGGCAAGAACAAGGGTCAGCAGCAATTTGCGATGACGGCGCCGGTGATGCAGACCGCCGTACCGACGCGCCTGGAAATGACCGCGCCGGTCATCCAGACGGCGGTGGCCGGCGGCATGCGCGTGCAGTTCGTCCTGCCCAAGGGGGTGACGCTGGCCACGGCGCCCGAGCCCATCGACCCGCGGGTGCAACTGCGTGAAGTGCCGGCCGGCCACTGGGCTGTCATCCGCTATTCGGGCACCTGGTCGCAAAGCAACTATCTCGAGCACCTGGCGGCCTTGAAGGCCTCATTGGCAGCGCAGGGCCTGGCCGTCCAGGGCGAACCCGTGCTGGCGCGCTACGACGCGCCCTTCACGCCCTGGTTCATGCGGCGCAACGAGATCTGGCTGGCTTTGCGCTAAAGATGTCTGTGGGCCGGATTGCAACCAGGAGGTCATGCATGAAACAGTCAGGTTTTGGCAGCGCTGTTGTCTTGTCCCTGGCCATTTGGGGCGCAACGTCGGCCTTGGCCGCCGCCGACAGCAGCAAGGCGACTCTCGAGAAGGTCCTCAGCCACGATGGCCTCGAAAAGGTCAAGACCCGCGATGCCGATCAGGTCTATGCCCGGCCCGGTGCCTCCTTGGCGGCTTATTCCAAGGTCATCATGGGCCCGGTCGACGTGGCCTTCGCCAAGAACTGGGACCCCAAGCGGCCCGGTAGCTCGTTCAGGATCAGCAACGAAGAGCGCGAAGGCATCCGCAGTGGCGTGGCCAAGATCGTTCGGGACGAGTTCATCAAGACGCTGCAAGCCAAAGACGGCTACCCGGTCGTGGAGCAGGCCGCGCCCGACACGCTCTTGCTGAAGGTCAGCATCATCGATCTCTACGTGAACGCGCCCGATGTGGCCAGCACGGGCTTCTCCAGAACCTATGTCACCTCTGCCGGAGAAATGACCCTGGTGCTGGAAGCCTTCGATTCGGAAACCGGGCAGATCCTGTCCCGCGTGGTCGACCGCCAGGTGTCGGACACGCGTGGCGGCCGGATGAGCTGGAGCAACCGCGTCATGAACGCCGGTGAAGCCGAGCTGATCGCCTCGGGCTGGGCGCGCAAGCTGCGCAAGTCGCTCGACAAGGCGCATGGCCTGGGCCAGAAATAGCCACGGCGCTTCGAGGCCGTCCGTCGCCGGGCTGCGATCAGCCCCGCGCGCCGGGCTGCCGTTCCATTCCACAATGGCCCGTGCTGTCAGCGCGGGCCCTGACCTCACAAGGAGTCCGGCACATGGCCACCGGCAAACCCGCTTCCAGGATCGACATCAAAGCCCTTGCTTCCGACAGCGGCGTGGCCGTGGAAGCCTATGACACCTACGACAGCGACGCGGAAACGCTGGCCGCAGCCCACCGCTTTGCGGCCGGCATCCTGAATCGGGTGGCGGTCTTGTGCGAGCAAAGCCCGGGCAAGACCCTGGACGGCGCCGCATTGCGCAAACTGGCGCAGGACCTGTTGGCCTGATCGCAGGCCGGGCCGCCTTGCGCATCGCGGCCGGGTTGCGCGCTGTTGGATGCCGGTGTGGCCGCGCGCCCGGCAGGAAAAACGCTCAGTAAGGGCCCTTTTCCAGCCAGCGCTCCAGTTGCGGCAGGCGGTCATTGCCCCAGAAGCGCTCGCCCTCGACGATGAAGAAGGGCGAACCGAAGACGCCCCGGGCTTCGGCCATGTCCACTTCGGCCTTCAACCGCGCCCGGCTTGACGGGTTGGTGCTGGCATCCTGGAATTCTTCAGTGCTCAAGCCGACGTCGGTGCAGATGCTGGCCAGCACGTCTTCCGCTGCGATATTGAGATCGCTGGCAAAGTAGGCGCGCAAGATCCGCCGCGCCAGATCGCGACCCTGTTCCGGGTTGCGGTCGTGCACCCAATGGAAGATGCGCGCGGCCAGTTCGGTGTGGGCACCCATGGTGCTGGGCGTCTTGTATTCAACGCCGTAATAGGCCGCCAGCCGTTCGGCGTCGCGTTTGACGTAATCGCTGCGCATGATGTTGCTGGGGATGCGGATGCGCTCCAAGGATTGGAAATTCACATCCAGGACGATCGCCCGCCAGGTCACGGTCCGGTTGTGGCGCGCGGCGATTTTGTCGATCTGCTCCGAGGCCACATAGCCGTAGGGCGAAGCGAAGTCGAAATGAAAATCGATGGGCGCAGCCATGGGTACTCCGGTGAATTCGCGCGGATTCTAGGGATCGAAATGGGCTCGCCAGCCGCGGCGCGCTAGAAGGTGTAAGCCACGCCCAGCACGCCCGACCAGTTGCTGGTCTGGCGCGTCAGCGGGCTGGTCCGCGCATCGCCTTGCAGGCTGCTGGCCGACAAGGCCAGCGTGGTCGAGAGGCGGCGGTCGAACAGGTAGCTCAGCGCCAGGTTCGCCCGCACGTCGCGCACACCGGCGCCCGGCGTGTACCGGGCATAGCCGCTGGCGGCGGCCTGGGCCGCAGTCACGCCAAAGTAGGCCTGCATGTAGTCGGCGTTGACCACCGAGAGCGCCACGCCGGCGCCCAGCCGCCACTGCTGCGCCAGGGCTGTCGAATAGCCCGTGCCCAGATCGACGACCACGCCTTTGCCGCCGTTGCCGGCGCCGTAGCGCAGCGACGAAGTCGCGAAAACGCCTTCCGCTGTGGCGTAGTTGAAGAAGGCGCCGAAGTCGGCCTTGGCATCGATGTCACCCATGCCGCGCAGGGCGCTGGAGCGACTTTCCTTGCGGCCCAGGTCGATGGTCAGGCGCAGCCCGTACTGAAACTGGGGCGACGGGGAGAAATTGAAACCGATGCCATTGGTCACGCCGGCAAACCAGCCCTGGGCCCACTGGTAATCGAGCAGCGGCAGCAGCAGGTTACGGCGCTGGTCCGAACCCTTGTACTCGGGGCCCGCCACGATCGCCGCGCCGACCACGCCGAGGTCGCTGCCGGGCGCCGCACCGTACAGGCGCACCGCGTCGAAGGCCTGGGCTAAGGCGGCCGGGGCGGCAAGCAGGGTGCAGGCGGCCAAGGCCAGGCGCGTGAGGGCAGGGGTCGGATGGGACATGACAAAACCGGTGTGAACCGGACTCCGGGGTCTGGGGTGGCGGGTCTTCCCTGGCCAGGGAAGCGGTGGGCCGCATCCTACCTGGGCCTGCAGTGCGCCCCGGCACCGGCCGCGGGCGCTGCGCGGTGGCCGTGCCTCACGGCACGCCCCCCTGACTTCGGGGGGGGGGGCAGCCAACTTAAGCCGAAATTAAGGGCCGCCAGCGAAACCACGCTCGTCCTAGCACTTCGTATAGGTCACCACAGGAGCCCCCTTGAAAAACCTCTTCGTCACCGCAGCCTTGCTGGCCAGCGCCGCCGCCCAGGCGACACCCGTCCCCCTGTCTTCCCCCACCGAGTACGCCTTTTCCTACGTCACCAGTGGCGGCACCCTGAGCGGTTCGCTGATGGGTGTGCTGCAAGCCGACCACAACACCATCATCGTCAGTTCGGTGCTGGACTTCGCGAAGTTCAATGGCGTGGCTGGCGGCGTGGCGTTGTCCTTTCTCTCGTCCATGAGCTCGTTTTACGGCGGACCGACCTATGCCCCCACGACCAGCCTGGACGGATCGGCGCAGGACTTCATCGCCGGGTCGGTCAACGTCAGTCAAGGTTTCCTGCTGACCAAAAACGCCGTTGGCTACGCCAACGACATATTCAGCAGCAGCCCAATGTTCGGCAACCGCTACGAAGCCTATTCGGCTGCGAACTGGTCGATCAACGCCGTCAATGCCGTGCCCGAGCCGACCAGCCTGCTGCTGGCCGGTCTGGGTCTGGCCGCCGTGGCCGCCAGCCGCCGCCGCGCGCAAGCCTGACCGGGTCACGCCCGGCGCGCCGCGGTGCCGGGCCGGCGCCTACCGGTCGGGCTGGCCGGGCCGGCCATTGATTACCATGCACGGGCCGCCGGGCAGGGCCCGGCGCACCCGCCTCGTCGCTCCCGCCGTCGCGGGTGCCGACCGAGAAGGAATCCGTGCCGACCGATCCCACACCCAGCCCCTGGCGCCTGTCCGTCGCCCCGATGATGGACTGGACCGACCGCCATTGCCGCCATTTCCACCGCCTGCTGACGAAGCACGCGCGGCTGTACACCGAGATGGTGACCACCGGCGCGCTGATCCATGGCGACGTGCCACGCCACCTGGACTTCAACCCCTCGGAACAACCGGTCGCGCTGCAGTTGGGCGGCAGCGAGCCGGCCGACTTGGCGCATTGCGCCCGGCTGGCTGAAAAGTGGGGTTACGACGAGGTCAACCTGAACTGCGGGTGCCCCAGTGAACGGGTGCAGCGCGGTGCTTTCGGCGCCTGCCTGATGGCCGAGCCGGCGCTGGTTGCCGACTGCGTGAAGGCGATGCGCGACGCGGTCAGCCTGCCGGTGACGGTCAAGCACCGCGTGGGCATCGACCAGGTCGACAGCTACGGTTTCGTGCGTGACTTCGTCGGCACGGTGGCGCTGCGCGGCGGCTGCGAGGTCTTTATCGTGCACGCCCGCAACGCCTGGCTGCAAGGCCTGAGCCCCAAGGAAAACCGCGAGATTCCGCCGCTGCAACATGCCTGGGCGCACCAGCTCAAGCGCGATTTCCCGCAGCTCACCATCGTCATCAACGGCGGCATCAACACCCCCGATGAGATCGCCGAACACCTGGCCCATGTGGACGGCGTGATGGTCGGCCGGCACGCCTACCACGAGCCCTGGTCCATGGCCGGTTGGGACGCGCGCTTCTTCGGCGACAGCGGGCGCAGCACCGACCGCGACGCCGTGGAAGACGCGATGGTCGCCTACATGTCGCGCATCAGCGCCGCCGGCGTGCCCTGGGGCCATGCGTCGCGCCACATGCTGGGCCTGCGCAACGGCCAGGCCGGCTCCAGGCGCTGGCGCCAGGTTTGGAGCGAGCCGCGCCACAAGCAGGGCCCGCCGGCGGCCGCACAGGCCCAAGCCCGTGCCCAGATGAATGCCACCGCGGCGCGCGCGAACCAGCCGCCGCCCTTCGCCATCGAACAACTCACTGCCGGAGTCGACACATGAGTGCGCCCATCCTCGGCATCATCGGCGGCAGCGGTCTGTACGACCTGGCCGGCCTGACCGACACCCGCTGGGTCACCGTGGACACGCCCTGGGGCGCGCCCTCGGACCAGATCTTCCGCGGCCGCTTGGGCGATGCGGAGCTCGCCTTCCTGCCGCGCCACGGCCGCGGTCACCGCATACCGCCTTCCGAGGTCAACTACCGCGCCAACATCGCCGCGCTGAAAAGCCTGGGCGTGACCGATGTGCTGTCGCTGTCGGCCGTCGGCGGCCTGCGCGCCGACCTGCCGCCCGGCACTTTCGTGGTCGTCGACCAGTTCATCGACCGCACTGTCGCGCGCGCCAAGAGCTTCTTCGGCACCGGCCTGGTCGCCCACGTGTCGATGGCCCACCCGGTGTGCTCGCGCCTGGGTGCCCACGTGCAAGCCGCACTGGTGCAGCAGGGTGTGCCGCACGCCCGGGGCGGCACCTACCTGGTGATGGAAGGCCCGCAGTTCTCGACGCTGGCCGAATCGCAGCTCTACCGCAGCTGGAACGCCAGCGTCATCGGCATGACCAACATGCCCGAGGCCAAGCTGGCGCGCGAGGCCGAGCTCTGCTATGCCTCGGTCTCGATGGTCACCGACTTCGACTGCTGGCACCCCGGCCACGACGCGGTGACGGTGGACGCCATCGTCCATGTCCTGCTGGGCAACGCCCAGGCGGCGCGCACGCTGGTGGCGGGGCTGGCCGGCACCATCGCCGCCGACAGCCACGCGCAGGCCTGCGCTTGCCGCAGTGCCTTGCAGCACGCCCTGATCACCTCGCCCGAAGCGCGCGACCCGGCGATGGTGGAGAAGCTGCGCGGCATCGCCGGCCGCGTGCTGGGGCTGCCGGCATGAGGGTCGCCGGAACGGCCCTGCGCCCGCTGCGCGCCACCGCGCAAGGCGATGCCGTCGAGGTCATCGACCAGCGCCTGCTGCCGCACCGCCTGCAGCTGGCAACGCTGCGCACACCGCAGCAGGTCCACACCGCCATCCGCGACATGTGGGTGCGCGGCGCGCCCTTGATCGGCGCCACGGCGGCCTACGGCCTGGCCTTGCAGATGCGGCAGGACGCGTCCGACCGCGCGCTGGAAGCGGCGGCCGACTGGCTGCGGTCGGCGCGGCCGACGGCGGTGAACCTGGGTTGGGCGCTGACGCGGATGTTGCGCCTGCTGCGCCCCGTGCCGGCGGCCGACCGTGTCACGGCGGCCTGGGCCGCGGCCGATGCCATCGCCGAAGAGGACGTGGCGGTGAACGCCGCCATCGGCCAGCACGGGCTGGCCCTGTTGCGGGCCATTGCCGCGCGCAAGAGCGGCCCGGTGCAGGTGCTGACGCATTGCAACGCCGGCTGGCTGGCGACCGTGGACTGGGGCACCGCCACCTCACCCGTCTACCAGGCCCACGCGGCCGGACTGCCGGTCCACGTCTGGGTCGACGAGACCCGCCCGCGCAACCAGGGCGCCAGCCTGACGGCCTGGGAACTGGGGCAGGCCGGTGTGCCGCACACGCTGATCGCCGACAACGCCGGCGGGCATCTGATGCAGCACGGACAGGTTGACCTCGTCCTCGTCGGCTGCGACCGCGTGACGGCGCGCGGCGATGTCTGCAACAAGATCGGCACCTACCTGAAGGCGCTGGCAGCGCGCGACAACGGCGTGCCCTTCTACGTGGCGATGCCGACCTCCACGCTCGACCTGCAGCTGCTCGACGGCGTGGCCGAAATCCCGATCGAAGAGCGCAGCGCGCGCGAAGTCACCCACCTCAGCGGGCGCACCGCGGCCGGCGAGGTCGTCGAAGTCTGCGTGACCGCCGAGGGCACGGCGGCGGCCAACCCGGCTTTCGACGTGACGCCGGCGCGGCTGGTCAGCGGGCTGATCACCGAGCGCGGCATCGTCACCGCCGACGAAGGCGCCTTGCGCCGCTTGATGGAGACCGAGCGATGAAGTTCGAAGACACGCCGCAGATCCGCGCCGACGCCGTCGCCGCCGTGCGCCGCATGGATGCCCTGGGCATGAACCGGGGCAGCACCGGCAACCTCAGCGTGCGCGCCGGTGCCGGGATGCTGATCACGCCGACCGGCATGGGCGCCGACGACCTGCGGCCGCAGGACCTGGTCTGGTGTGGCTGGGACGGCAGCGTGCGCGGCGACTGGAAGCCCAGCAGCGAATGGCATTTCCACCAGGCCATCTACCGGGCGCGAGCAGACCTGAACGCCGTGCTGCACACGCATTCGACGCATGCCGCGGCCCTGGCTTGCTTGCGGCGCGAGCTGCCCGCCTTCCACTACATGGTGGCGCTGGCGGGTGGCGACAGCGTGCCCTGCGTGCCCTACCACCTGTTCGGCACCGAAGCGCTGTCGCAGGCCGTGGCCGCCGCCGTGCAAGACCGCGACGCCTGTCTGCTGGCCAACCACGGCCTGATCGCCGCCGGCGACACGCTGCCCAGGGCCATGAAGGTGCTGCAGGAAATCGAGTCGCTGTGCGAGGTCTACCTGAAGGCCCTGGCGGTGGGCGAACCCGCCGTGCTCAGCCGCGAACAGATGGTCGAGGTCATCGCCAAGTTCGCCCAGTACGGCAAGACGGCGCGGGCTTGATACGCTTCAGGGCGCAGGCGCGCTCCGGCTGCGGCCTGCCCTGGCCACGCTGCGCATCACCTCACGGGCTCAGCAACTTGCCGCTGCGCGCCAGCGAGGTGCCGGCGATCTTGCCCAGGCGGCTGCCGCAGGCCGCCCAGCGCAGTGCGCCGCGCGCATAGAGCACGCCGGCCGATTGCGCGCGCACCGCCGTGATGGCGCCGCTGTCCAGGTCCACGATGTCGGCCACGGTCTGACCGGCACGAAGGTGCTGGCCGGTTTCGGCCTGGAACACGACGATGCCGGCCTGCGGCGCGATCACCGGCTCCGATCCGGCCAGGGGCGTCGCCCCGCACAGCGCGGCGGGCAGGGCGGCGGGCGTGCCGGCCACGACGCCACGCCGGCGCAGGAATTCGATCAGGGCCTGCGCGTCCTGCTGGGCCAGGGCGTGGCTGGTGTCGGCGACGCCGCGCAACTCCACCGTGGCGGCGAAGCAGGCCAGCGGGATGGCAGCCTGCGCAAACTGCTGCTGCAATTGCAACCAGGGCCGGCTGCAGGCCTCGTCGAAGGGCGAATCGCCGGATTCGGTGGCCAGCAGCACCGCCTGCGCCCCCAGCAGCGCGCCCAGTTCGGTGGCCCAGTCGGCCTGCGGCGTCAGCGCGTAGAGGTGCATCGCGGCCTGGCCGTCGCAGTGCAGGTCGAGCACCACGTCGGCATCCAGCGCCTGCAGCAGCAACTGGCGCTTGAGGTCCTGCGCGGCATGCTGGGCCTCCCCGGCCAGCGCGGCGGCGCGCAGGGCCTGCCGGATCAAGCCGCGGTTGACCGCCGCGTCGTCACCCAGCCGGCCGGCCAGCGCCTGGGCCGCGGCAGCAGCCAGGTCGGGGCAGCCGCGGTTGAAGTTCAGGCCGTCGCGCAGGTCGAAGCGACCTTGCTGCTGGCCCAGCAGCACCTGCCCCAGGCCCAGCGGGTTGGCGTAGGGCACCAGCACCACTTCGCCGAGCAACGCACCTTCGGTTTCCAGCCTTTCCAACTGCCCGCGCAACTGCTGCGCGACCAGCAGCGCGGGCACCTCGTCGGCATGCAGGGCCGCCTGGATGTAGGCCTTGGGGCCTTGTCCCGGGGTGCCGAAGCGCAGCACGGTCAGGTGGTGTTGGGTGCCGGGGGTGTGCGGCTGCAGGGTGATGCTGAGGCGTTGCATGTCAGGGGGCCGCTTGCTGGCCAGTTTGCGGCCGCAGGGGGGCGCCGGTGGCGCACCTCCAGCGCCTCGAAAGCGCCGACCAGGGTGGATGTCAGGCTGCAGTAGATCAGAGCGGCAGCCGCCGCAGGCGGCCACCGGTGCCGGAGTGCCACAACGCCTGGGGTCAGGCGCCGCGCTCGGGCCAGGTCGCCAGCAGCAGGCCGGCCATCGCCAGCGCGAAGGCCGCCACATGCGCCGGCCCGAAACGCTCACCCAGCACGGCCACGCCGACCAGCGCCGCGCTCACCGGCAGCAGCACGGTGAAGACGCCGGCCCGCGACGAGGGCACATGGCGCAGGCCCTGCATCCACAGCCATACGGTGACCATGCTGGCGGCCACGGCGTAGAAGGTCAGCAGCGCCCAACTGGCCGGCTGCACGGCGGCGAAGTCGAAGGTCCAGGCCTGCCACAGGCCGAAAGGCGTGGCCAGGGCCAGACCCCACAGGTTGATCAGCGCGCTGATGCGGCGGGGCGTGACATTGCCCGTCAGGCGCTTGCCGATGACCACGTAGCTGGCCTCGCAGAACACCGCCGCCAGCAGCAGGGCGTAGCCCAGCGCCGAACCCGCGGCGGCCGACGCCGGACCGGTCGGGCCGTTGCGGGCCAGCGCCAGCAGCGCGACGCCCAGCGCGGCGCAGGCGATGGCCAGCACGACGCGCGGGCGGATCCGTTCCCCCAGGGCGAAGCGCGACAGCAGCGCCACGGCTGCCGGTATCGCGGCCATGACGACGCCGGCGGCCAGCGCCGAGGTCAGCGCCACGCCGTAGAGCATGCAGATGCTGAACAGGAAGTTGCCCAGGAAGCTTTCCCCGAACAGCAGCATGCGGTCGTGGCGCGACAGCGGCGCTTCGCCGGGCTGGCGGCGCACCCAGTGCGCCATGGCCACGGCCGCGATGCCGAAACGCAGAACCGCCAGCAGCAGCACCGGAAAGACGGCCACCAGCAGCTTGGACAGGCCCACGTAGCAGCCGACCAGCGCCATGCTGGCGCTCAGGCTGAGGTAGGCCCAGGCGGGCGGGCGGGGCGCGTTCAGAACCGGCTCAGGCGCGGCGGGCCGCAGCGCTGTCGCGCGTGCGCTGGCGTTCGGCGCGCGCGATGGCGTAGCTGGCCACGAGCACACCCACGGCCACCAGACCGACCGTCAGCGTGGCCACGGCATTGACGCTGGGGTTCAGGCCCAGCCGGGCCCGGCTGAAGATCACCAGCGGCAGGGTCGTCGAACCCGGACCGGAGAGGAAGGCCGACAGCACCACGTCGTCCAGCGACAGGGTGAAGGTCAGCAACCAGGCCGATACCAGACTCTGCGCGATCATCGGCAGCGTGACCAGCCAGAACACCTGCTGCGGCCGCGCGCCCAGGTCCATCGCAGCTTCTTCCAGCTGCGGGTTGAGGTCTTTCAAGCGGGCCTGGATGACGACCGTGGCGTAGGCCATGCCCAGCAGCAGGTGGCCGAGACAGATGGTGGCCAAGCCGCGTTCGGGGAAACCGAGGGTGCGCTGGACGCTGACCAGCATCAGCAGCAGCGACAGGCCCACCACCACCTCGGGCATCACCAGCGGCGCGTTGACCATACCGCTGAACAGCGTGCGGCCGGTGAAGCGCCGGTACTTCGTCAAGGTGAAGGCCGCCAGCGTGCCGAGCACGACGGCACCGCAGGCCGTCAGGAAGGCGATCTTCAGGCTGAGCCACAGGCCGGCGATCAGTTCCTCGTCGACAGCCAGCGCCGCATACCACTTCAGCGTGTAGCCGCGCCAGATGTTCGGTATCGGCGAGTCGTTGAAGGAATAGACGACCAGCGCCACGATGGGCAGGTACAGGAAGAGGTAGCCCGCCGACAGCCAGCCGGCCCCGAACCCACGGTTGAACGCGGCCGCCTTCATCGTCCGGCCTCGGCGGCTTCGGCCTGCGCCTTGTTGAACAGCGCCAGCGGCACGATGACCAGCAGCACCATCACCACAGCCACGCTGGACGCCATCGGCCAGTCGTTGTTGCTGAAGAACTCGTCCCACAGCACCCGACCGATCATCAGCGTCTCGGGCCCGCCCAGCAGTTCGGGGATGACATATTCGCCGACGCAGGGGATGAACACCAGCATGCTGCCGGCGACGATGCCGGCTTTGCTGAGCGGCACCGTCACGCGCCAGAAGGAGGCCCAGGGCGTGGCGCCCAGGTCGGCCGCGGCCTCCAGCAGCAGCCCGTCCATCTTCGACAGGTTGCCGTAGAGCGGCAGGATCATGAAGGGCAGGTAGGTGTAGGTCATGCCCAGCACCAGCGAGAAGGGCGTGTGCATCAGTTGTCCGGGCGTGGCGATCAAGCCCAGCGCCAGCAGTACCTGGTCGAAGCCACTGCCGACCACCGCATCGGCGACCCAGCCGCCTTCGGTCAGCAGCGAGCGCCAGGCGTAGACGCGCAGCAGGAAAGAGGTCCAGAAGGGCAGCATCACCCCCATCAGCAGCGCCGGTTGCAGCGTGCGCCGGGCCCGCGCCATGAAGTAGGCGAAGGGGTAGCCGATCAGCAGGCACAGCAGCGTGGTCGCCAGCGCGTAGCGCAGGCTGGTGAGGTAGGTGTTCAGGTACAGCGCGTCCTGCGCCAGGGTCAGGTAGTTGGCGAACTTGAACGCCAGGTGGAGGCCGCCGTCCTGGAAGCTGAGCACGTCCTTGAAGGCGATGCCGTCCATCTCCGACACGCTGATCTTGCCGACGATGAAGAAGGGCGCCAGGAAGAAGACCAGCAGGAAGACGAAGGGCACGGCGATCACCAGGTGGCGACCGCTCAGCACAGGCATGCCGCGGCTCATGGCGACCTCATTGCGTCAGCACCACGTGGGCGCTGTCGCTCCAGCTGGCCCAGACCCTGTCGCCCCAGGCGGCGTCGTGGCGCTGACGCTCGGTGTTGGCCATGCTGACCTTCAGCGCCGCGCCGCTGGCCAGTTTCAGGCGGAAGACGGTGTGGCTGCCGAAGTAGGACAGCTCCTGCACCGTGCCCAGCACCTGGTTGAAATCACCGGCGGGCTGGTCCCGCGTGAGGCTGATCTTTTCGGGGCGCAAGGCCACCGTCACGGCCATGCCAAGCGTGCCGGTGATGCCATGGCCGACCCGGTGGCGGCAGTCGGCGCTGCCGATGATGCAGTGGTCGTCGGCGTCGACATCCAGCGTGCCGTCCATCAGGTTCACATTGCCGATGAAGTCGGCCACGAAGCGCGAGTTGGGCGTTTCGTAGACCTCGCCTGGCGCGCCCACCTGCTGCAGCCGGCCTTCGCTCATGATGGCGATGCGGCTGGCCATGGTCATGGCCTCTTCCTGGTCGTGGGTCACCATCACGCAGGTCACGCCGACCTGTTCGATGATGTTGACCAGCTCGATCTGCGTTTCCTCGCGCAGCTTCTTGTCCAGCGCGCCCAGCGGCTCGTCCAGCAACAGCAACTGCGGCTGCTTGGCCAGGCTGCGCGCCAGGGCCACGCGCTGCTGCTGGCCGCCCGACAGCTGATGCGGCTTGCGCTGGGCGTAGGCACCCAGTTGCACCAGCTTCAGCAGGGCCTCGACGCGGTCGGCGATGTGCGCCTTGGGCAGGCCTTCGCGCTCCAGACCGAAGGCGATGTTCTTCCACACCGTCAGGTGCGGGAACAGCGCGTAGCTCTGGAACATCATGTTCATCGGCCGCTGGTAGGGCGGCAGGCCGGCCAGGTCCAGGCCGTCCAGCACGATCCGGCCCGAGGTCGGCGTCTCGAAGCCGGCCAGCATGCGCAGCAGCGTGCTCTTGCCGCAGCCGGAGGAACCCAGCAAGGCGAAGATCTCACCCTTGGCGATGTCCAGGCTGACCTGGTTGACGGCCTTGAAGCCGTTGAAGTCCTTGACGACGTCCTGGATCTGCAGGAAAGCCGCGGGGTTGCTGGTGGAGGCAGGCGCGCTGACGGGTGGTGCCATCGGTGGAAAGCGGTCGCGGGAGGGAAGCCCCGGCAGCGGGGCGGGCGTTGCCCGTGATTTTGACAGGCCGCGCGCGGCGGCCCCTGCCAACGGTCAGGCAGCCCGGCGGATGGCACCGCGCAGGGTCTCGACCATCTGGTCGATGTGGCTGCGCTCGACGATCAGCGGCGGCGACAGCGCCAGGATGTCGCCGGTGCTGCGCAGCATCAGGCCCTGCTGCCAGCAGTCCAGGAAGACGCCGAAGGCGCGCTTCGTCGGCGCGCCTTCGATGGGCGTCAACTCGACACCGGCCACCAGGCCGATGTTGCGGATGTCGATGACGTTGGGCTCGCCCTTCAGGCTGTGCACGCCCTGCGCGAAGTAGCCGGCCATCTCGGCGGCGCGGGTCAGCAGGCCTTCTTCGGCGTAGGTGTCCAGCGTGGCGATGCCCGCCGCGCAAGCCAGCGGGTGGGCCGAGTAGGTGTAGCCGTGGAAGAACTCGATCAGGTTTTCGCTGCCGGTCATGAAGGCATCGTGGATCTTCTGTTTCGCCACCACGGCGGCCATCGGCACGCAGCCGTTGGTCAGGCCCTTGGCCAGCGTCATCAGGTCGGGCGTGACGCCGAAGGTCTGCGCGCCGAAGGGGTTGCCGGTGCGGCCGAAGCCGGTGATGACCTCGTCGAAGATCAGCAGGATGCCGTGCTTGTCGCAGATCTCGCGCAGGCGCTGCAGGTAGCCCTGCGGCGGGATCAGCACACCGGTGCTGCCGGCCACCGGCTCGACGATGACGGCGGCGATGGTGCTGGCGTCGTGCAGCGTGACCAGGCGCTCCAGGTCGTCGGCCAGATCGGCGCCGTGCGCCGGCTGGCCCACGCTGTAGGCGTTGTGCGCCAGGTCGTGGGTGTGGCGGATGTGGTCCACACCGCCCAGCAGCGGCCCGAAGGCCTTGCGGTTGGTGACGATGCCGCCCACCGAGATGCCGCCGAAATTGACGCCGTGGTAGCCGCGCTCGCGGCCGATCAGCCGGGTGCGCGTGCCCTCGCCGCGGGCGCGGTGGTAGGCCAGCGCCATCTTCAGCGCGGTCTCGACTGCCTCCGAGCCCGAGTTCGCGAAGAAGACCTTGTTCATGCCGGCCGGCGCCAGCGCAGCCAGGCGTTCGGCCAGCTCGAAGGCCTTCGGGTGGCCCATCTGGAAAGGTGGCGCGAAGTCCATTTCGGCAGCCTGGTCCTGGATGGCCTTGACGATGCGCGGCCGGCCATGGCCAGCGTTGACGCACCACAGGCCGGCCACCCCGTCGAGGATCTGCCGGCCGTCGACGTCCCAGTAGTGCATGCCTTCGGCGCGGGTCAGCAGGCGCGGCGCCTTCTTGAACTGCCGGTTGGCCGTGAAAGGCATCCAGTAGGCGTCCATGCCCAGGCTGCCGGTGGCTTCGGCGGTTTGCAGGAGGGCGGGGTCTATGGCTTTGTTCATGGTGCGGGCTCCGTTGGGGTGCTGCGGGCGCAGGCGGCATGTCCTTCACATCCAACTGTACGCCGCAGCGCCCCGTGGCGGCTTCGTGAAGCGGGCGGCCCGCTTTCACATGGCCCGGTTTCTATTTCACATTGCAAAATTGTTTGCGCTGCAGCGCAGCAAAAATCCATCATATGGAAGAAACGTATTCCGCAATGCGAAAAACGTCTGCAAGTCATTGATTCATATGGATTCAATCAAATGTCTTATATAAGACATCAATCATTCCAGTTCGGGTTGGCTGCAGTACGCTGACCCTGTCGACGCTTCGCTTTTCCCCATCCGTTTCAACTGGAGAACCTCATGACCCAACAGACCCGCCAACAACAGATCGACGCCCTGGAAACCGACTGGGCCGTGAACCCGCGCTGGAAAGGCATCCAGCGCGGCTACAGCGCCGCCGACGTGGTGCGCCTGCGCGGCAGCCTGCAGGTCGACCACACGCTGGCCCGGCGCGGCGCCATCAAGCTGTGGGACCTGGTCAACAACGAACCTTTCGTCAACACCCTGGGCGCGCTGACGGGCAACCAGGCCATGCAGCAGGTCAAGGCCGGCCTGAAGGCCATCTACCTCAGCGGCTGGCAGGTGGCGGGTGACGCCAACAGCAACGGCGAGATGTACCCCGACCAGTCGCTGTACTCGGTGGACTCGGTGCCCAAGGTGGTGAAGAAGATCAACGCCACCTTCACCCGCGCCGACCAGATCCAGTGGTCCGAGGGCAAGAACGACATCGACTACTTCGCACCCATCGTGGCCGACGCCGAAGCCGGTTTCGGCGGCGTGCTGAATGCCTTCGAGCTGATGAAGGCCATGATCGAAGCCGGCGCTGCCGGCGTGCACTTCGAAGACCAGCTGGCCAGCGTGAAGAAGTGCGGCCACATGGGCGGCAAGGTGCTGGTGCCGACGCGCGAGAACGTCGCCAAGCTGGTCGCCGCCCGCCTGGCCGCCGACGTGATGGGCACACCCACCGTGCTGCTGGCCCGTACCGACGCCGAAGCCGCCGACCTCGTCACCAGCGACATCGACCCCAACGACCGGCCCTTCCTGACTGGCGAGCGCACCGTCGAAGGCTTCTACCGCACGAAGAAGGGCATCGCCCAGGCCATCAGCCGCGGCCTGGCCTACGCGCCCTACGTGGACATGCTGTGGTGCGAAACCGGCACGCCCGACCTGAAGTTCGCCAAGGACTATGCCGACGCCATCCGCGCCCAGTTCCCGGGCAAGCTGCTGGCCTACAACTGCAGCCCGTCCTTCAACTGGCGCAAGAACCTGGACGACGCCACCATCGCCAAGTTCCAGCGCGAACTCGGCGCCATGGGCTACAAGTTCCAGTTCATCACGCTGGCCGGCTTCCACAGCCTGAACTACGGCATGTTCGACCTGGCCTACGGCTACGCCCGCAACCACATGAGCGCTTTCGTCGATCTGCAAGAGAAGGAATTCGCAGCGGCCGAGCGTGGTTTCACCGCCGTCAAGCACCAGCGCGAAGTGGGCACCGGTTACTTCGATGCCGTGACCACCACCATCGAGCGCGACGCGTCAACGGGCGCGCTCAAAGGTTCGACCGAAGACGAGCAGTTCTTCGGTGGTGAGCACCACTGAAACAGCCGTCCGGCCAGCGGGCCGGTCTCACGGTGCCCGGTGCGGCAGCCGCTGCCCGGGCGCGGCTGGCGCGCCGCGTTCGCGCAGGCGCGCCCGCAGGTGCCACGCGACCCAGGCCGTGCCGACCCCGAGCGCCAGGGCCACCAGGCCGCGCCCGGCCAGGATCTGGCTGTCGAGCGTGTAGGCGTTGCACAGCCGCGTCTCGCCAGCGGCCATGTACAGCCCCAGCCAGACGAGCATGGGCAAGGCCGTGCCGCCGAAGAACAACTGCACCGCCGCAGGCGCCTGGCGCAGCCCCAGTCGCAGGGCGGCGCCTGCGATCCACAGGCCGGCCAGCTTGGCGGCGTCGGCGCCGGGCAGCAGCACGGCGCGGTCGATGAGCGCCGGCAGCATCCAGTAGGCCAGCAGGCACTGCGCCAGCATCAGGCTGCCCAGACCGTAGCGATTGAAGCGCGCGGCACGCTGCAGCCGCTCGGCCGCACGGGTGGACCAGCGGTGCTGTTCGGCGGCGGCCGCAGCCAGTGCACCGGCCAGCAGCAGCAGCGGCATCTGCACCAGCATGTGCCAGACCATGCTCTGTTCGATGAGCACGCGCCCGGGCGGCAGCGACAGGGCCAGCGCGGCGGCGGTCGCGACGACGGCGGCCGGCACTAGCGGCCTGATCGCCCTCATCGCGCTGCCAGCGACAGCGCGCCGGCCAGCGCGGTTTCGGGCTCGCCCAGATCGACGATGCGCATCAGCCGCGCCTGCGCATCGACCAGGTGCAGCGCCGCGTTGTGCTCGAACTCGCCGCGCGGCGCGGGCAGCACCAGGATGCCGAAGGCGTCGAGCAGCCGACGCCGGTCGGCCTCGTCGCGCAGCGCGACCAGCTGCCACAGCCCGGGCTGCATGCGCAGGCGGCGCGCGTGGTCGGCCAGCGCCGGCGGGCCATCGTTGAGCGCGTCGAAGCTGATCGACAGCAGGCCCACGCGGCCGGCCATGCCGCGCGCCGCGATCTCGTCCTGCAGCCGCTGCATCACGCTGCCGCCGACCCGGCACAGGCTTTGGCAGCGCGTGTACTCGAAGTCGACGATCCAGACCCGGCCACCCTGCGCCAGCAAGCGGTGCAGCGGCTGCACGTGGCCTTGCGCGTCGACCACCGCGAAGTCGGGCACCGGCGCCGGCGCGCGCGCCACCTGGCTGCGGCGCAGCGTCTCGGTGGTGAAGGCGCTGCCGCCGTCGGTAGCCTGGTAGATCGCCGTCAAGCCCAGCGCCAGCACCGCGAGGCAGGTGGCAAAGCTGGGCAGCAGGCCGTCGGCGGGGTTGGCGGCGGCTGGGGCCGGGTTGGGGCGGGCCGGGCTTGCCGGGGTGGCCATGGTGACCCTGCCGACCGGGGCCGTCAGCGGTCCAGCGCCTTCAGCGCCTCGCCGCCGGCCCAGGGCGCCTGCTGGGACGCGGTCGCCTCGCGCTGTGCTTTCACGGCGGCGCCGTTCAGCGGGGCCGCGGCATTGCCCCATTCGCCACGGATGTAGCTCAGCACGGCCGCGATCTCTTCGTCGGCCAGCGTGCCGAAGGCCGGCATCGCCCCCTTGTAGGTGGTCCCCTTGACCTGGATCACGCCGTTGATGCCGTGCAGCAGGATGCTGGCCAGCACCTTCTCGCTGCCCACCACCCATTCCGAGGCGGCCAGCGGCGGGAACACGCCGGCCACGCCCAGGCCGCTGGCCTGGTGGCAGGCCGCGCACTTGGCGCCGAACAGCTGCTTGCCGTCCACCGCCGGCGCGGCGCCGGCGGCCACCACCGCAGGGCGCAGCGTGCTCACGGTGCGCTGGTCGCCATAGACCGAAGACCCGCCCGACGGCGTGCTGACGATGTAGAAGGCGCCCCACATGCCCATCGCGCCGAGGAACATGATGAAGAACCAGGGCAGCGCGCGGACCTGTTCGTCGGGCTCGTCGAGCTCGCGCCGGGTGGCCGAATCGTCGGCCGGACGCTGCCGTGAGAGCGGCGGGCCGGCCATCAGACCCCCGCCTTCTTGGCCGGCGATGCGGCCGGTGTGGCGACCGGCAAGGGCTGCAGCGCCGGATAGGCGTGGTCCAGCCCGATCAGGTATTCCACCAGGGCCAAGGCCTCGGGCCGGGCCACCACGACCTGGCCGGGTTGGGCCCAGGCCGGCGGCAGGCTGAGCACCGTTTCGCCGGGCCGGGCCGCACCTGGGCGCGTCTCGAACAGGAAGGGGTAGGACGGCATGATCGACCCTGGCGTGTAGGCGCGCGGCTGGTAGAGATGGCCCAGGTGCCAGTCGCGGCTGGGCTGGCGCGCGCCGATGTTGAACAGATCGGGCCCTGTGCGCATGGTGCCCAGCAGGTGCGGCGTGTCGTAGGCGTAGTCGCCGGCCACCGGCGCCCGGCCCCAGCCGCGCAAGGCGTCGGGGCCCAGCGCGATGTCACGCGGCTGCTGCGAGTGGCAGTACACGCAGCCGTTGGCGATATAGACCTGCCGGCCCTGGGCCTGCAGCTCGGTGTAGGGCTTGAGCCCGGGTGTGGGCGGCTGATCCTTCAGCAGCAGATAGGGCATGACCACCAGCAGCGCGGTGGCGCCGGACAGGATGACCATCGCCCCGACCACCAGGCGCAACTCGTCCATCTCGAAACGGCCGACACCGAAGCTCATGCTGCGCTCCGGGCCGGCGTGCGTGCCAGCGCCAAGGGCACGGCCGGCAGCGGTGGTGCCAGCAGCGCCGCGCCCAGCCGCTTCGGGCCGAACTTCCAGCCCATCATGAAGAAGTGGAAGGCGAACACCAGATGGCCCAGCGTCATCAGTCCGCCGCCGATCGAACGCGCCTGCAGGTAGGGCAGGGTCAGCGCCACCGACTGCATGAAGGGCGTGTCCTTGTCGAGCATCGCCAGGCCCTGGAACCAGCCGCCGATCGACAGCCCGATGAAGTAGATCGCGAAGCCCACCAGCACCAGCCAGAAGTGCAGCGAGATCAGCCAGGGGAAGGGCCATTCCCACTTCATCACGCGCGGCATGATGAAGTAGATGGCGCCGAACATGACCATCGAGAAGAAGCCGTACAGCCCCAGGTGCGCGTGCGCCACCGTGTAGTGCGTGAAGTGGGTCACGGCGTTCACCGAGCGCAGCGCCTCCAGCGAGCCCTGCACCGAGGCCGCGGTGTAGAGCATGGCGCCGAGCACGATGAAGCGCAGCGTGGGTGAGTACAGCAGCGCGCGGAAGTTGCCCAGCACGGTCAGGTGCTGGTTGATGGCCACGGCGAACACCGGCACCACCATCATCATGCTCTGCACGATGGAGATGGTGATCAGCCAGCTGGGCACCGGCCCGCCGATCAGGTGGTGGCCGCCGACCTGGCTGTAGAAGAAGGCCAACGACCAGAAGCCCAGCAGCGACAGGTTGTAGGAATGAATGGGCTTGCCGATGACCTTGGGGATGAAGTAGTACGACGCGGCCAGCCCCAGCGGCGTGAACCACAGGCCCAGCACGTTGTGGCCGAACCACCAGTTCATCGTCGCCTGCTGCACGCCGAAGTGCAGGCCCGGCCAGTTGGCGATGAGGAACAGGATCGGGAACCACAGCAGCCCGGCGGCGATGTACCAGACCGAGACGTACAGGTGCTCGACCTTGCGCTGCAGCAGCGTCAGCCACATCGGGAAGCCGACCAGCGCGCCGCCGATGACCATCGGGATGTCGGCCTGCCAGGGGTACTCCAGCCACTCCAGCCCGTCGGAATGGCCGGTTGCGATGGCCACCGTGCCGGTGACCACCCCCAGCGTCCACAGCGCGCCGCCCAGCAGTGCCCAGCGCGCGCCGACGAGCTCGGTCTTGAGCAGCCGCGGTATCAGCCACAGCGCCACGCCGATACCGGCCATCGAGCACCAGCCATAGCCCACCAGGTTGAGGTGGATGGGGCGGATGCGGCCGAAGGTGAGCCACTCGGCGCCGACCCACCAGTCGGGCGTGTGCAGCTTGATCGACGAAATCAGCCCGGCCAGCGACGCCAGCACCAGCCAGGCCACGGCCAGCGTCAGGCACACGCCGACGACCAGTGAGCTGCTCTGGTCAGCGCGCAGCCGGGTGGCGATTTGCTCGGCGTCGCGCGCGGCGGGTGCCAGGGCGGGGTTGTTCGCATCCATCGCGCGCTGCAGGTCGCCGCGCTGCGCCTGCGTGGCAGCGGGGTCTTCGACACGGCCGAGTTCGTCGGCGTCGAAGATCTGCGTGGCGGCAGCGCCCCCGCTGCCGAACAGCCCCTTGGCCATCGAGGCGATGAAGACGAACAGCGCCAGCACCGAGATGATGAAAGTGGCGAGCAGGATACTGACCGTGAAGTCCATGGCAGGTTCTTTCTGGCGCTGACGCCGGCCCCGCGGGGCCGGCGGGCTGTTGCGTCAAACGGGCGCATTTTCATCGCAACCGGGCGCGCGTCGCGCCCGGGCAACCACGAACAGCCTTGGACCGGCCGGGTTTTTGACCTGCACCGGCGCGCGGTGACCGAGGTGGCCGCCAGCCCGCCGGACAGTCGCCACAGGGTCAACCGGCCGCACTGGCTCCGCGCTGGCGCCACTGCACCAGCAAAAAGAAGCAGCCGGCAGCGAACAGCAGGGCGCCCGGAAACAGCGGCGTGGCCAGGGCGTGCAGTGCCGCGCCGAAGTCTTCCAGCGCCCAGGCCGGCAGCAGGCGCAGCGCATCGACACCCTGCGACGCCCCGCTCACCACCATGCCACCCTGGTCGCCGTTGATCAGGGCCCGGCCAGCGGCCTTGATCAGTTCGCTACTGATGCGGTTCAGCCAGGGCTGGCCGAAAACCAGCTTCAGCAGGTAGCTGCCCAGACCCAGGCCCACGGTCAGGATGACCCAGCCCCAGCGGCGGAACCAGGCCGTGAGCAACACCACCAGCAGGATCAGCGGGCTCAGCCACAGCATGGCCAGCGGCAGGCCGGCCAGCAGGCGCAGCATCAGGCTGAAAGACGCCATGACGATGGTGCCCCAGGGCAGGCCGAACCAGGCTTCGGCGCCCACCAGGCGGCTGACGACGATGAAGGACACGACGTAGCCACCCAGCAGGCCGATGACCAGGGCCGCAGCCGGCACCAGCAGCAGGTGCACGATCAGCGGCGCGGCAAAGCTCTCGCTGTGGCTGACAGGCACCGAGAGCCAGAATTCCACCGAGCGGTCGGCATGGTCGCGGCGCGCCAGGTTGGAGACGATGACCAGCGAGCTGAAGGCCGCGATCAGGAAGATGACCGCGGTGCTGCCGGCGATCGATCCGGCGGCCAGCAGCGCGGGCAGGGCAGGGCCAGCCGCCTGCGCTTCCTGGCCGATCTGGATCTGCCCGAAGCTGAGCAGCAGCAGGCTCAAACCCAGCGGGATGCCGGCCATCATCAGCCAGCCGTTGCGGTGTTGCAGCCATTCGCGCTGCATCAGGGGAATCAGTCTTTTCATGGTGCTTCTTCCTGGATTCAGAACTGCGTGCGGTCAAGTTCGGGCTTGCGCGTCAGCGCCACGAACAGGTCCACCAGACTGGGGCGCACGCGGCGGCCCAGGTCTTCGACGGATGCCGGCGGTGGGCCGTCGAACAGCGCCGCGTTGCCGTTGGGCCCGGGGCCGACGCGGTACTTCAGCAGCGGGTGGGCGGCGGCCATCTCCTGGGCCACGCTGGCGTCGTGGCTGAGTGCGACGAAGCGCTGGTCCATGTCTTCCAGGCTGATGGACAGCACCAGCTTGCCTTCGTTGAGCATCAGCACGTCGGACAGCAGCGACTCGATCTCCTCGACCTGGTGGGTGCTGATGAGCACGCTGCGTTCGCCGTCGCACCACTCGTCGATCAGCATCTCGTAGAAGGCCTTGCGCGACAGCACGTCCAAACCCAGCGTGGGTTCGTCCAGGATCATCAATTTCGCGTCGATGGCGGCGATCAGCGCCAGGTGCGCTTGCACCACCATGCCCTTGGACAGGTTCTTGACCTTGTCGCGCGGGCTGACGCTGGTGCGCTTGAGCAGGGCGGCGGCGCGCTCGGCCGAAAAGTGCGGGTGCAGGCTGCTCATCATGCGGATCAGTTCGCCCACGCGGGCCCAGCGCGGCAGCGTGGCCACGTCGGGGATGTAGCAGGCCGATTCCAGCAGCGCCACACGGTCCTTGACCGGGTCCAGGCCGAGCACGCTCAAGACGCCTTCGGTCGGCGCCAGTCCGACCAGGGCCTTCATCAGCGTCGACTTGCCCGCCCCGTTGTGGCCCAGCAGGCCGACCACGCGGCCTTTCGGGATGCTGAAGCTGACGCCGTCGACGGCCCGCTTGGCGCCGTAGCGCACGGTCAGGTCACGGGCCTCGACCAGCTGGTCGGTCGATTGCGGGTGTTGGATGTCGGCGGCGTTCATGCGCGCTCCTCCCAGTTCAGTTGTTCGGGGGCGATGCCCAGGCGGCGCAGCCGCTCACGCAGGCGCGGCCATTCGGTTTCCAGAAAACGCTGGCGTTCGACGGCTTTCAGCCGCTCGCGGGCGCCGGCCCTCACATACAGGCCCATGCCGCGCCGGCTTTCCAGCAGGCCCTCGTCGCCCAGTGCCTGCAAGGCGCGGTTGACGGTCAGGGGGTTGAGCAGGTAGCGCCCCGCCAGGGCGCGCACCGACGGCATCGCCGTGCCCTCGGTGGGTTCGCCGTCCAGCAGCTGCGCGGCCAGGATGTCCGCGAGCTGCTGGTAAATCGGCTGTCTTTGGTCCCAGGTCTGCATGTGCCGCCCACCGGTGTGTTGCTGATGTAGCACACCATAGCAGCGCACCCCCGGCGAGCGAACCGGGCATGCGACAGTCTGCGCAGCCGGGCGACAGTCTGCAGGCCCATATCGCCCTGCAACGCCCTACATCGCAGCCAGCAGCATCGCCCGGTAGTCGTCGCGGCTGGCCAAGCGGGGGTTGGTCTTGTGGCAGTGGTCCGCCATCGCGCCGTCGATGACGCGCTCGAAGAGGTCTTCCGTCACGCCCATCGCCCGCAAGCCCGACGGCAAACCCAGGCGGGCGTTCATCGCGGTGATGGCCTGCGCGACTTCGGTGCCCCCCTTGTCGCAGCCGGGCAGGCCCATGGCCTGCGCCAGCCGCTGCAGGCGGCGCTCGGCCTGCATGGTGGGCGCGCTGGCGTTGAAGCGTACGACGGCCGGCAGGAACATCGCGTTCAGCGTGCCGTGGTGCAGTCGCGGGTTCACGCCGCCCAGGCTGTGGCTCAGCGAATGCACGCAGCCCAGGCCTTTCTGGAAGGCCATCGCGCCCTGCATGCTGGCGCTCATCATGTTCCAGCGCGCGTCGCGGTCGCTGCCGTCGCGCGTGGCGCGTTCGATGTGGGCCCAGCCGCGTTCCAGCCCGTCCAGCGCGATGCCGTCGGCCGGCGGGTTCACCGCGTGCGCCATGAAGGTTTCCATGCAATGCGCGATGGCGTCCATGCCGGTGGCTGCGGTCAGCATGGGCGGTAGGCCCAGCGTCAGTTCGGGGTCGAGCAAGGCCGCCTTGGGCATCAGGTGCCAGCTGTGGAAGCCCAGCTTGCGGCCGTCGTCGACGATCAGGATGGCACCGCGGGCCACTTCGCTGCCGGTGCCGGCCGTGGTCGGCACCGCGATCAAGGGCGGCACCCGGTCGCTGATCTTCGGGCTGCCGTCTTCGATGGTGGCGTAGGTCTTCAGCGGCCCTTCGTGGCTGGCGGCGATGGCCACGCCCTTGGCCAGGTCGATGCTGCTGCCGCCGCCCACGGCGATCAGGCCGTCGCAGCCGTCGCGCTGGTAGACGGCGACGGCGGCGCGCACGGCCGCTTCGGTGGGGTTGGACGGTGTGCCGTCGAACACCGCGTGTGGCGTGTCCTGCAGCGCGTCCAGCGCCAACTGCAGCACGCCGGCGGCGCGCACGCCCGCGTCGCTGACGACCAGCGGCCGGCGCATGCCGGTGCGCTGGCATTCTTCGGGCAGCAGGCGCACGGCGCCGTGGTCGAGGTCGATCTGCGTGAGGTAGAGGATGCGGGCCATGGTGGAGCAGGGCGCAGCGTGCGGCTGCGCTTCAGGGTGGAACGCAAAGTATGCTCGCGCCGACCGATTCGTCACTCCGCACTGACCACCATGTCCAGCACACGCCACGACTTCCGGTTTCTCGACCGCCTGCGCGTGCGCTGGTCCGAAGTCGACCTGCAGAAGATCGTCTTCAACGGCCACTACCTGATGTATTTCGACACCGCCGTGGCCGGCTACTGGCGCGCGCTGGCCTTGCCTTACCACGAGACGATGGCGGCCTTGCAGGGCGACCTCTACGTGCGCAAGGCGACGCTGGAATACGCGGCTTCGGCGCGCTACGACGAGCAGTTGGACATCGGCATCCGCTGCGCACGCATCGGCACTTCGTCGATGGTCTTCGACGCGGCGGTGTTTCGCGGCGAACAGCGCCTGGTGCACGGCGAACTGGTCTACGTCTTCGCCGACCCGGTCACGCAGACCAGCCGGCCGGTGCCGCAGCCTCTGCGCGACTGGCTGCTGGGCTACGAGGCCGGCGACGCCGTGGTCAGCGTGCAGACCGGCGACAGCGCCACGCTGGGCGGCGCCTCGTGCGCCTTGCGCCAGGCGGTCTTCGCGCAGGAGTTGTGCGCGCCCGCCGCCGGGGTGGCGGACGCGGCCGACGCACAGGCGGTGCACGCCGTGGCCTTCAACCGGGCGGGCCTGGCGCTGGCCAGCGGCCGGCTGCTGGCGCCGGCCGACGGCGTCGGGCAGATCGGCCGGATGGCCACGCTGGCCGAGGTGCGCGGCGCGGGGGTCGGCCGGGCGGTGCTGGCGGCGCTCGCCGCTGCCAGCCGGGCGCGGGGCGACAGGCTGCTGGTCGTGCAGGCCGCGCCCAGCGTGCTGCCCTTCTACGCCCGCGCCGGCTTCGTCGCGACGGGTGCCGTGCACACCGAAGCCGGCGTCGACCATGTCGAAATGAGCCGCTTGCCCTGATCTCGGGCGCGCGCCTGCGACTGCGGCGCGTCAGCCGGTCAGCCGGCTAGCCGTTCGAAGGCTTCGACGTGCCGCGGACCGGTACACCAGTCCGCCAGGTGGCGGGCCGCGGCCGCCTCGATGGCGGCCTGCCCGGCCTCGCCGACGCCCGCCGCATCGGCGCTGGCGTAGGTTTCCATCAGCGTCGCGATCTCGCCGCAGGTGTCGCTGCGGCGGTAGACCCGCGACTGCAAGCCGGGGTGGGCGCGCAGCAGTTCAGCCTGCATCGCCGCCACCGCAGCCACGGCGGCCTCGGCCCGACTGGCTTCGAGCTTCCAGTAGACAAAGAGTTCGCGCGCCATGACCGCCTTCAGGCCGCCTCAGTGGGGAAAGCGTAGGGCAGCGTGGCCGGCGTCAGCACGGGGCCGCTGACCGAGCCGGCGTGCAGCGTGCCACCGTCCAGCGTGGCGATTTTCAATTCGACCAGGCCCAGCGCCGCACCGTCCGCCGCCTGTCCGGCCAGCACCACCATGCCGGCGGGTTGTTCGGCGTCGGCGCTGTGGAAGACCTCCTGGCCCGGCGCCAGGCTGGCCGCCGCTGCGACGACATAGGACCGCCGTTTCAGCGTGCCCCGGTACTGGCTGCGCGCGACGATTTCCTGCCCCGGGTAGCAGCCTTTCTGGAAGTTGACACCGCCGACCAACTCCAGGTTGACCATCTGCGGCACGAACTGCTCGGCCGTGGCGGCGACCACGCGCGCCACGCCGCTTTGCACTTCCAGGCCGGCCCAGACAGCGGCCTCGAGTGCTGGCACAGCGGGCGCCGCGACGCCCGCGCCCAGGTAGCGCGCGGTGACCGTGGCGTCGGCAGCGACGGCATCCGGCAGGCGGATCCAGACACCCGCCTCCTGCGGGCTGAGCTGCCACGCCGTGCCGGGCAGTTCCACACCCGCCAGCGGGCCGGCCAAGCCCCACAGGGGCAGCTCTGCGCTGGCGTCGCTGAGCTTGCACTGGGCCCGCAAGACGAACATCGACAGGCGCTTCAGCACGGTCGGCAGGAGGTCGGCGCTGCAGGCCAGCAGCACCTCGTCAGTGGCCGGCGACCAGATCACGAAAGTCGCCAGCAAGCGGCCTTTGGCCGAACAAAAGCCGGCCAGCCGTGCGACGCCAGGCTGCAGGTGTTCGACGTCCTGCGTCAGCTGTCCGTGCAGGAACTTGCGGGCGTCATCGCCCCGGGCGCGGATCACGCCCCAATCGGCCAAACGCAGCGCGCCATGCGGCGCAGTGGCGGGGTACACGGCAGGGGCGTTGTTCATCGCCTCATTATCATCAGCCGCCATGGCAGTGCGTGGTTCGGCGTTTCGGGGGTTGGCGGTGGCGCTGGGGGCCTTGTTGCTGGCCGCGGCGGGGCTGGCCGGCGCGGCCTGGTGGTGGGTCGAGCGGCCTTTGCCGCTGGCCGGTGCCACGGCCGAGTTGTCCATCGAAGCCGGCACGCCACCGCGCGACATCGCGCAGGCCTGGGTGCAGGCCGGTGTCCTGAGCTCACCCACGCTGCTCTACGCCTGGTTTCGCGTGTCGGGCCAGGCTCGGCGCATCCGGGCCGGCAGCTACGAGATCGACGCCGGCACCTCGCCGCGGCGCCTGCTGGCCAAGATGGTGCAGGGCGACGAGGCGCTGGAACAGGTGCGCTTCATTGAGGGTTGGACCCTGCGCCAGCTGCGCGCCGAACTGGCCCGCGCGCCGGCCCTCAAACCGGCCAGCGCGGGCCTGAATGACGCCGAGCTGATGGCCGCGCTGGGCCAGCCGGGCGTGGCCGGCGAGGGCCGTTTCTTCCCGGACACCTATGCCTACAGCCGGGGCGTCAGCGATCTGACGGTGCTCAAGCGCGCCCACCGCGCCATGCAGCAGCGGCTGGCCGCCGTCTGGGCCGAGCGGGCGCCCGACACGCCGCTGAAATCGGCCGACGAGGCGCTGATCCTGGCCTCCATCGTCGAGAAGGAAACCGGCGCTGCCGCCGACCGTGGCCTGGTGGCCGGCGTCTTTGCCAACCGCTTGCGCATCGGCATGCCGCTGCAGACCGACCCGACGGTGATTTACGGCCTGGGTGCGGCTTTCGATGGCCATCTGCGCAAGCGCGACCTGCTGGCCGATACGCCTTTCAACACCTACACCCGCGGCGGCCTGCCGCCGACGCCCATCGCCCTGCCCGGTCTGGCGGCCATGCGCGCCGCCGTGCGGCCCGATGCCACCCGGGCGCTGTACTTCGTGGCCCGCGGCGACGGCAGCAGCGCCTTCAGTGTCAGCCTGGCCGAACATAATCGCGCGGTGAACCAATACCAGAGAAACCAGCGGTGAGCGATCTTCGGCCGAGCGGCCGCTTCGTCACCTTCGAAGGCATAGACGGCGCGGGCAAGAGCTCGCACATCGAAGCCCTGGCAGCGTGGCTGCGCGGACGCGGGCACGAGGTCGTCGTGACGCGCGAGCCGGGCGGCACGCCGCTGGCCGAACGCATCCGCGAACTGGTGCTGCATGCGCCCATGGACCCGCTGACCGAGGCCCTGCTGGTCTTCGCGGCACGCCGCGATCACCTGTGCCAGCAGATCGAGCCGGCCCTGGCGCGCGGTGCCACGGTGCTGTGCGACCGCTACACCGACGCGAGCTTTGCCTACCAGGGCGGCGGGCGAGGCTTTCCCGTGGACGTGCTGGTACAGCTGGAAACCTGGGTGCAGCAGGGGCGCCATCCCGATCTGACGCTGCTCTTCGAAGCCTCGCCGGCCACTGCCGCCGCTCGCCGCGCCGCGGCCCGCGAACCCGATCGTTTCGAGTCGCAAGACCCGGCCTTCTTCGAACGCGTCAGCGTCGCCTACACGCAACGCGTGGCGCAGGCGCCGGCGCGCTACGCCCGGCTCGACGCCGAACGCGAGATGACGGCGGTGTGGGCGCAGATCGAAGCTGTGGTGCTGGGGCGCGGCTGGTGGTAGCCCTGCTGGCCGACGAGCAGGGCGCGCTGCCGCTGCCCTGGCTGGCCGGGCCGCTGGCCGACGCGCTGGCCCGGCAGCGCGGCCACGCCCTGCTGGTGCATGGCGCGGCCGGCGTGGGCGCGCTGCCCTACGCGCTGACGCTGGCCCAGGCCTGGTTGTGCGAAGGCCGGCCGGCGGCCGCATCGGCAGTCGGCCCCTGCGGCCACTGCGGTTCCTGCCGTCTGGTCCGCAACCACCTGCACCCCGACCTGATGGTGCTGATGCCCGAAACCCTGCGCCGGGCCTTCGAATGGCCGCTGGTGGACGACCGGCTCGACGGCGAAGATTCCAAGCGCAAGCCCAGCCGCCAGATCCGCATCGACGAAGTCCGCGGCCTGATCGACTGGTCGACCAAGACGGCCGCGCGGGGCCAGGGCAAGGTGGCTGTCGTGCATCCCGCCGACGCCTTCAACGTGCAGTCGGCCAACGCCTTGCTGAAGACGCTGGAAGAGCCGCCGGCCGGCACGCGCCTGATCCTGACCACCGCCGACCCCGCGCAACTCCTGCCCACGGTGCGCAGCCGTTGCCAGTTGCAGATCCTGCACGCGCCGTCAGCCGCCCTGGCAACCGCCTGGCTGGCCAGCCAGGGCCTGGCCGACGCTGCGGTGCTGTTGGCGGCCTGCAGCGGGCGTCCGCTGGATGCGCTGGCGCTGGCGCAATCGGGTGTGGATGCCGCGACCTGGGCTGCGCTGCCGCGCAGCGTGGCAGCCGGCCAGGCCGCGGCCATGGCCGGCTGGAAGATGCCGCTGGTGCTGGACACCTTGCACAAGCTTTGCCATGACGCGATGGCGCTGGCCGGCGGTGGCCCGGCGCGCTACTTTCCGGCGGGCAGCGTGCCGCGCGCCGGCCGCCTGGCGGCGCTGGCGGCCTGGTCGCGTGAACTGGACCGGGTGGCCCGCCATGACGACCACCCCTGGAACGAAGGCCTGTTGCTCGAGACCCTGGTGCAGCAGGCTGCGTTGGCCCTGCAGGCCGGGGCTGTCGGGGCAGCGGGCGCCCCGGCAGCCGCGCCCCGGTTCGCTACACTGGTCCCATGAACGACCGTGTCCCGACCCAGGCGGGTGCCCTCGCGCCGCGCAGCGCGCCGGCCCCTGCCGCGGCCAGCCCGGCGCGGCCCAGCGTCATCCAACTGGTCTTCCGCGAGAAGGGGGCGCTCTACGCCGCCTACATCCCGTTGTTCACCGATGGTGGCGTGTTCGTGCCGACCACGCGCGACTACCGCCTGGGCGAAGACCTCTACCTGCTGCTGTCGCTGCCCGACGACCCGCAGCGTTTTCCGGTGGCCGGCAAAGTGGCCTGGATCACCCCCGCCAATGCGTCGGGCGGCCGCACGCAGGGCGTCGGCGTGCGCTTCCCCAACGACGACAAGTCGCGCCAGTTGAAGATCAAGATCGAGGAAGTGCTGGGCACCAGCATCCAGTCGGCCAAGCCCACGCAGACACTCTGAGCGGCGCCGGCTTGCCGCCGCGCCGCTGTCGCCCACACCCCGTTTCATCCGCGCATGTTTGTCGACTCCCACTGCCATTTGAATTTTCCCGGGCTGAGCGAAGAGTTGCCGGCCATCCGCCGCGAAATGGCCGCCGCCCAGGTCGACCGCGCCCTGTGCATCTGCACCACGCTGGAAGAGTTCGAGCAGGTTCATGCCCTGGCGCTGAACCATGACAATTTCTGGTGCACCGTGGGTGTGCACCCCGACAACGAAGGCGTACAAGAGCCTGCGCTGGAGGACCTGCTGAGCCGGGCCCGCCTGCCGCGCGTGGTGGGCATCGGCGAAACCGGGCTCGACTACTTCAGGCTGAATGGCCGCAGCCCGACCGACATGGCCTGGCAGCGCGAGCGCTTCCGCGTGCACATCCGCGCGGCGCGCGCGACCGGCTTGCCGCTGGTCATCCACACCCGCAACGCCAGCGCCGACACGCTGGCCATCCTGCGCGAAGAAGGGCAGGGCGAGGTGCGCGGCGTCTTCCATTGCTTCACGGAAACCCTGGAAGTCGCCCAGGCGGCGGTCGAAATGGGCTTCTACGTGTCCTTCTCCGGCATCCTGACCTTCAAGAACGCCCAGGCGCTGCGCGATGTGGCGCTGTGGGTGCCGCTGGAACGCTGCCTGATCGAGACCGACAGCCCCTATCTGGCGCCTCTGCCGCACCGCGGCAAGACCAACCAGCCGGCCTGGGTGGCTCATGTGGGCGCCCAGCTGGCGGCCATCAAGGGCCTGGACGTGGCCAGCCTCGCGCGTGCCACCACGGCCAATTTCGAAGCCCTTTTCAGCATCCCGGCCCTCCCGGGCAGTGCCAGAGCTTGATATGAAGCGATTGTTCAGAATAGTTTTCTACCTCCTTGTCGGAATTGAAGTTTCTGCGGCCCATGCCGGGCCGTCCGAGGACTTTTTCCGGGCCGTGAATGTCGACAACGCGCAGACGGTGCAGGCTTTGCTGTCGCAGGGTTTCGACCCCAACACGAGCAGCGAACAGGGTCAGAGCGGCTTGCTCCTGGCCCTGCGCGACGGCTCGCCGAAAGTTGCCGCAGCCCTGCTGGCCGACCCCCGGACGGTCATCGACGCCGCCAACGCCAATGGCGAAACCGCGCTGATGATGGCCGCCTTGCGCGGTCAGGCGGTCTGGGTCGAGCGCCTCTTGAACCGCGGCGCGCCGGTCAACCGCAGCGGTTGGACGCCGCTGCATTACGCCGCTGCCGGGCCCGGCAGCGACGTGGTGGCGCTGCTGCTGGCACGCGGGGCCGATATCGACGCGCCGTCGCCCAACGGCACGACGCCGCTGATGATGGCATCGCGCTACGGGCCGGAAGGCAGCGTGGACCTGCTGCTGGCGCGCAGCGCCAGCCTGGCGGTGCGCAATATCCAGGGCCTGTCGGCCGTCGATTTCGCCCGTCTGGGCGGCCGCGACAAGCTGGCTGCCCGCCTGGCCGCCATCGCGCGCTGAAAGTCGCGGTCACCGGGCCAGATCTTCGTGTCAGAAGTCATCTGACACGCGACTTGGTGCGACGCCGACACGACGGGGCTCGGGTCCGGGCCTAGAGTTGCCGATAGGGGTGGGGTCCCATCCTTGGAGCAACGACATGGCTTACACGGCATCGCAACGCAACCCCTTCATGCTCTTGATGAATCCCGAGGTCGTCCTGGCGGCCATCGAGAAGTCCGAGCGCCTGAGTCAACTCAACCGGCAACTGTGCCGTCCGCTGGACCGCATACCCCCCGGCGCCCCCGAGGCCACCGGCGAAGACGATGACGCCGAACTGGACGCGCAGGCGGAAGCGGGTGTCTCGACGGGGCAGTGACGCGCGAGACGGGGCAAGGCGGCTGAGCCGTGTTGCTGCGCCTCTGAGAGGTGATGTTTATATTGTGTACAATGTATATTATGTTAACTTAAAAACGGGGCTGAACGGCCGTCACGGATCAGGCATGTGAGAGCAAGTTCGCCCTCTCCACCTCGCTGGCCAAGGCTGCCAACGTCTCCAACTGATCAGCGGCCCTGTGCGTGGTCAGGCGGTGCCGGCAGAAAAGCGCGAACCTGAGCACCGAACTGATGGACGTTGATCGGCTTCGACAGGTATCCATCACACCCGGCTGCCAGGAACTTCGCTTCGTCACCGCGCATGGCCAAGGCGGTGAAAGCCACAAGCCTGATGTTCCGTGTGGTCGGATCGGCCTTGAGCGTGCGCGTCAATTCAAGCCCGTCCCGGTCGGGCATCTGGATGTCCATCAGGATCAGGTCCGGCCGGAACGAAGCCACCCGCTGCAGGCCCTGCGTGCCGTCGGTGGCGCTCTCGACTTGGAACCCCTCCTCGGTGAGCACGATCTCGGCGATCTCGATGTTCAAGGCGTTGTCATCGATGATCAGCACCCGCGGGGCACTCACGGTTGAATCTCCGATGCCAGCGCGCGCCCCGCATGACGCTCGGTCGTCCCGCCCTCCCCTGTTTCGGTCTGCGCCCCCAGCGTGTCGTGGCCATGGCACCGGTTCAGCACGAGGTGGAACACACTCCCGACGCCGACGGTGCTGCGCACGCCGACATCGCCACCCTGAGCCTGCACCAGCCGGCGCGTGAGCGCCAGGCCCAGCCCGGTACCCTGGTGCTGCTTGTTGTAGCCGGAATCGAGTTGCTGAAAGTCGTTGAAGAGCCGTGGCAGGTCGGCATCAGCGATCCCGATGCCGGTGTCTTGCACCTCGATGCGGAAGTGCGCGGGTCCGTCGGCCATCGCGCGCAAGGTGACCTCGCCCCCCGACGCGGTGAACTTGATGGCATTCGACAGGTAGTTGTAGAGCACCTGCTTCAAGCGTGACGGATCGATCATCAGGTCGGACAGTTCGGGATCGATGTCCGTCGTCAGGCTGACGCCCTTGTCAAAAATCGCTGTTTTCAGGATGTCCTTCACTTCCTTGAACAGCACGGCCAGATCGACAGGCACGGGGTAGAAGTCGAACTTCCCCGACTCGACCTTGGACAGGTCCAGCACGTCGTTGATCAACTGCAGCAAGTGGCGCCCGCTGGTACCGATATGCCCCAGGAATCTCGAATACGTGGGAGACTCGTGATGGAGTTTGCCTGACTGCAGCAGATCCGCGATGCCGATGACCGCATTGAGCGGCGTTCGCAATTCGTGCGACATATTGGCCAGGAACTCGCTCTTGAGGCGGCTGGCCTCCAGCACTTGCCGGTTCTCGGCCGCCAGGGCGCTGAGCCGGCGCGCATCGAAATCGGCCTGCCTGCGTTCGGTGATGTCCGTGCTGGTGACCAGGAAATATTCGCTTTCCCCCGCCTGACCCTGTACCGGTGTGACCTGGGCCTCGAACCACCTGTAGACACCATCGAACCGGCGCTTGCGGTATTCGAAGAGTTTTTCGCCGGGACGCGACTGGAATGCCGATCGAAGAAAATCGGTCAAGCGGGTCAGGTCTTCCGGGTGGATGGCATGGGCAACCCAATCAAATCCATCGGCCTGTTCGTCAGCGCTGGCGCCGGCGAAATCGACGGTGCGGCGATTGACCCAAGCGATGTCGCCCTGAGCATTCATCCGAACGACCGACTGCGGAACCAACTCAAGGATCCGCCTGAAGTTCTGCTGGCTTGCCAACATCTTCCTCTGGCGCACGATGGCCAGGATCAACAGGAAGGCTGACCCCGCAATCAGCACAGCCACAAGGGACGCTGCCCCGATGTATTTCCGGGCCGTGTCCCCGTAGAGCGCATCGATGCTGGCAACCGAAGATCCCGCCAGAATGATGAGGGCATAGGGATCGATGGCCCGATAACAGACAGACCGGCGTAGGCCATCGGAGGCCGCGATGGCGGTGTAGCAGCCCACCGGGGCCTTATTGAGTTCGATATACAACTGGGATTTCCGGGTATCGCCACCGTAGGCGATCTTGCCGCCATTCAGGCGCAACAAGGTATACCCATCCCGTGCCATGAGGGCGCGCGTCGCGTCTGGACCCATGCTGGTCTGCGCAAACGGCTCGGTGAAAAGGTTGGGGTCCACCGTCAGGGTGACAAGGCCACCAAATGATCCGTCCTTGTTGATGAGGCGCCGGGACAACGGTATGGCCAATTTCTTGGAGATACGGGACTGGACGAGTTGGCCCATCTGCACCGAATCATCTAGTGCCGCCTTTTGCTTCTGGAAATAGGCCCGGTCAGCAACGTTTATTGATTTTGGTAATTCATTGCCGTCGTTTGCACTGGTCAGAACCACGGTGCCGTCGGCATCCGTAAAACTCATGTGGGGGCTGAGTTCCCGGTCCAACTTGAGCTCATCCAGACGGGCCATCAGTTCGCGGGGCGTCATCGTTGGATGGACGGCAAAGTCCCGGCGCAACACCAGCAGCACCTTGTCCAGAGAAGACAGCAGGCTGCGGATGCGGACCTCGTCCGACAGGGCCAGCTTGCTGTTGATGTCCTGGATTTGCGCGTAGGTTTGCTCGCGCTCCTGCACCAGGGCCTGTTGTGTCCAGCCGAGCAAGGCCGCGAGCGTGACGACGGACCCGGCCACAATCACCCAGATCACCCCCCCTTGGCCGCGCCAGGCCTTGGGCCAAGGGCTTGCTGGCATGCGCGGCAGCCTCATGGCGCCAGCAGTCCCGCGTCAGGGTGACAGGCCACCACGGCGGCGGGGAAAAGCAGGGGTTCGGTCTTGCTGCGCGTGAGCTCAGTGGCACGCGGGGTCGTCGGAATCATGTCGGGCTGCTTGCAGTGAACGTGGCCTGTGTACTTTCGGTGCCCCCAGGGTTCGGGCGAGCCCGCCCCAGCCTGCGGGAACCGCAGTGTAGGCAGCGCGCCGCCAGGCGCTGCCGGGAGACCTGGATGGGCACAGGCGGGAAGCCTTGCTGAATCGCCGACATCGCCGATCCGCCGGTCACGCGCTGCCTACACTCACCGAGCCCCAGGGGCCGGGCCAGGCTCACCCGAACCCTGGAGGCACCGAGGGTACGCCCGCCACGGTCACTGCAGGAGGGCCAGACATGATCCCGACGACCCAGCGTGCCGCTGACCTCACGCCCTGTGAAACCGAACCCATCCGTTTCCCCGGCGCCGTGCAGCCGCAGGGTGCCCTGCTGGTGGTCGACCCGGCTACGGCTTGCGTGGTGGCCGCCAGCGAGTCCTGCGCGGCGATCCTGGCCCTGCCGGCCGACCGGCTGCTGGGCTTGCCCCTGTCCGGCGTCGTGGGTGCCGGCGCCGCCGAGCGCCTGCTGGCGGCGGCGCCGATGGGCAGCGACCTGACACCATCGGTGCCCCTGCCGCAAGCGCCCTACCAGGCCCGTGCGCGCACCAACGACCGCGGCCAGGTGCTGCTGGACATCGAGGCCACGGCCGCCGGCGACGATGCCGCCGCGCAGGCTTTCCGGCAGGCCACAGGCCCGCTGCGGCGCGTCCAAGGGCTGATGTCAATCGCCGGCCAGGGGTGCGAGGCCGTGCGCCGCATCCTGGGCTTCGACCGCGTCATGGTCTACCGCTTCGACAGCGACTGGCATGGCGAGGTCATCGGCGAGGCGCGGGCGCAGCACATCGAGCCTTTCATGGGCCTGCACTTCCCCGCCAGCGACATTCCGCCGCAGGCGCGCGCGCTCTACCGTTCGTGCAAGGTGCGCCAGATCGCCGACGTCGGCTACCGGCCGTCGGCGCTGCTGACCGCGGCCGGCGTCGGCCCCATCGACCTGGGGGCCTCCAGCCTGCGCAGCGTCTCGCCGGTTCACATCGAGTATTGCCACAACATGGGGGTTAAGGCGACCCTGGTGGGGTCGCTGGTGATCGACGACCGCTTGTGGGGCCTGGTGGCCTGTCACCACCACGCGGGGCCGCTTGCGGTCAGCCCGGGGCTGCGCGACGACTTCGCCGGCTTCTGCGAAGACCTCGCCAGCGTGATCGGAACCGATGGGCTCAAGCAGGACAAGGCCCGCGCCCTGGACCTCGCGGCGCGGCGGGTCACCCTGGTCAGCACGATCCGGGCCCACGACTTGCGGGGACTGATCCGGCGCCGCGAAGGCCAGGAGGTGATGGATGTGGTCGGCGCCGACGGCTTCGCGCTGGTCGTCCACGGCGCCACCGAACTGATCGGCCACACGCCGGATGCGGCGCAGGTGCTGGAACTGCATGCCCGACGGCGGGCCCGGGCCCCTGACGGGGCCGTGTTTGCCACGTCCCGGCTCGAACAGGACATGGGCTCCGGCGTGGCGACGCAGGGCATCGCAGGCGCCCTCTTCGTTTCGGTGCCCCAGATGCCCGGCGTCAGCATGGTCTGGTTCCGCGACGAACGCGCGCAGCATCTGCGCTGGGGCGGTGACCCCGCCCATGCCCACACCCTGGAAGCGGACGGTCGCATTTCGCCGCGCAAGTCCTTTGCCCAATTCCGGCAGGAAGTGCGCGGCTCGGCCCTGCCCTGGACGTCGGCCGAACGGGCTGCGGCCGCCGACCTGGGTTCGCTGATCGAGATCGACGCGCTGCGCCAGCGCGAGGCCTTCACGAAGACCATCCTGGATTCCAGCCCGCAGCACCTGTGCGTGCTGGATGCGCATGGCCTGGTCGTCGCCGTCAATCAGGCTTGGATGGAGTTCGCGCTGGTCAACGGTGGCACGCCGGCCTGCGCCGAGCCACAGGGCATCAGCTACCGTGACATCTGCTTGGCCGCCCAAGGCGGACCCGACGGCGACGAGGCCGCGGCGGCCTGGCAGGGCATCGCCGAGGTGCTGGCCGGGCGCAACAGCCACTTCACGCTGGACTATCTCGGCGACACACCGACGGAGCGGCGCTGGTTCCAGATGAGCGCCTACCCGATGCAGGCGCCCTGCGAGGGCGCCGTCGTGCTGCACACCGACATCACGGCGCGCAAGCTGGCCGAATTGGCACTCGAGGCCAGCGAGCAGCGCTACCGCACCGTGCTGGACGGGCAGACCGACATGATCTTTCGTTTCAAGGCTGACGGCACCATCGTGTTTGCCAACGCGGCCTTCTGCGACTTCTTCGGCCAGCCGGCCGAGGCGCTCATCGGCCACATCTGGCAGCCCGTCGTCGTGGCCGAAGACCTGCCGCAAGTTGAAGCGGCATTGGCGCGGGTCTCGCCTGAGAGTCCGGTGGCCACGGTCGAGAACCGGGTTCACGCGCGGAACGGCGAGGTGCGCTGGGGCCAGTTCGTCAACCGCGCCTATTTCGATGAGCGCCGTCAGCTGGTCGAGTTCCAGGTGGTCGGGCGTGACGTGACCGAACGTCGACGGATGGACGAGAGCCTGGCCCAGCAGAGTGAAGACCTGGCCCGGTCGAACCGCGACCTGGAGCGCTTCGCCTATGTCGCTGCCCACGATCTGCAGGAACCGTTGCGCATGGTCAACAGCTATGGCCAGTTGCTGATGCGCCGCCACAGCGAAAAACTGGACACCGAAGCCCAGGAGTTCCTGAACTTCATGGTGGAAGGGGGCCGGCGCGCACAGGCACTGATCCGCGCCCTGCTCAGTCTGGCCCAGCTCGACACGCAAGCCCAGCCCATGCAGGCGGTGGCGCTGGACGCGGTGCTGGACGATGTCCTGGCGCAACTGCGGCAACCCATCCAGTCCAGCGGGGCCACCATCACGCGCGATGCCTTGCCCACCGTCACGGGCGACGCCCGGCAGTTGGGTCAGTTGCTGAGCAACCTCATCACCAACGCGATCAAGTTCCGTGGCACCGCAGCACCCGAGGTGCATGTCGGCGCCAGCCGCAGCCAGGGCTACTGGCGCATCACGGTCAGCGACAACGGCATCGGCATCGCCGCGAAGTATTTCGACCAGATCTTCGTGATCTTCCAGCGCCTGAACGTGCGTTCTGAAGACGAGGGCACCGGCATCGGGCTGGCCATCTGCCAACGCGTCGTCGAGCGCCATGGCGGCAAGATCGGCGTCACATCCGAGCCCGGCGGCGGATCGCGCTTCCACTTCACCTTGCCAGAACCCGCCAGGGTGGCCCCTGCCACCGCCCGGCCGTTGGAAACCCTGTGATGGCGAACATTCCGTTGATGCGCGATGCCCTGGCCGATGCGGCCGGCGCGCATGCCGCCGCCATCATTGCGCAGGCCAACGACGCCATCATCACCAAGACCCTGGACGGCACCGTGTTGAGCTGGAATCCGGCCGCCGAGAAGATCTTCGGCCACGCCGCCGACGAGATGATCGGACAGTCCATCGGCCGCCTGTTCCCGGCCGATCGCCTCCAGGAGGTGGCCGACCTGATCGCTCAGGTGCGGGCTGCCGGCAACATCTCGAACTTAGAGACCCAACGCCTGCGCAAGGACGGTGCCCTGATCGACGTCTCCGTCACCCTGTCGGCGCTGCGCGACCGCACGGGCCGGGTCGTTGCTGTTTCCAAGATCGCGCGCGACATCACCGAGCACAAGCGTGCGCAGCCCCGCGCGCGACTCGCAGCCGAGCTGCAAGCGGGGCTGGACCAGTCGAGCCTGCGCATCAGCCTGTGGGGCGCGGACGAACGGAACCTGTATGCCAACGCGCCTTACGCCGCCGCGTGGGGCCTGACGCCGGCGCAATTGTTCGGCCTGCACTATTCCGAATTGCTGGAGCCCGCCGTGTATGCACGGGCCAAGCACTTTGCCGATGCGGCGCGCGCCGGGCAGCCGCAGGTGTTTCAACGCCAGGTGGCGTCGGCAGCCGGGCCCCTGCGCCACGAACTGGTCAACCTCATTCCCGGGCCCGGCGGCGGCGCCGGCGAGCGGCGCGGACTTTTCGTCGTCATCACCGACATCACCCGCCAGGTGCAGGCAGAACAGACGGCTGCCGAGGCGGCGGCGCGCTACCAGCAGCTGTACGAGGCCACACCGGCGATGCTGCAATCCAGCGCCCCGGACGGTCGCATGCTGTCGGTCAGCAACACCTGGCTGAAGAGCCTCGGCTACACGCGCGACGAGGTGCTGGCGTGCCATGTGCCCGACTTCCTGACGCCGCGCTCGCGCGAGGTGCGGCGGCTCGCCAGGCTCACGATGGCCGAAACCGGCGTGTGCGAGAACATCCCCCTCGAGGCCTTGCACAAGTCCGGCCAGGTGGTGGATTTGCTGATGTCGGCCTACTTTGAACGCGACAGCGACGGCCAGGTGCTGAGAGTGATGACGGCGCTGCAGGACGTCACCGACCGCCTGCGCGCCGAACGCGCGCTGGTCAAGAGCGAGGCGCTGTTGGCCCGCACTGGCGAGCTGGCCGGTGTCGGTGGTTGGGAGCTGGACATCGCCAGCCAGACCATCACCTGGTCCGAGCAGACGCGCCGCATCCATGGCGTGCCTGCCGACCACGTGCCGGAGCTGGCCAGCGCGATCGACTTCTATGCGCCCGAGGCCCGCGATGCCGTTCAGACGGCGATCGGCCGCAGCCTGGCCACCGGCGAGCCCTGGGACCTGGAGTTGCCCTTCATCCGCGCCGGCGGCGAGCGCATCTGGGTGCGGACGGTGGGCATGGTCGAATCCGAAGCCGGTCAGCCGGTCCGCCTGGTGGGGACCTTCCAGGACATCAGCACGCGCAAGCAGCTGGAGCTGGACCTCGCCGAGCAGCAGCGCTTCCTGCGCCGGGTGATGGACGTGTCGCCCCACGGCATGTTCACCACCGACTCGGCCGGGCGGGTCACCTACGCCAATGCCGCGTGGCAAGCGCTGACCGGGCTGACCGGGGCGCAGGCCCTGAGCGCCGATCTGCGCCAGGGCATACATCCCGACGATCTGCCCAGGGTGCTGGCGCTGCGGCGGGCCGCGCTGGACGGGGGCGGCATGCAGGCCAGCGAACACCGCTACCGCCGTTCCGGCGGCGACTACATCTGGGTTCGCGGCAGGATCACGCTGTTGCAGCCCGACCAGCCGGCCGATGGTTTCGTCGGCACGGTCGAGGACGTGACCGAGCGCCGCGCACTCGATGCGGCGCTGGCCACCACGGCCGCCGAACTGGCGCGCTCCAACGAGGACCTGGAACGCTACGCCTACGTCGCCTCGCACGACCTGCAGGAACCCTTGCGCATGGTCACCAACTACGGGCTGCTGCTGCTGCGCCGGCACGGCGCGGGCCTGTTGCCCGAGGCGCAGGAGTTCGTGCAATTCATGGTCGATGGCGGCCTGCGCGCCCAGGCGCTGATCCGGGACCTGCTGGCCCTGGCGCAAGTCGACAGCACCAGACTGACCCCGCACCGGCCGCCGGTGGCGCTGGACGCGGTGCTGGCCGACGCGCTGCACACGCTGCGCGACCGCTTGAGCGCAACGGGGGCCACCGTGACCCACGATCCCCTGCCCACGGTGCGGGCCGACGCCGCGCAGATGGGCCAGTTGCTGGACAACCTGCTGAGCAACGCCTTGAAGTTCCGCGGCGCAGCCGCACCGGTGATCCACATCGGCGCCGAGCGGCAGGGCGCGGCCTGGCGCATCAGCGTCAGCGACAACGGCATCGGGGTCGAGCCGAGGTATTTCGACCGCATCTTCGTGATGTTCCAGCGGCTGCACCTGCGGTCCGAGCACGAAGGCACCGGCATCGGGCTGGCCATCTGCAAGAAGGTGGTCGAGCGGCACGGCGGGCAGATCGGCCTGGCGTCGCAACCCGGCCAGGGCGCCACCTTCTTCTTCACCCTGCCCGACCCGAAGCCGGATACTGCGGCATGACCCTGGAGATCCTGCTCGTCGAGGACAACCCGGCCGATGTGCGGCTGGTTCGCGAGGCCTTGGCCGAAGGCGGTGTGCCGGCACGGCTGCACTGGGTGCCCTCCGGTGAGACGGCTTTGGGCTTCCTGCGGCGCAGCGGCGACAGGGCCGCCAGCCCCAGGCCCGATCTGGTGCTGCTGGATCTGAACGGACCCGGCCTGAACGGGCTCGAGGTGCTGCTGGCGATCAAGCGCGATCCGGCCTTGCTGAGCATCCCGGTGGTGGTGCTGACCTCGTCAGCCGCGCGCGCCGATGTGCTGGCGGCCTATGCGGCCCATGCCAACAGCTATGCCGTCAAGCCCGACGACTACGAACAGTTCCTGGCGCTGGTGGCCAGCCTGTGCAGCTACTGGCTGACGGCGGTGCTGCTGCCCAGCCGTGCCCGCTGAGTCGCCCATGACGCCGGACGGCTACCTGCTGCTGGTGGAGGACAACCCCGGCGACGCGCGCTGGACCCTCAGCCTGCTCGAGGAAGACCCGCAACCCGGCGATCCCGCGCTGTGCTGGGTGCAGACCGTCGCGCAGGCCCTGCAGTCCTTGAGCACGGAGCCCGACTGCCGTGCGGTGCTGCTCGACCTGGGACTGCCCGACAGCGAGGGGCTGCAGGGCTTGCTGGCCCTGCAGGCGGCGGCCACCGATAGCCCGATCATCGTGCTGACGGGCGACGGCCGTACCGACCTCGGCGCCGAGGCGGTGGCCGCGGGCGCACAGGACTTCCTGGTGAAAGGCGCCTTCGACGCCGGGCAGTTGCGGCGCTGCATCCGCTTTGCCGCGCAGCGCGGGCGGCTGCAGCGCCGCGAAGTGGACCGCCTGCGCCAGGTGGCGCTTGAAGCCTCCATCGCCGCCCGTGATCAGTTGCGCGACGTGCTGGAGCGGGTCGGCGACGGCTTCGTGGCCTTGGACCGCGAATGGCGCTTCGTCTACGTCAACCCGAAGGCCGCTGCCTTGGCGGGCCACCCGCACGACCATGTGCTGCTGGGCCGTTCGATCTGGTCGGTGTTTCCTGCGCTGGCGCAACAGCCGCTGGGCGCAGCGCTGCGGCGCGCGATGGCAACCCAGGCTGTGGTGCTCGTTGAAGCCTGTGACGAGCCGTTCAGCGGCTGGATCGAGAGCCGCATCCACCCGTCGCCACAAGGCCTGACGGTCTACCTGTCCGACACCGGCGCACGGCACGACGCCAAGCAGGCGTCGCTGTCCTTCGAGTTCGAGTTGTCCCAGCTCACCCAGCGGCTGCTGGACCAGGAGCGCCTGACGACCCAGCGCGTGGCCCAGGCCCTGCATGACCATCTGGGCCAGACCCTGGCCGTCGCCAGGCTGAACCTGGAAGCCTGCCTGCGGGTGCATGCCGCGGTGATGCCGCCGGCGCTGAGAGCCCAGAACGCGCGCGTCGCGGAACTGCTGGACCAGATGGTGCAGGACGTGCGGCATGTGATGGCCGACCTGCGCCCGCCCTTGCTGGAGGACCAGGGCCTGGTGGCGGCCTTGGCCAACGAGGTCGCGGCTCGCGGCCAGGTCCCGGTGGACGTGCTGATGGAAGTGGCCGACGGCCTGTCCGGCCTGCGCTGGCCGGACACGGTGGAGCATGCGGCCTTCATGGTGGCGCGCGAGGCGCTGGCCAACGCCTTGCTGCATGCCGGCGGCTCGCTGGTGCGGGTGCTGCTGGAAGGCGACGAAAACGGCTTGCAGCTCGACATCGTGGACGACGGCATCGGCATCCCGCCGCTTCTGGCGCGCGGGCGGCCCGGCCATCTGGGCATCGTCGGCATGCGCGAGCGCTGCCTGGCCATCCACGCCGACTTCGGGGTGACGGCCGAGCCCGGTGGCGGCACCCGGGTCAGCTTGCGCTGGCGCTTGAGCGGGCCATGACCCGCGTCTACCTGGTCGACGACCACGCCATGCTGCGCGATGGCCTGCGTCTGGTGCTGGCGGCTGAAGGGCACCCGGTGGTGGGTGAATCCGCCGACCCGACCCAGGCGCTGGCCGACATCGTCCGGCTCGCGCCCGAGGTGCTGGTGCTCGACCTGCACCTGGGCCTGCGCTCCGGCCTCGAACTGCTGGCCGAGTTGCAACGCCGCGGACTCAGCGTGCGCACCATCGTGTTGACGATGTCGGCCCGGCCGCGCGACGTGGCCGAGTCGCTGCGCTGGGCTATCTGCTCAAGGGCTCGGCATCCAGCGAGCTGATGCAGGCCATCACCACGGTGCTGCAGGGCCGGCGCTACCTGGGCGCCGATGTGGGCGAACTGGCCGTGCAGGGGCTGATCGAGGTCGAACCGGAGGCGGCGCTGAAGAGCCTGTCGCCGCGCGAGCGGCAGATCATCGTGCTGGTGGTGCGCGGTCAGTCCAGCAGCGAGATCGGTGCCTTGTTGCACCTGTCGCCGAAGACCGTGGAGTCTTACCGCAGCCGGCTGATGGCCAAGATCGGCGTCGGCGACGTGCCCGCGCTGGTGCTGTTCGCGATCCGCAGCGGCTTGATCGACGCCGACGAACATTGAGTCCAGGCCCCGCCTGGCCTGCGCCGTCAGCCGGCCCCGCCAGGGCCCGTCCAACTCTCCCCGCAGACGGCTGCGGCAACACTTCTTACAGTGATTCATTGCGCAGCGCCTTCCGCGTCCCTTGGACGCTGCGCCGTCCATGGAGCCGCTATGGCCAGCAACGAAGCCTCTCATCGGCTGCCCCCCCCCCCCCCGCGCGTCATGAGTACGCAGCGCGCTAGCAGCCGGCGCATGGATCTGATGCTGATCGAGGACAACCCGGCCGACATGCGCCTGGTGCAGGAAGCCCTGACCGAGAGCCAGTTGCCCGTCGTGCTGCACTGGATGCGTTCGGGTGAACAGGCCCTGGCCCGCCTGCGCCACGAAGGCGGCGATGGCGACGAGGGCGGGTCCAGGCCGGACCTGGTGCTGCTGGACTTGAACCTGCCCGGCCTGGGCGGCCAGGAGGTGCTGGCCGCGATCAAGCAGGACCCCGCGCTGCTGTCGATACCGGTGGTGGTGTTGACCTCGTCGTCCGCACTGGCGGATGTGCTGGAGGCCTATCGATTCCATGCGAATGCCTACATGGTCAAACCCGATGACTTCCAGGCCTTCCTCGCGCTGGTGGGCCAGATCCACAGCTACTGGTTCCAGACGGTGCTGTTGCCAGGTCGGCTGGGCTGAGTCATGCCGACCCATACGCCCACAACGGCAGACGAAAAACCGCCCTTGAGTGCCCTCAAGCACGTGCTGGTGATCGAGGACAACCCGGGCGATGCGCGCCTGGTGCGCGGCTACCTGGACGAGCGTTTCGGCCCGGCCTGCGCGGTCCGGCAAGCCGCAACGCTGGCCGCTGGCCTGGATGCCCTGCGCGCAGAAGCTGCCGACGTCGTGCTGCTCGACCTGGGCCTGCCCGACAGCCAGGGACTGGCCAGTTTCTTCGCGGTGCAGCGTGCAGCACCAGGGACAGCGGTGGTCATCCTGACCGGCAACGACGACCAGCAACTGGCGCTGCAAGCCTTGGGCACAGGCGCCGAGGACAGCCTGGCCAAAGCCGACACCGACAGCGTGACGCTGCTGCGCGCGATGCACCACGCCTTGCAGCGGCGGCAATTCAGCGCAGGCCTGCGCAGCAGCCAGGCGCGCTTGACCGAGCGCACCGTCTTGCTGGAGCAGTCGAACACCGAACTGCGCACGCTGAACCGGGTCATGGCCCACGACCTGCGCAGTCCCTTGAACGGCATCATCGGCATGACCCGATTGGTCGCCCGCGAGGCCGAGGAGTTGCTGTCGACCACAGCCTGGCGGCGGCTTCAGTTGGTCGAGCATTCGGCGCTGGAAATGAACACCTTGATCGAACGCCTGATGGAGCTGACGGTGCTGCGCCAACAGGACGTCGAGCGCGAGACCCTGGATCTGTCGGCCATGGCCGGATCGATAGCCGAGCGGCTGAATGCCGCGCAGCCCGAGCGCCGGGTGCGCTGGCAGATCGGCGCAGGCCTCAGCGCATCGGGCGACCGCGCGTTGGTCAACAGCGTGCTGCAGAACCTGCTGGACAACGCCTGGAAGTACACCGGGACCCAGGCCCAGGCTGACATCGAACTGGGCTGCGAACGGATAGGCGATGCCGAGCCCGTCTTCTTCGTGCGCGACAACGGTGTGGGCTTCGACCCGGCACAGGTCGGCCGCCTGTTCGCGGCCTTTGAGCGCCTGCCCACGTCGGCCGGCCACGCAGGCACCGGGCTGGGCCTGTTCAGTGCCAGGCACAGCATCGAGCGCCATGGCGGCGCCATCTGGGCCGAGAGCGCTGCCGGCGCTGGCGCGGTGTTCCGTTTCACGCTGGGACAGGCACCGCGTGGACGCTGAGGTCTTGCCATCGCCCGACTACCTGCTGCTCGTCGAGGACAACCCCGGCGACGCCCGGCTGACCCAGGCCCTGCTCGCGGACATGACACCCTGCGGCCTGCCGCCGCTGCGTTGGGTGCAACGCGTCGATGCGGCGCTGGCCATGCTGCGTGTCGATCCGCATTGCCAGGCGGTGCTGCTGGACCTGGGCCTGCCGGACAGCCAGGGCTTGCAGACCTTGAAAGACGTCACGCAGATCGACGGCAAGCTGCCCATCATCGTGCTCAGCGGTGGCGCCAGCGCCCCGATGGGGATGGAAGCCGTGGCCTTCGGCGCGCAGGACTTCCTCGTCAAAGGCAGTTTCGACAGCGCGATGCTGCAGCGAAGCATTGCCTTTGCCCAGCATCGCAAGTGCAAGGAGGTGGAACTGCTGGCGCGTGCCCTGCACGACGAATTGACCGGCCTGCCGCGCCGCGCGCTCTTGCTCGACCGGCTGCAGGCTGCGATACAACATTCAACCCGCACGGGCGGCCCGGTGGCCCTGCTGTTCGTGGACCTCGACCGCTTCAAGCAGGTCAACGACGACCACGGCCATGCCGCCGGCGATGCGGTGCTGACGGTCCTGGCCCAACGCCTGGCCGCGGCCGTGCGCCGCAGCGACACCGTGGCCCGGCTGGGTGGCGATGAATTCGTGGTGCTGCTGTCCAGCGCCACCTCCGGCATCGGTGCACTCGCGGTGGGCGAAAAGCTGTTGCAGGCCATCCTGGTGCCGGTTGCTTTCGAGGACAAGGTCTTGCAGGTGTCGGCCAGCATCGGCGTGGTCTGCTTCGCTGGCGATACGCTGGGCGCCGAGCGGGTGATCCAGCAAGCCGATGCCGCCATGTACGCCGCGAAGGCGTCGGGCAAAGGGCAGGTGGTGATGATCTAGCGCGTCGGGTCTGGCCGGCTGCTGCGCGGTGGCGGGATCAGGGGCTGGTCGCTCCGCATCGGACGGGTCCGTGAAGGTGGCCTGCCGAGCGGCTCCAGGGCTCGTACGGGGTCGACCATCCCGCCATCGCCATAGCGCGCGGCGGCCGCAAGCAGCCTTTGCTGCACGCGCTGGGCCAGGTCGGCCGGCTCCAGGACCCGCACCTGGTCGCCCTGACGCAGCACATCCATCACCAGTTCGGTTTCATCGACATAAGGCAGGCGCATCTCGAACTGGCCATCGGCCAGCCAGCGCCCTTGCTGCGAGGGATGCCATTCCTCGCGGCTGGCCCACTGCGCGGCCTGACGGTCGAAAAGCAGCAGCGCCCAGCGTTGTTGCCCGCCGGCGTAGATGCCGTAGCCGCTGTCCATCTCGGCCTCGACGTCGGCCAGGGCCATGTCCTGGGCGGGGGTGTCCAGCAGCGTGGCCTCTTCCATGGCGTCCAGGGCAAAGCGCCGCAGGGCACCGGCGCGGTGGCACCAGGCGTCCAGGTACCAGGTGTTGCGGTAGTGGACCAGGCGCTGCGGCGACACGTCGCGCTCGCTGCTGGCGCCGCGGCCGCGGGTCAGGTAGCGCAGGTGCAGGCGGCGGCGGTGCAGCAGCGCGGCGCTGACGCGCTCGAAGCAGCGGCTGGGAACCGGCCGGCGCAGCGCGCTGACGATGCGCACGCGCTGCAGCAGCCGGTCGGCAGCCGCCCTGCCCTCGCCGCTGCCCAGCAGGTGGTGGATGCGGTCCAGCAGCGGCTGCAGATGCCGCGCCAGCAGACCGCCGGTATCCAGGCCGGCCAGCAACTGCTGCGCCATCAGCAGCGAATACAACTCCCGCTCGTCGAACCACAGCCCCGGCAGTTCGTGCCGGGTGCCGACATAGGCCGCGCCGAAGCGGTAGGCATTGAGGTCGCGGTCGTACTCGATGGGTGCACCCAGGCGGCTGCGCAGGTATTCCAGGTCGCGTTTCAAGGTGGCCGGCGAGACCTCCAGATCGGCCCGCAAGTCGGCAAAGCTGATGTGCCCGCGCGCCCGGATCAGCGCCTCGATGCGGTACAGGCGCGCGGTGTTGTTGGCCATGAACCGCCGCTGCCCGCAAGCCCGTCAGGACAGGCCGACGATCTGCCCTTGCTCGTCCAGGTCCATGCGTTCGGCCGACGGCACCTTGGGCAGGCCGGGCATGGTCATCACGTCGCCGCACACCATGACGACGAACTCGGCGCCGGCCGACAGGCGCACTTCGCGCACGTCCAGCACATGGCCTTCGGGCGCGCCACGCAGCGTGGGGTCGGTCGAGAAGCTGTACTGCGTCTTGGCGACGCAGACCGGCAGGTGGCCGTAGCCGCCCTGCTGCAAGCGGTCGATCTGCGCACGCACCGCCGTGCTGGCGCTGATGCCGTTGGCCCCATAGGTGGTGGTGGCCAGCTTGTGCAACTTGTCCCACAGCGGGTCGGCGTCTTCGTAGGCAAAGCGCAAGGTGCTGGGCTGCTCGCACAGGCGCACCACTTCATGCGCCAAGTTCGCTGCGCCGCGCCCGCCTTCAGCCCAATGGCGGGCGGTGTGCACCGGCACGCCCAAGGCGCCGATGCGCTCGCGCAGCAGGGCGTGCTCGGCTTCGGTGTCGCTGGCGAAGTGGTTGATCGAGACCACGCAGGGCAGACCGAACACCTCGCGCAGGTTGTGCAGGTGCCGTGTGATGTTGGCCAGACCGCGTTCCAGCGCCGGCAGGTTCTCGCCGCCCAGGTCGCCGAGGTTGACGCCACCGTGGTACTTCAAGGCGCGCACCGTGGCCACGACGACGGCGGCCGCCGGCGCCAGGCCGGACTTGCGGCACTTGATGTCGATGAATTTCTCGGCGCCCAGGTCGGCGCCGAAACCGGCTTCCGTGACCACGTAGTCAGCCAGGCGCAGCGCCGTGCGCGTGGCGATCACCGAATTGCAACCGTGCGCGATGTTGGCGAAGGGCCCACCGTGCAACAGCGCCAGGTTGTTCTCGATGGTCTGCACGAGGTTGGGCGCCAGCGCATCGCGCAGCAGCACGGTCATCGCGCCGTGGACTTTCAGGTCGGCCGCGCGCACCGGTTTGCGGTCGCGGGTCTCGGCCACGATGATGCGGCCCAGCCGCTGCTTCAGATCGGCCAGCGAGGTCGACAGGCACAGGATGGCCATCACCTCCGACGCCACGACGATGTCGAAGCCGTCCTGCCGCGGGTAGCCGTTGGCCGGCCCGCCCAGGCCCACGGTGATGTTGCGCAGCGCGCGGTCGTTCATGTCCATCACGCGCTTCCACGTCACCCGGCGCACGTCGATGTCGAGCGCGTTGCCGTGGTGGATGTGGTTGTCCAGCGCGGCCGAGAGCAGGTTGTGCGCCAGGCCGATGGCCGAGAAGTCACCCGTGAAATGCAGGTTGATGTCTTCCATCGGCACGACCTGGGCCCGGCCGCCGCCGGTGGCGCCGCCCTTCATGCCGAAGACCGGTCCGAGCGACGGTTCGCGCAGCGCGATCATGGCCTTCTTGCCGATGGCGTTCAGCGCGTCGCCCAGGCCCACGGTGGTGGTGGTCTTGCCTTCACCGGCCGGCGTCGGGCTGATCGCGGTCACCAGGACCAGGCGGCCTTGCGGACCGTCACCGGCCGCCAGCGCCTCGACGTAGGGCAAGGCCAACTTGGCCTTGTAATGCCCATAGGGCACCAGGTGTTCGTCGGCGATGCCGAGTCGGTCGCGCGCCAGATCGGTGATGCGCAGCATGCGGGCTTGGCGGGCGATGTCGATGTCACTGAGGGACAAGTCGGGCTCCTCGTTGCGGCTGGCGCGCTGCTGATGAACAGGATCGGGTCCTGTTTCAGCCTGCTGTCCGCCAGCACTTGTCGGTATGTCGGTGCAGTCTAGCTGACGCCTGTCGGGGTCTGGTCGAGATGGTTCGGGCTCACACGCCACGGCCTATTCAAGGCCTGTTCAAGGCCTATTGCGCCGCCTGCACCTGCAGGATGTAGGCCCAGATCGCGTCGATCTGCTCGGTCTTCAGCACGCCCTCCCAGGCCGGCATGTTGCGCAGGCCCTTGGTCACCGAGTGGACGAAGCGCGTCTTGTCGTCCTTCGGGAAGGTGCGCAGGTCGTAGCCGTAGCCGGTGCTGACGAGGCCGATGCCGTGGCAGCGCGCACAACTGCTGGTGTAGCTGCGACGGCCGGCATCGGCCAGCGCCGCCGCGTCTGCCGGCTGGGCCAGCGCTGGCGCGCTGGCCAGCAGCCACCCCGTCGCGATGGCCAGACGGCGCCATGGCGACGGTGTGCCGCGCCGCATCAGTCCGGTGCCAGCGCGAAGGTCCAGACCGAGCTGCCGGCTGGCACGTTGCCGAGTTCCGGGTCGCCGGCCAGCGCCGCATAGACGGTGGCCGAGCCGCTGAGCACGGTGATGTACTGGCGCCCGCCCTTTTCCCAGGCGATCGGCAGGCCGCTGATGCCCGAGCCGGTCTGGAACTGCCAGAGCTTCTTGCCGCTGTCGGCATCGAAAGCCATGAACTCGCCGGTTTGCGCGCCGGTGAACACCAGCCCGCCGGCGGTCGACAGCACGCCCGACCAGTTGGGCGCCTTGCTCGTGGCTTCCCAGACCTTTTTGCCAGACACCGGGTCCCAGGCCACCAGCGAGCCGCGGTTGCCGTCCTCGGGCGAGGCAAAGCCGCCGAGTTCCAGCCCCAGCCACCAGTTCGGGCCGCCAGGCCGGGCCTGCTTGACGTACTTGACCTTCATGCCCAGGTTGATGGTGTTGAAGTACGCCAACTTGCGCGCCGGGTCGAAACTCATCGGCATCCAGTTCTTGCCGCCGAAAGCGCTCGGCCAGACCTCGATCTGGTCGCCGCCCTCCTCGGCCTTGCGCAAGGCCGCGGTCATCGGCGTATCGATCGGGCGGCCGGTCTTCAAGTCGACGCCGCTGGCCCAGTTGACCTTCTTGGCGAAGGTGCTGGCCGAGAACAACTTGCCGTTGGTGCGGTCGATCACATAGAAGAAGCCGTTGCGGTTGGCCTGCATCAGCACCTTGGTGGTGCCGCTGTTGCCGGCGACGCCGGGCAGCTCGGCGAGCACCAGTTCGTTGGTGCCGTCGTAGTCGTAGGGGTCGCCGGGTGAGAACTGGTAGTGCCAGACCATCTCGCCGGTCGAAGGCCGGATTGCCAGCACCGAGCAGATGTAGAGCGAATCGCCGCCGCGCGTGGCCGGGTTCCACGGGCCGCCGTTGCCGGTGCCCCAGTAGACGAGGTCGAGTTCCGGGTCGTAGGTGCCGGTCAGCCAGGTCGGTGCGCCGCCGTTGTCGGCCATGCCGGGTTTCCAGGTGTCGCCGCCCTTCTCGCCGACCGCAGCCGTCGTCCAGCGGTGCCATTTCTTCTCGCCGGTCTTGAGGTCCCAGCCGTCGAGGAAGCCGCGCGAACCGTACTCGCCGCCAGAGATGCCGGTGATCAGCACGCCGCCGGCGATCAGCGGCGCATGGGTCATGCTGTAGCCCTGCTTGTAGTCGGCGGCCTTGCTCTTCCAGATCGTCTTGCCGGTCTTGATGTCGATCGCCAGCACATGGGCATCGAGCGTGGTGCGGTAGAGCACGCCGTCCAGCGCAGCCAGCCCGCGGGTGTGGATGCCGCAGCACAGGTAGCCGTTGACGTCGCTGGGCAACTCGACCGCCGCCTTCCACTTCTGGCGGCCGGTGCCGCTGTCGATGGCGATCGTGTGCGAGGCCGATGCCACATACATCGTGTCGCCGATGACCAGCGGTTGGCTCGAGCCGTTGGCCGAGCTGTCGAGACTGAGGTTCCACACCGGCACCAGACGGCGCACGTTGGCGGCGGTGATCTGCTTGCCGGTGGCGTGCCGCTGCTGACCCCAGCCCATGCCATAGGTGGTCACGTTTTCGGGCGTGGCCGCATCGTTGCGCAGCTCGGCCAGGCTTTGGGCGCCGGCTCCGGGCGCAAGCAGCACGGCCGTGCAGGCCAGCAAGCAGGCCGCCAGCGATCGGGATAAGTTCATGTTCTTGTCTCCAGTCCTTAGGTTGCAGGGCACCGGGATGCGAGATCGACCTCCATCCTCCAGCCTGCGAGCGTATTCGTCCTGACGCATGCAGCGTGCCCGGGGCTTTCCCTAGAAAAGCTGGGGAAACACCCGCATAGGGGCCGGGCTGCGCGATCGACCCGGCATCGGCTCTGCCTGATCCAGGGCTTACCGGCCTGGCCCCGTCATTCCCCGCGCGACGGGTTCCAGACGCGGTCCAGAAAATCGGCCACCGCGCGGCTGATTTCGCCGTGCTGCCGGTCGAAGAAGTGCTCAGCTCCCTCGATGGCCAGTTGCTGCGAGCCGGCGATGTGGGCGATCTGCGCCTTGCGCTCAGGGGCGCCGTACAGCGTGCCGGCCCAGTCGCGTGTGCCGTAGATGTCCAGCACCGGGACGCGGATGCGCTGCACGCCTTCCAGGCCGTTGATGATGCTGATGGCGACCCAGGCGCCCACACGCGGGTCGCCGCTGTCCGTCAGATAGCGGTTGACCAGTGTGGCACCCAGGCTGTGTGCAACGATGGCGATGCGCTTTTCGCCACGCTGGGCCAGCCAGTCCAGCGCCAGGCGGATGCGCTCGGCCGCATCGGGGTACAGCGGCAGGTATTCGGCGAAGTTCGCCGTCCCCGGCAGCACGGCCATCTGGATGGACAGCGTGGTGTAGCCGGCTTCGGCCAGCTGGGTGCGCAAGGCGCCATAGAGTTCGAAGTCGGGACCCCAGCCGCGGCCATGCACGATAACCACGGCACCCCGTGGCGCGGCGGCCGCCGCGTGCAAGGTCAGAAAACGGTGGCCCTGGGCCTGCTGCAGATACACAGCCTCGCCGCTGAACAGCGTCGCCAGGGTCTGCTCTTCCCAGCGCTTTTCGCGTTCGTAGTCTTGCGACCAGGCTGCGCCCAGCCAGGCTGCCAGCCCAGCCGCCAAGACGCAGCGCAGGGATCTCGACTTCAAGCGCATCGCCGGCGGCGCGCAGCCGGACCCCGCCTTCGGCCACCGCAGCGGCCGAAGGCCTGTCAGGTCCGTCAACGTTCAGGCCAGCGCGAAGGGCAGCGAACGCAGCCGCTTGCCGGTGGCAGCGAACACGGCATTGCCCACCGCCGGGCCGATCAGCGCGGTGGCTGGCTCGCCGATGCCGCCGGGCTTTTCCGTGCTGTTGACGAGCACGATGTCGATCAGCGGCGCTTCGTTGATGCGCATCAGCCGGTAGGTGTCGAAATTGGCTTGACGCACGCGGCCCTTGTCCAGCGTGATCTCGCCCCACAGCGCCGCGGTCAGGCCGAAGACGACACTCGACTGGATCTGCGCTTCCACCGTGTCCGGGTTGACCATGCGGCCGAGGTCGGTGGCCACGGTCACCTTGTGGACCCGGATCTGGCCACCGCTGACCGAGATCTCGGCCACCTGCGCCATGTAGGTGTCGTAGCCCTCCATCAGCGCCAGGCCCTGGAAGCGGCCCGCGGGTGCCTTGCCCCAGCCGGCCTTGTCGGTCGCCAGCTTCAGCACGTTGGCGAATCGCGGCTTGCCGGACAGCATGGCCATGCGGTAGGCCAACGGGTCTTTACCCGCAGCAGCAGCCAGTTCGTCGATGAAGCTTTCGTTGGCAAAGGCGTTCGCGTTGTGGCTGACCGCCCGCCAGTAGCCCACACGCAGGCCGCTGTCGTGGATCACCAGGTCGTGCTGCGAATTCGCCACCTCGTAGGGCGCCACCGAGGCTTCAGCCATGAAGGGGTCCAGCGTGTCCTTGGGCAGACCGAAGGCCCGCTGCGTCACCGACTGCGAGGTCAGCTTGAAGGCGGTGGCCACCGGCATGCCCGCGGCGTCCAGGCCGGCCTTCAACTGCACCAGCGCCATCGGCCGGTAGTAGTCGTGCGTGGTGTCGTCTTCGCGGGTCCACAACAGCTTCACCGGCTTGCCGACGGCCTTGGAGATCTGCGCCGCCTGTAGCACGAAGTCCAGCTCCAGCCGGCGCCCGAAGCCCCCGCCGAGGAAGGTGGTCTTCAGCGTGATGTCCTCGGGTTTGAGGCCCAGCGCCGCTGCCACGGCGCCCTGCGCGCCCTGCTGGAACTGCGTCGGCCCGACGAGCAGGCACTGACCGTTCTTGAAGTCGGCCGTGAAGTTCATCGGCTCCAGGGCCGCGTGGGCCAGCAGCGGCGTCGTGTACTCGGCACTCAAGGTCCTGGCAGCCTTGGACAGGGCTGCGTCGGCGTCACCCTTCTTCGCGATCGACAAGACCTTGCCCGTGCCCGAAGCGGCGCGGATGCCCTTGAGCATGCTGTCGCCGCTGATCGCGGCACCGGCACCTTCATCCCATTCGACCGTCAGCACCTCGCGCGCCTTCTTGGCGTGCCAGTAGGTGTCGGCGACCACCGCCACGCCATCGGGGATCTGCACCACGTCGATGACGCCCGGCATGGCCTTGGCGCGGGTGGCGTTGAAGCCGGTGACCTTGCCGCCGATCACCGGGCATTGCTCCAGCGAGGCGTAGACCATGCCCGGCAGCTTGACGTCGATGCCGAACTCCGCCGTGCCGTTGACTTTGGCCGGCGTGTCCAGCCGCTGCGTGCGCTTGCCGACGATGGTGAACTGGCTGGGGTCCTTGAGCACGACCTTCTCGGGCACCGGCAGCTTGGACGCCGCTTCGGCCAGCGAGCCGTAGGTGGAGCTCAGGCCCTTGGGGCCCAGGACCTTGCCGCTTTCGGCGCGCAGCTGATCGGCAGCCACACCCCACTTCTGCGCTGCGGCGGCAACCAGCATGGTGCGCACCTGGGCGCCGGCCGTGCGCAGCTTCTCCCAGCCGTCGCGCACCGAGGTCGAGCCGCCGGTGATCTGTGCACCCAGCAGGCTGTTGACGTAGATCGCGCCCGGCGGGGCGATGGCGACCTTGACCTGCTTCAGGTCGACGTTGAGCTCTTCGGCGATCAGCATCGGCATCGACGTGTACACGCCCTGCCCCATTTCTGAACGCGCTGAGATCAGCGTGATGGTGTTGTCGTCGGCGATATGGACCCAGGCATTGGGCGTGAACATCATGCCGGCGGCCTGTGCCGGCCCGGCACCCCACAGGGACACACCGAGGGTCAGACCGCCGCTGAGGGCGGCGGAGGCTTGGATGAACTTGCGGCGCGAGACTTCAGGGGCGGCGAGCTGGCCCACGGTTTCTTGGATGCGGCTCATGGTGTTCTCCTTCAGGCCGTGCGCATGGAAGCGGCGGCGGTCTTGATCGCGGCGCGGATGCGGGGGTAGGTGCCGCAGCGGCAGATGTTGCCGGCCATCGCAGCGTCGATCTCGCTGTCGCTCGGGTTCTTGTTCTTGGCCAGCAGCGCCGCTGCGCTCATCAGCTGGCCGGACTGGCAGTAGCCGCATTGCGGCACGTCGTGCTGGATCCAGGCCTTCTGCAGGGCGTGGCTGTTGTTCGGTGACAGGCTCTCGACCGTGGCCACCGAGGCGCCCGCAGCCGCCGACAAGGGCGTGGAGCAGGACCGAACCGGCACGCCATTGAGGTGCACGGTACAGGCGCCACACAGCGCCGCGCCGCAACCGAACTTGGTTCCGGTCAAATTCAATTCATCGCGCAGCACCCACAGCAGGGGTGTGTCGGGTTCGGCTTGCACTGTGGCGGCCTTGCCATTGACTTTCAGACTCGTGCTCACTGTCTTCTCCTCTTGTGTGGACCCGATGCAGCGGGAACTGCGACGGCTGGCCGCACAGGATAGTCCGCTAGCCAATCTCCGAGGATGGACGCGGCGCCGCGCCGCGTCCATAGGTGAAAAACCCGGATGGCGACAGCGGCCGTGCAGACGGATCGTTCGTCCCGACGCAGCAAGGAGACCACCCGATGACCGATCTGTCCGTCCACCCCACTCAGGCCGCCAGCGCCTGGCTGGCCGACTTCAGCAGCGCCCTCGAGGGCCAGGACGTCGACGCCGTGATGGCGCTGTTTGGCGACGACTGCTACTGGCGCGACCTCGTCGCCTTCACCTGGAACCTCCGTACGCAGGAAGGTCCGGCGGCGATCCGCGCGATGCTGCAGGCGCGCCTGGCCGACGTCAGGCCGTCCAATTTCAGGGTCGAGGGCCAGGCCACCGAGGCGGATGGCGTCATCGATGCCTGGTTCACCTTCGAGACCGCCGTGGCGCGCGGCCGCGGCCAGCTGCGCCTGAAGGCGGGCAAGGCCTGGACGCTGCTGACCACGATGACCGAGCTCAAGGGTTACGAGGAGAAGAAGGGCGCGCTCCGCGTCAAGGGCGCCGAGCACGGCGTGCATCCCGGGCGCAAGACCTGGTCCGAACTGCGCGAGGAAGAAACCCGGACGCTGGGCGTCACCGAGCAGCCCTACGTGGTCATCGTCGGTGGTGGACAGGGCGGCATCGCGCTGGGTGCGCGGCTGCGCCGCCTGGGCGTGCCGGCGATCATCATCGAGAAGAACGCCCGGCCCGGGGACAGCTGGCGCAAGCGCTACAAGAGCCTGTGCCTGCACGACCCCGTCTGGTACGACCACCTGCCCTATCTGCCTTTCCCGGACGACTGGCCGGTGTTCGCGCCCAAGGACAAGCTCGGCGACTGGCTCGAGATGTACACCAAGGTGATGGAGCTGAACTACTGGGGCAGCACGGTCGCCAAGCAGGCCCGCTACGACGAGGCCAGGGGCGAGTGGCAGGTCGTCGTCGAGCGCGACGGGAAAGAGCTCACGCTGCGCCCGAAGGAGCTCGTCTTCGCTATGGGCGTCTCGGGCTATCCGAACGTGCCGCAAATCCCCGGTGCCGACACCTTCCTGGGCGAGCAGCACCACAGCAGCCGGCACCCCGGCCCGGAAGCCTATGAGGGCAAGGCCTGCGTGGTGCTGGGCTCGAACAACTCGGCTCACGACATCTGCGCCGCGTTGTGGGAACACGGGGCCGACGTGACGATGGTCCAGCGCAGCAGCACGCACATCGCGCCGTCGGCGTCGCTGATGGAGCTGGCGCTGGGCGGGCTGTACTCCGAGCAGGCGGTGAACAGTGGCGTCACCACCGACATGGCCGACCTGATCTTCGCCAGCATTCCGTACCAGATCATGGCGCCGATGCAGGTGCCGGTGTACGACGAGATGAAGAAGCGCGACGCCGACCTGTACGCCAGGCTGGAGAAGGCCGGCTTCCGGCTCGACTTCGGCGTCGACGGCTCGGGCCTGTTCATGAAGTACCTGCGCCGTGGCTCCGGCTACTACATCGATGTCGGCGCTTCGGAGCTCGTGGCCAACGGCAGCATCAAGCTGAAGAGCGGCGTCAACATCGAGCGCATCAACCCGAAGAGCGTGACGCTTTCCGATGGCACCGAACTGCCTGCCGAGCTGATCGTCTACGCCACCGGCTATGGCTCGATGAACGGCTGGCTGGCCGACCTGATCAGCCCCGAAGTGGCCGACCGGGTCGGCAAGGTCTGGGGCCTGGGCTCGGACACGCCGAAAGACCCAGGGCCGTGGGAAGGCGAATTGCGCAATATGTGGAAGCCGACGCAGGTGCCCCACCTGTGGTTCCACGGCGGCAACCTGCACCAGAGCCGGCACTACTCGCAGTTCCTGTCGCTGCAGCTGAAGGCGCGCTTCGAGGGGCTGCCGACGCCGGTCTACGAACTGGCACCGTCGCACCACAAACGCTAGAAGGGCCCCTGATTGCGCCGTCGACAGCCCGACGGTCCCGGCTCTACACGCGGCGCGCCAGCGCCACCGCGACCTTCGAGCCGCTGTCGACGGTCGCGCACCAGGCCCGCGTCAGCCAGCCGGCGCGCCCCGGGCTCAGCCGCTGCGCTTCATCGCGGTGCGCGCGTTCGTCGTCCTGGCAGGTGGCCAGCAGGCCCCGCAGCGGCGCGCAGGCGGCGCGCTCGGCAGCCGGCAGCGCGTCGATATGGTCGAGTTGCTGCTGGTAGTGGTGGTCCACGAAGGTCTCGACGGCGGCGATGGTGGCGTAGACCGCGCGCGGGCCGGCCAGCGCCGGCAAGGCACCGGTCAGCCAGCCGGCCAAGCGCCAGGGCACCAGCAAGCGGCTGCGTTGCGGCCAGGGCAGCAGCGGCGTGATCAGGCGCAGGTGCTGCTGTTCGGTGGCCAGATGCCGCCGGGCAAAGGCGCGCACGCCGGGGTCGCGCGCCACGCTCAGAACACCGTGGTAGATCCACACCGCGCCGGTCTCGCCGGCGTGGTCGCTGCGCAGGTCGCCGCGCAGGGCCGCTGGCACGTGCAGGCTCGCCGGTTCGAAGGCACCGGCCAGGCGCTGCATCGCCGGCCGCAGCACCAGGAAAGCCCGGTAGCCGATCTCCATCAGCCCCGTGGCGCCCGGCAGCGCCGCCAGGCGTGCCAGCCAGCGCCAGCCCGGCAGCGCGGCCCACAGCGCGACGAAGCCGCGCGCGCCGTCGACCAAGCGGCCGTCGGCAGCCATGACGTGGAAGCGCGCCAGCAGTTGGGCCCGGTCGCGGCCCGGCGGCAGCACGGTGGCCGTGTTGCTGACGTCGACGAAGGCCACAGGCTGATTGGCCGGCAGATCGCGGTAGATCGCGATCTCGCGCCGGCACAGCGGGCAGGCGCCGTCGTAGAGCACGGTCAACACGCCCGCGGCACAGGCCGCTGCGGCTGGGGTCAGGGGCGGCAGCGCCGGCATGGCAGGCCCCTGCGTCGGGTTTTTCGGTGACATCGAAGGATGTTGCCAGGACACCGACATCCCTGGGCCTGACGGGTCTTCGGGCGGCCCGCAGGCTGCGGCGCCGACCTCGGCGGCCGGGGCCGCGGTGTCTCAGGCCTTGGGCTCCTCGCGCCCGGCCGGACGCCTGACCGGCGCGGGATACCAACCCTCGCGCGGCACGAGCTTGGCCGAGGCCGGGTCGCCCAGGTAGTGCGGAGACATGATCTGCACGCCGTATTCATTGAACACGTCCTGGATGTTGGCGTGCAGCGCGCTCAGCACCTCGGCCCGCGGCCGCGGCTCGGTGGGCGCCGCCTGACAGACCAGGCGGTACTCGGGATAGAAGTCCGACAGCGCGGTCTGGAAGACACGCGGCAGCGGATCGGCCAGCACACCGGGCGTGCGGCGCGCGGCCTCGGTCAACAGGCTCTCGACCTGTCGCCACGGCGTGTCGTAGCCGATCGTCACGGTGGTGTCGACGACGAAGCCACGCCCCTTGACGGCGCGCGAATAGTTCTTCGTCACGCTGGCCATGACCAGCGCGTTGGGCAGGATCAGTTCCTCGCCCAGCCCGGTCCGGATGCGGGTGGTGAAGGCACCCATCTCCGTCACGGTGCCCTCCTGGTCGTTGATGCGCACGTATTCGCCGACGCGCAGGCTGCGCGAATACATCAGCACCAGGCCGCTGGCCGCCTGACCGAAGATGCTGGAACCACCGATGGTGAACATCAGGCCGATCAGCACCGTCATGCCCTTGAAGGCTTCGCTGTCGGCGCCCGGCAGGTAGGGGTAGGCCATCACCAGCGCGAAGACCCACACGGCGGCACTGAACAGCCGTTGTGTCGGGCGTGCGGTGTCGGCGTCGAGCCAGCCCGAAGCGGTGTTTTCCGACTCGCGTAGGCGCGTGAAGAACGGTCTGAACAGGGCAATCACGCCGCGCGCCAGCAAGAAGATCGCCACCGCGATCAGCAACTCGGGCAAGGCCCCGAGCACGCCCTGGCCAAGCCGGGCGACGATCCCGAACAGATAGGCGGTGAGGCCCTCGCCCCAGGGTCGGGTGTAGGGGAACTGGCGCATGACGAAACTCAGCCACTCGTAGGCCAGCATCAGCATCGCCAGCAGTGACAAGGCCCGCACCGCCCACACCACCGGCTCCAGCAGGCGTTCCCGCTGCAGCAGTTCTGCGCCGGCCACCTGCACGCCTGTGGCACGGCTGGCGATCAAGGGCGCCAGGGTCTGCATGGCCCAGCGCCGCAGCCGCCACACCAGCGCACCCGCCAAGCCGGCCGCGAGCGTGGCCAGCAAGCCGCTCAGGCCGCTGGACAGCAGGCGTTCGCTGTCGCGGCTCTCGCGCGTCTCGGCCAGCACGCGCTGCACGGCTTGGCGTGCATCAGCGCTGGCCTGCTCGAGGGTCTCGCTGCGGATCGTGTCGGTGTCCTTGCTCGTCAGCAGCAGGGCCATCTCGCCGTCGATCAGCACGACGTGGCCCTGCGGCTCGACCTGGACCGTGACGGTGCCTGCGCCGGACTTGGACAGCAATTCGCGCAGGTTGGCCTCGGTGCGGCGCGCCCGGCGTTCAGCCGGAACCCCCAGCATCGGCGCCCTGAACACGGCCACCGTGCGGTTGAAGACAACCACCGGGGCTTCGCTGCTGGCCTCGACCGGCGTGTCCACCGGCTCGTTGCTGGCGGCTGCCGGGACGATACCCACCAGCGCCATGCAGGCCGTCGCCACCCACCGGCACCAGCGGCTCGTGAGCGTGCTCATGCTCAGCAAGGCGCGCCGAGCGACAGGCGGTGTGCCTCCGCGATGGACTGGAACGGCTCTGTCTGGGGCCGCGCTGGCGACTGCGTGCATGTGTCCCTCCGGTTGACCGCGGCGATGCTATGCGATCGGTTTCCCCTCATCGAGCTCGACCACAGGCCGGCCAGCTCGTCCACCCGCGACACGCTTCGCGGGCGGTTTCAAGGCCGAAGTGCAGCGCCCGCCTCAGTGCAACATCCAGATCAAGGCCGTGCCACCGATGGCGATGAGGATGTGGCCGAAAGCCACCGTGCTGGAGTAGCCGATCACCGCCACCGGGCTTTCCGAGCGTTCCTGCACCGCCGCCAGGCTGGCCGTCATGGTCTGCGCGCCGGCCAGCGCGCCCAGCAGCAGCAGCGGGTTCAGCTTCAGGATGTAGCGGCCGACGAACAGGCCGACGACCTGGGGCACCAGCGTCACCACGACGCCGCCCAGAAAGACGGTCAGGCCGATTTCCCGGATCGCGTCGACGAACACCGGGCCGGCTTTCAACCCGATCATCGACACAAAGGCGGCCAGGCCGATGGACTTCATGAATTCCACCGCGCCGGGCGGGATGTAGGCGAACAGCGGCCGCGTGGCGTTGCGCCAGCCCAGTGCCAGCCCCACCAGCAGCACGGCCACGCTGCTGCCCAGGGCGATGTGCAGGCCGCCGACCGGGAAGGTCAGCGCCATGCCAGCCAGCGCGCCGGCGAAGATCGCCAGCCCCAGCGCCACGAAGTCGGTGTTCAGCGTCGGCCGGGAGACGTTGCCGACCAAGGCGGCGACGCGGTCGACGGCGGGCTCCAGGCCGTGGATGGTCAGCAAGTCACCGCGGCGGATGACGGTGCCAGGCGCCACCGGCAGGCTTTCGGCGCCGCGCTGGATGGCTTTGAGGAACACGCCGCGCACGGTGGCGGCCTCGCTGCGCAGGTCGGCAATCGTGCGGCCCGCCACGTCGCGGCTGGTCACCTCGACGTCGTAGGTGGCCTGCGGGATGTCGAGCAGTTCGCGGTCATAGATCTCGGCGGCATGGCCTTCGGTCACCGTCAGCAAGGCCTGGTTGAGACCGATGACGGCGATCACGTCGCCCGCCTGCAGCACGGTGTCGGGGCTGGCGGCGAAGATGTCCTGGCCGCGCCGCACGCGTTCGATGAACAGCCGCTCGGGCGCCACCGCTGCTTCGGCCTGCGCCACCGTGCGGCCGATCAGCGGCTGCTGGGCGTCGAGCCGGTAGGCACGCAGTTCGAACATATGCCAGGCCGAGCTGACGCCGGCGCTGCGCCGCTCCATGCCCATCTCGGCTTCGAGCTTCAGCGCCTCGGCCTTGATGTCGATGCGCAGGATCCACGGGCCGATATAGGTGCAGAAGAAGATCACGCCGAAGGTGCCGAAGATGTAGGTCAGCGCGTCGGCCACCGGGATCTGCTGGATCAGCCGGGTCTTCTCTGCGTCGCTGATCGGCAGTGCGCGTATCGCCTCGCTGGCCGTGCCGATGACGGGTGACTCCGTCAACGCGCCCGACATCATGCCGGCGGCATAGCCGAGCTCGATGGTCATCACCTTGGCCACGGCATAGGTGGTGAGCAGGCCGCTGACCGGGATCACGACGCCCATCACCACCCACTTCCAGCCGCCGTCCTGGATGCCACGCACAAAGCCCGGTCCGGCCGAATAGCCGATGCCGAACATGAACAGCAGGAAGAGGAACTGCTTGGCGGTGTCGGCCACCGGCACATGGAAGAAGTAGCCGATGACCAGCCCGGCGATCAAGGAGCCGGTAACCGGGCCGAAGCCGACGCCCTTGAACTTGAACTGGCCTATCCAGTAGCCGAGGCCGATCGCCAGGAAGACGGCGATCTCGGGGTGCTGGGTCATGAAGGGAGTCAGCCAGTTCATGTCGGATCGCTCTGGGTAGTGGGTTACAGCAGTTGCTCAAACGGGCGGTGCGCCACCTGTCGCACCGCGGCCATTGTCACTGGCCTTGCGATGCCACGAAGGCCGTGGCGGCACGGGTATTCGATGACATCGGCTGTCGCGCAGAATGCCGCCTCCCCCACCGCCATCGAGGCCCGCATGCCCCCTTCCGAAGGTCACCTGGTCGACATCGGCGACACCGAGCTCTTCGTCGTCGAACGCGGGCGGGGTCACCCGCTGATCCTGCTGCACGGCGGGCCGGGTCTGGACCACCACATGTTCGGCGACTACCTGGATGCCTTGGGTGACCGCTGCAAGCTGATCCTGGTCGACCAGCGCGCCAACGGCCGCTCCGGCCGTCCGCCCAGCGCCACCTGGACGCTGGCGCAGCACGCTGCCGACGTCGGCCTGCTGGCGCGCGCGCTCGGGCTGCCGCGCTACGCGGTGCTGGGCCATTCCTACGGTGCCTTCGTCGCGTTGCAGCAGGCGGTCGACTTCCCGGGCGCCGCCGCGCAGACCATCGTGTCCTGCGGCGTGGCCAGCAGTGCGACGCTGATGTCGCATGTCGAAGCCGAACTGGCCTGCTTCGAGCCGCTGGCCTTGCGCGAGCAGGTGACGCAATCCTGGGCGCGCGAGGCCACGGCGCAGACCGCGGCGGAGGTGGCCGAGCTGCTGCGCCTGCAGTTGCCCTTCCATTTCGGCGACCCGCTGGACCCGCGCATCGCCGAGTTCGAACGCCGCACAGCCGGCATGGTCGGCGCACCCGAGGTGCTGCGCCTGTTCGCTGCGGGCGGCTACGGCGGCATCGAGGTCGAAGACCGCCTGGCGGGCGTGCCGCAGCCCGTGCTGGTGCTGGCCGGGCGGCTCGATCGCACCTGCTCGGTGGCTGCCGCCGAAGGCCTCGCGGCGCGACTGCCGCAGGCCCGGCTGCATGTCTTCGAACACAGCGGGCACATGACCTTCGCCGAACAGAACGACGAATTCCTGGCCGTATTGCGTGCTTTCCTGCGCCAGCCCGTGGCTGTCGACTAGACCATGGCCCGGAAAGAAAAAAACCCTCACTATCCTGCACGGCTGTGCAGGATAGTGAGGGATCAGACTGGAGGAGTCGGAGGGATTCGAACCCTCGATTCGCTTTTGGCGAATACTCCCTTAGCAGGGGAGCACCTTCGGCCACTCGGTCACGACTCCACCGAAGCTCTGCATTCTAGCCCGGCTTCTCGGGCCTTTGCTGCAGCGAAACCACAGCACTGAGATCTGTCGCGCCTCAGCGCAGGCTTGGACGGCGTGTCACCCCGGCCATGGCGCCCCGTCCGACCCGCGAAAGGGCTGCCGAACCGGGTTCAGGTCTCAGCCCGCGATGGCGGCGCCGGTCTCCAGACCGAAGGCCTTGTGCAGCGCGCGCACCGCCAACTCCATGTACTTCTCGTCGATCACCACGCTCGTCTTGATTTCGCTGGTCGTGATCATCTGGATGTTGATGCCCTCTTCCGACAGCGTGCGGAACATGGTGCTGGCCACGCCGACATGGCTGCGCATGCCGATGCCCACGATGGACACCTTGCAGATCTTGGCGTCACCCAGCAAGCGCGCCGCGCCCGTGGCCGGCATCACCTGCTGCTGCAGCACTTCCATGGTCCGCGCGTAGTCGTTGCGGTGGACGGTGAAGCTGAAGTCGGTGCGGCCGTCGTGCGAGACGTTCTGGATGATGACGTCGATGTCGATGTTGGCATCGGCCACCGGCCCCAGGATCATGTGCGCGATGCCCGGTTTGTCGGGCACGCCGATGACGCTGATCTTGGCCTCGTCGCGATTGAACGCGATGCCGGCTACGACGGCTTGTTCCATTTTTTCGTCTTCCTCGAAAGTGATCAGGGTGCCCGAAACGGCTTCTTCTTCCAGTGGAATGTCCCACGGCGTGAAGCTCGACAGCACACGCACCGGCACGCGGTACTTGCCGGCAAATTCCACCGAGCGGATCTGCAGCACCTTGCTGCCCAGGCTGGCCATTTCCAGCATCTCTTCGAAGCTGATGGTGCTCAGGCGGCGGGCTTCGGGGACGATGCGCGGGTCGGTGGTGTAGACGCCGTCCACATCGGTATAGATCAGGCACTCGGCGGCCTTCATCGCGGCGGCCACGGCCACCGCCGAGGTGTCGCTGCCGCCGCGGCCCAAGGTCGTGACGTTGCCGTCGGGATCGATGCCCTGGAAGCCGGTGATGACCACCACCTTGCCGGCGGCCAGGTCGGCGCGCACGCGGCTGTCGTCGATGCTGTTGATGCGCGCCTTGGTGTAGGCCGCATCGGTGGCGATGGGCACCTGCCAGCCGCCATAGCTGACGGCCTGCAGGCCCTGGGCCTGCAGCGCCAGCGCCAGCAGGCCGACCGAGACCTGCTCACCGGTCGCGGCGATGGCATCCAGCTCGCGCAGGGCTTGCGGCGTGTGCGCGTTGGGCAGCAGGTCCTTGGCCAGGGCCAGCAGCCGGTTGGTTTCGCCGCTCATGGCGGACGGCACGACAACGAGCTGGTGGCCGGCGCGCACCCACTTGGCCACGCGCTGGGCGACGGCCCGGATGCGCTCGGTCGAGCCCATCGAGGTGCCGCCGTATTTGTGGACGATCAAGGCCATCGTTGCGGGCCGGTCCAGCCGGCTTGGGTAGGGGGGTACGAAGGGCGCGGGCCTGCTCAGCAAGTCGCGCTGCGAAAGCGCCGGATTTTAGCGGGCGGGCTGACGCTGCCCTGTCGGCGCAGCAGGCTCGGGCACCCAGTTCAGCTGCAATTGCGCTTCGTCGGCGCGGGCCTGCAGCCGGCCATCGATGCCCAGGCCCGGCACCCACAGCAGCTGCCCGGCGCGGCTGAAGAGCAGCGGCCCATTGCGCTGCCAGGCTGGAATACCCAGGGCCTGGTACTGCTTCTTCAGGCTGCGCGGCGTGCTGCCAGGCGCCAGGCTGAAACGTTCGCCGCCGCGGCGAGGGGCGGCCTGCACCGCCTGCAGCAACGTCGCCGGCAGACCTGCCGCGGTGGCGGCTTCGACCTGCCAGTGGCCGCCCCACCCGGGCACAGGATGGCGGCCGGGCAGCGACAGATCCAGCACCACCGATGCGGTCGGCGCTGCGGCCGGGTCCTGGGGCGGGCCCTGCAGGCTGTGCAAGCGCAAGACGCCCCGGTACAGCCGCAAGCTGTGGCCGGGCGCCTCCCAGCTGGCAGCCTGACGCTCCGGCAGTTCGGCCGCCAGACGCGCCAGCAAGGCCTCGGGTGCACCGCGTCCCAGCCCGTGCCGCAGCCAGCCTTGCAAGGCATTGCGCCGCCGTGCCGGGGGCAAGGCCAGCCACGCGGCGGTCTGCAGGCCGCCGGCTTCGTCCAGCGCCGTGGGCAGATCCTGCGCGAGCACTTCAAGGGCCAGCGCGGCCGCGTCCTGCGCCCGCCCGGCCGCTGCGGCCAGTGCGCTGTCGACCTGGGGAAAAGCGCTCGACAAGGCCGGCCAGACCGCGGTGCGCAGGCGGTTGCGGGCATAGCGCGGGTCGGCGTTGCTGGGGTCATCGACGAAGTGCAGGCGATGCCGCCGCACATAGCTGTCGACGGCCGCGCGCGGCGCGTCCAGCCAGGGCCGGCACCACTGGATGCCGCCGCGTTCGATCTGCCGGGGCATGGCCGACAGCCCCGCCGCCCCGCCGCCGCGCAGCGCCTGCAGCAGCCAGGTCTCGGCCTGATCGCGGCGGTGGTGAGCGAGCAGCACGGCGTCGCAGCCCGCCCCTCGCGCCATCTCGGTCAGCGCGGCGTAGCGCGCGCGGCGGGCCCAGGCTTCGACGCTGTCACCGCCGCCCGGTACGTCGGCGATGCGGCGGCTGTCGAAGCCCGCGCCCCAGCGCTGGGCCTGCGCGCGCACCTGCCTCAACCAGTCGTCAGCCGGGGCCTGCAAGCCGTGGTGCACATGGAAGGCCAGCACCCGGATACCCAGCGGCGCTGCGGCCCTCACCGTGCAGTGCAGCAGCGCCGTCGAGTCGCGGCCGCCGCTGGTGGCCACCGCGACGGCGCGCACCGCTCAATGCTCCTTGGTGTCGGTGAAGCGGCCGTAGGCGCGCAGTCGCTGGTAGCGGCGCTCGAGCAGTTCCTTGGGCTTGATGTCGGCACTCTGGCGCAGCGCGTCGCCCAGCGCGCGCTTGAGTTGCGCCGCCATCCACGGGATGTCGCGGTGCGCGCCGCCCACCGGCTCGTTGATGATCTTGTCGATCACGCCTAGCGCCTTCAGCCGGTGCGCGGTGATGCCCAGCGCCTCGGCGGCGTCGGAGGCGCGTTCCGAGGTCTTCCACAGGATGGACGCGCAACCTTCGGGCGAGATCACCGAGTACACCGAGTACTGCAGCATCAGCACCTGGTCGGCGACGCTGATGGCCAGCGCACCCCCGGATCCGCCCTCGCCGATGATGGTGCTGACGATGGGCACCTCGAGCTGTGCCATCTCGAAGATGTTGCGGCCGATGGCCTCGCTCTGGCCGCGCTCCTCGGCGCCGATGCCCGGATAGGCGCCGGGCGTGTCGACGAAGGTGAAGACCGGCAGGCCGAACTTCTCGGCCACCTTCATCAGGCGCAGCGCCTTGCGGTAGCCCTCGGGGCGAGACATGCCGAAGTTGCGCAGCGTGCGCTCCTTGGTGTCGCGGCCTTTCTGGTGGCCCAGCACCATGCAGGCCTGGCCGTTGAAGCGGGCCAGGCCGCCGACGATGGACAGGTCGTCGGCGTAGTGCCGATCGCCGTGCAACTCCTGGAACTCGGTGAAGATTTCATTCACGTAGTCCAGCGTGTAGGGGCGCTGCGCGTGGCGGGCAATCTGCGTCACCTGCCATGGCGTCAGGTTCGAATAGATGTCGCGCGTCAGCTGCTGGCTTTTCTGGCTCAGGCGCTGGATCTCGTCGCTGATGTCGACTGCCGACTCGTTCTGCACATAGCGCAGTTCGTCGATCTTGGATTCCAGCTCGGCGATGGGTTGTTCGAATTCGAGAAAGTGGCGTTTGCTCACCGGTCAATACTCCACAGGCACAGGGTCCAGGCTGCGCCAAATATACCAAGTGGCCACCGACCGAAAAGGCGCCCAGGCCTCGCCCAGTTCGCGGGCCTCGGCGCGCGACACAGGCTCGCCGCTGAAGTAGTTCAGGCTGATGCCCTTGATCAGGCCGAGGTCGTCCAGCGGCAGCACGTTGGGCCGCATCAGGTGGAAGATGAGGAACATCTCGGCCGTCCAGCGGCCGATGCCGCGGATGGCGATCAGCTCGATGATGATGGCCTCGTCGTCCATCGCCTGCCACTGGTCGACGTGCACCTGGCCTTCGTTGAAGTGGCGCGACAGGTCGAGCAGGTATTCGCACTTGCGCGCCGACAGGCCGGCTGCGCGCAGCTGCGGCACCTCCAGCGCCAGCACCGCCGGTGGGTGCAGGTGCAGGCTGGCGCCGCCGACCACGGCCACGAAGCGGTCCCAGACCGATTGCGCCGCCTTCACCGAGATCTGCTGGCCGACGATGGAGCGCGCCAGCGTGGTGTAGGCATCGCCTCGCGACTTCAGCCGGGCTTCGCCGAAGCGCGGGATGAGCTTCTTCATCATCCGGTCGCGGCGCGCCAGATGCTTGCAGGCTTCATCCCAATAGCGGGGCGTGCCGTCGTCAGGCAGGTTCGCTGCCAGGTTGGCCACAGACGTCTTGGGCATGGGTCAGTCGCGGACCCAGGTGGTGCCTTGCGGCGTGTCCTTGAGGGCGATGCCCTGGCCCAGCAGGTCCTGCCGGATGCGGTCGGCCAGCGCGAAGTCACGCGCCGCCTTGGCCGCCGCGCGGGCCGCGATCCAGCCGTCGATGGCGGCCGCGTCCAGCCCGCCTGCGCTGGCCGGCACGCAGCCCTGCAGAAAGTCGCGCGGCGCTTGCTGCAGCAGCCCCAGCGCCTCACCCAGGGCCTTCAGCAGCGCGGCGTCGGCGGTCCGGCCGCGGTTGATGTCTCCGGCCAGCTCGAACAGCACGGCCACCGCGCCCGGTGTGTTGAAGTCGTCGTCCATCGCCAACTTGAAAGCCGCAGCGCGCGGCTCGGCCCAGTCGACGGCCGGCAGCGCGGGCACCTCACCCGCCAGTTCCAGCGCCGTGTACAGGCGCTTCAGCGAGGTGCGCGTTTCCTCCAGCGCCTGGTCGCTGAAATTGAAAGGGCTGCGGTAATGCGTGCGCAGCATGAAGAAGCGCAGGGTCTCGCCGTCGAACTGCTTGAGCACGTCGGCGATGGTGAAGAAGTTGCCCAGCGACTTCGACATCTTGGTGTCGTCGACGTTGAGAAAGCCGTTGTGCATCCAGGTGCGCACGAACTTGCCGCCGCTGGCGCCTTCGCTCTGCGCGATTTCGTTCTCATGGTGCGGAAACTGCAGGTCCATGCCGCCGCCGTGGATGTCGAAGGGCGCACCCAGCAAGGCGCAGCTCATGGCCGAGCATTCGATGTGCCAGCCGGGACGCCCGGGGCCGTAGCGGCTGGGCCATTTCGCCTCGTCGGGCTCGCTGTCCTTGGCGGCCTTCCACAGCACGAAGTCCAGCGGGTCTTCCTTGTCGCCTTGCACGGCCACGCGCTCGCCGGCGCGCAGTTCGTCCAGCGATTTGCCCGACAACTTGCCATAACCGGCAAAGCGCCGCACGGCGTAGTTCACGTCGCCGCCAGCGCCCTGGTAGGCCAGGCCGCGGTCTTTCAACTGGTCGATCAGCGACAGCATCTGCGGCACGTAATCGGTGGCGCGCGGCTCGTGCGTCGGCACCGCCGCGCCCAGGGCGGCGAAGTCGCGGTGCATGCCTGCAATCATCTGGTCGGTCAGCTCACGGATGGTGATGCCGCGCTCCACCGCGCGCTGGATGATCTTGTCTTCGATGTCGGTGATGTTGCGCACATAGCTCACCGCGTAGCCGCTGGCCAGCAACCACCGGTAGACGGTGTCGAAGGCCAGCACCATGCGGGCATGACCGAGATGGCACTGGTCGTAGACCGTGATGCCGCAGACGTACATCCGCACCTGGCCGGCTTGCAAGGGAACAAACGCCTCCAGGCGTCGCGTCAGGGTGTTGTGTATGCGTAGGCTCATGCGGTGCGGGAACTGCGCCGGGGCGGGTGACGGCCCGCTGCGCGGGCCACTCGGCGGACATCGGCGTCGCCGGGGCGGCGCGTCGATAGAATGGAAATAAGTATAGCGGCGGCGCCCCGACAGATGAGGCCGTTGCAGCCCTCGAACCCCCCATGTCCCCTACACCCCTGAGCAGCCGTCCAGCCCGTCGTTCCAGCCTGGCCCGGCGCTGGCCCGGCCTGCTGTTGGCGACGCTGCTGGGGGTCGCGCCGGCGGCCAGGGCCGACGACCTGGCTGAATTGCGGGCGCTGATCGCGCGGGGCGATCTGTCTGCCGCGCTGACCCGGGCCGAACTGGCCATCGCCGTGCAGCCGCGCGACGCTCAACTGCGTTTCCTGCGTGGCGTGGTGTTGATGGACCTGGGGCGCGATGCGCAAGCCCTGGAAGCCTTCACCCTGCTCACCCAGGACCACCCCGACCTGCCCGACCCCTACAACAACATCGGGCTGCTGCAGGCCCGCGCAGGGCGGCCGGAAGCCGCTTTGGCGGCCCTGGAGCAAGCGCTGCGCTGCGACCCCAGCCACCGCACCGCGCGGGCCAACCTGGGCCAGGTGCACCTGATGCTGGCGGTCAAGACCTGGGACCAGCTGGCACACAGCGGTCCGCTGGATCCTGCGCTGCACCGCCGGCTGGAGGCCGCGCGGGCGCTGCTGGCACCCGGCCCCCTGCCCGCCACGGCCCCGCTGGCGGCCCGCTAGACTTGCGCCCGGCCTGCATCGGCAGGCCGCAACGACCCAGGAGATGGACCCGTGAAACTGCTTTTGAGCCTGGGGCTGGCTGCCCTGCTGGCCTGCACTGCCCCCGCCCACGCCCAAAAAGTGCGCCTGGCCACCAGCGTCGGTGACATCGTCGTCGAACTGGACGCCGAAAAGGCCCCCAAGACCGTCGACAACTTCCTGCGTTACGTGAAGGCCGGGCACTACGACGGCGTCATCTTCCACCGGGTCATCGACGGTTTCATGATCCAGACGGGGGGCTACAAGCCCGATTTGAGCGAAAAGCCCACCCGCCCGCCGATACCGCTGGAAGTCGGCAAGGGCCTGTCCAACGTCCGTGGCAGCCTGGCCATGGCGCGGACCAGCGACCCGAATTCCGCCACCTCGCAGTTTTTCATCAACGTCAACGACAACCTCAGGCTCGACGGCGCCGGCGGCGGCTATGCCGTCTTCGGCAAGGTCGTCGAAGGCATGGAGGTCGTTGACCAGATCCGGGCCGTGCCCACCCGCTCGGTCGGCGTGCACGGCAACCTGCCTGAAAAGGCCCTCAGCATCAAAAAAGCTTCCGTGGAGAAATGACATGACCAAGTCCGTAGAAATGAAGACCAGCGCTGGTACCCTGCGCATCGAACTCGACGACGAGAAGGCCCCGAAGTCGGTGGCGAACTTCCTGGCCTACGTGGCCCAGGGCCACTACGACGGCACCGTCTTTCACCGCGTGATCAAGGGTTTCATGCTTCAGGGCGGCGGTTTCGAAGCCGGCATGAAGCAAAAGCCGGTCACCGACGCCATCGCCAACGAGGCTAACAACGGCCTGAAGAACAAGCGCTACACGCTGGCCATGGCACGCACCAGCGACCCCCATTCGGCCACGGCGCAGTTCTTTATCAACACCGTCGACAACGGCTTTCTCGACTTCCGTGCCGAGAACGCCCAGGGCTGGGGCTATGCCGTGTTCGGCCGCGTCGTGGAAGGCATGGACGTGGTCCAGGCCATCGAAAAGGCGGCCACCGGGCGCAAGGGTTTCCACGACGACGTGCCGCTGGAAGACGTGCTGATCGAGCGCGTGACCGAGATCGTCTGATGGCGGCGGCGGGCGGCGGCTTGAGCCCGGCTGCGGCATCGGCGTCGCAGGCTCTCGGTTCGCTGCCCGGTTTTTTCGAACTGCCCATACCGCCAGACTGGCAGGCCATCGATTTCATATCGGACCTGCATCTGAGCGAGGCCATGCCGCTCACCTTCGACGCGTGGGCCGCTCACCTGCGCAACACGCCCGCCGACGCCATCTTCATGCTCGGCGACCTCTTCGAGGTCTGGGTCGGCGACGACATGCGCAGGCTGCCCTTCGAGAGCCGCTGCGTCGACGTCATCGCCGAGGCCGCCAGCCGCAAGCAACTGGCCTTCATGGTCGGCAACCGCGACTTCCTGGCTGGCTCGGTGCTGCTGCGGGCCTGTGGGGCCATGGCTCTGCCCGATCCGACGCTGCTGCACGGCTGGGGGCAGCGCGTGCTGCTCAGCCACGGCGATGCCTTGTGTCTGGATGACCGGCCCTACCAGGCGTTTCGGCGCGAAGTGCGCTCCCCGCAGTGGCAGGCGGAATTCCTGGCCCGGCCGCTCGACGAACGCCTAGCCCTGGCGCGCGACATCCGCCGCGCCAGTGCTTCGCGGTCGCGCTTCGACGGCCGTGCAGATGTCGACATCGATACCGCCGAAGCGGTGAACTGGCTGCATGCGATGGGTGCCGCCGAGCTCGTCCATGGCCACACGCACCGGCCCGGCAGCCAGACGCTGGCACCCGGGTTCAAGCGGCACGTGTTGAGCGACTGGGACCTGGACACCGCGCAGCGTGCCGAGGTTCTGCGCCTGGGGCGCGACGGCTTCGTCCGCGTCGCACCCTCACTGGGGGGCTGAGCCCTTGGCGCTGGCCGACCGGCTGAGCCGCTGGGTGGCCGCTGTGCGGCAGCAGCGCGAGGATGCCGCCATCCGGCGCCGCGCCATCCCGGACGACCTGTGGAAGCGCACGCTGGTTCGCTACCCCTTCCTGCAACGTCGCGATGATCCCGGGGCCGCTGCGTTGCGCCGCCTGACCAGCCTGTTTCTCGACCGCAAGGAATTCAGCGCCGCCGGCGGCATGCGGCTGACCGATGCCATGGTGGTGGCCATCGCGGCGCAAGCCGTGCTGCCGGTGCTGCGCCTGGGCCTGTCGCCCTACGACGGCTTTGTCGGCATCGTGGTCCATGCCGATGCGGTGCTGGCGCCCCGCGAAGTCACCGACGAAGATGGCATCGTCCACAGCTATGCCGAGGTGCTGGCCGGCGAGGCCGTGCAGGGCGGCCCCGTGATGCTGTCCTGGCGCGACGTGCGGGCGGCCGGCCGGCAGGAAGGCGCCGCCTACAACGTGGTCATCCACGAATTCGCGCATGTGCTGGACCTCGCCTTGGCCGATGGCGGTGGGCAGCCGAGGCTGCCGCACGACCTGCCTGCGGCCGAGTGGCGTGCGGTCATGGCCAGCAGCTTCGAAGACTTCTGCCGCCGTGTCGACGCGGGCGAGACGACCGCGGTCGACGCCTACGGCGCCGAGACGCCGGCCGAGTTCTTTGCGGTCGCGAGCGAGGCCTTCTTCGTCACGCCCGCCGCCATGAAAAAGGAGCATGCCGCGCTGTACGGCATGCTCGTTCGCTGCTACGTGCAGGACCCGCTGGCCGAGCAACCGGCCGCGCGGCGTCGCGCCTAGGCGGCGGCGGCCTCGGCGCGAGGCTTGTCGCTCTTCTTGGGCGGCTGGATGTCCAGCACCACCTCGTCCTTGTCGTCCATGTCGACACCCAGTCGCCCGCCGTCGACCAGGCGGCCGAACAGCAGTTCGTCGGCCAGCGCCCGGCGTATGGTGTCCTGGATCAGGCGCTGCATGGGCCGCGCGCCCATCAAGGGGTCGAAACCCTTCTTGGCCAGGTGCTTGCGCAGGGCGTCGGAGAAAGTGACTTCGACCTTCTTCTCGGCCAACTGCGCTTCCAGTTGCAGCAGGAACTTGTCCACCACCCGCAGGATGATGTCTTCGTCGAGCGCGCGGAAGTTGACGATGGCGTCCAGGCGGTTGCGGAACTCGGGCGTGAACAGGCGTTTGATGTCGGCCATCTCGTCGCCCTGCTCGCGCTTGTTCAGGAAGCCAATGGTGGCCTTGTTCATGGTCTCGGCGCCCGCATTCGTCGTCATGATGATGATGACGTTGCGGAAGTCGGCCTTGCGCCCGTTGTTGTCGGTCAGCGTGCCGTGGTCCATGACCTGCAGCAGCACATTGAAGACATCGGGGTGGGCCTTCTCGATCTCGTCCATCAGCAGCACCGAATGCGGCTTCTTGGTGACGGCCTCGGTCAGCAGGCCGCCCTGGTCGAAACCGACATAGCCCGGGGGCGCGCCGATGAGGCGGCTGACGGCGTGGCGCTCCATGTATTCCGACATGTCGAAGCGGATCAGGTCGATGCCCAGCACATAGGCCAGTTGCTTGGCGACTTCGGTCTTGCCGACGCCCGTGGGGCCGCTGAACAGGAAAGAGCCGATCGGCTTGTCGCCCTTGCCCAGACCGGAGCGCGCCATCTTGATCGCGGCCGCCAGGGCATCGATGGCCGGGTCTTGGCCGAACACCACACTCTTCAGGTCGCGGTCCAGCGTCTTCAGCTTGCTGCGGTCGTCGCTCGACACCGAGGCCGGTGGGATGCGCGCGATCTTCGCGACGATGTCTTCGACTTCAGCGCGAGTGATGGTCTTCTTGCGCTTGTTGGCGGGCAGGATGCGCTGCGCGGCACCGGCTTCGTCGATGACGTCGATGGCCTTGTCGGGCAGGTGGCGGTCGTTGATGAACTTGGCCGACAACTCGGCCGCCGCCTGCAGCGCGCCCACGGCGTACTTCACGCTGTGGTGCTCCTCGAAGCGGCTCTTCAGGCCTTTCAGGATCTCGATGGTCTGCTCGACCGAGGGCTCGACCACGTCGACCTTCTGGAAGCGCCTCGACAGCGCCGCGTCCTTCTCGAAGATGCCGCGGTATTCGGTGAAGGTGGTGGCGCCGATGCACTTCATCGCGCCGCTGCTCAGCGCCGGCTTCAGCAGGTTGGACGCATCGAGCGTGCCGCCCGACGCCGCGCCGGCACCGATCAGGGTGTGGATCTCGTCGATGAACAGGATGGCATTGGGCTGGTCCTTCAGCTGCTTGAGCACGCCTTTCAGGCGCTGCTCGAAGTCACCGCGGTACTTGGTGCCGGCCAGCAAGGCGCCCATGTCCAGCGAATAGACGATGGCGTCGGCCAGCACTTCCGGGACGTCTTTTTCGGTGATGCGCCAAGCCAGGCCTTCGGCGATGGCCGTCTTGCCGACGCCGGCCTCACCCACCAGCAGCGGGTTGTTCTTGCGCCGACGGCAGAGCACCTGGATCACGCGCTCGACCTCGTGCTCGCGGCCGATGAGCGGGTCGATCTTGCCCTGCAAGGCCAGCTGGTTCAGGTTCTGCGTGAACTGGTCCAGCGGCGTGCCCTTGGCGTCGCCGCCCTCTTCCTTCTCGGCCTCGTTGTTGCCGCTGGGCGCCTCGTTGCCCTTGGCGGGCTCGGGCGGGTCGGACTTCTTGATACCGTGGGCGATGAAGTTCACCACGTCCAGACGCGTTACGCCCTGCTGGTGCAGGTAGTAAACGGCGTGCGAATCCTTTTCGCCGAAGATGGCCACCAGCACGTTGGCGCCAGTGACTTCCTTCTTGCCACTGCCGGTGCTCTGCACATGCATGATGGCGCGCTGGATGACACGCTGGAAGCCGAGCGTGGGCTGGGTGTCCACCTCTTCGCTGCCACCCACGGTGGGCGTGTTTTCCTTGATGAAGGTGGACAGGCTCTTGCGCAAGTCCTCGATATTGGCTGCGCAGGCGCGCAGCACTTCGGCGGCCGACGGGTTATCCAGCAGCGCCATGAGCAGGTGCTCGACGGTGATGAATTCGTGGCGCTGCTGGCGTGCTTCGACAAACGCCATGTGCAGGCTGACTTCTAGCTCTTGCGCGATCATGCGGCCTCCATAATGCATTGCAACGGATGTCCATCGCGGCGGGCCGCGGTGAGCACCAATTCGACTTTCGTCGCGGCGACGTCTTTCGTGTAGACGCCACAGACGGCGCGTCCTTCGTGGTGAATCTTCAGCATGATGAGCGTGGCCGAATCGGGATCACGCTGAAAGTACTGTTGCAGCACCATCACGACGAACTCCATCGGTGTGTAGTCGTCGTTGAGCATCACCACCTGGTAAAGCTGTGGTGGCTTGGTCCTCGCGGCCTTGCGCTCGGCCACCACGGATCCCTGCCCGCCTTCGCGGTTCGGAACGGGGGGCATGGCGGGTGGCGACGTTGGATTTTCATCGGGCATGGTGCATTCTATCGAGTTGATCTGCCTGCGGGCGGCGCAGGGTCAGAACGGCAGCGAGGAGGGGCATATTGACCCATGACGGCCCACTTCAAGGCCGGAGCAAGCCCCGAAATCCGGGCACTGCCGTCAGCCATCGCAGAACCTACGTACTTTTGTCGATGTTTTGATCAACGTGAAATATGTCACGTCCTTGACACTCGGCCGCGGCCGGAGTGACAATTTCAGCCGCTGTCACGCAAAGAGGTGCACATCATGTTGTTCGATATGGTCAATTGGTTCAACGATGCCAAAGGCTTCGGATTCATCGAACCCGAGGGCGGTGGTGCCGACGTCTTCGCGCACTTTTCGGCCATCCAGATGGAGGGTTTTCGCACCCTCAAGCAGGGTGGCCGGGTCGCTTACGAACTCGTTCAAGGCCCCAAGGGCTGTCTGGCGCAGAACATCTGTCCGGTGAGCGAGGCCGCAACGGCATTCGAACCCGAGGCGCGGGCACTGGCCGTCGACTGACGGCAGGGCGCCGGCGCGGTCAGACCCACGCCTTGGCCGTTGCAGACCGCCTCTGGGCCGGCTTCCGCCTTGTGGTTTGCGCCCGCCCGGCCCCTCGGGTCACAGCGCGGATGCGGCTACTTCGCGGCAGGCAGGCGCTCGACGCTGAGCACCGCCGCCTCGACGAACACCGCGCGCACCTCGTCGCCGACCTTGAGCTTGCTGATGTCCACGCTGGCTGGCACATCGACCGTCACCGTGCGCTTGACGCCGCGCAACGTGGCCTGGCGCGCCTTGCGGTCCAGCCCCTGGATCACGGCCAGCACCTCGACCGTGCTGACGCTGCCCGCGCCCGGCAACCCACCTGCTGCCGCGCTGGCGGCCGTGCTGGACTCGACGCGTTCGCGGATGCCGCTCTTCGATGCCGGCTCGAGCTTGGCGGCCACGGCGGTCACATAGCGCACGACCAGGTCGTCACCGACGCGCACCTGGTCGAAGTTCTTGACACTGGCCGGTACATCCACGCTGACCAGCTTGCCCTTGGGCCCGCGCAAGGTGGCGGTGCGCCGGGCCAGGTCGAGTTCGACCACCTTGGCGCGGACTTCGATCTCGCCGCCGGCCGCCCGCATAGTGGGCGCCTGGGCTGTTGCCGTGGTGACGACGGGTGCCTGGGCGAGCGCGGCCGCAGGCAGGGCCAAGGCCAAGATCAAGCCGATGGAAAGCGTGCGTGTCATGGAGAGCTCCGGGTTGATATGTGAGTCAGTGAGTGAGTAAGTGAGTGAGTGAGCGAGCGGGTCGGTGTCGAGTGGGGCCACTCAGCGCAGGTAGACCGCCTCGAAACGGGCCAGCGGCAGGGTGCCCGTGAGCAGGGTGAGGCGCTGGCCATCGATGCGGTAGCCGGTGCTGGAGCCCAGCATATCGAGGATCTGCTTCTCGAGCGCCATGAACGGCGCCACGCAGGCCATCTGGGTGCCGGCCAGCTGCGTGAAGCGCAGCGTGCTGCCCTCGTGGGTGTAGGCGCCCGTGAAGGTGTTGCAACCGGCAAAGCCGAAGGCGCGCGTGCCGCCGCTGGCCAGCGTGATGCGCACTTCGCGCTGGGCCGTCGGCGCCATGGCGATGGGCTGGCCGTCCAGTTCGACCAGCTTCCAGTAGGTGTCCAGCAGTTCGGCCGGAGTGGCATCGGCCGCATCGCGCAGCTCGCCACGCCCGGGCGTGGCGGCGGTGGGTGGCGGTGACACCGGAACCAGCAGCAGTTCGACCCAGTCGGCGGCACCCTGTGTCAGCACGGCGACCGGCCGCAGCGTCATGAAGCGGCGTTCGCCGTCGACCGCGATCGTGGCGCTGATGCCATAGCGGCCGGCCGGATCGATCGCCGCGCGCGGCACCCTCAGCTCGAACGGAATCGGCACCTGCCGCCCTTCCAAGGGTAGGCGCGACTCGGCCAAGAGCTGGGCCGGCACATCGGTCGGCGCCAGTGCTTCGAGGCGCACCGTGAGCACCGCCTCGGGCGGCAGGGCGATGCGCTGGCGGTAGGCGGCGTTACCACTGACGGTCACGGCATCGCCGCCAGTCGGCTGGGCCTGTGCCGCTGGCAGGCACCCTGCGACCAGCGCCAGCATCAGGGGCCAGAAACGGTGCCGGGCTGGCTGGGCCCTGCTGCTGTGGTCGCCAACCGTTGTACCCATCGTTGCCTGCCCCGCGTTGTTGTAGACGGTGCCATTGTCGATCGGCACGGCGACCATCCATTGACGCCGGCGCAGGCTCGTTGTCGAGTGTGCCGCCCGCATCGCTGACCGCGACCGCGTCTGCGGCGTAGCCAGGACGCTGGCCCGTTTCAGGGGCTCGTCCGTTCAGCATCGTTCAGCGACGGCTACATCGTCCGGCAGATCAAGGCCAAGGAGTTCCGGCAGCACGACCCCGAGCTGTTCGCGCTCCACACCTGTGGCGCGATCGTATTGGTCTGCGCGACGGTGGTCGGCTTCGTCGTGCCGTTCACCCTGCACCCGCTGACGATGCTGAAGTTCCCCCGATTTCGCGGACACTTTTTCACTCGATAAGGAGTCCGAGATG
>JBBAPI010000023.1:0-47507 GCA_040400915.1 Rubrivivax sp.
TCAACGTCAACGACAGCGTCACCAAGAGCAAGTTCGACAACCTCTACGGCTGCCGTGAAAGCCTGGTCGACGCCGTCAAGCGAGCCACAGACGTGATGATCGCCGGCAAGGTCGCCGTGGTCGCCGGCTACGGTGACGTGGGCAAGGGTTCGGCCCAGGCGCTGCGCGCGCTATCGGCGCAAGTCTGGGTCACCGAGATCGACCCCATCAACGCCCTGCAGGCCGCGATGGAAGGCTACAAGATCGTGACCATGGAATACGCCGCCGACAAGGCCGACATCTTCGTCTCGGCCACCGGGAACAAGAGCGTCATCACGCGCCAGCACATGGAAGCGATGAAGGACCAGGCCATCGTCTGCAACATCGGTCACTTCGACAACGAGATCGACGTCGCCGAACTGGCCGACTGCACCTGGGACGAGATCAAGCCCCAGGTCGACCACGTGGTGTTCCCCGACGGCAAGAAGATCATCATGCTGGCCAAGGGCCGTCTGGTGAACCTGGGCTGCGGCACCGGCCACCCCAGCTTCGTGATGAGCACCAGCTTCGCCAACCAGACCATCGCGCAGATCGAACTGTTCACGCGCAGCGCGTCCTACGAAGTGGGCAAGGTCTACGTGCTGCCCAAGCACCTGGACGAGAAAGTGGCGCGCCTGCACCTGAAGAAGGTCGGCGCCATGCTGACCGAGCTGAGCGACGAGCAGGCCGCCTACATCGGCGTGCCGAAGGAAGGCCCGTACAAGGCTGACGCCTACCGGTATTGAGCCCAGGGCTGCGCAAGCCGTCGCCGTTGACCTGGCGTCATAACGCCTCCAGAATGGATGCTGCTGCCAATCTGGAGGCCGTCGATGAGCGTCAATCTGTCCATCAAGGATGTGCCCGAAGCTGTGGCCGATCGGCTGCGGCTTCGTGCTGGACGCAATCACCGCTCGCTGCAAGGTGAGCTGATGGCCATCATCGAGCAGGCTGTCGCTGCCGAAGCGGCGGGTGATGCGGGTCGCGCTGCGTCGAGTCTGGGCGCAGGCGTCTGGCAGCAGGGCTGGAGGACCGTTGAGGACCTGATGGCCGAGCGGCGCGCAAGCCCCCCCGTGACCACGCCGGGCTTGCCCCTGGCGGTGGACATCATCCGCGACGAGCGGGACCGCCGTTGACCGTGCGCACGCTGTACGTCGCCGAGCCCCGGGCGCTGTGGCTGTCACGCCCGCCCGTGGTGGCCGACTGCAGCGTGCTGGCTGCCATGCTCTTCGCCGAGGCGCAGGCCGACGAGGCCATGGCGCTGCTGGCGCAAAAGGCCTTGCATGCGCCCAGCCTGCTGCCCTACGAGTTGGCCAGCGTGGGTCTGAAGAAGCAGCAAGCAGGTGCCGCGCAAGCCGAAGTCGACACGGCGCTGACGAGCTTCGCTGATCTGCGGATCGAGATGCACCCGACGCCCGCAGCAGCGGTCAGCGCGCTGGCGGCTCGCTACAAGCTGAGTGCCTACGACTCAGCCTACCTCTGGCTGGCTGCCGAACTGCAAGCCCCTCTGCTGACCTTCGACCAGCGGCTCGCGCGCGCCGCACAAGAACACCTCGGGCGGTCCGAATGAACCACCCAACCCGCCCTGAACCCGGTACGAACACGATGAAGACCGTCCCCGTCAGTTTCGAATTCTTCCCGCCCAACACCCCCGTCGGTGTTGAAAAACTCAAGACCGTGGTGCAGGACCTGGCGGTGCTCAAGCCCGAGTACTTCAGCGTCACCTACGGCGCCGGCGGCTCCACGCGCGAAAAGACCTTCGCGGCCGTGAAGGACATCGCCGCCTCGGGCTTCGACGCCGCGCCGCACCTGTCCTGCGTGGGCTCGACGCGCGAGGGCATCGCCGAAATCCTGGCCGGCTACCGCGAACTGGGCATCCACCGCCTGGTGGCCTTGCGTGGCGACCTGCCCAGCGGCACCGCCGTGGCCGGCGAGTTCCGCTACGCCGCCGAGCTGATCCGCTTCGTCCGCGAAACCCAGGGCAGCGACTGGCACATCGAAGTCGCGGCCTACCCCGAATACCACCCCGAAGAGCGCTACGCGAAGCGCGATTTGCAGCACTTCGCCGACAAGGTCAAGGCTGGCGCCGATTCGGCCATCACGCAGTTCTTCTTCAACCCCGACGCCTACTTCCACTACGTCGATGAAGTGCGCAAGCTGGGCGTGACCGTGCCCATCGTGCCCGGCATCATGCCCTTCCACAACTACGGCCGCATCGCACAAATCGCCGCGCGCGACGGCGTGGACGTGCCGCGCTGGGTGGCTTTGAAGATGGAAGGCTACATGGATGACGCGGCCTCGATCCGCGCCTTCGGCATCGACGTGGTGGCCGGCCTGTGCGAGCGGCTGATCGCCGGCGGCGCACCCAGCATCCACTTCTACGCGCTGAACCAGAGCGCGCTGGTGCTGGACATCTGCAAACGCTTGCAGTGGCTGTAGCCCGGACCGAGCTTCACGCCGCGGGGGTCAAGAGCGCTAGCGAGCTTGGGGGCTGGCGTACACCAGGCCCTCGTCGGTCAGCACGGCGTCCAGCGGCACGTCGTGCGCTTCGGCCTTCAGCCACGGCACATAGCCATTCGAGTAGGCCAACCCCACGGTGGTGGGCCGTGGCGTGAGCGTGGCCAGGGTGCGGTCGTAGAAGCCGCCGCCATAGCCCAGGCGCACGCCACCGTCGCCGTAGCCCACACAGGGCACCAGCAGCAGCGTGGGATGGAAAGCGGGGGTGTCCTTGGGCTTGGGGATGCCGTAGGCGTCTTCCTCCATCTCGCAGCCCGGGAACCACATGTGGAAGCTGAGCTGCTTGGTGGCCTTGTCGATCACCGGCAGCCCGATGCAGCGCTCTTCGTCGGTCTCCATCCAGCGGAACAGCGCGGGCAGCGTGTCGAATTCACCCTTGATGGGCCAGTAGGCACCGATGGCCATGTCGTCACGGCCCATCAGCCACACGCGCAGCACTTCCTGCAACTGCATGGCACGCTGGTGGCGGTCGATCAGCGTCTGCCGCTCGGCCTGCAACTGGCGCCGCAGCACCTTTTTATCGCGCGAGGGTTCCAGCGGGGGCATGGGCAGGCTCATGCGCAGATTGTCACGCGGCGGCGGGTCGATGGACACCCCCGCCAGCGGGGGGGTGAGGCGAGCATGACCCACGTCACCCGAGGCGGCTGTCGCATGCGCTAGATTCAGCCGCATGCACATCCTGGTTTTCGCCCTCTTGCTCCTGTTGACGACCGGCCTGCTGGCCGGGGCCGACCCGGCGCAGGCGCAAGCCGCGGCCCCGGGCGGCGACGACACCGTGCTTCAAGCCCGCGAGGCGCTGCGCAAGAAAGACCGCGCGGCGCTGGCCGCCGCGCGCGGGGCCGTCAACACGGCGCGCCACCCCCTGACGCCCTGGGTCGAGTACTGGGAACTCGGCAACCGGCTGGCCGAGGCGCAGCAAAGCGAACTCGACGCCTTCTACGCCCGCTGGCCCGGCAGCTATGTCGAAGATCGGCTGCGCAACGACTGGCTGCTGGAGCTGGGACGCCGGCGCGACTGGGCCAACTTGCGCACCGAGTACCCGCGCTTTCGCATGAACGATGACCGCGAAGTCAGCTGCTATGCGCTGCTGGCCCAGCACCTCAACGGGCAGGATGTGAAGGCCGCGGCGCGGGCCGCATGGGCGGCGCAGAAGGAACTGGACGACGGCTGTGCACTGCTCGGCCGCACCCTGGTCGAAGCCAGGGTGCTGAACCACGACGACGCCTGGCACGTCGCCCGCCTGGCCGTGGAAGCCAACCGGCCGCGCACGGCACGCGCCGCGGTGTTGCTGGTGCTGCCCAAGCACGGCCAGGCCATCGCCGATGCGCTGGACAGCCCGGCGCGCTTCCTGGTGCGCAAATCGCCGCTGGTTGCGCCTGCGGCTTCCGAGCTGACGCTGCTGGCGCTGATGCGCCTGGCTGCGGCCGACCCGGAGGCGGCGGCCGCGCTGCTGGACGGCAACCCGGTGCAGACGCTGCCGCTGTCGATGTCGGCCACGGCCTGGGCCTTCGTGGCGCGCAACGCGGCGATGAAGCAGCAGCCGCTGGCTGCCGACCATGCCCGGCGCGCCTGGCAGCAATGGGAAGCCGCGAACAAGCCCGGCATGCCTGTGCCCTGGAGCGACGACCTGCTGGCCTGGCAGGTGCGCGCCGCGCTGCGCCAGGCGGACAGCCCGCCGACCCAGGCCGCGGCCCGCTGGCGCCTGGTCGCCAAAGCCATCGACGCCATGGGCAGCGTCGAACAGCGCGACAGCGCCTGGGTCTACTGGCGGGCCCGCGCCACCGCCGGGCTGGCCGCAGCGGGGCCCGAGGGCGACGCTGCACGCGCCGCAGCCCGGCAAGCGCTGGAAGGTCTCAGCCCGCAATTCAATTTCTACGGCAAGCTGGCCCTGGAAGACCTGGGCGGGCGCATCGCCCTGCCACCGACCCCGGCCGCGCTGACGGCCGGCGAGCGCGAAGCGGCGCGCAGCCACGCCGGACTGACGCGCGCGCTGCAGTTGCTGGCCATCGGCCTGCGCAGCGAAGGCGTGCGCGAATGGAATTTCTCGCTGCGCGGCCTGTCCGAGCGCGAACTGCTGGCTGCCGCCCAGCGGGCTTGCGACGGCGAAGTCTGGGACCGCTGCATCAACGCCAGCGAGCGCACGCGCAGCGAAATCGACATCGCGCAGCGCTTCCCCCTGCCCTTCCGCGACCAGGTGCTGGCCAAGGCGCGCGCCGTGGGTCTGGACCCGGCCGTCCTGTACGGCCTGATGCGCCAGGAGTCACGCTTCGTGGCCGACATCCGGTCGGGCGTGGGCGCCAGCGGCCTGATGCAGCTGATGCCGGCCACGGCCAAGTGGACGGCCAAGCAGATCGGCCTGGACTACCGGTCCGAGATGATCAACGACCGCGACACCAATCTGCTGCTGGGTGCGGCCTACCTGAAGCGCGTGCTGGACGACTTCGGCGGCTCGCTGGCGCTGGCCACCGCCGCCTACAACGCCGGCCCCGGCCGGCCGCGCCGCTGGCGCGAAGGCGGCGCGCTGATGGAGCCCGCCGCCTGGGCCGAAAGCATCCCGTTCACCGAAACGCGCGACTATGTGAAGAAGGTGCTGTCCAACAGCGTCTACTACGCCGTCCTGCTGAGCCTGCAGGCCCCTGCACCGGCAGCCGTCACCCCACCCGGCCTGCCCACGCTGAAGTCGCGTCTGGGCCCGGCCATCGGCCCCTTGACCGGTCTGCGCGAGGCCGGCGCCGCCGCCCCCGATCGTGACCGCACCATCCCTTGATCAGAGAGTTCCCCCCGTGACCGCACCGCAAGAAAAAATCCTCGTCCTGGGTGGCACCGGCTTTGTCGGCCGCGCCGTCTGCGCCCGCCTGGCGGCGCGCAGCGCCAGCGCCACCATCACCGTCCCCACGCGCCGCCAGCAGCACGCCAACGCGGTGCGTTCACTGCCCACGGTGGAAGTGGTGCAGGCCAATGTCCACGACGACGCCCAACTGGCGCGTCTGGTGGCCGGCAGCCAGGCTGTCGTCAACCTCATCGCCATCCTGCACGGCAGCGCCAGCGATTTCCAGCGCGTGCACGTCGACCTGCCGCGCCGCCTGGCGCAGGCCTGCGCGGCCACCGGCGTGCGCCGCGTGGTGCATGTCAGCGCGCTGGGTGTCGGGCCGTTTTTGGGACAGGACCCGCCGTCGAACTACCTGCGCAGCAAGACCGCCGGCGAGGCCACGCTGTGCACGCCGTCGGTGGACGCCACGCTGCTGCGGCCGTCGGTCATCTTCGGCGCCGAGGACCGCTTCCTGAACCTGTTCGCCACGCTGCAGGCCGTGGCGCCCGTGCTGCCCTTGGCCGGCAGCAGCGCGCGCTTCCAGCCGGTTTGGGTGGAAGACGTGGCCAGCGCCATCGTGGCCTGCCTGGACGACGACGCCACCATCGGGCAGACCTATGAATGCACCGGGCCGACGGTCTACACCCTGTCCCAGCTGGTGCACCTGGCGGGGCAATGGTCGGGCCACGACCGACCGCAGTTTCCGCTGCCCACGGCCCTGGCCAAGCTGCAGGCGCTGGTCATGGAATGGCTGCCGGGCGAGCCGCTGATGTCGCGCGACAACGTCGATTCCATGGCCGTGCCGAATGTGGCCAGCGGCCAGGTGCCGGGTCTGGCGGCACTGGGCATCAGCGCCACCGCGCTGGAAGCCGTGGCGCCGGGCTACCTGGGCGGGCAGCAGGCCTGTTCGCGCCTGGACAGCCTGCGCCGGCTCGCCGGGCGCTAGCTAGACGCAAGGCGCCAGACGGCGGGCGCAGACTTAGCATCAGACCCATGTCCCCCAAGGAGCTTGCCATGCAACTCGTGATCGGCAACAAGAACTATTCCTCCTGGTCGATGCGCCCCTGGGTGCTGATGAAGCAGTTGGGGCTGCACTTCGAAGAGGTCAAGGTGCGCTTCGACTTCGGCCCCGGTTCGCACTTCCGCCGCGCCGTGGCCCACCACAGCCCGGCCGGCAAGGTGCCGGTGCTGCTGGACGACAGCTTCGCGGTCTGGGACAGCCTGGCCATCATCGAATACCTGCACGAGAAATTCCCCGCACGCAACATCTGGCCCGAAGACATCCAGGCCCGCGCCCGGGCGCGCTGCCTGGCGGCGGAAATGCACGCCGGCTTCGCCGCGCTGCGCCAACACTGCCCGATGAACATCGAAGCCCACCTGCCAGCAGCCGGCGCCAAGGTCTGGGCTGAACAGGCCGGCGTGCGCGCCGATGTCGAGCGCATCGAGGTCATGTGGCTGGAAGCCCTGGCGGCCAGCGGCGGGCCCTTTCTGTACGGCGAATTCGGCGCGGTGGACGCGATGTACGCGCCGGTGTGCATGCGCTTGCGAGGCTACGCGCTGCCGATGTCGCCGCACGTCAAGAGCTACGTCGAGCGCATCGCCGCCGGACCGGGCGTGGCCGCGTGGATCCACGGCGCGCTGGCCGAGCACGATTACGTGCCCGAGGACGAGCCCTACCGCAACCCTGACCGGTCCCTGCGCTGATGCAACGCTACGTGGTCGGCGGCGCGGTGCGCGACGCGCTGCTGGGCCTGGCGCACAGCGACCGCGACTGGGTCGTCGTGGGCAGCACGCCCGAACAGATGCAGGCCCTGGGCTACCGGCCCGTGGGCAAGGACTTCCCGGTCTTCATCCACCCCGACACGGGCGAGGAAGTGGCCCTGGCGCGCACCGAACGCAAGAGCGGCCGCGGCTACCAGGGCTTCACCGTGCACGCCGCGCCCGAGGTGACGCTGGAGCAAGACCTGCAGCGCCGCGACCTGACCATCAACGCCATCGCGCAGGCCGCCGACGGCACGCTGATCGACCCCTACAACGGCCAGGGCGACATCGCTGCGAAGGTGCTGCGCCACGTCTCGCCGGCCTTCGTCGAAGACTCGGTGCGGCTGCTGCGCGTGGCGCGGCTGGCGGCGCGTTTCCCCGACTTCACGGTGGCGCCCGAAACGCTGGCGCTGCTGCGCGAGATGGTGAGCAACCGCGAGGTCGACGCGCTGGTGCCCGAACGCGTGTGGCAGGAACTGTCGCGCGGACTGATGGCACAGCGGCCGAGCCGGATGTTCGAAGTGCTGCGCGACTGCGGCGCGCTGGGCCGTCTGCTGCCCGAGGTCGACCGCCTGTGGGGCGTGCCGCAACCGCCCGAGCACCACCCCGAAATCGACACCGGCCTGCACCTGATGCTAGTGCTGGACCAGTGCGCACGGGTGGACGCGCCCCTGCCCGTGCGCTGGGCCTGCCTGGGCCACGACCTGGGCAAGGGCAACACGGCGAAGGCCGCCTGGCCGCGCCACATCGGCCACGAAGGGCGCAGCGCCAAGCTGGCCAAGCTGCTGGGCGAACGCCTGAAGGTGCCGACCGATTGCCGGGAACTGGCCGAAGTCGTGGCCCGCGAGCACGGCCACATCCACGCCAGCGGCGCGCTGGGCGCCGGCGCGCTGGTGCGCCTGTTCGACCGCTGCGACGCCCTGCGCCGGCCCGAGCGTTTCGCGCAGGTGCTGCAAGCCTGCCTGTGCGATGCGCGGGGGCGAACCGGGCTGCAAGACCGGCCCTACCCGCCGGCCACGCGGCTGCCGCTGCTGCTGGACGCGGCCCGCGGTGTCGATTCGGCGGGCGCGGCCACGCTGGCCATGACCCAGGGCAAGCGCGGGGCCGAGATCGGTTCGGCGGTGATGGCGCTGCGGGCGGCGGCGGTGGAGCGGGCGCTGATCCGGATGGCATGATCCACCAGAAGTTGGCGGGTTTGAAGTCCGACTGCTGAAGGTGCAGCCATGTCATTGAATGTCGAACATCTGTTGCGGACAGCGGCCACGTTGGAACAGGCTCTGTTCGCCATCGCACGCACCCCCGCTGAAGATGCCGTGATGTTCGATCTGTTCCGCAATGCCGCCATCAAAAGCTTCGAACTTTCCTTGGAGACGGCGGGCAATCTGATGCGCAAGGCGCTGAAGGCCTACGGGGGCAGCCCACGCAGCGTCGACACACTGGTCGTCAACGATGTGCTGCGGCATGCCGGCAAGCACGGCATGCTCGACGAGTCGGGCGTTGAACGCTGGCTGGCGTATCGCGCCAACCGCAACAGCACGGCGCACGACTACGGCGAAGGTTTTGCCAATATCACCCTGAAGCTGCTGCCGGCGTATCTGCAAGACGTTCGGGCCTTGGCTGCGCCTTTACAGGCCGTTTTTGATGCAGCGGGCTGACAAAGCCCAATTGCAGCTGGCCCCTCGACACCTGGCCACCTTGCACGCCTTGCTGGCGCAGCACGTGCCCCAGGCGGCCGTGTGGGCCTATGGCAGCCGCGTGACGGGTGGCGCGCACGAAGGCAGTGATCTGGATCTGGTGTTGCGCGGCGCAATGGACACAACGCAGCCCGTCGCGGCCTTGGTCGAAGCGCTGCAGGCCAGTGATTTGCCGATGCTGGTGGAAGTGCACGATGGGGCGCATCTGCCCGCGTCGTTTCTTGCAGAGATCGCGCGGGGGTTTGTGGTGTTGCAGGCCGGTCGTGACGGCGACTTCGTGCCGATGTCCCGGTCTGCAAGCCAGACGGAAGCGGGTTCGCGCTGAGCCTGGCGCGTCAACCCCGATGTCCAAGCGCGCCCCGTAGCGACAAACTCGCTGCGAGAGCGCGCCCGTCCTGGCCCGCCGCCGAACCCGCCCACACCGCAAGGAGCACCCGATGAGCTGGCTTTCCCCCGAAGACCTCGACCAACTCGACAGCGCCGAGTCGATGTTCGCATCGCCGATCCCCGTGGCCTCGGTCTCGTCCGACGAATTCATGCCGGCGGCGCAGTCGCCGCGGCAGAAGGCCTTCGAGGCCCGTGTCAAGCAGGTGGGCAGCGAAATGGCCCAGCGCCACGGCCTGAGCCGGCGCCGCTTCTTCCAGACGCCGGCCGGCATGGCCGCCGCCTTCATGGCCCTGAACGACACCTTCGGTTCGCTGTTCACCGTGTCGCCCGCCGAGGCCGCCACGCCCGAGCTGGCCAACGAGCGCGCCCGGGCCCTGTCGGGCCAGTTCATCATGGACATGCACACCCATTTCCTACGCCCCGGCACCCGCATCATGGGCTTCGTGGCCCAGCGCAATGCCGTGGGCAAGGCCGGCTGGAATCCGGCGCTGGGTCAGAAGGAACAGACCATCGAAGACCTGATGTTCCAGAACTACCTGAAGGAGATCTACCTCGACAGCGACACCAAGGTGGCCTGCATCAGCGGCGCGCCCAGCGAGGTGCCCGAGGACTGGTTCCTGACCAACAAGATGAAGGCCGACGCGCGGGCCAACGTCAACGCCATCGCCGGCACCAAGCGCATGTACAGCCACGCCATCTTCACGCCGGGCTACGACGGCTGGCTCGACGCCATCGACCGCGACATCGCGCTGCTCAAGCCCGATTCGATGAAGGGCTACACCATCGGCGACAACACCAACAAGAACATGTCCAAGCACCCTTGGCGGCTGGACGACGAGAAGCTGGTCTACCCGGCCTACGAGAAGTTCGTCAAGGCCGGGCTGAAGAACGTCTGCGTGCACAAGGGCCTGTTCCCGGAGAGCGTGGCCAAGCAGTTTCCCAACCTGCTGCCCTTCGTCGACGTGCGCGACGTCGCCAAGGCCGCCAAGGACTGGCCACAGCTGAACTTCATCGTCTACCACGGCGGCTACCGCTACGCCGGCGGCGGCAAGGCCGAAGACGCCTGGCGGCAGTTCGAGACCACGGGCCGCATCGACTGGATCACCGACCTGGCCGAGATCCCGGGCCAGCATGGCGTGAAGAACGTCTATGCCGATGTCGGCCAGCTCTTCGCGCAGACCACGATGGCCGAGCCGCGGCTGACCGCCGTGATGCTGGGCCAGCTGGTCAAGGGCCTGGGCGCCGACCACGTGTGCTGGGGCACCGACGCCATCTGGACCGGCTCGCCGCAGTGGCAGATCGAGGCGCTGCGCCGGCTGGAAATCCCCGAGGCGCTGCAGAAGCAGCACGGCTACGCCCCGCTGGGCGCGGCCGACGGCGCGGTCAAGAGCGCCATCTTCGGCGGCAACAACGCCCGCCTGTACGGCGTGCCGCCCAGCCTGCGGGCCGAGGTGGCAGGCGACAAGCTGGCGGCCTACAAGACGCTGTACGAGAAGCACGGCGCCGGCCGCACCAACCTGGCTTATGGCTACGTCCGCAAGGCCGGCTGAGGCCGCGACAGGGCGCGCTCACCACAACAAGAGGGGACCACGATGAACAGCAACGAGATGGCGCGCCGATCGGTCTTGATGGGCGGCGGCCTGGCCTTGGGCGCCGGCCTGACCAACACGGCCCTGGCTCAAGCCGCCGCGACGACGCCCGCCGGTGAGGGCCCGATCTGGAGCGCCGAATACTGGGCCATGAAAGGCACGACCCGGCTCAACCTGTGGCGCAAGCGGGTCGGCGCACCGCGCGCCGGTGAGACGCCCCGCCCGGTGCTGTTCCTGGTCCACGGCTCGTCGAACAGCACGCGTTCGTCCTACGACTTGGTCGTGCCGGGCCAGGGTGAGTATTCGATGATGAATGTCTTCGCCCGCCACGGTTTCGACGTCTGGACCATGGACCACGACGGCTACGGCTACTCGGGCAGTTCGGGCAACAGTTCCGACATCGCCAGCGGTGTCGAAGACCTGCGCGCCGCGATGCCCGTGGTGCAGCGCGAGACCGGGCTGGGCCGCTTGCACTTCTACGGCACCTCGTCGGGCGCCATCCGCGCCGGCGCCTATGCGCAAGAGCAGCCCGACAAGGTCGGGCGACTGGTGCTGTCGGCCTTCACCTACAAGGGCACCGGCTCGCCCGAGATCGGCCGCCGCGCGGCACGGGTGGACGAACTGCGCGCCAACCAGCGGCGGCTGCGCGACGCGGCCATGATCCGATCGATCTTCACCCGCGACGGCCACGCCGCCAGCTACGACCCCGGCGTGCCCGAGGCGATCGCCGCTTTCGAGCTGAAGTTCGGCGACCAGGTGCCCACCGGCACTTACTACGACATGGCGGCCAGGCTGCCGCTGGTCGACCCGAAGAAGGTGCTGTCGCCGGTGCTGATGCTGCGCGGCGAACACGATGGCAATTCGACCAACGACGACCTGCTCGACTTCTACCGCCAGTTGCCCAACGGCGACCGCCAGTACGTCATCCTGCCGGGCATCGCCCACAGCGCCGGCTACGCCAACAACCGCCACCTGCTGTGGTACGCCACACGCAACTTCCTGATGGCGCCGGCCTGAACGGACGGGGCGCCGCCCGGCGCTAAGCCGCGTCGGGCGGGGGCCGCGAAACCAGCCACAGGCCGGCAAACGTCAAGGCGCCGTTCAGCACCAGCAGTTCCAGGCCCAGTTGCCAGTCGCCGAACAGCGCACGCTGATTGGCGTCGATCAGCCAGCACAGCGCCGGCGCCGCCAGCGCCACGGCGGGGGCCCAGCGGTCCTTGAGGACCCGGGTGGTCAGCACGCCAAAGGCGAACAAGCCCAGCAACGGGCCGTAGGTGTAGGCGGCGATCTTCAGGATCAGGCCGATCATGCTGGGGCTGTCGACGGCGCGAAAAGTCAGCACCAGCAGCAGGAACAGCAGCGCGTAGCCGGCGTGCACGCGGCGGCGGATGCGGGCCTGTTGGGCCTCGGTCAGGTCGCGTCGCTGCGGCAGACCGAGCAGGTCGATGCAGGTGCTGCTGGTCAGCGCGGTCAGCGCGCCGTCGGCGCTGGGGAACAAGGCCGACACCAGCGCGACCACGAAGAGCACCTGCACCGCCACCGGCAGATGGCCCAGCACCACCGCCGGGAAGATGCGGTCACCGGCGCCCTGCAGCCCGAGGCCGGGCGCCACCAGGTAGAGCAGGCCGCCCAGGTAGAGGAAAGCGCTGACCACCGCCAGCAACACCCCGCCCAGCAGCAGCAGGTTCTTCTGCGCGTCGCGCAGGCGGCGCACCGACAGGCTCTTCTGCATCATTTCCTGGTCCATGCCGGTCATGGCGATGGTGATGAACAGGCCGGCCAGCAGCTGCTTGAGCACGAAGTCCCGGGCCTGCGGCGCGGGATTGAAGACCGTCGCCAGGCCGCGGTCCTGCATCTGCACCCAGGCCTGCCACGGCGACAGGTCCAGCCGCTGAAGCAGGAAGACGGTGCACACGCCCAAGCCCAGCAGCATGCCGACAGTCTGCAGGGTGTCGGTGAAGACGATGGTGCGCACGCCGCCTTCCACCGTGTACAGCAGCACCATGAGCAAGATCACGGCCGTGGTCAGCCAGAAGGGCAGGCCGAAGGCCGACAGGATCATGTCCTGCAACACCGCCACCACCAGGTAGACCCGCGCCGTCGCGCCCAGCGTGCGCGAGGCGATGAAGAAGGCCGCGCCGGTGCGGTAGCTGCGCGGCCCCAGGCGGTGCGCCAGGAAGCCGTAGATCGACGTCAGGCCGAGGCGGAAATACAGCGGCAGCAGCACGTAGGCGACGACGACATAACCCAGCGTCTGCCCCAGCACCACCTGCAGGTAGCCGAAGTGCGTCAGCCCCACCGCGCCCGGCACGCTGACGAAAGTGACACCCGACAGCGAAGTGCCGACCATGCCGAAAGCCACCAGCAGCCACGGGCTGTTGCGGCTGCCGATGAAGAAGGTGGCGTTGTCGGCCTTGCGCCCCGTCCACCACGCCACGCCCAGCAGCAGCGCGAAATAGCCGAGCACGAAGCCCAGCAGGATGGGTGCGGACATCGTCTTCGCGGACCGTCAGATCAACATGCCGATCAACATGCCCAAGACGCTGAGCACCACCGAGCTGGCCAGCGGCACATGCCAGTCGCGGCCGCGGAAGCGGAAGCTGAAATCACCGGGCAGCTGGCCCAGGCCGATCTTGCGCAGCCAGCCCTGCAGGCTGTTGAAGACCAGACAGGCGACGAGAAAGACCAGGAGCCAGCGCATGAGGGGGTTCAGCGCCTCACAGCGTGTGGCTGCGGTCGCCGCGCGCGAAGCCGACGGGCTCGAAGGTACAGCCTTTCGCAAAGGCGATGACCTTGAACAACTCGCCCATCTCGTGCTCGGTGAGCAGTTTCTGCGCGTTGGCGACGGCGCGGATGTCGGCACCCTGCAGCAGCTCGAGCAGGCCGCAGTTCATCAGGAAATGGGCCTGCGAGGTGTAACCCAGCACGTCCAGCCCGGCGTCCTGCGCGGCCAGTGCGATGCCGCTGAAATTCACATGGGCGGTGATGTCCTTTTCGCCGACGTCGGCCAGCGGGTTGTCGTCAGCCTGGTGGGCGCGGTGGCACATCAGCGTGCCGCCGTGGCGCTGCGGGTGGTAGTACTCGGCTTCCGGAAAACCGTAGTCGATGAAGAAGGCCGCCCCGCGCTGCAGATGCGCCGCCAGCGTGCGGATGAAGGCCTCGGCCTGCGGGTGGATTTCGGTGATGGCGCCGGGCGCGAAGGCGTGCTCGCCCGGCGGGCGAAAGGCGGTGGCGCGGTCGGCCCAGACGAAAGTGCCCGCCGGGGCAGCCACGCCGCGCTCGAACCAGGCTGCGCCGTCGAAATGCAGCAGTTGCACCGGCATCGCGTCGATGACTTCGTTGCCGACGACCACGCCGTGCATCGCGTCGGGCAGCGCGTCCAGCCAGCGCACCCGGCCGGCCCACGCCGCCAGCGTCAGCGCCTGCTGCTCGCGCAACGTGCCGCTGAGGTCGATGATCGAATAGCGCTGGACGCGGTCGCCCAGGGCGGCCAGCAACTGCGATGCCAGCGCGCCCGAACCGGCGCCGAACTCGAACACCTCGTGGGTCGCGCTGGCTTGCAGCGCCTGGGCCACCTGCCGCGCCAGCGCGCGGCCGAACAGCGGCGACAGTTCGGGCGCGGTGATGAAGTCGCTGCCCGGGGTGGTGGCCGTCGGCGGCAGGCTGCCGAACTGACGGCTGCCGCGCGCGTAGTAGCCCAGCCCGGGTTCGTAGAGCGCCAGCGCCATCCAGCGGTCGAAAGGCAGCCAACCGCCGTTTTCAGCGATGGCCGTGGTCAGGCGGTGGTGGAGTCGCGCCGATAAACTCTCGGCCCCGGTCGGATGCATGGTCGGGATTGTAGAAAACCGAAAATTTCAGAGGAAACTGACTTGCATCCCAGCCCCGCCGCAGCCCCACCATGACATCCAGCCCTGTCGTACTCGTCACCGGCGCCGCGCAGCGCATCGGCCGCGACATCGCGCTCGACCTGGCCGCCAAGGGCTGGCGCGTGGGCGTGCACTACCGCAGCTCGGCCCTGGAGGCCGACGCCACGGTGGCCGAGATTAGAGCCGCTGGTGGCCAGGCGCAGGCCTTCGGTGCCGACCTGGCGTTTGAGGCGCAATGCGAAGCGCTGGTGCCGGCCGTGCACCTTGCCTTCGGCCGGGTCGATGCGGTGGTCAACAACGCTTCCCTCTTCGAATACGACGATGTCGCCAGCTTCAGCATGGCCCGCATGGAAGCGCACTGGCGCGCCAACACCGCACCGGCCATCCTGCTGGCCCGTGCGCTGCACAGCCACTGCGGGCGTGACGGTGGTGTTGTGGTCAACATCCTGGACCAGAAGCTGTGGAACCCCAACCCCGACTACCTGAGCTACACGCTGAGCAAGGCCGCGCTGGAAGCCGCGAACACGCTGCTGGCCCAGGCGCTGGCGCCGCGCCTGCGCGTGTGCGGCGTGGCGCCCGGCGTGACGCTGCTGTCGGGCGCCATGAACGGCGCAGAATTCGATACCTCGCACCGCATGACGCCGCTGCAGCGCAGCTCCACCCCGCAAGACGTGGCACGCGCTGTGCGGTTTCTGCTGGAATCGCCGGCCATCACCGGCACCACCCTGCTGGTGGACGGTGGCCAGCATCTGCAAGCCCAGAACCGGGACGTCATGTTCCTGTCCCGCGACCCCAACCAGGCGACTTGATGCACAGTTTTCTCGACCACCCCCAACTGGCGAACTGCCGCCGCCTTTTCCTCAGCGACTACGAGGTGTGGATCAACATCGGCGTGCACGACTTCGAGAAGAAAGGCGAGCAGCGCGTCATCATCAACGTGGAGCTCTACGTGCCGCTGGCGCAATCGACGCCGCAGGCCGACAAGCTCGACGAGGTGCTGGACTACGATTTCATCCGCCGCAGCGTGATGGACCGCGTGAAGCTGGGCCACATCCACCTGCAGGAAACGCTGGTCGATGACCTGCTGGCGCTGATGCTGGCCCACCCGCAAGTGCGCGCCGCCCGCGTGTCCACGGCCAAGCCCGATGTCTACCCCGATTGCGCCGCCGTCGGTGTCGAGGTGTTCGGCATCAAAGCCGCTGCATGAAGGAAGCCGCGTGAACAGCCCCACCGATTTCCACGCCGCGAAGAAGACCGCTTTCGAAGCCAACAAGCTCAGCAAGCGGCTGCACCGCCAGGTGGGCCAGGCCATCACCGACTTCAACATGATCGAAGAAGGCGACAAGGTGATGGTCTGCCTGTCGGGCGGCAAGGACAGCTACGCGATGCTGGACGTGCTGATGAGCCTGCGCGAGCGCGCGCCCATCCGCTTCGACCTGGTGGCCGTCAACCTCGACCAGAAGCAGCCCGGCTTCCCCGAGCACATCCTGCCGGCCTACCTGAAAGAGCGCGGGGTGCCCTTTCACATCGAGAACCAGGACACCTACAGCATCGTCAAGAAGCTGATCCCCGAAGGCCAGACGATGTGCAGCCTGTGTTCGCGGCTGCGCCGCGGCATCCTGTACCGCGTGGCCGGTGAACTGGGCGCGACCAAGATCGCCCTGGGCCACCACCGCGACGACATCGTGGTCACGCTGCTGATGAACATGTTCTTCGGCGGCCGGCTGAAAGGCATGCCGCCCAAGCTGGCCAGCGACGACGGCCGGCACATCGTCATCCGCCCGCTGGCCTATGTCGCCGAAACCGACCTGGAGCGTTGGGCAGCGCACCGACAGTTCCCCATCATCCCGTGCACCCTTTGCGGCAGCCAGGACGCGCTGCAGCGCGTGCAGGTGAAGAAGATGTTGCGCGACTGGGAAAAGCAATACCCGGGGCGCAGTGACAACATGCTGCATGCGATGGGGCATGTGGTGAAGTCGCACCTGCTGGACCGCCAGCTCTACCCCTTCACGACGCTGAAAGCGACGGGCGTGGCCAGTGCAGACGGCGACATCGCTTTCGATGACGAACCGTGCGCCCCGGCGGCGCCCCAGGCTGTGCAGCTTGTCGCACTGCACCGGCAACTTGACGAGGCCGATCAACCCGAGGACTGAAACATGCAACGCAGATTGGGCTTGTGGGTGGTGATGATGGCGGGCGGGCTGGCTGCCGCCACGGTGCTGGGCGGCTGTGCAGGGATGCGCACCTTGACCAGCGAGGTCTCGACCTTCGGCGACTGGCCGGCCGGCCGTGCGCCGGGCCGCTACGCTTTCGAAAGGCTGCCGTCGCAACAGGCGCGTGCGGCCGACAGCGACGCGCAGGAAGCCAGCGCCCGCGCCGCCCTGGCCAAGGCCGGCTTCACGCCCGCCGCGGCCGGCACCGAGCCCGACGTGCTGGTGCAGCTGGGCGTAGGCGACAACGGCGTCCTGCTGCAGTTGTGGGACGACCCGCTGTGGTGGCGCGGCAGCTTCGGCCCGGGGCGCTACGGCCCGTGGCTGTCGCCGCGCTGGGGCGGGGGTTTCGGCTTCGGCCCGCGCTTCATCGGCCCGGGCAGCGAACGCTATGAACACCAGGTGGCGCTGCTGATCCGCGACCGCGCCAGCGGCAAGCCGCTGTTCGAAGCGCGCGCCGTCAGCGAAGGCTCTTCGCCGGCCCGCGCCGAGACCTACAGCGCGATGTTCGAAGCCGCGCTGACCGACTTCCCCCGACTGGGCATCAACCCGCGCAAGGTGAACGTGGGCCTGTCGCCCTGAGCGGACCGTGAGCGGGCCGTGAGCCGGTGCATCACCCGCGCGGCGCGAGCTGGAAGACGGCCACCGCCTGCACCAGTTGCTGCGCCTGCGCCTTCAGGCTCTCGGCCGCCGCCGCGCTTTCTTCCACCAGCGCAGCGTTCTGTTGCGTGGCCTGGTCCATTTGGCTCACCGCCTGGCCCACCTGCACCACGCCGCTGCTTTGCTCGACGGACGCCGCGCTGATCTCGCCCATGATGTCCGTGACCCGCTTGATCGAGCCCACGATCTCGGTCATCGTCGCGCCGGCCTGGTCGACCAGCGCCGTGCCCTGCTCGACCCGCTCGACGCTTTCGCCGATCAGGCTCTTGATCTCCTTGGCCGCTGCCGCCGAGCGCTGAGCCAGGCTGCGCACCTCGCTGGCCACCACGGCGAAGCCCCGACCCTGTTCGCCGGCGCGCGCCGCTTCCACGGCTGCGTTCAGCGCCAGGATGTTGGTCTGGAAGGCGATGCCGTCGATCACGCCGATGATGTCGGCGATCTTCTTGCTGCTGTCGTTGATGCCCCTCATCGTCAGCACGACCTGGCCGACGACCTCGCCGCCCTTGACGGCAACGCTGGAAGCCCCCTGGGCAAACTGGTTGGCCTGTTTCGCGTTGTCGGCGTTCTGCTTGACGGTCGCGCCGAGTTCTTCCATCGACGCCGCGGTTTCCTGCAGGGAAGAGGCCTGCCGCTCGGTGCGCTCGCTCAGATCCTGGTTGCCCTGGGCAATCTGCTGGCTGGCCGTGGCCACGGCTTCGGAGTTCTGGCGCACGTCGCGCACCACACCGGCCAGGCTGTCCTGCATGGCCTTGAGCTGCGCCATCAGGCTGACGCTGTCACCGGGCTTCACGTCGATGCGCACGCTCAGGTCGCCCTGTGCCACCGCCCGCACCAACCGGGCCGCGGCATCGGGTTCGCCACCGAGTTGGCGACTCAGGCTGCGCGTCAGCCATGAAGCCACCCCAACGCCGATGACCATTGCCAGCAGCACCAGCACGAAGGCCAGGTTGCGGGCGCCGGCAAAAGTGGCGGCGGCCTCGGCATTGGCTAGCTGGATGAGCGCCTTCTGCGTGTCGGCAAACTTTTCGATGGCCGCGATGTACTTCAGCTGGAAAGGCCGCGCGCGTTCGAGCAGGACCTGCTTCGCGGCCGCGATGTCACCCGCGGCGGCGAGCTTCATGAACTCGTCTTCGGGCCCGATGTACTCGGCGCGCGCATCGATGACCAGCTTCAGCGCGGCCTTGCCGGCTTCCGTGCGGACCGATTTTTCGAGCTGTTCGAGGTAGGTCTTGCGCTTCTTCTTCTCCTCGACCAGCGAAGCGATTTCCTTGTTGATGGCTTCGGTGCCTTCGAAGATCAACACGTTGCGCATGTGGCGGGCGCTTTGCAACACGCTGACCTCCCACTTACTGGCGGCGATGACTTTCGGCACACGGTCTTCCGCCAGCAGGTCGATGGCGTCATTGAGCGTGCTCAGGCTGCGGTAGCCGCTGCCGGCCAGCGCCAGCATCAACAACAGCAGCAGGCCGAAGCCGAGCAGGAGCCGGGTGGCGGTCTTGGTCGCGTCGAACATCATGAGGCGCTACTTTCGATCAGTTGTGATTCGTATTGCCATGCATATCGGGTGTTCTGGGGGGGTGGCTTGAGCGCGGGAAAGGCGACTTCATGCACGTTTGTGCATGTTCATCTGGCGGCGCGCGATGTGGAACCGGGCGGCGGTGAGTTGCCGGGGACCTTGCCGCTGTCGGCCGGTCGCGTGGCACGGTGGTGGCTGACCGCCACAGCGCCTGCTTAAGATCCCGTCATGAAAATACTGAACATCGCCGCCGCCCTCTTCGTGGCCCTGTCTCCAACGCCGGCCCCTGCGCAGACCCTGCCTGTGCTGAGCCTGGAGCGCATTACCGCCGACCCGCCGCTGGCCGGCCGCCTGCCGCGCCAGGCGCAGATCTCACCGGGCGGCCGCTGGGTCAGCTTCCTGCGGCCTTCGGCGGCCGACAGCGAGGTGCTGGAGTTGTGGGCCCAGCCGGCATCCGGCGGCGAGCCGCGCAAGCTGGTGGCCGCAGCCGACCTGCTGGGCGGCGCGGCGCAGAAACTGAGCGAAGCCGAGAAGATGGCGCTGGAGCGCAAGCGCATCAGCCAGCGCGGCATCACCGGCTACCAATGGTGCGGCAAGGACGACACCGCGCTGCTGTTCCCGCTGTCGGGCGACCTCTACCTGGTGCGCCTGGGGGCCGACGGCCCGCAGGCCCAGCGCCTGACGAGCGACCCGGACGCGCCCAAGCTCGACCCGCGCTGCGCGCCCGACGGCCAGCGCCTGGCCTTCGTGCGCGACGGCAATCTCTGGACGCTGGACCTGGCTGCCGGCGCCCAGCCCCGTGCGCTGACGAAAGACGGCTCGGCCACCATCGTCTGGGGCCAGGCCGAATTCATCGCCGCCGAAGAGCTGGGCCGCCAGCGCGGCTACTGGTGGTCGCCTGACGGCCAACGGCTGCTGGCGCTGCGGGTGGACGAAACCCCGGTGGGCGTGAAGACGCGCGCGCAGATCTTTGCCGACCGCACCGCCATGACCGAGCAGCGCTACCCGGCAGCCGGCGAGCCGAACGCCAAGGTCAGCGCCCACGTCATCGAACTCGCCGGTGGCGCGCCGCAGGCCCTGCCCTTGCCGCCCGCAGCCGAGTACATCGCCCGCGCCGGCTGGTTCAAGGACGGCCTGCCCTGGCTGCAGTGGCTGACCCGTGACCAGACCCGCCTGACGCTGACCGAGTACGGCGCCGCCGGTCCGCGCGTGGTGACGGTCGAGACCGATGCCGCCTGGGTCGAGGTGCATGACGACCTGGCCGAACTGGCCGACGGCCGGCTGCTGTGGTCCAGCGAAGCCTCGGGCCGGCGCCAGCTGCTGCTGCTGGACCGCAAAAGTGGCGCGCGCAGCCCGCTGACGCGGCAGGCCGAGACCGTCTCGCGTCTGGTCTGCGCCGGGGCGCAAGGTGTGCTCTTCAGCGGCGCCACCGAGCGCGGCCGCGCCAACGAGCTGTTCGTGACCGACCTGGCGGGCCAGACCCGGCCGCTGGCCGGTGCCGCGCCGCAGCAGTGGCGTGACGCCAGCGCCGACGAGGGCTGCACGCAGGCTTTGGTCACCCGTTCGGCCTGGGGTGAGCCACCGCGGCTGGAGATGCGGCCGCTGGCCGGCGAGCGTGTCACCCCGCTGCGCGGCGACGCGCCCGACCCGCTGCTGGCTGCGCTGGGCGGGCCGCAGCCGCTGGACCTGCGCGCGGCCGATGGCAAGACGGCGCTGAACGCCTTCTACTTCGCGCCGCGCCGCGCAGCCGCCCGGCACCCGCTGCTGGTGCTGGCCTACGGCGGCCCCGGGGCCAGCACGGTGGGCTGGCGCTGGGCCGGCGACACGGCCTTGATCGGCTACTGGCAGCAACGCGGTTACGGCGTGCTGATGCTCGACACCCGCGGCATGGCCCGGCGCGACCGCGACTTCACCCGCGCCCATTACCGCGCCTTCGCCCAGGTCGAAGTGGCCGACCTGTACGCCGCGGTGCGCCAACTGCCGGGCCTGCTGCCGCAGGTCGACCCGCAGCGCATCGGCTTCTTCGGCTGGAGCTACGGCGGCTTCCTGGGTGCGCGGGCGATGCTGGATGCCGACACGCCTTTCGCCGCCGCGGTGGCCGTGGCACCGGTGACCGACTTCACCCTCTACGACACCGCCTACACCGAGCGCTACCTGGGCCTGCCCGAGCAAGGCCGCGCTGCGCCCTACGCCGCCGCCAACCTGCCGGCGCGCGCGGCCTTGCTGGCCAAGCCGCTGATGCTGGTGCACGGCACGGCCGACGACAACGTGTTGTTTGAACACACGCTGCGCCTGATCGAAGCGCTGCAGAACCAGGGCAAGGTGTTCGACACCCTGATCTACCCCGGCAAGGCGCACGGCATCGCCGGGCGCCAGGCCCGGCTGCACCTGTACCGCAGCATGGAAGCCTTCTTCGACCGGCATCTCAGGCCGTGAGTGCGGCCCGAAGCGCTGCAAACGCCGGTGCCGGAACCCTGCGACCCATCACAGCCTGCGGTGCAGCGCCCTTCGTTGCCGGACAGTCTTTGAGTGGCTGGCGCAGCCGGGCTTTCGGGCCCTGAAGCCCAGCGCCCCGCTGCGCCCGACCATCAGGCCGCTTGGCTGCGGCGAACCACGAAGCCGACCGCAGCGACGCCAGCCAGCAGCAAGGCCAGCGAGGTCGGCTCGGGCACGGCGCTGACCTGGATGGCGGTCAGCGAGGCCGTCACCGTCTGCAGGTTGGTGCCGTTGCTGTTCGCCATGTAGTAGCTGAAATTGCTCAGCGTGGTGTCCACGTTGGTGGCCAGCTGGGCACTGGTCAGCAGGGCCACGGCGCCGCTGGCGGTCCACGGGGCGATGCCTTCCAGGTCCACCGTGAAGGTGCTGTTCACGTCGCCGCCGACAGCCACCGGCGACAGTTGCGCGGTGTACAGCGCGGTGTACTTGTCCGGCGACATGTCGGCCATCGAGGCGAAGCCGGCGGCCACGGATTGGCCACCGATGGTGAACATCGTGTAGGCGGCCAGGACGGTGTCGTACTTGAACCTGCCGCTGATGGGGCTGTTCACGACGGCCGTGGTGCCGATCTGCGACTGCACGACGCCGCTGAAGGTGACGTCGATGACGTCGGCCTGGGCGGATGCGGCGGTGCCCAGGGCGGCCACGGCCAAGGCGATTGCGGAGAGGGTTTTCATGCTGATTTCCATTGAGAGTGAGACGTTCGGTTGGCGGGGCGCCGCAGCGCCCCGCTACTTGCGGTGAACCGTGAGACCGGGCGCTGCCGCCTTACTTCAGGCTCACGACCTTGGCCTTGGCCGAGGCTGCCGATGGGGCCTGCGCCTTGCTGGCATCCTTCACCTTGAAGGGCTGGTTGCTGTTCAGGCCCTTCCACAGGATCTGGTTGAACTTGAACGGGTCGACTTCGTCGGCCTCGCTGAAGTCCATGCCGGCGGTGGCCTTGTCCCAGTAGGCCGCGCTGTGCTTGGGCTTGAGGAAAGGGCCGGCCGCGTAGCGCACGGTTTCGCTGCCGGGCTGCACCAGCTTCGCCATGATCGACGGGACCAGGTAGGTCGAGGCGATCGCGGTGTAGCTCCAGTTGCCCGAAGCGCTGATGTCGAACACATCGGCCATCGGCCGCTGGAAGGCGGTGTTCAGGTTGATGTGCTGGGTGCCCAGCAGGTCTTCGATGGTGCGCAGGGCGCTGACCTGGTTGTAAGGCGTGCTGACCACAGCGCCCTTCTTCACGTAGGGCCCGACGACGAAGGCCGGCGCGCGGTGTGAATCGACATGGTCGGGGCCGTCCTGCACGTCGTCCTCGGTCACGATGATGATCGTGTCCTTGGCGTAGATGCTGTTCGACACGGCCTCGATGATCTTGCCGGTGGCGTAGTCGCAATCGGCCTGCTGCGTCTCGGGCGTGTTCACGCCGCCCAGGGCGGTGCCGAAGCTGCCCATGTGGTCGTGGCTGATGCGCAGCGTGGTCAGGCTGGGCATGTTGCCGTTGGCGACCTGCAGGTCAAACTCACGCTTCCACTCGCGGTAGCGCCACATGTCGGGGTAGTTCTGGTCGTAGCCGCGGAAGTACACGTCGGTGTAGGCCGCCAGCACCGGGTCCAGCGGCGCGACCTGGACGATGCCGGCCGTGTACGGGTCGATCACCGGCGCCGCGATGGTGCCGATGCTGCCGATGTTGTTGACCAGGAAGCCGTAGTTGCGCACCGTCAGGCCGGCATTCAGCACGGCGTTGAAGATGTAGCCCTTCTGGATGCCGAAAGGCGCGTCGGCCGACGCGTGGTTGCCCACGCCAGGCAGCATGTTGGCGGTGCCGCCGACAGCCGTGGCAGTGGCCGCGGTGTAGTTGGTCGTCCCCGCCACGCCGGCGACTGCATCGCGCTGCGCCACGCTGGCGTAGTTCACCGGCACGTTGCGGTTGGTGCCTTCCGAGTCGTAGGACACGCCGCGCGTCACGGCCGCGTAGTTCAGCTGCTGGTTGATGGTGTTGGTGTTGGTGGTGCGGCCTTGCATCGCCCACGACCAGCCGTCCATGCTGCCGTCGCCCGGGTCCATGAAGTTGTCCAGCGTGACGAAGTTGCGCGCCAGCGCGTGGTAGTTCGGCGTCACGCGCTTGCCGAACTGCGTCAGCTTGGGGTCGCCGTTGCCGCCATTGCCCAGGTCACCCAGCACCTGGTCATAGGTGCGGTTTTCCTTGACGATGTAGATCACGTGCTTGATCTTGCTTTTCATGAAGTTCATCACCGCCACGTCGCTGGCCAGGGCCGGCACGTAGTTGTTGTTGGCGACGACTTGCGCGGTCAGCGCCGGCAGGGCGGCAGCGGTGGGCACCGGGGCGGTCAGCAGCGTGGCCTTCTCCAGCTGGAACTGGTACTGGTTGGTGGCGCGCGCGGCCAGGGCGGCCGCAGCGTTGCCACCCGGGTAGGTGATGCTGGTCAGGCTGCCGGTGCTGCTGGCCAGGTGACCGGGGTTGGGGCCGGTGGCGCTCTTGCCGTTCACGATGAACATGCGGCTGCCGTCGGCGCTGAAGGTGATGTCGTGCGGCTCGTAGGCCGTCGGGATCAGGCCGGTCACGGTGTAGGCAGCAGCGCCGGTCAAGGGGATCACCGCGATGCTGTTGGAGCCGGCGTTGACGGCGTACAGCGTGTTGCCGTCGCGCGAGACCGTCACGGCGAAGGTGGCCGCGCCGGTGTGGCCGGTGCCTGCGAAGATGGCTGCTGGGCCGCGGGCGTCGATCTTGTTGGTGACGGTGTTGCTGGTGGTGTCGATCACGGCCACCTGGTCGGCGTTGTCCTGCGCGACGAACAGCGTGGTCTGCGCGGCATTGAAGGTCATGCCCTGGCCGTTGCCGTCGAGGGCGATGCGCTTCACCAAAGAGGCCGAAGTCGCGCCCAGGGTCACGACCACGACTTCACGGTCACGGGCCGAAGACACGTAGACCGTGTTGTTGCCCTTGATCAGAACGGCAAAGGGGTAGGTGCCGCCAACGCCACCGGCCACGCCTTCGTTACCTGCGTAGTAAGGGCGCAGATCGTGTTCGTAGCGCTTGGTGTTCGTCGCGGTGTCGATGACCGTGATCGAGTCGTTGTAGTTGTTGGCCACGACCAGGGTGCTGCCGTCGGCCGACAAAGCCACGCTGCCAGCGTTGGGGCGAACGCCGACACCCAGACCGGTGGTGCCCGTGGCGCCATGGCCCAGGGCGATCTTGGCAGCCTGCGCCCAGACGCCTGCGGTCTTGGTGTAGGCATAGACCGCGTCATCGGCGCCGCCGCCGGCGTACAGCGTGTTGTTGTCCTTGAAGACCAGGCTGACATAGGCGTTGGTCTGCAACAGCACCTGGGCCAGCACCGGCGAGCCTCTGCTCACGTCGTACAGGAAGATGAATTGCTTGGAGTTGGTGGTGTCCACCGAGCCGGTCGGCAGGTACAGCGAATTCTGGCCGGCGGTGATGACCGCCAGGGTCTTGCCATCAGGGCTGAGTTGCGAGCGCACGGCTTCACCGGCCACGAAGCCGGGGTAGGCAGCCAGACCCGGGTTCAGCAGTTGCGACACCGCGCCGGGGATGACCGAAGGCGTCACGAATTGGCCGGTGGCCAGCGGCGCGTTGGCCGCCGCCAGCGTGTAGGCGTGCAGCGACAGCAGGACCGCTGACGTGATAACGCTGCGCTTGAGCGCACCGTTGAAGGTCTTGAGTTTCATGGGTGTTCCTTGTGATGACGGTTGTGGTGGTGCAAGCGACCCGGGTCTTTGCTGTCAGCCAGGCTGCGGAAAGGCTTTCCGTGGGGCTCACCACGCCATCGACCTTGTCAGTTGTGCGTGTCAACCCGACGGCTACAGCACTGCAGCGAACGGCTCACGGCCTTCACGCCTTCTTAACGCGACGGCAACGGGCCAGCGCGGCCGTCGGGCTGCGGTCCCCAGGTCAAGGTGAAGCGGCTGCCGGGGCCGGACGCGTCGTCCAGCGTCACCCGCCAACCCAGGTGCAGGGCCACGCGGCGCACGATGGCAAGGCCCAGGCCCGATCCGCCGGCATGACCCAGGTCGGCGCGCACGAAGCGTTCGAAGACTTGCTGGCGCATGCCCGCCGGTATGCCGACGCCGGTGTCCTGGACAACCAGGCGATCGCGCTCCAGCAGCACCGTGACCGACCCCTGCTCGGTGTAATGACAGGCATTGCTGATGAGGTTGCCGATGGCGGTACCGACCAGTTCGGCGGGCGCATGCAGTTGCACCTCGTCGGTCAACTCGAAGTTCAGCGACACATCCTTGCCTTGCAGCAGTGCCTGGCAGCGTTCCATCTCGAGCCGGATGATGGGCGCCAGCGCGATGCGCGGTGCCTCGATGGCCTCAGGCTGGCGCGACAGCAACAGCAAGGCCGTGACCCGCGCTGCGGTCTCGGCGGCCGTGCGCCGGATGCGCTCGGCCAGGATGGCCACTTCGGGATGATCGCCGCTGCGGCTTTGCAGGATCTCGGCGGCACCGAGGATGACCGTCAGCGGCGTGCGCAACTCGTGGCTCACGTCGGCAACGAAGCATTGCTCGCGCAACAGCAGCCGCTGCAGGTCTTGCGTCCGCGATGCAAAGGCCCGGGCCAACACGCCGAGTTCATCGGCCGATTGCAGCAAAGGGAAATCGGCGGGCAGATCATCCTTCTCGACAGCCAGCGCCAGTGCCGTCACCGGGGCGATGACCTGGCTGGCTGTCGATCGGCCAAACGCCAAGGCCAGCCCCAGGCAAGCCACGACGGCGGCGGCGAGCAAGCCGTAAAGCTCCCGCTTGATGGCCTCGAAATCGTCGTCCGCATCGACCAGAACGAAAGCCGTCCGGCCGTCCCGGTGCACCAGGACGTTGACCGAGGCGCCGTTCAGGGCAATTTCATGCCGGCCCGCGGCCAGGCCCCGCAAAGGGGGCGGCAGCGCGTCGCCCAGGTACAGCGTGATGTCGGGCGGCAGGTCCAGGCTCTTGCCGGCCAGCAGCCGCGGTGCCAGCTGTTCGGCCGTGCTTGCCAGCCGCTGGTCGATGAGCTGGGCTTCAACGCGGTCGATGGCGTGCCAGGCCGTCGCGGCGAAGGCCGTGCAGACGATGCAGGTCAGCAGCACCGAGGCCGAGATCATGCGCCGACGCAAGGACCAGGGTTCAAGCATCGGGCTGCACCAGCCTGTAACCCAGACCCGGCACGGTCTGCAGCATCGGCGACGCAAAGGGCTTGTCGAGAACCCCGCGCAAGGCGTGGATGTGGGTGCGCAAGGCGTCACTGTCGGGCGGGGCGCTGCCCCAGACTTCGCGCACCAGGCTTTCGCGCAGCACGAGGTTGGGCGCCTTGCGCAACAAGATGGCCAACAGCTTGTAGCCGGTCGGTGTGAAGCGCAGCTCGACGCCGGCGCGCGTGGCGCGCCAGACCGACAGGTCCAGGCTGGCATCGGCAAACCGGACGATGGACGCCGTCGGAAGACCCGAAGCGCGCCGCACCAGGGCTTTCAAACGAGCATCCAGCTCAACCATCGAGAAAGGCTTGACCAGGTAGTCATCGGCACCGGTTTCGAAGCCGATCACCTTGTCTTGCAAGGTGTCCCTGGCCGTGAGCATCAGGATGGGCGCAGCGCGTGCCATGTCGTTGCGCAGGCGCCGGCACACCTCCAGGCCATCCAGGCCCGGCAAGCCCAGATCCAGCACGATGGCGTCGAATTCGCCATCGCAGGCCATCGCCAGGCCCAGCAGCCCATTGCGCGCCGACTTGACCTCGTAATTCAGCGGCGTGAGAAACATGGACACGTTCGCCACGATGTCCGCGTTGTCTTCAATGATCAGGATTCTCAAGGCAGCGAACTCCGGCGCGCACACATTCCGGACCCGCCATGGTGCGGACCGGGCAATTCCTGCAAGGGGCAGTGGTGTCCATGTCGCCTGACCCTGTCTGATCGGCTACAGGCCTGTCACGCGGGGTTCATGCCCCCACCCTACATTGCCGCCCCGAGGGTCTTCACACATTCTTAACGGCAGCGACCCTGCCGCAAGGGCGCTGCCTGGCGCCCTTTCTATCGCGGTTTGATGACAGTTCGAACTGCCGCATGACCAATCCGGCTCACGCCCCATCTTTCCCGACGCAACCATGACCTCAGACCGAACCAAGATGTCCGCACAACGCTGCCCCGGCCTTTCCAGCATGTCCCTCGCCGTGGCCCTTGCCGTGGGCCCGACCGTGGCCACGGCAGAAGACGCTGCGCCCCTGGAAGCCGTCACCGTGACCGGCCAGAAGCAGGTGCGCAAGCTGGAGCTGAACAAGGTCGAACTGGACGCCAGCAGCCCCCGCTCGACATTGACGGCATCGGCCATCGAGCAGATCGCCACGCCCTTTGCCGATTACGGCACGCTGGCCAACCTGATGCCCAGTTTCGTCAGCAGCGCGCCGAACGGCCATGGTTTCGATGCGGCCAAGAACCAGAGCCTGCGCGGCTTTCCCGACGGCCAATTCAATGTCACGCTCGACGGCATCCCGTTTGCCGACCCGGATGGCTTCGCCCACCATACGACCTCGGTCTTCCCCGCTTCTTCCCTCAGCCGCCTGGTGATGGACCGCAGCCCCGGCAGCGCCATCGACCTGGGCTATTCGACGATTGGCGGCTCGATCAACCTTTACACCGCCGACGTGCCGGCCCAGGCTGGCGCCCGTCTTTATGGCACTGACGGCTCCTACGCGACCACGTTGGCGGGCGCGCGCCTGAACACCGCGCAACCCCGTGAAAGCGGCCAGACCGGGCTGATGATCAACATGCAGCACCTGCAGTCCGACGGTGCGATGACGAACGCAGGGGGCCGCCGCGACGATGTGCTGCTGAAGTCCGAGACGCGGATCGGCTCGGCCCAATTGACAGCCCTGTACGCCTATGACCGCTACCACTTCAACAACCCACCCAGCGTCACGACCGAGCAGATTGCGAAATTTGGTGCCAATTTCGGCTTCACCGACCAGCCGGGTCTGCCGACCTACTCGGGCTACGGCGCCACCGACCGCAGCGCCGACTTCGGCTACCTGCGCTTGCAACTGCCGCTGGGCGCCGGCTGGAAGCTGACGGAAACGCTTTATAGCTATGCCTACGACAACCGCGGCCTGGGCCTGAAAGGCGATGCCTCGTCGGCGACGGCCAGCAACATCGGCAGCGGTTACACGGTGCCGGCCACCGACATCGGCGGCCGCGTGAGCAGCACCCGCTACCGGGTCACGGGCAATACGCTGCAACTCGAACACGGTGACCGGCTCGGCACGTTCCGGGGCGGCTTGTGGCTGGACCGTTCGCACCAGAAGAGCGACCGCCAGGCGTTGGACCTGACGACCGGCATGCCCTACAACGCCAACAAGAACGCCAATTCGCCCTACCAATTCGATTGGAAAGGCGAATTGGAAACGTTGCAGCCCTACGCCGAATACGAATGGCGTGTCGACCCGCAATGGACCGTCAAGCCGGGGCTGCGTTACCAGAGCGTCAAGCGCACCTTCGAAGCCACCGTGGTGCCGACTTCGCAACCCGGCACCAACGGCAGCATCCAGCGCAAGGTGAACAGCACCTTGCCCAGCCTGAGCACCCATTACGCGCTGATGCCGGACACCAGCGTCTATGCGCAGTGGTCCAACGGCGCGCTGGTGCCCAACCAGAGCTTCTTCTACACCGCGAGCCCCGCGGCCGGCAACCAGGTCAAGCCGCAGACCTCGCGGGCCCTGCAGACCGGCCTGCGGCATGCAGGCGCAGGCTGGGGCGCTTCGGTGGACGCCTACCTGATCGATTTCAAGGACTACATTTCCGCGTCGACCGACCCCGTCACCAAGATCACCTCCTACCTCAATGGCGGCAAGGTCCGCTACAAGGGGCTGGAATTCGAAGGCAACGCCGAATTGGGTCTGGGGTTTTCTGCGGTCGGCAACGCCAGCGTGCTGAGCGCGAAATTCCAGCAAAGTGGCATGACCAACGCGGCGCAATTGGCCGGCGACGACATTCCGCTGGTGCCGAAGTACACCGGCCTGCTCGGTCTGGTCTATCAACAGGCGCAGTGGAACGGCAGCCTGCTGACGAAGTTCATCGGCTTGCAGAACCAAGGCCGCAATGGCAGTTCCGACGGCCCCAATTTCCAGGTTGCGGCTTATTCGTACACGAATCTCTCGCTCGGCCGCGGCCTGGACGATCTGCTGGGCCTGGGCCATGCGCGGCTCAGTTTTCAGGTGAACAATCTTGAAGGGCGGCACCCCGTCACGGACACTGCCGGACCGTCGGTCGCCGGTCCGCTGAACGTCAACGTGCTGGCTGGCCGCAATTACACGCTGTCACTCAGCGTGGAGCTGTGATGCGCGCGTGGCGCAACGGGCTGGCATCGGCCGTGTCGGCCGTGTCGCTCACTTTGGCCCTGGGCACTGCGGCTTGCGCTGCACCCGGCATTGCGGTGGTGGCCAAGGTCGAGATCGGCGGTGTCGGGCGTTGGGATTACCTGCACGTCGACGCCGAGCGCCACCGCTTGTACCTGGCGCATGGCTCGCAGACCGAGGTCTTCGACACACGGTCCAACCAGCGCGTCGGCACCGTGCCCGACACGCCGGGGGTGCGGGCCATAGCGACGGCACCCGAGCTGGGCCTGGGCTACACCAGCAACGGGCAGGCCGACACGGTGACGGTGTTCGACCTGGTCACGCTGGCCACCAAGGCCGCGATCGCGGTCGGCCAGGGCCCGGACTTCCTGGTCTACGACAGCGCCCACCAGCGCCTGCTGGTCTTCAACGGGCGTTCGCAGGATGTCTCGGTGATCGACGCCAAGACCGGCACGGTCCTGCGCACCGAGCCCATCGGCGGCGAGCCCGAAACGGCGGTGCTGGCTGGCAACGGTCTGGTCTACCTCAACATCGAGAACACCAACGAACTGGTGGTCTTCGACCCGGCCGACATGGTCGTGAAGCGGCGCCATTCGCTGCTGCCCTGCAAGCGCCCGACGGCACTGGCCATCGACAGCGCATCCCGGCTGTACGCGGCCTGCCGCAACGGCTTGCTGGTGGTGAGTACCGCCGACGGCCAGGTGGTGGGCAGCGCCAAGATCGGCCGCGGCTCCGATGGCGTGGCGCTGCTCGACGGGCTGGCCTACAGCGCCGACGGTGCCGATGGCACCTTGAGCATCGTCAACCGCCAGTCCAACGGACTGTGGGCCACGGTCGCCGTCGTGCCCACAGCCTTGGGCTCGCGCACCTTGGCGGTGGATCCGGTCGGCAAGCGCCTCTACCTGCCGGCCGCGACCTTCAAGACCGCAGCCGGCGAATCCCGGCCGCAGCCGGTGGCCGGGACCTTGTCCCTGTGGGTGCTGGAGCCCCGCTGAGTCTCGTCTCGGGAAACGGCGGCGGCGACGCTGGGTGTCGCATCGCCTGAAGGCTGCTGGCTCCGTAGGCTCAGGCCGACTGCAGCGCCCGGGAGGGGTGGCGTAAGCCCCAAGTCATGTCACGTGACGCCATCCCTAAACTCGGGAAGCAGGCCCGCTGGCCTTTCCAGGTGCAAGGGCACGGCCAAGGCCAGCAGACGCCCGTTGGTCAACAACAACCCACACCCCGGCAAGAGGAGAAGGAACGAGATGGCATGCCAACCCACCCCCATTGCGCGCGCCGCCGCCATGAGCCTGCTGCTCGGCAGCACCCTGGCCCAGGCACAAACCGCTGCCGCCCCGGCTGCCGCAGCCAGCGCACCCAAGGCCAGCGAGGCGCCGACGGTGATCACCGTCACCGGCATCCGCGCTTCGCTGGAATCGGCGCTGAACATCAAGCGCAACGCCACGGCCAACGTCGATGCCATCACCGCGGTCGATGTCGGCAAGATGCCTGACAAGAACCTGGCCGATTCGCTGCAGCGCATCGTGGGCGTGGCGGTGCGCACCGACTACGACGAGGCCGAGAAGGTCTCGATGCGCGGCACCAACCCCGACATGTCGCTGATCCTGTTCAACGGCCACACCGTCAGCGGTGGCGACTGGTATGTCACCGACCAGCTCAGCAGCAGCCGCAGCACCAGCCTGAGCCTGATGCCCTCGTCGGTGCTCAACCAGGCGTTGGTCTACAAGACCTCGCAGGCCAACATCCTCGACGGCGGGCTGGCCGGCACCATCAACATCACCACCCGCAAACCGCTGGACGAACCCAAGACCCTGGGCGGCGTGATCAGCCTGGGCGGCGTGTACGCCGACCTGCCGGGCAAGACCAGCCCGCAGCTGAATGCCAGTTTCAACTGGCGCACCGACGACAAGCTGGTGGGCGTCATCGGTCAGGTCTTTGCCGAGAAGCGCTACATCCGCCGCGACAGCGTGTCGCGCTTCGCCTACGCCGGCGGCAGTGGCTGGGACGTGATCAACACCGCCACCATGCTGGGCGTGACCGACGCCTCGCTGGCCGGCACCGGCTACAAGGCGGCCGACCTGAATGGCGTGCGCCTGCCGGGCAGCATGAGTTCGGAATTCGTCGAAGGCGTGCGCGACCGCAAGGGCGGCATGCTGGCGCTACAGGCGCGGCCGACGAAGGAACTGGACATCGGCGCCACCGGCTTCTATTCGCAGATGGGCGCCGACAACTACGGCCGCCTGAACGCCGGCGCGATGTTCAGCATGCTCAACGGCTGGGCCAACACCACCGGCACCGGCGCGCCCTTCACCTCGTCGAACGGGCAGCGCGTCTACGCGCAGATCAAGAACCCGGTGATCATCAACGAGACCACGCTCTACGGCGACCAACTGAAGATCCTGAAGAGCGCCGACATCCTCTTCCCCACCGGCACCACGCCGCAGTACATGGGCAACTCCGAGGCTTCGCTGCGCAGCGGCGCCAAGGCGACCAGCGGCTTCTTCGACCTGGACGCCACCTACAAGCCGACCAACGAGCTGACCGTGAAAGGCCTGATCAGCACCACGCGCGGCGTGGGTTCCACCAACCTGGACCAGACCGTCACCTACGCCCGCTACGGCACCGGCACTTCGTACAGCCTGAACGGGCCCGACGGTGTGCCCGACCTGAAGTACTACGGCATGAGCACCAACGGCCCGAGCCTGGCACCCGACGGCAGCGGCTTTGCCCTGGTCGGCCGCGGCATCGGCAGCTACAAGACGGTGGACCGCGAAACCAGCACCGCACTGGACGCCACCTACAAGCTCGACCGCGGCATCTTCACCACGCTGGACGGCGGCCTGCGTTTTGCCGACCACCACCGCAACCTGTTCCGCTACGCCCCGGCCTTCAATTCCGCCACTGTGGCGGCACCGCCAGCCAGCCAGGCGGCCTACTACCCCAGCGACTTCGGCAAAGGCCTGGGCACCCTGAGCCCCGACTACACCAGCTTCTTCTTCCCCCGCGAAGTGCTGGACCCTTTCCTGCAGACGCAGTACCGCGCGACCACGCCCGAGTTCGAACGCCGGGTGGCCGGCGAAATCGAGTTGCGTGAACGGCAGACCGCGGCCTACTTCATGCAGAGCCTGGAAGGCGCGAACGGCGGGTGGTCGGGCAACGTCGGTCTGCGCTTCGTGCGCACCGAGGTCAACGCGATGATCGCCACGCCGATCGCCGCCACCATCTGCCCGAAGATCAAGCCGGGCGACCCGGTGGTGCCCTGCGCCGCCTTCCCGGGGGGTGATCAACACCGCGGGTGACGGCAGTTCCTACGCCAGTGGCGGCGTCTGGAACCCGACCTCGGGCACCAACTACTACAAGGTGCCATCCAACCGCAGCTTCAACAACGTGCTGCCCAGCGTGAACCTGCGCATGGAACTGACGCCCGAGGTCATCGGCCGCTTCGGCGCCAGCCAGACCATCGGCCGCCAGAACTACAACCTCTACGGCCTGGGTTACACCGGCCAGAACTGCACGGTTGCGGGTTGCACGGTGAACGGGCCCAACCCGTCGCTGCAGCCGATGACATCGACCAACTTCGACCTCTCGGTGTCCTGGTTCTTCGCGCGGCGCTCGCTGGTGTCGGTGAGCGTGTTCGACTCGAAGATCAAGGGCTATGCCAAGACCGGTGCCATCACCCAGGGCGTGACGGTGGACCTGGTGGACCCCGTGGACAACGTCACCAAGACGTATGCCATCAACACCACCTCGCAGCAGGGGGCCAAGATCAAGGGCGTGGAAATCGCCTACGAACAGCCCATCGCCTGGGGTTTCGGCGTGCAGGGCAACGTCAGCCGCGCCGACACGCTGGTCGACGACGGCCGGCCGATGATCGGTGCTTCGAAGAACGCGGCCAACCTGGGCCTGTACTTCGAGAACGACACCTTCAGCGCGCGCCTGGTCTACAACCGCCGCAGCGAATACATCAACAGCAGCACCGCGCCTTCGCCCACGGCCAACAGCCAGGGTCTGAGCGTGATCAACGGGGTGACGATGCCGACCGCACCGACCGTCGCCGGCCCGGTCTCGAACGTGGCCTTCTCGGCCAACTACGAGGTCGTCAAGGGCCTGCAGCTGTCGTTCAGCGCGACCAACCTGCTGAACCCGGTGCGTGCGACCTACCGCTACAGCCCGGACGAGCAGCAGAAGCTCGACTCCAGCGGCCGGCAGTACTACTTCGAGGGGCGCTACAAGTTCTGAAGCGGGGCGCCGTCAGTCGCGCGCCATCAACTGCCGCAAATCGGTCTCCCAGTCCTTCAAGGTCTCGCGCGCCTGCTTGCGCTGCGCCGGCGTGGTGGCGTTGTGGATCTGCGCCGCCAGGCCGCAGTTGTACTCGCCCAGCTTGATCTGGTAAGCCCGGTATGCGGCGTCGGGCGAGCGTTCCACCCGTGCCACCAGCGTGCGCAGGGCAGCCAGGCGCTGGTCGCGGTCGGCTTTCTCGGCGGCCAGGCGGCGCAGCGTCTGCACGGTGTCGCGCTGGCGGCGCTGGCGTTCCTGCCACCACAGCTCGGGGTCGAAAGGCGATGCCGCCACGCCGGCCTTGATGACACGCCGCTGCGGCTCGTCCAGGCGGCCGTACAAGCGCTCGGCCCGCTCCACCGCGCGCTTCACCGACTGCTTGTTGCGCTCGACCAGGTCGGGCTGCAGGAAGTCGTCGCGCATCTCGGCCAGCACCTTCACGTAGCGCGTCTCCAGGTGTTTGAACTGCGCCTCGCCCAGGCTGGGCAGCGCGTCGGCGGCACTGTTCAAGGCACGGTCCAGCGTGGGTTCCAGCAACTCGCGGCCCTGGTCTTGCCAGCGGCAGGCCTGTGCCGCCGTGGTCGGCTCGGTGACCTGCGCCTGGGCGGTGCTCAAGAACGGCAGGTAGAGCGCAATCTGCGTGCTGCGGTGCCAGTCGAAGAGCTTGTCCAGCCCCTGCTTGACGGCCGGCGTCTGCTCGCGGTTGAAATCGAAGTAGCCGTCGACCCACCACCAGGCCAGTTGCGGCCCGTTGTTGTAGGCCAGCGGGATGCTGCTGCAGCCGGCCAGCCACGCCAGCGGCAGCGCCAGCAGCATGCCGATAATCCAGGTTTTCCAACGAGACGGTCGCATGGCACTCAACATCGTGATCATGGCTGCGGGCAAAGGCACCCGCATGAAATCGGCATCGCCCAAGGTGCTGCACCGCCTGGCAGGCACCAGCCTATTGCAGCATGTTCTGAACGCCAGTGCGGCGCTGGGTGCAGCGCGCACCGTGGTCATCACCGGCCACGGCGCCGAAGCGGTGGAAGTGGCGGTGGCCGGCAGCGGCGCCCTCTTCGTGCGCCAGATGCCGCAGCATGGCACCGGCCACGCCGTGCAGCAGGCCGTGCCGGTGCTCGATGACGCCAACGCCACCACGCTGATCCTCAACGGTGACGTGCCGCTGATCCGCAGCGACACCGCGCGGGCGCTGGTGCAAGCCTGCGGCAGCGACAAGCTGGCGCTGCTGACCATCGAGTTGCCCGACGCCACTGGCTACGGGCGCATCGTGCGCGACGGCGAGCAGGTGCTGGCCATCGTCGAACACAAGGACGCCACGCCCGAGCAGCGCACCATCCGCGAGGTCTACACCGGCATCATGGCGGCGCCCACCGCGCTGCTGAAGCGCTGGGTGATGGCCTTGAAGAACGACAACGCGCAGCAGGAGTTCTACCTGACCGACATCGTGGCCCTGGCCATGGCCGACGGCGTAGCCGTGGTGACCGCGGCGGCCCGCAGCGAAACCGAGGTGCTGGGCATCAACAGCCCGGTGCAACTGGCCGATCTCGAACGCCGTTTTCAACTTCAGCAAGCAGCCGCCCTGATGGAAGCCGGCGTGCGCCTGGCCGACCCGGCGCGGCTGGACGTGCGCGGCACGCTGGTCTGCGGCAGCGATGTCGAGATCGATGTCAATTGCGTCTTCGAAGGCCAGGTGGCGTTGGGCGACGGCGTGCACATCGGCGCGAACTGCGTGATCCGCGACGCGCGCATCGCAGCCGGCGCGGTGATCCACCCGTTCAGCCACATCGAAGGGGCCAGCGTCGGTGCGGGCGCGCTGATCGGCCCCTACGCCCGGCTGCGCCCCGGTGCGGTGCTGGGTGAAGGCGTGCACATCGGCAACTTCGTCGAAGTCAAGAACAGCACCCTGGCCAAGGGCGCCAAAGCCAACCACCTGGCCTACCTGGGCGATGCCACGGTGGGCGAGCGCGTGAACTTCGGCGCCGGCAGCATCACGGCCAATTACGACGGGGCCCACAAGCACCGCACGACCATCGGCAACGACGTGCACGTGGGCAGCAACTGCGTGCTGATCGCGCCCATCCGGCTGGGCGACGGCGCCACCATCGGCGGCGGCAGCACGCTGGCCAAGGACGCACCCGCCGGGCAGTTGACGGTGGCGCGGCCCAAGGCGGTCAGCCTGGCGGGCTGGCAGCGGCCGAAGAAATAGAGGCCCCAGGCTCGCTGGCGCGGCCGCAGCCGCGCCCGGAACAGGGTCAGGCGCGGGTATCGGCGTCTTGCACCACGCTGGCGGCCAGGCACAGGTCGTCCCAGGCCTTGGCCTTTTCCTCCGGGCTGCGCAGCAGATAGGCCGGGTGGTAGGTCACGACCAGCGGCACGCCCTGGTAGCGATGCACGCGGCCGCGCAGGCGGCCTAGGGGTTCTTCGCTGCGCAACAGGGCCTGCACCGCGAACTTGCCCATGGCCAGGATGATGTGCGGCTGGAGCAGTGCGATCTGCCGCGCCAGGTAGGGCTCGCACTGCGCCATCTCTTCAGCGCTGGGGTTGCGGTTGCGCGGCGGGCGGCACTTCAGGGTGTTGGCGATGTAGACGCGCTGCGACGACGCGGCCTCGCCCTCGCTGCTGCGCGTCAGGCGCAGTGCAGCCAGCATGCGGTCGAGCAGTTGCCCCGACGCGCCGACGAAGGGCTCGCCCTGGCGGTCTTCCTCTTCGCCCGGGGCCTCGCCCACCACCAGCCACTGCGCCTGCGGATGGCCGGCGCCGAACACCGTCTGGGTGCGGCTGTCGCACAGCGCGCAGGCGCTGCAGGCGGCCACCGAGGCGCGCAGTGCGGGCCAGTCCAGCGCGGCGATGTCGCCCCGGTCACGCAGCGGCTGGGTGGCGAGGGCCGGCGCAGCGGGCACCGGCAAGGCGGGCGTGGCGGTGCGGGCTGCCGGTGCGCGTTCAGGGGCAGGCGCTGGTGCGGGTGCGGGTGCGGGTGCGGGTGCGGGTGCGGGTGCGGGTTCGGCCAGGGCCACGGCCTGCGGCGGCGCGGACGCCACCGGCCCAGGCGGCGGCGCCCACAGGCGCAGCCCCATCGCGTCCAGCAGGGCATGCTGGCGCTCAGTCCACGCCATGCAGGCCTCCGGGCGCCACCGACAGACGCATCACGACGGCGTCTTCGCGCTGCGTCGCGGCCGGGTAGTAGCCCTTGCGCAGGCCGACTTCGGTGTAGCCCCTGCGGCGGTACAGCGCCCGGGCGCGCAGATTGCTCTGCCGCACCTCCAGCCACAGCGTGCCCAGGCCCAGCGCTGCGGCATGGCCCTGCACGGCGCGCAGCAGGGCACTGCCATGCCCCTGCCCTTGCCAGGGCGCGGCCACGGTGATGTTCAGCAGGTGCAGTTCGTCGACGCCCGACATGGCCACGAAATAGGCCACCAGGCCCACGCCGTCACCCGTCACCACCTCGGCCAGATAGCCCGCGGACAGCGAGTCGATGAAGTTGCCCCGGCTCCAGGGGTGGCTGTAGGCGCCGGTCTCGGCGGCCATCACGGCGTCAATGTCGCCCACGGTCATGGGCCGCCGGGTCAGGCGGGGTTGCAGCAGCGCGTTCACGGCGTCACGGCCGGCGTCACAGCGGGCGTGCGGGCCGCCGCAGCGGCCCGCACCGCATCCCGCTCCTGCGTCGTCTGCGCCACCTTGTCGCGCAGGTAGAGGGGCAACGCCTGCGCGGCATCCAGGCCCTCGCCGGCGCGGGCGGCCTGCACGGCCAGGTTCAACAGCGCCGCGGCCCGGTCGTGTTCCTGCGGGATGTGCCGTGCACCCGCCGGCCACGCCACGCGGCCCGTGAAGGCCGTCAGGGCCGAGCCGGCGACCGCCTGCACGCCGGCCGCTTCGGTCCAGAGTGACGCCAGGGCCGCCACGGCGTAGAGGCCTGCGGCCTGAACGGTCTGCCACCGGCCCTGCGCCCAGCGGTAGCGGCCGGCATAGGCCTCGTCCATCCGCGCGTCCATCGCCACCACCAGGTCCCAGGTTGCGGCGTCGCCCGCCTGCTGCAGCCGGGCGTCTTCGGCCACGATCAACAGGCTGTCGATGGCCAGCACCGGCTTGTCCAGGCCGAAGGCCAGGCCCTGGGCCACCGCGCAGGCCGTGCGCAGGCCGGTGAAGGCGCCCGGCCCGCGGCCGAAGGCGACGGCGTCCAGATCGGTCCGTTGCAGGCCGGCCAGGCCCAGCAAGGCGTGGACCCGGGGCAGCAGCGTGGCCGAGGCCAGCGCACCCCCTTCGGCCAGCACCGTGTAGGGGCCGCCCGGGGCCTGCAAGGCCAGCGCCAGGCGTTCGGTGGAGGTGTCCAGGGCCAGGATGTTCAAGGCGCGGAGAGGCCCGGTGGACGGATGCATGGGGGGCAGTTTATGCCGTGACATCATCACCAGCCGGCACAGGGCGATGCCGGTGGGCAGGTGGTGGATGGGTGGTGCAACGGTGGAGAGGCGGCGTCGGCGTGTCGGGGCGGGATGGGCCGTCGGGCTGGTGCTCGGCGTGGCGGCAGCCGCCCGCGCCGCGCCCGTCCTGCCGCCCGAGGCCCTGGCCGCGCTGCAGCGGGCCTGCGTGCCGCCCGAGGCGCTGAGCGTGGTCATCGCCGACGCCGGCAGCCAGCGGCGCGTGCTGCAGTGGCAGGACAGCAAGCCCGTCAACCCGGCTTCGCTGACCAAGCTGCTGACCACCGCCGCCGCGCTGGACCGCCTGGGCCCGGCCTACACCTACGCCACGCCGGTCTGGCTCGGCGGCCCGGTGGTGAACGGCGTGCTCGACGGCAGCGTCTTCATCAAGGGCAGCGGCGACCCCAAGCTGGTCATCGAGCGCGTCTGGCTGCTGCTGCGGCGCGTCCAGCAGTTGGGGGTGCGCGAGATCCGCGGTGACATCGTGCTCGACAGCAGCGCCTTCGCCGTGCCCGACACGCCCCCCGGCGACTTCGATGGCGAAGCGCTGCGCCCTTACAACGTGCGCCCGGCGGCACTGCTCTTCAACTTCCGCTCGACGACCTACACCTTCACGCCCGATCCTGCGGCGGGTATTGCCCGCATCAGCGCCGACCCCGCCCTGGCCGGCACGGCGGTCGACCGCAGCGTGCCGCTGACGGCCGGCGCCTGCGGCGACTGGCGCGGCGCGCTGAAAGCCGAGCTCGACGCCGGCCGCGCGCGTTTTGCCGGCAGCTACGCGGCCACCTGTGGCGAACAGACCTGGGCGCTGGCCGACCCGCAACCCGCCAGCTACGAAGCGCGCCTGATCGCCGCGCTGTGGCGCGAGATGGGCGGGCAGTTGCAGGGCAGCGCCCGCGGCGGCCTGGCGCCGGTCGACGTCAAGCCCAGCTTCGAGCAGCGCTCACCGGCGCTGGCCGAACTGGTGCGCGACATCAACAAGTACAGCAACAACCTGATGGCCCAGCAGCTCTTCCTGACGCTGGCGCTGCAGGCCACCCCGGGCAGCGTGGCCACCCCCGAGGCCGCGCGCGCGGCGCTGCTGCGCTGGCTGACGGAAAGGCTGGGACCGCTGAACGACGAGGTCGTCATCGACAACGGCTCGGGCCTGTCGCGCGAGACGCGCATCAGCGCGCAGCGGCTGGCCCAGGTGCTGCTGCTGGCCTGGGACAGCCCGGTGATGAGCGAGCTGATGTCGTCGCTGCCCATCACCGGCCTGGATGGCACGCTGCGCCGCTCCCGCGCGGTGCCGGGGCGCGGTCACCTGAAGACCGGCTCGCTGCGCGACGTGACGGCGGTGGCCGGCTACGTGCTGTCGAACAGCGGCAAGCGCTATGTGCTGGTGGCGGTGGTCAACCACCCGCAGGCTGCGGCGGCGCGGCCCGCGCTGGACGCGCTGGTGCAATGGACCATGCGCGACGCGCCGGCACGCTGAGCCGCCGGGCAGCGGCTCAGGCCCGCCTCAGAACCGGCAGTAAGCGCCGAAGGCGTAGGTCCAGGGCGCGAAGTCGATGCTCGACTGCAGCACGGTGGCGCCCGTCGCCACCAGCTTGCTCTTCACATCCACCCGGGCGACGCTGCCGAACAGGCCCCAATGCTGACCCAGCCGGTAATCGGCCCCCAGCTGCGCGGCCAGGCCGACCGAGTCGCGCAACTTCACGTCCCAGGCATAAGGGGTCTTGACGTCCGTGAAGCGGGTGTAGTTGATGCCCAGACCGACGTAGGGCCGCAGCGCCGCAGCCGGGTCGCCGAAGTGGTAGTTGACCAGCAGCGTGGGCGCCACGTTGCGCGCGGTCAGCACTTCGCCCAGGAAAGCCACGCTGCCGGTGGCCTTGGCGGTGATCTTGGGCGGTATGCCCAGCACCAGCTCGATGCCGACCTGGGGCTTGAGCTCGTATTCGTAGCTCAGGAAGACGGTGGTGGCATCGCCGACCTGGGCATCGGCGCCGGGCGGTATGCCCACGCCGGTCACGCCGTTGGTCTTGGAATGCGCGTCATAGCGGATGACGCCCGCCTTGACCGTCTGCGACTGCGCCCATGCGGGCGCCTGGGCTGCAGCCAGTGCGGTGGCCACCACGAGCCCGGCGATTCGGATGTTGGAGTTCATGCGAGTCTTTCAGGTGCGGTGGGTTCAGAGCCAGCCGTAGGCTTTGAGCTGCTGGACGACGGTGGTGCTGATGACCTTGTGGCCGCCGGGTGTGGGGTGCACGCCGTCGGCGAACTGCCAGGTGTTCACATCCGCGCCGGTGCGGGTGCCGTTGTAGGGCACGCCGGGTGTCGAGTTGCAGAACAGCGACGAGCCGTCGGTGATGGCACCGCCGGTGATGATCTGGATCTTGGCCGCGTCGCAGGCCGGCACCGTGTTGTTGGTCAGACCGTACTTGGCGGGGTTGGCATAGACATCCTTGCCCGTCAGGTTCTGGTCCATCAGCTTCACGGGCAGGCCCGTCAGACCGTCCTTCAGCCACAGGTTGAAGGTGTCGACCAGGGCCGTCAGCACCGGCTTGGCGCTGGCCGGCAGCGTGCCGCCGAAAGGGGTCAGGCTGGAATCGGGCAGGTTCATCACGACCACGTACTTGCCGCCCTTGGCCAGGATGTCGGTCCTGATGTAGCCGGTCAGTTCCTGCGCGGCCTGCTTCAGCGCCGCCTGCGCATTACTCTGCGCCTGGAACAGCGCCAGGTTGGCCTGGTCGGCGGTCAGCTTGCCGGCCGCCGCGTCGGTCTGGATCTGGGTGGCCACGGCCGAGAAGGCGCCGAACTGGATGAAGACATCGTTGTTGCCGCCCCAGACCATGATCAGGTCACTGGCCTTGAAGCTGCTGAAACGCGCCAGGTGGTTGGCGATCTGCGTCTTCATCGGCACGGTCAGCGCGCCACCCGACTTGCCGATGCCGTTGGGGTCGGTGACCCGCGAGCCGCCCTGGCCATAGGCCGTGCAGGTGCTGGCCAGCGTGGGCGCGCTCAGCGCCACCGGGCATTTGACCGAGCTGCCAGCAAAGCCGGCCTCAGCCGGCGTGGTCAGCAGGCCCATGGTGGTGGCGAGGTTCTCGACCCAGACCGTGGCGGTGGCCGAATTGGCGGTGAACTTGCCGCCGAAGTAAGGCGCCGTGCCGTTGCCGGCCAGCGAGGTGGCGGGGGCGTAGGTGCCGAGGTCGCTCAGGCTGTCGCCGAAGGTGACCAGGGCGGTGAAGCTGCCCTTGGTGCTGGGCGCACCGTCGGGGTTGCCGCTGCCGGCCACATCGGGGTCACTGCCACCGCAGGCGGCCAACATCGCGGCAGCCGTGGCTGTCAGCGCCCAGTTTCGGATCGTCTTGTGCATGTTGGCCCCGCTGGGTATGGCTGCTGGTCTGACCACGGCCTGCCGCAGCAGGGTGCTGCACTGCAGAGCGGACCATCACTATACGGGGGGCCTTGCGGCCGCGGTCGACGGGGAAACCCGCTGCCGACGACAGCCGGTAACGGCAGTCGGCCGCAGGGGCGCCGGCCGGCTAGAAGGGGTTGCGCCGGGCGCGGTCGATGGCCAGCGTGGCCAGTTGCGTGTGGCCTCCCGGCGACAGCCGGGTGTCGTCGGCCCACAGGTAGGTGGCCGGTTTGGCGTCGGTCAGCACGGTCGCCGTCGTGCAATTCGGCAAGGCGACGGTGCAGATGCCGTCGCTGATGTTGGTCAGGCCGAAGCTGCCGGGGGAAACGCCGATCGAGTTGAAACGCAACTGGGCCTGCACCAGCCCGATGTAACGGCCATCCAGGATGACCTTGACGCCCAGCTGCGCACTGAAGGCCTGGCCCAGGCTGGTGATGAGCGCCGCGCGGTTCAGACCCGTGGGGTCGAGTGCCTTCTGCGCCCGCGCATAGGGCGACAGGCCCATGTCGGGCAAGTCGGAGACGATGACCTTGACGCCGAGGCCGACGAGGCGGTTGACGACACCGGCCAGCTGTTCGCCGCGCACGCGCGCTTCGGCAGTCAGGCTGTCCACCGAACGGCCGGGATACTGGGCGTAGAGGTCCAGGATGTCGTTGCTACCGGCCAGCACGGTGGCCAGGTCCTTGTCGCGGAAACCACCGGCCGCCACCTGGGCTTCGACCTGGGCCGCCACATCGGCCACCCGCGCGCCAGCGAAGGCGCGCATGTAAGCCTTGGGTTCGGCCGAACTCGGATTGCATTCGGCGAACTCGAAGCCGTAGAGCGCCGCCATGGACTGCACCCACAACGGCTGGCTCGCGCAATCGAGGTTGCCGTTGTCGTTGAGACCGTTGACACCGTATTTGCGCCCGGTCTGCGTCAGCGCGCTGGTGTCATCACCGAAGACCAGCAAGCGCTTCGGCACGAAGGGTTCGACCTGCGACGTGCTGCCGCCGCAGGCGGCGACGAGGCCCAGGCACAGGGCAGCCAGGAAAGTGGCCAATGCGCCCCGCGCCGCGCTGTTCGCTTGCGTCGTGGCCTTGCTGCTGAAGATCATCTTTGCTCCGAAATCCCTGGTGCGGCCACCGGCCCATTGCCGGCACCGTCGCGCGGGCTGCCCGGTGGGGCGGCTTCGTGCGGTGGCGTCAAGCCGCGGCGCGTTGCAGGCGGTCGCGCACGCCGTCCCATTCAGGGCCCGGCGGCGGCCGCTCGACCCAGATGGCCGCTACGCCAGCTTCATCGAACTCGCGCAGCACCGCGAACAAATCATGTGCCACCGAAGCAGCGTCTGCGGCCATGGCCTGGTGGATCCAACCCGACTCGACCGGTGGCGCGAGGCGGGAATATACCCCGACGCTCCCGGCCGCCGGGTCCGGCGCGGCCTGCAAACGATGACGCAAAGCGACGCCGTCCAGCAGTTCGACACGCGCCCGGGGTGCGTAGTGCGAGGCCAGCGTGCCCGATGCGCGCGGCGCATCGGCGCCAGGCTCGGCCAGGGCCAGGCCCAGCACGGCTTCGATGGCCGCACGGCCGAGTTGCCCCGGGCGCAGCAGGGCGGGCCGGGCGCGGGTGCAGTCGACGATGGTCGATTCGATGCCGATGGCGCAGCGCCCGCCGTCCAGCACGGTCAGCGCCGGGCCGAATTCCTGCGCCACGTGAAGAGCCGACGTCGGGCTGACGCGGCCGAACCGGTTGGCGCTGGGCGCCGCCACACCGGTCACACCCAGGCGCGCTGCCGCCTGCAGCAAGGCCAGGGCCACCGGGTGTGCCGGTACGCGCAAGCCGATGCTGTCCTGCCCGCCGGCGGCGGCACGGCCGCGATCGGGGCGGCGCGGCACGATGAGGGTCAGCGGCCCGGGCCAGAAAGCGGTCATCAGCAGCTGGGCGGCGGCGCCCGGCGCAGCGCTGTAGGCGGCAGCGCTCTCGGCATCGGCCAGGTGGACGATCAGCGGGTGGCCGGCAGGCCGGCCCTTGGCGGCGTAGATGCGCGCCACGGCCGCATCGTCATCGGCGCGGGCGCCCAGGCCGTAGACGGTTTCGGTGGCGAAGGCGACCAGTTGGCCGGCGGCCAATTCAGCCGCGGCGGCGGCCAGCGCATGCGGGTCGGCACCCGACAGGACCGTCACGGTCGCGCGGGCTCAGAAGGGCGGCAGGCCGAGACGCTCGGCCGCCTGCAGCGCCACGGCGCGGGCCATCTCGGGCTGCGCCGCCGTGACGGTCAGATGGCCCATCTTGCGGCCCCGCCGCGCTTCGCTCTTGCCATACAGGTGCAGGCGCACACCGGGCAGCGCCAGCACCTGCGCCCAGTCGGGCTCACGGGGTTCGGCCTGCGAGCCCGGCTGCGGCTTCGGCGATGCGGCGGGCCACCACAGGTCACCCAGCAGGTTCAGCATCACGGCCGCCGAATGCAGGCGCGGCGCCACCAAGGGCAGCCCGGCCAGCGTGCGCACCTGCAGGTCGAACTGCGAAACGTCGCAGGCGTCGATGCTGTAGTGGCCCGAGTTGTGCGGCCGCGGCGCCATCTCGTTGGCCACCAGCGTGCCATCGTCCAGGATGAAGAATTCGACACACAGCACGCCGACATAGTCCAGCGCCTGCGCCAGGCGTTCGGCCAGGGCGACAGCCTGTTCGGCGACGGCGGGCTCGACATCGGGCGCCGGCACCTGGGTGACGGCGAGCACGCCGTCACGGTGCAGGTTCTGTTGCACCGGTAGGTGCACGGTCAGCCCGTCGGCGCCGCGCGCCACGATGACGCTGATCTCGCGGTGCAGCGGCAGGCGCTTTTCCAGCACGCAAGGCACGCCGCCGAGCGCCGCCCAGGCCAGCGCCAGTTCGGCGGCAGAAGCCACGGCGGCCTGGCCCTTGCCGTCATAACCCAGGCTGGCGGTCTTCAGCAGGCCGGGCAGCAGGGTGGCCACCCGCGGGCCATCCAGATCGGCCGCCGTGGCCACCACGGCGTGCGGCGCGCAGGGCACACCGGCTGCGGCAAAGCACTGCTTTTCACGGGCACGGTGCTGGCAGACCTCGACGGCCGCTGCCGGTGGTGCAACCCGCACCGTGGCTGCCAAGGTGCGCAAGGCGCTGGCCGGTACGTTCTCGAATTCGGTGGTGACTGCCGCGCAGCATGCCGCCAGTGCCGCCAGCGCGGCCGGGTCGAGGTAGGCGGCCTGCAGGTGGGCGTCGCCGGCGGCGCCGGCCGGGCTGGCCGCATCGGGTTCCAGCACCGCCACCGAGTAGCCCTGCACCTGCGCGGCATGGACGAACATGCGGCCGAGCTGGCCGCCGCCCAGCACGCCGAGCCAGCGCTGGCGGTCTGCTGGGCGGGCGGCCTGTGCGGCCGTCGTCACGTCAGGTCCTGCGTCATCGCCCGCGCCGCGTCGGTCTGGCGTTGCCGGAAAGCCAGCAGCTTGTCGCGCAGGCCGGCGTCGCTGCTGGCCAACATGGCAATGGCAAACAGCGCCGCGTTGGCCGCGCCGGCCGCGCCGATGGCGAAAGTGGCCACCGGTATGCCACGCGGCATCTGCACGATGGCATACAGCGAATCCAGCCCTTGCAGGTGCTTGCTGGCCACCGGCACACCCAACACCGGCACCGTCGTCTTGGCCGCCAGCATGCCCGGCAGATGAGCGGCTCCGCCAGCCCCCGCGATGATGGCCCTCAGGCCACGACCCGCAGCGGCCTCGGCAAAAGCGAACAGGTCGTCGGGCATGCGATGGGCAGAGATCACCCGCTTTTCAAAGACGACGCCAAATTCGTCGAGCAGGAGGGCAGCGGGCTGGAGCGTTGGCCAGTCGCTGGAGGAGCCCATGACGATGGATAGGGTGGGGGTGGTCATTGCATTCACTAAATTTCAGGCAACCTTACTTACACAGTAGACCACTCGCTGAGGCTTTTCCGCAGTAGAGCCCTGCTACTCGCATATTCTAACTTTAGTCGCGAGAGACGACCGTGCGTGTCGCCGTCACGCCTGAAGCCACTGCTGAGCGTTTCTAATTCATCTTGCATAGATGCAGCGACCAATTTCTCGTCAAGATCGAGGCGGCTGATAGCACTCAAGTCAATCGACTCGAAAGCCCGGTGAGCCTCATCTAAGCGCTCGGCTTTAGCCAAGCAGTAGACCATCTCAAGTTCAATCATTTGCTGATTAAAGTTGTAGTCAGCAAAAGGAACACCCTGCCGCGCACTCGAAAGCTCGGCGATGGCCATCGAGAATTTTTCCTCCAGAATGAACAACCGAGCACTCCACAGATAAATATGATTGGCAAGGGCGCTTATTCCGGTGAGACTTTGCAGGTTGATGGCTGACTGAACTTCTTTACGAACAATAGCCAATTCTGCAGGCTGAACAATGCCAATACAACGGTCACTACGCATGATCGAAATACCAAACGCTGTTCGGTTGTACAACAGCGCCTCAATGCTGGGTTGATCGCCATTCTTGACCGCATGATGCCTAGCCTTCGCAAACCAAATCTGCGAATTTTCTCTGTCTCCAGATATCATGAACGCATTAGAAAGCACCATGGCCAACCGAACGCGAGAGTCATGATCATCTTTATCCGCATATTGCAATCCAAGGCGGATTGATTCCAGCATTTCCTCAAAATTCGAATTTTCAAATTCCAGGTGCGCCTTCCAAGCCGATGCCCAGGCAATCGCAGTTGCGTACTTAAGAGCCAGCGCCAGTAATTGCGCCCGCTTTACTCTATCCAGCGCCAGCGGATTCAAGTCGCTATAGAGATGAACCAAAGCTTCAGCAAGCATGATCCAAACCGTTGCTACTCCACTATTCGCACCGGCATAATTGGTACGCAACTCTGCCACGCACTGCCTGGCTTCCGCAGAGCGGCCAGTCCGGGCCAAGTGGCCCGAAATCTTAGAGAGTAATTCAGCTTTGCGGAGCGGGTCTGATACGGTCAGGACTTCTTGCTGCAATCTATTCAGAAGCTGACTCATCGTTCATCCCCCCTGATTTACTCAACTTACCGGTCCGAATAGTGCTTTATTCCCGCATATTTATGCAACCCCGGAAATACGCGGCAACACAAGAGTTCAAAAGAAAGAAGGCCGGGCGTGATGCCAGGCCTTCTTGGTAGCACTGCCGAAACAGGCTAATGAGCAAAGGTAGCTACGCCTATTACGGCTTGTTGCCCGTAGGAAATGGCCAAGCCGCAGCTGGGTTTAACGCAGTCTTTGCAGGCGCGGCCGCAGCCGGTGCAGCAGCGGCACCCTTCGTAGCCGGCTTCTTCGGCGCGGCCGCCGGGGGCTTCGCAGGCGCAGCAGCCGCCTTCTTCGCCGGCGCAGCAGCCTTCTTAGCAGGCGCAGCAGCCTTCTTCGCCGGTGCAGCAGCTTTCTTTGCCGGGGCAGCAGCCTTCTTGGCAGGCGCAGCAGCCTTCTTCGCCGGTGCAGCAGCCTTCTTCGCCGGGGCAGCGGCCTTCTTGGCAGGCGCAGCCGCCTTCTTCGCCGGGGCAGCGGCCTTCTTGGCAGGCGCAGCCGCCTTCTTCGCCG
>JBBAPI010000023.1:47607-72843 GCA_040400915.1 Rubrivivax sp.
GTGCAGCCGCCTTCTTTGCCGGGGCGGCAGCCTTCTTCACGGGGGCAGCGGCCTTCTTGACGGGCGCCTTCTTGGCCGGAGCGGCCTTCTTCGCAGTTGCCATAACGATCTCCTTGATCAAGTTGCAAAAGGCTCTGCACTGCTGATCGCAGCACAGAGATTCGCCACCCGATGGTCTGCTTCCAGGCCGATGTGGCCCTTCAGCTGCAGCCTCGGTGCGGCGAACATGGTCACGAACACGGCTGCGTTCTGGTGCCGGCCTGTGTTCGTCATTCTTGATCCCTCAATGCCGTTCAAAGCCACCCGGCACAGCCGCGGTAATCACTGTTGAACGGATGCCATGCACAGCCATGGGCGGCCAGGCGACAGCCTTTCAGTCCCATGCCAGCGCGCCGCCGGTCTGGTAATCGATGACCCGCGTTTCGAAGAAGTTGCGCTCTTTCTTCAGGTCGATCATTTCGCTCATCCACGGGAACGGGTTCTCTTCGTTCGGGAACAACGCCTCCAGGCCGATCTGCTGCGCACGCCGGTTGGCGATGTAACGCAGATAGCCCTTGAACATCGACGCATTCAGCCCGAGCACGCCACGCGGCATGGTGTCTTCGGCATAGCGGTATTCCAGTTCCACCGCTTTCTCGAACAGCACCTTGATCTCGGCCTTGAATGCAGGCGTCCACAGCTGCGGGTTCTCGAGCTTGATCTGGTTGATCACGTCGATACCGAAGTTGCAATGCATGGACTCGTCGCGCAGGATGTACTGGTACTGCTCGGCCGCACCCGTCATCTTGTTCTGCCGGCCCATCGACAGGATCTGCGTGAAGCCGACGTAGAAGAACAAGCCCTCCATCAGGCAGGCGAAGACGATCAGGCTCTTCAGCAGCGTCTGGTCGGCTTCGGTGGTGCCGGTATGGAAGAGCGGGTCCATGATCGCCTGGATGAAGGGGATCAGGAATTCGTCCTTCTGGCGGATCGAATCGACCTCGTGGTAAGCGTTGAAGATCTCGCTTTCGTCCAAGCCCAGCGACTCGACGATGTACTGGTAGGCGTGGGTGTGGATGGCCTCTTCGAAGGCCTGGCGCAACAGGAACTGGCGGCATTCGGGCGCCGTGATGTGGCGGTAGGTGCCCAGCACGATGTTGTTGGCGGCCAGCGAATCGGCGGTGACAAAGAAGCCGAGGTTGCGCTTGATGATGCGGCGTTCGTCTTCGGTCAGACCATTCGGGTCTTTCCAGGTCGCGATGTCACGCGACATGTTGACCTCATTGGGCATCCAGTGATTGGCACAACTAGACAGGTACTTTTCCCAGGCCCATTTGTACTTGAACGGCACCAACTGGTTGACGTCGGTCTGGCCATTGATGATGCGCTTGTCGGCCGCATTGACGCGGCGCGTCGAGACCGCCGCATCAGCCATGGTGCCGGCCGCAGGCCGGGCAGCAAGCGGGCTCGGCATCGAGCCACCCGCTGTCGCCGGCAGCGTTGCGACGACGCGCTGTGCCATCTGCGCAATGGGCGAAACCGGCATTGCCGTGGCCACAGGGGCAACGCCTGCCAGGCTCTGCAGCAGAGCTTGTTTCGGCGGTGTCGTGACTTCTTCTTCCCAGACCAGCATGTTGGTAATCCCTAGCAGCTTCAATTATCGGAGTGTTGTGCGGGAACACCAAGCACTGGTTGACAGTGCGGCGTTCCCGTTGTTGCAGCAGCGCATCGACAGCCCCGCAGGCTGGTCGATGCGCGGGTTCAGAAGGTGATGAACCCGGTCATTGGCAAGCCTCGCAATCGGGGTCGTCGATGGAGCAGAACTTGATGTCGGTGGCCGGCTCGGCAGGACTTGCAGCCGATGCCGCCGCAGCGCTGCTGTCACCGACGGAGACCGCGTTGTGGCTGCCCGCAGCGACCGTCGACTTCTCGGTGTAGGTGGCGCTAGTGGTGCGCAGGTAATAGGTGGTCTTCAAACCACGCAGCCAGGCCAGCTTGTAGGTTTCGTCGAGCTTGCGGCCCGATGCACCGGCCATGTAGATGTTCAGGGACTGCGCCTGGTCGATCCACTTCTGACGCCGTGAACCGGCCTCGACCAGCCAGGTGGCATCGACCTCGAAGGCCGTGCCGTACAGGCGCTTCAGATCATCAGGCACGCGGTCGATGGGGCGCAGCGAACCGTCGAAGTGCTTGAGGTCCATGACCATCACGTCGTCCCACAGGCCGAGCTTCTTCAGGTCGCGCACCAGGTACTCGTTGATGATGGTGAATTCGCCCGACAGATTGCTCTTCACCGACAGGTTGGCGAAGCTGGGTTCGATGGACGCATCGACACCGATGATGTTGCTGATGGTGGCCGTCGGCGCAATGGCCACGCAGTTGCTGTTGCGCATGCCGTGTTCGGCGATGCGCGCGCGCAGCGGCGCCCAGTCCAGCGTGCTGGACATGTCGACTTCGAGGTGGCCGCCACGCGCCGTGCGCAGCAGGTCCAGGCTGTCCTGCGGCAGGATGCCGCGGTCCCACAGGCTGCCGCGGTAGCTGGTGTAGCGGCCGCGCTCTTCGGCCAGTTCCGTGCTGGCCCAATAGGCGTTGAAGCAGACGGCTTCCATCGAACGGTCGGCGAAGGCCACGGCTTCATCGCTGGCGTAGGGGATACGCAACTGGTACAGGCAATCCTGGAAGCCCATGATGCCCAGACCGACCGGACGGTGACGCAGATTGCTGTCGCGGGCTTTCTTGACGGCGTAGTAATTGATGTCGATGACGTTGTCGAGCATGCGCATCGCCGTGGCCGTGGTCTTCTTCAGCTTGACCAGGTCGATCTCGCCGTCCTTCAAGTGCTGCGACAGGTTGACGCTGCCTAGGTTGCAGACGGCGATCTCGGCGTCATTGGTGTTCAGCGTGATCTCGGTGCACAGGTTGGACGAGTGCACGACACCCACGTGGTTCTGCGGGCTGCGCACATTGCAGGCGTCCTTGAAGGTGATCCAGGGGTGGCCGGTCTCGAACAGCATCGACAGCATCTTGCGCCACAGGTCCTTGGCGCGCATGCGCTTGAAGAGCTTGATCTCGCCGCTGTCGGCCTTGGCCTCGTAAGCCGTGTAGGCGACCTCGAAAGCCGCGCCGAACAGGTCGTGCAGGTCGGGGCAGGTGCTGGGGCTGAACAGCGTCCATTGGCCGTCTTCCATCACGCGGCGCATGAAGAGGTCGGGGATCCAGTTCGACGTGTTCATGTCGTGCGTGCGCCGGCGGTCGTCACCGGTGTTCTTGCGCAGTTCCAGGAACTCTTCCAGGTCGAGGTGCCAGCTTTCCAGGTAAGCGCAGACCGCGCCCTTGCGCTTGCCGCCCTGGTTGACCGCCACGGCGGTGTCGTTGACCACCTTCAGGAAAGGCACCACGCCCTGGCTCTTGCCATTGGTGCCCTTGATGTAGGAACCCAGGGCGCGCACGCGCGTCCAGTCGTTGCCCAGGCCACCGGCGAACTTGCTGAGCAGCGCGTTTTCCTTCAGCGCTTCGTAGATGCCGTCGAGGTCGTCGGCCACGGTGGTGAGGTAGCAGCTGCTCAATTGCGAACGGCGCGTGCCGGCATTGAACAAGGTGGGCGTGCTGCTCATGAAGTCGAAGCTGGACAGCACGTTGTAGAACTCGATGGCACGCGCTTCGCGGTCGATCTCGTTCAGCGCCAGGCCCATGGCCACGCGCATGAAGAAAGCCTGCGGCATTTCGATGCGCACTTCGTCGATGTGCAGGAAATAGCGGTCGAACAGCGTTTGCAGGCCGAGGTAGTCGAATTGCAGGTCACGGCTGGCGTCGAGCGCGGCGCCCAGCTTGACCAGGTCGAACTGCAGCATCTTGTCGTCGAGCAATTCGGCCTTCACGCCCTTCTTGATGAATTGCGGGAAGTACTCGGCGTAACGCGTGGCCATCTGGCCCTGGGTGACGTTCTCGCCGAGGATTTCGCGGCGGATGGTGTGCAACAGCAAGCGCGCGGTGGCGCGGGTGTAGGACGGCTCTTTCTCGATCATCGTGCGCGCTGCCAGGATGGCGGCCTTGAACACTTCGTCGAGCGGCACGCCGTCGTACAGGTTGCGGCGCGTTTCGGCCAGGATGGGCTCGGCCTTGACGTCGTCGCCCAGACCGGCACACGCCGACTCGACCAGTTCACGCAGGGCGGGCATGTCCAGCGGCACGCGCTGGCCGCCTTCGGTGACGTAGAGCTCGGCCACCTTGACGGGCGCTGGCGTGACCTGGCGGGAACGCTCCTGCGAACGGCGTTCGCGGTACAGCACGTAGGCGCGCGCGACGTCGTGCTGGCCGCTGCGCATCAGCGCCAGTTCAACGTGGTCTTGCACGTCTTCGATGTGGAAGGTGCCGCCACCCGGGCGCGAACGCAGCAGCGCGCGCACGACGCCTTCGGTCAGGCGTTCCACCGTTTCACGCACGCTGGCCGAGGCCGCGCCCTGCGTGCCGTGCACCGCCAGGAAGGCCTTCATCAGGGCCACCGCGATCTTGTTCGGCTCGAAGGACACCACCGCGCCATTGCGCCGAATGATCTGGTAACCCGTGTAGGCAGCGGCCGCGCCGAGGGCGTTGGCGGCGGCCGAAACAGGGCGTGACGGGCTGGCAACGGCTGGTGCGGCGATCGCGGTTGGTGTGTTCTGCATGCATTCCCCTGTGTGGTTCGGTTCTGGGTTCGGTGGTTCATCGAGACGGCCCGGCGACGAAGCGTCGCCGCTGCGCGGTGCGCAGCCGGTGCTGCATGGGGGCCATCTGGGTGGGTGCGGTGCGCCTGGGTCGAGCCCCGCCGGCTCCGGGAGGACCCCGGCGGCAAAGGCCCGATGGACGGCGTGGGTAGCGTCTAGCTGGTCACAAGAATATCACCTGCTACCACTATAGCTGGGGTATCGCACCCCTACAAGCCACTACGGGTAGTGTCTGATCAGTTTTTTCCCGTAGGCCAGGGCGGACGCCCGGGACAGCCTTCAGCGGGGCTCGATCCGGTCGCCGTCGGCCACACCCACGCCCAGGCGGGCCATGCGGTAGCGCATCTGGCGCAGTGAAAGACCCAGGCTGGCCCCCGCGGCAGTTCGGTTGTAGCGGTGGCGCTCCAGCGCACGCTCCAGGATGTCGCGCTCGACGCCGTCCAGGTAGGCGGCCAGGTCGGCCGGCATGGCGGGCGCACCGGGCGCCTGCAGCGGCGCCGGCGCGGTGTCGGGCTCGGTCGCGTCGGGCTCCTGCAGCAGTTCTTCGGGCAGCGCCAGGTCGGAACGGCCGATCTCGGCCGTGCTGGCCAGGGCCAGCGCGCGGTGCAGCAGGTTTTCCAATTCACGCACATTGCCCGGAAAGCTGTACCGCAGCAGGTGTTGCAGGGCGTCGGGCGCCAGCGTCGGCAGGGGCGTGACACCGGCATCGTGGGCGATGCGCTGCAAGGCCGCAGCGCACAGCGCAGGCAGGTCGGCGATGCGCTCGCGCAGCGGCGGCACGGCAATGCGGATGACGTTCAGCCGGTAATACAGGTCCTGCCGGAAACGGCCGGCCTGCACCTCGGCGCCCAGGTCGCGGTGGGTGGCGCTGACGATGCGCACGTTGACCGGCGTTTCGGCCACCGCGCCGATGGGCCGCACCGCGCGTTCCTGGATCACGCGCAGCAACTTGCTCTGCATCGGCAGCGGCAGGTCGCCGATCTCGTCGAGGAAGAGCGTGCCCCCCTGCGCGGCCTGGAAATAGCCTTCGCGGTCCTCGTGGGCCCCGGTGAAGGCGCCTTTGCGGTAGCCGAAGAATTCGGCCTCCAGCAGGGCGTCGGGGATGGCGCCGCAGTTCACCGCGACGAAAGGCAGCGCGGCACGCGGTGAGACCTGGTGGACGGCCTGCGCCACCAGTTCCTTGCCGGTGCCCGACTCGCCGTGCACCAGCACCGGCGCCATGCTGCGGGCGACGCGCTCGACCAGGGCCCGCACCTGCTGCATCGCGGCCGAAGGACCCACGATGCGGTCCAGCGCGGGGTGCAGACCCGAGGGGGTCAGCGCTGGCAGCGGCCGTACCGGCAGCCCGGGGGCGGCCGCCGGCGGGGGGTGCGGCAGGCGGCCCAGGGCCGAGGCGACCACCGCGCGGAACTGGCGCAGGTCCACCGGCTTGGTCAGGTAGTCGTAGGCACCGGCCTTCAGGGCCTCGACGGCATTTTCGGGCGAACCGTAGGCGGTGATGATGATGGCCTTTTCGCGCCGGCCGGCCTCGTCCATGCGGCGCAGCAGGTCCAGGCCGGTGCCGTCGGGCAGGCGCATGTCGGTGATGACGAGCTGGTAGCCAGCCGGCCCGCGCGACTGCAGCAAGGCCCAGCCTTCTTCCACCGTGCCCGCGCACTCGACGTCATAGCCCTCGCGCAGCAGGGTCAGTTCGTAGAGGGTGCGCAGGTCGGGCTCGTCGTCCACCACCAGCAGGCGGGGGCTCGTTGCAGGGCTGATCGGGGAAGCGCTCATCGGGCAGGGCACACCATCTTCGCCGCGACTCAGGCGGGTTGCAGCGGCAGGGCCGCGGCCAGATCGGGCTGCGGCGCCCGCCGCAGGCTGACGGAGAACTCGTTGCGCAGGCGTTCGGCATGGGGGCGCGGCCGGTATTCGATGCGCGCCGCGTACCGTTCGCACAGCTCGCGGCAGATGTACAAGCCCAGGCCCGAGCCGCGGCTGCGCGTGCTGAAGAAGGGCTCGAAGAGATGGCGCTCGACCTCGGACGCGATGGTCGGGCCGTCGCTCAGCACCGACAGCTGCACCCAGTGGTCGTCGCGCGCGGCCAGGCGCAGAAAGATGGCCCCTGGCACCGTACCGGCGTGGCGGTGGGCGTTGTCCAGCAGGTTGACGAGCACACGCCGCAGGTGTTCGGCATCGAAGGCCACAGCCAGGGGCCCGCCCGGCAACTCGACGCGCAGGCGGCTGTCGGGCCCGAGCACGACCTCGGCCGTGCGCGCCCAGTCGGCGATGGCATCGGTAACCACCCCCGTGGCGTCGATGGACCGCACCTCGGGCACCATGCCGGGCGCCACTTCCATCACATCGTCGACCAGGCGCTTCAGCCGCAAGACGTTGTCGGCCACCATCTGCGCCAGCCGCTGCTGCGCCGGCACCGTCAGGTCTTCCTGCAACAGCGCGTTGGCCTGCGCGATGGCCATCAGCGGGTTGCGGATCTCGTGCGCGATGCCCGCCGAAACGCGGCCCATCGCCGCCAGTTTTTCCTGCCGGATGCGGGCCTGCAGGGTGCGCACATCTTCCAGCAGCAGCACCGCGTGGGGCTCGGAGACGGGCGTGGTGTCGTCAGGCGGCAGCGCCTCGCGTTCGACCCGGCGACCACGCATGAAGCGCACCCGCAAGCGCAGGCCGCGCGTGCGGCCCTCGGCGAAGACCAGGGTCACGTCACTGCCGGCCTCCGGCCAGCTGTCTTCGGCCAAGGCCTGCGCGGCGGCAGCACGCAAGGCAGCCCAGGACGGCGAGAGGTCCAGCGAGAACGGCGCCGGCACACACAGGCCCTGCTCGACCAGCAGCGCTCGCGCAGCCGGGTTGGCGGCGCGCACACCCAGCGCCCGGTCGACCACCAGCACGCCATCGGCCATTTCCTCGATCACCAGCCGGTTCAACTGGGCCTGTTGGCGGGCCAGTTCGCGGCTGCCGCGGGCGGCCAGTTCCTCGCGCGCCAGGCGGCCCGCCAGTTCGCCGGCCAGCAGCGTGATCAGGAACAGGCCCAGGCCGGCCAGGCCCGATTGCAGCATCAGGGCCGGCGCGTCGGCCGGGTAGGGCGCGGCGCGCCAGGTCACCGCCAGCAGCATCAAGGCCACGCCGGCCGCCGTGCCCAGGGCGCGCAGCCGGCCGGTCAGCACGCCCGCCATCAGCACTGGCAAGACCAGCAGGGCCGCGTAGTTGAAGGAACTGCCGGCCTCCAGCACGTGCAGCAGCGTGAAGGCCAGCAGGTCGACGCCGATGGTGGCCAGCCAGCGCCGGCGCCGCTGCCCGGCCTGGGGTTGGGCTTGGGCCAGCCGGTTGAAGCGCGGCAGCAGCCACAGCGTGATGGCCTGCACCGCGTACAGCAAGGACACCAGCGCCATCGATTCGGCGCTGCGCGTGCCCAGCAGGCTGCCTACGCCCTGCACGCCCACCAGACTGAGCCCGACCACCGCGCGGGCTGCGGCATAGCTGCGGTAGACCCGGGCCAGCGCGCTGTCCTGGGCCTGCACCAGGTGTCGCGCCTGACGCAGCAGCAGGCGGCCATCGTCATGCGCTTCGCCGGCGGCCAGCCAGCCGGGGTCGAAAAAGGCATCGCCGCCCAGGTCGGAGCTGCTGAACAGGCTGGGCGGCGCATCGGCACGGCGACGCCCGCCGCGGCGGCGTTCACCGCCCCGGCGCTCGGTGTTGTCGGCGCTGCCGCTGGTCATGGGGCGCTCAGGGGCCACCCGGTGCGCACGGGCCTCAAAGCGGCCCGTCTTGTCGGTGCGCCTCGCTGCAGTAGGCACGGCCGACGGCATCCTGCACCGTGTCGGCCCGTGGCAGATGCAGACCGCAATGCGCGCAGGCCAGCATCTGCGCAGCCGGCTGCGGCGCTTTCGGCGGCGCCTTGCGCGCGGTGGGCGGCGGCACCGCGCGGCCCTTGGTCTTCAGCAACCACAGGGCGAAAGCCACCACCAGCAAGAGAAGCAGGAATTTCATGGCGGCGGCGGCTGCGGGCGGCGGACTGCGCGTTCAAGCCGGCAAGCGGCCCAGCAGCACTTCCAGAACGAAGCGCGAACCGACGTAGGCCAGCAGCAGCAGCAGCGCCCCGACGTACAGCCAGCGCGTGGCCTTGCGGCCGCGCCAGCCGCGCATCCGGCGGCCCACCAGCAAGGCCGCGAAGACCGCCCAGGCCATCAGGGAGAAGACCGCCTTGTGGTCCGTCCAGCGCCACTGCACCGTGGTCACGATGCCCAGCACCAGCGCCGCCGTCAAGACCACGAAGCCGGCTTCGACGAAGCGGAAGGTCAGGCGCTCGAGCTGCAAGAGCGGCAGGCCCAGGGTCGAGCCCAGCGGCCGCGGCGCGCCCTGCGGGCCGCCGCGCATGCGGCGCTCTGCGGCGTCCAGCATCAGGCCGTGCAGCACGGCGGCACCGAAAAGCGCGTAGGCGCCGACGCCCAGCGTGAAGTGCAGCGGCGCCAGCCGCGACGTGATGGGCTTGAATTCGCCGGGGTAGGCGATGACCACCAGCATCGCCACCAGCCCGGCCAGAGCCAGCCACTGGCGCACGGCCGGCAAGGGCACGAGATGGCTTTCGATGCTGTAGACGGCGATCACCAGCCACACCGTCATCGACAGCACGGGCGCGAAGCCCAGGCGCGCGCCGGGCTCGGCCAGGCCGATGCCGGCGATGTCGATCAGCAGCAGCACCCCGTGCAGCGCCCAGCCGCCGACCAGGGCCGCGGCCGAGTAGCGGCGCAGCGCCTGCGCCGGCACCGTGGCCAGCAGATACAGCACCAGCGTGACCAGCACCAGCAGCGTGCCGCCGCCGGGCGCCAGCATGGCAGGGGTCGTCGATAGAATCATCACGACAGTGTAATGACCGCAGGCCCTTCGTCGGCCACCTGCCGATGACCATGGCTACTACCCTCACCGACCGTCTGTCACGGATGGTCAAGACGATGCGCGGCCAGGCCCGCATCACCGAAAGCAACGTCCAGGACATGCTGCGCGAGGTGCGCATGGCCCTGCTCGAGGCCGACGTGGCGCTGCCCGTGGTGCGCGACTTCATCGCCCGGGTCAAGGACAAGGCGCTGGGCCAGGAGGTGGTCGGCTCGCTCAACCCCGGGCAGGCGCTGGTCGGCATCGTGCACCGCGAACTCGCCGCGACGATGGGTGATGTCGGCGAGGCCGGCGCGCACGGCCGGCCGGTGGCCGAACTGAACCTCAACGCGCAACCGCCCGCCGTCATCCTGATGGCCGGCCTGCAGGGCGCGGGCAAGACCACCACCACGGCCAAGCTGGCCAAGCACCTGATCACCCGGCTGAAGAAGAAGGTGCTGACCGTTTCGGCCGACGTCTACCGGCCGGCGGCCATCGAGCAGTTGAAGACGGTAACGGCGCAGGCCGGCGCCGAGTGGTTCCCGTCCGACCCCGGCCAGCAGCCGCGCGACATTGCGCTGGCCGCGCTGGATCACGCCCGCCGCCACTACTTCGACGTCTTGCTGGTCGACACCGCCGGCCGGCTGGGCATCGACGCGGCCATGATGGCCGAGATCACCGAACTGCACGCGCTGCTGCACCCGATCGAGACGCTGTTCGTCGTCGACGCCATGCAGGGCCAGGACGCCGTCAACACCGCCAAGGCCTTCAAGGACGCCCTGCCCCTGACCGGCGTGGTGCTGACCAAGCTGGACGGCGATTCACGCGGCGGCGCGGCGATGTCGGTGCGCCAGGTCACCGGTGTGCCGATCAAGTTTGCCGGCACCTCCGAGAAGATCGACGGCCTGGAGGTCTTCGACGCCGAACGCCACGCCGGCCGCGTGCTGGGCATGGGCGACATCGTGGCCCTCGTCGAGGAAGTGCAGAAAGGCGTGGACGTCGAAGCGGCGCAGAAGTTCGCCGACAAGATGAAGTCGGGCGGCGGCTTCGACCTGAACGACTTCCTGGGCCAGATCAGCCAGATGAAGAAGATGGGCGGCATGGCCAGCCTGATGGACAAGCTGCCCAGCCAGCTGACCGCCAAGACGGCCGGCGTCGACATGGGCAAGGCCGACCGCGACGTCAAGCGCATGGAAGGCATCCTCAACGCCATGACCGCCAAGGAGCGCCGCCAGCCCGCGCTGCTGATGGACGGCAAGAGCAAGGCCAGCCGCAAGCGGCGCATCGCCAGCGGCGCCGGGGTGCAGATCCAGGAAGTCAACCGCCTGCTGAATCAGTTCGACCAGATGCAGTCCATGATGAAGAAGATGCAGGGCGGCGGCCTGATGAAGATGATGAAGCGCATGGGTGGCATGGGCGGCGGCGGCGGGGGCTTCCCCGGCATGCGCCGCTGACCGGGCGCGCGGTCAGCCCAGCAAGGCGGTCGCGAATTCGCGCGCCTTGAAGGTTTGCAGGTCTTCCACGCGTTCGCCGATGCCGATGAAATACACCGGCACCACGCGGCCCTGCTGAGCACCCCAGCGTGCGATCGCCGCCAGCACACCGCCCTTGGCCGTGCCGTCGAGCTTGGTCACGATCAGCCCGGTCAGGCCCAGCGCGGCATCGAAGGCCTTGACCTGGGCCAGCGCGTTCTGCCCGGTGTTGCCGTCGACCACCAGCAGCACTTCGTGCGGCGCGCCGGCCTGGGCCTTGGCGATCACGCGCTGGATCTTCTTCAGCTCTTCCATCAGGTGCACCTGCGTGGGCAGGCGGCCGGCGGTGTCGGCGATGACCACGTCGCAGCCGCGGGCACGGCCGGCGGTGACGGCGTCGAAAGTCACCGCCGCGGGGTCGCCGCCTTCCTGGCTGACGATCTCGACGCGGTTGCGGTCGGCCCACACCACCAGCTGTTCGCGCGCCGCAGCGCGGAAGGTGTCGGCGGCCGCCAGCAGCACCTTGCAATCGGCCTGCGCCAGGTGGCGCGTCAGCTTGCCGATGCTGGTGGTCTTGCCGGCGCCGTTGACGCCGGTGACCATCACCACCGTCGGCCCCGGCGGCGTGACCGCGCCGATGACCAGCGCGCGTTCCAGCGGCAGCAGCAGGTCGGTCAGCGCATCGGCCAGCAGGGCCTGCACGCGCGCCGGCTCGGTGGCCTTGGCGTCCTTCACCCGTCGCTTCAGATCGGCCAGCAGGAATTCGGTGGCCGACACGCCGGTGTCGGCCATCAGCAGCGCGGCTTCCAGCTCTTCGTACAGCGCGTCGTCGATGCGCGTGCCGGTGAAGACCTGGGCGATGCCCGAGCCGGTCTTGCGCAAGCCTTGCGCCAGCCGGCTGAACCAGCTGCCGCGTGATTCGACGGCGGGCACTGGCGCGGGCACCCGCTCGGCGGCGGCCGCCGAAACAGCGGCGTCCGGCGCCGGCTCGGTCGCCGCCATGGCGCTGCCGGCCGGTGGTTTTTTCTTGAAGAAGCTGAACATCGGGTACCGAACGGGAAGCGAGCCTTTTCGCGAGCTGGGGTGCCCGCTATAATGAGCGGCTCAGGCGCTTTAGCTCAGCTGGTTAGAGCGACGGAATCATAATCCGCAGGTCCGGGGTTCAAATCCCTGAAGCGCCACCAGAACATCGAAAAACCGCAACCGCCCCGCCCGTCAACGACCGGCGGGGCTTTTTGTTTCTGGGCCGGCCGGGCGCATCACCAGCAGGGTGAAGGTATCGGGCCGCATCACGCGGCGTGGTCGGGTGGATCCCTCGGCCGGCGGCAGCTCGTCGAAGTCGGCGCTGACCAGGTAGACCTCGTGGTTGATGGTGTTCAGGGCCAGCGTGCGCGCGCCCAGCCGGGTGGTGGCGGTCTGCGCGACGCTGTAGCGGTCGCCGCCAGGCGCGGAGATGACGCTCATCGTGCCGTCGCCCTGTGAACTGAAGACCTGCCGCGTCAGCGGGTCGTAGGCATTGGCGTCGACGCCGGCGCCGATGGGCAGGGTGCTGAGCACGGCCCCACTGTCGGCATCCACCACCAGCAGCGTGCGGTTGTGGCAGCCCACGAAGAGGCGCCGGGCCTGCGCGTCCAGGGCCAGGCCGGCGGGCTCCTTGCAGCCTTTGAGCGGCCAGGTCGCGGTCACCGTCGCAGCGGCCGCGTCGATCGCCGTCAGCTCGTGGGTGTCCTCGATGTCGACGTACACGCCGCCCCGGCCATCGGCGACGGCCGCCTCGGGCTTGCCGCGCAGCGCGATGGTCGCGACCAGGGTGTCGGTGGTGGCGTCGATGACGCTGGCGTTGGCGCTGCGGCCGTTGAAGGCGAAGACGCGCCGCGTGACCGCGTCATAGACGATGAAGTCGGGGTTCAGGCCGGCCGGCGTCGGCACGCGGGTCAGGGCCTTGAGCGTCTTCAGGTCGAAGACGCCGACCGAGTTGTCACGGCCGTTGCTGGTGTAGCCCTTGCCCAGTTCCGGCGCCAGCGCCACGCCGTGCACGCCCGGCGCGTCCGCGACTTCACCGACCACGACCCCGGTCTCGGGGTCGACCACCTGGACCCGGTTGCCCCGCGTGACGTACAGCCGGTTCGCGGCGGGGTCGTGACTGAGATAGTCCCAGCCCCCCCCGCCGCCGATGCGGTGGCTGCGCGCCAGCTGATAGCTCTGTGCCGTGGCGGCGCTGCTCAGCAGCAGGAGGCTGCAGGCCCAGATGGCGCGGCGGACAATTTTCGTTGGCATGGGCGCACAAGCTCTCAGGAAGGGTCAGCGGCAACTCTAATCCGCCGGCGTGCCCCTACAGGCACCGCGGCGCGCGCCGATTTCCAGGGTGTGAGTGAAGTTGCCCTCGGCCTGCGATTGACGTCCAGCCGCACCGCCGGCACCCGTAGACACCGCAGGGGTAATGGCATGCGCACATGACTGCGACGGCGGGTACGGCGGGCTGGGGCTGGCTCCCGCTGAAGGGCCACGCCCGTCAGGGCTGGCTGCTGCCTTGGCTGGTCTTGCTGGCCGGTGCAGCGGCTTCGGCGGTCGGCGCCTGGTCGCTCAACGCCAGCACGCAGGCCACGGCCCAGGCCGACTTCGCGCGCACGGTGCTGCGCAGTTCGGCCGAGATCAGCGAGCGCTTCCGTCTACCCGTCTATGGCCTGGCCGGCGCGCGCGGCGTCTTCGCCACCCACGCCCACGTCAGTCGCGACAGCTTTCGCCGCTATGTGGCCTCGCGCAATCTGCCGGTCGAGTTCCCCGGCGTGCGCGGCTTGGGCTACATCGAGCCGGTGCAGCGGGCCGACCTGGGCGCCTTCATCGCCAGCGAGCGGGCCGACGGCGCGCCGCTGTTCGATGTGCGCCAGCTGGCGCAGCCGGACGCTGTCGATCTCTACGTCGTCAAGTTCATCGAACCCCTCGAGCAGAACGCCGCGGCCGTGGGCCTGGACATCGGCTCGGAGCCGGTGCGCCGCCAGGGCGCCCTGCTGGCGCTGGAAACCGGCGAGGCCAGCACCTCGGGCCTGGTCACCCTGGCGCAGGACGAGCGCCGCAGCCCCGGCGTGCTGCTGTTCCTGCCGGTCTACGGCGAGGCCGCCGGCGCCGACCCGGCGGCACCCCGGCCGCTGCGCGGCCTGCTGTACGCGCCGCTGGTCATCGCCGATCTGCTGGGCGCTTTGGGCGAAGCGATGTCGCAGCAGGTGCATCTCGAGCTGTTCGACACCGCCAGCGGCACCGCACAAGGGCCCTTGATGTTCGACTCGGCGGCCGAGGTGGTCGAGGCCACCGGCGGGCGTTTCGAGATGATGCGCACGGTCGACGTGCCCGGAAGGCTGCTGACCCTGCGCGTGCGCAGCACAGCGGCCTTCGATGCGGCCTACAGCCCGCGCGAGGCCTGGCTGCGGGGTCTGGGCGGCTTGCTCGCCAGCACCCTGCTGGCCGCGCTGCTGCGCCAGCAAACCACCAGCCGCAGCCGCGCCGAGGTCCGGGCGCAGCAGATGACGGCCGACCTGCGCCGACTGGCGCTGGTGGCGCAGCGCACCAGCAATGCCGTGGTCATCACCGACACGCAGCGCCGCATCACCTGGGTCAACGCAGGTTTCGAGCGCGTCACCGGCTACAGCGCGGCCGACGTGCTGGGGCAGTCACCGGGCCGCCTGCTGCAGTCGGCCCTGACCGATGCCGCCACCGTGCTGGCGCTGCGCAACGCCCTGAATGCCGGCCAGGGCTTCCGGGGCGAGATGCTCAACCGCGCCAAGGACGGGTCGGACTACTGGCTGGAGCTGGACATCCAGCCCCTGCACGACGACCAGGGCAGGCCCATCGGCTTCATGGCCATCGAGGCCGACATCACCGAGCGCAAGCAGACCGAGGCGGCGCTGCGCGCAAGCCAGGATTTCCTGGTGCAGACCGGGCGCGTCGGCGGCATCGGGGGCTGGACGCTGGACATCGCCACGCAAGCCCTGTCCTGGAGCGACGAGACCTGCCGCATCCACGAGGTCGAACCCGGCCACCAGCCGACGCTCGAGGAGGCCAGCGCCTACTACACGGCCGACGCCCAGTCGGCCATCCGGCAGGCTGTCGAAGCGGGCATCGCCACCGGCGTCGGCTGGGACCTGGAACTGCCGCTGGTGACGGCACGCGGTCGCGCGATCTGGGTGCGCGCGGTGGGCGAAGTGGCCTACGCCGACGGCGTGCCCGTGCGGCTGTACGGCGCTTTCCAGGACGTCACAGCCCGCCGCGCGCTGGAAGCCGAGCTGCGCGTCAAGAACGAACTGGTCAACAGCGTCATCGAGAACCTGCCCTGCGGCCTGAGCGTCTTCGACGGCGACTTGAAGCTGCTGGCCGCCAACCGGGAATTGCGCCGCCTGCTCGACCTTCCCGACGCCCTGCTCGACGCGCCCGTCGTGCAGTTCGAGGACATCATCCGCTTCAACGCCCGGCGCGGCGAGTACGGCGCGGGCGACGTCGAAGCCATCGTGCAGGCCATCGTGGAGCGGGCCCGCGGAGCGCAGCAGCGGGAGCAGCACCAGTTCGAACGCGTGCGGCCCGACGGCACGCCGCTGGAAGTGCGCGGCGGGCCCCTGCCCGGCGGCGGCTTCGTCACCACCTACACCGACATCAGCGCGCGCAAGGCCGCCGAAGCCGAGGTGCAACGCAGCGGGGCGCTGCTGCGCGGCGCCATCGACGCCATCGACGAGGCCTTCGTGCTCTTCGACCCGCAAGACCGCCTGGTCCTGTGCAACGACAAGTACCGCCAGGTCTACCCCGGCGTGGCCCACCTGATGGTGCCCGGTGTGGCCTTCGAGTCGCTGATCCGCCCCAGCGCCGAGGCCGGCGACTACCTCGAGGCCGTCGGTCGCGTCGATGCCTGGGTGGCCGAGCGGGTGGCTGCCCACCGCTCGGGCAACACCACGCTGGTCCAGCCGCTGGCCAACGGCCGCACGCTGCGCATCGTCGAGCGCAAGCTGCCCGACGGCCATATCGTGGGCTTCCGGGTCGACATCACCGAACTCCTGCAGGCCACGGCGGCGGCCGAGAAGGCGTCGCTGGCCAAGAGCCAGTTCCTGGCCAACATGAGCCACGAGCTGCGCACGCCGATGAACGCCATCCTGGGCATGCTGGCGCTGCTGCGCCGCACCGAGCTGAGCACCCGGCAGGCCGACTACGCCGTGAAGACCGAAGGCGCGGCACGTTCGCTGCTCGGGCTGCTCAACGACATCCTCGACTTCAGCAAGGTCGATGCCGGCAAGATGACGCTGGACCCGCAGCCCTTCCGCTTCGACCAGCTGCTGCGCGACCTCGGCGTGATCCTCAGCGCCAACGTCGGCGCCAAGCCGCTGGAAGTGCTGTTCGACATCGACCGCGCCCTGCCGCGCCACCTGGTGGGCGACGCGATGCGCCTGCAGCAGGTGCTGATCAACCTGGGCGGCAACGCCATCAAGTTCACAGCGTCCGGTGAGGTGGTGGTGTCGGCCCGCGTCGTGCAGCGCCGCACCAGCGAGGTCACGCTGCGCGTGGCCGTGCGCGACACCGGCATTGGCATCGCGCCCGAAAACCAGGCGCGCATCTTCAGCGGCTTCACGCAGGCCGAAGCCAGCACCACGCGCCGCTTCGGCGGCACCGGCCTGGGCGTGGCCATCAGCCAGCGCCTGGTGACGCTGATGGGCGGCGAGCTGACGCTGGACAGCGCGCTGGGCCAGGGCACGACCTTCCACTTCACGCTGACCCTGCCGGTCGTGGCCGCCGCCGGCGGCGAATCCGACCTGGCGCTGCGCGCCACAGCGCCGGGTCAGCCGCTGCGCGCCCTGCTGGTGGACGACAACGCCACCGCCCGCGAGCTGCTGCAGAACATGACCGAAGCCCTGGGCTGGACCGCCGACATGGCCGACAGCGGCGAGACCGCGCTGGCCCTGCTGGCCGCCCGCCAAGCCGCCGGCGAACGCTACGACGCGGTCTTCGTCGACTGGCAGATGCCGGGCCTGGACGGCTGGGACACCGCGGCCCGCATCCGCGCCGGCGGCCTGGCGGCCGAAGCGCCGCTGGTGGTGATGGTCACCGCCCTCGGCCGCGAAAAACTGGAAGCGCGCAGCAGCGCCGACCAGGCCTTGCTGGACGGCTTTCTGGTCAAGCCGGTGACGGCCTCGATGCTGCTGGACGCCGTCGTCGACGCGCGCCAGGCCCGCCTGCAGCCCCATCTGTCGGCAGTGGGCCGTTTGCCCGCACCCGTCGGCGCGCCGCGCCTGGCGGGCCTGCGCCTGCTGGTCGCCGAAGACAACCGGAACAACCAGCAGGTGGCGCGCGAACTGCTGGAAGGCGAAGGCGCCCACGTGCAGATCGCCCACAACGGCCGGGAAGCCGTGGCCGCCGTGGCTGCCGCCGAGCCGCCCTTCGACGTGGTGCTGATGGACCTGCAGATGCCGGTGATGGACGGCTACACGGCCACGGTGTGCATCCGCCAGGACCTGGGCCAGACCGCGCTGCCCATCGTGGCCATGACCGCCAATGCCCTGGCCAGCGACCGCGAAGCCTGTCTGGCCGCCGGCATGAACGAGCACGTGGGCAAGCCCTTCGACCTGGACCGCCTGGTCGCGCTGCTGCTGCGGGTCAGCGGGCGCGCCAGCGCAGCCGCGGGGCCGGCCGCCGCAACGCCCCCGTTGCCGCCCTGCCCACCGCGCTGATGCAGGCCGCGCAGGCTGCCGGCGTGGGCCTGGTGGCCGCCTTGCGGCGCCTGGGCGGCCAGCAGGCGGTCTACGAACGCATGTTGCGCAACGGCCTGACCGAATTCGAAGCCCTGCCCGCCCTGCTGGCGCAGCAACGGGCCCGCGGCGACATGCCGAACGCGCGGCGCACGCTGCACACGCTGAAAGGCCTGGCGGCCACGCTCGGCGCGGCGGGCCTGGCGGCGAAAGCCGGCGCCGCCGAGCAGGCGCTGGCCGACGGCGCCTCCAGCGCAGCGGCGGCCGCGCACAGCGCCGCCGCTACCGCCGCCCTGCCAGCCGCCTTGCAGGCCGCGCTGCCGGCGCTGCGCACGCTGCTGGCGCAGTTGCAGCACGCCGAGGCCGGCGCGGCGACCGATGCAGTCCCCGTCGGCCCGCTGGACCCGGCGCGCCTGCATGCCGCGCTGACCGAGCTGGCCGGCCTGCTGCAAAACTGCGACATGCGCGCCACCGACGTGGTCGGCAAGCTGCGTCTGCAGGCAGGGCGCACACTCGGGCTGCCGATGCAGGCGCTGGACGACGCGGTCGGCGCGCTGGATTTCGAAAAGGCCGGGTCCTTGTGCCGACAACTTCTTGCCTTCAGCCAAGCATGAACGCCACCCCGTTACCGACGCTGGACATCGAGCAACGCCCGCCCCGGCTGCTGGTGGTGGACGACCAGCCCGTCAACATCCAGGCCCTGTACCAGGCCTTCAGCGCCGACCACCAGGTGCTGATGGCGACCAGCGGCGAGCAGGCGCTGAAACTGGCCGCCACGCAGCGCCCCGATCTGGTGCTGCTGGACGTGGTGATGCCCGGCATGGACGGCCATGAGGTCTGCCGCCGGCTGAAGGCCGACGAGGCCACGCGCGACATCCCGGTCATCTTCGTCACCGCCCACAACGACGAGGCCGCCGAGACCCAGGGCCTGGCGCTGGGCGCCGTCGACTTCATCAGCAAGCCCATCAACCCGGCCATCGTGCGGGCCCGCGTGAAGACGCACATCACGCTGAAAGCGCAATCCGACCTGTTGCGCCAATGGGTCTATGTGGACGGGCTGACCGGCGTGCGCAACCGCCGCTACTTCGACGAGCGGCTGGCCAGCGATTGGGGCCGCGCGGTGCGCAACGGCAGCGCGCTGAGCGTGGTGCTGCTGGATGTGGACTTCTTCAAGCGCTACAACGACCTCTACGGCCACCAGGCCGGCGACGCCTGCCTGCGACAAGTGGCCGCCTGCCTGCAGCTGACCCTGAAACGCCCTGGCGACCTGGCCGCACGCTACGGCGGCGAGGAATTCGTCTGCCTGCTGCCCGACACCGACCTGCTGGGCGCACTCGAGCTGGCGCGCCAGCTCGGCGCGGCCATCGAAGCGCTGGGCATCGCTCACGCCGACTCGTCGGCGGCCGCCGTGGTGACGGTCAGCCTGGGCGTGTGCAGCACCTCGGGCGACATCCCGGGCAGCGCTGCGGCGCTGCTGCGCGAGGCCGATGCGCAGCTCTACAGCGCCAAGGGCAGCGGCCGCAACCGCAGCTGCGGCGCTGCGCTACCGCCACCCGCACACCGGGCCAGCCTCTGAACGCGGCCCCAAAGAATCGGCAACGGCGCTCAAATTCGTCCTCAAGATGGTGGACACTGCAGGTCGGATTTCAAGGTTGACACAGGCGGGTGAGGACCCGAGAAGTTGTGATTTCTGGCGTTCAGAACAAGACCGCACTGCCCCTGGCGGCGCTGCCCCACGGGGCGGCCGTGTCGCTGTTTCGCGCGCTGTTCGAGTCCAGCTTCGAAGCCGCGCTGCTGAGCCGGCCCGGCGGTGAATTTCTGGCCGCCAACCCCGAGGCCTGCGCCCTGTTCGGCGCCAGCGAAGCCGCGCTGCTGGAACTGTCGCGCGCCAAAATCTTCGGCGGTCTGGCCGATGCCAGCGACCCGCGCCTGGCGGTTCTGGTGGCCGAGCGTTCGGCACACGGGCGGGCGCGCGGCGCTGTGCGGCTGCTGCGCGTCGACGGCAGGCCCTTCGAAGCCGAGGTGTCGTCCTCCGTCTTCCTGGACGAAGCGGGGCTGGCGACATCGGTGCTGACGGTGCGCGACCTGTCGGCGGCGCGCGATGCCGAGCGGGCTGTGCGCGACAGCGAGCAGCGGCTGACCTTCGCGCTGGATGCCGCCGGCATCGGCGACTGGGACACCGACCTGCGCACCCAGGTCGTCCGCCGGTCGCTGCGCCACGACCAGTGCTTCGGCTACCAGAGCCCGGTGGCGAACTGGACCTACGACACCTTCCTGGCCCACATCGAGCCGGCTGACCGCGCGCGGGTCGATGCCGGCTACCGGCAGGCCCAGGCCGGCGGCGACTATGACGCCGAGTTCAGGGTCCGCTGGCCGGACGGCAGCCTGCACTGGCTGTGGTCCAAGGGGCGCGTCTACTTCGACGACCAAGGCCGGCCGCTCCGGGTCGCCGGCATCCAGGTCGACGTGACCGCCCGCCGCGTCGAGGCCGACGCGCTGCAACGCTCGGAACAGCGCCTGCAACTGGCGCTGCGGGCGTCCAGCGACGGGCTGTGGGACTTCGACCTGCGCACCCAGCAGCCCTATTACTCGCCGCGCTGGCTGCAGATGGTCGGGCTGCCCGAAACCCCGTCGCCACCGGACGGCGAACTGTGGCTGAGCCTGTGCCACCGCGACGACGTCGACCGCGTGCGCGAGACCTTCAGCCGCATCCTGGCAGGGCGCCAGGAGAACTATGAACTCGAATTCAGGCTGATGCACCGCGACGGGCAGGCGGTGCCGGTCCGGTCGCGCGGCTACGTGCTGCGCGACGCCGACGGCCAGGCCCTGCGCGTGTCGGGCATCAACACCGACCTGACCGAAGGCAAGCGCCTGCAGGAAGCCGAGCGCGCCCGGCTGCTGGCCGAATCGGCCAACCGCGCGAAGTCGGAATTCCTGTCGCGCATGAGCCACGAACTGCGCACGCCGCTGAACGCGGTGCTGGGCTTCGCGCAGATCCTGGCGTCCAACCCGGCGGAGCCGCTCAGCGCCCGTCAACAGCGCCAGGTCCGGCACATCGAACAAGGCGGCTGGCACCTGCTGAGCATGGTCGACGAGGTTCTCGACCTGTCGCGCATCGACAGCGGCAACGCGCGGATCCAGGACGAGGTGGTGGACGTGCCGGCGCTGCTGCGCGAGTGCCTGGGCCTGCTGCAGGCCACGGCCGATGCCCGGTCCATCCAGCTCAGTTACAGCCTCGACCCGGCAGCGCCAGCCCTGGCCGGCGACCGCACCCGGGTGCGACAGATCCTGCTCAACCTGCTGGGCAATGCCATCAAGTACACCCAGCCGGGCGGCCAGGTCAGCCTGGCCAGCAGGCTGGTGGACGGCGCCGACGTCGAACTCTCGGTCACCGACAACGGCCCGGGCCTGAGCCCGGCGCAGCAGGCGCAACTCTTCCAACCCTTCAACCGCCTGGGCCAGGAGAACGGCAGCACGCCGGGCACCGGCATCGGGCTGGTCATCAGCCAGCGGCTGGCGGAGTTGATGCAGGGCTCGCTGTCGGTGCGCAGCGCGCCGGGACGGGGCTGCGCCTTTGCCGTCCGGCTGCCGGCCCCGGCTGAAGCCACTGGCGTGCAGGCCCAGGCCCTCGGCGAGCCGCAGTCGCCCGATGCAGCCGTGCTGCAGCGACCCGGCCGCGTGCTCTACGTCGAAGACAACGCGGCCAACGCCGAAGTGATGCGCGACTTCATGGCCCAGCGGCCGCTGGTCGAACTGGACATCCAGCGCTCGGCGCAAGCTGGCCTGGCCGCGGCCCTGCGCCAGCCGCCCGATCTCATCCTGCTGGACATGCGGCTGCCGGACCTGCCCGGCCTGGAACTGCTGGGCCAGCTCAAGCAAGACCCGACGACGGCCGCCATACCGGTGGTCGTGGTGTCGGCAACGGCGATGGCCGACGCGGTGGCCGCAGCCATCGCGGCCGGCGCCGTCGACTATCTCGCCAAGCCGTTCCGCCAAGGCGCCTTGCTGGCCACGCTGGACCGCTGGCTGTCACCCCGGAGCACACCGTGAACCCGACACCCGATAACGCGCCCGTCCTGATCGCAGGCGGTGGCATCGGCGGCCTGGCCGCCGCCCTGGCCCTGGTGCGCCAGGGCTACAGCGTGAAAGTGCTGGAACAGGCGCCCGAGATTGGCGAGATCGGCGCCGGCATCCAGCTGGGGCCCAACGCCTTTCATGCGCTGGACGCGCTGGGCGTGGGCGAAACCGCGCGCAGCCGCGCTGTCTACACCGACGAGATGGTGATGCACGACGCGCTGGACGAAACCCTGGTCGGCCGCATCCCCACCGGCGAGGCCTTCCGCCAGCGCTTCGGCAACCCCTACGCCGTGACCCACCGGGCCGACGTCCACCGCGCGCTGCTCGACGGTGCGCAGGCCACCGGCCGCGTCGAGTTGCTGACCCGCACGCGCGTCGAACGCGTCGAGCAGGACGGGCGCGGCGTGACGGTGCACGGCGCCGACGGCAGCGCGCACCGCGGCCAGGCGCTGATCGCCGCCGACGGCGGCAAGTCGGTGGTGCGCGAGCAGCACGTGGGCGACCCACCGCGCGTCACCGGGCATGTCGTCTACCGCGCCGTGGTCGACCGGGCCGACTTTCCGCCCGACCTGCAGTGGAACGCCGCCAGCATCTGGGTCGGCCCCAACTGCCACCTGGTGCATTACCCGCTGCGCGGCGGCGAGCAGTACAACGTGGTCGTCACCTTCCACAGCCGGCAAACCGAGACCTGGGGCGTCACCGAAGGCAGTCTGGCCGAGGTCCAGAGCTACTTCGAAGGCATCTGCCCGAGGGCGCGGCAACTCATCGACCTGCCCAAGACCTGGAAGCGCTGGGCCACGGCCGACCGCGAACCGATCGCCACCTGGGTCTTCGGCCGCGCCGCCTTGCTGGGCGACGCCGCCCACCCGACCACGCAGTACATGGCCCAGGGCGCCTGCATGGCCATGGAAGACGGCGTGACGCTGGGCGAGGCGCTGCGCGTCAGCGGCCAGGACTGGCCGCAGGCCCTGGCGCTGTACCAGCGTTCGCGGGTGGCGCGCACCGCGCGCATCGTGCTGTCGGGCCGCGAAATGGGCCGCATCTACCACGCCAAGGGTGTCGAACGCCTGGTGCGCAACGACCTCTGGAAAGGCCGCAGCCCCGAGCGCTTCTACGACGCGCTGGAGTGGCTGTACGGCTGGAACGTGGGCAACTGCCTGGCCGACGCCGCCCCGTAGAATCGTGGGCTCGCCCGGCCGCTCGCGCCGCCGGGTTTTCCTTCACAGCCCCTGGATCTACACCATGTTTCGCTGTGCCTTGCTGGCCGCCACGGCCACGCTGGCGGCCCTGTGCGCCGGGCCCGCTGCGGCGCAGATGCTGCGGCCCTTCCCCGCCACCGCGCTGCGCGGTGAACTCGTCGTGCTGCAGCCGCCCGACGTGGCGCTGAACGGCCGCCCCGCGCGGCTGGCGCCGGGTGCGCGCATCCGCGGCGACAACAACCTGCTGCAGCTGTCGGGCACGCTGGTCAAGCAGCGCGTCACCGTGAACTACACCGTGGAGCCGGGCGGCCTGCTGCTGGACGTCTGGATCCTGACGCCAGCCGAACGCGCCCGCCTGCCCTGGCCGACCACGCCCGAGCAGGCCGCAGCCTGGACCTTCGACCCTTCTGCACAAACCTGGAGCCGGCCATGACCGACCCTGACAAGGCGCCCAAGACCGGCAAGAAAGTGTTCATCCGCACCTTCGGCTGCCAGATGAACGACTACGACTCCGACAAGATGGCCGACGTGCTGCACGCCTCCGAGGGCTACGAGAAGACCCAGGATGTCGAAGAGGCCGACCTGATCCTGTTCAACACCTGCTCGGTGCGTGAAAAGGCGCAGGAGAAGGTCTTCAGCGACCTCGGCCGCGTCAAGCACCTGAAGGCCAAGCCGGGCGTGCTGATCGGCGTGGGCGGCTGTGTAGCCAGCCAGGAAGGCGCGGCCATCATCGCCCGCGCTCCCTATGTCGACCTGGTCTTCGGCCCGCAGACCCTGCACCGCCTGCCGCAGATGATCGCCGCGCGCACCGCACAGCAGCGGCCGCAGGTCGACATCAGCTTCCCCGAAATCGAGAAGTTCGACCACCTGCCGCCGGCCCGCGTCGACGGCGCCTCGGCCTTCGTGTCCATCATGGAAGGTTGTTCCAAGTACTGCAGCTACTGCGTCGTGCCCTACACGCGCGGCGAAGAGGTGCACCGCCCGCTGGACGACGTGCTGGCCGAGGTGGCCGGGCTGGCCGCGCAAGGCGTGAAGGAAGTGACGCTGCTGGGGCAGAACGTGAATGCCTACCGGGGTGTGATCGGCAACACCGCCGGCATCGCCGACTTCGCGCTGCTGATCGAAGTCGTCGCCGAGATCCCCGGCATCGAGCGCATCCGCTACACCACCAGCCACCCGAATGAGTTCACGCAGCGGCTGATCGACGTCTATGCCCGCGTGCCCAAGCTGGTCAACCACCTGCACCTGCCGGTGCAGCATGGCAGCGACCGCATCCTGTCAGCCATGAAGCGCGGCTACACGGCGATGGAATACAAGAGCACCCTCCGCAAGCTGCGTGCCGTGCGGCCCGGCATCCGCATCAGCAGCGACTTCATCGTCGGCTTCCCCGGCGAGACCGAGGAAGACTTCGCCAAGATGATGCAGTTGATCGAGGACGTCGGCTTCGACGCCAGCTTCAGCTTCGTCTTCAGCAAGCGCCCGGGCACGCCGGCGGCGTCACTGGCCGACGACACGCCGCAAGAGCTCAAGCTGAAGCGGCTGCGCCATCTGCAGGCCACCATCGACGACAACGTCCAGCGCATCAGCGCCAGCCTGGTGGGCACGGTGCAGCGCATCCTGGTCGAAGGCCCGTCGCGCAACAGCGGCAAGGGCGACAAGCTGGGTAACGGCGCCAACGAACTGATGGGCCGCACCGAGTGCAACCGCATCGTGAATTTCGACGGTGGCCCCCACGCGGCGCGGCTGGCGGGGCAGATGATCGAGGTGACCATCACCGAAGCGTTGCCGCATTCGCTGCGAGGTGGACTGGGAAGCGCGGGTTGACGGTCACGGCGTCAGGCTGGCGACCTTGCCAACACGGCCGTTGATGTCGTGCCGATTTCACTCGGCTCAAATCTCCACATCCCCCTGATCCTGCCGTTGCCCCACCAGGCGAATGACCTCGATGTGATCTGCCCGCTCAAAGTACCAGAAGGTCAGTGGAAAGCCCTGCAGACGCCAGGTCCCGAGCCCGTCGATGCCGAGCACCCGGCCCAGCGAGGGCGAGCCGATGGACGGATTGCGCTCGAGGTCCTGCAGGGCCTTGGACAGGGCCTTGACGAGCTTGGCGGCGACCGCAGCACCGGCCTCCTGGCGGTCGTGGTGGACCTCCGAACGTCGGTCATCCTGAAGTTGAAGTTCCCCCGATTTCGCGGACACTTTTTCACTCGATAAGGAGTCC
>JBBAPI010000024.1:0-64484 GCA_040400915.1 Rubrivivax sp.
TACCGCTTCAGCACCCGACAACCACATTCGGGCGGGACTTTTGCAGACATTCCCTCACGGAGACCACGTCACGTTTGGCCAGTATGGCCTGCGCTTCCGACAGCAGGAAATCGAAGAACAGCAGCGCCGAATGCGGATTGGGCGCACGGCGCGAAACCCCGGCCCCGTTGACCTGCGCGATGGCCGGCTGCAGCACGAACCAGTCGATCGGTGCATCCTTGTTTTTCAGCTGTTCGGCCCTTGAGTTGTAAACGGTCAACGCCAACGGCACCTCGCCGGACGCGACGAGGTTGGTCAGCAGCGTATGGCCCTTGCGAACCGAAAAGCCGCTGTTCGTGGCGATGTCGCGAAACAGCTTCAGCCCTTTCTCTTCGCCCAACTTCTGCATCAAGGTGTAGAACCATTCGTCGTCCTTGATTTCGATCCCGAGCTTGCCTTTCCACTTCGGGTTGACGAGATCCTGCCAGGTCTTCGGCAACTCGTCCTTCTTGAGCAGCTTGGTGTTGTAAGCCTGGGCAAAGATCAACAGGCGGGTGCCGACCCACTCGCCGTGCGGGCGCAGGGCTTGCGGCAGCAGGTCTTGCAGGTAGGCCGTCTTGACCAGTTGCAACTGCTGTTCGCGCTGCAAGACCTCCGGGGCCTGACCTTCGGTTTCGACGATGTCGAATTCGAAACGCTTGCTCTTTGCCTCATTGAGGATGCGCGGGACGATGTTGTCGGGGCCCGAGCGCCAGACCTTGACCTTGATGCCGTCGCGTTTCTCGAAGGCCTCGACGACAGGCGTCGTGTCGGTGAGCTGCTGGGAGGTATACAGGTTGAGCCCGCCCTCCTTCTTGGCGCCGGCGATCAGCATCTGTTCACGATCTGCTCCACCGTAGCCAGACAAATCGACGATCCCCTTGCTGCCCTGGGCCCGCGTTGCACCGGCGAACAGCAAGGTCGCCAGCAACACCGCGAAGACGAGTTTCATGTCCGCACACCACCCCTTGCGACGTGGTCGAGACGTTGGCTCGCGCAGGCTGCGGATCGCTTCGGTGACAGATGCCACAAGGGCGCCGGGACTTGAGTCAGCCCGCGCGGGCGCCCGAGATACCGGTCGTGATGACGGATGAACTGCCGTGGTGGCCGCTGCACGTTGGAGGAAGGTGATCAGATCGGTCATGGCTCGGATGAATACAACTCGCCACATGATTCAGCACGGGCATCGACGATCTGGGCAAGGTGAGTTGCCTGGAGCCGCAGTGCGCGCTAGCCAGCGCGGCAGTATCGCTGACGCGCCGCGCGGTGAGCCGCGAGGTCGGCGAGAAGCTGGTCGGCGGCCTGGCCCAGCGCCGCCGGTGGACACACCCTTCCACGCAACCCAGCCCACCGGCAGTGTGGCGGAACCCTTGGGACTTCACACGGTGAAAGCACACAACGCCTTGTCCCGATGGCGCAGCAGCGCGTCAGCACGCAGATCGCCCTGCCCGAGCCGGCGCCCGCCAACGCCGAGGCCCTGGCAGTCTGGCTGCAGACCGCCTTGAAACTGGACGGCCCCGCCTCTTCGGTGAAGACCGACGCCGCGCGGCCGGTGGCCTGGGCCGAGAAGGGCGAGAAGACGGCGCCCGTGCTGATGCAGCCCGAACACTGGACCATCACCTACGGCGGCCCGCGCCACAGCGTGCAGGCCGAAACCTGGGCCGGCAACCGATCGGTCAGCGTGCGCACGCTGGACAACGGCCTGATGGCCACGCTGACGAATCTGCACAAGGGCACCGGCATGACGGTGCCGTGGATCCTGCTGGTCGACACGCTGGCCGGCAGCCTGACCCTGCTGTCGCTGTCGGGGCTGACGCTGTGGACACTGACGAACCGCAAGCGCGTGGTCGGCGGGGCGATCTTCGGCACGGCGCTGGCGGTGACGGCGGGGTTGGCGATCTCGTCGCTGTAGGCCGACCGCTCGAGATTCGGCGCCAGCCCGTTCGGGCTTCGTCGCTGCGCGGCACGCCACAGCGACGCGCCAACGCTGCAGCGCCCGCAAGACGGCTGGGCCCCGCCGCAGGGTTCAGGCGTCTCAAGCCAGCACAGCGATCCGTGCAGGGCCGCTTTGCGGCGATGAATCCGAGGGGTCGGCCGTCGCAGCCCGACCCTGAGCCGACATGTGCGCCCTCGAATTCGTCACCCTGAAGCCGCCGGTCAGCGCAAAGCGACACACCCGAAGGTGAGCTCTGTGATCCAGGCAGGCCAGGGCTGCGAGCGGTGAACGGTTGGAGACCTGCCGACTCGACGGCCATGCCCGTCGCGACGCCGAGTTGCGCGTACTTCAGACGCTCTCAGACCCGACTTGGGGCCTCTGCTGGGCCCTGTTGAGGGCGTTTGAAATTCGTAGGCGCAACTTCGACGCCACCATGCAGACGCTGGCCGGCAGCCTGGCGCGCACCGCCGCCGCGCGCGAGCCGCTGCAAACCGACAACGGCTGGGCAGAGCGCCTGCGCCGCCCGGGTGCCGCGCTGGGCCAGGGCGGCGCCGCAGACGATGACCCCGCTGCCGCCGCGCTGGAAGCCGAGGTGCGCGCCACCGGCGAGATCATCCGCCGCGTGGCCCACCAGTTCGCTCGCCACCAGCGCGTGCACGAAGGCCGGGCCGAGGTACTGGGCGGCGCACTGGCCGGTGCGTAGACGGGGCTGAAGGCCGACATCCTCAGCGGCGGCCTGACCCCGGGCGGTGGACTGCTGGCGGGTGACCTGATCGGCGAACTCGGTGCGGCCGGCGTGTCGTGCGGCATCAACGTCGTGCGGGGCACTGGACAAAGCTGGGTGGCCTGGCGCGACGAAGCCCTGCTCGGCGCGGCGCAGGCGGCCTTGATGCGTTACCTGACCGTGCCCCACTTCGGCCCTGGAGCTGGCGATGGCCGAGCAGCGGGCGGCGTGGGCTGCGGCCCGGGCCGGCTGCAGCCAGCGGCTGGACGGCATGGACGACACAGCCGCCCGGGCCGCCACCTTGCTGCCGCTGCTGGAAGCGGCGGCGCGCGAGGTCTTGGCGATCCAGCGTCGCTGAGCTGTGGCACGGCCGTCGCGCGGCGGCCTCATCGCTGCATCACTTGAACAACAGGTGCGGCAGCCACAGCGACAAGGGCGACCAGAAGGTGACGATGACCAGAAAGGAGATCATTGTCAGCAGCCAAGGCCACACGGCCACCGTCAGTTCGGTGATGCCCATCTTGGTGATTCCTGACGCCACGTAGAGGTTCAGCCCCACCGGCGGGTGGCACAGGCCCACTTCCATGTTCACCGCCATCAGGATGCCGAAGTGCACCGGGTCCACGCCCATCTTCACGGCCACCGGGAACAGGATGGGCGCCATGATCAGCACAATGGCCGCCGGGTCCATGAAGTTGCCGGCCGCCAGCAGAATGATGTTGACTAGCAGCAGGAAAGCCACCAGGCCGAAGCCCTGGCTGGTCATCCACGCGGCCATCGCCTGCGGGATCTGCTCGGACGTCATCAGGAAGCTGAACAGCACCGCGTTAGTGATGATGTAGAGCAGCATCGAGCTCATCGCGGCAGCAGTCAGCAGCGACTTGGGCACGTCCTTCAGCTTCAGGTCCTTGTATACGAAGACCGCGATGAAGAAGGCATACACCGCGGCCATCGCGGCGGCCTCGGTGGGCGTGAACTTGCCGCTATAGATGCCGCCGATCACGACCACGATCAGCAGTAGGCCCCACATGCTTTCGCGGAAGGCCGTGTAGCGCTCGGCCCAGGTGGCCTTCTTCATGCGCGGGTAGTCGAACTTCTTGGCGCGGTACCAGGTCGTCACGCCCAGCAGGAAAGACAGGCACAGGCCGGGCACGATGCCGGCCAGGAAGAGCGCGCCGACGGAGGCCGAACCGACCGGTTCGCCATTCGGCCCGACACCGTTCATGCCGGCGGTGGCTATGGAGTAGATGACCAGGTTGATCGACGGCGGGAAGAGGATGCCCAGTGCGCCGCTGGTGGTGATGACGCCGGCGCCGAATTCCTTGGGGTAGCCCTGCTTGACCATCGCCGGCAGCATGATCGAACCCACCGCCACGACGGTGGCGACCGAACTGCCCGATATGGCCGCGAACAGCGCGCAGGCCAGCACACCGGCCAGCCCCATGCCACCATACCAGTGACCGATCATCGAGGTGCAAAAGTTGATCATCCGCTTGGCCACCCCGCCGTGGGTGAGGAAGTTGCCAGCCAGGATGAAGAAGGGGATCGCCATGATCTCGAACTTCTCGATGCCGGTGAACAGCTTCAGTGCCACGGATTCGATTGGCACATCGGTCAGCGTGAACAGGAAGGTCAGTACGGTCAGGCCAAGCGAGATCGAGATCGGCATGCCTGTCAGCATCAGCGCGACCAGCAGCGTGAAGATGATGAGGGTGTTCATTGGTGGGCTTTCGACTGCGGGCTTGCGTAGTCAGCGTCGTCGAGCGCGGCGTCATCGACCCCTTCGACGTGGTGCGCGGCGTGCGGGGCTTCACCGGTGCGCCAGAAATGCCAGGCCACCTGCAGGAAACGGAAACACATGAGATACGAACCCAGGGGCACGCAGGAATAGGCGATCCAGGTGGGGATTTCCAGGTCCGGCGACGTCGGTCCTTCGTAGCCTGCATCGGCCACGCCCAGCGTGTGGAAGAGCGCGTAGTGGAAGCCGTTGTCCCAGACGAAGCGCGCACCCAGCGTGCCGACCACGCCGGTGAACAGCGCACCGGCCAGCATGCCGAAGAGGATCAGCCACTTGGCCTTCTCAGGAGGCAGGCCCCGCACGATCACGTCGACGCCGACGTGGGTGCCGTTGCGCACCCCATAGGCCGCGCCGAACTTGGCCATCCACACGAACATGTAGATGCACAGTTCCTGCGCCCAACTGACGTCGAGTTTGACGAAGTAATCCTGGACGTAGGGCACCCCACACAGGAAGCGGTGGACCACCGCCATGAAGATCACGAGCGTGGCACCACCGATCAGAAAGGTAATCAGCCATTCCTCGATGTGGTCGAGTACGCGAGTCATGCTGGGGTCCGTCTCGTTGAATTTGTGGGCGCACGCTTCAGCGTGCCGAATGGCTCGCGCAGGCTGCAACCGGAAACAGCCGCAGCCTGCGCGCGCGCAGCCGGATGTCAGAACCGTGTGCGCAAGCCGAGGGCCAGTTCGGTCTGGCTGCTGGCACCGTTGGTCACCGCGACCTTGTAGCCCTCGTTCAGCTTCAGGTAGTCGGCGGCGAAGTAGACCTCGGTGATCTTGTCCCAGTGGTAGAAGACCGAGCCGTACAGCGTGCTGCGGCTGCCGGTGGCCACGGCCTTGGCGGTGCTGGCATTGGCGAACGCATTCAGCACATTGCCGCCACTGTTCACGGCCGCATTGCTGGCCTTCATCACCTGGTAGCCCAGTTCGTAGCTCATGTGCCCGACCGGGGCGATCTTGGTGGACACCGTGTAGGCGTTGTCGCTGCGGCCACCCAGCGCGCCCTGTTCGGCGGTGTAATGGAACACGCCCGCATTCACGCGGACAATGCCGGCGGTGTAATTGCCACCCACGGAATACGAGTTGTTGGTCAGGCCGGCGACGTTGGCCGTTGTGGCGAAGCTGCCCAGGTTGAAGGCGCCCCCGGCATAAGACACCGCCACGGACTTCGTCGTGCCGGTGTTGAAGTCGCCGGCCGCGCCGCTGAACTGGTACTCCGCGGCCACGTACAAGCCGCCGTCGAAAGCCTTCTTCCAGACCACGCCGTTGTTGATGCGCGTGCCGGTGGCGCTGCCCGCGTAGTACACCAGCTGCTTGAAGTTGTTGGTGTTGGTGTAGCCGCCGTCGTCCAGCGTGGGAGACGCGCTGCTGTAGGGGTCGGAATAGATGGCCGAGGCGATGGGGTCGCGGCCGATGGCGTTCTGGCGGCCCAGCTTCAGCCTGCCGAAGTCCTTGCTTTCCACGCCCACCCAGGCCGCGCGGTTGAAGGTGGTGCCCGGCGTGTCGTCGTTGCCGGTCTGGCTTTCGTATTCGGCTTCGAGGTTGAAGATGACGTTCAGGCCGCTGTCGCCCATCGGCCGCTTCCCCAGGATGCCCCAGCGGTTGCCGCTGAACCAGGCCACGCGCGGCCCGTTCAGGGTGTTGCCCTTGGCGTCGGCGTTGTTGACGTGCAGGTAAGACACATCGATCAGGCCATACACATTCACCGAGGTACCGGCGGCCGTCATGCTCAGGCCCTGGCCCTGCGTGTAGCCGCTGCTGGCGGCGGCCGCGTCAGGGGCTGGCGCCGGCTTGGCAGCGGCTTGCTGCTGCACGCCGTTCAGGCGTTGTTCCAGCGCATCGAGCCGAGCCTTCTGGGCGGCGGCGGCCTGCTTTTGTGCGGCGATCTCGGCCTTCAGGTCGGCAATCTCGTCGGCATGGACGGGCGCGGCGAGCGCCATCGTTGCGACGGCCATGGCCGTCAACGCGAAGTTCTTCATGTTGTCTGTCTCCGGGGGGTGGTGTTCACCGTGCGGGCGCACGGCGCTTTGTCGTGCAGGGGTGCCGCGGCCTGGCGCCGCCAGCACCCTTGCCGATCACTTCGGCGCGACGAAACCCGCGGCCTTGTAGGTGGCTTCGATGGTGGCCTTGCCAACGCGCGATTCCATTTCCTTGTGCACCGGCATCAGCGCCTGCTTCCATTCGGTGATCTCGGTCACGGTCGGCGTGTACAGCGTGGTCTTGCCGCTGGCCTTGATCTTCTCCAGCGCGTCCTTGTTCTCGGTGGCGGCGATGGCGTTGGCGTAGGTGGTGGCGTCCTTGATCGAGCTGTCGACGGCGGCACGCAGGTCGGCCGGCAGGCCGTCGTAGAACTTCTTGTTGACGATCACCGCGTAGGCCAGATGGCCGTGATTGCTCAGCGAGATGTGCTTTTGCACCTCGAAGATCTTCTGCGTCCAGAAGTTGCTTGGCACCCCTTCGGTGCCGTCGACCACGCCCGACTGCAGCGCCTGGTAGAGCTCGCTGAAAGCCATCACCTGGGGAATAGCGCCCAGGGCGCGCATCTGCGCGTCCAGCACCTTGCTGGACTGGATGCGCATCTTCAGGCCCTTGAAATCGGCCACGGTGTGCAGCGGCTTGTTGGCCGACATGATGTGAAAGCCGTTGTCCCAGAAGGCCAGGCCCTTGATGCCCTTGGTTTCCAGCTTGGCGAACAGGCCCTTGCCGACATCGCCGTCGGTGACGGCGCGGAATGAAGCGTCGTCCTTGAACAGGAAAGGCAGGTCGAAGACCTCGAATTCCTTAACGCCCAGCGGGCCGAACTTCGCCAGCGACGGGGCCAACATCTGCACACTGCCCAACTGCAGCGCCTCCATCTCTTCCTTGTCCTTGTAGAGCTGGCTGTTGGGGTAAACCTCGACCTTGATCTTGCCCTTGCTGCGCTCTTCGACCAGCTGCTTGAAGCGGTCGGCGCCCTTGCCCTTGGGTGTGTCGGGTGCCACCACATGGCTGAACTTGATGACCACCGGGGCTTGGGCCAGCGCAGGCAGGCCCATGCCGAGGCCGGCAGTCACCAGTGCGGCGGCCAGGGCGCGGGCGATGGCGTTGCGGCGGGGCAGGGGCAGGTTCATGACGGTGTCTCGGTGTAGTTGGTGCGGGCCGGATTGTTGGCAGCCACCCCAACGTCGCGCCAGTTGTGGACTCCCACAACCGGGCGGACCCGGGTGCAGGGCACCCACCGCCGACCTAGACTGCCGCATGCCCGCCGTGCCGTCGTCGTCGCCCGACTTGCCCCCGCCCCGCGCCCAAGCGCCCTGGCGCATGCCGCGCGGTGCCGCCTGGGCCTGGCCCATGCTGCTGGCGCTGGCCTTCACCGCTGCGGTGGCTGCGTGGCTTCAGTGGTCCGACGACCACGACCTCGAAGACGAGCGCGCCACGCTGATCGCCGATGCGCTGACGCTGGATAGCCGCATCACCAGTTGGCTGGCCGCGGAGCAGGGACGCATCGACACCTTGGCCGGCACCCTGCCCGACGCAGGGAGCCCGCAGGTGGACGAGACCGCGCTGCTGCGCACAGCCGCCGTCTCCTCTGGCTTGCGGCGGCTGTGGATCAGCGTCACCGTGCTGGACGCCGGTAACCGCATCGTCGCCCAGGTGCCGGTGCAGGCCCCGCGTGCCGGTGTGCCGGCCGCCAGCGCCGGCCTGGACGAGGGTGGACTCACCGCCCACCTGTCGGCACCGGTGCGCGGCGGCGGCCGGCTGGTGGTGCGCTTCGCGCCGACATCGCTGTTGCGGCTGACCGTGCCGTGGTGGCTGGCGCGGCGCTATGACGTGCGCCTGATCGATGGCCTGGGCCAGTTGATCGCCGGCAGCGGCGACCCGCGCTCCACGCCCGGCCGCGCCAGCCACCGCGTGACGGTGGAGCCGGCGCTGGCCGACACCTGGCTGGAACTGACTTCACGCGAATTGCGCGTGCCCTGGTGGCGCACGCTGCCGCTGGCCCTGATGGCCGTATTCCTGCTGCTGACAGCGGCGGCCACCTGGACGCTGCGCCGCCAGATGCGCGAGGTGGGCCGTGCCGAAGCGCAGTGGCGTACCGAGGCCGCCTGGCGCCGCGCCATCGAAGACTCGCTGACCGTGGGCCTGCGCGGGCGCGACATGGACGGCCGATTGATGCATGTGAACCGCGCCTTTTGCGACATGGTCGGCTTGCCGCCCGAGCAGTTGCTGGGCCGATTGCCGCCCATGCCCTACTGGCCGCCCGACGGCCTGGAAGCCAGCATGCAGCGGCACATGCGCAACATGGCCGGCGGCGCGCCGCGTGAAGGCTACGAGACGCGCTGGGTGCGGCCCGACGGCCAGGCGCTGGACGTGATGGTCTTCGAGGCGCCGCTGGTCGACGCGCTGGGCGGGCAGGTCGGATGGATGGGTTCGGTCATCGACATCACGGCGCGCAAGCAGTCGGAAGAGCGCGAGCGGCGCCAGGGCGAAACGCTGGCCACGCAGGCACGCCTGACCACGCTGGGCGAGGTGGCATCGGCGTTGGCCCATCAACTCAACCAGCCGCTCACGGCCATAGCCGGCTACAACGCCGGCGTGCTGCGCGCGCTGGAAGGTTCGGGCTACGCCGACCGCATGGTGCTGGGCGCGGTGCGCAGGCTGGGCGAGCAAGCCGCGGAGGCCGGCCGCATCGTGCAGCGCATCCGCGGCTTCCTGACGCGGCGTTCACCCCAGCGTGAGCGCTGCGACGCGGCGGGCATCGTGCAACGTGCCCTGGGTCTGCTGCGGCGTGATCTGCAGCGCCAGCACATCACCGTGCAACCGGCCATCGAAGCCGACCTGCCGGCGGTGTACGCTGATCCGGTGCTGATCGAGCAGGTGCTGATCAACCTGCTGCGCAACGCGGCCGACGAACTCGTGGCCGCAGCGGTTTCCGGGCCCTGCATCCGCGTCGGGGCCACACGGCTGTGCGAGGGCGCTGGCGGTGTGCAGTTCACCGTCGACGACAACGGCCCGGGCCTGCGCGGCCGGCGCATCGACGAGCTGAGTGCGCCCTTTTATTCCACCAAGTCCAGCGGCATGGGCATGGGCCTGGCCATCTGCCGTTCGGTGGTGGAAGCCCACCGCGGTGGGTTGCAGGCACTGAACAGCCCGTTGCCCGGCTTCGAAGGGGGTGCGCGCCTGACTTTTGACTTGCCGGTAGCCGGTGAAAACGATGAAGCGCCTGGCTTGGAGGACGCGGCATGACGCCTGAAGTCGGGGCCACGGTGCACCTGGTGGATGACGAAGCGCCCGTGCGCGACGCCCTGGGTTTTCTATTCCACACCCACGGCCTGGCGACCTGCACCTATCCCACGGGGCCGGCTTTTCTGGCCGCGCTGGATGCGGCGCCCCAGGCCCAGCCTTTGCGCGGCTGCGTGATGCTGGACGTGCGCATGGAGCCGTTGTCAGGGCTGCAGGTCCACGACGAGATGATCGCGCGCGGCGTCACGCTGCCAGTGATCTTCCTGTCGGGCCACGGCGACATCGCGATGGCCGTCGAGGCCTTGCAGAAAGGCGCTTTCGACTTCGTCGAAAAGCCCTTCAGCGACGACGCACTGGTGCAGCGCGTGAAGCGCGCGCTGGCGCTTGAAGCGAAACGGCACGCCACACGCGGCGACGACGAACGCGTGGCCGCCCACTTGGCGGCGCTGACCGAACGCGAGCAAGAGGTGATGCTGCAGGTGGCTGCCGGCAAGCTGAACAAGGTGATCGCCGACGAGCTGGGCATTGCCATCCGCACGGTAGAAGTGCACCGCGCGCGCGTCTTCGCCAAGCTGGGCGTGCGCTCGGCCGCTGAGGTGGCCACGCTGCTGGCGCGGCATGGCGGCGCGGGTGCTGACGGATGAGAGCCGGGATGGCCAGCCGCCGTGACTGGCTGGCCGCACTGGCAGCGCTGCCTTATCCGCAGGGGCCGCATGGCCCGGCAAGCCCATCCGCCTGCTGGGCGGCTTCCCTGGCGGGATCACGCCCGGCCTCGCTGCTCGGGTGCTGGCCGACGCGCTGACCAGCGCCTTCGGCGTGGTGGTGGTGGATAACCTCCCAGGCGCGGCTGGCAACATCGAGGCCGACCAAGTGGCCAAGGCCACCGACCGACCCCGAGCAGTCACCCGCGACCGCGCCCTGAAGCAGCCGTCCGGTGCAGCGGTTTCGGGCGTGTCGCCACGGCCGTGGGGCGGTTACCCATCTCGAAGGCCCGCGGCAGTGACCCCCGACTTAAGGGGGGGGGTGAGGTTTTTTAAGGCTAATTAAAGCCTTCTCTGGTAGCGACCGATTGCCGATTTCGATGCCCGCAGCCTGTCGCCGCGCGCCGAGTGCGGGCCTAAAAGGGCGAATTCCATGAAGCGATTGAAACATGGGTGGCTGCGGCCGCGATGCTGGCGCTGGCCGGCACAGCGCAGGCGTCGCCGATGACGCTGGTGGACGGCGGCCTGGGGGTGCTCGACAGCGCCGCCAAGCTGGAGTGGACCTCCAACATGAATCTGAATGGCCCAATGACCTGGGCCGACGCGAATACCTGGATAGCCACGCTGAACACGAACAACTACGCCGGTCACAACGACTGGCGCCTGCCGACGCTCAACCCGTCGGACACCATCGGTGGCGAATTGAGCAATCTCTTTGTCACTGACCTGGGCAACAAGGATGGCGAATCTGTGCTGACCCAGACTGGCGATACAGCCGAGCAGATCGCGAACCTGGCGCTGTTCAGCAATGTGCAGTCCTACTACTACTGGTCCGGTACGGAGTACGCGGCGAATCCGACCCTCGCGTGGTACTTCCGTACCTACGACAACGGCCAGGGCCTCGACTACAAGAGCGATGCGTTGTATGCCGTGGCTGTGCGCCCCGGCGATGTGGCCGCCTCTGTGCCGGAGCCACAGACGTTGGCGCTGGTGTCGATGGCCCTGGGTATAGCAGGGCTGGTGGCGATGAAGAGGCGGCCGGTCTGACGATCAAGCCAAAGGTGATCGAGGCTGCAACACATTGGGCCTCAAGCCTCGGCCCTCCAGGCTGATTCGAGCGGCCGCTTGACAACTGGGCGCCCGGCCGCTGCTGGCCGAACGCTGACGCCTGTGAGCGACCGCAAGCCCGCAGGCCACCGGGAAGGCGGAGCCGCGTCAGGAACGGCCCGGCAGATCAAGGCCCCCGAAAGACTGAAGTCCTGTGCGCCATGACGGCCGCCAGGGCATGGGGTGGCAGGCACGCCGGCGCACGCCAGGGCTGCTTGATGGCCTTAGGTCAGCCCGCGCACCGCCTCGATCGCCTCTTCGATGCGCTCCACCGCATGGATGGTCAGCCCTTCGATGGGCTTCTTCGGCGCGTTGGCCTTGGGCACCACGGCGACGCTGAAACCCAGCTTGGCGGCTTCCTTCAGCCGTTCCTGACCGCGCGGCGCGGGCCGCACTTCGCCGGCCAGGCCGACCTCGCCGAAGGCGATGAAGCCGCGCGGCAGCGGCTTGCCGCGCAGGCTGCCCTGGATGGCCAGCAGCACGGCCAGGTCGGCCGCCGGCTCGGCGATGCGCACACCGCCCACGGCGTTGACGAAGACGTCCTGGTCCATGCAGCTGACGCCGGCATGGCGGTGCAGCACGGCCAGCAGCATGGCCAGGCGGTCGCGGTCCAGGCCGACGCTCAAGCGGCGCGGGCTGGGCCCGCCGCTGTCGACCAGGGCCTGGATTTCCACCAGCAGCGGCCGCGTGCCTTCCAGCGTCACCAGCACGCAACTGCCGGGCACCGGTTCGCTGTGCGTTGACAGGAAGATGGCGCTCGGGTTGGAAACCCCTTTCAAACCGCGTTCGGTCATCGCGAAAACGCCGATCTCGTTGACCGCGCCGAAGCGGTTCTTGATGGCCCGCACCAGGCGGAAGCTGCTGTGCGTGTCGCCTTCGAAGTACAGCACCGTGTCGACGATGTGCTCCAGCACGCGCGGCCCGGCCAGCGCGCCTTCCTTGGTGACGTGGCCGACCAGCACGATGGCGCAGCCGCTGGTCTTGGCCACCCGCGTCAGTTGCGCGGCGCATTCGCGCACCTGGGCCACGCTGCCGGGCGCCGAGTTGAGTTGCTCGGAATAGACGGTCTGGATGGAGTCGATGACGCAGAAGGCGGGCGCTTCTGCGTCGATGGCCGCGAGGATCTTTTCCAGCTGGATCTCGGCCAGCACGCGCACAGCCTTGCCGCTCAAACCCAGGCGGCGCGAGCGCAGCGCGATCTGCGCGCCGCTTTCCTCGCCGGTCACGTACAGCACCTTCATCTGCGCCGACAGCGCGTCCACCGCCTGCAGCAGCAGCGTGCTCTTGCCGATGCCCGGGTCGCCGCCGATCAGCACCACCGCGCCTTCGACGATGCCGCCGCCCAGCACGCGGTCCAGTTCTTCCTGGCCGGTGGGCGTGCGCGCGATTTCGGCCGCGTCGATCTCGCTCAGCGTGGCCACCGGCTGGCTGCGTGCCAGCGCCTGGAAGCGCGTGTTGCGCGTGGCCGGCCCGGCTGCTTCGGGCACCGTCTCGTCCAGCGTGTTCCAGGCCTTGCAATGCGGGCACTGGCCCAGCCACTTGGCGTTGGTGCCGCCGCATTCGCGGCAGGTGTGGATCGTTTTCGCTGTAGCCATTGACCATTGTCCGCCGGGCGCCGCGCAGGCGCCGCCCTTCAATCGACGGTGGAACGCCGCCCGGCCTTGATGTCGCTGCGCCGCGCCTTGCCTTCCAGCCGCCTGCGCTTGCTGGCGCGGGTGGGCTTTGTGGCGCGGCGCGGGGCGTCGGGGTTGCAGACCTCGTCGACCAGTTCCTGCAGCCGGGCCAGCGCGTCAGCCTGGTTGCGCGGCAGGCTGCGATGGCCCTGGGCCTTGATGACGACCACGCCGGCTTCGGTGATGCGCTGATCGGCCAGCGCGCGCAGGCCAGCCTTCACGTCGTCGGGCAAGGACGAGGCGGCGATGTCGAAACGCAAGTGCGCCGCCGACGAGACCTTGTTGACGTTCTGCCCGCCCGCACCCTGCGAACGCACGGCGGTGAACTCGACCTCGGCGCGGGCGATGGCCACGTGCCGGCTCATGGCGTCATGCCCTCATGACCTCTGGGCATGGCGCTTCGGGCTGGGCTTGCACGGCGGGGCTCAGTCCGGATCATCGCTGCTCACCGGCACCCGCGGCGCCAGCGCGCACATCAATTCGTAGCCGACGGTGCCAGCCGCCTGCGCCACCTCGTCGATGGGCAGCACGCTGCCGTGCGGGCCGCGCCCCCACAGCGTGACCTCGCTGCCCAGGGCGGCGTGCGGCACCGGCGTCAGGTCGACCACCAGCATGTCCATCGAGACCCGGCCGACCGTGCTGCTGCGCACGCCCTCCACCAGCACCGGCGTGCCGGTGGGGCACAGCCGCGGGTAGCCGTCGGCATAGCCGCAGGCCACGATGCCGATGCGCTGCGGCCCGCTGGCCGTGTAGCTGCCACCGTAGCCGACGCGGTCGCCGGCCTGCAGGTGCTGGATGCCGATCAGCCTGGCGCGCAGCGTCATGGTCGGCTGCAGCTGCCAGTGGTCGATGCCGTGTTCGGGGAAATCGGGCGCGCTGCCGTAGGCCAGGATGCCGGCGCGGACCCAGTCGTTCTGCACGCGGTGGCGCAACAGGGCCGCGCTGTTCGACAGGCTGCGCTCGCCCGGCAGGTCTTGCGTGGCGGCTTCGAAAACGCGGAGCTGATGCGCCACACCGCGCGGGCCGTCGGCGTCGCTGAAGTGGGTCATCAGCGAGATCTCGTCCACCTGGGGCAGCGCGTCCAGCCGCGCCCAGGCGCTGCGGAAGACCTCGGGCCGAAAGCCCAGGCGGTTCATGCCGCTGTTCATCTTCAGGAACACGCGGTGCGGCTGCTGCGTCTTGTGCGCCGCCAGGCTGTCGATCTGTTCAGAGCAATGCACGGCATGCCACAGGCCCAGGCGCGAACACAGTTCCAGGTCGCGCGGCTCGAAGACGCCTTCCAGCAGCAACACCGGCCCGCGCCAGCCCAGCGCCCGGATGCGCTGGGCCTCGGCCAGGTCCAGCAGCGCAAAACCGTCGGCGCCGCGCAAACCCGGGTAGGCCCGTTCGATGCCATGGCCGTAGGCGTTGGCCTTGACCACCGCCATCAGCCGTGCGTCGGGTACGGCCGCCCGGGCGCATGCCAGGTTGTGGGCCAGCGCGGCGGGGTGGATGCAAGCTTCGATCGGACGCGGCATTTGTAGGCAGTCGGGGGACCGCGACCATTCTGCCAGCCGGGGGGTGCGTGCTATAACCGCGCGCCCTTTAGGCACAGCCACCAAGACGGAGACAACGCGCCCCCACGCCGGCCAGCACCTGCTGTGCGCGACACGATGAAAAAAGGTTTCTCGACCATCATGGCGGCGCAGTTCTTCAGCTCGCTCGCCGACCAGGCCTTGCTGGTTGCCGCCATCGAACTGCTGCGCCTGGACAACGCCCCCGCCTGGCAAGTGCCGGCTCTGGCGCCCATGTTCGCGCTCTTCTATGTCGTGCTGGCGCCTTTCGTCGGCGCCATCGCTGACGCCGTGCCCAAAGGCAAAGTCATGTTCCTGAGCAACCTGGTCAAGGTGGCCGGCTGCCTGATGATGCTGTTCGGCGGCCACCCGCTGCTGGCCTACGCCATCGTCGGCCTGGGTGCGGCGGCCTACTCCCCCGCCAAATACGGCATCCTGACCGAACTGCTGCCGCCTTCGCAGCTGGTCAAGGGCAATGGCTGGATCGAAGGCCTGACCGTGGGTTCGATCATCCTGGGCATCCTGCTGGGCGGGCAACTCGTGGGCCCCAAGCTGGCCCCGCTGCTGCTGGGCATCGACTTTCCCTTCATCGACACGGGTGTGGACTCCGCGCCCGAGGCCGCCATCTCGGTCATCGTCGCCCTGTACGTGGTGGCGGCGCTGTTCAACCTGAACATCCCCCGCACGACGGCCCCGCTGCAGCCGCTGCGGGGCGGCGTGCGCGACCTGGTGCGCGACTTCTCGAACTGCAACGCCCGCCTGTGGAGCGACAAGCTGGGGCAGATCACGCTGGCCACCACCACGCTGCTGTGGGGCATCTTCAGCAACCTGCGTGTCATCGTCTTCACCTGGGCCGCCGCCGCTTTGGGTTACGGCACCACGCAGGCCAGCAACCTGGCCGGCGTGGTGGTCATCGGCTCGGTGATCGGCGCCGTCACGGCGTCGATGATGATGAAGCTGGAGCGCGCCGTGACCGTGCTGCCGCTGGGCATCGCCGTGGGCATCCTGATGATCGGGCTGAACGTGCTGACCAACGTCTGGCTGGCGGCCCCTTTCCTGATCGTCATGGGTGCGCTGTGCGGCTTCCTCATCGTGCCGATGAACGCCCTGCTGCAGCACCGCGGCCACAACCTGATGGGCGCCGGCCGCTCCATCGCCGTGCAGAACTTCAACGAACAGGCCTGCATCCTGGGCACCGGCGCTTTCTATGCCGGCATGACGCGCTTCGGCCTGTCGGCCTTCGTCGTGATCACCATCTTCGGCCTGACGGTGGCCGGCGTGATGGAGCTGATCCGCCGCTGGCACCAGCGCAACCTGGTGGTCCACGGCGACGAGGTGCAGCGCCTGCTGATGATCGCCCGCTCGGACGGGCATTGACCCGGGCCCTACGACGGCCCCGGTGCGCGGCGTGCCGCTGAGCGCCCGCGCGCGCTGGCTGCCGGCGCTGGCCCTGGTCCTCAACGCGCTGACCTGGGGCGTTTCGTGGTGGCCGTTCCGGCAACTGGCGGCACAGGGGCTGCACCCGCTGTGGGCCACGGCGCTGATCTACGCCATGGCGGTGCTGGCCATCACGCTGTGGCGGCGCAGTGCCTGGGGCGAGCTGTTGCGCACGCGGTCCTTATGGCTGCTGGTGCTGGCCTCGGGCGCCACCAATGCGGCCTTCAACTGGGGCGTCACGGTCGGCGACGTGGTGCGGGTGGTGCTGCTGTTCTACCTGATGCCGCTGTGGGCGGTGCTGCTGGCCCGGCTGCTGCTGCACGAGGCCCTGTCCCGCGCCGCGCTGCTGCGCGTGGCGATGGCGCTGGCCGGCGCGGCCGTGGTGCTGTGGCCGGCCGGCGGCATGGCCGAAGGGCTGCCGCTGCCGCGCTCGATGCCCGAATGGCTGGGCGTCCTGGGCGGCTTCACCTTCGCCCTGAACAACGTGCTGCTGCGGCGCGAAGCCCACCAGCCCGAGGCAGCACGGGCACTGGCCATGTTCGCCGGCGGCGCGCTGGTCTCGGCGCTGCTGGCGCTGGGTCTGCAGGGCAGCGTGCCGCTGCCACCCGCGCCGGCCTGGGGCTGGGTGGCCGGCGGCCTGCTGATGGGCCTGGCATTTCTGGGCGGCAACATGGCGCTGCAATACGGTGCCTCGCGCTTGCCGGCCAACGTCACGGCCGTGGTGATGATCACCGAGGTCTTGTTCGCCGCGGCTTCGGCGGTGCTGCTGGGGGCCGGTCAGGTGACGCCGGCCCTGCTGGTGGGCGGCGCCCTGATCGTCGGCGCCACGCTGCTGGCCGGGCACGACTGAGCGCGCAGCCGCCGAGGGCGCCCGGCGCTCAGGCTGGCGAGGCCTTGCTCGGTTCCGGTGCCGCTGTCCCGGGTTCAGCCGCGGCCGCGTGCACCGACGGCGCTGGCGGTGCAGCGGGCGGCCTGGCGGCCGGCGCCTCGGGCGGCATCAGCCCCTGGCGGCGCAGCAGCGTGACGAGTTCGGCGTCCTTCACCGGCTTGCCCAGGTACAGGTCGCAGCCGGCCAGGGCACCGCGCGCCCGGTCGACTTCGGCATGGTGGGCCGAAACCATGACCACCGTGGCGTCCATGGCCAGCGCGCTGTGCTTGATGTGGCGGCACAAGGCCAGCCCGTCGAGTTCACTGTCGGGGCCGAGTTCGACGTCCAGGAAGATCAGCGCATAGCTGGACTGGGCCAGCCGATCGAGCGCCTCGGTGCTCGTCGTGGCGCTGTCGGCCCGCACGCCCCAGGGCGCCAGCCGGGTGGTGAGGAAGCGCCGCGCGATGTCGCTGTCGTCGACCACCAGGGCCTTCATCGGCGAGGCTGGCCCCACGAAAGGCGGGGTTCTGGCCGCCGACGCGGCGCGCCGGGACGCGGTCCGTCGGGCTGTCGGCGCTGTCGGGGCGGCAGGGGCGAGCGTGGCCAGGGGCGCCGAGCTTGCCGGGATGGCCGGGGGCGCCGCGGCGGGCACTGGCGGCGGTGGACGCGCCACGGCCGCCGACGCCGGCCGTGCCGGAGCACCGGTCGAAGCTTGCGTGATGTCGATCACGGCCGGCGGCCTGGGGCTGGGCGGCGGCACCCGGATCGCCGGCATGCGCAGCATGGATTCGACGATCACGCCCGCCTCGGGGCTCAGTGTCGGCGCATGGGCGGTGTCGGCCCAAGCGGTCGATGAGCGCGAGGCCGGCGCTGCCGCGGGCGCCGGCAGCGAGCCACCCCGCGCCGCCACCAGGGCATCCAGCGCCTTCATAACGTGCAGCGCGTCGATGGGGCGGTGCATGGTCGCGCCAGCCCCCTTCGGCGCGGCCGAACCGATGAACACGGTCTCGGCCAGTCTTTCGGTGACAACGACCAGTTGGACCGAGGGCCCGTGGTCGGCGTCGGCCACCAGGTAATCGGCGTCGGTCAGCGTGACGACCAGCTGGAAGCGCGATTCGCGTTCGCTGGCCAGGCGGAAGTAGGACGCCAAGGCCGTGCGCTCGAAGTCGCTGAAGCCCAGGAAGGCAATGCGCGCAGGCAAGGGGGTGGGCGGGTGGTCAGGCATCAGGCGGCGGATGGTGGGGCGCCAACCGGCGCCTGTCAACGACCCAACTGCGCGCCCGCCCTGGCGCTGGCGCCCGGGGCGGCCCGCCAGCGGCGCCCATCTGGCGGCGATAACATCGTTGATCGCTCAGCCCGGAGTCTGCCCATGGCCGCCCAGAATATTTTCGATTTCGACGCCGCGTCCATCGCCGGCCAGCCCGCCAACTTCTCGGCCCAGCGCGGCAAGGTGATGCTGGTCGTCAACACGGCCAGCGCCTGCGGCTACACGCCACAGTTCGCCGGACTGGAAAAACTCTGGCGGGACTACGCCGCCCAGGGCCTGGTCGTCGTCGGCTTTCCGAGCAACGAATTCGGCTCCCAGGACCCGGGCAGCAACGACCAGATCGCCTCGTTCTGCCAGCTGAACTACGGCGTGAGCTTCCCGATGATGGCCAAGACCCAGGTCAACGGCAGCCAGGCCCACCCGCTGTGGCAATGGCTGAAGGGCGAGGCGCCGGGCATCCTGGGCACCCAGGCCATCAAGTGGAACTTCACCAAGTTCCTGGTCGGCCGCGACGGTCAGGTCATCAAGCGCTATGCCCCCAGCGACGCCCCCGACGCGCTGCGCCGGGACATCGAAAAGGCGCTGGCGGCATGAGTTTCTTCAGCCATCTCGAGGCCTACGCGGGCGACCCCATCCTGAGCCTGAACGAGGCTTTCCAGAAGGACCCGCGCCAGGACAAGGTCAACCTGTCGATCGGCATCTACTTCGACAACGACGGGCTGATTCCGGTTCTGGACGCGGTGCGGCAGGCCGAAACCCAGATGCTGGCTGGCGCCGGCTCCAAGCCGTATCTGCCGATGGAAGGCTCGGGTGCGGCGCGGGCCGCCGTGCAGGGCCTGCTGTTCGGCGCCGAGCACCCGGCCGTGCGCAGCGGCCGCGTGGCCACGCTGCAGACCGTGGGTTCCAGTGGTGGCCTGAAGGTGGGGGCCGATTTCATCCGCCGCTGGCTGCCCGGCAGCGGGGTCTGGGTCAGCGACCCCAGCTGGGACAACCACCGCGCCATCTTCGAAGGCGCGGGCCTCACGGTGGGCACCTACCCGTACTACGACGACCGCACCGGCGGCCTGCAGTTCGACGCCATGCGGGCCGCGCTGCAGGCCCTGCCGCCGCGCAGCGTGGTGCTGCTGCATGCCTGTTGCCACAACCCGACCGGCGTCGACCTGAACGCGGCGCAGTGGGACGCGCTGATCCCGGTGCTGCGCGAGCGTGAACTGCTGCCCTTCCTGGACCTGGCCTACCAGGGCTATGGCGACGGCATCGAGGAAGATGCCTTCGCCATCCGCGCACTGGCCAGCGCCGGCCTGAGCTTCTTCGTCGCCAATTCCTTCTCCAAGAGCATGAGCGTCTACGGCGAGCGCGCCGGTGCGCTCAGCGTGGTCTGCGCCGATGCGGCCGAGGCCGGCCTGGTGCTGGGCCAGTTGCAGGCCACCGTGCGGCGCAACTACTCCAGCCCGGCCATCCACGCCGCCGGCATCGTCAGCCGCGTGCTGACCGACCCGGCGCTGCGAGCCTCGTGGGAAGCCGACGTGTCGGCGATGCGCAGCCGCATACGGGCCATGCGCCGCAGCCTGCACGGCGTGCTGGCCGCCAAGCTGCCCGGCCGTGATTTCAGCTACGTTCTGACCCAGCGCGGCATGTTCAGCTACACCGGCCTGAGTGCCGCGCAAGTCGACAGGCTGCGCGAGGAATTCGCTGTCTACCTGGTGCGCTCCGGGCGCATCTGCGTGGCCGGGCTGAACACCGGCAACGTCGAACGCACCGCCGCGGCCATGGCCGCGGTGCTGTAAGCGCTGCGGTCAGACCAGCGCCGGCAGCGCGGCCGCGGCCTGCACCTGGGCGCGCAGCCACTGGTGCTCGGGTGCCGCGTCGTTGCGCAAGTGCCAGAGCATTTCCACGTGCACCGGCTCCAGCAGCAGGGGCAAGTCGCGCACGACCAGTTCCTGTTGGCCGCCGGTGGCCAGCAGGAAGCGTTCGGGCAGCACCGTCAACAGGTCGGACGTGGCCACCACCCGGCCGGCGGTGAAGAACTGGTTGACCGTCAGCACGATGCGCCGCTGCCGGCCCAAGGCCGTCAGCGCCTTGTCGACATAACCGTGCGGGCGGCCTGAAAAGCTGACCAGCAGGTGGTGGGCGGCGCAGAAGGCGTCCAGCGTCAGCGGTTCGGCCGCCAGGGGGTGGCCCTTGCGCATCACGCAGACATAGCGCGTGGCGTACAGCCGGGCATGGCGCAGATGGCTGTCCGGGCCCTGCGCGACCAGGGTGGTGATGACCTCCGGGAAGAAGCCCACCGCCATGTCGGCCTCACCAGCTTCCAGCCAGCGCCGCGGATCGCGCGTGGTCAGCGGCAGCAGGCGCAGGTTGACCAGCGCGCCGTCGCGTTCGATGCGCTCGACCAGGCCGGGCGCCAGCAGCGCGGCCGTGGCGTCGGCCATCGCCAGGCGCAATTGCACGGCGTCGCGTCGGGGGTCGAAGTCGCCGGGCGTCAGCACCTGGCGCAAGCCGGCCAGCGCCATGCGCACCTGCGGCCACAGGGCCTCGGCCTGCGGCGTGGGCCGCATGCCGTGCGCCGTGCGGACAAAGAGTTCCTGCCCCAGCGACACCCGCAGGCGACGCAGTGCGTGGCTGACCGCCGGCTGCGTCATGGCCAGGCTGGCGGCAGCGCGGGTCAGGCTGCCCTCGGCCATCACGGCATCCAGCACGCGCAGCAGGTTCAGGTCCAGGGTGCGGAAAGTGGGCGGCATGGCGGTTTATATGCGGTCTATGCATATCTTACATGCGCAATATTCAATTGCTAAGCACTGGTAGTAACCCTAGTATTCACCCATCCGAACCCCACCTGGGTTCACCAGCCTCCCGATCCGGGCGGCACCGCCAGGAGCTCACATGACCGCCATCACCATTCAAATGCCCATCGCCATCGCCACCCCCCGCGCCACCCGCTGGGCCGCCGGTGCCTTCACCGGGGTCCTGAGCTGGTTCGAACAGCACGGTGCCTCGCGCGCCGGACGCCAGGTGCAGGCCGACCGCGTCACCGAAGCCGCCGCCGTGCGCGAGTACGCCCAGCGCTACGCCGCCCATGACCCGCGCTTCGCCGCCGACCTGCTGGCCGCCGCCGACCGCCACGAACAGACCACCTGACCCGGCCCGACCGGCGGCGCGGCTTCAGGCCGCGCGCAGCGCCGGCGACCGGGCAGGCGCTGCCGAACAGGCCGCGTAGAGGTTCTTCGGATCGGCCAGCGTGGGCATCAGGTCAATTGCCTGGCCCAGCCCCAATGTGAGCGCAAGCTCACGCATCAGGCTCAGCGCGGCGTAGTCCTCCACCGCGAAGCCGACCGAGTCGAAAACGGTCACCTCGGCTGCGGTCCGCCGTCCCGCCGCCTCGCCGGTGAGCACCCGCCACAGCTCGGTGACCGGGAAATCGGCCGGCATCTGCTGCACGTCGCCCTCGATGCGGCTTTGCGGCTCGTATTCCACGAACACGCGGGCAGCGGCCAACACGGCCGGGTGCAGTTCGGTCTTGCCAGGGCAGTCGCCGCCCACGCCGTTGATGTGCATGCCGGGCTCGACCATGTCGGGCGTCAGGATGGCTGCCTTGCGCTTGTCGGCCGTGACGGTGGTGACGATGTCGGCGCCGCGCACGGCCTCGGCCGCGTTGGCGCAGGCCACCACGCGCAGCCCGGCCACCGGGCGCAGGTTGCCCAGCAACTTGGCCGTCGCCGACGGGTCGCTGTCGAAGACCCGCAGCGTGCTGATGCCCAGCCCGTGGTGGAAGGCGAGGGCCTGGAATTCGCTCTGCGCGCCATTGCCGATCAGCGCCATGGCGCGCGAGTCGGGCCGGGCCAGCAGCCGGGCGGCCATCACCGAGGTCGCCGCCGTGCGCATCGCTGTTGTGAGTGTGAGCTCACTCAGTAGTTCAGGTCGGCCGGTCGACACATCGGCCAAGACACCGAAGGACATCACGGTCGGCAGGCCGAAGCGGGCATTGCCCGGATGGCCGTTGACGTACTTGAAGGCATAGTGCTGCGCGTCGGCCACGGGCATCAGTTCGATGACGCCGGTGGCCGTATGGCTGGCCACGCGGGCCACCTTGTCGAACTCGGGCCAGCGGCGAAAGGCCGCGGCGATGGCCGCCTCCATGCGCTGCAAGACCGCGGGCAGGCCATGGGCCTGGACGATGGCGGCGATATCGGCGGTAGTGAGCAGGGTGGTCATGAAGCGGGCCTTTCTTTTCCGGACCAGACCGATTGTTCGAGGGCCGCACGACAGTGAATAGCGGCAGAGGTGCCATGATTTAGACAGCCTTATGGCATTTCGACAGCCTTGAGTGCCAGAATGACAGATGGACTCGACCGACCTGCAGTTGCTGGCCCTGCTACGCCAGGACGCGCGCACCCCAGTGGCCACGCTGGCCACCCGGCTGGGCGTATCGCGCGGCACGGTCAGCAACCGCATCCACCGCCTGGAAGACCAGGGCGTCATCACCGGCTACACGGTGCGGCTGCGCCCGGACGCCGAAACCGACCGCATCACGGCCTGGATGAGCATCACCATCGAGGGCAACCAGACGCGCACGGTCATCGCCACGCTGCTGGGCGAACCCGGCGTGGCCGGCCTGCACGACACCAACGGCCGCTGGGACCTGCTGGCCGAGTTGCGCGCCGGCAGCCTCGGTGAACTGGCCGAGGTGCTGGAACGCGTGCGGCTGATCAAGGGCATTGCCGCCACCGAAACCAGCATCCATCTGCAGACCTACAAACTGAGCTGACCCAACGACCGACAACGACGCGCAAGGACCCGCATGAAAATCGATTTCGTTTCTGACATCGCCTGCCCCTGGTGCGCCGTGGGGCTGAACAGCCTAGAGCAGGCCCTCGCCAACATCGGCGACAGCTTCGCGGTGGATCTGCACTGCCAGCCCTTCGAGCTCAACCCGACGATGGACCCGGCCGGCGCCGACGCCGGCGACTACCTCAAAGCCAAGTACGGCATGAGCGACGCCCAGCTGGCGCACAACCGCGGCGTGATCCGCGAGCGCGGCGCGGCGGTGGGCTTCCAGTTCGGCGACCGCCTGCGGGTCTGGAACACCTTCGACGCCCACCGCCTGCTGCACTGGGCCGGCCTGCAGCCGCAGGCCGGCGCACAGCGTCGGCTCAAGCACGCGCTGTTGCAGGCCTATCACGGCGAGGGCCGCAACCCGGGCGACCGGGCGGTGCAGCTGGAGCTGGTCGGCGCCCTGGGGCTGGATGTGGCGGACGCCAGCGAGGTGCTGTCCAGCGACCGCCACGCCTTGGACGTGCGCACCGCCGAACAGTTCTGGCAGCGGGCGGGCATCAGCTCGGTGCCGGCGGTGATCATCAACGACCGCCACCTGATTTCGGGTGGCCAGCCGCCCGAGGTCTTCGAGCAGGCGCTGCGCCAGATCGCGGCTGAAACCACGCCCTGAGATGCCGCGCAACATCGAGATCAAGGCCCGCATCGGCAGCGTGCAGGCCCTGCTGCCACGCGCCTGCGAACTGGCCGACGGACCCGCAGAGCCGATCGCGCAGGACGACACCTTCTTCGCCGCGGCACACGGCCGCCTGAAGCTGCGCCAGTTTGCCGACGGCCGCGCCGAACTGATCCACTACCAGCGCCCCGACACCGGCGACGCCAAAGCCAGCGACTACGTCCGCGTGCCGGTCGCCGACCCGGCCGGGCTGCGCGAGGCGCTGACCCGCGGCCTGGGCGTGCTGGGGCGCGTGCGCAAGCAGCGCCTGCTGCTGATGGCGGGCGCCACCCGCATCCACCTCGACCAGGTGGTCGGGCTCGGTGACTTCCTGGAACTGGAGGTGGTTCTGGCCGCCGGCCAGACCGACACGCAGGGCATCGCCGTGGCCGAGGCACTCCTGCAGGCCCTGGGCCTGGACGGTGCGCTGCGCGTGGCCGGGTCTTATCTGGACTTGCTGGGCGCTGCGGCGGCTGGACGCTGACCGCGCGCCGCCTTGCGCTAGGGCCTGCCAGGCGGCCGGCCGGCCATCGGCGAACGCGGGCCGGGCAGGATGCCGTTGACCATCGGCACGCCAAGCAGGCGGGCATTGGCCACGCCGGCGTATTTGTAGGCCGCGTCGGTGGTCGTGCCGACGATCTGGTTGACGAGCGCCAAGATCAGCATGCCGGCCAGGCCGCCCTGGCCCTGCTGCTGCTGTTCGGCCGACGACGCCAAGGCCTTGCCTTGCCAGAGCAACTCACCGCTGCGCAGGTCGACCACACGGCCCTCGACCTCGACGCGGGTCTCGCTGGCGATGACCGCGTAGCGGGTGCCGTACTGCTTCACCTTGATGTAGACAGCCGCATCCGCGCCGAAGACCTCGCGCAGCTTGGGCAGGGCAATGTCCTGGGCCTCGTTGGCGGAGTCGACGCCGTTCTGGCGGAAGGTCTCGTCCACCAGGGTCACCGGCAGCACGTAGTAGCCCGCCTCGGCCAGGGGCTGGGTGGCCTGCGCCCACAGCGCCGGCGTGGCCTTCAGGTCCGGTGATTCGTTGACCGGCGGCATCACCAGCAGCGTGGCCGGCCGTGCCTTCAGGAAAGCCGTGTAGTCGTAGCCCGGCGCCTGGGTGGCGCAGCCGCCGAGGCCGGCCAGCCCCAGCAGCCAGGCCGCCCGTGCGATGCGCGGGCGGTTCACGCCGGGTTCTCCGGCTTGGCGGGCGCTGGGGCAGCCGGGGCGTTCAGCCGCTGCAGCAAGCGGTCCATATAGGGCGCGGATTCCGGAAAGGCGATCTTCTCGCCTTCCCACAGGCGACGCGCTTCGTCAGGGTTGCCGGCCGACAGCTTCAGCATGCCCAGGTGGGCGCGCCAACCCGGCGGCAGCGCCGCCTGGGTGCCACGGGCCTTCTCGGCATGGGCTTCCAAAGCAGCGATCTGCGCCTCGGGACTGCCCGCTTCGCGCAGCAAGGTGTCGTACTGCTGGCGCGGGAAGGCCTCCCACAGGTAGATCGGCCCCGGGCCCTTCTGGGCGCAGGCCGCGAGCAGCAGCGCGCCGGCCAGCGACGCCGCGCGCCGTGTCCACCCCAGGGCCTTCACTTGCCGGCCTCGCGGCCCCACTGCCCGGCGTCCTTGCCCGCCACCAGCTGGTTGACGGCTTCGCGCAAGGCCAGGTCCAGCACCTTGCCGGTCAGCGTGGCGTCGTAGCTCGCCGTGCCGCCGAAGCCCAGCACCTCGCGGTTCGAGAGTTCGTATTCGCCCGCCCCGCGCGCCGAAAACACCACCTCCGACGTGACGATGTTGACCACGTTGAGTGTGACCTTGGCGTAAGCCACCTGGGTCTTGCCGCGCCCGAGCAGGCCGAAGAGTTGCTGGTCGCCGACTTCCTTGCGACCGAATTCCGAGATATCGCCGCTGACCACGAAAGCCGCGCCGCGCGTGGCCTGGGTGGCGCCGGACAGCTGGGCTTCCTGCCGGGCCTCAGCCATGTTGTCGCGGTCGAGCACGGCGAAGCGTTGTGATTCCTGCAGGTGCGCCATCAGCGTGACCTTGGCCTGGCTGCCCAGCCGGTCGACGCCGTCGGAAAACACGCCCCGCATGAAACTGGATCGGTTGTCGAACTTGCCGACCGACAGCGGCACTTTCGCGCCGGCGTAGGGCGCGGCCGCGGCCTGCACCTTTTCGACCTGCAGGCTGCGTGAGCTTTCGGTGGCGCAGCCGGCCAGCGCCAGCAAGACGCCGAGGACCCCTGCGGCGGGATGGAAGTTAGGCATGGCGGACTCCGGGTGCGTGGGCCTCTGTTGTACTGCCGTTTCGCCAACCGGCAAGGGTACAAAATGAAGCGGGGCGCTCGGCACCCGCACACACCGGTTCACCACCCTCATGACCCTGACCCGCCACCCCGCCGAGCGCCTGCGCTGCCGCCCGGCCGCGCACTGAAGATGCAGGCCCTGCACACCTGGAGCGCCAGCCAATTGGCGCGGGCCTACGCGGCGGGCGAGCTCTCGCCCGTGGCGGTGGCGCAAGCCGCGGTCGAGCACCTGCTGCGCTGCGAACCGCAGCTGCACGCCACCTGGGCTTTCGACCCGGACGAGGCGCTGACCCTGGCGCGCCGATCCGAAGCCCGCTGGCAGCAGGGTTGCGCGCTCGGTCCGCTGGACGGCGTGCCGGTGACGATCAAGGAAAACATCGCCACGCAGGGCGTGGCCATGCCGCTGGGCAGCGCGGCCAGCCTGCTGGTGCCGGCCGCAGCCGACGCCCCACCCGCCGCCCGACTGCGCGAAGCCGGTGCGGTCTTCCTGGCGCGCACCACCATGCCCGACTACGGCATGTTGTCTTCAGGCCTGAGCAGCTTCCACGCCCTGGCCCGCAACCCCTGGGACCTGAGCCGAACACCCGGCGGCAGCAGCGCCGGTGCCGGCGCGGCGGCCGCCGCCGGCTACGGCCCCATCCACCTGGGCACAGACATCGGCGGCTCGATCCGCCTGCCGGCGACCTGGTGCGGCGTGGTCGGCTTCAAGCCCAGCGACGGCCGGGTCCCCATCTTCCCGCCCTACACCGGCCGCGCTTGCGGGCCGCTGACCCGCACGGTGGACGATGCCGCCATCGCGATGGCCGTGCTGAGCCGCCCGGACGCGCGCGACGCCACCAGCCTACCGCCGCAGGACCTGGCGTGGACCGCGCTGCCCGACGAGCCGTCGGCTGCGGTCCGCGGCCTGAACATCGGCTTGCTGCTGGACGCCGGCTGGGGCCTGCCGCCGGACCCCGACGTGGCGGCGGCGGTGCTGCGCGCGGCGCAGATCCTGAGCGACGCCGGCGCCACCGTCACACCGCTGCGGGGTTTCACGACGCGCGAGATGGCCGACGGCATCAACGGTTTCTGGCGCATGCGCTCGCGGCTGGACATCTCGGCGCTGCCGGCCGAACGCCAGGCCCGGGTGCTGCCCTATATCCGCGACTGGGTGGCCGCCGCCAGCGGCTACAGCGCCACACAGCTGTTTCAGCACCACAGCCAGTTCGCGGCCCTGCGCGATGCGGCCGTGACGGCCTGCGCAGCCTTCGACTTCGTGATCTCGCCGGTGGCGCCCGGCGTGGCGGCTGCGGCCGAAGCGCCCAGCCCCACCGGCGACCCGCTGCGCGCGATGGAGCACATCGCCTACACCTTGCCCTTCAACATGAGTGGCCAGCCGGCCATCAGCGTGCCGGCTGGCCATGACAGCGCCGGGCTGCCGATCGGCCTGCAGATCGCCGGCCGGCGCCATGACGATCTGGGCGTGCTGCGCCTGGCACGGGCCTGGGAAATCCTGCGCCCGGCGGGGCTGATCCGGCCCTGGCCCGAGGTGCCGTTTTGAGCGCCGCTGCGCTGCCCGGCCCGCGCCTGTCGGCGGCGGCTTTCGCCACCCTGCTGCTGATCGCGCTGATGATGGGCGCCAACCACGTCGCCGCGCGGCTGGCCTTCAACCACGGCGTCGACGTGGCCACCGCAGTCACTTTCCGCAGTGCCGTGACGGCCGGGGTCGTCGGGCTGATCGTGTGGACGCAGCGCGTGCCGCTGCGCTTCACCGCGCGCCACCGCCAGGCACTGCCGGCCATCGGCCTGCTGATCGGCGTGCAGAGCCTTTGCCTGTACTCGGCCGTGGCGCGCCTGCCGGTGGCGCTGGCGCTGCTGGCCTTCAACACCTACCCGCTGTGGACGGCGCTGTGGGCACGGCTGGCCTACGGCCATCGGCCCGAGACCCGCGTGCTGCGCGCCATGCCGGTGATGCTGCTCGGGCTGGCGCTGGCGCTGGACGTGCTGGGCGCCGCTTCGGGCCTGGGCGCGGCCGGGCAGTGGGGGCGCATCGGCGTGGGGGTGACCTTCGCGCTGACCGCGGCGGCCACCTTCGGGCTGGCGCTGGTGCTGACCCAGCACGAAGCCGGCGACCTGGACGGCCGCGTGCGCACCGTCAGCACCATGGCCATCGTGGCCGTGATGGCGCTGGCCGGCGTGCTCACGCAGGGTGGCCTGCATTGGCCCCAGGCGGCACCCGGCTGGTGGGGCCTGGCGGGCCTGACGCTGCTCTACGGCACCGGCTTCACCGTGATGTTCACGGTCTTGCCCAAGCTGGGCGTGGTGGGCAATTCGGCGATCATGAACGTCGAACCCATCTTCGCGCTGGCGCTGGCCTGGGCGCTGCTCGGTCAGACCATCGCGCCGATGCAGGTGGCCGGCGGTTTGCTCGTGGTGGCCACCGTGATGGCGCTGGGCTCGCGTCGCGGCTGACCGCGCTACAGCCGTTCGACGACGACGCTGCCGATCGAGTAACCGGCGCCGAAAGAGCAGATCACGCCCAGGTCGCCGGCCTTCAGGTCGGCATGGTGGTCGTGGAAGGCGATGATCGAGCCAGCGCTGGCCGTGTTGGCGTACTCGCCCAGGATGATGGGCGCGATGTCGTCGCCCACCTCTTGCCCCACCAGCTTGCGCAGGACCAGCTGGTTCATGCCCAGATTGGCCTGGTGCAACCAGAAACGGCGGACCTCGGTGGGCTCCAGGCCCAGCGCCAGGAGGTGCGACTCGATGTGCGCCGCGGCCATCGGCACCACTTCCTTGAAGACCTTGCGGCCCTCCTGCATGAAGGTCTTGTCGCGGGCGTCGGGGTCGGTGTCTTCGCAGCGGTTGAGGAAGCCCGCGTTGTTGCGGATGTTGTTGCTGTATTGCGTGGCCAGCCGGGTGCCCCGGATGCGCCAGCGGTCGGCGCTGGTGGCGCTGTCTTCGGCCTCGACGATGAGGGCCGTGCAGACGTCGCCGAAGATGAAGTGGCAGTCGCGGTCGCGCCATTCCAGGTGCGCCGAGGTGATCTCGGGGTTGACCACCAGCACGCAGCGGGCCGAGCCCGAGCGCACCGCGTTGGCCGCCTGCTCGATGGCGAAAGTGGCCGAACTGCAGGCCACGTTCATGTCGAAGCCGTAGCCGCCGGCGCCAAGGGCCGCCTGGATCTCGCAGGCCATCGCCGGGTAGGCGCGCTGCATGTTGGCGGCGGCGCACAGCACGCCGTCGATGTCGGCGCCAGTCTTGCCGGCGGCCGCCATCGCCTGCCGGGCCGCAGCGACCGCGATCTCGGCCATCAGGCTCAGTTCGCCGTCGGGCCGCGGCGCAAAGCGCGGCTTCATGCGTGTCGGGTCGAGCACACCGGCCTTGTCGATGACGTAGCGCTGGCGGATGCCCGAGGCCTTCTCGATGAACTCGACGCTGCTGTGCACCAGGGCCGCCCGCTCACCGGCGGCGATGGCCGCGGCATGCTGCGCGTTCTGCAGGTCGGCGTAGGCGTTGAAGGCCTGCACCAACTCGGCGTTGGTGATGGTGTTCGGGGGCTGGTACAGCCCAGTTCCGGAGATGACGACGTTCTTCATGCGGTGCGAGTCTAGGCTCACGCCCGCGCAGGGTCATCCGCCACAACCCGACGTCCGCCGCCTGTCACCCAGCCTGTCACGCCGGAGCGCTACATTGCACCTATGTCGAACACCGACGTCCGGGGCAACCCCAGCGCCAGCCACTCGCGCGCCGCGCAGGCCGCGGTCGAGCGGGCGCTGTGGCGGATGATGTCCTTCTACGACACGCCGCTGGCCGATCTGGACACCGCCATCGCCGAAGACCCGGGCTGGGCCCTGCCCCACGTCATGAAGGCCGGCTTTCTGCTGAGCCTGACCGAGCCGGCACTGCGGCCCGCGGCCGACGCCCACCTGAGCCAGGCCCGCGCGCACGCCGCCGCTGCGTCGCCGCGCGAACACGCCCACCTCGAGTCCGTGCAGTGCCTGCTGGAAGGCCGCTGGCACCAGGCCTGCCGCATCTGGGACGAAGTGCTGATCCAGCATCCGCGCGACGCGCTGGCCCTGCAGTGGGCCCACCTGTGGGACTTCCACCGCGGCGACGCCAACAGCCTGCGCCAGCGCCCGGCGCGCGCCCTGCCCGAGTGGGACGCGGCCGACCCGCTCTATGCACACGTGCTGGGGCTGCACGCCTTCGGCCTGGAGGAATGCAACCTTTACCCCCAAGCCGAAGAAGCCGGCCGCCACGCGCTGGCCCTGGAGCCGCGCGCGCCGTGGGCCGTGCACGCCGTGGCGCACGTGATGGAGATGCAGGGCCGCTTCGAAGAAGGCTCCTCCTGGTTGCGCCAGCACCAGGCCGCCTGGGCCGACGGCAACGGCTTCAGCACGCACCTGTGGTGGCACAAGAGCCTGTTCCGCCTGGAAGCGCTGGACACGGCCGGTGTGCTGCGACTGGTCGACGCCCACCTGAGCGGCCCCGCGCTGCAGGTGACGCTGCACCGCGTGGACGCCGCCGCCATGCTGTGGCGGCTGCACCTGCTGGGCGAGGACGTGTCGGCGCACGGGGCCGCGCTGTGCGCCGGCTGGGAACTGGCCGACGACCATGCCGGCCACAGCGCCTTCAACGACGCGCACGCCGTGGTGGCCCGGCTGTGTGCCGGCGACCTGCACGGTGCAGAGGCCTGGCTGGCGCGCTGCGCCGAACGCGCGCTGAGTGCCGAAGACGCGCGCCGCGCCAACCACCTGGTGGCGCGCGAGGTGGGCCTGCCGCTGATGCGCGGCCTGCTGGCCTTGGCGCGCGGCGATGCCGACCACGCGACGGACCTGATCTACCCGGTGCGCTGCGTGGCCACGCAGTGGGGTGGCAGCCACGCCCAGCGCGACCTGATCGACCAGACCCTGCTGGCCGCCGCGGCCCAGGGCAGCCGCCGCAGCGTCGGCCGCGCGCTGGTCAACGAACGCTGCCTGGCCAAGCCGCTGACGCCGCTGACACGGCACTGGCTGGACAAGCTGGCCCTGCCCCGCGAAGCGCGGGCTTGAAAGCACCGGCCCCTGGGCCCAGATCGCTGGGGTGCTCGCATCCCTGTTCGGTCCCCTGCTCTTCTTCATCGCCCTGACCGGGGCCGCCGCGGCCTGGCTGGTGGGGCCGCCGTTGTGGCGGGCCTTGCGCCGCGGGCGCATCCGGCGCCAGCCCTTTCCGGCCGCCTGGCGCGACATCCTGCGCCGCCGCATGCCGGCTTACGCGCGCCTGCCGGCCGACCTGCAACTGCAGCTTAAGAAGCACGTGCAGGTCTTGCTGGCCGAGCAGCCCTTCATCGGCTGCGCGGGCTTGGTCGTGACCACCGAGATGCGCGTTCTGATCGCCGCACAGGCCGCGCTGCTGCTGCTGAACCGCCACAACGACTATTTCACCAACCTGCGCCAGATACTCGTCTACCCCGGCGCCTTCGTCGTGAACCGCAGCACGCCCGACGCCAACGGCCTGACCCACGAAACCCGGCGCGCGCTGTCCGGTGAATCGTGGCAGCAAGGCCAGGTGCTGCTGAGCTGGGACGACGTGCTCGCCGGCGCCGCCGACCCGGCCGATGGCCACAACGTGGTGATCCATGAGTTTGCCCACCAGCTGGATCAGGCCCGTGGCCGCGCCAACGGCGCGCCTTGGCTGGGTCGCCGTGACGACCCAGCGGCGCGGCGCAGCGGCTGGGCGCTTCGAGCGTCCCCGGGCGCTGGCGACCCCTATGCCCGCTGGGCAGCGGTGCTGAGCGCCGAGTTCCACGCGCTGCAGGCGAGGCTGGCACGCGGCGAGGTGGGGGTGATCAAGGCCTACGCGGCCACCGACCCGGCCGAGTTCTTCGCCGTCGTCAGCGAGCATTTCTTCGAACAACCCGGCTTGCTGGCCGCCGCCCACCCGGCCCTCTACGGCGAATTGGTGCGCTGCTACCGCACCGACCCGCTGAATTGGTGAACGGGGCTATATCGGCGCGAGTTAGGCCAGCCGCATCACGTTTCGCGCTGAACGCATACACCTGTGCGTTGGCGTAACCCCTGCACATCCCGTTTCCGAACGCCAGGGCCTGGAATAGAAAGTGAATTCAAATTGTGGTGATAATGCATTTCGAGATTGGCGCGAAGAGACAACGCCATAGACGTCAACTCGCAGGCATTGCGGCAGCGGTAAGCGGCAAGCTGTTTCAGGGAGCTTCCATTCAAATTGAAAACCTACCCATGACCAAGACCTACGCGCAAATCGTCAAGCAAATCGAAGTGCTGAAGCAAGATGCCGAAAAGATCCGGCGCAAGGAAATCGAAGGCGTCGTCGGCCGCATCCGCGAGGCGATTGCGGTCTACAAACTGACGGCCGAAGATCTGGGCTTCGGCGGCAAAAAGACCAAGGCAGCCGGCAAGACGGCGGTCAAGACCTTGCGTCGCCGCGGCGTCAAGGCCGACAAGGTCCCGGCGGTGGTGAAGTTCCGCAATGAAACCGGCGGCACCTGGGGCGGCCGTGGCAAACGCCCGCAATGGCTGCGCGACGCGCTGGCCGGCGGCAAGACGCTGGCCGACTTCGCGGTCAACTGATCGCGGGCAGCGGGCGCTGCGATAACGGCAGGCGCCCGGGTCCGGGCCGGCCTCAAGCCAGCGCGTCGTCCAGCACTTCCACCCAATGCCGCACCGGCGTGGCGGTGCCGCTTTGCAGGTGCTGGATGCAACCGACGTTGGCGCTGACGATGACCTGGGCCTCCAGCGGCGCCAGCTGGCCCAGCTTGCGGTCGCGCAGCTGGTAGGCCAGTTCGGGCTGCAGCACGCTGTAGGTGCCGGCCGAGCCGCAGCACAGATGGCTTTCGCTGGCCGCCAGGCTGACCTCGAAACCCAGTTCGCGCAGCCCGCTTTCGACGCCGCCGCGCAGCTGCTGGCCGTGTTGCAAGGTGCAGGGTGGATGAAAGGCCAGCTGGTTGACCTTCCGCTGGCCGGCCAGCCGGGGCTTCAACAGCGGCACCAGCGCGGGCAGCAATTCACTCAGGTCGCGCGTCAGGGCGCTGACGCGCGCCGCCTTGGCGGCGTAGTCGGCATCCGAGGCCAGCGCGTGGCCGTAATCCTTGACGCTGGCGCCACAGCCGCTGGCGTTCATCACGATGGCCTCGACGGTGCCTTCCGAAGTCAAACCGTCGACCAGCGGCCACCAGGCGTCGATGTTGCGGCGCATGTCGGCCAGGCCGCCTTCGCTGTCGCCCAGGTGGGTGCGGATGGCACCGCAGCAGCCCGCGCCGTCGGCCACCAGGGTCTGGATGCCAGCGGCGTCCAGCACGCGCGCGGTGGCGCTGTTGACGTTGGGCATCATGGCCGGCTGCACGCAGCCCAGCAGCAGCAGCACCTTGCGCGGGTGCACGCGTTGCGGCCAGCGGTGGGCGGCCGCACCGCCCGCGGCAGGCACCTTGTTTTTCAAGGCCACCGGCAGCAGCGGCCGCACCAGCTGGCCCAGCTTCATGGCCGGGCCGAACAAGGGTGAAGTCAGCCCCTCTTTCAGCAACCAGCGCACCGCCTTTTCAGCCTTGGGGCGTTCGACACGTTCTTCGACCAGCTTGCGGCCGATGTCCACCAGCGCGCCGTACTGCACGCCGCTGGGGCAGGTGGTTTCGCAATTGCGACAGCTGAGGCAACGGTCCAGGTGCTGCTGCGTCTTGCGCGTGACGGGCGCGCCTTCCAGCATCTGCTTCATCAGGTAGATGCGGCCGCGCGGGCCGTCGAGCTCGTCGCCCAGCAGCTGGTAGGTCGGGCAGGTGGCGGTGCAGAAACCACAGTGCACGCATTTGCGCAGGATGGCCTCGGCCGCCTCGCCGTCGCGCGTGCCTTTGAACTCGGGTGACAGCTTGGTTTGCATCGGGTCGGGTCAGGGTTACGGGGTGGCGGACAGCAGTAGCGGCAACAAGGCCGGATAAGCCAGCGGTAGCAGCAAGGCGCCCAGAACGACCTGCAGCCCCAGCGCCAGGGCGGCGTAGGCACCGGCCACCGGGTGGACCTGCAGCGCGCGGGCGGCGCCGATGCCGTGCGAGGCGGTGCCCAGGGCGAAACCGCGCGCCTCGGGGCGGGTGATGCGCAGGGCGTCGAACAAGGGCTTGGCGCCCACCGCGCCGACCAGCCCGGTCAGTACCGCCAGCACCGCCGCCAGTGCCGGGATGCCGCCCAGCTGTTCGGCGATGCCCATGGCCACCGGCGCGGTCACCGACTTGGGCGCCAGCGAGGCCAGCACGTCAGGCGGCAGGCCCAGCGCCCAGCCGGTCAGCACCGCGCTGCCGGCGGCGGCTGCGCCGCCCACCAGCGCAGCCAGGCCCAGGGCGCGCCAGCGCCGGCGCAATTCAGCGCGGCGTTGCCACATCGGCCAGGCCAGTGCCACCACGGCCGGGCCGAGCAGGAAGTGGATGAACTGCGCGCCGGCGAAGTAGCTGGGGTAGGCGGTATCCGTGGCCATCAGCAGGCCACCCAGCAAGATGACGGTCCACAGCACTGGATTGGCCCAGGGCGCCTGCTCCAGGCGGCTGTAGAGGGCCTGCGCGGTGACGTAGACGGCCAGCGTGGCGGTCAGACCGAACAGCGGGGTGGCCGACAGGTAGACCCACAGGTCGACGAAGCTGTGCGTGCCCGGTCTCATCACGGCGCCTTCAGGCTTGCGCCGGCGGTGAGCCGCGCAACAGGAACTGCAGCAGCAGCGCGGTGACGGCCAGCCCGATCAGCGTCGACACCACCAGCACGGCCACGATGCGCAGCCCGTATTGCGACAGCAGCGCGACATGCGTGACGACGCCCACGCCGACCGGCACGAAGAGCAGCGACAGGTGTTGCAACAGCGGCACGGCCGCAGCGCCCACGGCGGCCTGCAGCGGCGCCCAGTTCAACAGCAGCAGCGCCAACAGCAGGCCCAGCACCGGCCCGGGCAGCGGCAGGTCCAGGCCGCGCGCCAGCGCCTCGCCCAGGCTCTGGCACAGCAGCAACAGGGCCAGGCCTCTCAGCGCCAGCACGGACCGCCTCGCGGGCAACCGCAACGGGCGCGCAGGGTCTCGACGACGGCGGCTGCGGTGCGCATGCGGCAGCGCTCAGGCCCCGGCGCCCAGGCGGACCGGGTTGAAGACGCCGTCGGGATCGAAGGCGCGCTGCAGGTCGCGCTGGACGCGGTCCAGCGGTGGTGCCAGGGGCGCGAAGGCGCCGGCCGATTTGTCGGTGCTGCGGAACAGCACCGCGTGGCCCCCGGCGGCCTGCGCCACCTCGCGCAGCACGGCGGCCGGCGCGCTGGTGCAGATCCAGCGCTGCGCACCGCCCCATTCCAGCAGCTGCTCGCCCGACAGCTGCAGCGGCGCGGCGGTGGCTGGCACCGACAGCCGCCACAGGCTGGCGCCGGCTTCGACCGCCTTGGCCGCGCCGATGAAGAACTCGTCGCGGTGGTCGCGCAGGCCGTCCCAGAAAGCGCTGGCCAGCGCGGTATCCACAGGCTCGCCGCCGATGCGCTTGGCCGCCGCCGACACCGCCGCCGTGGCGCCCGCCAAACGCAGCACCAGCATGCCGTCCCACCACGCGCTGGCATTCAGCGGCAGCGGCTGGCCACCCCATTCGTTGAGGCGGCGGATGGCGACAGCCTGCTCGGCTTCCAGGCGCAAGGTCAGCCTGGCTGGCGCCACCGGCAGGACCTTCAGCGACAGCCCGCAGATCACGCCCAGGGTGCCCAGCGAACCGGCCAGGACGCGCGACACGTCGTAGCCGGCGACGTTCTTCATCACCGTGCCGCCGAAGTGCAAGACCTCGGCGCGGCCGTTCAGCAGGGTGGCGCCCAGTACGTAGTCGCGCACGCTGCCCACCGCCGCGCGGGCGGGGCCGGACAGGCCGGCAGCGACCATGCCGCCGACGGTGCCGCCCGGGCCGAAGCGCGGTGGCTCGAAGGGCAGGCACTGGCCCTGGTCGGCCAGCGCAGCTTCCAGCTCAGCCAGTGGCGTGCCGGCGCGGACGGTCACCACCAGCTCGCTGGGTTCGTAGCTGCTGATGCCGGACAGCACCGTGGTGTCGAGCACCAGCCCTTGCTGCGGGCCGCCGTAGAAGGCCTTGGTGTCGCCGCCGCGGATATCGATCTGCAACTGGTTGGCGCGGGCGACCTGGATCTGTTCGGCCCAGCGGGTCAGCACCTCGTTGGTCCCGTCGCCCATTCAGAAACGCTCCAGCTCGGGGAAGGCCAGCAGCCCCTTCTTCACATGCATCTTGCCGTACTCCGCACAGCGCTGTAGCGTCGGGATGACCTTGCCGGGGTTCAGCCGCTGGCTGGCGTCGAAAGCGCGCTTGACGGCGAACATCTGCTCGCGTTCTTCGGCGCTGAACTGCACGCACATGCTGCTGAGCTTCTCGACGCCCACCCCGTGCTCGCCGGTCACCGTGCCGCCCATGGCCACGCTGGTTTCCAGGATGTCGGCGCCAAAGAGTTCGCAGCGGTGCATCTGATCGGCGTCATTGGCGTCGAACAGGATCAGCGGGTGCAGATTGCCGTCGCCGGCGTGGAAGACGTTGCAGCACTTCAGGCCGTACTTCACTTCCATCTCGGCGATGGCCAGCAGGATGTCGGCCAGCCGCTTGCGCGGGATGGTGCTGTCCATGCACATGTAGTCGGGGCTGATGCGGCCGCTGGCCGGGAAGGCGTTTTTGCGGCCGCTCCAGAAGGTCAGGCGCTGCTTTTCGTCCTTGCTGACCTCCATGCGCGTGGCGCCGCGGCCGCTCAGCACGGCCAGCATGCGGTCGATTTCCTCGGCCACCTCTTCGGGCGTGCCGTCGCTTTCGCACAGCAGGATGGCCGCCGCATCGAGGTCGTAGCCGGCGTGGACGAAGTCTTCCACCGCGGCGGTCATCGGCTTGTCCATCATCTCCAGGCCGGCCGGGATGATGCCGGCGGCGATGATGGCGGCCACCGCGTCGCCGGCTTTGCGGATGTCGTCGAAGCTGGCCATGATGCAGCGCGCCAGCTGCGGCTTGGGCACCAGCTTGACGGTGACTTCGGTGGTCACCGCCAGCATGCCTTCGCTGCCGACGATCAGCGGCAGCAGGTCCAGACCGGGTGCGTCCAGCGCGGTGCTGCCGAAGGTCACGGCCTCGCCTTCGGCAGTGTAGCCGCGCACGCGCAGCACGTTGTGCAAGGTCAGGCCGTACTTCAGGCAGTGCACGCCGCCGCTGTTCTCGGCCACATTACCGCCGATGGTGCAGGCGATCTGGCTCGACGGGTCGGGCGCGTAGTACAAACCGTAGGGCGCAGCGGCCTCGCTGATCGCCAGGTTGCGCACGCCGCATTGCACGGTGGCGGTGCGCGCCAGCTGGTCGATCTGCACGATGCGGTTGAACTTGGCCAGACTCAGCGTCACGCCCAGGGCGTGCGGCATGGCGCCGCCGCTCAGGCCCGTGCCGGCACCGCGCGCCACCACCGGCACCTGGAGCGCGTGGCAGGCCCTCAGCACGGCGGCCACTTGCGCTTCGGTCTCCGGCAGGGCCACCAGCAAGGGTGACTGGCGGTAAGCGGTCAGGCCGTCGCACTCGTAGGGCGTGGTGTCTTCGCCGTGCCACAGCAGCGCATGGGCCGGCAGCAGCGGGGCCAGGGCGGCCACCACCTCGGCCTGGCGGGCGCTGCGTTCGGTGCGCTCCAGCAGCGGTGTATCGAGGGGTGCGTTCATGTCGGCAGCGCCGTCTGAAAAGGAGAACCGAGTCTACCCAGGCCCCGCCTCAGCCGCTGGTGAACACGGTCAGCACGCCGGTGTAGCCGTACAGGTGGTGTCGCGCGATCTCGCCGGCGGCGAAGAAGCCGACCAGGGGGATGTCGTCGCCCACCGCGCCGAGCGCGTGCTGCACGGTCTGCAGTTCGGCCGACGGCCCGCCGAAGTGCGGCCCGCCGCGCCCGGAACAGCTGATGTACAGCGCGCCCTGGATGCGCCGCCGCGGCCCGTCCGGCGCCGCCGGAGCGACGGCCGCCGGACCGGCCGCCGCCGTGGCCGCTTCGGCCTGGGTTTCGATCTCGTCGCGGATCTCGCTGCAGATGCGCACCAGGTCGCGCCGCGCGGCCTGCACATCGCGCTGGCAGAAGGCCAGGCGCATGCCGGGCTCCAGCAGGTCGGCCACGGCCACCGCGCCCCGGGCCGGGTCCAGGCCCACCAGGTGGCGCACCCGGGTGTCGGTACCGAACTGGCCGCCGCGGGCCAGGGCGCTGTCGTGGGCGTCGGTCAACCCGACCAGCGTGCTGCGCAGGCGCGGCAAGGCGGCGCGGGGGTCGTCGAGTTGCGCCAGCCCGAGGTCGCGCAGCAGGCAGGCCATGGCCGGCTCGCCGTCCAGCGTCAGCACGACGTTGCGTTCGCAGGCCGTCACCGTGCGCGTCGGGCCGCTCGGCTGGCAGCCCTGGGTGACGCGCGAGATCAAGGCCACGTCACGGCTGAAGGCGACGCCCGACAAGCCGCCGCGCCACACGCCGTCGGCGAAGTGGACGGTGGCGCCGCGCGACGAGGCCAGCCCGCCGAACAGGTAGCCGCTGTCGGTGCGGTCGGCCAGTTCGGCGATCAACTCGGTGAGATCGGGCGTGGCGGGGTCGGCGTGCACCAGCGCGCTGAAGGGTTCGATGCGATTGAGCTTGTGGGCGCCGGAAAACACCTCGAAGCGGCCGGCCGGCATGGCGGCCAACATCAGCGCCAGCGCCGGTTCGTCGATGTACTCGGCGCCGCCCGCCGCCACCCCCACACCCACGCTGCCGACCCAGGCCACACCGGGCCAGCGCGAACGCAGCTCGGCGTACAGCGCTTCGGCCTGCGCCGCGTAGTGGTCGGTGACATAGACGAAACCCAGCGTCAGCGGGCCGGCCCCGCTGGCCTCGTGCGCCGGCAGACGGGCGTCGATCTGCAGCGCGGCCAGCACCAACGCCGCCCGCCAGTCAGGGTGCATGGCATGGCCGAGCAGGAAACCGGGCATGGGCGTCCAGCAGGCAGGGTCAGGCGCGGCGCTTGCGGCTGGCCGCCTTGGCCGGCGCGAGCGCCGCAGGCGGCTGCGCCGCGACGGCCGCGCCGTCGCTGACCGCCTTGGCGGCGATCTCGGTGAACTGCTGGGTCAGCGCGCTCCACCAGTGCAGCGGGTCGACAGCGGGGGTGGCGGGCGGCGTCGCTGCCGCTGTCGGCGCTGGCGCCGGGGCGGGTGCAGGGGTCGGGGCGGGCTTGATCTTCAACGCGTCGCGCAGATCGGCCAGCGGCAGGTTCAGCGACTTCAGCGTCGCCAGCGTCATGCGTTGCACTTCCAGCGCCTGGATGCTGCCGGCCAGCAGCTTGGCGTTCTGGTCCAGCCAGAACTGCACGGTCTTCAGTTCCTGGATGCGCTTTTCGAGTTCCTCGGGGTCCAGCGTGGGCGCTGTCCACGGGCTCAGGCCCGGCACACCGGGCAGGGCCGCGCCGGCGGACTTCATCAGGGTCTGCAGAAATTCGAAGCCCGGGACCATCTTCACCAGATCGTCTGCGCCTGCCATGGTGTCTTCTCCTCGTGTTTCAGCTCGATTGTGGACCCCGGATCATGGCGCGAACACGGTGCGCTGGACCCGGAAGCCGCGTTGTGCCAGCCGCCGAGGCCGGCCGGGCCGGTCAGGTGCAGGATGCCGATCGGCCGCCGCCTGGGCCGACGGCCGCGGGTGACTCAGCGGCGGCCGTTCACAGCCAGAACATCGCGGCAGCCACGGCCGTCGGCAGGGCCGCACCGAGCAGCAGACCGAAGGCCCCGATGGACTGGTCCTCGAAGCCGGCTTTCAGCAAGGTCACGCCGGCCGGGTTGGGGGCGTTGGCGATGACCGTCAGCCCGCCGCCGGCCACGGCGCCGGCCACCAGCATGTACTTCGACGCGTCGGAGATGCCGCCGATCAGCGAACCCAGGTAGGTCAGCGCGGCGTTGTCGGTGATGGCCGTCAGTCCCAGCGCCCCGAAGAACAGCGCCGCCGGCGCCAGGCTGGACACGATGGGCTGCAGCCACCACTGCTGCATGCCACCCAGCACCACCAGGCCGGCCAGGAAAAAACCGACCAGCAAGGCCTCCTTCAGCAGCGGGGGACTTTGGTGCCGGGCGTAGGCCTGCGTGAAGCCGAGGAAGAGCATGAACAGACCGAGGAAGATGACCGGGTGGTGCGCGGAGGCCACGACGCCGGCCAGGAAGGCAAAGTGGATCAGCGTGACGGTCAGCGGAACCCGGGCTGCGGTGGCATCGGCCGGCGCCAGGGCGGTGGGCGCGCGCAGGTGCCGGCGCAGCAGGGCGGTGACCACGGAGGCGTTCACCAGCACCGCGATGACCGCCTTCCAGCCGAACTGACTGGCCATGAAGGCGGTGTCCCAGTTCCAGGTCGCGGCCACCATCAGCACCGGCGGCGCCGCGAAAGCCGTGAGCGTGCCGCCGATGCTGATGTTCACGAAGAGCACGCCCAAAGCGCCGTACTTCAGGCGCTCGGGCATGGCCGGCGTGAAGACGCGGCCGGCCAGCATCAGGGCGGCCAGGGTCATGGCCGCCGGCTCGGTGACGGCCGAGCCGACCAGCGGCACCACGGCCAGGCAGATCCACACCTCGGCCACCTCGGTGCGCAGCGGCGCAACGCGGGCAAGCCCCGTCACCATCGACTGGATGCCCTGCAGCACGGGGCGCGAAGCGGCCACCACCATGATGGTGAAGACGAACAGCGGCTCGGTGTACTGCCGCGATTCGGCGTAGTCGATGGCCCGGCCGCTGCCCACCATCAGCGCCATCACGGCGATCAGCACGAAGGCCCAGAAACCGAAGATGACTTCGATTTCGCCCAGCAGATGGAAAAGGCCGCCGTGGCGCGGACTGTGGTGGGCCATGCGCTCGAAAGCCTTGGCGGAGAAGGTGTGCAGCAAAGCCACGCCGAACAGCGCGGCGGCCACGAGGTCAAGGTCGGACATGCGCCCAGTATGCCAAGGCCGCGGGCGCGGCGGGTTCAGATCCGCATCAGCGCTGCCAGGGTGAGGCCACGCGCTGGGCTATCGCCCCGAAGATGCTCAAGCCGCGGCTGTCGCGCATCTCGATTTCGATGCGGTCGCCGAACTGCAGGTAGGCGGTCTTCGGCTCGCCGTGTTCGATCATTTCGATGGCCCGCTGCTCGGCCACGCAACCCACGCCGTGGCTGCTGTCCCGGTTGCTGACGGTGCCGCTGCCGATGATGCTGCCGGCGCGCAAGCGGCGGGTCCGGGCGACGTGGGCGATGAGCTGGCCGAAGTGAAAGGTCATCTCCGGTCCGGCGTCGCACAGGCCCACGCGCTGGCCGTTCCAGCGGCTTTCCAGCGGCAGGTGCAGGCGGCCGCCCTGCCAGGCGGCGCCGACCTCGTCCAGCGTCACCGCCACCGGGCTGAAGGCGGTGGCGGGCTTGCCCTGCACGAAGCCGAAGCCCTTGGCCAGCTCGGCTGGGATCAGCTTGCGCAGGCTCCAGTCGTTGACCAGCATCAGCAGGCGGATGCTGTCCAGCGCGGCCTCGGGCGCCGTGCCGAGTGCCACGTCGCCGGTGACGACGGCGACCTCGCTCTCGAAGTCGATGCCCCAGTCGTCGCTGGCCAACAACGCGTCGTCGCAGGGGCCCAGGAAGTCGTCGCTGCCGCCTTGATACATCAAGGGATCGACGTAGAAGCTCTCGGGCACCGTGGCGCCACGCGCCTTGCGCACCAGCTCGACATGGTTTAGGTAGGCCGAGCCATCCAGCCATTGGTAAGCGCGCGGCAGCGGCGCCATGCAGTGGCGCGGGTCGAAGGCGAAGGCGTGGCGCGCCTTGCCCCCGTTCAGCGTGGCGTAGAGGTCTTCCAGCTGCGGGCTGATGAAGTTCCAGTCGTCCAGAACATGCTGCAGCGTGGTGGCGATGCCGCTGGCGAAGTGCGCGCTGGTCAGGTCGCGCGAGACCACGGCCAGCAGGCCGTCGCGCGAGCCGTCCTTGAGGGTGGCGAGTTTCATGGTGTGTCGGGGGGCAAAGCCCAGTGCGGCGAGGGGTCGTTCGCGGCACAGGCCGCGCGGCCGGGATGGCAGTATGGACGGATGACGATGGCCCTGCACCCGCAATCGCAAGCCCGGCTCGGCGGCCCGCGCCCGGCGCGCTGGCGCGCGGGCCTGTTGCTCGCGGGCGGCGTGCTGCTGCTGCACGCGGCGCTGCTGGCGCTCTGGCCGTCGGCACCGGGAGCGGGTGCAGGGGGCGACACCGGCCGGCCGCTGCAGGTGCGCCAGATCGTGCTGCCTGTGGCCACCGCGGCAGCGCCCGCGCCACCGGTGCAGCCGCCCGTGGCCGTCCAAGGCCCGGCGCCGCACAGCCGGGCCCCTGGCGCCCCGCCGGCCGGGCCCGCTGCCGCAGCGCCCGCCGAGCGCACGCTCGACGCCGCGCCGCCGCTGCTAGAGGCGCCGCGGCAGGCGGCGGTGCAAAGCCACGAGCCGGCGCCCGAGCCTGGCGGCGCGGCCGTGCCGGTGTACGCCACCCACCTGCCCCCCAGCGTGAGCCTGCGCTACAGCTTGCGGCGCAGCGGGCAGGCCGGTCAGGCTGAACTGCAGTGGTTCAACGAGGGCACACGCTACCGCCTGAGCCTGCGCAATGCGGCGCTGGGCGCGGCGCATCTGGGCAGCGCCAGCCAGGGCGCCATCGACGCCCACGGCCTGGCACCCGAACGCCACACCGACAGCCGGCGCGGCCGCGATGTCCGCGCGGTGAACTTCCAGCGCGACAGCGCGCGCGTTACCTTTAGCGGCGGCAGCGGCGAGGTGCCCCTGGTGGCGGGTGCGCAAGACCGGCTGAGCTGGATGCTGCAGTTGGCCGGCATCGCCGAAGCCAACCCGGACCTGCGGGCGCCCGGCAGCGAGTTGGCGGTCTTCGTGGTCGGCACGCGCGGCGATGCCGAGGTCTGGCTGTGCACGGTGGTGGGTCATGAAACGCTGGCGCTGCCAGCGGGCGCCGTTGCCGCTGCGCTGCACCTGCGGCGCGAGCCTCAGCGCCTGTATGACACCACGGTGGACATCTGGCTGGATCCCGCCCGGCACCACCTGCCCGTGCAGGCGCGGCTGCTGGTACGCCCCACGGGACAGGAAACCATCCTGATGCTGGAGAGCATGGGCACCCCGTGAATCGGGGGTCGGCGTGTCAATCTGCGGCATCTTGCGCCGTGAATCACGCATCCAGAGGCCTGCCCGGCCGCGTCCCTCGCTACGATGGCCCTTGCTGCTTCTGATCGCTTTCGATGTCCGACCCTACACCCGGCGAATACGCCGTTCTCCTCTGGATCGTCATGGCGGGCGTCGCCCTGCTCACGGCTCACGTCACGCTGGGCTGGCTGGCGCGCGCCCGTCGCCGACCCGACCTGGTGCTGAGCTGGCAGGCGCAGATGGTGTCGGCCGCCACCCTGGGCAGCGGCGTGTGCGCCACAGCGGTCCTCGGCCTGTCCGCCGAGGGCTTCAGATTCCCTTTGGGCTATGGCTCGGTGGCTGCCCTGGTGCTCTGGCTGGGCGCCATCATCGCCTGCCTGCCCCTCGTGGCGCTGCTGACGGTCAGCGGGCGCTGGTGGTCCGTGCTGCTGGCCGGCGTGTTGCTCGCCGGCATCGGATGCGGCACGCAGATGGGCTGGATCTGGGCGGCCGGCTTCAGGCCCGGTGTGCTCTGGAAATGGCCGGTGGTGGGCGCAGCGGCAGCCGTCATGGGCGCGGGCTTGCTCGCCGCGCTCTGGATGGCCGTCCATGAACGCGCAATGACAGGCCGCACGCCCGATCGGCTGACGCAGACCGGCAGCATGATGCTGCTCGGCGTGAGCCTGCTGGTGGGGCAACAGTTGATCCTGGCCGGGGCCGATCTGGCCAGCCAGAAGGGCTCGGTCTACCGCAACCAGGTACCCAACAGCCTGCTGAGTCTGGCCTGCGGGGCCTTGGTGCCGCTGACGCTGGCCATCATGGCGTTGGATCTGTCGCTGCGGCAAAGCCATCGACGCCGTTCGCAGTCGGGTTTCACACCGCATCAGCGCCGCAAGCGTCGCCATCGGGTGCGCTCGCTGTGACCCAACGGACGGCGGGTCGGCCGGCTTGACGGGCTTGCGCACGGCGTGCCCGCACGCCGTGGTCGTCTTTCCTACAATCAGGCCATGATCCAGCCCACCCGACCCCAGCCCCGCCGCTACACCCGCGGCGGCGCCCTGGCCGACATCCTGCAGCAGCGCATCGCCATCATCGACGGTGCGATGGGCACCATGATCCAGCGCTACAAGCTGACCGAGGCCGACTTCCGCGGCCCGCGTTTCGCCGACCACGGCAAGGACCTGAAGGGCAACAACGACCTGCTGGTGCTGACCCGGCCGGACGTGATCCAGGAAATCCACGGCCAGTACCTGGCCGCCGGCGCCGACCTGATCGAGACCAACACCTTCGGTGCCACCTCGATCGCGCAGGAAGACTACGACCTGGGCGCTATCGCCCGCGAAATGAACGTGGCCGCTGCCCGCATCGCCCGCGAGGCCTGCGACCACTACAGCACGCCCGACAAGCCGCGCTTCGTGGCCGGCGCCCTCGGGCCGACGCCGCGCACGGCCAGCATCAGCCCCGACGTCAACGACCCGGGCGCGCGCAACACCAGCTTCGACGAGTTACGCGCGGCCTACCGCGAACAGGCCGAAGGCCTGCTCGAAGGCGGCTGCGACCTGTTCCTGGTCGAGACCATCTTCGACACGCTGAATGCCAAGGCGGCCATTTTCGCGCTCGACGAGCTGATGGAGGACAGCGGTGAACGCCTGCCGGTCATCGTCTCGGGCACCGTCACCGACGCTTCGGGGCGCATCCTGAGCGGCCAGACGGTCGGTGCGTTCTGGAATTCGGTGCGCCACGCCCAGCCGCTGGCCATCGGCCTGAACTGCGCACTGGGCGCCACGGTGATGCGGCCCTACATCGAAGAGCTGTCCAAGGTGGCGGCCGACACCTATGTCAGCTGCTACCCCAACGCCGGCCTGCCCAACCCGATGAGCGACACCGGCTTCGACGAGACACCGGCGGTCACGGGTGCGCTGATGGAAGAGTTCGCCAAGGCCGGCTTTCTGAACGTGGCCGGCGGCTGCTGCGGCACTACACCCGAGCACATCGCCGAGATCGCGCGCCGCCTGAGCGGCTACCGTCCGCGCAGCCGGCGAGACCCGCTGTTCAGCGGCCTGCTGGCTGCCTGATCAGATTTCGACTTTCGTTCCGAGCTCCACGATCCGGTTCGTCGGCAGGTTCAGGAAGTCGGCCGCGGCGGCGGCGTTGCGGTGCATGCTGGCGAAGAGCTTCTCGCGCCACAGCGCCATGCCGCCACCGAAGGTCGGGATCACCGTGTCGCGGCTCAGGAAGTAGCTGGTTTCCATGTCGTCGAGCTGCACGCCGCGACCCTTCAGCAGCTTCAGCGCTTCAGGCACGTCGGGGTCGTTCTTGAAGCCGAAATGCAAGGTCACGGCCCAGCAGTCGTGGCCCAGCGCTTCGATCTCGCAGCGCTTGTTGAAGCCGATCCAGGGCACCTCGTGGTGCTGCACGGTGACGAACAGGTTCTGCTCGTGCAGCACCTTGTTGTGCTTCAGGTTGTGCAGCAGCGCGAAAGGCGTCGAGCCCTTTTCGGCGCTGAGGAACACGGCGGTGCCGGAGACACGCAGCGGCGGGCTGATGAAGATCGATTCGAGGAAAGGATCGAGATCGATGGCCTCTTCGCGCAGGCGGGCTGTCATCAGCGCGCGGCCACCCTTCCAGGTGACCATCAGCGTGAAGACGCCGGCGCCGATGAGCAGCGGGAACCAGCCGCCTTCCAGTACCTTCACGGCGTTGGCCGCAAAGAAGGTGATGTCGACCACGAAGAAGAAGCCCGTGGCCGCGATGCACAGCGGCAGCGAGAGGCCCCAGGCCCAGCGGATGACGAAGAAGGTCATCACCGTGGTGATGGTCATGTCGATGGTCACCGCGATGCCGTAGGCCGAGGCCAGTGCGCCGCTGCTGCCGAACATCACCACCGCAAAGACGACGAACAGGTAGAGCGTCCAGTTCACAAAGGGCACGTAGATCTGGCCGGTGTCGCGCACGCTGGTGTGCAGGATGCGCAGGCGCGGCATGTAGCCCAGCTGGATGGCCTGCTTGGAGACCGAGAAAGCGGCCGTGATCAGCGCTTGCGAGGCGATGGAAGCCGCCGCCGTGGCCAGTGCGATCAGGGGGTACAGCGCCCAGTCCGGCGCCATTTCGAAAAAGGGGTTGCGGGCCTTTTCAGGGTGTTCCAGCAGCATCGCGCCCTGGCCGAAATAGTTCAGCAGCAAGGCCGGCATGACGATGGCAAACCAGGCCAGGCGGATGGGCCGCTTGCCGAAGTGGCCGAGGTCGGCGTACAGCGCCTCGGCGCCCGTCACGCACAGCACCACCGAGCCCAGCGCGACGAAGGCGATGCCGGGATGCCCAAGCAGAAAGCCCAGCGCGTGGTGCGGCGACAGCGCCACCAGCACCTGCGGGTTCTGCACGATGTGGACGCCACCCAGCACGGCCAGCACCGCGAACCAGACCAGCGTCACCGGCCCGAACAGGCGCCCGACGACGGCGGTGCCGAAGCGCTGCGTCACGAACAAGGCGGTCAACACGACCAGCGAAATGGGCACGACGAAGTGGTGCAGGCCGGGCGCGGCCACCTCCAGGCCTTCGACCGCCCCGAGCACGCTGACGGCCGGCGTGATGACACCGTCGCCGAAGAAGATGGCGGTGCCGAAGATGCCCAGCAGGAGCAGGCGGCGGCGCAGCACCGGCTTGTCCTTCACCGCCACCGAGGCCAGCGCCAGCATGGCGATCAGGCCGCCTTCGCCGTGGTTGTCGGCACGCAGGATCAGCACCACGTACTTGATCGAGACCACCACGGTCAAGGTCCAGAACACCAGGGACAGGATGCCCAGGATGTTGGCCGGCGTCAAAGGCAGGCGGCCGTGCGCGAAGACCTCCTTCAACGCGTACAAGGGGCTGGTGCCGATGTCGCCGTAGACCACGCCGATGGCGGCGAGGGTCAGGGCTGCGACAGCGCCGGGAGAGGAAGGTGTGCGTTCGGCGCTCATGGGTCTTTCAGGCACCGGCATTGTGCCCGCGATGCGGCCGCTTCCCGTGAAGGCGGCCGACCCGGAATTCAGTCGTAGTTCTCGGCCTCGGGGTCGGTGGCCTCCAGTTCGTAGGCGGCGGCCAGCATGGCCAGCCGGCCCAGCACGCCGTACATGTAGAAGCGGTTGGGCGCGCTGGCACCCGGCTTGACGCCGGGCCGGGGCAGCTGGTTGTTGCCGGCAAAGGCCAGCGGCAGGTAACGCGAACCGGGCGCCGAGAGGTTCTCGTCCACGCCCCGATCGGCATGCACCCGGTAGAAGCCGCCGACGACATAGCGGTCGATCATCACCACCACCGGTTCGGCCACCGCGTCGTTGATGCGTTCGCAGCTGGGCACGCCTTCCTGGACGATGATTTCGTCCAGTTCCTGCCCCTCGCGCACCAGGCCACTGCGTGCGCGCCGCAGGCGTTCGGGGTCATCCAGTTCTTTCACGTCGCGCACCGTCAGGATGCCGATGCCGGTGGCGTTGTCGGCCTTGATGACCACGAAGGGCTTCTCGTTGATGCCGTATTCCTTGTACTTGCGGCGCACCTTGCCCAGCATCATTTCCACCTGGCTGCGCAGGCCCTCCAGGCCGGCCGCATCGTTGAAGTCGACCTTGCCGCAACGCGCCAGCATGGGGTTGATCAGCCACGGGTCCATGCCCAGCAGCTTGGCGAACTTCTTGGCCACTTCCTCGTAGCTCTGGAAGTGGCGGCTCTTGCGCCGGATGCCCCAGCCGGCATGCAGCGGCGGCAAGAGGTACTGCTCATGCAGGTGCTGCAGCGAACGCGGCACGCCCCCGGACAGGTCATTGTTGAGCAGGATGGTGCAGGGGTCGAAGTCTTTCAGACCCAGGCGGCCCCGGTTGCGCACCAGCGGTTCGACGATCAGTTGACTGCCGTCGGGCAGGGCCAGCGCCAGGGGCGCCACGATGTCGGGGTCGAGCGAACCCAGGCGCACGTTCAGCCCGGCCTGCGTGAAGATCTGCACCAGCCGCTGCAGGCTCTGCAGGTAGAAGGTGTTGGTGACGTGGCTTTCCGGGATCAGCAGCAGGTTCCTGGCTTCGGGGCAGATCTTCTCGATGGCCGCCATCGCCGCCATCACGGCCAGCGGCAGCATCTCGGTGGTCAGGTTGTTGAAGGTGCTGGGGAACAGCTGCGTGTCGACCGGCGCCAGCTTGAAGCCGGCATTGCGCAGATCCACCGAGCTGTAGAACGGCGGTGTGTGTTCCATCCATTCCAGGCGAAACCAACGCTCGATGGCCGGCATCGATTCCAGGATGCGCTGCTCCAGCTCGTTGATCGGCCCCGTGAGGGCAGTGGTGAGATGGGGAACCATGGAACGACCTCAGCGAAATCAAACAGGAATTCTAGGCATTTAGGACGCGACCGCCGGAATGCAAATAGGGCACCCGAAGGTGCCCTCTTTAGCTCTTCCAGGCCAGACCCGCAGGCCTGATCAGCCGCAACTTACTTGTTGTACGCGGTTTCGCCGTGCGAGCTGATGTCCAGTCCCTCACGCTCTTCGTCTTCCGGCACCCGCAGACCGATGGTCAGGTCGGCGATCTTGTAGGCGACGAGGGCCACCACGGCCGACCACACCACCGTCACGCCGACGGCCTTGCACTGGATGATGAACTGCGCCAGCGTGCCGTCCGGGTTGGTCGCCGTGGCGCCCGTCACCCAGTCGGTGACGATGCCCGGGCCGCCCAGGGCTTGCGAGTTGAAGATGCCGGTCAGCAGGGCGCCCAGGATGCCGCCCACGCCGTGCACGCCGAAGACGTCCAGCGTGTCGTCAGCACCCAGCAGCTTCTTCAGGCCCGTCACACCCCACAGGCAGACGACGCCAGCCAGCAGCCCGATGACCAGGGCCCCCATGATGCCGACGTTGCCGGCGGCCGGGGTGATAGCCACCAGGCCCGCGACGGCGCCCGAGGCTGCACCCAGCATCGACGCCTTGCCCTTGTGCAGCGCTTCTGCCGCGCACCACGACAACACGGCCCCGGCGGTGGCCAGGAAGGTGTTGATGAAGGCCAGCGACGCGCTGTTGCCGGCTTCCAGCGCCGAGCCGGCGTTGAAGCCGAACCAGCCCACCCACAGCAGCGAGGCACCGACCATGGTCAGCGGCAGGCTGTGCGGCGCCATGGCTTCCTTGCCGTAGCCGATGCGCTTGCCGACCATGAAGGCGCCGACCAGACCGGCCACAGCGGCGTTGATGTGCACCACGGTGCCACCGGCGAAGTCCAGCGCGCCCCACTGCCAGAGCAGGCCGGCCTTGGCGTTCATCGCGTCGACCGCTTCCTTGCCGGTGTAGGCGTCCGGGCCCATCCAGAACCAGACCATGTGCGCGATGGGCGCATAGCTGAAGGTGAACCACAGCACCATGAACAGCAGCATCGCCGAGAACTTGATGCGTTCGGCGAAGGCACCGACGATCAGCGCGCAGGTGATGGCCGCGAAGGTGGCCTGGAAGACCACGAACACGATTTCCGGCAGCACGACGCCCTTGCTGAAGGTGGCCGCCGTCGGGAAGTCGCCGCCGGTCGCGTTGGGCACGAACACGCCCTTCAGGAACAACCGGTCGAGCCCGCCGATGAAGGCATTGCCCTCGGTGAAGGCCAGGCTGTAGCCGTACAGGCACCACAACACGGTGATCAACGAGAACGTCACGAAGACCTGCATCAACACCGACAGCATGTTCTTGCTGCGCACCAGGCCGCCGTAGAACAGCGCCAGGCCGGGGATGGACATCATGATGACCAACACGGTAGACACGAGCATCCAGCTCACGTCGCCCTTGTTGGGAACGGCGGCCGAGGCCGCCGAAGCGGCAGCCGAGGCAGCCGATGCGGAAGGTGCCGCAGCCGCAGCCGAGGCTTCAGCAGCCGGCGCGGACACGGCGGCGGCCGAGGCGGCGCCCTGTGCGTGAACCGCCCCGCCAAAGCTCAGGGCGGCCAGGCCCAGCGCCAGGATGGTGATGAGTTTTTTCATGTCAGTTTCTCGTGATGGGTGCGCGCTTTACAGGGCGTCCTTGCCGGTTTCGCCGGTCCGGATGCGAACCACCTGCTCGAGGGTGGTGACGAAGATCTTGCCATCGCCGATCTTGCCGGTGCGGGCCGATGCTTCGATGGCTTCGATGACGCGGTCGACGATGCTCTCGTCGACGGCCGCCTCGATCTTCACCTTGGGCAGGAAGTCGACGACGTACTCGGCACCGCGGTACAGCTCGGTATGCCCTTTCTGCCGGCCGAAGCCCTTGACTTCAGTCACCGTGATGCCTTGAACGCCGATGCCGCTCAAGGCTTCACGCACTTCGTCAAGCTTGAAAGGCTTGACGATGGCGGTCACCATCTTCATTTCATCTCTCCTTGAAATTCGTCCTTCAAACCGTCGGACTCAGAAGCTGTACTTGACGCCGACCACGAGGGCCGTCTTGCCCAGGAACTGGGTGCTGTTGGCGGCGGCGCCGGGCACGTAGAAGTTCTTGTCGGCGTTGGTGCCGACCAGCGCGATGCTGGGCGCCAGGCCGCTGAAGTCCTTGCTCAGCGTCAGCGCGTAGTCGGTGTACGAAGCGTTGGTGATGTTCACGACCTTCTGGTAGCCGATGTGCGGCGCCAGGGTCAGGCCACCACCGACGTCGAAAGACGCGCTGACATCGAGGTAGATGCTGCCCTTGCTGTCCTGCTTGCGGGCGAAGTCGTAGTTGCCGAACAGGTTGGTCAGGGCATAGGACAGCTTGGTGGTCACGGGGCCATAGGTCACGGCGCCGTAGATCTCGGTGGTGTTGGGGTTCTTGTAGGACGCGTCCCAGAGCTTGGTCTTGGCGCTGGCGTAGACGTACTGCAACACGCCGACGTCATAGGTCACGTCCTTGGCAATCTCACCCTTGTAGCCGCCGTAGAGGTCGATTTCCAGGGCGGCGTCACCGTAGGCATCCTTGACCCACTTGATGGTCGAGGCCCAGGTGCCCAGGTAGAAGCCGTTGGCATTGGCGTAGTCGATGCCGCCTTGCAGAGCGGGCTTCAGGCGCGTCTGTGAAATGCCGCGGTAGCGGTAGTCGCTGAACGCGCCCACGTTGAAACTGAAAGGCGAGGCCGGTGGGTCTTCGGCGCGGGCGCTGCCATGCAGGGCGCTCAGGGCGGCTGCGGTGGCCAACAAGATCAGGGTGTGCTTCGTCATGATTGATCCATCTCCGTTTGGTGGAATGCCCCGAAGGGTTCTCGGGGCAAGGCATTTGCAGCTTCCGTGCCACCGCCTCAGGCGCTGCCTCTGCCCTGCTGGCCGGGGTGAGGGCGGCTGTCGGATGGCCACCACCCAAATGGGGGGCCCCGAAAGGGTGCGCACCAAAGAGGTGCTGGCGCTGCGTATCCGGGATTTCCAGAATACCGGGACACCACCACCAAACGACACACGCACCATGAGTCTGGCCACCGTACACAGCCGCGCCCTCGACGGGCTGAACGCCCCGGCCGTGCAGGTCGAAGTGCAACTGGCCAACGGCCTGCCCAGCTTCACGCTGGTGGGGCTGGCCGACACCGAGGTCAAGGAGTCGCGCGAACGCGTGCGGGCCGCGCTGCAGCAAAGCGGATACACCTTCCCGCACAACAAGCGCATCACCGTCAGCCTGGCGCCGGCCGATCTGCCCAAGGAATCCGGGCGCTTCGACCTGCCGATCGCGCTGGGCATGCTGGCCGCGGCGGGCTTGCTGGACGCCGCGCGGCTGGCCACCTGCGAATTCGCCGGCGAGTTGTCGCTGTCCGGCGAACTCCGCCCGGTGCGCGGCGCGCTGGCGCTGGCGCTGGCGGCGCACCGCGAAGGCAACGGGCGCACGCTGGTGCTGCCCGAACCCAGCGCTTGCATCGCCGCCCAGGTGCAGGGGCTGGACGTGCGCGGCGCCGGCACGCTGACCGAGGTGGTGGCGGCGCTGCTGCCCGGCGACGAGGCCCGGCCCTTGCCTGTGGCCGAAGCACCACCCCTGGAAGCCACGCCGGCCGGCCCCGACCTGCGCGAGGTCAAAGGCCAGGCCGGTGCCAAGCGGGCGCTGGAGATCGCCGCCGCGGGCGGCCACAGCCTGCTGCTGGTCGGCCCCCCGGGCACCGGCAAATCGATGCTGGCGCAGCGCTTGCCGGGTTTGCTGCCGCCGCTGTCGGACGACGAAGCCCTGGCCAGCGCCGCCCTGCGCGGCTTGGCCACCAGCGCGGAGACGGTGATGTCGCACCGTGGCCGGCCGGTGCGCGCGCCCCACCACACGGCCAGCGCAGTGGCGCTGGTCGGTGGCGGGTCGCCACCACGCCCAGGTGAAATCTCGCTGGCCCACGGTGGCGTGCTGTTCCTGGACGAGCTGCCCGAGTTCCCGCGCGCTGCCCTGGAGGCGCTGCGCGAACCGCTGGAAACCGGCCGTGTGACGATTTCGCGGGCAGCGCGCCAGGCCTTGTTTCCGGCCTGCTTCCAACTGGTGGCGGCAATGAACCCCTGCCCCTGCGGCTGGCTGGGTTCACCGCTGGGCGTGGGCAAGGCCTGCCGCTGCACGCCCGAGGCGGTGGCGCGCTACCAGGGCAAGCTGTCGGGGCCGCTGCTGGACCGCATCGACCTGCAGGTGGAGGTGCTGGCCGCCCGCCCCGAAGACATGCTGGCCGCACCCGACGGCGAACTCAGCGCGGCGGTCGCCGCCCGCGTCGCGGTGGCGCGCGGGCTGCAACTGCAGCGCCAGGGCGTGCCGAACGCGGCGCTGGAAGCCGGCCGCATCGACGACATCTGCGTCCTCGACGAAGCGGTCGCCAACTTCCTGCGCATGGCCGCGCAGCGCCTGGGCTGGTCAGGCCGCCGCTTGCACCGCTGCCTGAAGGTGGCCCGCACCATCGCCGACCTGGCCGGCAGCGAACGCATCGCCACGCTGCACCTGGCGGAGGCGCTGCAGTTGCAGCGCGTCTTGAATTGAGCCCCCAAGCTCGCTGGCGCTCGCTACCCCCCAAGGGGGCCGTCCGCCTGCGGCCCGGCAGAGCCGGTTCCGCGGCGGGAAGCTGGGTCTAAAAGTCGCGGTTCAGCGGGCCGTCCAGGTGGCTTCGTCGAAGCCCACGGTGATGCGGCCGTCGTCCCATTCGACGACCGGGCGCTTGATGACGCTGGGCTGGCGCAGCATCAGCGCGCGGGCCAAGGGGGCGCCGGTGACAGCGGCGCGTTCGGCTTCGTCCAGCTGGCGCCAGGTCGTGCCCTTGCGGTTAACCAGTTGCTCCCAGCCCACGCTGGCCAGCCAGGCGTCCAGGCGGTCGGGCGGCACGCCGGCCTTCTTGAAGTCATGGAAGACGGCGTCGTGGCCGTGCTCGGCCAGCCAGGCCCGGGCCCGTTTGACGGTGTCGCAGTGGGGGATGCCGTAGAGCTTCATCGTTGGGAGTCTCGGGGTGGCCGGGGTGTTCGGATCATCAGATGGCCAGCGGGTCGATGTCCACCGCCCAGCGGATCAGGCCCTTGTGCCGCCCGCGCAGTTCGTGCAGCCCGGGCAGCCAGGCCGCCAGCATGCGCTGCAACGCCACGCGCGATGGCGATTCGACCAGCATCTGCATGCGCTCGACATCGGCCAGCTTGGACACGTGGGGCGGCACCACGGGGTAAACCATCACGCCCGGGTGGTCACGGGCCAACGTGGCGGCTTCATGCAGGAAAGCGGCCGCCACGTCGGCGCTGCGGGCGTCGGCGCGCAACAGCGCCAGGCTGGCGAAAGGTGGCAGTCCGGCGGCCAGGCGGTCGGCCAGCTGGCTGGTGGCGAAGGCCTCGTAGTCGTGGGCCTTCAGCGCAGCGTACAGCGGGTGCGTGGCGTTCCAGGTCTGGACCCACATCTCGCTGGCCGCCGCTTGGGCGGCGTCGCGGCCGGCGCGGCCGGCGGCCTGCATGAGCAGCGCGAACAGGCGTTCGGGGGCGCGGAAGTCGCTGCTGAACAGCGCGCCGTCGGGGTTGATGGCGGCCACCAGCGTCACGCGGCGGAAATCGTGGCCCTTGGCCAGCATCTGGGTGCCGACCAGGATGTCCACCTCGCCCGCGTGCACGGCCTGCAGCTGCTGCTCGAGCGCGCCGACGCCGCGCGTGCTGTCGGCGTCGATGCGGCCGATGCGCGCCTGCGGCAGCAGCACGGCCAGTTGCTCCTGCAGCTTTTCGGTGCCCCGGCCGATGGGCGCGATGTCCAGGTTGCCGCAGTCGGGGCAGGCGCGGGGCACCCGCTCGCTGAGGCCGCAGTGGTGGCAGCGCAGCGTGCGGTCGCCCTTGTGGAAGACGCGCCAGGCGCTGCAATGGGGGCAGCCGCTCTTCCAGCTGCAGGCGCTGCAATGCAGCACCGGCGCGTAACCGCGGCGGTTGAGCAGCAGCAGGCTTTGCTCGCCACGCGCCAGGCGGGCTTCGACGGCCGCCAGCAGCGGCGGCGCCAGCACGCGCTCGCTGCCCGCCGCCACATGCGGCAGCGCGGTCATGTCCACCAGGCGCACGCGGGGCATGGCACCGCCGCCGATGCGGCTGGGCATGGCCACGCGCAGGTAGCGGCCCTCCAGCGCGCGCTGCCAGCTTTCCAGCGACGGCGTGGCCGAGCCCAGCAACACCGTCAAGCCCTGGCGATGCGCCCGCCAGACCGCCAGGTCACGCGCCGAATAGCGCGCGCCTTCCTGCTGCTTGAACGACGGGTCGTGCTCTTCGTCGACGACGATCAGCCCCAGGCGCGGCATCGAGGCGAACACCGCCAGCCGGGTGCCCAGCACCAGGTCGGCACGGCCCAGATGGGCCAGCAGCCAGTGGCGCAGGCGCTGCGCCGGCGTCAGGCCGCTGTGCAGGCTGACCAGCACGCGGCCCGGAAAGCGGGCCGCGAAGCGCGCCTCGAGTTGCGGCGTCAGGTTGATCTCGGGCACCAGCACCAGGGCTTGCTGGCCGCGCGCCAGGGCGTCGGCGGCGGCGCGCAGGTAGACCTCGGTCTTGCCGCTGCCGGTGGCGCCGTGCAGCAGCACCGGCTGGCGGGTGGCGGCGATGGCGGTCAGTGCCGACGCCTGCTCGGCGGTCAGTTCGGGCAGCGCCGGCTCGGCCACCGCCGGCGGCGCCTCCAGCTTGTGCAGCCGCGCGACGCGGCGCGCCAGCCGGGTGTCGTCCAGCTTGCGCAGCTCGGGCGGCAGCACGGCCAACGCCAGTTCGCCCACGCCGCGCTGGTAGTAGGCGGCGGCGAAATCCACCAGCGCCCGCCATTCGGCGGCCAGCGGCGGCAGGGCGGCCAGCGTCTCGCTGATGGGGCGCACCGCGGCGGGCGCTGGCTGGTCGGGGTCGGACGCCGCCCAGACCAGCCCCGCCACCTCGCGCCGGCCCAGCGGTACGCGCACCAGCGTGCCCGGCGGCAGCGGCTGCGCATGGCTGTAGTCGAGCAGCCCGCCGACGGTCGTGTGGCGCGGCATTTCCACCGCGACGGCCAGATTCAACAGCTCGGCCATCGAAAAAGGGTCAAAGGCTTAGGCACGAAATCTCGGCTCAACTTCAAGGAAAGGCTGCAAGTGCATGATTGAAAGGGACTTTTCCAGTCACCCACGAAAACTGTGGATAACTTTGTGCAAAAGCTGCGCTCAGACGCGCCAAGTGCTTGATTCTTCGTGTTCTGGCGTTCCGTGCCTCATTTGGCGGCAGCGCCAGGAGTGTTTGCAAATCAAGCACTTAGCACGGATTTCGGCGATTTTTGGCAGCCTGGGCTGCAGCACGGGCAGACAGGCTGACCGAGCGTCATTTTGGGGATAAGTCAAGCCCTCCCCGGGATTTTTCGGATCTTTTCCTGCCGCGGGCCGGCGCACCCCACCCCACCACGCACGAAGGCAAGGCACATCGGCGAAGTGTTCGCTCACGGTGGCCGGCCCCGGAACGCCGGGCCGGCGCGCGGGAAGCAGGCCTCAGGCCGGCGCGCGCTGGCGGCGCGAGTGGGCGTGCACGGCTTCGCACAGCGCCGCCACGTGCTCGGGCGGCGTGTACTGGCTGATGCCATGGCCCAGATTGAAGATGTGGCCGTCCCAGCCGCCGTCGGGCCGTTGCGGGCGGCCGAAGCTGTCCAGCACCGCCACGCCTTCGCGGCGAATAGCCTCGGGCGGCGCGAACAGCACGCTGGGGTCCAGATTGCCCTGCAGCGCCACTTGGCTGCCCACGGCGGCGCGGGCGGCGCCCAGGTTCACGGTCCAGTCCAGCCCGACGACGTCGGCACCGCAGGCGGCGATCTCCTGCAGCCAGGGCCCGCCGCCCTTGGTGAAGACGATGACGGGCACGCGGGCGCCGTCCTTCTCGCGGGTCAGGCCGGCCACCACCTGGCGGGTGTAGTCCAGGCTGAAACGCTGGAAAGCGCCGTCGGCCAGCACGCCACCCCAGCTGTCGAAGATCATCACGGCCTGGGCGCCGGCTTCGATCTGCGCGTTCAGGTAGGCCGTGACGGCCTGCGCGTTGACAGCCAGGATGCGGTGCATCAGGTCGGGCCGGCTGTAGAGCAGGGTCTTGATCAGCCGGTAGTCGTCAGAACCCGCGCCTTCGACCATGTAGCTGGCCAGCGTCCAGGGGCTGCCGGAAAAGCCGATCAGCGGGACGCGGCCGTTCAAGGCCTTGCGGATGGACGTGACAGCGTCGAAGACATAGCGCAGCTTGTCCAGGTCGGGCGACTGCAGCGCCATCACGGCGGCTTCGTCGCGCACCGGGCGGGCGAAGCGCGGGCCTTCACCGGCGCCGAAGCTCAGGCCCAGGCCCATGGCGTCGGGCACGGTCAGGATGTCGCTGAACAGGATGGCGGCATCCAGCGGGTAGCGGTCCAGCGGCTGCAAGGTCACGTCGGTGGCGTACTGCGGGTTGGTGGCCAGGCCCATGAAGCTGTTGCCGGCCTTCTCGCGCGTGGCCTTGTATTCGGGCAGGTAGCGCCCGGCCTGCCGCATCAGCCAGATCGGCGTGTGGGTGGTGCTCTGCCGCAAGCAAGCGCGCAGGAAGGTGTCGTTTTGGAGTGCGGGCCACATGACTGACATTATGGCGGCGTCAAATGGACTTGAAGGACGCCAGCAACGCCCCACATATCGTGCGTCGTCGGCGCGATCGGGCCCGATGTGAATCCGACAATCCCGCCACCCGCCACCCAGGAGAGCCCATGAGGATCGCCGCCACTGCCCCCACCCCCGTCACCGCCCGCTGGGCCGCGCGCGGCGCCGCGCTGTTGCTGGCCGCCTCGCTGTCGGGCTGCGGCTACAACGACTTCCAGCGCCAGGACGAGCAGGTCAAGTCCGGCTGGTCCGAGGTGCTGAACCAGTACCAGCGCCGCAGCGACCTGATCCCCAACATCGTGGCCAGCGTCAAGGGCGAGGCCGGCTTCGAGCAAGACACGCTGACCAAGGTCATCGAGGCGCGCAGCCGCGCCACGTCGATCAACGCCACGCCCGAACTGGTCAACAACCCCGAGGCCTTCGAGAAGTTCCAGAAAGCGCAGGGCGAACTGACCGGCGCCTTGAGCCGCCTGATGGTGGTCAGCGAGCAGTACCCCAGCCTGAAGGCCAACGCGGCCTTTCAGGATCTGCGTGTGCAGCTGGAAGGCACCGAGAACCGCATCACCGTGGCGCGCAACCGCTACATCAAGGACGTGCAGGCCTACAACGTGCTGACGCGCAGCTTCCCGACCAACCTGACCGCGATGATGTTCAGCTACAGCGTCAAGCCCAGTTTCACGGTGGCCAACGAAGCCCAGATCTCGGTGCCGCCGACGGTCAGTTTCGACAAGCCTGCAGCGCCTGCAGCCGCCGCATCGCGCTGAGGCCGTGACCGCCCTGCGCGCCCTGCTGCCGACGCTGGCGCTGCTGTGGGCGACGCTGGCGGCGCTGCCAGCCGAGGCGCAGGACGTGCTGCCCGTGCCCGCCTTGAGCGGGCGCGTCATCGACCAGACCGCCACGCTCGGCGAGCCGCAGCGCGCCGCGCTGGACGCCAAGCTGGCGGCCTTCGAGGCGCAGGCCGGGCCGCAGATCGTGCTGCTGCTGGTGCCCACCACAGCGCCCGAGGACATCGCCAGCTACGCCCAGCGCGTCGCCGACAGCTGGAAGATCGGCCGCAAGCAGGTCGGCGACGGCCTGCTCGTGGTCGTGGCCAAGAACGACCGCGCGGTGCGCATCGAGGTGGCCAAGGCGCTGGAAGGCGCGGTGCCCGACCTCGCGGCGCGGCAGATCATCGACCGCGCCATCGTGCCGGCCTTCCGCGCCAACGACTATGCCGGCGGGCTCGACGCAGCGGTCGACCTGCTGATCGGCCGCATCCGCGGCGAAGGCCTGCCGATGCCGGCCGCGCGCGGTGGCGGCGGCCCGCGCAGCGCTGGTGCGCTGCCGCTCGAGCAACTGGGCTTGATGGTCTTCGCCGGCGTCGTGCTGGTGGGCGGCCTGCTCAGCGCCGTGCTCGGCCGCAAGGCGGGCTCGGCGCTGGCCGCCGTGGCAGCGGGCGGCGCGGCCTGGTGGCTGGGCACCGGCTTGCTGATCGCCCTCGGCGCGGCCTTCGCGGCGGTGCTGGTGGTGGGCGTGGTCGGTGTCGGCAATGTCCTGCAGATCCTGCTGATGATGAGCGGCCGTGGCGGCGGCGGCGGTGGCCGGGGTGGCGGTGGTGGCTTCTCGTCGGGCGGCGGGGGCGATTTCGGCGGCGGCGGTGCCTCGGGCAGATGGTGAGGAGACGGTGATGGCCAAACTGACCCGCATCCTGAAGCACCGCTGGCTGGACGACGGCGACCGCCGGCGTGCGCTCGATGACGCCGCCTTGCAAAGGCTGGCCGCGCGCGTGGCGGCCAGCGAGCAACACCACAGCGGCGAGATCCGCGTCTCGGTCGAAGCCGGCCTGCCGACGTCTTACTTGCTGCGCGGCCTGCAGGCGCGCGACCGCGCCGTGATGCTGTTCAGCAAGCTGCGGGTGTGGGACACCGAGCACAACAACGGCGTGCTGATCTACCTGCTGCTCGCCGAGCGCGCCATCGAGATCGTGGCCGACCGCGGCCTGACACGCCACGTGCCCCAGGCGCAGTGGGACGCCCTGGTGGCTGGCATGCGCGAAGCCTTCGCGCAGCGCCAGTTCGAAGCCGGCCTGAACGCCGCCATCACAGCCGTGGACGGGCTGCTGCGCCAGCATTTCGCGCTGGCGCCGGGTGAGGACAACCCCAACGAACTGCCGGACCGCGTCGACCTGCGCTAGGGCGGTGCGTCGCTCTGCGCTGAGCTGAGCGATCGACGTGGGCGGTGGTCATTTGCGAGACCGGGTGTCTGGTTTCGGGCGGTAAGTCGGGGGGCGCTTCACGACCCTGAACGGACATTCGCTGTCCTGATCTCGCCGCCCCGAAGCCGCCGGTCGGACCCCCACACAGGCCTCCATCGTGGGCCCCGCGCATGACGGCACACAGCGGACGGCGGTACTGAGGGCGATTGAGGCGTGGCGCAGGGTTTGAGACCGTGCGGGCTCACCACTTCGGGAGCCTCGCGTGCAAGCCATCGGCCGGCAGCCCCAGCGGGCGCCGGATGGCGCCTCTGTCCACTACGAGCGCCACCGCACGGAACAGACCACGCTGTACCGCCTGGTGCAGCAGCACGCGACGACCTTCTTCGCCCATGCCGAGGACGCTGCCGGCGCCGACCTGCCGCAGTTCGTCAAAGGCGAGTTCGACGCCTTCCTGGATTGCGGCATCCTGGCGCATGGCATCCTGCGCCTGCACTGCGCGACTGCGGCCACGACAAGCTGTGGCGTTCAGTTGCAAACGGCGCGGGTTTTGCCCGTCGTGCGGAGCCCGGCGCATGGCGCAGACGGCGGCGCACCTGGTCAACCACGTCATCCCGTACGTTCCGGTGCGCCAGTGGGTGCTGTCGCTGCCGATACCCCTGCGCCTGCTGCTGGCCGAAAAGCCCAAGCTGGTGACGCCAATGCTGCAGCGCGTGCAGACCAACGCTGCCGGGCAGGTGGTGCTCAAGCTCAAGACCCCCTGGCGCGACGGCACCACGCATCTGGTCATGTCGCCGCTGGCGTTCATGCAGCGGCTAGCGGCGCTGGTGCCCCGCCCGCGTTTGCGCCTGATTCGGTTCCATGACGTACTGGCCCCCAACGCCGAGCTGCGCGCGCTGGTGGTGCCGCAAGACCCTGAAGCGCCCGAAGCAAAGCCCGCCGAGTGCGAGGCGCACTGCGCGCACCACCGACCAGTGCGCCTGAGCTGGGCCAAGTTCCTCAAGCGCGTGTTCGACCTCGACCTGGAGCAATGCCCGAACTGCTGTGGCGAGCTGAAGATCATTGCGGCGATCCTGAAGCAGCCGGTGATCGCGAAGACCCTTACGCACCTGGGCTTGCGGGCCAGGGCACCGCCTCGTGCGCCGGCTCGAGGCCAGGCGCTGCAAGCGGCCTGACGCTTCCCAACCGCGACAGTTCAGGCGACCCGGCAAGCCGGGCCGATGGGGTCTGCTGCGTCCCGGAGTTTGCGGGACCGATGACAGCGGTCTGGGGGCCCGGGATAACCCTCAAAGGCGACCCAAAAAGGACGACTTTCGGCTGGGCTGTCACAGCTCAACAGTCTTGCGCCACCCTCAAAGACCGACACGCAGGCATCGAGGGCCGTGTTCGCGGCGCCATGGTTAAGGAAAAAGGGCGTTTGAAAAACCTATCCTCAGGCGGGCGCAGAGGTCGCTGGCTGCGCCTGCCGACAATCGCGCCCGGGTGCCACCATTGCGCCATGCTGTGGCGTCAGGCCAAGGACATGGCACCGTAAACTGAGGATGCCGCGCCGCTGGCTGACGCCGAGGCAGGGCCTCGGTCTTGCGTGGACGAAACTCAGGCGCGCTTGCGGCGCAATGCCAGGGCCAGCAAAGGCAGGCCCAGGGCCAACATCATCAGCGAACCGGTCTCTGGAACGGCCGAAGTGATGCTGATGTTGTCAAAACGCCAGTTGCCCGAATTGTTGTTGTATGCAACCGGCAAGCCGCCCGTCAGGGTGGCCGCGGTGTAAGTCGTGCCAGCACCGAAGGACGGATCAAAGGCCGAGACCAGTCGCACACCAAAGTTGGCGTTGTTGTCGACGCCCGTGAGGCCCAGGGCATTGAAGTCGATGCTCAGGTTTTGGTAGGCGGCGGTGGTGGCCACCTGCAGCTCGCCCGCGTTGGCCCAGCTGCTGCCGTCGGTGGTGTACTGCGCTTGCAGGTTGCGCACGCCTTGGTTGGTGCTGATCCAGCCGTAGTTGAAGGTGATGCCGCTGACGCCCACGGTGCTGGCCGAGAACTGCGCACCTTGGGTGTACTGCGGTGCAGCCAGGTTCCAGCCGTTGTTGGGGGAGCCGCCGCGCACGCGCCACTCCGGGGTGAGATTGCCGCCACTGCCGGCCACCACATCGGCCGCAGCCACGCTGCCCGTGGTGCCGTTGCTGTAGGTGTATCTGTTGGTCATGCCCAGCGGCGTGGCCGTGCCCGCGCCGGTGGACGGCGCCGGTGCGTTGTTGGCAGCCACGGGCAGGTTGTTGAAGGTCCAGGCGGTGACGGTGGTCTGCGCGCTGGCGCCGAAGGCGGCAGCCAGGCTCAGGGACATCAATGCGATGGTGGCGATTTTGTGCATGGTCAAGTTCCTTGGCGAATCAGGTGAAAAGGGGCGCAGCTCGGCGTCTGCGCGCAGAGAGGGCTTCTTTGGTGCGCCGGTTCAGGCGCGGCGGCGACGGGCCACCGTGACCATCAGACCCAGGCCTGCCAACAGCAGCGCGTAAGTCTTGGGCTCGGGCACGGGCGCGTAGACGAACAAGGACGACGAAAAGGCATTGGTCGCAAAGTCGCCGTTGTCGGACACCAGGTAGATGTAGCCCCGGTCGTCCATCGTCACGCCTTCGATCTGGGCCGTGCCTTGCGCCGTCACGTTGGGCAAGGACATCTGGCTGAGCACCGCGCCTGCGCGGGACATTTCCTTCAGGCCGCCGATGTTGGTCAGGGCCAGCAGGTTGTTCGATGCCGCACCGGCAAAAGCAGCGACGTTCGACAGCGCGTAAACGTCGTTCAGGTCCGCGAAGCCGATGTTCGCCACAGGGAACAGCGAAGTGGCGTTAGCCGTGGTCGCCGAGCCGTTGGTGGCGATGCCACCGGTGCCGGAAAACGAGATCGAGGTCTGGAAGATGTTCTGGGAGGCACCGCTGCCCGCCCGCTGGTTCACCAGGATGTAGCTGTTCGACGGCGAGTCGTAGGTGACGCCTTCCAGGCCCGTGTTGCCGACCGTGGTGCCCAGCGTGACGGTGGACGTGTTGGCCCGGGTCAGCGTCGTGTTGGCAGCGTAGTCGAAGCGCACCACGTTGCGCTTGCGCTCTTCGGTCATCACGAATGTCGTTCCACCAATCCAGGCCAAGCCTTCCGGATCGTCGAACTCGACGCCGGCACGGGATGGGTTGGTCGTGGTCGGCAAGGCCATCGAGTCGATGACCACGCCCGTCAAACTGGTCTGCTGGATGAAGCGGCCGCCGTCACCGACGATGAACAGCGTGTTGGTGTTGCGGTTCCAGGTCACGGCAGAGGCTTCGTATTGAATCGCCACGCCCGGTGCCTGTATGGGCAGCGCGTAGGTGCCCACCAACGAATACGAAGCCAGGTTGATGGACTGCGCCTGGGCGCCTGCGGCCATCACCAGAAGAGCGGCAGTGACTGCGCGGGGGAGTGTCGAAATTGCATACATGAAATGGAGGCCTCGGTTATTGGGTTCTGATGGATCTGAAAACTTTTGTAACGAACGGATCGTCATGAGCCCCTGTGTCACTTTCATGGCGCCCCCCCCCGCATGGCCTGCGACGCATAGGCTTGACACCCGCACTCATGCCCGTTGCTGGCCAGCCGAGCCGGACAACCGCTGGTTGCAGACCAGGCTTTGCCCACAAAGCCGCGGCCCATGGACACGCCCGACAGCGCCATGCAGCGCAGCGACCTCGATATCGGCACGTTCGACCGCCGCATCCTGCGCGTGCTGCAGGCCGACGGCCGCATCAGCAACCTGAAGCTGGCCGAGGCCGTGCACCTGTCGCCCAGCGCCGTGCTGGACCGCGTGAAGCGGCTGCACCGCGACGGCTACATCCTGGGCTACGAGGCGAAGCCGAGCCCGGCCCAGCTGGGTGCCGGGCTGCTGGTGTTCGTCGAAATCCTGCTCGACCGAACGGTGCACGACGTGATGGACACCTTCAAGGCCACGGTGCAGGTGCGCCCCGAGATCCTGGAAGCGCACTTGGTAGCCGGCGGTTTCGACTACCTGCTGAAGACCGAGTGCATCGCTGAAACTGCCTCACCGATGACACGGCGACGCCGCTGCCCTGATCGAATCGCATGAAGGTGGCGGCGATTCAACCGGTCTGGCTATAACCGCTGTCCGGCCGCGCCCTCAGAACACTGGCCGGCCGGCTACGACCTTTCAGAGACATACGTTGCCGTGAACTCGTCGCCCCAAGGTGATCGTTCGCGCATGCAGCGAGGCCAGCCGGAGGGTGGCCCGGTGGGAGCGTGTGAAGGCCATGGCGAAGCCGTCTTGCGCTTCACCAGCCGGCACGCGGGCGTGCTGGGGGATGGCGGTTTGTAAGGGACCGGTGAAGGCATCTTGACGAACTGTTGGCGTTGAGTGCCGGCAACGTCCGGGACATGTCGACATATCGTTGATGTCCGCCGCATTCTGCGTATGTCCGAGCCACGACGGGCGGCCGTGGCATGCTTGAGACCATGAGCATCATTGGCAGAATGAAGATGTGGGCCAAGTGCATCAAACGCGATGGCGTGACGCTTTGGTTCGCTGGCAAGCATCCACGGACACCTTGGTACGCGAAAGCGCTGGGGGTGTTTGTGGTGGCCTATGCCCTCAGTCCCATCGACTTGATTCCAGACTTCATCCCAGTGCTGGGCTATGTCGACGACTTTCTTCTGCTTCCGGGCCTGATATGGCTAACCATCAAGCTCTTGCCACCCGAAGTTCTTGCAGAATGCCGCGTCCAGGCGGATGACTGGATGGAGGCGAAGGGCGCGAAGCCAACCAGTCGAGTCGGCGCGGTTCTCATCGTCTCGCTGTGGCTGGCCATAGGTACATCGGCGTGGTTTTGGCTGCGTCCGCGCATGTAGACCTTTCAGAGTTCCGCGCCGATGACGGCGAGACTGCCTTCTGCGGCCAGCGTGCCGGCGTGACTGGTGTTGACAAAGCTGACTATCGCGACCCCTCCTCTTCTCAATCGCGACGGGATTGGCAGGTGGCTGCGAAGCCGACGGTCCCATCCGACCGGTCTTGTTAAGGGTTGTGGGATGCCTGCCCGGGCCGCACCACCGAGCATCGAGCAGTGATG
>JBBAPI010000025.1:0-63177 GCA_040400915.1 Rubrivivax sp.
CTTCTCGTCAATTCAGGATCGGCTGAAGTGCTCATTGATCAGCGAGTCCCTAGGCCTGCAAGCTCATCGTGATTGGCTTACACAAGAGTTCATGCAAAGTTTGGGCCACATCTTTTTCTTCGCGCTAACTGTTTGATTTTGTTAATCATTTATGACCAACAGGCGCTGCCTATGGAAGTTGATGGAGTGCGGTGTAAATTTTTTCGACAACCCCGAAGGTGCTGGCTGCGGCTGGCATCTTGTTGCCCAAGGTCAGGATCTCCAGCATTTCCCGGCCGCTGCCGGTGCGGGATGGCGCTCGGGTCACGGCCCTGATCGGTTCGTTGAAGGCGATTCCAACGGGGTGACCTGCGTCGATGGATCGCTGGCCGTTCTGAACAGCAGGTCCCACACGCCGTGGCCCAGTTTCAAGCCGCGGTCTTCGAACTTGGTCAGCGGGCGCCAGTCGGGTTTTGGCGCGTAGCCTGAGCCCGCCGTGTTGACCAGGCCGGGCTCGGCGGCCAGCACCGCCAGCATCTGCTCGGCGTAGGGTTGCCAGTCGGTGGCGCAGTGCAGGTAGCCGCCCGGTGCCAACCGGGTGATCAAGGCGGCCACGAAGGCCGGCTGGACCAGCCGGCGCTTGTTGTGGCGCTTCTTGTGCCAGGGGTCGGGGAACCAGATGTGCACGCCGGTCAGGCTGCCTGGCGGGATCATGTTGGCCAGCACCTCGACGGCATCGTGCTGCAGCAGCCGCACATTCGTCAGCGGCCGTTCGCCGATGTGCCTGAGCATGGCGCCGACGCCAGGCGTGTGGACCTCGATGCCGATGAAGTCGGTGGCGGGCTGGGTGGCCGCCACCTGCGCGGTGGCGTCGCCCATGCCGAAGCCGATTTCCAGCACCCGCGGCGCGTGGCGGCCGAAGACGGCGTCCAGGTCCAGCATCTGCGCCGTGTAGGGCAACACGTACTGCGGCCCCAGTGCTTCCAGCGCGCGTTGCTGGCCGGTGCCCAGGCGGCCGGCGCGCAACACGAAGCTGCGCAGAGGGCGACCGCGCAGGGCTGCGTTGGCGTCAGCCGCGTCTTCGACAGGCAGCGGCAATTCGTTCAGCTGGTGGGGATCGGGCATGGGGCCGCGATTGTGCCCGCGCCGCCGATGCCCGGCCCCAGCCGCCCGGGTCAGGCTGTCAGCCGCACATGCCCTTGCTGCTCAGCCATGCTGCGCGCCAGCAGCTTCACCAGCGCGTAGGTGGTGGCGATGTGCGGCGTCGGCGTCCCGGTCAGGCGGCCCAGTTCCACCACCGACCCCACCAGCGCGTCGATCTCGGGTTCGCGACCGGCTTCCACGTCCTGCAGCATCGAGGTCTTGTGCTTGCCCACTTTTTCGGCACCGGCGATGCGCTTGTCCAGCGTCACGCGGAAGGTGATGCCCAGTTTGCCGGCCACGGCTTGGGCCTCCAGCATCATGGCGGCGGCCAGTTCGCGGGTCAGCGGGAACTGGCAGATGTCGACCAGCGTGGCGTGGCTGAGTGCGCTGATCGGGTTGAAGGTCAGGTTACCCCACAGCTTCAGCCAGATCTCGGACCGGATGTTGTCCAGCACCGGCGACTTGAAACCGGCGCGGGTGAAGCTGTCGGCGATGCGCAGCACGCGCTCGCTGCTGCTGCCGTCCAGTTCGCCCAGCGGGAAGCGGTCGCCCTCGACGTGCTGCACCACCCCCGGCGCAGTCAGCTCCGAAGCCGGGTAGACGACGCAGCCCAGCACCCGTTCGGCCGGTATGCACTGGCTGATGATGCCTGTCGGGTCCACGCTGTGCACCGGCGCACCGGCCAGCGCGCCGCCGTGCTGGTGGAAGTACCAGAAGGGGATGCCGTTCTGCATGGTGACGACGACGGTGTCCGGCCCGAACAGCCGGGGCACGTCGCGTGCGACGGCTTCCACCTGATGGGCCTTCAGGGCCACGATCACCAGGTCTTGCGGCCCGGCGTCGCCGTAGTCGTTGGTGGCGCGGACATTGCTGGCCACCTGCTCGCTGCCGTCCTGCATCACCAGCTTCATGCCGTGGGCGCGGATCGCCTTGAGGTTCTCGCCGCGCACGATGAAGGTGACGTCTTCGCCGGCCAGGGCCAGCTTGACGCCGACATAGCCGCCAATCGCGCCGGCACCAATGATCGCAATCTTCATGTCCTTGCTCCTGAATTGAAAGTTGGGGTCAGTGGCTGCTCAGCGCGCCGCATAGCGGTTGCTGAGCGTGCCGATGCCGTCGATGTGGACCTGCACGTCGCTGCCGGGCTTCATCGAGCCGACACCGACCGAGGTGCCGCACAAGATCACGTCGCCCGAGAACAGCGTCATGTCGCGCGAGATGAAACTGACCAGCTGCGCCACGCTGAAGTGCATGTCGCTGATCGGGTAGTCCTGGCGCACATCGCCATTCAGCACGGTGCGCACGACCAGCGTGGCAGGGTCCAGGCCGGTGGCGATGGCCGGGCCCATGGGGCAGAAACCGTCCATGCCCTTGGCCCGCACCCACTGCGCGAAGCTGGCGTCGCGGTTCAGGATTTCGGCTTCGGTGATGTCGTTGGCACAGGTGTAGCCGAAGACGTGGTCCATCGCGTCGGCCTCGACCACGTTGGTGGCTGCCTTGCCGATGACGATGCCCAGTTCGCCTTCGAACACCACCTTGCCCTGCGCCCAGGGCTGCAGCACGGTATCACCCGGGTTCGCGTAGCTGTTCGGTGCCTTGATGAAGTACAGCGGCTCGGCCGGCGTGCCCAGGCCCAGCTTGCTGCGCAGCGCGCGGAAGTTGTTCCACAGCGCCACCACTTTGGTCGGCTGGCTGGGGTGCAGCAGCTTCACATCGGCCAGCGCATGCGTGCGGCCGGTGGGTGTGGGCTGGGCGTACATGTCGCCCCCGTACTCGGTGATCGCATCCGCGCTCAGGGTGCCGAAGGCCACCCGGTCGCCCGCAGCAAAGCGCACCCAGAGGTGCTGGTCGGTGTGCATGGCGACCCCTTCAGATCACGCGTTCGGCGCGCAAGGCGTCGATCTGCGCGGTCGTGTAGCCGAGTTGCTCCAGCACTTCGATGGTGTGCTCGCCCAGCAAGGGCGAGCGGGTGACGTCGGTCGGGCTGTCCGACATCTTGATCGGGTTGCCCACGCTGAGGTACTTGCCGCGCACTGGGTGGTCCACCTCGACGATGGTGCCGCTGGCGCGCAGCGATTCATCGGCTGCGATTTCCTTCATCGACAGGATGGGACCACAGGGGATGTCGAACTGGTTCAGGATCTCCATGGCCTCGATCTTGTCCTTGGTCATCGTCCACTTCTCGATGCGCTTGAAGATGGGCTTCAGGTGCAGCAGCCGCGCCGATGGCGTGGCATAGGCCTCGTCGGTGATCCAGCCTTCCTCGCCGATGACCTTGCACACCGCTGGCCAGACGGCAGCCTGCGTGATGAAGTAGATGTAGGCGTTGGGATCGGTCTCCCAGCCCTTGCACTTCAGGATCGAGCCCGGCTGGCCGCCGCCGCTGGCGTTGCCGGCGCGCGGCACGGCGTCGCCGAATTCGGTGTCGGGGTACTGCGGGTACTCGTGCAGCGTGCCGGTGCGCTCCAGGCGCTGCTGGTCGCGCAGCTTGACGCGGCACAGGTTGAGCACGGCGTCCTGCATGGGCGCCAGCACCTTCTGGCCGCGGCCCGTGGTGTGGCGCTGCAGCAGCGCCGCCAGGATGCCCAGGGCCAGGTGCAGCCCGGTGCCGCTGTCGCCGATCTGCGCGCCGGTGACCAGCGGCGGGCCGTCGTCGAAGCCGGTGGTCGATGCCGCGCCGCCGGCGCACTGGGCCACGTTCTCGTAGACCTTGCAGTCTTCATAGCGGCCCGGGCCGAAGCCCTTCACCGAGGCCACCACCATCTTCGGGTTCAGCTCGTTGATGCGCTCCCAACTGAAGCCCATGCGGTCCAGCGCGCCCGGCGCAAAGTTCTCGACCAGCACGTCGCAGGTCTTGATCAGCGTTTCCAGCACCTGCTTGCCGGCCGGCTTCTTGGTGTCGATGGTGATCGACCGCTTGTTGTGGTTCAGCATCGTGAAGTACAGGCTGTCGGCGCCCGGAATGTCGCGCAACTGGCCGCGCGTGGCATCGCCTTCACCGGCCCGCTCGACCTTGATCACGTCGGCGCCGAACCAGGCCAGCAGTTGCGTGCAGGTCGGACCTGACTGCACGTGGGTGAAATCCAGGATGCGGTAACCCGTCAGTGCCTTGCTCATCGAAAACTCCAAAAGTCCAAATTGAAAGAAGCGGTTGGCGGCGGACGCAGGCGTTCGCCGTCGAATGCGGTGTGGGTGTGAGGGCCGACGCAGGCGCCTGACGGGTCAGCCCTAGGGGCTGTCCATCCCGATCATTTTGAGGCGCAGGGTAGGGCCCTGTGTGTCGCCGTAAATCGACAAAAAGCCGCAGACTCCCCCCGCACAAACCCGAATTCGTGCGGTGCAACGATTTTCTGCATGGTGAGAGTGCGCGCCCGTTTCGGCGGTCGGAAATGCGTGCCACATCGTGAGATGACAACGGGGCCGGCGACCGCCTTCAAGTGGCTAGAATCGGAGGCTGCTGCGGGTGTAGTTCAATGGTAGAACGGCAGCTTCCCAAGCTTCATACAGGGGTTCGATTCCCCTCACCCGCTCCACATCTTTGCACGTGTTCGGTCCCGTCTGGGAACCCAAACGCCCCCCCCACTGATACAGGACTCGCCTACAAAAGGGCTTGGAAAGCGGGTAAATGTGCGCGCCGTGCCAGCGGTTTGCACGCGGTTTGGGCGACGGTCCTTGCGCATCGCCGGCAGTACTTCGGCCAGCTGGCGTTCATCGCATCGACCGGCACCCAGGAGCCGCCACCATCGCTGGACACTCGGCAGCTGCAAGAATAGGATTAAATCCTACCGATGTCACGGGGCCTGCCATGCGAACCACCCAACAGCTCAGCATCACCTTGCCCAACGACATGGCGGACGCGGTGAAAGCCAAAGTCCTGACTGGTGAGTACGCCACAGAAAGCGAAGTCATCCGGGACGGGCTGCGCGCACTGCTGGCACGGGACCGGGCGGTCGAAAACTGGCTGCAGAACCAGGTCGGGCCAGCCTTCGATGCACTCAAGGCCGATCCTTCCAGGGCCGTTACCGCTGAGCAGGTCCGTGCCCGTCTGGCTGCTGAGCATGCCAAGATGCGATGAGCTATCGCGTTGTATTCACGCCCGAAGCTCAAGAGCAGCTTGCAGAGCTGTACCGGTACATCGCGGCTGCCGCTTCCCACGACATTGCTGGGCGGTACACCGATGCCATCGTGGGCTACTGCGAGAGCCTGCACGTCTTTCCCCATCGCGGAACCCTGCGCGATGACGTACGGCCCGGCCTGCGTGTCACCAATTACAAGAAGCGCGCGGTGATCGCGTTTGATGTGGGTGTCGAACAGGTCTCCATCATTGGCGTGTTCTACGGCGGCCAAGATTACGCACACATCCTGCAAGATGACGCCGAGGACGGTGCGGGGCACTGACCCTAGGAAGTCAGGCTGCGGCGTAGGGGTTCAGCATCCTGGCACCCGTGCCCGCGAAGTCCGCCGTGTTGCGGGTCACCACGGTCAAGTCGTTCCCCAGCGCGATGGCGGCGCGCTGCTTCAAGGCCCTGACCACGGCTTCATCGACCCCTCGAACCAGCAAGTTCGCCATACACCCCTCCCCGATGATTGATGTGCATGATATTTCGCGAGGCGCCCGCCACCTCGAAGATCGGGCTGCGCCGGGCCCGCGCCGGCCTCAGTCGCGCCCGGGTGCGCGGCCCGGTCCTCGGCCAGAATCCGGCCACCTTCGCTGATCGATGCACCCTGCCCATGCGCAAACCGCTCACCGTCTTCGCCTTCTCGCTGCTGGCGGCTGCCGCTGTCCACGCCGACACCGTCGTCGTCACTGCCGAGCGCCTGCTCGATGTCGCCACGGGCCGCATCGTCGACAAGCCCCAACTGACCATCACCGACGGCCGCATCACCGCAGTGGGCAAACAGGGCGACGCACGACCCGACGGCGCGCGCCGGGTGGACCTGCCCGGCTTGACGCTGCTGCCCGGCCTGATCGACATGCACGTCCACCTGACCGGCGACCCGCGCTACAGCGGCTACCGGGGGCTGGAATTCACCGACAACTTCTGGACCGTGATCGGCGTGGCCAGTGCGAAGCAGACGCTCGAGGCCGGCTTCACCACCGTGCGCAACGTCGGCTCGGGCAACTACGATGACGTGGCGCTGAAGCAGGCCATCGAGGCCGGCCACATCCCCGGCCCGCGCGTCGTGCCGGCCACCTACGCCATCGGCGCCACCGGCGGCCATTGCGACAGCACCGAATTCCCGCCGTCGATCAGCGTGCCTGCACCCGCGGTGGCCGATGGTCCGCAGGCCATCCGCGCCGCGGTGCGCAAGCTGCGCAAATACGGCGCCGAGGTCATCAAGTTCTGCGCCACGGGCGGCGTGCTGTCCAAGGGCGACAGCGTCGGCGGCCAGCAGTACGACCTGTCGGAAATGAAGGCCCTGGTCGATGAAGCGCACAGGCTGGGCTTGCGCGTGGCGGTGCATGCCCATGGCACCTCGGGCATCAAGGACGCCATCCGTGCCGGCGCCGACACCATCGAGCACGCCAGCCTGGCCGACGAAGAAGCCTTTGCGCTGGCCAAGCAGCACGGCACCTGGTTTTCGATGGACATCTACAACGACGACTACATCCTGGCCGAAGGCGAGAAGAACGGCGTCTTCAAGGAGTCGCTGGAGAAGGAGAGGGTCATCGGCCTGAAGCAGCGGCAGACCTTCCAGGCCGCCGTGAAGGCGGGCGTGCAGATGGTCTACGGCACCGACGCCGGCGTCTACCCGAATGGCGACAACGCCAGGCAATTTGCCACCATGGTCACCTGGGGCATGACGCCGCTGCAGGCCATCCGGTCGGCCACCGTCAACGCCGCCGAGGCGCTGGGCCGGACCGCCGACGTGGGGGCCATCGCGGTGGGCCGCTACGCCGATCTGATCGCCATCGCCGGCAATCCCTTGGCCGACGTCACGTCGCTGCAGCGCGTGGCTTTCGTGATGAAGGGCGGCGAGGTGGTGAAGGCGGTGGGCGCGAAATAGGCGGGCCGCCGGCGCCGGCGTTCAGAACTTCATCTTCAAGCCGGCACCCAGGGCCCACGCCCGGGTGCGCTCGGTCTGGGCATCGGGGCGCGGCCAGAAGTGGCCGACCAGGATCTCGCCCAGCAGCCAGTCCTTGTGGACCGGCTGTTCCCATTTCACCTGGACGCCGATGTCGGTGACCGGCACGCCCGCGCCCTGCAAGCCGCTGCCCAGCGCTTCGAGCGTCAGCAACTGCTGGTTGCCGTAAGACCGGTAGGCACCCAGGATGCTCGACCATTCGAACTTCTTCGAGTCCTGGGTGATGGTGGCCGCATTGAGCCAGCGCAGCACCAAGGTCGATGACTGCGCGTGTTCGTAGGACAGGGCCGTGGTCGAGCCGATGCGGTCGTCGGGCGTCCAGAACAGGGTTTCGCGGAAGTCGACGCGGTCGGCGCCGCCCAAGGGCCAGGCTTGGCTGAAGCGCGCGTGCGCATAGGGTTTCAGGCCGCCGTGAAAGCCGATGCGGAACTGCACCGCATCGTGCAGCGCAAAACCCAGGCCGGCAAAGAAGGACGGGTCGGCGGTGCCCTCCTTGAGCAGCCGCTGTTGGCGCGTGAGGGCTTCCGGCTTGTCGGTGACGGTTTCCCGGCTGTCGTCGCGCCCCAGGAACAGGTAGGCGCGGTCCTGCAGGTTGGGCAGCCAGGCGCGTGCGTTGAAACGCAGGCTGACGTCGGGCGATTCGCCCTGCCGCTTCAGCACGAAGAGGCTGAGGCGGCCGTCGGTGATCTTGCCGCCGTCCGAGAAAGGCTTGTCACCGAACCAACTGTCCACGCCGCGCGCCAGCCAGACGGTGGTTGCGTGCACCGACTGCCGTGCGGGCTCGAAGACCGGGTCGGCCTGGGCCGCGGCGACGGCAGCAGCGGCCGAGGCGGCGGCGTCGGCCGCTTCGGGCGGGGCCGCCAGGGCCGCCGTGCCCAAGACCCCTGCAGCCAGCACCGCGCTCAACACCCCGAACTGCCGGATCTGGATCACTTTGCATCACCTGCCCGAGTTGCAACCTCGACAAGGCTATACCGGCTGGCCCCGGGCCGTCTGTGCGTTGACGGACCCAGGGCAGAGCCCAAGCGCCGCCGCACGGTCTGGGCGTGATACAAAACCCGATGACTCTGAGTAACCGCTATCGCTATCGCTGTCGCTAGCCCGAGCGCTGCCTGGCGCCACGCCGCGCTGACGCTGGTGGCGCTGCTGGCCTTCGCCGGCAATTCGCTGCTGTGCCGCCTGGCCTTGCGCCACACCGCCATCGACGCGGCCAGCTTCACGCTGATCCGCCTGGTCGCGGGGGCACTCTGCCTGTGGCTCATCGCCCGCTGGCGCGACGGCCCGCGCGCCAGCGCGCAGGGCCAGGCCGGCAACTGGCCGTCGGCCATGGCGCTCTTCGTCTACGCCGCGGCCTTCTCCTTCGCTTACGCCAGCCTCAGCGCGGGCACCGGGGCGCTGCTGCTGTTCGGCGCCGTGCAGGCTTCGATGATCGCTTGGGGGCTGCACCAGGGCGAACGCCTGCGCGGCGTGCAGACGGCGGGCTGGGCCGTGGCGCTGGCCGGTTTGGTCGGCCTGGTGTTGCCGGGCTGGGCCGCGCCGCCCTGGCAGGGCAGTCTCTTGATGGCGGCCGCCGGCATGGCCTGGGCGGTCTACACCGTGCGGGGTCGGGGCCAGGGCGACCCCTTGCAAGTGACCGCTGGCAACTTCGCCAGGGCCGTGCTGCCGGCGGTGCTGTGCAGCGCGCTGCTGTGGCGCGGCACGGCGCTGGACGCTGCCGGTGTGGCCTGCGCCCTGGCTTCGGGCGCGCTGGCCTCGGGCGTGGGCTATGCCATCTGGTACACGGTGCTGCCCGCGCTGCGGGTGACCACGGCGGCCACGCTGCAGTTGGCCGTGCCCGTCCTCGCCGCGGTGGGCGGTATCGCCTGGCTGGGCGAAGCGCTGAGCCTGCGCCTGCTGCTGGCCGCGCTGGCCATCCTGGGCGGCATCGCCCTGGTGGTGACCGGCGGCCGCTCGAGGCCTTGAAGCCGACCTGGCTGGGCTGCATGTCTCGGCGGACAGCCGCCCGTATGCGGCATCATTCGCCCATGACTGCGCACACCTTATCGGTCCTTCTGCTCGGTGCCCAAGACGCCACCCGCGCGGCCTTGCAGGTGCCGGGCCTGCAGCTCAGCGAGGCGGCCGATGCCGGCCGAGCCGGGCTGCATGACGCCGTGGTGTGGTGCGCGGAAACGCCCGCGGCCTTGCGCGCGCTGGCTGCGCGGCCCGATCTGACGCAGGCCGCCTTCGACAGCGCCTTGGTGGTGCTGGCTGGCGAGGCCGATGACGGGCTGGAGGCCGAACTGCTGGGCCGCGGTGTGGAAGCGGTGTTGCTGGCCGCCCACCGCGCCGCCTTGCCGCGCACGCTGCGCCACGCCGTGCTGCGCAAGCGCCTGGAACGCGCCGCGCGCACGGCCTATGCCACCGACCTGGCCACCGGTCTGCCGCACCAGGCGCAGTTGCTGGAACACATGACGCAACTGCTGGCGCTGCGCGAACGCGAGCCGGCCCCGATGGTGCTGCTGGTGCTGCGCATCGAAGGCTTCGGTGCGGCCGCAGCGCGCCTGGGCGGCGAGGCCGGCAATGTGCTGCGCCGCAAGGTGGCCGTGCGCCTGCGCAGCGCCTTGCGCGCCAGCGACGTGGTGGCGGCCATCGGCCCCGACGCTTTCGGCGTGCTGCTGGGCCGGCTGGAATCGCGCAGCGACGGCGAGCGCGTGGCCGGCAAGCTGGTGCGCACGCTGCAGCAGCCGGTGACGGTGGCCGGCCAGCCTTGCGCGGTCACGGCGTCGGTCGGCCTGGCGCTCTACCCCGACCATGGCAAGGACGCCAACACCCTGCTGCAGCGCGCCAGTGCGCAGGCCGGTTCGGTGGCCACGCTGGGCGCCGAAGGCTTTGCGGTGCGCACCGACCGCAGCGGCAGCACGGCGGCCAACGACGAACCGGTCTGAGCGGCCGCGGCCCGCAGGCGGTCTCGCCGCTGCCCGGTAGCGCTTACTCGGCCGTGATGCGCGCCGCCGCGATGACGCGGGCCCAGCGCTCGATCTCCTCGCTGAGGAAGCGACCAAAGGGCTGCGGGCCGCGCGCATCGACACGGAAACCCTGGGTGCGCGCACGCTCTTCGATGTCGGGCGAGGCCATGATCTTCAGCACCTCGGCGCCGAGCTTGTTCACCGCCGCTTCGGGCGTGCTGGCCGGCGCCATGATGGCGGTCCAGTTTTCCACCGCCAGCTGCGGCGCACCCGCTTCGGCGGTGGTCGGCACCTCGGGCACCATCGCGTGGCGGGTGCTGCTGGCGATCGCCAGCGCGCGCAGCTTGCCGCTCTTCACGTGGGCCACGCTTTCCGGCAGGTTGGAGAAGATCACGTCCAGCTGGCCGCCGATCAGGTCGGTGATGGCCGGTGCGCCGCCCTTGTAGGGCACGTGCTGGATGTCGGTCTTGTACAGGTCATTGAACAGCGCCAGCGTCAGGTGCGGCGGTGTGCCGTTGCCGCTGGAGCCGGCGTTCAGCTTGCCGCCCTTGGCGCGCAGCACCAGGTCCTTGAAGTCCTTGATGGGGCTGGCGGCCGGCACCACCACCAGCATCGGCGAGCCGGCCAGCAGCGCCACCGGGCGCAGGTCTTTCTGGAAGTCGAACGCGGTGCGGCCCTTGAAGAGCGTGACGTTGGCGGCGTGGGTCATGGTGATGGCCAGCAGCGTCTGCCCGTCGCCGGCCGCCTTGGCCACCTCGGCCGCGCCGATCTGCCCGCCGCTGCCGGGCTTGTTGTCGATGGTGACGGTGACTTTCCAGCGTTCACCCAGTTGTTGGCCGACCAGCCGGGCCATCACGTCGGTCAGGCCGCCGGGCGGGAAGGGCACCACATAGCGCAGCAGGGCGCCGGTCTTGGGGTAGTCCTGGGCCCCCGCCAGACCGGGGCAGACCGGCAGCAGCAGGGCGGGGGCGGTCTTCAGCAGGTCGCGTCTTTGCATGGCGGGGCTCCCGGGCGGTCAGGTGGCTTGCAGGCTGGCGATCATCGCATCGGCCACTTCCACACCCTCGGCGCGGGCGCGTTGCAGCAAGGCCTGGCGGCGCGCGCCGGGCAGGCGCACGCCTTCGTCGCTCAGCATTTCCGTCACCAAGACCTCCAGCCGGTCGAGGTAGCTGGAAGGGCCGGCCAGCGCGCCGGGGTTGATGACGATGAAGGCCTGGCCGATGCCCGGCCGGTTGCCGGCGTCGATAAAGAAGCTCGACGCCTCGAAACCGAACTGCGCACCGATGACGGCGGTGACCAGTAACTCGACGACCAGCGCCAGCATCGCGCCCTTGGGTGACGAGGCGGCTCCTATGGGCAACATCGAACCGGCCATGCCGGCCTTGGGGTCGGTGGTGGGCTGGCCATCCGCATCCAGCGCCCAGCCCAGCGGGATGGCGCGGCCTTCCTTGGCCGCCACCATCAGCTTGCCGCGGGCCACTTCGCTCAGGCTCAGGTCGATCATCAGGGGGTCGGCATCGCGCCGCGGAAACACCGCGGCCACCGGGTTGGTGCCGAACACCGGGTGCTTGCCGCCGGCCACTGGCATGGCGGCCGGCGAGTTGGCGAAGCCCAGCCCGACCATGCCCGCCGCTGCGACCGCACGCAGGTGGTCCACCACCACACCGCAGTGGTGGCTGCGCACCACGCCGGCGATGGCGATGCCATGTTCACGGGCGGCGGCGATGGCCTCGGCCACCGCCAACTCGCAAGCCGCAAAGGCCAGCCCTTGCTGCGCGTCGATGACCAGCGCGCCGCCCTGGCGCCGCAGCAGCTGCGGCTGCGCCGCGCCGTTCGCGCGGCCGTTGCCCAGGTGGGTGGCGTACTGGCCGACGCGGCTGAGTCCATGCGAGCCCAGGCCCTGCGCTTCGGCCAGCACCAAGGCCCGCGCTGTGCTTTCGGCCATCGCGTCGTTGGCGCCTGCGGCTTGGAGCCGGCGTGTGACCAGCGCCTCCAGTTCCTTCATCGCGACTTTCATCGCAAGGCCTCCAGCACCTTGTCGGCTATCAGGAAGCTGACGCGTTCGTTGGCCTCGGCGGTGACGCCGGCGATGTGCGGTGTCAGTACCAGATTCGGGCAGTCCTGGAAGTGCGGTGAGGCGGGCAGTGGTTCAGTGCCGAAGACGTCGATGGCTGCACCGCCCAGATGACCCGACTTCAGGGCGGCAGCCAGCGCCACTTCGTCGACGATGCCCCCGCGCGCGGTATTGATCAGCACCGCGCCTGGCCGCATTGCCGCCATGCGCGCAGCGCTGAACAGGCCGCGCGTGCCGTCCACCAAGGGCACGTGCAGGCTGACGACATCGGCGCTGGCCACCAGCGCGTCGAGGTTGACGCAGGCCACGCCGTGGTCGGCGTAGGCCGGGTGGTCGGCGGGCATCAGCGCGTCGTGGGCGATGACCCGCATGCCCAAGGCCTGCGCCAGCCGGGCCGTGAGTTGCCCGATGGAGCCGAAGCCGATCAGGCCCAGCAGCTTGCCCCCGGCTTCGCGCCCGTTGGACAGCGCGTTGCGCGGCCACTGCCCCTGCGCCACGGCGGGGCTGGACTGGTAGCCACCGCGCAGCAGCAGCAGGGCCGTGCCGACCACATATTCGGCCACGCTCAGCGCATTCGCGCCCGTGGCCGGTATGACCCGCATGCCACGCGCCTCGCAGGCCGCCACGTCGATGTTGTCCAGCCCCACGCCCAGCCGGCCGACGACCCGGCATTCGGCCATCGCGGCCAGCAACTCGCCGCGCACCTGGGTGCGGTTGCGCACGATGAGCACGTCCGCCGTGGCGGCGTGGATGCGCAGTCGCGCCGCGTCATCGACCAACTGGGCGTCGTACAGCACATCGTGCACCGCCGCCAGTTGCGCCACGGCGCGCTCGTCCATGAACTCGGTGATGACGATGCGCGACACGGTCAGGCGCTTTCGTACAGGCGCGTCAGCACGAACTCGCGGTGCCCCAAGGCTTCAGCGGCAGTGAGCCGGCCGTTGGCGGTGCGCAGCATGTTGTCCAGCAGCTTGTCGCCGGCCTGGTCCAGCGTCAGTTCACGCTGCAGCAGGCCGGTGGTGTCGACGTCGATGTGCTCGCTCATCGTGCGCACCGTGCGTGGGTTGGCGCAGATCTTGATGACCGGCACGATGGGGTTGCCGATGACATTGCCCTGGCCGGTGGGGAAGAAGTGCACGGCGTAGCCCGATGCCGCGCACAGGGTGACCATCTCGGCCGCGGCGCTGCTGGAGTCCATGAACCACAGGCCGGGGTGGGTGGGCATTTCGGCCTTGTCGATGACGCCGTCCACCGTGCACTTCTTGCCGATCTTCTGGATGTTGCCCAGCGCCTTCTCTTCGATGGTCGTCAGGCCGCCGGCGATGTTGCCCTTGGTCGGCTGGCTGTCCGACAGGTCGCTGGTCTTGTGGCGGTTGATCACGTCCTGGTAGCGGTTGAACATGAACATGAACTGATCGCGGATCGCATCGGTGGCGCAGCGTGCGGCGACGATCTGTTCACCGCCGGTGAGTTCGGTCGTCTCGCCGAAGCACAGCGTGCTGCCCAGTGCGTGCAGCTTGTCGAAGGCGTCGCCCACGGTGGGGTTGGCGCCGCAGCCGCTGGTGGTGTCGCTTTCGCCGCACTTGGTGGAGACCCACAACTCGTGGATGGGGCAGACCTCGCGCTGCTTCTCGCTGGCCCACTGCACGTATTCGCGCGCCGCCTTGCTGGCCCGCATGATGGTGTCGTGGTCGCCGTGCAGTTCGATGCCGAAGCCGACCACCGGCTTGCCGGTGGCCTTGATGCCGTCGACCACCTTCTGCGTCCAGCCGTCTTCGATGCCGATGACCACCACCGCCGCCACGTTGGGGTTGCAGCCCGCGCCGATCAGGGTGCGGAAGTGCAGGTCGAGGTCGGCGCCGAACTGCAGCCGGCCGTAGGGGTGCGGGATGGCCATCGCGCCCTTGATGTTGTGCGCCACGGCCTCGGCCGCCGCGTTGGACAGGTCGTCCAGCGGCAGGATGATGACGTGGTTGCGCACGCCCACGCGGCCGTTTTCGCGGCGGTAGCCCATGAAGGTGGTGTTCTTGTCGACGATGCTCATGGTGGAGTCCTTACCAGCGCTTGGTCTTGATGTTGTGCACGTGGGCGTGTTCGCCCGCCTGGATGGGCGCGACGACCTTGCCCATGTCGATGCCGTACTTGACGACGGTGTCGCCGACGGCCATGTTCTTCAGCGCGACCTTGTGGCCGATGGGGATGTCCTGCCGCGCATCGACGGCGATCATCTTGTCCTCGTCCATGATCCAGCCGTTCAAGGCCATGCCGGCCTTCACGCCTTCCACCACCACGACAGCCACGCTGTCTTGGGCGTCATGCAATACAAAGTGAATCATCCTGCGCTCCTGTTCGGGCCGCCCGGTTCTTCGGGCGGGACGCCAGTATTGAAGCACTGAAGCCGCGCGTCAATCAGGTCATCCATATGACCTGGATGAATCAGGGTATGGGTGCCTAGAATGCAACATGCCTGCTGCCCGCCGACCAACGTCCCCTCGCGCCCACAGCCTGCAGACCATCGCGCCCGACGCCGCCGGCATGCCGCTGTTCCGCGCCGTCAAGCGTGCTTTGCTGCAATCCATCGAAGGGGGCGCCGTCGCGCCGGGTGATGCCTTGCCCAGCGAAGGCGAACTGGCCACCGGCTACGGCGTTTCCGTCGGCACGCTGCGCCGCGCCGTGGACGACCTGGTGGCCGAACACATCCTGGTGCGCCGCCAGGGCCGCGGCACCTTCGTGGCCATGCACACCAGCGACCGCTTCCTGTTCCAGTTCTTCCACGTCGAACGCAGCGACGGCTTGCGTGAAGCCCCGGAAGTCGAGCTGGTGTCTTTCGAACGCATTCGCCTGGACGAAGAGGCCGCCGAGGCACTGGGTCTGAAAGCCGGTGAGCCGGCGCTGCAGATCGAGAACCGCTTGCGCCTGCAGGGCCGGCCGGTGGTGCACGACAGGCTGGTCCTGCCGGCCAGGCTGTTCCGCGGCCTGACCGAGAAGCGCCTGCGCGAACGCAAGAGCACGATCTACCACCTCTACCAGACCGAGTTCGGCATCAGCGTCGTGCGCGCCCACGAACGCCTGCGTGCCGTGGGGGCCGACCGCGCCGCCGCGCGCGTGCTGGGCGTGGCCTTGGGCCAGCCGGTGCTGCAGGTGCGCCGCGTGGCGCTGGGTCTGGGCGGGCAGCCGGTGGAATGGCGCGTCAGCACGGTGGTGACGGCGCAGCACGACTACGTCAATCTGCTGTCGCGTCCGGCATGACGGGGCCGCACGCCGCCCTTTCAAGGATCCTGGCGCTGGCACCGGGCTTGATGGCCGCCGCGGCGCTGGGCGGGGTCGCCACCCTGGTGGCCGCCTTGCAAGGCGGGCCGCAGATGCTCTACGCGCTGTTCTTCGGCGTGGCGCTGAACCCGCTGGCCAGCGCGCCGCGCACCAAGGCCGGCGTCGAGTTCGGCGCGCGCGATGTGCTGCGCCTGGGCGTCGGGCTGCTGGGCGCGCGCATCACCGGCGTGCAGATCGTCGCTCTGGGCTGGCAGACGGCCGGCGTGGTGGTGCTGGCCGTCGTCAGCACCCTGGGCGTGGCGGTGTTTCTTGGCCGTCGAATGGGCCTGGGCCGGGCGCGCAGCGTGCTGGCCGGCGGCGCGGTGGCCATTTGCGGGGCCTCGGCCGCGCTGGCCATCTCCGCCGTCTTGCCGCGCGAGAAAGACGGTGACCGCTACACGCTGGTGGTCGTCGTGGCCGTCACGCTGCTGTCCACCGTGGCCATGGTGCTGTACCCGCTGGTGGTGCGCGCACTGGGCCTGCCTCCGGCACTGGGTGGGCTGTTCCTGGGCGGCACCATCCACGATGTGGCGCAGGTGGTGGGCGCCGGCTACACCATCGACCCCGCCACCGGCGACGCCGCGACCATCGTCAAGCTCTTCCGCGTGACCTTGCTGACCGTCGTCGTGGCCGGCGTGTCATTGGCCTTCCGCACCGAGCGCATCGCCGCGTTGCAGGCGCAGGCCGACGGCCACGCCGTCGCCCGGCCGGCCTTGCTGCCCTGGTTCCTGTGGCTCTTCATCGCCATGGTGGCGCTGAATTCGCTGGGCGCCTTTGCGCCGGCCGTGCAGCAGGCCCTGAACGCCGGTTCACGCGCCTGCCTGGTGCTGGCGATTGCCGCGCTGGGCATGAAGACCTCGTTCCGCCAGCTGGCGCGCATGGGCTGGGCGCCGGTGCTGCTGATCGTGGCCGAGACCTTGTGGCTGGCGCTCTTCGTCCTGGCGGCAGTGCTGCTGTTGCGCTGAACGGGCGGCGACGCGCTCAGCCGCTCGACGTGCTGCCGCGCGCCACCAGCGCCCAGGGCAGTGCCACGGGCAGCGCGGCCTTGCCGTGGTGCAGGGCTTGCAGCAGCGAACGCGCGGTCTCGGCCCCGATGGCATGCCGCGGCAGCTGCACGCTGGACAGAGCGGGGCTCAGTTGCCGCGCAAGGGCGAAGTCACCGAAGCCCAGCAAGGCCATGCGGCCGGGAACGGCCACGCCGCACCGCGCGGCTTCGAGCAAGGCGCCGCAGGCCAGGTGGTCGTTGGCGAAAGCCGCGGCGGTGATGGCCGGCGGGCCGGCGCGCACCAGGTCGCCCAGCACCTGGCGACCGGCGTCGAAGGCGTCGCCTGGGGGCGCCTTGATCACGGTGACGCGGGCGCCGTTTTCGGCCGCGACGGCCGCGAAGGCGATGCCGCGTTCATGGGCGCGGTAGTCCTCGGCGATGCCGCTGTCCACATAGGCCAGTTCACGGTGGCCGGCGCGCAGCAGGTGCTCGGCCATGGCGCGACCGACGTGGTCGTGGTTGAAGCCGATCTGCGTGAAGTGGGGCCGGCGCGTACCGCCTTCGGGCGGATGGTGGTCCCAGATTTCGATGACCGGCGTGCCGGCCGTCTTGGCATGGGCCAGCAGCTTCAGCGCGCCGGCCGAGTGGCGCCTGCCGGTGACGACCACCGCCGCCGGGTGCCAGCCCATCAAGGCCCGGAGTTGATGTTCTTCGCGGGCTTGCGAGTAACCGGTGGCGGCGATCAGCAATTCGAAGCCGGCGGCCTGCAGGCCGTCGCTCAGACCCTGCGCGGTTTCGGCAAAGATGGAATTCGCCAGATTGGGCAGCAGCGCCGCCACGATGTTGCCCACGCCGCTGGCCAAAAGCCCGGCCTGCTTGTTCGGCACGTAGCCGCTCGCCGCCAGCGCGCTGCGGATGCGCTCGGCGGTCTCGGGCGCCACCACCTGCGGTTCGCGCAGGTAGCGCGACACGGTGATGGCCGTGACGCCGGCCACGGCGGCCACGTTCTGCAGCGTCACCCGGCCGTGGCCGCGGCGGGCCTGGCGGGCCATCGTTTCGGAAGCAGGGGCGGTGATGGGTTTGGGCACCGGGTTAGCCAGAATGGACGCTGGGTTGGCGTGATCCTATGTTAGCGGTAACAAAACCCGCAGTCACCTGCATGACCCGAGCTCTTGCCGACCTTCGCAGCCGTCGCTGGTTCGCGGCCAACGACATGCGCGGCTTCGCCCATCGGCAGCGCATGCAGCAGATGGGTTTGCGCCGCGAAGACGTGATGAACCGGCCCATCGTGGCCCTCATCAACACCTGGTCGGACCTGTCGCCCTGCCACGCCCACCTGCGTGAGCGCGCCGAGGCCGTCAAGCGCGGTGTGCTGCTGGCTGGCGGCATGCCTTTCGAACTGCCTGCCATGAGCCTGGGCGAGGTGATGGTCAAGCCCACCACCATGCTCTACCGCAACTTCCTGGCGATGGAAACCGAAGAGCTGCTGCGCAGCCTGCCCATCGACGGCGCGGTGTTGCTGGGCGGCTGTGACAAGACCACTCCGGGCCTGCTGATGGGCGCCACCAGCATGGGTTTGCCGGCCCTGTTCTGCCCGGCCGGCCCGATGCTGAACGACCGCCACCAGGGCAGGGCGGTGGGCGCTGGCACGCACACGCGCATGTTCTGGGACGAACTGCAGGCCGGAAAGATCGGTGCCGAAGAATGGGTGCGGCTGGAATCGCGCATGACGCGCAGCCCGGGCACCTGCAACACCATGGGCACGGCCAGCACCATGACGGCCATCGCCGAAGCGCTGGGCATGTGCCTGCCGGGCGCCAGCAGCATCCCGGCGATGGACGCCGCCCACCCGCGCATGGCGGCCGATTGCGGCGAGCGCATCGTGGCCATGATCTGGGAAGACCTGACGCCGCGGCGCATCCTGACGCGCGGTGCCTTTCTGAACGCTGCGGCGGTGCAGATGGCGCTGGGCGGCTCGACGAACGCGGCAGTGCACATCGTCGCGATGGCCGGCCGCGCTGGCGTCGACCTGACGCTGGCCGACCTGGACGCCGTGGCGCGCCGCGTGCCGGTGCTGGCCAACCTCTTCCCCAGCGGCGACAAGCTGATGGAAGACTTCTATTACGCCGGTGGTCTGCCGGCGCTGATGAACCGCATCCGCGAGCAGTTGTCGCTGGACGAGACCACGGTGACCGGCCGGCCGCTGCGCGAACAGCTCGACGGCCGCAGCGTCGGCGACGACGAGATCATCCGGCCGCTGGACCGGCCCGTCAGCCCGCACGGCGCGCTGGCCGTGCTGACCGGCAACCTCGCGCCCGACGGTGCCGTCATCAAGCCCAGCGCGGCCAACCCCAAGTTCTTCCAGCACCGCGGCCGCGCCCTGGTCTTCGACAGCCAGCCGCAGATGCAGGCAGCCATGGCCGACCCCGACCTGGACGTCGACGAAGACAGCGTGCTGGTGCTGCGCAACGCCGGTCCGGTGGGTGCGCCGGGCATGCCCGAATGGGGCAATCTGCCGCTGCCGAAGAAGCTGCTGCAGCGTGGCGTGCGCGACATGCTGCGGCTGTCCGACGCGCGCATGAGCGGCACCCACTACGGCAGCTGCGTGCTGCACATCAGCCCGGAAAGCGCCGTGGGCGGGCCGCTGGCGCTGCTGCGTACCGGCGACATCGTCGAGCTCGACGTGGCGGCGCGGCGCATCGCGATGCTGGTTCCCGACGACGAACTGGCGCAACGCCGCGCCGCCTGGGTGGTGCCCGTCCAGCCTTTCACGCGCGGCTACACGCAGCTCTACCAGCAGCACGTCACGCAGGCCCACCAGGGCTGTGACTTCGACTTCCTGCAAGGCACGGCGCCGACGCCCGAGCCTTCGATCTTCTAGAGGCTCACGATGAATCCGTTTACCCAACTCCTGAACGACCGCGCCACCCGTGTGCCCATCGGCACCTGGGTGATGTCGGCCAGCCCCATCGTCGTCGAGGCCGTCGGCTGCGCCGGCTTCGACTGGGGTGTCATCGACATGGAGCACACACCGCTGGACCTGATGGACCTGGTGCACATGCTGCAGGCCGTGGGCAACACGGCGATGAAGCCGGTGGTGCGCGTGCCCTGGAACGACACGGTCAACGTCAAGCGCGTGATGGACGCTGGTGCCAACACCTTGCTCTTTCCCTTCATCCAGAACGCCGACGAAGCTCGCCGCGCGGTGGCCGCCACGCGCTACGCGCCCGAGGGTGTGCGCGGCATGGCCGGCATGAGCCGCGCGTCGCGCTTCGGCACCACGCCCGACCACTTCCGCCATGCCAACCAGAACGTCTGCGTGCTGGTGCAGATGGAAACGCCCGAGGCCATGGGGCGCCTGGAAGAAATCGCTGCCGTGCCCGGTGTCGATGGCCTGTTCGTCGGTCCGGGCGACTTGTCGGGCGTGATGGGCCATGTCGGCAACCTGACCCATCCGGATGTGATGGCGTTGATGGCCGCCGCCGGCCGCCGCGCCAACGCCCTGGGCGTGCCCATCGGCACCGTCGGCGGCACGCCCGAGGTGGTGGCCCGCTACCGCGCCATGGGCTACGACTACGTCGCCGTGGCGTCCGACCTGGGCCTGCTGATGCGCGCGGCGCAGGCGGCGGCACAGGCCTTGCGGGCCATCGATGGTGGCGCGCCCGCCCCTGCAGTGGCCAAGCCCCAAGGCGGGTACTGATGGCCGAGGTCGCGCTGCGCAGCGTGACCAAGCGCTACGGCTCGGTCGAGGTCATCCACGGCATCGACCTCGACATCCGCCACGGCGAGTTCGCCGTCTTCGTCGGGCCTTCGGGCTGCGGCAAGAGCACGCTGCTGCGCATGATCGCCGGGCTGGAACCCATCAGCGGCGGCGACGTCAGCATCGCCGGCCAGCACGTCAACGACCTGCCGCCGCGCCACCGCGACATCGCCATGGTGTTCCAGGACTACGCGCTCTACCCGCACAAGTCGCTCTACGACAACATGGCTTTCGGGCTGCGCCTGCGCAAGACGCCGGAAGCCGAGATCCAGCGCCGCGTGATGAACGCCGCCCAGCTGCTGCGCATAGACCACATGCTGGACCGCCGGCCCGCCGCTTTGTCGGGCGGCCAGCGCCAGCGCGTGGCCATCGGCCGCGCCATCGTGCGCGAACCCAAGGTCTTCCTGTTCGACGAGCCGCTGAGCAACCTCGACGCGCAGCTGCGCAACGAGATGCGCAGCGAGATCAAGCGCCTGCACCAGCGCCTGGGCGCGACCATCATCTACGTCACGCACGACCAGACCGAGGCGATGACGCTGGCCGACCGCATCGCCGTGCTCAGTGCCGGCAAGCTGATGCAGTACGACACGCCCGACGTCATCTATAACCAGCCGGCTGCGCTGTTCGTCGCCGGCTTCACCGGCGCGCCACCGATGAACCTGTGCGACTGCACGCTGGACGCCGGTCACGCCGACCTGGGCGGCCTGCGCGTGCCATTGCCGGCCGTGTTGGCCAGCCGCGCCAGCGGTCACGCCACGCTGAAGTTCGGCGTGCGGCCCGAGAACGTGCGCCTGCCGGCCGAAGGCGCCGACGACATCGCCGTGCCCGCCGAAGTGGTGCTGCTGGAACCGCTGGGTGCCGAGACCCTGGTGACCTTCAAGCTGGGCGCTGCCGAAGTGGTGGCGCGCTGCCCTGCGGCCTTCCGCGAGAAGCCGGGCACGCGGCTGATGGTGCACATGAGCCCGGCGCACCTGCACCTGTTCGACCGCCAGACCGGAGCCGCGCTGTGAACATCCGCCCCTGCGTGCTCGCCTTCGCCACGGTGGCAGCCGCTGCGGCTGGGCCAGCGGTCCGCGCCCAGGCCGGCTTCCCGGACCGCCCCATCACCCTGGTCGTGCCCTTCGGCCCCGGCGGCACCACCGACATCATGGGCCGCATCCTGGCCGATGAATTCGCGCGGCAACTGAGTGGCTCGGTGGTGGTGCTGAACACGGCCGGCGCCGGCGGCGCCATCGGCATGGGCAACGTGGCGCGGGCGCGGCCCGATGGCTACACCTTGTCGATGACGACGGTGGGCCCGCTGGTCATCCAGCCCGCGCGGCGCGACAACACCGGCTACACGCCCGAGGGCTTCGACTACATCTGCGGCACCTACGACGTGCCCTTGATGACGCTGGTGGCCGCCAACTCGCCGTACAAGGACTACGCCGCGCTGGTGGCCCATGCCAAGGCGCACAGCGGGGTCATGAACTACGGCTCATCGGGCATCGCCACGATGCTGCACATCAGCGCCCTGCTGCAGTGGCAGTTCCACGGCGTGCAGGCGGTGCATGTGCCCTACAAGAGCACCGGCGACATGGTGGTGCCGCTGAAGAACGGCGAAATCGCGGTGTTCAACGAGACGCCGCCGGTGGCCGTCCAGCACCAGCTGCGGCCGCTGATGTCGCTGACCGACCAGCGCGTGCCGGGTTTTCCGGACGTGCCCTCGGCGCGCGAACTCGGCGTGCCGGTGCGTGGATCGGTCTGGGGCGGCGTGGTGGCGCCCAAAGGCCTGCCGGCGGATGTGCGCGGCAAGCTCGAATCGGCCTGCCGCAAGGCCACCGAGACCACGCTGTACAAGGCCCGTGCGCAGGCCGCCAACAGCCCCTTGGTGTGGCGCGACGGCGAAGCTTTCCGCCGCTTTGCGCTGGCCGAGGCGGCCAAGCTCAAGCCGGTCGTCGTCGCCAACGGCCTGGTTGAACGCTGAGGCGGTGCCCGTGATGCGGACCCGCCTGTTCCCCTTGCTGGCCGCGCTGACGCTGGCGGTCGGTCTGACCGCAGCACCCGCGCGGGCACAGGCACAGGCATCGCCACAGAAGCCGGAACCCATCAAGTTGCGCGTCTTCGCCGGCGGCTCGGGTCAACGCCCCGACCTGACGCGCAAGTTGCTGGCCACCTACATGCAGCGCAACCCGGGCGTGTCGATCGAGACCGAAGCGGGCGGCGCCAGCAGCGACCTGCAGCGCCAGTACCTGAGCACCGTGCTCAACGCCAAAGACCCGGCCATCGATGTCTACCTGATCGACATCGTGAACCCGGCGCAGTATTTCGGCGCCGGCTGGCTGGAGCCGCTGGACGCTTACCTGGGTGACGCCGCCACGGTGCTGAAGCCCTACCTGCCGGCCTACGCCACGTCCAACGTCATCCGCGGCAAGCTGGCCGCGATGCCGGCCTGGGCCGACGCCATGTTCATCTACTACCGGCGCGACCTGCTCGACAAGCACGGCGTGGCCGAGCCCAAGACCTGGGACGAACTGGCGGCGGCGGCCAGGAAGATCCAGGCCGTCGAGAAGGCCGCCAGCCCGGCCGGCCAGCCGGGCCTGCAGGGCCTGTCGATCCAGGGCGCACCCATCGAAGGCGCGGTGTGCACCTTCCTGCTGCCCTACTGGAGCCAGGGCAGGGCCTTCAACGACGCCAAGGGCAAGCTCACACTGGACCGCGCTGCCGCCGCGCGCGGCCTGCAGCAGTGGCTGACGATGGTCGACCAGGGCGTGATCAAGAAGAACGTGGCCGAGGTGAAGACGCACGACACCAACAACGAGTTCAAGGCCGGCCAGGTGGTCTTCGCCCTGAACTGGAGCTATGCCTGGGACCGCTACCAGCAAGACGCCGACTCGCGCGTGAAGGGCAAGGTCGGCGTGATGGCCCTGCCGGCGGTGGCCGGCGGCGAGCGCGTCACCTGCCTGGGCGGCTGGCAGTGGGCGGTCAGCGCCTTCAGCCGGCACAAGGCGGAGGCCGCCCAGCTGGTGCGCTTCATGGCCAGCCCCGAGGCCAGCAAGCTGCTGGCCATCCAGGGCGCCTTGCTGCCGACTTCAGCCGCCCTGTACACCGACCCCGACGTGGTGCAGGCCGTGCCCTGGTTCAAGGACGCCGCGGCCGGTGTGGTGGCCGGCAAGAGCCGCCCGCTGTCCAGCGAATACGGCCGCGTCAGCGACATCATCCGCACCACCACCAGCGCCGTGCTGGCGCGCACCCGCACGCCCGAAGAAGGCGCGGGCGACATCGGTTCGCGGCTGGGCCGCGTGATGCGCTGAAGGCCGGCCGATGGAAGCCCCGTCATGAACCCGGCGCCGCAACCCACGTGGTTCGACAAGTTGCGCGACCCCAGCGAGCGCACGCTGGGCGTGCTGCTCCTGGCGCCGGCGCTGCTGCTGCTGGCGCTGATCGTCGTCTACCCGATCGGCCGCCTGCTCTTCAACAGCTTCTACGACCTGCGCCTGTCGGGCGGCGGTGGCGCACGCTTCGTCGCTTGGGAAAACTACGCCCTGGTGCTGGACGACACCGACTTCTGGAACGCCGCCAAGAACACCGTGCTGATCACCGTCATCACCGTGCCCGGGGCGCTGGTGGTGGGCCTGGGCCTGGCGATGCTGGCCAACCTGCCCTTCAAGCGGCAGTGGCCGGTGCGCCTGGCGCTGTTGTTGCCGTGGGCGCTGCCGCTGTCCTTCTGCGGGCTGATCTTCGCGTGGTTCTTTCACACCGAGTACGGCGTGGTCAACGACCTGCTGCAGCGCCTGGGCCTGGCCGACGCGGCCGAACCCGCGATGTGGCTGCTGCGCCCCGGCTGGGCCTTCGCGGCCATCTGCGTGGCCATCATCTGGAAGACCTCGTCCTTCATGGCGCTGATCCTGCTGGCCGGTTTGCAGATGATTCCGAAGACGCTGTACGAAGCCGCCGAGGTCGATGGCGCCAGCCGCTGGCAGCAGTTCAGCCAGATCACCATCCCGATGCTGATGCCCAGCATCATCGTGGCGCTGATCTTCCGCACCATCACCGCGCTGCAGACCTTCGACATTCCGTACACGATGACGCGCGGCGGCCCCGGCAACAGCACCGAGACGCTGGCCATGCTGATCCACAAGACCACCATCGATTACCTGGACGTGGGCTACGGCAGCACGCTGGCGGTGGGCATGTTCCTGTTGTCGCTGTGTGTCACGGCGGTGTATTTGCGGCGCGTGGGGAACGCAGCATGAAAGTCTTCGAGCCGCGCAGCCTGCGCTTCATCGCCGCCGCCATCGTCGTCTGCAACGGCTTCTTCCCAGCGCTGTGGATCCTGTTCACCTCGCTAAAGACCGAAGCCGAACTGGTGCGCAAACCCATCAGCTGGTGGCCGCACGAAGCCACGCTGGACAATTACGTCCGCGCCTTCACCGACCAGCCTTTGCTGCGCTACATGGGCAACAGCTTCGCGGTGGCGCTGGGTTCCACGGTGGTGTCGCTGGCGGTGGCCACGCTGGCGGCCTACGCGCTGGCGCGGCTGAACCTCAAGCACCGGCAACTCATCCTGACAGCCATCGTCGCGTCGACCATGTTCCCGCTGGTGACGCTGCTGGTGCCCATCTTCGAAACGATGCGCACACTGGGTCTGCTCAACACCTACACCGCGCTGATCCTGCCCTACACGGTGCTGAACCTGCCGGTGTGCACGCTGGTGCTGGTGAGCTTCTTCCAGAGCATCCCGAAAGACCTGGAGAACGCCGCGATGATCGACGGCTGCACCCGCCTGGGCGCGCTGTGGCGGGTGGTGCTGCCGCTGGCCGCGCCGGGTGTGTTCACCGCCGGCATCCTGGCTTTCGTCAACGCCTGGGACGAATTCCTGCTGGCATTGTCGCTGAACAGCAGCGGCAGCATGCGCACGCTGCCGGTGGGCATCACGCTGTACCAGGGTGAATTCACCTTCCCGTGGCCCATCATCTCGGCCGCGTTGATCGTGGCCATCGTGCCGGTGGCCGCGCTGATCGCGCTGTTCCAGGAACGCGTGGTCGGCGGCCTGACACAAGGAGGACTCAAGGGATGAAACCGATACGCTATGGCATCGTGGGCTGCGGCAGCATGGGCCGTGAACACATCGAAAACCTGTTCGCCATGGGCGGCGCCGAAGTCACCGCCCTGGCCGACCCGCACCAGCCCAGCGTGCAGGCTGCCCTGGCCGCCTGCGAGCAGGCTTTGCGGCCCGCCCCGCAGGTCTACACCGACCACCGCGAATTGCTGGCCAGCGGCCTGTGCGACGCCGTCGTGGTGGCCACGCCCAACCACACCCACGCCGACATGCTGCGCGACGCGCTGGCCCTGCCGGCGCTGCACATCCTGGTCGAGAAACCACTCGTCACGCGCATCGAAGACGGCCTGGACTTGATCGCCCGCGCCCAGGGCCGCAGCGGCATCGTCTGGGTGGCGCAGGAATACCGTTACATGCCGCCGGTGGCCGAGCTGATCAACCGCGCGCACGGCGGCGATGTCGGTCGCATCCACCAGGTGGCCATCCGCGAACACCGCGCGCCTTTCTACCCCAAGGTCGGCGACTGGAACCGTTTTTCCGCCAACACCGGCGGCACGCTGGTCGAGAAGTGCTGCCACTACTTCAACCTGATGGACCTGGTGCTGGGCGAGCACCCGCTGCGCGTCTTTGCGTCGGGCGGGCAGCGCGTCAACCACCTGGACGAGGTCTACGACGGCCCGAATGGCCCCAGAACGAGCGACATCCTGGACAGCGCCTACTGCGTGCTGGAGTACCCCAGCGGCGCCCGCGCCCTGCTCGATCTGTGCATGTTCGCCGAAGGTTCGATGGACAACGAACACCTGACGGTGGTGGGCGACGCCGGCAAGCTGGAGAGCATGCTGCCTTCTTGCGAACTGCGCCACAGCCGCCGCGAAGACTGGGGCCGCAAGGCCTACTGGGGCGAACCGTCGGGCACCGGCAAGGGCGCGTCGGTCAAGCGGGTGCACGACCCGCACATCAAGTACTACGGCAACCACTTCGGCGCTTCCTACGTCGAACACCAGCGCTTCGCAGCGGCCATCCGCCAGGGCAGGGCCGCGGAGATTCCCTTGGCCGAAGGCCTGCGCGCCGTGGCCACCGGGCTGGCCGCGCACAAGAGCATCGATGAAGGCCGCGTGGTGGCGATGAGCGAAGTGCTGCCGGCGGGTTGGTGATGGGTGGCGCGATGAATGAAGCGGCGGCTTACGCCACCTACCCGTCGTTGCGCGACCGGCTGGTCTTCATCTCGGGCGGCAGTTCGGGCATCGGCGCCGAACTGGTCCGTGCCTTCGCGGCGCAAGGCGCGCGGGTGGCCTTCTGCGGCACCAAGCCCGGCGGCGGGCAGGCGGTGATCGATGAAGTGACGGCGCAAGGCCTGCCTGCGCCGCGCTACGCCGCTTGCGACGTTCGTGATGTCGTCGCCTACCAGGCCCTGTTGCACAGCCTGATCGCCGAAGTCGGCCCCATCCGCGTGCTGGTCAACAACGCTGGCCGCGACGACCGCCACGCGATGGAAGACGTCACACCCGAATTCTGGGACGACCGCCTGGCGCTGAACCTGAAGCACTACTTCTTCGCCATCCAGGTGGTCGCGCCGGGCATGGCCGAGGCTGGTGGCGGCAGCGTCATCAACATGGGCAGCGTCAGCTGGATGCGCGGCCGGCCCAACCTGGCCGGCTACACCACGGCCAAGGCTGGCATCCTGGGCCTGACGCGCACGCTGGCCCGCGAACTCGGAGAGCGCGGCATTCGTGTGAATGCGCTGGTGCCCGGCGCCATCGTCACCGAAAGGCAGAACGCGCTGCACCGCGACCCGGCGGCCGACCAGGCCTTCCTTGACGCACAGTGCCTGAAGATCCGCCTCGACCCCAGCCACGTCGCGCGGCCCACGCTGTTCCTGGCGGCCGATGATTCGAACGGCATGACGGGCCAGCATGTGCTGGTCGACGCCGGGATCGCACAGCAGTCGGTCGTCACCTGAGGCGCGGGATCACCCGCCACCGGTTGCCGGTACAGATCGGCGTCTTCAGGCGGACTTAACGGAGGTGTGTCATGCTTGAATGACCATGTTGCTGCACCCCGCCAAAGAGAACGTTTCGGCACTGATCGCCTTGATGAAGCGCTATCGGCATGCCGAGGTGCTGCAGCAGGGCGAAACGGTGGGTCTGGATGCCGCCGGCGCAGCCGACGCGGCTGAAGGCGCAGCCCTTGGCGACTGCCGAAGTCTGGCGCGTTGGTACCTGGCCGGCATGGAAGGGCGCATCCAGGACGGCCTGGACGAAGCGATCGCCGCCGTCTCCAGGCTCAGTGATGCCGGCTGGCGCGATGAATTGGGCTTCGCCTACGGCAGCATCGGTTTCGCGCTCGGACTGTCGGCCGACTTCGAGACCGGCCTGCAGTGGCTAGAGCAGTCGATCCAGGACGCCCAGCGTCGGGGCGACCTGGCGCAACTGGCGGGTTCGCTGTCGCACAAGGGCGCTGTCCTGGCCTTCGCCGATGAGCTGGAGCCGGCTTTCGATTGCTTCACGCAGGCCCTGGAAGTCGCCGGGCCCGAGCCCTCGGTGCCGCGCACCAAGGCCCTCAACAACCTCGCCTACACGCTGCTCGCGCGGGCTGCCCAGCCCGGTCACACGGACGATGAACGCGACCAACTGGCCGGGCAAGCTCTCGCCCGGGCCGAAATGGCCCTGGCCGAGTTGACCGGGGTTCCTGCGGCGGCACGCTGGCGCAGCTGGGCGCTGTCCAACCAAGCGGCTGCCCTGGCCCTGCTGGGCCGCAAGGACGAGGCCTTGCTGTGCTTCCAGGCGGGGCTGGCCCTGGGCAAGTCCAACCCCCGCGTCCACCTGGAATTGCTGGTGGGTTGCGCAGCGCTGCTGCTCGAGACGGGCGCCTGGGTGGAGGCCGGGAAACTGCTCGATGAGGCGGCGCAGGATGCGGGGGGCTGTGCGCCGGCCGACGCAACCGCCGATCGCCAGATCGAGTTGCAGATCGAGCTGGCCGTCCTGAACGGCCGCAGCGACGAGGCGCTGAAGCTGTCGAGCCGGCGCTTCGAGCAATCGAGGGACCGCTACCGGTCGCGCCTGCGCACGGTGCGCCGGCACGCCGAACTGTTCGCCAACCTGGAGCGTTCGCGGCGCGCCAACGCCCAGGCCTTCAAGCGCATCAGGGACCTGGACGAGCGCCAGACGGCCTTGCAGCAGCAGGCGCATTTCTGGCGCAGCGAGGCGATGCGCGACCCGCTGACCGGGGTGCTGAACCGGCGCGGCCTCGACCAGTCGGCGGCGCGCCTGCTGGTGCCCGAGCGCCCCGTTGGCCTGGCCTTGATCGACATCGACCATTTCAAGGCCGTCAATGACCGCCACGGGCATGCCGTGGGCGACCGGGTGCTCGCCGAAACCGCCTCGCTGCTGTCGAGTACCACCCGCAGCGGCCATCTGCTGGCCCGCCTGGGTGGCGAGGAGTTCTGCCTGTTGTTCGAGCCCCTGGGCGGCCGTTACGCCGACCTGATGGGCGAGTGGGCGCGCTCGACGATCGCCTTGCACCCCTGGGAACGGGTGGTCCCCGGTCTGGATGTAACCGTGTCCGTCGGCATCGCGACGGGCACCGGCGACGACAAGCTGCAGGACCTGTTGGCCCGGGCCGATCTGGCGCTGTACGCCGCCAAGGCCGCCGGGCGCAACTGTGTGCGCTGACGCGTCCTGAGCCGTGCGGGCCCGGCGGGCGCCCGGTCCGGCGCCGCACCCGGGGCGGCTGCGTTAGGCTGGCGGAAATGCCGCGCACCCTGGCCACCGTTTCCCTGCTCGTCGAGGACTACGACGCGGCCATCGCCTTCTTCACGCAGGCCTTGCGCTTCGAGCTGCTCGAGGACAGCCCCCTGGCGCCGGGCAAGCGCTGGGTGCGGGTGGCGCCGCCGGGCGGCGGCGCTGCGCTGTTGCTGGCGCGCGCCGCGACACCGGAACAGCGGGCCCTGGTGGGCCAGCAGGGCGCCGGGCGCGTCTGGCTGTTTCTGCACACCGACGACTTCGACGCGGAACTGACGCACTTCCGGGCCCACGGCGTGCGTCTGGCCGAAGCGCCACGCACCGAGAGCTATGGCCGCGTGGTCGTCTTCCTCGATCTCTGCGGCAACCGCTGGGACCTGATCGAGCCCGCAGCAGGCAGCTGCGCCTGACCCGCGTTCACGGCGGGCTTGAAGCCCGCCAGGCCAGCAGCCGCAGCACGGCATCGGGCACCGCGCGGCTGAGGCCGTCGCAGACCTCGGGGTCGTCGAGTTCGCCCTCGCCGTCATCATCAGCCGCATCAGCCGCATCAGCCGCATCAGGCGAATCGGCCGACCGGACCGGCGCGTCGGCCAGGCCACCGCCCAGCACCAACAGGGGCGCCAGCGCCGGGCCCAGCGCGGGGTCGTCCCAGGCCGCTTCCCAGGCCGAGGGCAGCAGGTCCACGGCCTGCAGGAAGCCGGTGCACCAGTCCCTGGCATCAGCCCATTCCTGGGCGCCCTTTTCGGCCACGCTGAAGATCGGTTCCCAGTCCTGCGGCGCCTGCAGCAACTGGTGGTGGATGTGCCGCAGGTGGCGCAGCACCAGCACCACGGTGGCCTTGCGCTGGCGTTTGCTGGCGAAAGGCGGCGCTGCGTCGTTGCCGCCTGGTCCGTCGCCGCCCCAGATCAGCGGCAGCCACTCGGCCGAGGGCAGCGCTTGCAGCAAGCCGCCCGGGCCCGCCAGCAGCGCGGTCAGGTAGCCGTCCAGGCCGTCCAGGCTCATCACGCCGTCGGCGGGCAGGGTCTGCAACAGGCTGTCGAGGTGGTCGAGCTCGTCGCCGGTCAGCGGGGTGACGGCGGAAGCGGGGTCGTAATCGGGGTAGTCCACGGCGGGGCCTCGGTAGCGGCTGGGCTGCGGAGTGTCGCCCAGGCGGGCTCGGGCCCGCCAGCGCCGCTTACGATCAGCACTCCGGCCGCCGTGGCTGACGCACCGCAGGAGCCTTGCGACCATGATCGACAAGATCGTTCCCCATTTCGAAGCCGCGCTGGCCGGTGTGCCCGATGGCGCGACGGTGATGATCGGCGGCTTCGGCACCGCCGGCTTGCCGAACGAACTGGTCGAGGCGCTGATCGAGCAGGGCGCACGCGACCTGACCGTGATCAACAACAACGCCGGCAACGGCGAACACGGGCTGGCGAAACTGCTGGCGTTGGGCCGCGTGCGCAAGGTCATCTGCAGCTTTCCGCGCCAGGCCGATAGCCACCATTTCGACCGCCTCTACCGTGCCGGCCAGGTCGAACTGGAACTGGTCCCGCAGGGCACGCTGTCCGAACGCATCCGCGCCGCCGGCGCCGGCATCGGCGGCTTCTTCACGCCCACCGGCTACGGCACCGACCTGGCCAAGGGCAAGGAAGTGCGCGAGATCAACGGCCGGATGCAGGTCTTCGAGCGCCCGCTGCATGCTGACGTGGCGCTGATCAAGGCCGAGCGCGGCGACCGCTGGGGCAACCTGACCTACCGCATGACGGCGCGCAACTTCGGCCCGTCGATGGCGATGGCCGCCAAGCTGACCATCGCCAGCGTGCACGAGGTGGTGGCCTTGGGTGAACTCGACCCCGAGGCCATCGTCACCCCCGGCCTCTTCGTGCAGCGCGTGCTGCAGATCGCCCGCGCCGCCACGCTGGGCGGCGGCTTCAAGACCGCAGCCGCCGGAGCCACCGCATGAAGCGCTGGACGCGTGACGAGATGGCCCGCCGCGTGGCGCGCGATATTCCGCAAGGTTCGGTCGTCAACCTGGGCATCGGCCTGCCCACGCTGGTGGCCAACCACCTGCCGCTGCCGGGCGCGGCCGACTACCGCGAGGTCATGATCCACAGCGAAAACGGCGTGCTCGGCGTGGGCCCGGCACCGGCGCCGGGCGAAGAGGACTACGACCTCGTCAACGCCGGCAAGCAGCCGGTGACGCTGCTGCCCGGCGGCAGCTATTTCCACCACACCGACAGCTTCGCGATGATGCGCGGCGGCCATCTCGACATCTGCGTGCTGGGCGCCTTTCAGGTCTCGGGCAGCGGCGACCTGGCCAACTGGCACACCGGGGCGGCCGACGCGATACCGGCCGTCGGCGGCGCGATGGACCTGGCCATCGGCGCGAAGAAAACCTTCGTGATGATGGAACACTGCACCAAGTCCGGCGCGTCCAAGATCGTCGCCGCCTGCAGCTACCCGCTGACCGGCGTGGCCTGCGTCAGCCGCATCTACACCGACCTGGCGGTGCTCGACATCACGCCCGCCGGCGTGCAAGTGCTGGAAATGGCCGAGGGTCTGTCATTCGGTGAACTGCAGGCCGCCACCGCCGTTCCGCTGCTTCCCTTGATCCCCTGAACTTCAGCTTCGGCTGCACCCCACATGAGCACCCACGCCTACATCTGCGACGCCATCCGCACCCCCTTCGGCCGCTATGGCGGCGCCTTGTCGTCGGTGCGCACCGACGACCTCGGCGCGCTGCCCATCAAGGCCCTGATGGCGCGCAACCCGACGGTCGATTGGGCGGCGGTCGGCGACGTCATCTACGGCTGCGCCAACCAGGCCGGCGAGGACAACCGCAACGTCGCCCGCATGGCTGCCTTGCTGGCCGGTCTGCCGGTCGACGTCACCGGCGCCACCCTCAACCGCCTGTGCGGTTCGGGCCTGGACGCCCTGGGCACGGCAGCGCGGGCCATCAAGTCGGGTGAAGCCGAACTGATGATCGCCGGCGGCGTGGAAAGCATGAGCCGCGCGCCCTTCGTGATGCCCAAGGCCGAGAGCGCCTTTTCGCGCAGCAACACGGTCTACGACACGACCATCGGCTGGCGCTTCGTCAACCAGCTGATGAAGGAACTGCACGGCGTGGATTCCATGCCCGAAACGGCCGAGAACGTGGCGCAGGACTTCGGCATCGAACGCGAGGCGCAAGACCGCATGGCGCTGGCCAGCCAGACCAAGGCGCTGGCGGCGCAGCACAGCGGCTACTTCGACAGCGAGATCGTGCCGGTGACGCTGGCGCAGAAGAAGGGCGAGGCCATCGTGGTCGGCCGCGACGAGCACCCGCGCGCCACCTCGATGGAGGCGCTGGCCAAGCTCAAAGGCGTGGTGCGGCCCGACGGCAGCGTGACCGCCGGCAACGCCAGCGGCGTCAACGACGGCGCCTGTGCGCTGCTGGTGGCCAGCGAGGCCGCCGCCGCCCGCCACGGCCTGACGCCGCGGGCGCGCATCGTCGGCATGGCCACCGCCGGCGTGGCGCCGCGCATCATGGGTTTCGGCCCGGCGCCGGCCACGCGCAAGGTGCTGGCGCTGACCGGCATCAGCCTGGCGCAGCTGGACGTGATCGAGCTGAACGAGGCCTTCGCCGCGCAAGGCCTGGCGGTGCTGCGCGACCTGGGCCTGGCCGACGACGACGCCCGCGTCAACCCCAACGGCGGCGCCATCGCCCTGGGCCACCCGCTGGGTGCCAGCGGCGCCCGGCTGGCGACGACGGCCGTCAACCAGTTGCACCGCATCCAGGGTCGCTACGCGCTGTGCACCATGTGCATCGGCGTGGGGCAGGGCATCGCGATGGTGATCGAGCGGGTCTGAACGGGGGCGCTGAGATGCGATGGCCGCTTGCCCTGCTTGTGATGGTCCTGGCGCTGTGGGCGCAAGACCCGGCGTCCGCCCAGACCCTGCGTTGGGCCAGCCAGGGCGATTCGCTGACCATGGACCCGCACGCGCAGAACGAGGGCGTCACCAACAACCTCAACGGCCTGGTCTACGAAAGGCTGGTTCAGCGCGACCGCCAGCTCGCCATCGTGCCCAGCCTGGCCGTCAGCTGGCAGCAGACCGCGCCGCTGGTCTGGCGTTTCAAGTTGAGGACCGGCGTGAAGTTCCACGACGGCAGCCTGCTGACGGCGGACGACGTGGTGTTCTCGATCCTGCGGGCCCAGTTGCCGACGTCGAACTTCAATGTCTACGCCGTGGCGCTGGGCGTGCCGGTGGCGCTGGACAAGGACACCGTCGAGTTCCGCCTGGCGCGCTTCAACCCGATCTTCCTGCAGCACCTGGACACCATTTCCATCCTCAGCCGCGCCTGGTGCGAACTGCACAAGGTGCAGCGCCCGCTGGACTTGAAGAACAAGGAAGAGAGCCACGCGGCCTTCAACGCCAACGGCACCGGACCCTACGTTTTGCTGAGCCGCCAACCGGGTATCAAGACGGTCTTCAAGCGCAACCCGCTGTGGTGGGGCAGCTGGCAGGGCAATGTGCAGGACGTGGTCTACACGCCCATCGCCAACGACGCCACGCGCTTGGCCGCGCTGGTGTCGGGCGAGATCGACTTCGTGCTCGACCCGGCGCCGCGCGACGTGCCCCGGCTGCGCAACACGGCGGGCGTGAAGGTGCTGGAGGGGCCCGAGAACCGCGTCATCTTCATCGGCATGGACCAGCAGCGTGACCAGCTGCTCTACGGCAGCCTGAAGGACCGCAACCCCTTCAAGGACGTGCGGGTGCGGCGGGCGCTCTACCAGGCCATCGACATCGAAACCATCAAGTCCAAGCTGATGAACGGCCTCAGCGCACCCACCGGCAACATCATGGCCAGCCCCCTGGGCAGCTACAGCGACCCGGCTTTCGAAGTGCGCCTGCCCTACGACCTGCCGCGCGCCCGGGCGCTGATGGCCGAGGCCGGCTATGCCGAGGGCTTCGAGGTGACCATGGACTGCCCCAACAACCGCTACATCAACGACGAGGAAATCTGCGTCGCGCTGGCGGCGATGTGGTCGCAGCTGAAGGTCAAGCTCAAGGTCAACGCGCAGCCGCGGGCGCTGTGGTTCCCGAAGATGGAGAAGTTCGACACCAGCCTGTACCTGCTGGGCTGGGGCGGCGCGGTGACCGATGCCGAAACCACCTTCACGCCGGTGCTGCGCGCACCCGCCGCGAACGGCGTCGGTCTGTACAACTGGGGCCGCGTCAGGAACGAGAAGTTCGAGCAGCTGGCAGCGGCGTCCAGCCAGGAGGCCGATCCGAAAAAGCGCGAGGAACTGGTCAAGGCCGGGCTGCGCGAATACCAGTCGCAGACGCACCTGATCCCGCTGCACCGCCAGATGATCCCCTGGGCCATGCGGACCAACCTGGACGTGGTGCCGCGCGCCGACAACTGGCTGGAAGTGCCCTGGGTGACGAAGCGCTGAAGCGGTGTTTCAGCGCGTCGCGCGGCGGCGTATGGATTCGATGTAGGCCTGGCCGTCCGGCGGCAGGCCGCTGCGCTGCGAGGTCCAGATCATCTCGCCCAGGCATTCCATCACCTCGTGGTGGGCGGTGTGCAGCGAGTTGCGGCGCGCGGCCAGCAATTCGACGGCCTGGCGGATGCCGGTGGGCTGGTCGATGGCGGTCTGTTCGTGGATCGACAGGTGCATGGACAGGTGCAGGAAAGGATTCGTGCGGCCTTCCTCCACCGTGTAGACGGCGGCCTGCGCGGCGGGCTCGTCGCCCAGGTCGGCGTCGTATTCGGGGTGTTGCGTGATCCACTGGGCGGCGATGGTTTCCATCGCGTCGAGCGGCAGGCCGCTGCGCTGCTTGGCGTAGGCGCTGCAGAAGAATCGGCGGACATCGGCTTGTGAGGGCTGGAACATCCGAGAATTGTCGCCTGCACCGCTGCTGCCCTTTCCAGACCGCCCATGCGACCTTCTTTTCCTGCGGTGCCCGCCGCCGAACCCTCGAGCCCGTCCGCGCTGCCTTGGCGCGAGGCCCTGGCGCTGTCCCTGTGGCTGTTGCTGAGCATCGCCTGGCGCCCGCTGCTGCTGCCCGACGAAGGCCGCTACGCCGGCGTGGCCTTCGAGATGATGCTGCGCGGCGATGGCATCGTGCCCACGCTGGACGGCCTGCCTTTCTTCCACAAGCCGCCGCTGCTGTACTGGCTGGACGGCGGCGCGCTGCGCCTGTTCGGCATCAACGAATTCGCCGCGCGCTGTGGCCCGGCCTTGCTGGCCTGGGTGCTGGGCATGGCGCTGTTCCTGCATGCCCGACGCTGGCACGGCCAGTCTGTGGCGCGCGCGGCCCTCGCGGTGCTGGCGACCAGCCCCTTCTTCTTCGTCGGCGGGCAGTACGTCAACCACGACATCGGCGTGGCCGCCTGCATCACGGCCGCCTGCTTGTGCATCGTGCGGGCCGTCGACGACCCGCAGCGCAGCTCGCGCCGCTGGCTGATGGCGGGCTGGGCTTGCTGCGCCCTGGGCGTGCTGGCCAAGGGCCTGATCGGCATCGTGCTGCCGGCCTTCGTCATCGGGCCTTGGCTGCTGGCCCAGGGCCGCTGGCGGCAGACGCTGTCTTTGCTGCACCCGCTGGGCCTGCTGGTCTTCGCGGCCGTGGTCTTGCCGTGGATGGTGGCCATGCAGCAGCGCTTCCCCGGCTTCTTCGACTACTTCATCGTCGAGCAGCACTTCCGCCGCTACACCGGCACCACCTTCAACAACCGCATGCCGGTGTGGTTCTACTTCGCCGTGCTGCCGCTGCTGATGCTGCCATGGAGCGGGTGGCTGGCCGGGCTGCGGCCCGCGCAGCTGCGCGCCGTGGTGCCGCAGCACACCGCCGCACGTGTCGGGCTGTACCTGTGGTGGACGCTGGCCATCGTCGGCTTCTTCTCCTTGCCCTCGTCCAAGCTGGTCGGCTATGTGTTGCCCGCCCTGGCGCCCGTGGCCGCGCTGCTGGCGCTGGTGCTGACCGCCCGCCGCACGCCCTGGCCGCGTGTGGCGGCGGGCGCGGCGGTGGCCTGTCTGGCCATCGTCGCTTTCCTGGCCTGGAAGGCGCCCGGCTCGCACCGCGAACTGGCGCTCACGCTGGGCGCGCAGGTGCAGGCCGGCGACCGCGTGGTCTTCATCGACGAGTACTTCTACGACATCCCTTTCTACGCCCGCCTGGCCCAACCGGCCATCGTGGTCTCGGCCTGGGACGCGCCCGACGTGGCCACCCGGGACAACTGGCGCAAGGAACTGTTCGACGCCACGCGCTTCAGCCCCGACCGGGGCGCCAGCGTCTTGTGGACCTGGCAGCGGCTGGCTGAATTGCCGTGCCACGCAGGCAAGGTGTGGATGGTGGCGGCGGCCGAACACCGCGCACGCCTGACCGTGGCCTTGGCGGGGCTCGCGCTGGTGCAGACCGTGCGCGGCGTTGAACTGCTGGCCATGCCGGGCCGCGTCTGCCCGGGCAACCCGGCCGCCACGTCCGCCCCGCCAGCCCCGCCCGCCCGCCTGCCGTGAGCCCGGGCACCACCGTGCTGCTGCTGCGCTACGCCGGTGTCGGCGGCCTGGCCACCGTGGCGCACTGGGCGCTCTTGGCGGTGCTGGTCGAACGCGCCGGCCTGGCACCGTGGCTGGCCTCGGGCTGCGGCGCCGTGCTGGGCGCGCAAGTTGCCTTCATCGGCAACCGCCACTACACCTTCGGCCATGCCGGGCCGCTGTGGCCGGCCTGGTGGCGTTTCATGGGCACCGCGGCGCTGGGCGGCGCGCTGGGCATGGCCATCGTCGCAGCGGGGGTGGCGCTGGGCGCCTACTACCTGCTGGCGCAGGCCGTGGCCACGGCGCTGGTGCTGCTGCTGACCTTCGTCGTCAACCGGGCTTGGGCCTTCAGCTGAGACGGTGAGGTTCTTTCCCGGCGCCTTGTCTTGCTCCCTCTCCCGCTTGCGGGAGAGGGAGTCAATTCAAAAAACGCTCAGCCGCTGGGCCGTTTCAAGCCAGTCGCACGTCAGCGGCTTGCAGGTCGGCCTTGAAGTCGTCTGACCCGAGGTAGGCCCGCTCGCGAACTCGGGCCGCCGCAATCGGGTCGGCCGGCGCGTCGACCGCCTCCTGCACGCTCAGCGCCTCGCCCGGGTGGCAGAAGATCAGGCTGCCCGTCTCGGGCAGGGCGGCCAGCCAGCGCTGCATCAGGCGGCGGTAGTCGGGCTGCGCGAAGTCGTAGACGCCGAACAGCTGGGTGTTGGCCTGCCGGTGCAGGGCCACGAGTTGCCGTCCCAAGGCCCGCCCGCCGGTGCCCTCGATCAGCAGGCGTTTCACCAGATAGCCTGGGCCCTGCACGCAGCCGGTGTGGCGCACGCGGATGTCGGCGCGCGGCGCCAGCAGGGCCAGCAGGGCCACACGCACCTGGGGCAGGTGGTGCACATGCTGGTGGCCGTCGACATGGCTGGGCGCCTTGCCGCGGCCTTGCTCGAAGGCCAGCCACTGCGCCTGCAACTCGGCGCGCAGCGCGGCCTCGGGCAGGCGGCGCAGGTGGGCGTCGACGATCAGCGTCTCCAGGCTGGGAAACTGCGGCCACAGGCGGGCCAGTTCGGGCGACAGCGGCCGCCCTTCGGTCAGGTTGAGGTGCAGCCCGGTGCGCACTCGGCCCTGCCGCACCGCCGCCAGCGCCGCCAGTTCGCGGGCGGCCTGCGGCCAGCGCGGGCTGTTGACCAGGCAGGACACCTCGGTCAGCCGGCCCGACTGGGCCAGCGCGAGGATGCCGCGGTCGATGGCCGGCGACAGACCGTAGTCATCGGCGCACAGCGCCAGCGACCGGGTCATCGATGCCCGTCGGCCGGGTCGGCGGCGCCTTCGATATGACCGCGGCCGGCGTTCTCGCGCAGCAGGTAGACCGGGCGGCGCTTGACCTCGGTGAAGATGCGGCCGACGTACTCGCCCAGGATGCCGATGGACAGCAACTGCACGCCGCTGAAGAACATCAGGCTGACGACGACCGTCGGCCAGCCGGGCACCGGGTTGCCGTTGACCAGGTGGTCGATGACGATCCAGCTGCCGTAGCCGATGGCGCCCACGGCGATCAGCCCACCCAGACCGCTCCACAGGCGCAGCGGCATGGTCGAGAAGGCGGTCACCCCGGTCAGCGCCAGGGCCAGCAGGCGGGCCAGGGAAAAGCTGCTGGTGCCGGCGGCCCGCGGCGCCGGTTCGTAGCGGATGAACTCGGTGCGAAAGCCGACCCAGGCGTAAAGGCCCTTGAGGAAGCGGTTGCGTTCGGGCAGGGCCAGCAGGGCGTCGACGACACGGCGGTCCATCAGGCGGAAATCGCCGGCGTCGGCCGGTATCGGCACCGGCGAACCGGCATTGACGATGCGGTAGAACAGGTGGGTGCCCAGGCGCTTGGCCCAGCTTTCGTCGCTGCGGTTGTCGCGCACCGCGCAGACCGCGTCGGCGCCCTGGCGCCAGCCGTCCAGCATCTGCGGCAGCAGCTCCAAGGGGTGCTGGCCGTCGGCATCGATCATCACCACCACCTCGCCGACGGTGTGCTCCAGGCCGGCTGTCAGCGCGGCTTCCTTGCCGAAATTGCGCGACAGCGCCAGGTAGCGCACGCCGGGCTGGTCGAGCCAGGGGCGGATGACGCTGTCGGTCTGGTCGCGGCTGCCGTCGTTGACGACGATGATTTCCCAACGCGCGCTCAGCGCCGCCAACGCGGCGCTCAGGTCGGCCAGCAGCGTGGGCAGGTGGCCGGCCTCGTTGTAGGCCGGCACCACGCAGCTGATCGACGGCGTGTGGCCGCGCGGACGGTGGACGACGGCGGTAGCGGCGAGAGGCAGTGAGGGCAAGACAGTGTTCAGTGGGGGCCGGCGGGCGCCTGCGGGAGCAGCAAGTAGAACACGTAGCTTTCGGCCGGGAACAGGAAGCCGCGCTCGGACTTGGCCACGCTGACGCTGCGGCGGTCGGCGCTCCAGGCTTCGGCGCGTGACTGGCAGGGCTCGTCGCTGGTGGCGCAGACGATCACGCCGCCCTCGGCCCGCACCTTGCCGTCATCGACCCACGGCGTTTCGACGGCCGAGTTCCACAGGCTCCAGTAGCGCGGATGATCGGCGGCGTAGAAGGCCACCGAAGCGGCCAGCGCGCGGGTGCCCGACACCCAGGGCAGGGCGACGCCGGTTTCGCGGCGCCAGATGGCATTCAGTTCGTGCCCCAGTTCTTCACGGGGCTCGGCCACGGCAGGCGTGCCCAAGGCGGCGCGGGCCTGCCACCACACCGGCGACAGCACGGCCACCGCCAGCCAGATCACGCCCAGGGTGCGCCACAGGCGGGGCAGGCTGAGCGCCGCGCCGGCGTCGCGCGCCCGGCTGGCTGCCAGCAGCGACAGGCCGAAGGCGATGGCCAGACCCCAGACCGAGGCCGTGCGCGCGCTGGTGGCGACGGTGGCCAGCATGGTGGCCAGGATGGGCAGCACGGCCAGCCACCAGATGGGCTCATGGCGCGGCAGCAAGGGAGCCAGGGCGGCCTGGAAGAAGCCGCGGTGGCGCGCCGGACCGGTCAGCGCCAGGCGCAGCGCCAGGAAGGCCAGCAAGGGAAACACACCCTGCGCCAGCGCAAAGCTTAAAGCGCGCATGACCGACGCGGCGTGGCCTTCCTGCCCGGTGGCTTCCTGGGCGTACTGCAGCGGACCGTGCACCTGCGACAGCAGCCAGTTGGCATGCGGCGCCAAGGCGACCACGAAGGTGGCCACGGCCAACGCAAAGGGCGCCGACAGCAGGCGCGCACGCCAGGCCGGCAGCCACAGCGCCGTCGCCAGGAAAGACAGCAGCAACACGCCCGAGTAGTACTTGCCCAGCATGGCCAGCGCGCAGGCTGCACCACAGAGCACGGCGTCGCGCGCCTGGCCGCGCTGCATCAGGCGCACGAACAGGGCGGCGGCCCAGGGCCAGGTCGAGACCAGGATGGCATTGGCGTTGAAGCGCATCGCCAGCGTGGTGATGCCCGGCGCCAGCGAGGCCACGGCCACCGCCAGCACGACCCAGTTGCGGGGCAGGAATTCGCGCGCCAGCACGGCCAGGCCGATCAGGCCGATGGCGCTGTTGAAGGCCGCCAGCAGCGAGTAGCCGAAGTGCGAGGTCGGGAAGACCGCAAACCACAGCCCGGCCGCCCAGGCTGACAGCGGCGGGTGCTTGTAGTAGCCCCACTGCCAGCCCTGGGCCCAGGTGTAGGCCTCGACCATATCGCCCGGTGCGTCGAAGTTCGACCGCGAACTGACGCCGACCCAGGTCCACAGCACGAGATGGACCAGCACCAGCAGGGCCAGTTGGGCCGGGATCGATAGCGAGCGCGCGCTGACCGGCGCGACGGCTGTCGTTGGCAGTGAAGTGGACACGGCTCGTCATCCGTCAGCAGCGCAGCGGGGCGTGCCTTCGGCCTGTGAAGTTGGATACCCAATTGTAAAGGGTCGTAAATTTCCGCCCCTTGTGGAATCCACGCAGCCCCCCGCAGGTGAGGGGGCTATGGCGCGTGACGGAATGCGCAAGAACCGCGCTGCAACTCAGCGGCCGTCGGGCGGTGGGTCGGTTTCCGGTGCGTGCCACCCGCCCTGGGCAGGATTCTTGGCACGGGCTGCGCGTTCGGCGCGTTCACGCGACCACAGTTCCTCGAGTTCCTGGCGCCCCTGCTTGACCAGCGAGATGAGCTTCTTCTCGTCGCCCTGGTGCGGCGCCATCTGTTCCAGCAACTCGATGCTGTGGCGGCGAAAGCGCAGCGCCTGGCTGCGCGCCGCATGGGGCTGCCAACCCATCAGTTCGAGCACGCTGCGCCCGCTCATCAGCGCCGCGTCGAGCGTTTCGCGTTCGATGTGCTGCACGCCGCGGCTGTGCAAGCCGTACCAGTGGGTGGCGTTGCGCGCCCGGGCCACCAGCGTGGCCTGCGGAAAATGCTGGCGCGCCAGGTCGACCACTTCCAGGCTCTGCTCGACATCGTCGATGGCCACGACGATGACGCGCGCCTGCTCGGCGCCGGCGGTGCGCAGCAGGTCCAGCCGGGTGGCGTCGCCGTAGAAAGTCGGCCAGCCGAACTTGCGCAGCGCTTCCACCGCTTCAGCGCTGTGGTCCAGCACGGTGGCGGTCAGGCCGTTGGCGTTGATCAGCCGGCCGACGATCTGCCCGTAGCGGCCGAAGCCGCAAATGATGATGGGCGCGTGCTGCGCATCCTGGATCTCGTCCAGGCCGGGTCGCTGGTCGTGGCGCGCCCGGTGCGCCGACCACCAGCGGTCGGCCAGCACCAGCAGCAGCGGCGTGAGCAGCATCGACAAGGCCACCGCCGCGACCAGCAGCGAAGCCGTCTCGGCTCCCAGCACGCCGGCACCCTGCGCAGCCTGGAAGACGACGAAGCCGAACTCGCCGCCCTGGGCCAGCAGGATCACGAAGACCGGCCTTTCGCCCAGCGGGATGGGCATGCGCCGGGCCATCAGCCACAGCACCCCCGCCTTCAGCAGCAGGAAGGCTGCCACGGTGGCCGCCACCACGCCCGGGTGGGCCCGCACCGCGCCGAAATCGATGCTCATGCCGACCGCGATGAAGAACAGCCCGAGCAGCAAGCCCTTGAAGGGTTCGATGTCGGTTTCCAGTTCGCGCCGGTATTCGCTTTCGGCCAGCAGCACGCCGGCCAGGAAGGCCCCCAGCGCCATCGACAGGCCCACGCTCTGCATCAGCGCGGCCGTGGCCACCACCAGCAGTAGGGCGCTGGCGGTGAAGATCTCGGGTGTGTCGCTGCGGGCGATCCAGCGCAGCGCGGGGCGCAGCAGCAGGCGGCCGCCGAAGACGATGGCCGCGATCACGCCCAAGGCCTTGGCGGCGCCCAGCCAGCCGCTGCCGGCGGCTGCGGCAGCGCCCGCGTGGGCCGTGGCCAGCAGCGGGACGAGGGCCAGGATGGGGATGGCCGCGATGTCCTGCAGCAGCGACACGCTGAGCACACTCTGGCCGGCGGTGGTGGGCAGCAGGTTGCGTTCGTTCAGCACCGCCAGGCCGATGGCGGTGCTGCTCATGCCCAGGCCCAGGCCGGCCACCACGGCCAGGCGCGGGTCCACGCCGGCCAGCATGGCGACACCGCTGATCAGCGCGGCCGAGCCCAGTAACTGCGCGCTGCCCCAGCCGAAGATGGGCCGGCGCAGCGCCCACAGCCGGCGCGGCTCCAGTTCCAGGCCGACCAGGAAGAGCATCAGTACGACGCCGAATTCGGCGAATTCCAGCATCGCCGCCGGGTCGGTCACCAGCTTCAGGCCCCAAGGGCCGATGGCGATGCCGGCCGCCAGGTAGCCGATGATCGAACCCAGGCCCAGCAGGCGCGCCAGCGGCACGGCCAGCACGGCGGCGCCCAGGTAGATCAGGCTGGACTGCAACCAGGCGGTGCCGTGTTCCATGGTCTCAGTCCTCGGCCTGGGGTCGCGCGTCGGCCGGTACGGCGCAGGCTGGCGCCGGGTCCATGTCGGCGATCTCGGGCCAGGCTGGCCACTGCGCCAGCCGCTGCACGAAGAGCGCGGCGTGGGCCGCGAGTTCTTCGTCGCTGACGCGGTGCGCGCCGTGCAGCACCAGCGGCGGCAGCCAGCGCAGGCCGACCAGCGCCGCCGTCTGCTCGTAGGGGTAGAGGAAGGCGTCGAAGAAGTAGCGGTTGTAGCCGTCGGGGCGGTAGGACGCTGCGGGCCCGCCGGTCGACGCCACCAGCCACAGGTCCTTGCCGCGCAGCGCCTCGCCGCCCGGGCCGTAAGCCCAGCCGAAGGCCAGGCTGTCGTCCAGCCACAGCTTCATCAGCGGCGGCATCGAATACCAGTGCACCGGGTGCAGCCAGACGACGAGCCGCGCGGCCTGCAGCGCGGCCTGCTCAGCGGCCACATCGATGAAGTAGTCGGGGTACAGCGCGTAGAGCGAGCGCACCGCGATGCGCTGGCCGTCGGCCGCGGCCAGGGCCTGCAGCAAGGCCCGTGTGACCCGCGAGTGTTCCAACTGCGGGTGGGCGGCGATGACAAGGATCTCGGCCATCGGGCGTGGGGCTTCCTGGGGCTGTGCGGGCAGCTTGCCGGGCGGCAGGCGCTATAACCATACCCGACCTGCAACAACGGGCTGCACCGGCCCAGGGATGAGACCGACATGATTCATTACAAGACGCTGGCCGAACTGCAGGCCCGGGTGGGGCAGGACCTGGGCAGCAGCGACTGGCTGACCATCGCACAGGAGCGCATCGACGGCTTCGCCCAGGCCACTGGCGACCACCAGTGGATCCACACCGACCCCGCCCGCGCCGCGACCGGGCCTTTCGGCGCCCCGGTGGCGCATGGCTTTCTCACGCTCAGCCTGGTGCCGGTGCTCAGCGAAGCGGCCTTCACCGTGGACGATGTGCGCATGGGCGTCAACTATGGCCTGAACCGGGTGCGCTTCGCAGCGCCCGTGCGCGTGGGCAGCCGCGTCCGCGGCCACTTCAAATTGCTCAGCTTCGAGCCGCTGGATGGCGGCGCCCAGATGACGGTGCAGGCCACCATCGAGCTGGAGGGTTCGAGCAAGCCGGCCTGCGTGGCCGAGACCGTTTCGCGCCGCTACACCTGAGCGGCAGCCCGCCAGCATCCCCCATGAGCACCCCCCAACTGGGGGTCCGCCGAGCCGCAGGCCGTGGCCCACAATGGTCCGCACACGGGTCATGGAGGCGACATGAAGGTGCTGCTGATTGACGATCATCCGCTGGTCCTGTCGGCACTGCAGGCGGTCATCCAGACCATCGGCCATGACACCACGGTGGTCGGCGTGGAGAGCGCCACCGCTGCCCGTTCGGTCCTGCGCGAGGATGCCGATTACGACCTCGTGCTGCTTGATCTGGCGCTCGGCGACGCCGATGGGTTCGACGTCCTGATCGACTTTCGCGCCGCCTACCCGGCCGTGCCGGTGGTCGTCGTGTCGGCCAGCGACCGTGCCAGCGACGTCATCCGGGCCATCGACAACGGGGCCATGGGCTTCGTGCCCAAGAAGTCCAGCCATGCCGAACTGCACGAGGCGCTGCGCATGGTGATGACGGGTTCGATGTACGTGCCACCGGCTCTGCTGGGCCTGGAATTCGGTACCGCCGGCCGGTCCGGCAGCGACACCCAGCCGGGCGTGCTGCGGCAAGGGGACGAGGGTGCGGTGGCCGGCGGCTACGCCGAGGCGACCCCGCTGGGCGGCGCCGCCCGGCCCGAGCCGCACCAGCGCCTGTCGTCCCTCAACGAGGTCGGCCTCACGCCGCGCCAGGCCGAGGTTCTGGGGCTGCTGCTGCAGGGCTTGCCGAACAAGCTGATCGCACGCCAGCTGAACCTGTCGGTCGAGACGGTGAAGGACCATGTCGCCGCGGTGCTGCGGGCCCTGGGCGTCAGTTCGCGGACGCAGGCCGTGCTGGCGGTCAGCCAGATGACGCAGGCGCAGGGCGGCTTCCACACCTGGCGCTCGCCGCAGGGCTAGGGCAAAGCCGTGGGAGCTGAACGCGCCAGCGGAACGGATGCCGGCACAGCGGCCGCCGCGCCGCCGCCGGCGCGCCGGCGCGGCGAGATCGACCACATCCGCGCGCTCTACGTGCAGACACCGGCCACGCTGGCCGGCAACCTGATCGGCATGGTGTTGATGGCCAGCGTCTTCGGCGCGCTGGCAGCCCCACTGCACCTGGGGGTCTGGCTGGCCGTCGGCGCCACGCTGTGGCTGTCGCGGCTGGCGCATTACCTGCGCTTCCGTCGCCAGCGCGGCGCCGACGAGGCCACGCTGCGCCGCTGGCGCAACAGCTGGAAGGTGCTGGTGCTGGCGCAGGGCGCGCTGTGGGGCGTGGCGGTGTGGCTGTTCTGGGGCCTGGGCACGCCCTACCACCGCGTGGCGCTGGTGCTCGTCGTGTACTCGTACTGCCTGGGTTCGGTGCAACTGCTGGCCACGCAGTCGCGCGTCTTCCTGGCCTTCATTTCACTGGTGCTGATGCCCACCATCGTGCGCATCGCCAGCGACGCCACCCAGGAATGGCGCTGGCAGCTGGCCATCATCCTGACGCTGCTGTTCGGCATCACCGTGCTGATGGCGCGCACCTATGGCAACGCGCTGGGCCAGGCCATCAGCCTGAAGGCCCGCACCGACGACCTGGCCGGCCGGCTGCGCGCGGAAATGACCGTCACCGAGGAAGCCCGCCGCCTGGCCGAAGACGCGCGCCGCACGGCCGAGGCCGCCAACCGCGCCAAGACCCAGTTCTTCGCTGCCGCCAGCCACGACCTGCGCCAGCCGCTGCACGCCATGGGCCTGTTCGCCGAAGCCCTGCGCCAACGCAGCCACGACCCCGAGGTCGCGTCGCTGGTGAACAGCATCAACGAAAGCGTCGATGCGCTGGAGGGCCTGTTCGGCGAACTGCTCGACATCACCCGCATCGACACCGGCGGCGTCGACGTCAACCCGGCGCCTGTGCGCATGCGCGAGCTGTTCGCGCGGCTGCGTCTGCACTTCGAACCGGTGGCTTTCGAGAAAGGCCTGATGCTCAGCTTTCATGGCGACAGCCACGTGGCGCAGGCCGACCCGGTGCTGCTGGAACGGGTGCTGCGCAATCTGGTCAGCAACGCCATCCGCTACAGCGACGACGGCGGTGTGCTGGTCAGTTGCCGGCCACGCCAGGGCGCCTTGCTGGTGCAGGTCTGGGACACCGGCATCGGCATCAGCGAGACCAGCCTGCCGCGCATCTGGGAAGAGTTCTACCAGGCGCAGAGCAACCGACCGCTGGAAGCCCACCACCGCAAGGGCCTGGGCCTGGGGCTGGCCATCGTCAAGCGCCTGACAGCCTTGATGGGCGCCACGGTCAGCGTGCGCTCGCGCCTGGGCCATGGCACGGTGTTCTCCATCACCGTGCCGCCGGGCAAGGCGCCGCGCGCCAGCATCGAGGCGGTGCCCCGCGGCGTGGCCAAGGCACCTCTGGGGCTGACGCTGCAGGGCCGGCTGATCGTGGTCGTGGAAGACGAAGCGGCGGTGCGCGAAGGCCTGGTCGTGCTGCTGCAGGCCTGGGGCGCGCAGGTGGCGGCCTTCGACACCGTGGCGGCCGTGGAAAGCTGGCTGGCGGGCCCCAATGCCGTGAAGCCCGACCTGCAGCTGGTCGACTACCGCCTGCCGCAGGGCCGCACCGGCATCGAGGCGCTGGTGGCCCTGCGTGCGCGCTGGCCGGGGCAGCGACTGCCGGCCATCGTCATCACCGGCAGCAGCCTGGGCGGCCACGAAGACGAGGCTGTACGCCACGACTACCACCTGCTGATCAAGCCCGTGCTGCCCAACAAGCTGCGGGCCATGATCGCCTTCAAGCTTGGCGTGCGCTGACCCCGCCGTGCCGGTGTTTCAGGCTGTTGGAAAGGTGCCGGGCAGCAGGATCTTGCCATCCACGTTCTGGATGTCGGTGTGGCCACAAAAGGCCATCGTCACGTCGAGTTCCTTGTGGATGATCTGCAGCGCCTTGGTCACCCCGGCTTCGCCCATCGCGCCCAGGCCATAGACCATGGCACGGCCGATCATGGTGCCGCGGGCGCCCAGGGCCCAGGCCTTGAGCACGTCCTGGCCGCTGCGGATGCCGCCGTCCATCCAGACCTCGATGCGGCTGCCCACCGCCGCCACGATGGCCGGCAGGGCGGTGATGCTCGACGGCGCGCCGTCCAATTGCCGGCCGCCGTGGTTGCTGACCACGATGGCGTCGGCGCCGCTGGCCACCGCCATTTCGGCGTCTTCGACGTCCATGATGCCCTTCAGGATCAGCTTGCCGCCCCATTGCTGCTTGACCCAGGCCACGTCGGCCCAGGACAGCGTGGGGTCGAACTGCTCGTTGGTCCAGGCGGCCAGCGAACTCATGTCGCTGACGCCCTTGACATGGCCGACCAGGTTCCTGAAGGTGTGGCGTTTCGTTCCCACCATGCCCAGGCACCAGCGCGGCTTGCCCATCAGGTTGAGGATGTTCTTCAGCGTCGGCCGCGGCGGCGCCGTCAGGCCGTTCTTCAGGTCCTTGTGGCGCTGGCCGATGACCTGCAGGTCCAGCGTCAGCACCAGCGCACTGCACTTCGCGGCCTTGCAGCGGTCGATCATGCGCGCCATGGCCTCGCGGTCGCGCATCATGTAGAGCTGGAACCAGAAGGGCGCCTGGGTGCTCTGCGCGATGTCCTCGATGGAGCAGATGCTCATCGTCGACAGCGTGAAGGGGATGCCGAATTTTTCGGCCGCCCGCGCGGCGTGGATCTCGCCGTCGGCATGCTGCATGCCGGTCAGGCCGACCGGGGCGATGCACACCGGCATCTTCGTCGGCACGCCCACCATCTGCGTGGCCGTGCTGCGGTTTTCCATGTTCACGGCGACGCGCTGGCGCAGCTTGATCTTCTGGAAGTCGCCGCTGTTGGCGCGGTAGGTGCTCTCGGTCCAGCTGCCGCTGTCGGCATAGTCGTAGAACATGCGCGGCACGCGCTTTTCAGCCAGCACGCGCAGGTCTTCGATGGTGGTGATCACGGTCATGGGGGGTACGGCTCCTTGGTCGTGCATCGTAACGAGGTGCGGCTGCGTCCCGCTACAGCCGCACCAGGGCGCCGGCGCGCACGCCCAGCAGGCGCAGGCGGCGGCTCAGGTCGACGCGCTTCAGGCACAGGCCGGCGGCATGGCGGATGGCCTCGGCGTCGGCCACTGCGGCCGGCAGGGTCAGGTCGCGCGTGACGGTCTTGAAGTCGTCGAAGCGCAGCTTGATGCCGATGGTGCGGCCGGCATAGCCCTTGCGCTGCAGGTCGGTGGCCACCTGGGCGGCCAGGTCGCTGAAGATGCGCGTCAGCTCGGCGCGGTCGCGCACCGCGTGCAGGTCGCGCTCGAAGGTGGTTTCGCGGCTCATCGACACGGGCTCGCCGTGCGTCACCAGCGGCCGGTCGTCGATGCCGTGCGCCGCGTCGTGCAGCCAGCGGCCATAGGCGCGGCCGAAGTGGCCGACCAGCCAGGCCGGGTCCCGCGTGGCCAGTTCGCCGACGCTGCGGATGCCCAGGTCGGCCAGCTTGTTGCCGGCCTTGGGCCCGATGCCGTTGATGCTGCGCACCGAGAGCGGCCAGATGCGCTGGGGCAGGTCGTCCAGCGTCAGCACGGTCAGGCCGTCGGGCTTGTCGAGTTCGCTGGCCATCTTGGACAGCAGCTTGTTGGGCGTCACACCGACCGAACAGCGCAGCCCGGTGGCGCGCTGGACGGTGTTGCGGATTTCCTGCGCCACCGCCCGCACGCCGCCGGCCGGGTCGTGCGCCAGGCTGTCTTGCGCGCCCGGCACCTCGGTGAGGTCGATGTAGATCTCGTCGATGCCGCGGTCTTCGATCACCGGCGCCACCTCGGCCACGGCGGCCTTGAACAGCCGCGAATAGTGGCGGTAGGCGTCGAAGTCCATCGGCAGCAGGACGGCGTCGGGCGCACGCTGGGCGGCCTTCATCAGGCCCAGGCCCGAGTGCACGCCCAGGTCGCGCGCCGGGTAGGTGGCGGTGGTGACCACGCCGCGCCCGGTGTAGCCGGCCAGGGTGGCGTAGCGCCGCGTGCCGTCGGCTTGCAGCAGCGGCTGGTGGCGCCGGCCACCGCCGATGACCACCGCCTGGCCGGCCAGCTCGGGGTAGCGCAGCAATTCGACCGACGCATAGAAGGCGTCCATGTCGAGGTGGGCGATCCAGCGGCGGGGCGGCATGGTGGGCTTGCGGCTTTCGGTGGGCAGGCGGTGTGTGGCTTTATACCGATGACGGTGACCGAGTCGGCATTTGAAAACATGTGGCTGCACAAATGTGCAAGAAAGCCATTTAATATGGAGTCCTCTTCGATGGAGCGCCCCATGACCCGCAAGCCCTTGATCTCTTCGCTGCAACTGACCTTGGCCACCACGCTGGGCGCAGCCGCCTTGCTCGCCGCCTGCGGTGGTGGTGGCGGTGGCAACAGCAGCGATGCCCTGCCCGCAGCCGTCACCCCGGCCGCGGCCGTCAGCTATGCGCAGGGCGTGGTCGCGGGTTTCGGCTCGGTCATCGTCGGCGGCGTGCGCTACGACGACAGCAAGGCCACGGTCGTCGACGCCGATGACAACGCCCTGCCGGTCACCAAGCTCGGCCTGGGCAGCATGGTCCTTGTCGATGCAGGCAAGGTCGACCGACTCAGCAACACCGCGGCGGCAACCCGCTTTCGCCTGGCCGATGAAGTGCTGGGCAAGGTGGCCAGCGTGGACACCGCTGCCCAGACGCTGACCGTGCTGGGTCAGACCGTGGCGGTGAACGCCAGCACGGTCTTCGACAGCAGCATCACCAGCGGTCTGACGGCTGCCCTGGTGGGGGCGGTGGTCGAGGTGCACGGCACCGCTGACGCCACCACCGGCCGGATCACGGCCACGCGCATCGAAGCGGCCGCCACCGCCACCAGCTACCACCTGCGCGGCAAAGTTGCGGCGCTGGACAGCGCAGCCAAGACCTTCAAGGTCGGCGGCGCCAGCATTTCCTACGTCGGTCTGGCGGCGGCCGATGTGCCCGCCAACCCGGCCAATGCAGACACCGTGCGGGTGAAACTGGCCACCGTGCAAAGCGGCAGCAACTGGGTGGCGACTGCGCTGCGCAGCGACAAGCGGCTGCCGACCAGCAACACCGATTCCCACATCGAAGGCGCGATCAGTGCCTACACCTCCAGCGCGGCCTTCGAGGTCGGCGGCGTGAAGGTGGACGCCAGCGCCGCCACCTTCCCCGACGGCAGCAGCGGCATCGCGCTGGGTGCCCGCGTCGAAGTGACGGGCACGCTGAACACCAGTGGCACGTTGATGGCCACCCAGGTCGAACTTGACGATAAGCCCAGCGCCGGCGACCAGCGGCCACTGGAACTGCACGGTGCCTTGAGTGCGCTGGACACCACCGCCAAGACCTTCATGTTGCGCACGGTGACGGTGTCCTACGGCGGCAGCGTGAGCTACAAGAACGGCAGCTCGGCCGACCTGGCCGGCTACCAGGTCAGCGGCAAGAGCGTCGACGTCTACGGCGTGCTGTCGAGCGACCGCAAGAAGCTCGAAGCCAGTCGCATCGAGTTCAAATGATCCTCAGGGTCGGCCCGCCGGCGGCTACAGTGCCGCTGGCAGCGCCGACTTGACATGCCCTCCATCCCGCCCAAGCCGCCCACCGATACGACAGGCCCCGCCACCGAGCAGCAAGCGCTGCAAGAGGCGCTGGCGCGCTTGCTGGCGCCCGTCGCTCAACTGGCGGTGGCGCGCGGGCTGCCGTTCGCCGCCGTCGAAGAAATGTTGAAGCTGGCTTTTGTGCAGGCCGCCGACCGGGCCCACCCCGATCTGCTGGCGCACCGCAAGGTCAGCCGCATCACCACGGCCACCGGCATCAACCGGCGCGAAGTGACGCGGCTGACGCAGCAGGCACCGCGCACGGCCGGGCACAGCCGTTCGCTGGCCAGTGAAGTGTTCGGCCACTGGCGCACCCAGCAGCCCTACCGCGGCCCTGACGGCCTGCCCCACAGGCTGCCGCGCCAAGGCGCGGCGCCCAGTTTCGAAAGCCTGGCGCAGTCCATCACGCGCGATGTGCACCCGCGTAGCCTGCTCGACGAACTGCTGCGCCTGGGCATGGCGACCTGGGACGACAGCGCTGACACCGTGGCCCTGACCCGCGACATCTTCGTGCCCCAGGGCGACCGCGTGCAGCAACTCGGCTTCCTGGGCCAGAACGCGGGCGACCACCTGAGCGCGGCCGTCGACAACGTGCTGGGCGACAACCACGCCCATTTCGAGCAGGCGGTGTTCGCCACCGGGCTGTCGGCGGCGTCCCTGGCCTCCGTGCGCCCGGCGGTGCGGGCGCAGTGGCAGACCCTGCTGGCGGCCCTGGTGCCGGCGCTGGAAGCCTGCGTGCAGGCCGACAGCCTGCTGCAACCCGCAGCGCAAGGCCGGCTGCGCGTCGGCCTGTACACCTACCAGGAAGGTGCCGATGCGCCCCAGCCCGGCGACGCCAGCCCGGGCGCCGCTCGCGCCCACCCGGTCCCGGCCCGAGCGCCGCGTGGCCGACCGAGAAAGACCTGACATGTCGCGCTTGAAAATCTCACCACCCTGGCTGCGCCGAGCGGCGGGCACCTGGCTGGGCCTGGCTGTGCTGGTCGCCACGCTGGGTGCTTGCGGCGGCGGCGTGGGCACCGGCGGCACCGGCGGCTACGCCTCGGGCACCATCACCGGCTTCGGCTCGGTCATCGTCAACGGCGTGCGTTTCGACGACAGCCGTGCGCAGGTGCTCGACGGCGACGGCGTGGCCCGCAGCCGCGACGGGCTGCGCCTGGGCATGACCGTGGAGGTCGACGGCACCGATGTCGGTGACACCAGCGGCGTGGCCACGCGCATCCGTTACGACAGCGAGCTGCTGGGTCTGGTGGACAGCGCCGTCGACCCGGCCGCGGGTGCCTTCACAGTGCTGGGTCAGCGCGTGGTGGTGGACAGCGCCACCGTCTTCGACGAAAGCGTCGGCGGACTGGCGGCGGTGCGCAAGGGGCAGACGCTGGAGGTCTACGCCGTCTTCGACCCGTCTGCCGCCAGCTACCGCGCCACCCGCGTCGGCCCGGCCGCCGGCAGCACCACGCCGCACGTGCGCGGCCTGGTGGCGCAGGCCGACGCCGGCGCGCGCACCCTGCGCATCGGCGACATCACCTACAGCTACGCCACGGCCAGCGGCGTGCCGACGGACCTGGGCGCCGGCCTGTACGTGCGCCTGATCCTGAGCAGCAGCCAGCCCAGTGGCGGGCGCTACACGGTGCAGGCTTTCGGCACCGCGGTGGCCACCTTGCCCGACAGCGACAAGGCCAGCCTCAAGGGGGCGATCAGCAGCTTCGTGTCGCCGCGCAGCTTCAGCGTGAACGGCCGCCCGGTCGACGCCAGCAGCGCCAGCTTCAGCAACGGCAATAACGGCCTGGCCGTGGGCGTGCGCGTCGAAGTCGACGGCGCGGTGCGCAGCGGCACGCTGAAGGCCACCAAGGTCAGCATCGACAGCGACACCCAGCAAGGTCTGCAGACCTTCGAATTGCACGGGTCCATCACGGCGGTCGACGCCGCGCAGAAGACTTTCGCCTTGCGCGGCATCACCGTCGGCACGGCACGCAGCGACCTGGTCTACGCCAACGGCACGGCCGCTGCCGTGGCCGTGGGCCGCCAGGTCGAAGTCAAGGGCAAGTTGTCGGCCGACGGCTTGCGCATCGACGCCACCAGCATCTCTTTCGAGTAGGCCTGCGCTGGCCCTGCGGCGGCGCGGCGGCTGGATGCCGGCCGGCCGCGGGCTTCAGCCCAGGCGCTGCCGGTGGCGTTCCACCTGGGCCAGCACCTGGGCCGGCGCCGTGCCGCCCACGCCCTGGCGCGCGGCCAGCGAGCCGCGCAAGGTCAGCGCCCCGAAGACATCGGCGGTGATGGCCGGCTGCAGGGCCTGCAACTCGGCCAGCGGCAGTTCACTCAGATCCAGGCTGCGCTGGATGGCCACCTTCACCGCATGCGCCACGGCTTCGTGGGCGTCGCGGAAGGGCAGGCCCTTCTTGACCAGGTAGTCGGCCAGGTCGGTGGCAGTGGCGTAGCCCTTGAGCGCCGCGCGCTCCATGGCGTCGGCCTTGACGCTGATGCCACCGACCATCTCGGCCATGATGCGCAAGGTGTCGGCCAGCGTGTCGACGGTGTCGAACAGCGGCTCCTTGTCTTCCTGGTTGTCCTTGTTGTAGGTCAGCGGCTGGCCCTTCATCAGGGTCAGCAGACCCATCAGGTGGCCGATGACGCGGCCGCTCTTGCCGCGCGCCAGTTCGGCGACGTCGGGGTTGCGCTTCTGCGGCATGATGGACGAGCCCGTGCAGTAGCGGTCGGCCAAGTCGATGAAGCCGAAGTTCTGGCTCATCCAGAGCACGATTTCTTCGCTCAGCCGCGACACGTGGATCATGCAGATGCTGGCTGCGGCGCTGAATTCCAGCGCGAAGTCGCGGTCGCTGACGGCGTCCAGGCTGTTCTGGCTAAGACCGTCGAAGCCCAGCGCCCGCGCTACCCGTTCGCGGTCCAGCGGGTAGCTGGTGCCGGCCAGCGCGGCGGCGCCCAGCGGCAACTGGTTGACGCGCTTGCGCACGTCGGCCAGCCGATCGGCGTCGCGGGCAAACATCTCCACGTAGGCCAGCAGGTGGTGGGCAAAGCTCACCGGCTGCGCCACCTGCATGTGGGTGTAGCCGGGCATCACCGTGTCGCTGTGCTGCGCGGCCAGTTCCACCAGTGCGCGCTGCATGGCCAGCAGCAGCAGCCCCAGCTGGTCGATCTCGCCACGCAGCCACAGGCGCACGTCGGTGGCGACCTGGTCGTTGCGGCTGCGGCCAGTGTGCAGGCGCTTGCCGGCGTCGCCCACCAGGGCCGTCAGACGCGCCTCGATGTTCAGGTGCACATCTTCCAGTTCCAGCTTCCATTCGAAGCGCCCGGCCTCGATGTCGGCGGCGATCTGGCCCAGGCCGCGCTGGATGTCGGCCAGGTCCTGCGCCGCGATCACGCCCTGCGCGGCCAGCATCTCGGCGTGGGCCAGGCTGCCGGCGATGTCGGCGCGCCACAGGCGCTGGTCGAAGGCCACGCTGGCGGTGTAGCGCTGGACGAGCTGGCTCATCGGTTCGCTGAACAGCGCCGACCAGGCCTGGGCCTTGTTGGCCAGCGGATCCTTGGACAGGTCCTTGGACGGATCGGGGTAGGGGGCTGGCGTGGTGTTGGACATGCAGGCGCGCCGCGGTGGCGGCGTGGGTCGGGGGAGGATTCAGCAGGGCGAGTCCGTATTATCCGACCCCAGATGACCGCGTCCCTGCAGCCCCACTTCGACGTCTGCCACCCGGGGCTGGCGCTGCGGGCCGTGTTGCTGGTGCAGGGCGTGCTGGCCCTGGTCACCCTGACGCAGGTGACCGGACTGGCCGAATGGGGCGCGCGGCAGGCGGCGATGGCCTTTGGCGGCGTGGCCGGCACCTTGCTCTGGCTGGTGTCGCTGTGCGCGGTGCGGCCGGCCCTGCACCGCCTGTCGGCGGCGGGCCGCACGGCCGCCGTGCTGCTGCTGGGTGCGGCGGCGGCGGGGCTGGCCTGGTGGCCGCTGTGGTGGGCCGGGCTGGGCGGGCCAGCCCACGGCCTGCGCATCGCCGGCCTGCTGCTGTCGGGCGCGGCCTTCGCGGCCTTGCTGTGGTCCTGGCTGGAACTGCGCGCGCGCATCGCCGACCCGACCCATGCCAGCGCGCGGCTGGCCGAATTGCAGTCGCGCATCCGGCCGCATTTCCTGTTCAACGCGCTGAACACCGCGCTGGCCCTGGTGCGGCTGGACCCCGAGCGCGCCGAACGCGTGCTTGAAGACCTGGCGCAGCTGTTCCGCGTGGCGCTGGCCGACGTCGGGGACTCGGTGAGCCTGGCCGAAGAGATAGCCCTGGCGCGGCGCTACCTGGATATCGAGGAAATCCGTTATGGCGCGCGCCTGCAGGTCGAATGGCACATCGACCCGCGCGTGCACGGCGCGCGCGTGCCGCCGCTGGTGCTGCAGCCGCTGGTCGAAAACGCCGTGCGCCACGGTATCGAGCCGGCGGCCGCAGGCGGCCAGGTGCGCATCACCGCCCGCGTGCGCCGGGGCCAGGTCGAGGTGCTGGTCAGCAACACGGTGGGCGAAGAGCCGGGCAGCCCCGGCCATGGCATGGCCCTGAACAATGTGCGCGAGCGGCTGCATCTGCTGCACGACGTGGCTGCAAGCTGCACCGTCAGCCGGGAAGGCGGACTGTTCCACGCCCGCATGGTCCTGCCGCTGCCGTGAAGCTGCTGCTGGTCGACGACGAAGCGCTGGCCCGACTGCGATTGCGTACGCTGATCGCAGGCCTGGCCACGGCGGTGCCGCCGCTGGTGGCCGAGGTGGTGGGCGAGGCCGGCGACGCCCAGGCTGCCCTGGCGCTGCTGCAGACCGTGGCCGTGGACGCCGTGCTGCTGGACATCCGCATGCCCGGCGCAGGCGGTCTGCAACTGGCCGCCCAGTTGCGTCGGATGCAACTGCCGCCCGCGGTCATCTTCGTCACCGCGCACACCGAACATGCGTTGAAGGCTTTCGAGCTGGAGGCCACCGACTACCTGACCAAGCCGGTGCGCCGCGAGCGCCTGCAGGCCGCCTTGCAGCGGGTCGAGCAGCGCCTGCAGGCGGCCCGCACGGGCGCCAGCGCAACGGGCGGCGCCGCGGCTTTGCCGGCCGCGCCGGTGCTGGTCGTCAGCGACCGCGGCCGCACCTTGCGCCTGCCGCTGGACGAGGTGCTCTACCTGAAGGCCGAGCTGAAATACGTCACCCTGCGCACCGCCCTGCACAGCCATGTGCTGGACGAGACCCTGTCCGAACTGGAAGCCCGCCTGGGCGCGCTGGGCGGCGACTTCCTGCGCGTGCACCGCAACGCGCTGGTGGCCCGCCGCGCCATCCGCGAACTGGAACTGCACAGCGACGAAGTCGACGGCTGGGCGGTGCGCGTGGCGCCGCTGGACGAATGGCTGGCCGTGTCGCGGCGGCAGGTCGCGGCGGTGCGGGCGGCGCTGTTGCAGGCGGCCGGCTGAGCGTTGCGCGCCTGTGGCGCCGTCAGCCCGTGTTGCGCAGCCCCGCGGCGATGCCGTTGATCGACAGGTGGATGCCGCGCTGCAGGCGTTCCACGCCTTCCTGCCCCTCGCGCCGGTTGCGGTAGCGGCGCATCAGTTCAACCTGCAGGTGGTTCAGCGGGTCCAGGTAGGGGAAACGGTGAGCGATGCTGCGAGCCAGCGCGGGGTTGGACTGCAGCGGTTCTGTTTGCCCCGTGATCAGCGCCAGCGCGTCGTGGGCGCGCTGCCATTCTTCTTTCAACAACTTGAAGATGCGCCGGGCCACGGCCTTGTCTTCGACCAGTTCGACATAGCGCGCGGCGATGCGCAAGTCGCTCTTGGCCAGCACCATGTCCAGGTTGGACAGCAGGGTGCGGAAGAAGGGCCACTGCTTGTGCATGCGCTGCAGCAGGTCGATGCGCTGGGCGCGGTCTGCCGGGCCCGTGGCCCCTTCGGCATTCGCCAGGAAGGACTCGATGGCCGTGCCGAAACCGCACCACCCCGGCAACGCCATGCGGCACTGGCCCCAGCTGAAGCTCCACGGAATGGCGCGCAGGTCTTCGATGGCCCGTGTGGCCTTGCGGCTGGCCGGGCGGCTGCCGATGTTCAACTCGGCGATTTCGCGGATGGGCGTGGCCGAGAAGAAATAGTCGGTGAAGCCCGGCGTTTCGTAGACCAGCTTGCGGTAGGCCTTGAAGCTGGCCTCGCTGATCGCGTCGGCCGCGTCCAGGAAGGACTTGGGCGCGCTCTGGGTCGGGTGCAGCAGCGTGGCTTCCAGCGTCGCGGCGACCAGCGTTTCCAGGTTGCGCCGGCCGATTTCCGGGTGGGCGTATTTGCTGGCGATGACCTCGCCCTGTTCGGTCAGGCGGATCTGCCCGTTCACCGTGCCCGGGGGTTGCGCCAGGATGGCCTGGTAGCTGGGCCCGCCGCCGCGGCCCACCGTGCCGCCACGGCCGTGGAACAGGCGCAGCGTGATCGGGTTGGTCTTGCGCAGGTCGTCGAACAGCGCCACCAGTGCGGTCTCGGCGCGGTACAGCTCCCAGTTGCTGGTGAAGGCGCCGCCGTCCTTGTTGCTGTCGCTGTAACCCAGCATCACGTCCTGTTCGGCGCCGCTGGCCACCACCAGCGGCGTGATGCCGGGCAGGGCATAGAAGTCGCGCATGATGGCCGTGCTGCGCCGCAGGTCGGCGATGGTTTCGAAGAGCGGCACGGTGATCAGCGCGGCCTGGGCGTGGGCGTCCAGGGTCCCGGTCAGCAGCCCGGCTTCCTTCTGCAGCAGCAGCACTTCCAGCAGGTCCGACACCTCTTCGGTGTGGCTGATGATGCAGTGGCGGATGGCCTTGCGGCCGTAGCGGGACAGCGCGCTGCGCGCGGTCTCGAAGATGTCCAGTTCGTCCAGAGCCAGAGCCGAATAGGCCGCGCCGTGCACGCGCAGCGGGCGGGCGTCGTTCAGCAGGCGCAGCAGACAGGCCCGGCGCGCGGCTTCGTCGAGCGCGCTGTAGTCGGCTTCGACGCGCGCCGTGCTGAGCAGTTCGGCCACCACGGCCTCGTGCTTGTCGCTGCTCTGGCGCAGGTCCAGTGTGGCCAGGTGAAAGCCGAAGACCTGCACCGCGCGCATCAGCGGCGCCAGGCGCGGACCGACGAGTGCGGCAGCATGGTGGGACACCAGCGAACGTTCGATCACCTCCAGGTCGGCCAGCAAGGCCTCGGGGCTGGCGTAGGGGTCTTGCGGCGCGACCGCATGGCGCAGGGCCTCGGTGCCGGTCAGTTGCTGCAAGGTGGCGGCCAGCCGCGCGTACAGGCCGATCAGCGCACGGCGGTAGGGCTCGTCCCGGCGGTGCTCGTTCTGGTCGGGCGAGCGGTCGGCCAGGGCGTTCATCTCGGCGCTGACCGGGGCCAGCATGCCGCTCATCGACAGTTCGGCGCCCAGTTCGTGCACCTCGGTCAGGTAGAAGCGCAGCGCCACCTCGCATTGCCGCGACAGCGCGTGGCGCAGGGTGGCCGCGGTGACGTTGGGGTTGCCGTCACGGTCGCCGCCGATCCAGTGGCCCATGCGCAGGAAGCTGGCGATGTCGTGGCCGGGCAAGGCGCGTTCGATCTCGCGGTACAGGCGCGGAATCTCGCGCAGGAAGGTGCTGGGGTAGTAGCTCAGCGCGTTTTCCACCTCGTCGGCCACGGTCAGCTTGGCCGTGCGCAGCATGCGCGTCTGCCACAGCTGGGTGACGCGGGCGCGCATCAGCGCCTCGTTGTCGGCCAGCCTGTCGGCCGTGGGCAGGTCGTCGCGCTCGCCCAGCAGCTTGGCCACGGCCCGCTCGGCGTCCAGGATGCTCTTGCGCTGCACCTCGGTCGGGTGGGCCGTCAACACCGGCGAGATGTAGGCCGTGGACAAGGTCAGCGCGATGTCAGCCGCGCGGTGGTCGGCGCGCTGCAGGCGTTCGAAGGTCAGCGCCAGCGAGCCCTCCTGCAGGTCGCCGGTCCGTTCATGGACGGCGCGGCGGCGCACATGGTGGCGGTCCTCGGCGATGTTGGCCAGGTGGCTGAAGTAGCTGAAGGCGCGGATCACGGTGACGGTCTGGTCGGCCGACAGGTTCTTCAGCAGGCGGTCCAGCACGCGGCCGGCGCTGGCGTCGGCCTTCAGGCGGTAGGCCACCGACAGCTGGCGCACCCGTTCGATCAGGTCGAAGGCGGCCGCGCCTTCCTGTTCGCGGATGACGTCGCCCAGGATGCGGCCGAGCAAGCGGATGTCTTCGACCAGCGGCTTGTTCTTGGCGGCGGCGTCGCCCTCGGCCACACGGCGACGGGATGGGGTGCGTGGCACAGCAACGCTGCGAACGGTCGTGGTGCGTGGCATGGCGGACTCCGGGCGGTGTAACCGAGTTACCGATCGTCTGACGGGCTGGGTAACAGCTGACACACGCAAGCCGCGTGCCCGCGCATTCGGGCTTCTGCCGGTCGCCCGGCCAAGGCGGCTGGCTATCATCCGCCGCATGCATGCAACCACCGTCATCGCCACCCGCGAAAGCCGGCTCGCCCTGTGGCAGGCCGAACACGTCCGCGACGTCCTCACTGCCCGCTTCGGCCTGGCTGTCGAACTGCTGGGCATGACCACCCGCGGCGACCAGATCCTGGACCGCGCCCTGTCCAAGGTCGGCGGCAAGGGCCTCTTCGTGAAAGAGCTGGAAACCGCGCTCGAAGAGGGCCACGCCCACCTCGCCGTTCATTCCCTGAAAGACGTGCCGATGGACCTGCCCGCCGGCTTCGTGCTGGCCGCCATCTGGGAGCGTGAAGACCCGCGCGACGCCCTGGTGTCGAATCGCTACGCCACGCTGGACGAACTGCCGCAGGGCGCCGTGGTCGGTACCTCCAGCCTGCGCCGCGTGACGCAGTTGCTGGCCCGGCGGCCTGACCTGCGGATCGAGCCGCTGCGCGGCAACCTGGACACGCGGCTGCGCAAGCTGGACGATGGCGGTTTCGACGCCATCGTGCTGGCCGCCGCCGGGCTGAAGCGCCTGGGGCTGGCCAGCCGCATCCGCGCGGCTTTCGACCCCGAGACGATGATCCCGGCGGCCGGGCAGGGCGCCCTGGGCATCGAGGTGCGCGAAGACGCCACCGAACTGCGCGCGCTGTTGGCGCAGACCATCCATCAGCCGACCTTTCTGTCGGCCCACGCCGAGCGCGCCGTGTCGCGCGCCCTGGGCGGCAGTTGCAGCATGCCGCTGGCCGCGCACGCGGTCTGGGACGGCGACCTGCTGCGCATGGACGCCGCCCTGGGCGACGCGCTGGAGCCCCAGCGCCCCCTGCTGCATGTGCGGCTGGCGGCGGCGGTCACCGACGAAGCGTCGGCCCGCGCCCTGGGCGAGGCGGCCGCCGCGCAGTTGCAAGCCGCTGGCGCGGCGAACTACCTGTCGGCCGCTGCGTCCGTCTGACAGCCCGGGTTGGGGCCAACCCCAGAGCCTGAGCCTGCGATGCGCCTGATCGTCACCCGCCCGGCCGCGCAGGCTGCGGCCTGGGTGGCCGCGCTGCAAGCGCTGGGCTGTGACGCGCAGGCCTTGCCGCTGATCGCCATCGCCGCGCCGGACGACCCCGCGCCGCTGCGCGCCGCCTGGCAGGCCTTGCCGCGCTACGGGCTGGTGATGTTCGTCAGCGCCAACGCGGTGCAGCACTTCTTCGCCGCCGGCAGCGGTGCCTGGCCCGCGGCGGTGCGCGCTGGCGCCACCGGCCCGGGAACGGCCGCCGCTCTGCGCAGCGCCGGTGTACCGGCCGGCTCGTTGGTCGAGCCCCGGGCCGACGCCACGCGTTTCGATTCGGAAGCGCTGTGGGCCCAGGTGGCGCACGAGGACTGGGCCGGCCACCAGGTTCTGGTGGTGCGCGGCGAGGACGGACGCGACTGGCTGGCCGAGACCCTGCGCGCGCGCGGTGCCCGCGTCGATTTCGTCGCCGCTTACCGCCGCCTGGCGCCGCAGCCCGACGCCGCCGGCCGCGCCCTGCTGGCGCAGGCCCTGGCCGACCCGGCGCGCCACCTGTGGCTGTTCAGCAGCAGCGAGGCCGTGGCCCACCTGCAGGATCTGGCGCCGGCGGCGGACTGGTCGCGCAGCGCAGCCCTGGCGACCCACCCGCGCATTGCGGCGGCGGCCCGCGCCGCCGGCTACGCCGCAGTGGCCTTGACGGCACCTGCCGTCGAGGCCGTGGCGCAGGCCGCTGCGGCACGGCCGTCGATACAATCTGAGCCTCTGTGATCGACGCGCCCGCGACCCCTTCCGCTGCACCCACCGATGCGCTTGCCGCCCCGGCGGCGGCCACGCCTGCCGCGCAGGCCGCCGCGGGCCGCTGGATCGCCGCCGGCGCCGTGCTGCTGACGGCCCTGGCGACGGCTGCGCTGGTGCTGGCCTGGAACACCCAGCAGCGGATCAAGACGCTGGACGCCGAACTCGTCAAGCGCCAGCAGGACAGCGGCAGCCAGGCGACCGAGGCCCGCACGCTGGCCCGCCAGGCCGAGAGCACGGCGCGCGAATCGAGCGCCCGGCTGGCGCTGCTGGAAGCCCGCGTGGCCGAGACCTCGCTGCAGCGCAGCCAGCTCGAAGAGCTGATCCAGTCGCTGGCCCGGTCGCGCGACGAGAACGTGCTGGCCGACCTGGATGCCGCCATCCGCGTGGCGCTGCAGCAGGCCGCCATCACCGGCAGCGCAGAGCCGCTGCTGCTGACGCTGAAGCAGGCCGACGAGCGCCTGGCCCGCTACAACCAGCCGCGGCTGGAGCGGGTGCGCCGCGCCGTGGTCCAGGACCTCGACCGCACGCGCAACGCCGGCGTCACCGACATCACGGTGCTGACCTTGCGGCTGGACGAGGTGATACGCCTGATCGACGACCTGCCGCTGCTGGCCTCCCCCGAGCGCCGTGCTGCGGCCCGGGCCGCCGCGGCGGCCGAGGCGGCCGCGTCGGCCGCCGCGGCCACGCAGACGGCGAGCGCCGCCTGGCACGACGGCTGGGGCGCGCGCTGGAGCGATGGCCTGGGCCGCGTCTGGCAGGAAGTGCGCACGCTGGTCCGCGTCACCCGCATCGACCAGCCCGAGGCCATGCTGGTCGCGCCGGAACAAGCCTACTTCCTGCGCGAAAACGTCAAGTTGCGCCTGCTGAATGCCCGGCTGGCGCTGCTGTCGCGCCAGTTCGACACCGCGCAGTCCGACCTGCGTGATGCGCAGGCCGCGCTGGACCGCTACTTCGACCGCAGCACACGGCGCGTGGTCACGGCCACCGACCTGGTGCGCCAGGTCACGGCGCAAGCCCGGCTGATCAGCGTGCCGCGCCCCGATGCCACGCTGGCGGCCATCGCCACGGCCTCGGCCGGCCGCTGACCCGCCGGCGCTGCAGGCCCACCATGCGCGGCGTCATCTGGCTGGTTCTGCTGTTCGGGGTGGCCGTGGTGGCGGCCACCACACTGGGCAGCAACGATGGCCTGGTCAGCATCTACTGGAACAGCTGGCGCACCGACCTGTCGCTGAACCTGTTCGTGCTGCTGCTGCTGGGCACCTGCGTGGTGCTGATGTCGGCGGTGCAGGCCCTGAACGCGCTGGTCAGCCTGCCGCGCCGGGCCAACGCCTGGCGCGAACTGCGCCGCGAGCGCGCCGCGGAACTGGCCCTGCGCGAGGCGCTCAGCGAATACTTCAGCGCCCGCTACGGCCGTGCCCGCAAGGCATCGCAACGCGCCGTGGCCATCGCCGAACGCAGCCCCGTCCTGCGCGACGACGGCGAATTCAAGACCCTGGGTCTGCTGCTCGCGGCCGGCAGCTTCCACCGCCTGCAAGACCGCCCGGGCCGTGACGAAGCCCTGCGCCAGGCGCTGAACACCGCCCAACCGCCGCGAGCCGCGGCCCGCAGCACCGACGACGCAGCCCGGCTGCTGTCGGCCGAATGGGCGCTGGACGACCGCGACGCGGCGCGGGCGCTCGAGGTGCTGGAAGCCCTGCCGCCCGGCGCCGCACGCCGCACCCAGGCCCTGCGCCTGAAACTGCAGGCCCTGCGCATGGCGCGGCAGCCGCTGGAAGCGCTGCACACCGCGCGCCTGCTGGCCCACCACCAGGCCTTCTCGCCGGTGGTGGCGCAGAGCCTGTTGCGTTCGCTGGTCGGCGAGACCCTGGAAAGTGCGCACGACGTGCAGCAACTGCGCCGCCTGTGGTCGTCGTTCGACCCCGCCGACCGCCGCGACCCGCAGGTGGCCGCCCGCGCGGCGCTGCGCGCGGTGCTGCTCGACGCGCCGGAGGACGCGCGGCTCTGGCTGCGGCCGTTCTGGGAGCGTTTGCCCGAACTGGCCCGCGAAGACCGTGAGCAGGTCGCGCTGGCCCTGGTCGAAGCGCGCGTCGGCGTGGGCGCGGACTGGTTGCCACGCCTGGAGAGCGCCGCGCAAGCCTTCGGCCACGAAAGCGCCGTGGTGGCGGCCGTCGGCATGCTGTTCGCCGAACGCCAGCTGTGGGGCAAGGCCCGACGCCTGCTGGAACAAGCCGCCGCAGCCCCCAGCCTGCCGGCGCGCAACCGCCGCGCCGCCTGGCGTGAACTGGCTGCACTGGCCCGCACCGAAGGCGATGAAGCCCGCGCCCTGCGCTGCGAACAGGCGGCCTCGGTTCTGGACTGACAGCCCAGCTTGAGTTCCCGTGCTATAGTGAAAGGCTACGTGCGGCTGTAGCTCAGCTGGATAGAGTACTTGGCTACGAACCAAGGGGTCGTGGGTTCGATTCCTGCCAGCCGCACCATATGAATCAACGGGTTAGCTCCACAAGGGCTAGCCCGTTTGGCTTTGTGGGTCTCGGATTCGTTATCTGGTGCCCGTTCGGTGCCCGTTCGCTGAATCCTTGGTCCGTACTGGATCGTGAACGCTGGCATCGAAACCTCGGGCTCGAACTGAACGGAATTCGCCGCGAGGTCGGTGAATGTCACCACCGTCCACGGCGACTGGCTCATGGATTGGGCTGCCTGTGAGAACTGAGGTTCTTGCCTAATCGGGGAAGCCGTTAAGGACTCGCTGATCAATGAGCACTTCAGCCGATCCTGAATTGACGAGAAGTC
>JBBAPI010000026.1:0-61067 GCA_040400915.1 Rubrivivax sp.
GCTTCAGCACCCGACAACCACATTCGGGCGGGACTTTTGCAGACATTCCCTAGCGCGCAAAGTCGGTTGACTGCGATCGTAGCGACAACTATGGTTATTCAGCGCAGATCAGTGTGCCAGGGGGAAACCATGAAGATCACTATTCCGAACGCCAGCGCCATCGTTTTGGCCACTTCGATGTTGGCCTTGCCCTCGGCACAGGCAGCCAGTGCTTCCGCAGTGCTGACCTCGGTGCATATTCAGCTGATCGACCTGAACCCGCTTGACGGCGTCACGCCCAGCCTGAGGTTCAGTGACGGTATCCAGGGCTATGTGACGATCGACAATTGGGCGTCGCAGCTGGGGTACAGCGGCTTGGTTGGCACGGCCGGATCGGTGGCTGCGGGCGGCGGCGCCTTGTCGGCCAGCTCGGCCGTAACAGCCGGTGACTACTACCTGCTTCTGAGCCCGGGTCCCGGCGCGGCGGTGTCTGCCGTTGCTGCAGGCCTGGATACCAACGCCTACGGGGTCGGCTGGGTGTTCGGTGCCAATTTCACCGTCAGCCAGAACACCCTGATCTACATCACGGCCACAGCCCAGGCTTCGGCATCGGCCGCGCTGGGTGAAACAGCCTTTGCCTCGGCCGTGCTGACACTCAGCGACAGTGCGGGCAACTCTTCCAACGGGCAAGCCTACCGATACGTCTATGCCGATGGGACGTTTTATGAACAGCCCGGTCCGTTGAGTGCCGCCGCTTCATTCGTGAACCTCACCCATGCGACGGCCACGGGCTTCATCGGCGCTTACGCACAGGCCGAAGCCCATGGGGTCACGGCCGTGCCAGAGCCGTCCACCTATGGCCTGATGGGCGTCGGCCTGCTGGCGCTGGGTGTTCTGGCACGCCGCCGTCTGCCGCGCTGACGCTGCGTCTGCGGGGCTGCCGAAGTCCCCACCACCGTTCGCGGGCCTTCGGGTCCGCGTCTGCTTTTGGACGCCTGACAAAACAATACTTGAGGCCCCGGTCAGACCGCCATGGCTGGGCCAAGGCCGGGCTGGCGTCAGCCCGGTAAAATAGCGGATTGTCGAAACGGAGTCTCCTTCACCATGGCCGGTCATTCCAAGTGGGCCAACATCCAGCACCGCAAAGGTCGCCAGGACGAAAAGCGTGGCAAGGCCTGGACGCGCGTGATCCGCGAAATCATGGTCGCGGCGCGCCTGGGGGGTGGTGATGTGGCCATCAACCCGCGCCTGCGCCTGGCCGTCGAAAAGGCCAAGGCCGTGAACCTGCCGGTCGACACCGTCAAGCGCAACATCGACAAGGCCACCGGCAACCTCGAAGGCGTGCAATACGAAGAGGTGCGCTACGAGGGCTACGGTATCGCTGGCGCCGCCGTCATTGTCGACTGCATGACCGACAACAAGGTGCGCACCGTGGCCGAGGTGCGCCACGCCTTCAGCAAGTACGGCGGCAACATGGGCACCGAGGGCAGTGTGGCCTTCCAGTTCAAGCATTGCGCGCTGTTCGTCTTCGCGCCCGGCACGGCCGAGGACAAGCTGATGGAAGTGGCGCTCGAGGCCGGTGCCGAAGACGTCATCACCGGCGACGACGGGTCCATCGAGGTGCTGGCTCAGCCGCACGATTTCGAAGCCGTGAAGGCCGCGCTGGAGGCCGCCGGCCTGAAGCCCGAGGTGGCCGAAGTGACCTGGCGTGCCGAGAACCCCATCGACGTCAGCGGCGAAGATGCCGTGCGCATGCAGAAGTTGCTGGATGTCATCGAAGACCTGGACGACGTGCAGGACGTGCACCACAACGCCTTGATCGCCGAATGAAAGTGCTCGTGATCGGCAGCGGCGGCCGCGAGCATGCGCTGGCCTGGAAGCTGGCGCAGGGCGAGCGCGTGCAGACGGTTTTCGTCGCGCCCGGCAACGGCGGCACGGCGGCCGACAGCGCGCTGAAGAACGTGCCGCTGACCGATGCCCACGCGCTGGCCGATTTCGCCATCGCCGAGAAAGTGGTGCTCACCGTCGTCGGCCCCGAAGCGCCGCTGGCCGCTGGCATCGTCGATCTGTTCCGGGCACGCGGCCTGCGCATTTTCGGGCCCACGCAAGGCGCCGCGCAGCTGGAAAGTTCCAAGGCCTACGCCAAGGCCTTCATGCAGCGCCACGGCATCCCGACGGCGCTGTACGGCAGCTACACCGACGCGGCTGCGGCGCATGCCCACGTCGCCCAGCATGGCGCACCCATCGTCGTCAAGGCCGACGGCCTGGCCGCCGGCAAGGGCGTGGTGGTGGCGATGACGGTCGAAGAGGCCCACGCGGCCATCGACACGATGCTGGGCAGCAGTGGGCTGGTCGACAATGCCTTGGGTGTGCAGCGCAAGGCCGACGGCGCGCGCGTCGTCATCGAGGAATTCATGGCGGGTGAAGAAGCCAGCTTCATCGTGCTGAGTGACGGCAAGAACGTCTGCACGCTGGCCACCAGCCAGGACCACAAGCGCGTCGGCGACGGCGACACCGGTCCCAACACCGGCGGCATGGGGGCCTATTCGCCGGCGCCGGTGGTCACGCCCAACGTGCATGCCAAGGCCATGCAGGAAATCATCCTGCCGACCATCGCCGGCATGGCGAAAGACGGCGTGCCTTTCACGGGCTTTCTGTATGCCGGCTTGATGATCGACGCCCACGGCCAGCCGCGCACGGTGGAGTTCAACGCCCGCCTGGGCGACCCCGAGGCCGAGGTCATCCTGATGCGCCTGAAGAGCGACCTCTTCGAGTTGCTGATGCATGCCACCAACGGCACCCTGGACCAGGTTGAACTGGAGTGGGACCGCCGTGTCGCTTTGGGCGTGGTCGTCGCCGCCCACGGCTACCCGGCCGCGCCGCGCAAGGGTGACGAGATTGCCGGGCTTCCGGCCAACGCGCCCGACTTGCACGTCTTCCACGCCGGCACGACGGTGCAGGACGGCACGCTGCGCAGCAACGGCGGGCGCGTGCTGTGCGTGACGGCGCTGGCCGATTCGGTGCGGCAGGCGCAGCAACGCGCGCTGGATGCCGTGCGCCAGGTGCAAATGGACGGCGCCATCTGGCGCAATGACATCGGCCACAGAGCCATTCGTCACTGAGCCGCACTGAGCGTGCTGCACCCTCATTGCCGGTCCCTGGGGCTGGTCCAACCCAGGTTTTTTTCATGATCGATACCGTTGCCGTCCGCGATTACCTCCTCGGCCTGCAGGACCGCATCGTTGCGGCGGTGCAGGCCGAAGACGGCTTGCCGTTCCGCAGTGACGGCTGGACGCGGCCGGTCGGCGGCAAGCTGGAAGGCGACGGCCTGTCGCAACTGCTGGAAGAAGGCCACTTCCTGGAGCGCGGGGGCTGCAACTTCAGCCATGTGAAGGGCGCGTCGCTGCCGTCCAGCGCCACCCAGCACCGCAGCGAGCTGGCCGGCGCGCCTTTCGAAGCGCTGGGCGTGTCCTTGGTCATGCACCCGCGCAACCCCTATGTGCCGACGGTGCACATGAATGTCCGTCTGCTGGCCGCCTTCCCCGAAGGCCGCGAGGCGGTGGTCTGGTTCGGCGGCGGCATGGACCTGACGCCCTATTACGGCTACGACGAAGACGCGGTGCACTTCCACCAGACCTGCGCCGACGCGCTGGCGCCCTTCGGCGCTGACAAGTACCCGCGCTTCAAGCGATGGTGCGACGAATACTTTCTGAACAAGCACCGCAACGAGCCGCGCGGCATCGGCGGCGTGTTCTACGACGACTTCAACGAAGGCAGCTTCGAGGACGGCTTCGCGATGATGCAGGCCGTGGGCGACGCCCTCATACCCGCCTGGCTGCCCCTCGTGCAGCGCCGCCGCGACACCGCTTACGGCGAGCGCGAGCGCGACTTCCAGGCCTACCGGCGGGGCCGCTACGTGGAGTTCAATCTCGTCTGGGACCGCGGCACGCACTTCGGCCTGCATGGCGGCGGCCGAACCGAAAGCATCCTGATGAGCATGCCGCCCATCGTGAAGTGGCGCTACGACTGGCACCCCGAGGCCGGCACCCCCGAGGCGCGGCTGACCGAGCACTTCCTGCAAGCCCGTGACTGGTTGGCTGCGTGACGCAAGGACACCAGGGTTTGCTGCCGGGCCGCCCCGAGGCAAACACGCCCCCTCGGGGGGGTGACGCCGCAGGCGGGGGCCGTCGTGTCGGACTGTTTGGCGGCACTTTCGACCCGGTGCACAGCGCGCACCTGGCGCTGGCCCGCGCGGCCTTGCAGGCCTTGGCCCTCGACGAGGTGCGCTGGATCCCCACCGGCCAGCCCTGGCAGAAGGGCTGGACCATCAGCGATGCGGTGCACCGCGAGGCGATGGTGCGGCTGGCCATCGAAGGCGAACCGCGCTTCAAGCTCGACCGCATCGAGATCGAGCGCAGCGGCCCGAGCTACACGCTGGATACGGTGCGGGCGCTGGTGGCGGCCGAACCGGACACCGAATGGGTGCTGATCATCGGCCAGGACCAGTACGCCGGCCTGCACACCTGGCGCGACTGGCCGGTGCTGCTGGGCCTGGTGACGCTGGCTGTCGCCAACCGCCCCGGGCCGGTGCGCCAACCCGACCCCGAAGTCCAAGGTTTTGCGCACAAGGCCGTGCCGTTGCCGATGCTGGACATCTCGTCCACTGCCATCCGCGACGGCGTGGCGGCGGCGCAGGACATCACCCAATTGGTGCCGCCCGCCGTGGCGCGCTATATTGAATCCCACGGCCTGTACTGCAAGCATCAGGCCGAAACGCCATCACCCATCAGGAGCTGAATGGACATCCGCAAACTGCAACGCGCCATCGTCGATGGCCTCGAAGATGTGAAGGCCCAGCACATCGCTGTCTTCAACACCGAGCACCTCTCTGCCCTGTTCGAGCGCGTGATCATCGCCTCAGGCACCAGCAACCGACAGACCAAGGCCCTGGCCGCCAGCGTGCGCGACGCCGTCAAGGGCCGCGGCATGGAGGTCCTGAGCGTCGAGGGCGAGGACAACGGCGAATGGATCATCGTGGACTGCGGTGCCGCCGTCGTGCACATCATGCAGCCGGCCATCCGCGAGTACTACCACCTGGAAGAAATCTGGGGCGGCAAGAACGTGCGCCTGAAGATCGGCGAGGTCAACACCAAGCTGGTCAAGGCCAGTGAGCCCGAGCCGGTGCCGAAGAAGGCCCGGAAACTCAAGGCCGAGGTCCGCGCCGGGCACGATGCAGTGCGGCCCGCCCGCACCCGAAATGCGGCCCGGGATGCCGCCGCAGAGATGGCCGCGGCCCCGGCCCTGGCCCCAGCCCAGCGCGCCCCGGCCAAGGCCGCCAGGCCGAGCCGTGGTGCGGTCGAGGAAAAAGCCACCAACCGCAGCGCCGCCTTCAAGCGCGTGGCGGCCAAGAGCCCGGTTCGCCCGGCGCGCAAGACGGCGTCGCGGGTGAGCACGGCGCCGGCCACCCAGACCATCGTCGTCAAGGCGGCGGGGCCATCGGCGGCGCGCAAGTCGCCGGCGGCCAAGAAAACCGCGCCGACGGCAGCGCGCAAGACGGCGCGCAAGACGGTTCCGCGCTCGAAGTAGGCGGCGATGAAGCTGCTGGTGGTGGCAATCGGCCAGCGCCAGCCGGCCTGGGCCGATGCAGCCTGGGCCGATTTCGCCAAGCGCTTCCCACCCGAGATGCGGCTGGAGCTGAAGGCGCTGAAGGCCGAACCGCGGGCCGGCGGCAAGACCGCCGCCCAGTGCATGGACGCCGAGGCGGCGCGCATCGAAGCCGCCTGCCCGAAGGGTGCGCGGCGCGTCGTTCTGGACGAGTTCGGCAGCCGTCGCACGACGGCGCAGCTGGCCGAACGGCTGCAACTGTGGCGCGGCGAAGGCCGCGACACGGTGCTGCTGATCGGCGGGCCTGACGGTCTGGCGCCGGCCTTGAAGGCCACGGCCGATGAAACGCTGCGCCTGAGCGACCTGACGCTGCCCCACGCCTTCGCCCGCGTGATCCTGGCCGAGGCGCTGTACCGGGCTTGGACGTTGGCGAACGGGCACCCTTACCACCGCGAATAGCAGACCGCGCCGGCTGCGCACCCGCGTTTTCGTGCAGCGCACGACGGCGGCCGGCATGGACAATGCCGGCATGCCCGGAACCCGCCCTCACGCCTTTGTCTACCTCGCTTCGCAAAGTCCGCGCCGGCAGCAATTGCTGCAGCAGCTGGGCGTGGCGCACCGCCCGCTGCTGGCCAACGCCGACGGCGACATCGCCGAGGATGCCGAGGCGCTGGAGGCCGAACGCGCCGGTGAACTTCCGCTGGCCTACGTGCAGCGCGTGACGCTGGCCAAGCTGCAGGCTGCTCGCGCCCGCTGGCAGCGCCGCGGCCTGCCGCCCGCGCCCATCCTGTGCGCCGACACCACCGTGGCCCTGGGCCGGCGCATCCTGGGCAAGCCGCGCGACGACGCCGACGCTGCGGCCCTGCTGACCGCCCTGTCGGGCCGCACCCACCGCGTGATGACCTGTGTGGCGGTGTCCGTCGGCCGCCGCACGCAGCTGCAGACCAGCCTGTCGCGTGTCCGCTTCGCCGAACTGCCGCCCGCCACCGTGCAGCGTTACGTGGCCAGTGGCGAGCCGCAGGGCAAGGCCGGCGCCTACGCCATCCAGGGCGCGCTGGCCGGCTGCATCGCCCACATCGAGGGCAGCCACAGCGGCATCATGGGCCTGCCCTTGTTCGAGACCGCCACGTTGCTGCGCGCGGCCGGTGTGGCCCTGTCCATCTAGACTTGCACCATGGCGGCCCAAGACATCCTCATCAACTGGTCACCCCAGGAAACCCGGGTTGCAATCGTCGAAAACGGCGCTGTGCAGGAATTACACATCGAACGCACGCTGGAGCGTGGCCTGGTCGGCAACGTCTACCTCGGCAAGGTGGTGCGCGTGCTGCCCGGCATGCAGAGCGCCTTCATCGACATCGGCATGGAGCGTGCCGCCTTCCTGCATGTGGCCGACCTGAACAGCGGCCCGCCGCACAAGGAAGGCCGCAGCGATGTGCCGCTGGTGCCCATCGAGCGCCAGGTCTTCGAAGGCCAGACGCTGACCGTGCAGGTCATCAAGGACGCCATCGGCACCAAGGGTGCGCGGCTGTCGGCGCAGATCTCGGTGGCCGGCCGCATGCTGGTCTTCCTGCCGCACGACAAGCACATCGGCATCAGCCAGAAGATCGGCTCGCACGAACTGCGCGAGCAGTTGCGCAGCCGCATGCAGGCGCTGGCGGCGCCCGACGGCAAGGACGGCGGCGGTGGCTTCATCCTGCGCACGAATGCCGAGGAAGCGACCGACCCCGAACTGGCCGAAGACATCGCCTATCTGCGCCGCACCTGGGCACTGATCCGCGAACGGGCGCAGAGCCGCCCCGCCGGCAGCCTGCTGCACCAGGACCTGAGCCTGGCCGAGCGCGTGCTGCGCGACCTGACGGTGGACGCCACGCAGACCATCCGCATCGACAGCCAGCTGCAGTGCGATGCGCTCAAGGCCTTCGGTGAAACCTTCATGCCCGGCGCGGTGGCCAAGCTGGACCACTACCGCGGCGAGCGGCCCATCTTCGACCTGTTCGGCATCGAAGAGGAGCTGACCCGTGCGCTGGCCCGGCGCGTCGACCTGAAGAGCGGCGGCTACCTCATCATCGACCAGACCGAGGCCCTGACCACGGTCGACGTGAACACCGGCGGCTTCGTGGGGGCGCGCAACTTCGAAGACACCATCTTCAAGACCAACCTGGAAGCCGCCGGCGCCCTGGCGCGGCAGCTGCGCCTGCGCAACCTGGGCGGCATCATCGTGGCCGACTTCATCGACATGGCGCGCGAAGACCACCAGCAGGCCGTGCTGGCCGAGTTGCGCAAGCAACTGGCGCGCGACCGCACGCGGACCACCGTGAGCGGCTTCACGCAGCTGGGCCTGGTCGAGATGACGCGCAAGCGGACCCGCGAAAGCCTGGCCCACATGCTGTGCGAACCCTGCCCGACCTGCCAGGGCCGCGGCCAGGTGAAGACGGCGCGCAGTGTCTGCTACGACATCCTGCGCGAGATCCTGCGCGAAGCGCGGCAGTTCGCGCCCAAGGAATTCCGCGTCGTGGCCAGCGCGGCCGTCGTCGAGATGCTGCTCGACGAAGAGAGCGTGCACCTGGCCGGCCTGAGCGAGTTCATCGGGCGGCCGATCTCGCTGAGCGCCGAGCCGACGATGAACCCGGAGCAGTACGACATCGTTCTGTTGTGAACGGGGTCCTCACGAAAGCAGGACCAAGGGTCTTGGGCGCCGGCCGGCGCTGAGCCAGCCGGCGGGGCTCAGAAGTCGTAGCGGAAGTTCAGGCCGAAGTAGCGCTGGTCGTCGCGCGGCACGTAGCGGGTGATGGCCTGACCCGGTGAGTTCTGCAACAGCGATGAATAGGACTTGTCGCCGAGGTTCTTGCCCACCAAGGACAGTCGCCAGCCGGCCGTGCTGTTCAGCGTGACCGAGGCGTTCACGATGTTGTAGGACGGCTGCATCGAGTCCGGCTGCTGCGACAGGTCGAAGTTGGTCTTGCTCTGCCAGGTCGTTTCCAGGCCATAGTCCAGGCTCAGTTTCCCGCCGAGCGCCTGCGTGTACTTCAGGCGCACAGCGCCCTTCCAGTCGGGCGCGAAGGGCAGCGGCTTGCCGTTCACGTCGCAGCTGGCAGCGGCTCCCGTCGGGCAGTTGAATTGCTTGATGCGGGCGTGGGTGTTGGCGACGGAGGCGTTGATCGTCAGATCCGGCGTCACGCGCGCCGTCGCGTCGACCTCTAGCCCCGACGACTCGACATCACCGGCATTGATCGTGCGGGTGATGACGGTGCCGTTGAGGGTGTCGAACACGTTGGCCTGGTAGCCCTGGAAGTCGGTCTTGAAAACCGCGACATTCAATCGAAGCGTGCGGTTGAGCAGCTCGGACTTGATGCCAGCCTCGTAGCTGTTGGACTTTTCCGGGCTCAGCGGATTGTTGTCGCGGCCATCAACGTTCATGTTGAAGAAGACGTTGTAGGCCGGCCCCTTGTAGCCGCGCGAGTACGTGGCGTAGACCATCACGTCCTTGTTCACGTCGTACTGCGGGCCGAAGCGGCCCGTCACCGCGCTGTTGCTCGTCGAGCCCGTGCTGCTGCGCGGCAGGCCGACCCCTGGCACCGCGTTCGTCGCGGAAGCGGTGGACACGCGCGAGTGGTAGTTGGATAAATCGTCCTTCGTGTAACGCAGCCCGGCGATGCTGCGCAGGGCCGGGGTGAAGTTGAAGGTGCCTTCACCGAAGATCGCCTTGCCGGTGGAGTGCACGCCGTAGTTGGCCACGCCGTTGTCGCTGGTGATCGACCCCGCCGAGCAAGGCACCAGGCCCGACGGCAAGGCCGTGGCGGTGGAGCCCGCGCACCGGGTGACATCGCGACGGTACTGCTCGTCGGTCTTGCCATCGATGTAGAACAGCCCGGCGACGTATTCGACGAAGCCGCGTTGGGTCGATGCGATGCGCAGTTCCTGCGACGTCTGCTTGGAGTTCAGGTCGCCGCGGTCCGCGGTCTGGGCGAACTGTTTGTAGACGGCGCTCAGCCGGTCCTGGTCCTGGAACTGCACCAGTTCCCAGGTGCGGTGTGCCGTGATCGAGGTCAGCTGGTGACCGCCGAAGTTCCAGTCGATCTGCACCACCCCGCCGCGGTTGGTGTCCTCGTAGCGCGACTTCATCTCGCTGTTGATCGAGCGGTTGGTCGGGCTGGCGACGACGGGGGCGAGTGCGGACGCGAACAGCGGGTTGCTGGTGACGGTGTTGGCCGGATAGGACCGGACGTCGGTGCTGACCGCGACGCCGGTCGGCGTGCTGTCCTTGGACTTCGCCTCGTCGGCGATGACCGTGATCTTGAGGTCCTTGTTGGGCGTCACCTCCAGGCGGCCGCGCAGACCCGACCGGTCGTAGCCGTTCACCTTGGAGCCATCGAACACGTTCGTGACGTTGCCGTCGTAGCTGCCCTTCAGCGCCGACAGCGATGCACGAACCATGTCGTTGCCGCCGTTCAGGCCCAGACGCACCCGCTTCTCGTTGCCCTCGTAGGCCGACAGGTCGACGTAACCGCCCAGCCCCTTGCCGGGCGCGCGGGTGACGATGTTGATCGCGCCAGCCGATGCGTTCTTGCCGAAGAGCGTGCCCTGCGGGCCGCGCAAGACCTCGATGCGCTCGACCTCGACCAGGTCGAGCATGGCCTGGCCCGAGCGCAACACGACGACACCGTCAATGACCGTCGACACCGTCGGCTCGACGCCCGGCGAGGTGGATACCGTGCCGACGCCGCGGATGAACAGGTTGGCGTCCTTGGCCGACGCGTTGGCGCGGTAGTTGACCGAGGGCAGTTGCGACGCGATGGACGAGAAGCTGTTGAGGTTCGCCTCTTCCAGGTCGGCGCCGCTGAGCACCGACACGGCGATGGGCGTGCTCTGCAGCGGCTGCAGCCGCTTGGTGGCGGTGATGGTGATGGTTTGCAGTGTGCCGGTGTCGGCAGGTGCCTGCTGGGCCAGCGCGGGCAGCGCGGCCAGCATGGCGGCGACCAGGGGCAGCAGGGGGCTGCGCAGGGCGAACGAAGGGCTGCGGGTCATGTCGTCTCCTAGGCGTTGGAGGCCGTCGGTTGCGGCCTGTGGGTGGGCTGTTGTTAGCGCTAACAATGCACCCGGCAAACAGTAGCACCGGCCCTGTGCGGTGCGCACTGCGGCAAACCCGAGTTGGTGCTCAGCGGCCACGCTGCGGCGCCCGCCAATGCCCGCCCACGCCGGCTCACGCCGGCCCTGGCTGCCGCAAGCCCAGCGCCCGCCGCGGCGGGCTGCAGCGCTCAGCGCAGGATGTCGCCCAGGCAGAGGTATTTCAACTCGACATAGTCGTCCATGCCCTGGTGCGCGCCTTCGCGGCCCAGGCCGCTCTGCTTGACGCCGCCGAAAGGCACTTCGGCGGTGCTGATCAGGCCGGTGTTGATGCCCACCATGCCGTACTCCAGCGCCTCGCCGACGCGGAAGACGCGGCCGATGTCGCGGCTGTAGAAGTAGCTGGCCAGGCCGAACTCGGTGTCGTTGGCCAGGGCGATGACCTCGGCCTCGGTCTCGAAGCGGAACACCGGCGCCACCGGGCCGAAGGTCTCTTCCTTGGCGCACAGCATGTCGCCCGTCACGCCCGACAGCACGGTGGGCGTGTAGTAGCGGTCGCCCTGGTCATCGCCCAGTTTGCTGCGCGTGCCGCCGACGACGATCTTCGCGCCCTTGGCCACGGCGTCGGCGACATGCGTTTCGACCTTGGCGATGGCGGCGTCGTCGATCATCGGCCCTTGGTTCACGCCAGTGTCGAAGCCGTTGCCGACCTGGATGGCAGCGGCCTTGGCGGCCAGTTTGTCGACGAAGGCGTCATAGACGCCGGCCTGCACATACAGGCGGTTGGCGCAGACGCAGGTCTGGCCGGCGTTGCGGTATTTGCTGACCATCGCGCCTTCGACGGCGCTGTCGATGTCGGCGTCGTCGAAGACGATGAAGGGCGCATTGCCGCCCAGCTCCAGGCTCAGCTTCTTCACCGTCGGCGCGCACTGGCGGGCCAGGATGCGGCCGACTTCGGTCGAACCGGTGAAGCTCAGGTGGCGCACGACGTCGCTGCTGCACAGCACATTGCCGATCTCGATGGAGTTGGCGCTGTCAGCGCACAGCACGTTGAGCACGCCGGCCGGCATGCCGGCGCGCTGCGCCAGTTCGGCCAGGGCCAGGGCGCTCAGCGGTGTCTGCTCGGCCGGCTTGATGACCACCGGGCAGCCCGCAGCCAGTGCCGGCGCCACCTTGCGCGTGATCATCGCGATGGGGAAGTTCCATGGCGTGATAGCCGCGCACACGCCCACCGGCTGCTTGATGACGATGTAGCGCTTGTTGTTGTCGGTGGTCGGGATGGTCTCGCCATAGACGCGCTTGGCTTCTTCGGCGAACCACTCGATGAAGCTGGCGCCGTAGCCCACTTCGCCGCGCGCTTCGGCCAGTGGCTTGCCCTGTTCGGCGGTCATGATGCGGGCCAGGTCGTCGGCATGCTGGTGGATCAGGGCGTACCACCGCATCATCACCGCGCCGCGTTCCTTGGCGGTCTTGGCGCGCCAGGCGGGCCAGGCCTTTTCGGCCGCCGACAGCGCCGCCGCCGCGTCGACGGCGCCCAGGTTTGCCACTTGTGCCAGTTCCAGCCCGGTGGCCGGGTCGGTCACCGCAAAGCGGGTCTGGCCGTTCTGCGCATTGACCCAGGCGCCGTTGATCAGGCCCTCGGTCTTCAGCAGGCTGGGGTCGGCGAGCAGCGCCAGCGGGGAGTTTTTCGTGTCCATGTCCGGTCTCCGGTGCAGTTTCTGCTGCGACTGTAGTTCGGGATCGGCCTTCCGTGCCCAGCTTGGTGCCCGAGCCTGTGCCTGCCCAGGGCCGCATGCACAGCCGCTAGAATCTGGTTGATTCAACCAATCATGGTGCCCGCATGGAATCCATCGGCCTGTTCGAAGCCAAGACCCATTTGTCGGAGCTCATAGCCCGCGCCGAGCGCGGCGAAGAGGTCATCATCACCCGCCACAACAAGCCCGTGGCCAAGCTGGTGCCCATCGGTCGTGAGCGCTTGGCGGGCTCGCTGCGCCGGCAGGCTGCGCTGGATGCCTTGCAGGCTTTCGAGCCCATCGCCGTCCCTGGCGCGACGCTGGCCGACTTGATCGCCGCTGGCCGCACCTGATGGCCACCCCGGCGCGCCCCGCCGATACGGCGCCCGAGGTGGTGGTGCTGGACGCCTCCTTCGTGTTGCGCTATGTGCTGCACACCCATGCGCCGCGGCCGCATCCGTCCGGCCTGGCCTTGCTGCAAGGCTGCGAACTGATCGTGCCGGCCTTGTGGAACGCCGAAGTGGCCAATGCGCTTTTCCAGGCCGAGCGCAGGAACGCGGTGCCTGCCAACCGCATCGGTGCGGCGCTGGCGGCCGTGATGGCCTTGGAGCCCTCGGTCGACACGCAGCCGGTGGACGTGGCGCGCAACCTGGAATGCGCCCGCGCCCACGGCCTGAGTGCCTATGACAGCCTGTATTTCGAACTGGCGCTGCGCCGCAAGGCCGGCTTGGCCACCTACGATGCCGAGATGATGGCCGCCGCACCGCGCGCCGGCATACGCCTCTACCCGAATCCGACGGCCTGATGGCCGTCACCCACCCAACAGCCAGGGCCACGCCATGAAAGCCGCCGAGATCCGGACCACCTTCCTGAAGTACTTCGAGTCCAAGGGCCACACCATCGTGGCCAGTTCGCCGGTGGTGCCCGGCGACGACCCGACGCTGCTGTTCACCAACGCCGGCATGAACCAGTTCAAGGACGTCTTCCTGGGCTACGACAAGCGGCCCTACACGAGGGCGACGACGAGCCAGAAATGCATCCGCGCCGGCGGCAAGCACAACGACCTGGAGAACGTCGGCTACACCGCGCGCCATCACACCTTCTTCGAGATGCTGGGCAACTTCAGCTTCGGCGACTACTTCAAGCGCGACGCCCTGACGTACGCCTGGGAACTCCTGACCGTGAACTTCGGGCTGCCCAAGGACAAGCTGTGGGCCACCGTCTATGCCGACGACGACGAGGCCTATGGCATCTGGCTGAACGACATCGGGCTGCCGGCCGAACGCATCATCCGCATCGGCGACAACAAGGGCGCGCGCTATGCGTCCGACAACTTCTGGATGATGGGCGACACGGGGCCTTGCGGCCCGTGCAGCGAGATCTTCTACGACCACGGCCCCGAGATCGCCGGCGGCCCGCCGGGCAGCCCGAACGAGGACGGCGACCGCTACATCGAGATCTGGAACAACGTCTTCATGCAGTTCAACCGCACGGAAGACGGCGTGATGCACAGTCTGCCCAAGCCGAGCGTGGACACCGGCATGGGCCTGGAGCGCCTGACGGCGGTGCTGCAGCATGTGCACAGCAATTACGAGATCGATCTCTTCGTGACGCTGCTGGCAGCGGCGAAGAAGGCGGTGGATGCGGCCGTGGATTCGAAAGAACACGGCGACTGTGACGCCAGCAGCCCGAGCCTGAAGGTCATCGCCGACCACATCCGCGCCTGCAGCTTCACCGTGGTCGACGGCGTGATCCCGGGCAACGAAGGCCGCGGCTACGTGCTGCGCCGCATCGCCCGCCGCGCCATCCGCCACGGCTACAAGCTGGGCGCGCGCAAGCCTTTCTTCCATACGCTGGTCGCGGCGCTGGACCTGGAGATGGGCGAGGCCTACCCCGAACTGCGCCGCGCCGCAGCGCGCGTCACCGAGGTGCTGAAGATCGAGGAAGAGCGCTTCTTCCAGACCATCGCCAACGGCATGGAGATTCTCGAAGCTGCCTTGGCCTTGCTCCCTCTTCCGCTGGCGGGAGAGGGCAGGGGTGAGGGTGCTGCGAGCAGCGGCGTGCTGCCCGGCGACCTGGCCTTCAAGCTGCACGACACCTTCGGCTTCCCGCTGGACCTGACCGCCGATGTCTGCCGCGAACGCGGTGTGCGCGTCGACGAAGCCGGTTTCCAGGTGGCCATGAACCGCCAGCGCGAGCAGGCCCGCGCGTCGGCCAAGTTCAAGATGGCCGCTGGCCTGGAATACACCGGCGACGCGACGAACTTCCACGGCTACGAGCACCTGGTCTGCGAGACCAGCCGGGTCACGGCCGTCTACATCGACGGCACGCCCGTGCAGCAGGCCCAGGCCGGCGACGACGTGCTCATCGTGCTCGACCACACGCCTTTCTATGCCGAAAGCGGCGGCCAGGCCGGCGACGCCGGCGAGCTGCGCAACCCGAGCACCCGCGTCGTCGTCGAGGACACGATCAAGGTGCAGGCCAGCGTGCACGGCCACCACGGCCGCGTCGTCGAAGGCACGGTCAGCGTCGGCGATGTCTTCACCGCCCGCGTCGACGGCGAGCGCCGCCTGCGCACCGTGCGCAACCACAGTGCCACCCACCTGATGCACAAGGCCCTGCGCGAGGTGCTGGGCGAACACGTGCAGCAGAAGGGTTCACTGGTCACGGCCGAGCGCACGCGCTTCGACTTCGTGCAGAACACGCCGCTGAGCGACGCCCAGGTCGCGCAGGTCGAAGCCCTGGTCAACGCCGAAATCCTGGCCAACGCGGCGACGCAGTCGCGCGTGCTGCCCATCGAAGAGGCGCAGAAGCTGGGCGCGATGATGCTGTTCGGCGAGAAGTACGGCGACGAGGTGCGCGTGCTCGACATCGGCAGCAGCCGCGAACTGTGCGGCGGCACCCACGTGCAGCGCACCGGTGACATCGGCTTGTTCAAGATCGTGGCCGAGGGCGGCATCGCAGCCGGCATCCGCCGTGTCGAAGCCGTCACCGGTGGCAACGCGCTGGCCTATCTGCAGCAGCTGGAAGGCACTGTCAACGGACTGGCCGGCACGCTGAAAGCCACGCCGGCCGAGGTGCCCGGGCGCGTGGCGGCGGTGCTGGACCACGTGCGCGCGCTGGAAAAGGAAGTCACCGCGCTGAAGAGCAAGCTGGCTTCGTCGCAAGGCGATGAACTGATGGCCCAAGCGGTCGACGTGAACGGCGTCCAGGTGCTGGCGGCGGTGCTGCAGGGCGGCGATGCGAAGTCGCTGCGCGAAACCATGGACAAGCTCAAGGACAAGCTCAAGAGCGCGGTCATCGTGCTGGCGGCGGTGGAGGGCGCCAAGGTGCAACTGGCCGCCGGCGTCACGGCCGACCTGCTGGCCCGGCCGGGCGCGAAGCTGAAGGCGGGCGAGCTGGTCAACTTCGTGGCCTTGCAAGTGGGCGGCAAGGGGGGCGGCAAGGCCGACCTGGCGATGGCCGGCGGCAGCGACGCGGCGGCCTTGCCCGCGGCGCTGGCTTCGGTCGCGGCCTGGGCCTCGGCACGGCTCTGAAGCGCGGCGCCCGGACATGCTCGTGGAGGTGCGGCCCCTGAGCGGGGGGTTGGCGCTGCGTTTGTTGCGTCCGCGCGACAGGTCGAAGGGACAATCGGCGCGCAGAGATCGTGAGTCGGCATGCGCTTCGGCACCCACCCCTGCTCGGCCTGTCTGTCACACCCCTGTCGCCACCCGCTGGCCACAATTTGATTGCAGCGCCGCCTGGTGGGCCGGTGCATGCCGTGCGGCGGTCCACGCGGGCGCCAGGGTGGCAGGACTCTTGCTGGCCTGACCCGCTTTGAGCGATTTCTCTCCCTCCGTGCTTCGTTTTGCTGCCATGCGCCCCGACTCAGCCCCGTTGAAGCCCCGCCGCGATGCCGATGCCGCCCAGCAGGATGCGGGCAGGGCGTGGGCTGACGGCGGTTGCAGCGGCCCGGGTGCTCGCGCAGCGTGACATGGATGTCCTATCCACGCCCCAACTGGCCTACGTGCCCAAGAAGGCCGCCCGCGGTGTGGTGGTGGTGGTGGGCATGCACCTGCTGTTGGGTTGGGCGCTGGTCAGCGGCCTGGCCCAGCGCATGGTGGATGTCGTGCGTTCGCCCATCGAGGCGCGCCTGATCGAGGAACTCCGGCCGCCGCCGCCCCCGCCGCCCGATCTGCCCAAGCCCACCACGCCGCCGCCCCCGACGGCCCTGCAGGTGCCGGTTCCGGTGGTCATGACGCAGGTCACGCCGCCGCCCCAGATCACGCCGCCGCCGACCGCGCCCGTCGCACCGCCGCCGGTCAACCCGACGCCGGCGCCGGTGGACGCCATCCGTGCGCCGGCACCCTCGCCCGCGCCACCGGCGCCGCCGCCGACCGCAGCGCGTGCCAGCCCCGAGGACATCTACGTCAGTGGCCTGCGGGCCTATCTGAACAGCATCAAACGCTATCCCACCAGCCGCGAGGCGCGCCAGTTGCGCCCGCAGGGCATCGTCAAGCTGAAACTGGAGATCGACCGCGCCGGACTGTTGCTGAACGCCACGGTCGAGGCCAGTTCGGGTTCGCTGCTGTTGGACAATGAAGCTTTGCGCACGGTGCGCAACGGCCGCTTCCCGGCCATGCCAGCCGAGGCCTTCGCAGGCCAGGCCACCAAGATCTTCATCGTGCCCGTCGAATACCTGCACGAAGGCGGCTGAGTCGGACGACTCGCACGCTGGCCCCACTTTTTTTCCTTCACTTTGTACCGAGGACCACCCATGAAGAAGTTCCCCCTCTCGCTGATCAGCCTGGCCTTGTTGGCCCTGGGCTCGGCGGCCCATGCCCAGCAAGCCACCGAAGTCGGCAAGATCACGGTCACCGGCGAAGGCGACAAGCTGGGCACCGGCCTGATCATTGACGAAGACACCCCCAAGGCCAAGAGCACGGTCACCCGGGCGCAGATCGAAAAGCTGCGCTCTTCGGGCAACCCCTTCCAGGCCATGACCCTGCTGCCTGGCGTGAACAGCAACAGCCAGGACGCCACCGGCCTGTTCGGCGGCAACCTGCGCGTGCGCGGCTTCAACAGCGACCAGATGGGCTTCACCATCAACGGCGCGCCGGTCAATGACTCGGGCAGCTTCTCGGTCTTCCCGCAGGAATACTCCGACGCGGAAAACCTCTGCGAAATCTTCGTCACGCAAGGCGCCACCGACACCGAAGCGCCGCACATCGGCGCCTCGGGCGGTAACGTGGGCGTCAACACCTGCGCCCCGAAGGACGCGGCCGGCGGCCGCTTCGCCTTTTCGCTCGGCAGCCTGAACTACACCCGCATGTTCCTGCGCGGCGACACCGGCAAGATCGGCGGCTTCAAGGGCTATCTGTCGGCATCGAAGACCCAGGCCAACAAGTGGAAAGGTTCGGGCGCGGCCGACCGCCAGCACATCGATGCCGGTGCCGACTACGACCTGGGCATGGTCAAGCTGAGCGGCAGCTTCCTGTGGAACAAGGCGGTCAACAACAACCTGCGCACCCTGACCCTGGCGCAGCTGGCCACCGAGGGCTATTACGCCGACTTCGCCACCACGCCGCCGCAGCACACCGCCGGCGTCAACGGCACCAAGCAGACCGAAACCTTCGGCACCGCCTACTACGGCTATGCGCTGAACCCCTTCGAGAACTACCTGATCACCACCAAGGCCAACATCCAGATCACGCCGGCCCTGCGCGTCGACATCGCCCCTTACTACTGGTACGGCTACGGCACGGGCGGCACGCAGCAGACCACGGTCACCGAAGGCCTGGGCGCCAACCGCCTGCATGGCGGCCTGGGTGACATCAACGGCGACGGCGACGCCCTCGACCAGGTCATGATCTACCGGGGCAGCGTCACCAAGACCAACCGCCCGGGTGTGTCCGTGAACGTCAGCTACACCCTGGACAACCAGCGCATCCTGGGCGGCGTCTGGTACGAGCGCGCCCGCCACCGCCAGACCGCGCCGGGCACGACCTTCAACAACGCGGGCCAGATCGGCGACCTGTGGCTTGCCAACGATGCCGCGCTGCTGCACTACGCCGACGGTTCGCTCTACCAGAACCGCGACGTGCTGACGATCTCGACCGGTGAGAGCGCCTTCATCCAGGACACCATCGAGCTGTTCAACAGCAAGCTGCAGGTCACCCCGGCATTCAGCTACCGCCGTATCAACCGCGACTTCACCAACTTCGCGGCTTCGGGCAACAACGCGGCCTACACCACGACGCCACTGACCGGTACCTACGCGCCCTACAGCATCAACCAGACCTATTCGCAGGCGCTGCCCAGCCTGGCGGCCAGCTTCCAGGCCAGCCCGGAACTGCAGGTGTTTTCCAGCCTGTCGAAGAACTTCAAGGCGCCCGGCAACTTCGAGTACTTCAGTCTGGCCAGTGGTGTGACCATCGCCAACGGCGTGGGCACCGCGGCCTCCTTGCTGCCCTTGACCGTGAAGGCGGAAACCTCGGTCAACCTGGACATGGGCGCCCGCTACAAGTCCAGCCTGTTCAAGGCTTCGGCGACGGCCTTCCTGGTCAAGTTCAAGGACCGTATCGCCTCCAGCTTCGACCCGTCGACGGCCACCACCCACGACTTCAACGTCGGCAGCTCGACGATCAAGGGGCTGGAACTCGAAGTCGGAACCGTGCCGGTGATGGGCTTCAGCGCCTACGCTTCGGCCACCTACACCAAGAGCCTGATCGACAAGGACATGCCGGCCGCCGGCACACTGGGCAACCCCACGGCCTATTTCCCGGTCACGGGCGTGCAGTTCCCGGACACGCCCAAGGGCATGGCCGCGCTGTCGCTGCAGTACGTCACCGGCCCCTTGCTGCTGAACACGTCCGGGAAATACACCAGCCGGCGCAACATCACGCTGGTGGGTGACCAGAGCCTGGCGGGCTACACCAGCTTCGACTTCAATGCCGCTGTGCAACTGCCTTCGGACAGCCTGTTCAAGAACCCGACGTTGCGCCTGAACGTCAGCAACTTCACCAACAAGCAGTTCCTGTTGGCCAACTCGGGCAGCGGTTCGAACATCAACACCAACGCCTACGCCTTCGTGAACAACGGTGTCACGGTTCCGGCCGGCTTCGCGCCTGCCGTCTACGGTGGCGCCCCGCGTTTCACCAGCATCACGCTGCAAAGCGACTTCTAAGTCGTAACCGTTGCGCGCAGGCTGCTGGCAGCCTGCTGCGCCCCGGAGGTCTGGACAGCAGACCGGTGCAAGCCGGTCTGCTGTTTTTCTTCCGCCTTTGAACAAGCCCGTCCAGAATCCGTCTACCATGAATCCGCTGCGCCCCCGCATCAACACCGAGGCCGAGTTGCAGGCCTTCGATCAGACCTGCGAGCGCCTCGCCGGTTTCGACGACCAGTTCTCCTTCGAACGCGTCGACGGCATGCTGTGCGCGATGGCCGCCACGCCGCACAGCGTGGAGCCGGCCGCCTGGCTGCCTGCGCTGTTCGGTGATGCTTTCGAACGCGCCTTCGGCGACCCCGAAGCGCAGGCGTCCGCCTTGCGCGCCTTGCAGGCCCGGCTCACGGTCTTGCGCAGCGAGCTCGACCCGGAAGCGCTGTTCGACGAGCCCGACTACCTGCGGCTGGAGCCGCTGGTGTCCGAGTGGGACGATGAAGGCCGCCGCAAGCTGGTCGAGGAAGGCGAGCTGAGCGCAGAAGATGCGGCGCTGGTGCAGACCGGCGTCGAATGGGCCGTCGGCTTCCTGGACGCGGTCCAGGCCTTGCCGCAGATCTGGACCTTGCCCGCCCACGATGACGCGGCGGCGGTCTTCGCGCAGTCCTTTGAGCAGATCGAAGTCTTGGTGTTGCCGATGGACAGCGACGACTACCGAGCCCACATCGCCGCGGCCTACCCCAAGGGCGAACCCACCCGCGACGACCTGCTGGCCGAGGCCTGCATGGCGGTGCAAGACTTGCGCATGTACTGGGTGGACTTCGCGCCGAAGACCGAAACGCGCCGCGTCGAAGCCGCGCCCGGCCGCAATGACCCTTGCCCCTGCGGCAGCGGAAAAAAATTCAAGAAGTGCCACGGGGCGGGCTGACTGCGCGGCGCGCGGGCCCCGACGGGCCGGCTGTTAGAGTTTCCTGTCATGTCATCCACATCCGTCCTCGCGCTGCAAGGCAAACACATCGTCCTGGGCCTGTCCGGCGGCGTGGCCTGCTACAAGGCTGCCGACTTCGCGCGGGAGCTGGTCAAGGCCGGCGCCACCGTGCAGGTCGTGATGACGGATGCGGCCACGCAATTCATCACCCCGGTGACGATGCAGGCGCTGAGCAACCGCCCCGTCTACACCAGCCAGTGGGACGCGCGCGAGGCCAACCACATGCCACACATCAACCTGACGCGCGAAGCCGACGCCATCGTCGTGGCGCCAGCCAGCGCCGACTTCATCGCGCAGCTGGCCCAGGGCCGGGCGGGTGAATTGCTGGCTCTGCTGTGCCTGGCGCGGCCCGCCGAACGCTGTCCGCTGCTGGTGGCGCCGGCGATGAACCGCGAGATGTGGTCGCACCCGGCCACCCAGCGCAATGTGGCGCAGATCCAGGCCGACGGCGCCACCGTGCTGGGCCCGGCTGCGGGCGACCAGGCCTGCGGCGAAGTCGGCGACGGCCGTATGCTGGAGGCCGCTGAACTGCGCGACGAACTGATCGCCTTCTTCCAGCCCAAGCTGCTGGCCGGGCGTTCGGTGCTGGTGACCGCCGGGCCGACTTTCGAAGCCATCGACCCGGTGCGCGGCATCACCAACCATTCCAGCGGCAAGATGGGTTTTGCCATTGCCCGCGCCGCCGCCGAAGCCGGCGCCCGCGTGACGCTGGTGGCCGGCCCGGTGCACCTGCCCACGCCGCGCGGCGTGCGCCGCATCGACGTGCAGAGCGCGGCGCAGATGCTGGCCGCCGTGCTGCCCGAAGCGCCGCGGCACGGCGTCTTCGTCGCCACCGCGGCAGTGGCCGACTGGCGGCCGGCGAACAGCGCCGAGGTCAAGATCAAGAAGGACAGCAGCGGCCGCGTGCCGCAGCTGGAGCTGACCGAAAACACCGACATCCTGGCCACGGTGGCGCGCCTGCCCGAAGGCCAGCGCCCCTGGTGCGTGGGCTTCGCGGCCGAAAGCCACGACGTGGCGCGCCATGCCCGCGACAAGCTGCAGCGCAAGGGCGTGCCGCTGGTCGTCGGCAACCTGGGCCCGGCCACCTTCGGCCGCGACGACAACACCCTGCTGCTCGTCGATGCCCACGGCGAGCGCGAACTGCCCACCGCCGACAAGCTGAGCCTGGCGCGGCTGCTGGTGGCCGAGATTGCCGCACGGGCGCCATGAAAGCTGAACCCGCATGACCACCATCGCTGTCCAGGTGCTGGACGACCGCATGGCCGAGCAGCTGCCGGCCTATGCCACGCCGGGCAGCGCCGGGCTGGACCTGCGCGCCTGCCTGGACCAGCCGCTGGTGCTGGAACCTGGCCAGGCTGCGCTGATACCCACCGGCCTGGCCGTTCACATCGGCGACCCGGGCCTGGCCGCGATGCTGCTGCCGCGCTCGGGCCTGGGCCACAAGCACGGCATCGTGCTGGGCAACCTGGTCGGCCTGATCGACAGCGACTACCAGGGCCCGCTGATGGTCAGTTGCTGGAACCGCGGCCACGTCGCCTACACCGTGCAGCCGCTGGAACGCATTGCGCAGATGGTCATCGTGCCGGTGGTGCAGGCGCGTTTCCAGCGCGTTGCCTCGTTCGAGGACAGCACGCGCGGCAGCGGCGGTTTCGGCTCGACGGGGCAAGCGTGACGCACCGTGTCTGAAGACAGCCAGATCGTCGTCCCGCCGGCCTTCATCGCGCTCTATGTGCCGCCAGGGCGCATCAAGCCCACCGAGAGCCGCGAGTTCATCGGGCAACGCCATGAGTTGTGCGAAGACATGGCCTGCATGCTGACCGAAACCGCGCAGACGCAGCTGTGGCAGCTGGGCATCACGCAAGCCCTGGTGCTGGAGCGCGTGCACCGGGGTCTGCAGGGCGGCACAGCCGGCTTGAACGGCGCCGAAGCCGGCTGGGTGGTCCACCGGCTGGCGGAATTGCTGGAATGGGAAGACCCGCAACTGCCGGCGCCGGCGCCGACGCCCGAGGCTGACGCCGCAGCCTGAAACCGCCCTGGGCGGTCAGTGCAGCATCGAATTCGTCGGCGTCGCCGTGCCGCCGCCCAGCACCGTCAGCGGTGTGCCGCCCACGGTGCGGGCTTCGATCTCTTCGTCACTGGCCTCGCGCACGCCGCGAACCTGGATGTCCAGCCGCAGCGCCACGCCGGCCAGCGGGTGGTTGCCGTCCAGCACCACGTGGTCGGGGTAGATCTCGGTGACGAGGTAGATGGCATCGGCCGGCATGTCGGGCGTGGCGTGGCCTTGCGGCAGGCCTTCGAAACCCATGCCGACTTCCAGTTGCTCGGGGAAGAGCTTGCGGTCTTCGAAGCACACCAGCGCGGCCTTGTACTCGCCGAAGGCCTGCTCGGGCTCCAGCTGCAACAGCACGTTGGCGCCGGCCTCGTAGCCGGCCAGCATCTCTTCCACCTTGGCGAGCAGGTCGTCGCCGCCATAGAAAAATTCCACTGGCTCGGTCAGTTCGTCGATGGCGCGGTTCTGGGCGTCATTGAGCTTCCAGGTCAGGCTCACGACGCAGGGGGCTGAAATCTGCATGCGGGCATGATGGCACAGTGCCCTCGGGCGGGCGGGCGGCTGCGGCGCTGGGCCAGAATCGGCAGATGAACGTGAACGCACCCTCTCCGCTGCTTGGCGGCCTCAGCCCGGCTGTTTTCATGCAGCGGCACTGGCAGAAGAAGCCGCTGCTGGTGCGGCAGGCGGTGCCGGGCGTCCAAGCGCCACTGTCGCGTGCGGCCCTGTTCGAGCTGGCGGGCAGCGCCGACGCCGAGTCGCGCCTGGTGGTGCAGGCCGACGGCGCCTGGCGGGTGCGCCAGGGTCCGCTGCCGCGCCGCGCGCTGCCGCCGATCTCGCGGCCCGGCTGGACGCTGCTGGTGCAGGGGCTGGACCTGCACGTGTCGGCCGCCCACGAACTGCTCTCGAAATTCCGTTTCGTTCCGGCCGCCCGCCTGGATGACCTGATGGTGTCCTGGGCCAGCCCCGGCGGTGGCGTCGGCCCGCATGTCGATGCCTACGACGTCTTTCTGCTGCAGGTGCACGGCCAGCGGCGGTGGCGGGTCGGCAAGGTCAAAGATGCCGCGTTTGTCGAAGGCGCGCCCTTGAAACTGCTGCGCCATTTCGAACCGACGCAGGACTGGCTGCTCGAGCCGGGCGACATGCTCTACCTGCCTCCGGGCTGGGGTCACGACGGCGTGGCCGAGGGCGGCGACTGCATGACCTGCTCCATCGGTTTTCGCGCGCCGGCAGCCGAAGAACTGGCGCGTGAACTGCTGATGCGGCTGGCCGACGAGGGCGACGGTGACGGCGATGCCGCCGCGGGCCGCGCGCTGTACCGCGACCCCAAGCAGCCCGCCACCTCCACGCCGGGCGCCTTGCCCGACGGCCTGCTGCAGTTCGCGCGCGCCGCGCTCGAACGCCAGTTGGCCGACCCCGATGCGCTGGCCCGGGTCTTCGGCGAGATGCTCACCGAGCCCAAGCCGCAGGTCTGGTTCGACGCCGGCGCACCCCGCACGGCCGGCGCGGTGCGGCTGGACGCCCGCAGCCGCATGCTCTACGACGAGCGCCACGTCTTCATCAACGGCGAGGCCTTGCGCGCCGGGGGCCGCGACGCCGGCCTGATGCACAAGCTGGCCGACACGGGTGCCCTGGACGCCGCCGACTGCGCCCGCCTCAGCCCGCCCGCCGCCGGCCTGCTCGACGAATGGGCTTTGGCGGGCTGGGTGCGTCAGGGGGCCTGATGGCGGTCCCCGCGCCACCGGCCATCGACAGCCGCGCCAGCCATGCGGCGGTCGTGGCCTGGGGTTTCGCCGCCGCCATCGAGCTCGGTGCGCGGCGCATCGTCTGCAGCGACGACGATTTCTCGGTCTGGCCCTGGGACCAAGCCGACACGCTGGATCGGCTGAGCGCCTGGCTGCGTCTGCCGCAACGCAGCCTGGTGTTGCTGGCGCGTGATTTCGAGGCGGTGCCGCGCTGTCACCCGCGCTTCAACGCGTGGCGGCGCGACTGGACGCACGCCATCAGCGCCTGGCAGGTGCCAGCCGACTGGCCGCAGGCGCTGCCGACCCTGCTGGTGGCCGACCGGGCGGTCAGCGTGCACCTGGTCGACCGCCTCCATCGGCGCGGTCGTGCGCAGTCCGATGAACGCGTCGCGCAACAGTGGCGCGAGACCCTTGATGTCGTTTTGCAACGGTCTGAGCCTGCATTTGCGGTCAGAACTCTCGGTCTCTAGGGAATCCCCTAGACCGAGCTATACTCGAAGGCTAGGTAGACAGAGGGTTCCCTTCTTCGCCTTGTTGATCTTCCCGAATCGGGTCTCTGAGCGTTGGCAAGGAGTGCCCTTAAGAAGCTCCGTTTCACGACCCCACAAACTCCTGAGGACTCACATGAACAAGTCGATCGTTTTGGCTTCCCTGGTTGCTGCTTTCGCCCTGACCGCCTGCGGCAAGAAGGAAGAAGCCCCGGCGCCGGCCCCCGCTGCCATCGTCGCTGCCCCGGCCGCAATGGCTTCGGCTGCTGACATGGCCGCCAGCGCCGCTTCGTCGGCTGCCGCCGTTGCCGACACCGCCGCTTCCGCTGCCAGTGGTGCCGCCGCTGCTGCCAAGGACGCCATGGGCGCCGCCAAGGACGCCGCTGGCGCCGTCAAGGACGCTGTCAAGAAGTGATCGTTGCGCGCCCCAGGGCGCGCTCGGTACAAGGAAAGCCGCCTTCGGGCGGCTTTTTTCTGGGCGACACCGATTCGACAGGCCGTGGCCTTGTCCGGGCCTGAGTTCAGGCCGCCGCGTCGAGCCCGCTGCTGAAATGCGAGCGCATCAGTGCCGCAGCGGCCACGCCGTCGCCGGCCGTGATGGCCTGCATGATGGCCTGGTGCTCGGCCAGTGATTCGGCCAGGCGGCCGCGCTTGAACAGCGAGTGGTGGCGGTTCAGCTTCATCACCTTGCGCAGGTCCAGCGCGGTCTGCAAAGCCCAGCGGTTGCCGGCCATCTGCAGCAGGGTCATGTGGAACTGCTCGTTGGTGGCGAAAAAGGCGTCGCGCCGGCGCACCTGCGACGCCAGCCGGGCGTGGAGCTGCGCCAACTGCTCACGCTGCGCCGGGCTGGCCTGCAGCGCCACGGTGCTCGCCGCATCGCTTTCCAGCAAGGCCAGCAGGTGGTAGACCTGGGCCACGTCCTGGCGTGACATCTCGGTGACGTAAGCGCCACGCCGCACCTTCATCGTCACCAGACCTTCAGCGGCCAGCACCTTCAGCGCCTCGCGCAGCGGCGTGCGGCTGATGCCGTACTCGGCGCACAGCTTCATCTCGTCGATCCAGTTGCCGGGCTCCAGTTCGCGCGCGAAGATCTGCAGCCGCAGGCGCTCGGCCACGTCCTGGTATAGGGCGTGGCGCGTCAGGCTGGGCGGCGGGGCGGGGGTGTGGAACTCAACCAAGGGCGTGCTGTCAGCTTGGCGTGGGATTTGAATTCATAATTATTCATAATACGGCCTGTTCGACAAGGGCCTGTCGGGGTTCTCGGACCTTGTCGGGCAGTCGGGCACCGAGACCAGGAGCGATGACATGACCGAACGCAGTGCAGATGCACCCACCCCCGGGCCCGGCGCCGAATTCACACCGGCCACGCTGGCGCAATGGCAGCAAGCCGCCGCCAAGTCGGCCCCCGGTGGCGATGTCGCCGCGCTGGACTGGACCACGCCCGAGGGCATCCGCGTCAAGCCGCTGTACACGGCGGCCGACACGGCCGCGCTGGCGCAGCCGGAACTGGCCGACACGCTGCCCGGCTTCGCGCCCTACATCCGCGGCCCGCAGGCCACGATGTACGCGGTGAGGCCCTGGACCATCCGCCAGTACGCCGGCTTTTCCACCGCCGAAGACAGCAATGCCTTCTACCGCCAGGCGCTGGCGGCGGGCGGGCAGGGCGTCAGCGTCGCCTTCGACCTGGCCACCCACCGCGGCTACGACAGCGACCATCCGCGCGTGACGGGCGACGTCGGCAAGGCCGGCGTGGCCATTGACAGCGTGGAGGACATGAAGATCCTGTTCGACGGCATTCCGCTGGACCGGGTGAGCGTGTCCATGACGATGAACGGCGCCGTGCTGCCGGTGCTGGCGGGCTACGTGGTGGCAGCCGAAGAGCAGGGCGTGCGGCAGGACCAGTTGAGCGGGACCATCCAGAACGACATCCTCAAGGAGTTCATGGTCCGCAACACCTACATCTACCCGCCCGAGCCCAGCATGCGCATCGTGGCCGACATCATCGAGTACACGGCGCACCACATGCCGAAGTTCAACTCGATCAGCATCAGCGGCTACCACATGCAGGAAGCCGGGGCCAACCAGGCGCTGGAACTGGCGCTGACGCTGGCCGACGGCGCCGAGTACGTGAAGACGGCGGTGGCCAAGGGCCTGGATGTGGACGCCTTCGCCGGGCGCCTGAGCTTCTTCTGGGCCATCGGGATGAATTTCTATCTCGAGATCGCCAAGATGCGCGCCGCGCGCCTGCTGTGGACGCGGATCATGACCGGCTTCCAGGCGCGCAACCCCAAGAGCCTGATGCTGCGCACCCACTGCCAGACCAGCGGCTGGAGCCTGACCGAGCAGGACCCCTACAACAACGTCGTGCGCACCACCATCGAGGCGATGGCGGCCGTTTTCGGCGGCACCCAGAGCCTGCACACCAACAGCTTCGACGAGGCCATCGCGCTGCCCACCGAAACCAGCAGCCGGATTGCCCGCAACACGCAGCTGATCATCCAGGAAGAGACCCACATCACCAGCGTCGTCGACCCCTGGGCCGGCAGCTACATGATGGAAACGCTGACGCAGGAGATGGCCGACAAGGCCTGGGCGATCATCGAAGAAGTCCAGGCGCAGGGCGGCATGACCCAGGCGGTCGGCAGCGGCTGGGCCAAGCTGAAGATCGAGGCCAGCGCGGCCGAAAAGCAGGCCCGCATCGACAGCGGGCAGGACGTGATCGTCGGCGTCAACAAGTACAAGCTGGCCCAGGAAGATCCGCTCGAGATCCGCGAGGTCGACAACGTCAAGGTGCGGCTGGGGCAGATCGACCGGCTGAAAAAGATCAAGGCGCAGCGTGACCCCGCAGCGGTCCAGGGCGCACTCGACGCCCTGACCGCCTGCGCCGCCAGCGCCGACCCGGCTGCGGGCAACCTGCTGGCCTTGAGCATCGCGGCCATGCGGCTGCGGGCGACGGTGGGCGAAGTCAGCGATGCGCTGGAAAAGGTCTTCGGGCGCCACCGCGCCGACATCCAGAAGGTGACCGGTGTGTATGCCGCCGCCTACGATTCCGCTGAAGGCTGGGACAAGCTGAAAGCCGAGATCGCCGCTTTCGGTGACCAGCAGGGCCGCCGGCCGCGCGTGATGATCGCCAAGCTGGGCCAGGACGGCCACGACCGTGGCGCCAAGGTGGTGGCCACGGCCTTCGCCGACCTGGGCTACGACGTCGACATCGGCCCGCTGTTCCAGACGCCCGAGGAATGCGCCCGCCAGGCCATCGAGAACGACGTCCACGCCGTCGGCGTCAGCACCCTGGCCGCAGGCCACAAGACCCTGGTGCCGGCCATCATCGCAGCGCTGCAGGCACAGGGCGCCGACGACATCATCGTCTTCGTCGGCGGCGTGATTCCGCAGCAGGACTACGGCTTTCTGTATGACGCCGGCGTCAAGGGCATCTATGGCCCCGGCACGCCGATCCCGGTCAGCGCGAAGGACGTGCTCGAGCACATCCGGCTGGCCCTGTCGTGACCGTCGCCACCGCCCCGGCCTACACGCTGCAGGGTGCGGTGGCCGATGACTTCGAGTCGCTGCTGGCGCTGCGCCTGCGCGCCATGCGGCACAGCCTGACGCAGCTGGGCCGCTACGACGAAGACCGGGCCCGTGAGCGGCTGGCGGCGGGCTTCGATCCGGCGCATACGCAGCACATCGTGGTCGGCGGCGAGCGGGTCGGCTTCATCGTGCTCAAGCGCCTGTCGCACGCCCTGCGGCTGGACCATTTCTACATCGACCCGCCCCGTCAGCGCGGCGGCATCGGCAGCCAGGTGATGCGCTGGGTCTGCCAGCAGGCCGACGACGAACTGCTGCCGCTCGAGCTGTGCGCCCTGAAGGGCAGTGCTGCCCACCGCTTCTACCTGCGCCAGGGTTTCGCGGTGACGGGCGAGGGCGACTGGGACCACGACTACCTGCGCATGCCGACGACGCCCAGCCTGCGCGCCGTGCGGCGTCTGTGGGCCGCCTTCCAGGCTCGCGACTGGGCCGCCGCACGCGCCGTGTTGCGCGAGGACCTGCAGGCCGTCAGTCGCACCAGCGGTGAGCGCTTCGACGGTGCCGACGCCTACATCGCGGCCCACCGCGGCCGCCCCGAGGGCTGGACGGTGCACCTGCTCGAGCTGGTGCACCTGCAGGACGGCCGCGTGCTGTCCGGGGTGCGCCTGGACCAAGCTGCGCAGACCCACTTCGTCACCAGCCTGTGGCTGGTCGATGACGGCTTGATCACGGCGCTGGACGAAACCTGGGCCACCGTCGAGCCGCCGCCCGCCTGGCGTACAGACTTGCCTGGCCGCAGCCTTTTCGATCCGCGCGACGACGCGCGGGCGCGTCAGCCGTGAACGGTCCGCTGCCCACTGGCGATGCCGCGCTGGTGCAGGCCATCCTGCAGGGCCCGGGCGCTGCGCAGCGCCGTGCGGTGGCCAAGGCCATCACCTTGCTGGAGTCCACCCGCACCGACCACCGGGCGCGCGCCGACGACCTGCTCAACGCCCTGCTGCCGTTCACCGGGCTGTCCTTCCGCCTGGGCATCAGTGGCGTGCCGGGCGTCGGCAAGAGCACCTTCATCGAGGCGCTGGGCGTGTTGCTCATCGAACGCGGCCACCGCGTGGCGGTGCTGGCGGTGGACCCGAGCAGCAGCGTCAGCGGCGGCAGCATCCTGGGCGACAAGACGCGCATGGAGCGCCTGAGCATGGACGAGCGCGCCTACATCCGCCCCAGCCCGGCCAGCGGCAACCTGGGCGGCGTGGCCGAGAAGACGCGCGAGGCGCTGCTGGTCTGCGAGGCCGCCGGCTTTGATGTCGTCATCGTCGAGACGGTGGGCGTGGGCCAGAGCGAGACGTCCGTCGCCGCCATGACCGACCTCTTCGTGCTGCTGCAACTGCCCAATGCCGGCGACGACCTGCAGGCCATCAAGAAGGGCGTGATGGAGATCGCCGACCTGGTGGTCATCAACAAGACCGACCTCGACGAAGCCGCCGCCACGCGGGCGCAGGCGCAGATCAGCAGCGCGTTGCGCTGGCTGGGGCCCCATACGCACAGCGCGACGCAGGTGCTGCAACTCAGCGCCTTGAAGGGCAGCGGCCTGGCCGAATTCTGGCTGGCGCTCACCGCCCTGCGCGACGAGCAGGAGCGCAGCGGCCGGGGCGTCGAACGACGCCACGCGCAGGACGAGGCCTGGATGTGGGCGCGCATCGAGAGCGGGCTGCGTGAACAGTTTCACAAGCGCGAGGCCGTGCGTGCCGCCTTGCCGCAGGTCGTCGCCGACGTGCGCGCCGGCCGCCTGGCCGCGTCGGTGGCCGCACGCCGGCTGCTGGACCTCTCCCACCCACCGAACTGACCGACCAACGAAACGAGTAGCCCATGCACGACATCAACGAAGAGCTGGAAAGCAAACGCGCCGCCGCGCGCCTGGGTGGCGGCGTCAAGCGCGTCGCGGCGCAGCACGCCAAGGGCAAGCTGACCGCGCGCGAGCGCCTCGAACTGCTGCTCGACGAGGGCAGCTTCGAGGAGTGGGACATGTTCGTCGAACACCGCTGCGCCGACTTCGGCATGCAGGACAACAAGATCCCGGGCGACGGCGTCGTCACCGGCTACGGCATGATCAACGGCCGCCTGGTCTTCGTCTTCAGCCAGGACTTCACCGTCTTCGGCGGCGCGCTCAGCGAAGCGCATGCCGAGAAGATCTGCAAGGTGATGGACCAGGCCATGAAGGTGGGGGCGCCCGTCATCGGCCTGAACGACAGCGGCGGCGCGCGCATCCAGGAAGGCGTGGCATCGCTGGGCGGGTATGCCGAAGTCTTCCAGCGCAACGTGATGGCTTCCGGCGTGGTGCCGCAGATCAGCCTGATCATGGGCCCCTGTGCCGGCGGCGCGGTCTACTCACCGGCCATGACCGACTTCATCTTCATGGTCAAGGACAGCAGCTACATGTTCGTCACCGGCCCCGAGGTGGTGAAGACCGTGACCCATGAAGAGGTGACTGCCGAAGAACTGGGCGGCGCCAGCACGCACACCAGCAAGAGCGGTGTGGCCGACCTGGCCTTCGAGAACGACGTGGAAGCCATCGCCATGCTGCGGCGCTTCTTCAACTACCTGCCGCTGAACAACCGCGAAAGGCCGCCGGTGCGCCAGAGCGGCGACCCGGCCGAACGCCTGGACCACTCGCTGGACACGCTGGTACCCGACAACCCGAACAAGCCCTATGACATCAAGGAACTGATCTACAAGGTCGTGGACGACGGCGACTTCTTCGAACTGCAGCGCGAGCACGCGAAGAACATCGTCATCGGCTTCGGCCGTCTGGACGGCCACAGCGTGGGCATCGTGGCCAATAACCCGCAGGTGCTGGCCGGCTGCCTGGACATCAAGAGCAGCATCAAGGCGGCGCGCTTCGTGCGCTTCTGCGACGCCTTCAGCATCCCGGTGGTGACCTTCGTCGACGTGCCGGGTTTCATGCCCGGCACGGCGCAGGAATACGGCGGCATCATCAAGCACGGCGCCAAGCTGCTCTATGCCTATGCCGAATGCACGGTGCCCAAGGTGACGGTCATCACCCGCAAGGCCTACGGCGGCGCCTACGACGTGATGAGCAGCAAGCACCTGCGCGGCGACGTCAACTTCGCCTGGCCCAACGCCGAGATCGCCGTGATGGGCGCCAAGGGCGCCGTCGAGATCATCTTCCGCGAAGACAAGGGCGACCCGGCCAAGCTGGCCGCGCGCGAGGCCGAGTACAAGGCGCGTTTCGCCAACCCCTTCGTCGCTGGCAGCCGCGGCTACATCGACGACGTCATCCAGCCGCACGAGACGCGCAAGCGCATCTGCCGTTCGCTGGCGATGCTCAAGGACAAGAAGCTGGAAAACCCGTGGCGCAAGCACGGCAATATTCCGCTCTGACCCCGCCTGAGATCGCCATCCGCGCAAGCGACCGACCCATCCTTACAATCGCGTAAGGAAAACTGCAAGGCCGAATGATGTCCACCGCCACCTTGACCAGCAAGGGTCAGATCACGATACCCGCTGACGTGCGCCGCGTCCTGAATGTCCAGACGGGTGACCGGGTCGAGTTCGTCCAGGTCGAGCCCGGGCGCTTCGAACTGGTCGCCGCGACGCGCTCGGTGCGCGAACTGAAGGGCCTGTTCGGCAAGGCCAGCCGCACGGTGTCCATCGAGGACATGAACCGGGCGATTGCCCAACAGGCTGCGCGCGCGGCGGGCCGCCCAGGGTCTGCGAAGTGATCGGTCTGGACACCAACGTCCTGGTGCGCTACGTGATGCAGGACGACCCGCGCCAGTCGCCGCGGGCCAACCGCCTGATCGAGTCGCTCAGCGCCGATGAGCCGGGCTACGTGACCCTGGTCGCGGTGGTCGAACTCGTGTGGGTGCTCGCAGGCAGCTATGGCCTGACGCGGGCGCAGGTGGCCACGGTGCTGGAGACCCTGCTGCGCAGCAAGGAACTGGTGGTGGACCGTGCCGACCTCGTGACGCAGGCCCTGAAGCGCTTCGGCACGGGTGGTGCTGACTTGGCCGACGCGCTGATCGAGCGCATCGCTGCGACGGCGGGTTGCTCGGCGACGATGACTTTCGATGCAGGTGCCGTGAAGGCGGCCGGGATGACCCCGGTGCCTTGAGGCCCTGGCTGCCCAGCACCCGCTGATATTTTTTCCCGGAGCCCCAGCATGTTCAAGAAGATCCTGATCGCCAACCGCGGCGAGATCGCCTGCCGCGTCATCAAGACCGCGAAAAAGATGGGCATCCTGACGGTGGCTGTCTATTCCGAAGCCGACCGCGATGCGCTGCACGTCGAACTGGCTGACGAAGCCGTGCTGCTGGGGCCGGCACCGTCGCGCGAAAGTTACCTGGTCGCCGACAAGATCATCGCGGTCTGCCTGGCCACCGGGGCCGAGGCCGTACACCCGGGATACGGCTTCCTGTCCGAGAACGCCGACTTCGCGCGACGCGTCGAAGAGGCCGGCGTGGTCTTCATCGGGCCCAAGCACTTCAGCATCTCGGCCATGGGCGACAAGATTGCGTCCAAGAAGCTGGCCCAGGCCGCCCAGGTCAGCACCATCCCGGGCTGGAACGAGGCCATCGAAACACCCCAGCGCGCGGTGGAGATCGCCCAGGGCATCGGCTACCCGGTGATGATCAAGGCCAGCGCCGGCGGCGGCGGCAAGGGCCTGCGTGTGGCCTTCAACGACGCGTCAGCCTTCGAGGGCTTCAGCAGTTGCCGCAACGAGGCGCGCAACAGCTTCGGCGACGACCGCGTCTTCATCGAGAAGTACGTCGAGGAGCCGCGCCACATCGAGATCCAGGTGCTGGGCGACGCCCATGGCCATGTCGTCTACCTGCACGAACGCGAGTGCAGCATCCAGCGCCGCCACCAGAAGGTCATCGAGGAAGCGCCTTCGCCCTTCATCAGCGACGCCACGCGCAAGGCCATGGGTGCGCAGGCCGTGCAGCTGGCCCAGGCGGTGAACTACCAGAGCGCGGGCACGGTGGAATTCGTGGTCGGCAAGGACCAGGGCTTCTACTTCCTGGAGATGAACACGCGGCTGCAGGTCGAGCACCCGGTCACCGAGAGCATCACCGGCATCGACCTTGTCGAGCAGATGATCCGCGTGGCCGCCGGCGAGCCGCTGGCCTTCCAGCAGGAAGACATCCCGCGCCGGGGCTGGGCCATGGAATGCCGCATCAACGCCGAGGACCCCTTCCGCGGCTTCCTGCCGTCCACCGGCCGGCTGGTGCGCTACCTGCCGCCGCCGCAGACCATGGCGGCCGCGCTGCCCGTACCCCACGGGGGCGGTGTGCGCGTGGACACCGGCGTCTACGAAGGCGGCGAGATCCCGATGTTCTACGACTCGATGATCGCCAAGCTCATCGTGCACGGGGTCGACCGCCAGGACGCGATCGCCAAGATGCGCGAGGCCTTGAACGGTTTCGTCATCCGCGGTGTGGCCAGCAACATCCCCTTCCAGGCGGCGCTGCTGGCGCACCCGAAATTCGTCGCCGGCGACTTCAACACCGGCTTCATTGCCGAGCACTATGGGCACGGCTTTCGCGCCGAGGACGTGCCGCACGAGGACCCCGACTTCCTGGTGGCACTGGCCGCCGCTGCCTACCGCCGTTACCGTGAACGCGCGGCGGGTATCAGCGGCCAGCTCGCCGGCCACCGCATGGTCATCGGCGAGGACTTCGTCGTCGTGGTCAAGGGCGAGCAGGGCCAGCACCAGCATGTGCCGGTGCGCACCGTGCCCGGCAGCGCCACGACGGTGCACGTCGGCGACCGGTCCTACGCCCTGCTCAGCGACTGGCAGTTCGGCGGCATCCGTTCCTGCGGCAGTTGCAACGGCCGTGACTTCACGGCGCAGATCGAACGCCACGGCCTGTGGCTGCGCGTGGAACACAACGGCCTGCGCATCGAGGCCCAGGTGATGAGCGCGCGCGCCGCCGAACTGCTGCGCCTGATGCCCTTCAAGGCGCCGCCCGACTTCAGCAAATTCCTGCTGTCACCGATGCCGGGCCTGCTGGCCGATATCGTCGTGCACGCGGGGCAGAAAGTGCTGGCCGGCGAAAGGCTGGCGGTCATCGAGGCGATGAAGATGGAGAACATCCTCACCGCCAGCCAAGACGGCACGGTCGGTGAATTGCTGGCCAGCAAGGGCGAAAGCCTGGCCGTCGATCAGCCCATCCTCAGCTTCACCTGAACCCGCCATCCCCCTCCAGGCACCACCACCATGAGCAAGCCTTTCCGCATCCTGGGTATCCAGCAGATCGCCATCGGCGGCACCGACAAGCAGCGCCTGAAGCGCCTGTGGGTGGACCTGCTGGGCCTGACCGTGAAGAGCACCTTCATCAGTGAACGCGAGAACGTCGACGAAGACATCTGCGCGCTGGGGACGGGGCCGACGGCCGTCGAGGTCGACCTGATGCAGCCGCTGGACATCGACAAGAAGCCGGCCGTGCACACCACGCCGCTCAACCACGTCGGCCTGTGGGTGGACGACCTGCCCCAGGCGGTGGCCTGGATGACGGCCCAGGGCGTGCGCTTCGCCCCGGGTGGCATCCGCGCCGGGGCCGCTGGTCACGACATCTGCTTCATCCATCCCAAGGGCAACGACGCCTTCCCGCTCAGCGGCGAAGGCGTGTTGATCGAACTGGTGCAGGCGCCGCCCGAGGTCTTGGCCGCCTTGGCCTGACTTCGGACGCGGCGCTGACCCCGCCAGGGGGTCGCGGACTGCGGGCCGGCAGTCCCGGGTCACTGCAGCGGCGCCGCCATGGCCACGGTGGCCGACCCGTCGCCGGGGTGGCGGTCCAGTGTCACGGCGATGGTCTTGGCAAAGCCGTTGATGTCCAGATCGAAACTGATCTGCATATGCCCGTCCGGCGCACGCAGTTGCCAGCCGCTCTCGGCGGGCGCGGCCAGCAGCTTGGCCCACGGTTCGCGGTCCATCTTGGCGACCACCGCGCCGCCCTGCTGGCGCAGGGACAGGCTGCGGCCGTCGCTCAGGCGGTAGGTGCCGACGACACCCTGGGCTTCGCGCGGGAACAGCGGGCGCAGCGCGCTGCCGGTGACGGCGATGCGCTGGGTCTCGCCGGCCAGGGCGGGGGTGCTGACGGCGCAAACGACGGCGGCACCGGCGATGAACAGGGTCGGAAGCAGGAACTGGGTCATGGCGCTTCTCCGGGATGGCGCGGCGCGGGGGTCACGTCGCTACTGCCATGGGATGCACTGTGCCGCGCGCTGCAGTGCCTGGCTGCGACTTGTGACGCTGCGGCGGCGTGAATATTCACGCGACCCGGCCCGGTCCGGCCCGGCCCCTCACCTGGGCCGGGGCCGACGCCGACCCCCGCAGGCGGTGCGGCCGCCCGCTGCGCCAGCCGCAGGCATGCCGCGTTGATAATTGCGGCAGACCTCACCCCAGCCAGATTGCCCGCCATGACCGCCAGAACGCTCTACGACAAACTCTGGGACGAGCACGTCGTCCACACCGAAGAAGACGGCACCGCCACCCTGTACATCGACCGCCACCTGGTGCACGAGGTGACCAGCCCGCAGGCCTTCGAAGGCCTGCGCCTGGCCGGCCGCCAGGTCTGGCGCGTCAGCTCCATCGTGGCCACCGCCGACCACAACACGCCCACCACTGGCTGGGCGGATGGCTACGACGGCATCACCGACCCGATCAGCAAGCTGCAGATCACCACGCTGGACGCCAACATCCAGGCCAGCGGCGCGGCGGCCTACTTCCCCTTCCTGGACAAGCGCCAGGGCATCGTCCACGTCATCGGGCCCGAGAACGGCGCCGTGCTGCCGGGCATGACGGTGGTCTGCGGCGACAGCCACACCAGCACCCACGGCGCCTTCGGCGCGCTGGCCCACGGCATCGGCACCAGCGAGGTCGAGCACGTGATGGCGACGCAGACGCTGCTGGCCAAGAAGGCGAAGAACCTGCTGGTCAAGGTCGAGGGCAAACTGGGCCTGGGCGTCACCGGCAAGGACGTGGTGCTGGCCATCATCGGCAAGATCGGCACCGCCGGCGGCACGGGCACTACCATCGAATTTGCCGGCAGCGCCATCCGCAGCCTGAGCATGGAAGGCCGCATGACGGTCTGCAACATGGCCATCGAAGCCGGCGCCCGCGCCGGCCTGGTGGCGGTGGACGAGAAGACCATCGCCTACTGCAAGGGCCGGATGTTCTCGCCCATGGGCTTGGAGTGGGACCACGCGGTCGCGCACTGGCGCACGCTGCAGTCCGACCCCGGCGCTCACTTCGACAGCGTGGTGGAACTCGACGCCGCCTTGATCCAGCCGCAGGTGACCTGGGGCACCAGCCCCGAGATGGTCTTGCCGGTGGACGGCCGCGTGCCCGACCCCGACAAGGAAAAAGACGCCGTCAAGCGCGACGCCATCGAGCGCGCCCTGGTCTATATGGGACTGGAGCCGAACAAGGCCATCACCGACATCCGCATCGACAAGGTCTTCATCGGTTCCTGCACCAACAGCCGCATCGAAGACCTGCGCGAGGCCGCCGCGGTGGTCCAGCGCGCCGGCCAGCGCGTGGCTGCCAACGTCAAGGTGGCCATGGTGGTGCCGGGCTCGGGGCAGGTGAAGGCGCAGGCCGAAGCCGAGGGCCTGCACACCATCTTCACCGCCGCCGGCTTCGAATGGCGCGAGCCGGGTTGCAGCATGTGCCTGGCGATGAACGCCGACCGGCTGGAACCCGGCGAGCGCTGCGCCAGCACCAGCAACCGCAACTTCGAGGGCCGGCAGGGCGCCGGTGGCCGTACCCATCTCGTCAGCCCGGCGATGGCGGCCGCGGCGGCGCTCAACGGCCACTTCGTCGATGTCCGCCGCATCGGCTGATTCCCAACTGGAGACCCCAACATGACCAAGACTTCCGCCCTGATCGCCGCCCTCCTCGTCCTGTGCCTGCAGCTCTCGGCCTGCAACACCATGCAGGGCCTGGGCAAGGACATCTCCAACGCCGGCGACACCATCGAAGACGCGGCCAAGAAGGCCAAGAAGTAGACCGCCATGGACGCCTTCACCCTCCACAAGGGCCTGGTCGCACCGATGGACCGCGACAACGTCGACACCGACGCCCTGATCCCCAAGCAGTTCCTGAAGTCGATCGCGCGCTCGGGCTTCGGCCCCAATCTGTTCGACGCCTGGCGCTACCTCGACCCCGGCGAACCGGGTCAGGACCCGGCCAGCCGCCAGCCCAACCCGGACTTCGTGCTGAACCAGCCGCGCTACCAGGGCGCATCGGTCTTGCTCGCGCGCAGCAACTTCGGTTGTGGCAGCAGCCGTGAACACGCGCCCTGGGCGCTGCAGCAATACGGCTTCAAGGCCTTGATCGCGCCCAGCTACGCCGACATCTTTTTCAACAACTGCTACAAGAACGGCATCCTGCCCATCGTGCTGCCGGCGTCGCAGGTGGCGAAGCTGTTCGACGAGGTCTTCGCCTTCCCGGGCTACCAGCTCGCCATCGACCTGCCGCGGCAGGTGGTGATCAAGCCCGACGGTAGCGAGCTGCCCTTCGACGTCGAGCCTTTCCGCAAGTACTGCCTGGTCAATGGCTACGACGACATCGGCCTGACGCTGCGACACAAGGACAAGATCCGCGCCTTCGAGGCCGAACGCCTGGCGCGCATGCCCTGGCTCGCGCAACGACAACTCTGAGAAACCAACCCATGAAGATTGCCATCCTGCCGGGTGACGGCATCGGCACCGAAATCGTCGAGCAGGCCGTGCGCGTGATGAACGTGCTCGACCTGCACTTCGAGACCGAGACCGCCCTCGTCGGCGGCGCCGCTTACGAAGCCCACGGCCACCCGCTGCCCGACAGCACGCTGCAACTGGCCAAGGATGCCGACGCCATCCTGTTCGGCGCCGTGGGCGACTGGAAGTTCGACAAGCTGGAGCGTTCGCTGCGGCCCGAGCAGGCCATCCTGGGCCTGCGCAAGCACCTGGGGCTGTTCGCCAACTTCCGCCCGGCGCTGTGCTACGAGCAACTGACGCACGCCTCGTCGCTGAAACCCGAACTGGTTGCGGGCCTGGACATCCTGATCATCCGCGAGCTCACCGGCGACATCTATTTCGGCCAGCCGCGCGGCCGCCGCACCGCCACCGACGGCCACTTCCCCGGCGCCGAGGAAGCCTTCGACACCATGCGCTACAGCCGCCCGGAGATCGAGCGCATCGCCCACGTCGCCTTCCAGGCCGCACGCCGGCGCAGCAAGAAGGTCACCTCGGTGGACAAGGCCAATGTGCTGGAGACCTTCCAGTTCTGGAAGGACGTGGTCACCGAGGTGCATGCGGCGCATTACCCCGACATCGAACTGCAGCACATGTACGTCGACAACGCGGCCATGCAACTGGTCAAGGCGCCCAAGTCCTTCGACGTGATCTTCACCGGCAATATGTTCGGCGACATCCTCAGCGACGAGGCCGCCATGCTCACCGGCAGCATCGGCATGCTGCCCAGCGCGTCGCTGGACAAGAACAACAAGGGCCTGTACGAACCCAGCCACGGCAGCGCACCCGACATCGCCGGCCAGGGCGTGGCCAACCCGCTGGCGACCATCCTGTCGCTGGCCATGATGCTCCGCTACACCCTGGCCCAGCCCGCGGCTGCCGACCGCATCGAATCGGCGGTGAAGGCGGTGTTGACGGCGGGTTTGCGCACCGGCGACATCTGGAGTGCCGGCACGACCCGCGTCGGCACGCGCGCCATGGGCGACGCTGTGGTCGCCGCTGTCACTGGCCAGGCTAACACCCCGACCTAGCGTCCCGCATCGCCACGCCCCCGCTCCTGACCCCGGCGACACGGGCCGGGCAACAGCGGGGTCCAGGTCCACAGCAAAGGCAGAAACAAAATGGCATTCGTGAACAACCCGCTCGTGGGTCTGGTCGGTTGGCGCGGCATGGTCGGCTCGGTCCTGATGGACCGCATGCAGGCCGAAGGCGATTTCGCGCACATCGAGCCGCTGTTCTTCAGCACCAGCAATGCCGGCGGCGCGGCCCCGGCGCAGGCTAAAAACGAGACGACCCTGCAGGACGGCTTCGACATCGCGCAGCTGAAGCGTTGCGATGTCGTGATCAGCTGCCAGGGCGGCGACTACACCAGCGAAGTCTTCCCCAAGCTGCGCACTGCGGGCTGGACCGGCCACTGGATCGACGCAGCGTCCACGCTGCGCATGGCCGACGACGCGGTGATCATCCTGGACCCGGTCAACCGCCCCGTGATCGACGCCGCGCTGGCCGCTGGCGGCAGGAACTGGATCGGCGGCAACTGCACGGTCAGCTGCATGCTGATGGGTGTGGGTGCGCTGTACAAGGCCGGCCTGGTCGAGTGGATGTCGACCCAGACCTACCAGGCCGCCAGCGGCGGCGGCGCTCAGCACATGCGCGAACTGCTCACGCAGTACGGCACGCTGAATGCCGAAGTCAAGGCGCTACTGGACGACCCGAAGAGCGCCATCCTGGAAATCGACCGCAAGGTGATCGCCAAGCAGCGCAGCCTGAGCGCGGCCGAGACGGCCAACTTCGGCGTGCCGCTGGGCGGCTCGCTGATCCCGTGGATCGACAAGGACCTGGGTATCGGCAAAGGTCGGGACGAGCCCGGCTGGGGCGTGTCCAAGGAAGAGTGGAAGGGCATGGCCGAGACCAACAAGATCCTCGGCCAGGGCCCGGGTTTCGGCACGCCGCCGGTTCCCGTGGACGGCTTTTGCGTGCGCGTCGGCGCCATGCGCTGCCACAGCCAGGCGCTGACCTTCAAGCTCAGGCGTGAGGTGCCGCTGGCCGACATCGAGGCGATGATCGCCGCCGACAACGCCTGGGTGCAGGTGGTGCCGAACACCCGCGAAGCCACCATCCGCGACCTGACGCCGGTGGCGGTGACCGGCACCATGACCATCCCGGTCGGCCGCATCCGCAAGCTGGCGATGGGCCCGGACTACCTGGGCGCCTTCACCATCGGTGACCAGTTGCTGTGGGGCGCTGCCGAGCCGCTGCGCCGCATGCTGCGCATCCTGATCGAGCGCTGAGTCGGCGCACCGGCCGCGTCGCGGTGCCGGTCGGCTGCAGGGGGTGTGAGGCCCGGCAACAATCCCGCCACGCGGCAACTTGAGCTGAGACGTGAGCTTGCGCTCCTATATGCTTGATGCTGTTGTGGTTAGTGCCACTGGGGCGCCCAGTGCTGCCGTCAGGCGGCCTTCGGATCGAGAAACCGGCCTCGAACCCGGGCACCGGGGTTCGGCGTACGGGTTTGGGGGAACAGCTTTGGAACACCGTTCGACGAACGCCGCGCGATTTGCGCTCAAGGGGGTGGCACTGGCCACCGCTTGCCTGTGGGGCACCCATGCTGCAGCCTTGGGCCTGGGGCGTCTGAATGTGCAGTCGGCCCTGGGCGAGCCCCTCAAGGCCGAAGTCGAGGTGACCAGCATCACCGCCGAGGAACTGGCTTCCCTGCGCTTGCGGGTGGCCCCACCTGACGCCTACCGAGCGGCCGGCGTCGAATACAACGCCGTGCTGCCGTCGGCCCAGGTGCAACTCGTGAAGCGGGCCGACGGACGCTCCTTTCTGCGCGTCAGCAGCGACCGCGCCGTGCTCGAACCCTTTGTCGATGTGATCGTCGAAGCGACCTGGTCCAGCGGTCGTCTGGTGCGCGAATACACGCTGTTGTTCGACCCGCCCAATCTGCGCACCGCACAAGTCGCGGCCCCGGCAGCGGCGCCGGTGGTCAGCCCGGCTCCTGCGCCAGCGCCTGCTTCGACACCCGCTCCGGTAGCGCCCGTGCCGGCGCCGTCCCCCGCGCCCGTGGCCGCCGTGGCCACGCCGATCGCGGCGCCGGCATCAACCGGGCCAGCGCCAGCGGCGCCGATGACCCGGCCTGCACCGCCGCCACGCGTCAAGGCGCTGGGCGCCGCACCGGCTCCGGTCCAGGCACCGGCCCCGCTGGCCGCGCCCGGCGGCAGCGACACCCACCTCGTGCAGCGCGGCGAATCGCTGAGCCGCATCGCGGCACGCACCCAGCCGCGCGGGGTTTCGCTGGACCAGATGCTGGTCTCGCTGTACCGCAGCAACCCGCAAGCCTTCATCAACGACAACATCAACAAGCTGAAGGCCGGTTCCGTGCTGACGCTGCCGCCGGCCGATCAGGCGGCCCAGCTCAGCCCCCAGGTCGCGCGCGACATCATCATCGCGCAGAGCAGCGACTTTGGCGCCTACCGCCAGCGCCTGGCCGCCGGCGCCACCGGGACGACCGATGCCGCACCGGCACGTCAGGCCAAGGGCCAGGTGCAGGCCCAGGTCGACGACCGCAAGACCGCCGCAGCGCCGACGCCCGACCGCCTGACGCTCACCCAGGGCGGCGCGAAGACGGGGCCCGCGCCCGCGCCGGCACCGGCGCCAGCGACCGAGAAGAAGGACGACAAGACCCGGCTGGCCGAACTCAACCGCAATGTCGAAGAGTTGAAGCAGTTGCAGGGCGCGGCCGCACCGACCGCACCGACCGCACCGGCCGGACCGGTGCCAGGGACGGCGACAGCCCCAGCGCCAGCCGTCGTGGCCGCCGTGCCCGTGGTGGCACCGCTGCCCGCTGTGGCTTCGGCGGCCAGTGCGCCGGTCAAGCCCGCGGTAGCCAAGCCGGCAGCCGCGCCGGCACCCGAACCCCCCGGGCTGCTCGACTCGCTGTTCGGCAATGACCTGCTGCTGCCGGGCGCCGGCGTGTTGGTGGCCTTGCTGGCCGGGCTGGGTCTGTACAAGTTGCGCGGCCGGCTGCGCAGGCCGGCGGGCGAGACCTCGTTCCTGGAAAGCCGGCTGCAGCCCGATTCCTTCTTCGGTGCCAGCGGTGGCCAGCGCATCGATACGCGCGAAGCGGGGCCTGCCGGCAACCTCGGCAACTCATCCTCGATGAGCTATTCGACGTCTCAGCTCGACGCGATCGGCGATGTCGATCCGGTGGCCGAGGCCGACGTCTACCTGGCCTACGGCCGCGACCTGCAGGCCGAGGAAATCCTCAAGGAAGCGATGCGGGCCACGCCCGAGCGCATGGCCATCCGCACCAAGCTGCTCGAGGTCTACGCCAAGCGACGTGACACCAAGGCCTTCGAGTTGCTGGCCACCCAGCTGTACAGCCTGACCGATGGCACCGGCGAGGACTGGGCCAAGGCGCAGGCCATGGGCCAGGCCATCGACAGCGAAAATTCGCTCTACCACCCCGGTGGCGAACCCGAGGGCCAGCGCAGCGGCGACGGCCTGCCGCGCCCCGATGCGCTGGGGGCTGCCACGCAACCCTACAGTGTCCCGCCCGTGCCGTCGGCCTTCGAGCCCGAGACCCATGCCACGCAGGGTGGCGGTCTGGACCTCGATCTGGAGTTCGACCTCCCGCCTGCGCCGCCAGCCCCGCCAGCAGCCGCAGCGGCAGCGGCAGCCAGAGCCTTGGCGGCTTCCCCGGCGACCCGGCCGTTCCAGGCGCCCAAGCCGATGCCCAGGGACGAGGGGCTGTCTTTCTCACCCGACACCCAGTCCGGGCCCCCGACCATCGCCTTCCCGCGGCCGCCGGCTGCGTCAGCCCCGGCCGTGGACAAGATGCTGGACTTCGACCTCAGCGGCTTCGGCGATGACGAACCCACCGAGATCCAGCCGCGCCCGGCGGGCGGCAACAGCCTGGATTTCGGCGACTTCGATCTGGGCGATCCGCCGGCCGCCGCGTCACCGGCCGACGCCGCCGGCCTGGCGCGCAAGCTCGAACTGGCCGAGGAATTCCGCCAGATCGGCGACAGCGAAGGCGCGCGCGACCTGCTCGAAGAAGTGGTGGCCAGGGCCGAGGGCGCCTTGAAAACCAAGGCCCAGGGCATGCTGGACCAGCTTGCCCGCGGCTGAGGCCGCGCCGGGCGCCGGGCGCCTGGCGCTCGGCGTGGCCTACCGCGGACAGCGCTACCACGGTTGGCAGTCCCAGGCCGATGGCCTGACGGTGCAGGACGCGCTGGAAACCGCGCTGTCGGCCTTCGCCGCCGAGCCGATCAGCACGGTTTGCGCTGGGCGCACGGACTCGGGCGTGCACGGCCTGAACCAGGTGGTTCACCTCGACACGCGGCTGCTGCGCGCAACGTCGTCGTGGGTCCGCGGCTGCAACCGCTACCTGCCCAACGACGTCGCCGTGCAATGGTGTCAGCCGGTGCCCGCCGACTTCCACGCCCGCAACAGCGCGCGCGGCCGGCGCTACCGCTTCGTGGTGCTGGAGTCCGTGGTCCGGCCGTCGCTCGAGCAGGGCCTGGTCGGCTGGGTCTTCCGCCCGCTGGACGGTGACGCGATGCGCGCGGCGGCGGCCCACCTGATCGGCGAACACGACTTCACCTCCTTTCGTGCGGCGGATTGCCAGTCGCCCACGCCCATCAAGACGCTGCGCGCCATCACCATCGCCCGCCACGGCGCCTACTGGCGTTTCGGCTTCGACGGCAATGCCTTCCTGCAACACATGGTGCGCAACATCCTGGGCTGCCTGGTGGCCGTCGGCCAGGGCAGCCGCAGCCCCGACTGGATGGCCGAGGTCCTGGCCGCCCGCAATCGCCACATCGCCGCGCCCACCTTCCCCGCCGCAGGGCTGTATTTCGTCGGCCCGTACTACGATGCGGCATGGCAGATTCCGACCGACACCGCTGCGATGGACTGGCTGCCTTGATGGCAGCCACCGCGCCATGAGCCGCACCCGCATCAAGATCTGCGGCCTCACCCGCGAGGCCGATGTCGATGACGCCGTCGCGGCCGGCGCCGACGCGCTGGGCTTCGTGCTGTACGCGAAAAGCGCGCGCCATGTCAGCCTGGCGCGGGCGGCTGAACTCATCGCCCGACTGCCGCCTTTCGTGACCCCGGTGTTGCTCTTCGTCAACGCGCCCGATGACGAGGTCCAGCGCGCCGCGCAGGCCGTGCCGCAGGCCCTGCTGCAGTTCCACGGCGACGAAACGCCCGCAGCTTGTGCTGCGGCCGGGCGCCCCTTTCTGCGGGCCGTCCGGATGGGCGGGCCACTAGACCCCGCCAGCGGCGCCGGCGGTGTCGATTTGCTAGACTTCGCGGCTCGGTTTCACAATTCTCAAGCCCTGCTGCTCGACGCCCACGTCGAAGGTTACGGTGGTGGCGGTAAGGTCTTCGATTGGTCACAGATTCCTCCAAGCGTGCCCCTTCCGGTCGTTTTGTCTGGTGGGTTGAATCCTGCCAACGTGACCGATGGGGTGCTCAGCGTCCGGCCCTGGGCCGTTGACGTGAGCTCCGGCGTCGAGATCAGCAAGGGCATCAAGGATGCCGTGCTGATGCGCCGGTTCTGCCAGGCGGTGCGCCTTGCCGATGACCGGCTGGCAGCCCGCTGAAAATCTGAAGGAATTCCATGTTTGCATATGACCAACCCGATGCCCGCGGGCATTTCGGGCCTTACGGTGGCACCTTCGTTGCCGAGACGCTGATCCACGCCCTGCACGAGCTGGAAGAGGCTTACGTCCACTACAGCAAGGACCCGGCCTTCATGGCCGAGTACCGCCACGAACTCAAGCATTTCGTCGGCCGGCCCAGCCCGATCTACCACGCCGACCGGCTCAGTCGCGAGATCGGCGGCGCGCAGATCCACCTCAAGCGCGAAGACCTGAACCACACCGGCGCGCACAAGGTCAACAACACCATCGGGCAGGCCTTGCTGGCCAAGCGCATGGGCAAACCGCGCGTCATCGCCGAAACCGGCGCTGGCCAGCACGGCGTGGCCACCGCCACCATCTGCGCCCGCTACGGCATGGAATGCGTGGTCTACATGGGCAGTGAAGACGTCAAGCGGCAAAGCCCCAACGTTTACCGCATGCACCTGCTGGGCGCGCGCGTGGTGCCGGTGGAAAGCGGCAGCAAGACGCTGAAGGACGCGCTGAACGAGGCGCTGCGCGACTGGGTCACCAACGTCGAGAACACCTTCTACATCATCGGCACGGTGGCCGGCCCGCACCCCTATCCGACCATCGTGCGCGACTTCCAGCGCGTCATCGGCGACGAATGCCTGGTGCAGATGCCCGAGCAGATCGCCTACTGCGGCGGCCCGGCGGGCCGGCAGCCCGATGCCGTCATCGCCTGCGTCGGCGGCGGCAGCAACGCGATGGGCATGTTCTACCCCTACATCCCGCACGACGGCACGCGGCTGATCGGCGTCGAAGCCGCCGGGCAGGGCCTGGACAGCGGCAAGCATTCGGCGTCGCTGACCGCCGGCACCCCCGGCGTGCTGCACGGCAACCGCACCTATCTGCTGCAGGACGCCAACGGCCAGATCACCGAAACCCACAGCATCAGCGCCGGCCTGGACTACCCCGGCGTCGGCCCCGAGCACGCCTACCTGAAGGACATCGGACGCGCCGAATACGTGGCCATCCAGGACGATGAAGCGCTGACTGCCTTTCACCGCCTGTGCCGCACCGAGGGCATCATCCCGGCGCTGGAAAGCAGCCACGCCGTGGCCTACGCGATGAAACTGGCCGCGACGATGCGGCCCGACCAGCACCTGCTGGTCAACCTCAGCGGGCGCGGCGACAAGGACATCGGCACGGTGGCCGACCTGTCGGGTGCCGACTTCTATTGCCGGCCTTCGTGCCGCGGTCAAAGCGTCAAGGGGGGGCTGTCATGAGCCGCATCCAGGCCACGCTGGCGGCACTCAAAGCCCAGGGCCGGACGGCCTTGATCCCCTATGTCACGGCCGGCGACCCCTTTGTCGATGCCACACCGCAGATCATGCAGGCGCTGGCCGACGGCGGCGCCGACATCATCGAACTCGGCGTGCCCTTTTCCGACCCGATGGCCGACGGCCCGGTGATCCAGAAAGCCAGCGAACGCGCGCTGGCCCGCGGCATCGGCGCCACGCAGGTGCTGGACATGGTGCGGGCCTTCCGCCTGAGCAACGCCCACACGCCAGTGGTGTTGATGGGCTATGCCAACCCGGTGGAACGCTACGACCAGGTTCATGGCGATGGTTCTTTCATCACCGACGCCCGGGCGGCCGGTGTCGACGGCCTGCTGGTGGTCGACTACCCGCCCGAGGAGTGCGAGGCCTTTGCTGCGCGCCTGAAGGCCGCCGACATGGACCTGATCTTCCTGCTGGCCCCGACCAGCACCGAGCAGCGCATGAAGCAGGTCGGCCGCATCGCCAGCGGCTACGTCTACTACGTGTCGCTGAAGGGCGTGACCGGTTCGGGCGCCCTCAACACCGACGAGGTGGCCGCGATGCTGCCGCGCATCCGGCAGTTCGTCAGCGTGCCGGTGGGCGTGGGTTTCGGTATCCGTGACGCGGCGACGGCCAAGGCCGTCAGCGTGGTGGCCGATGCAGTCGTCATCGGCTCGCGGCTGATCCAGATTCTGGAAACCCAGACGCGCGACAATGCGCCGACGGCGGCCCGGGCCTTCATGGCGGAGATCCGCACCGCACTGGACGCTTAAGCGTCCAGCGCCGGAACTGCACGCTTGAGGAGCACTGCATGAGTTGGTTGGAAAAACTGCTGCCCCCGAAGATCCAGCCGACCGACCCGGCCGAACGCCGGGCCGTGCCTGAAGGCCTGTGGATCAAGTGCCCGTCCTGCGAGACGGTGCTCTACAAGACCGACCTGGAACAGAACATCAATGTCTGCCCCAAGTGCGACCACCACCACCGCATCAACGCACGGGCCCGGCTGGACGCCTTCCTGGACCCGGAAGGCCGCTGGGAGATCGGTCAGGAAGTGATGCCGCTGGACCCGCTGAAATTCAAGGACAGCAAGAAGTACCCGCAACGCTTGAAGGCCGCGCTGGAAGCCACCGGCGAGACCGACGCGCTGGTGGTCATGGGTGGCGCGGTGATGAGCGTGCCGGTGGTCACCGCCTGCTTCGAATTCGAGTTCATGGGCGGTTCCATGGGCAGCGTGGTCGGTGAGCGTTTCGTGCGCGGCGTGGAAGCCGCCGTCGAGCAGAAAGTGCCTTTCGTCAGCTTCACCGCCACCGGCGGTGCGCGCATGCAGGAAGGCCTGCTCAGCCTGCTGCAGATGGCCAAGACCAATGCCTCGCTGACGCGGCTGGCCAAGGCCAGGTTGCCCTACATCAGCGTGCTGACCGACCCGACGATGGGCGGTGTCTCGGCCAGCTTTGCCTTCGTGGGCGACGTGGTCATCGCCGAGCCCAAGGCGCTGATCGGTTTTGCCGGCCCGCGCGTCATCGAGAACACCGTGCGCGAGAAGCTGCCCGAAGGCTTCCAGCGCAGCGAATTCCTGATCGGCACGGGCGCGCTGGACATGATCTGCGACCGCCGGCAACTGCGGCCGAACATCGCCCGCCTCTTGGCGATGCTGCAGCGCCAAAGCGCCGACGCGGTGGCCTGAATTCCACCCTCACCCGCCAGCGGGCGAGGGCAGGGGTGAGGGTCGTTGATGGCTCGCGCCCTCACCCCAACCCTTTCCCGCAAGCGGGAGAGGGGGTTGATCCGATGAACAACACCCGAACCCTTGAAGACTGGCTGGCGCACTGCTCGGCCATGCACCCCAAAACGATGGACCTGTCGCTGGAGCGCACGGCCGAGGTCAGGCGCCGCCTGGGCATCCATTTCGACGTGCCGGTCATCATCGTCGCGGGCACCAATGGCAAGGGCAGCACCTGCGCGATGCTGGAGTCCATCGCCCGCCACGCCGGCTACCGGGTGGGCCTGTACCAGAAGCCCGAGCTGGTGCACTTCACCGAGCGCTGCCGGGTCAACGGCGAGCCGGTGACGGCCGAAGCGCTGGCGGTGCAGTTCGCGGCCGTTGAAGGCGCGCGCGGCGACATCACGCTGACGCAGTTCGAATTCAGCACGCTGGCCATCGCGCGGCTGCTGTCGATGACCGAGCTGGACCTGGTGATCCTGGAAGTCGGACTGGGCGGCCGCTACGACAGCGTCAACGCCTTCGATGCCGATTGCGCCGTCATCACCAGCATCGACCTCGACCACATGGAATACCTGGGCCCCGACCGCGAGAGCATCGGCCTGGAAAAGGCGCAGATCATGCGGCCCGGCAAGCCGGTCGTCGTCAGCGACCCCTTGCCGCCCGCCAGCGTGGTGGCGCACGCCGCAGCCATCGGTGCCGACCTGTGGCTCGTCGGCCGCGACTTCAACCACAGCGGCGACCGCCAGCAGTGGGCCTGGAGCGGCCGCGGGCGCCGCTACCACGGCATGTCCTACCCGGCGCTGCGCGGTGCCAACCAGCTCATCAACGCGGCCGGCGCCATCGCTGCGCTGATCGCCATCCGCGACCGCCTGCCGATCAACGCGCAGGCTGTGCGCACCGGGCTGGCGCTGGTGGAATTGCCGGGGCGCTTCCAGATCGTGCCCGGCCAGCCGGCGTTGGTGCTGGACGTGGCCCACAACCCGCATGCCGTGGCCGCGCTGGCGCTGAACCTCGACGCGATGGGCTACTTCCCGCGCACCCATGCCGTGTTCGGTGTGATGGCCGACAAGGACATCGCCGGGCTGCTGGCCAAGATAGCGCCGCTGGTCGACGTCTGGCACTGCTGCGACCTGCCCAGCCCCCGCGCCGCCACCGCCGAAGCGCTGGCCGTGCAGGTGCAGGCCGCCAGCGGCACCCGCAGCATCGCCACCCGCTGCCACGCCAGCCCCGCCGAGGCCCTGCGGGCGGCCGCGGCCGGTGCCGACCCCGCCGATAGAATCGTCGTCTTCGGCTCCTTCCATACCGTGGGCGGCGTGCTCCGGGAAGGCCTGCCCCGGCTGACGGCTGCCCACGTCGGCTGAACCGCCCGACGCATGCGCATCCCCTTTCTGCGACCCAAGTCCACCGCCGCCCAGCCCGAGCGGGCCCGACCGCCGGCCATGGCCGATGACCCGAGCGAGGTCCAGGCCGCGCGCACCCAGGCCCGCCGCCGCCTGGTGGGCGCGGTGGTGCTGCTGCTGATCGGCGTGGTGGGTTTCCCGGTGCTGTTCGAAACGCAGCCGCGACCGCTGCCCATCGACATCCCGGTCGAGGCGCCGCGCCGCGACACGGTGGCCAGTGGCTTGACCGGCAAGGACGTGGCGCCGCCCAAGGCCCAGCCGCTGCCGGTGCTGCCGGCCGATGCCGGTGCGGAAGAAGCGCCAGTAGCGGCACCCGCAGCCAGCGCCGCATCGGCGGCATCGACGGTCGCAACCGTGGTGCTGGCCGGTACGCCGGCCTCAGCCCCCGCTGCGGCGAAGATCGCGGCGGCCGTGTCCCCGCCGGCGCTACCGCCGCCCGCCAAGGTGGCTTCAGTGCCTGCCGCCAGGCCCGAGCAGCCGGCTTCCACGCCAACGGCCGAAGCCGGCCGCTACATCGTCCAGGCCGGCGCCTACAGCGAAGCCGGCAAGCTGCGCGAGGCCCGCAGCAAGCTCGAGAAGCTGGGCCTGAAGACCTACACCCAGGTCGTCGAGTCCGACAAGGGCCTGCGGACCCGCGTCCGCCTCGGCCCCTACGCCACCCGGGCCGAGGCCGAGGCGGTGGCCGACAAAGTCAAGCGCAGCGGCGTACCGGCGGCCATCCTGGCTTTGTGATGGACCACCTGCCGTCGCTGTCCTGGACGGACTGGTCCCTGCTGGCGGTGTTGGCCGCCTCGGTCGTGATCGGCCTGCTGCGCGGCTTCGTCTTCGAATTCCTGTCGCTGGCGGGCTGGGTCGTGGCCTGGTTCGCCGCGCAATGGGCAGCGCCGCAGCTGGCGCCCAGCCTGCCGGTCGGTGCACCCGGGTCGGCGCTCAATCTGGCCGCCGCCTTGACCCTGTGCTTCATCGCCGCGCTGGTGGTCTGGGGCCTGGCTGCCAAGCTGATCCGCATGATGGTCCACGCCACGCCGCTGTCGGTGCCTGACCGGCTGATGGGCGGCGCCTTCGGCGTCTTGCGTGGCGTGATGCTGTTGCTGGCGGTGTCGTCGGTCGTGGCCCTGACGCCGGCGGCACAATCTATGGCTTGGCGCGGCTCGCAAGGCGCGCGCTGGCTGGGCAGCACCCTGCAGGCCCTGAAGCCCGTGCTGCCCGACGCCGTGGCGCGCCTGCTGCGCGTCTGAGCCTTTCCTTTCCCGATCTTTTCCCACCAGGACACACCCCACCATGTGCGGCATCGTCGGCGCCATCTCCCAAGCGCCAGTCAACCAGCTGCTCTACGACGCGCTGTTGCTGCTGCAGCACCGCGGCCAGGACGCCGCGGGCATCGTCACCATGCAGGGCACCAAGTGCTTCATGCACAAGGCCCGCGGCATGGTGCGCGACGTCTTCCGCACCCGCAATATGCGCACCCTGACCGGCAACGTCGGCCTGGGCCAGACGCGCTACCCGACGGCGGGCAATGCCTACAGCGAAGAAGAGGCGCAGCCCTTCTACGTCAACGCACCCTACGGCATCGTGCTGGTGCACAACGGCAACCTGACCAACGCGCAAGCCCTGAAGGCCGAGCTCTTCGCGATCGACCGCCGCCACATCAACACCGAGAGCGACACCGAGGTGCTGATCAACGTGCTGGCGCACGAGCTCGAGAGGCTGGCGCGCGACCTGCCGCTGACGCCCGATCAGGTGTTCAAGGCTGTGGGCGCGGTGCAGCGCCGCATCAAGGGTTCGTATGCCGTGATCGCGCTGATCGCCGGGCACGGGCTGCTGGCCTTCCGCGACCCCTACGGCATACGCCCGCTGTGCTTCGGCCAGAGCAGCACCGAACACGGCCGCGGCGTGATGGTGGCCAGCGAGTCGGTGGCGCTGGAAGGCACCGGTCACCAGCTGACGCGTGACGTGGCGCCGGGCGAGGCCATCTTCGTCGACCAGGCCGGCACCATCCACGCCCGCCAGTGCGCGGAAAGTCCGTCGCTGCACCCCTGCATGTTCGAGTTCGTCTACCTGGCGCGACCCGACTCGGTGCTGGACGGCATCTCGGTCTACCACGCACGCCTGAACCTGGGCGAAACGCTGGCCCAGCGCGTCATCAGCACGCTGCCGCCGAGCGAGATCGACGTGGTGATTCCGATTCCTGAATCGAGCCGGCCGAGCGCCATGCAACTGGCGCACCGCCTGGGCAAGCCCTACCGCGAAGGCTTCGTCAAGAACCGCTACGTCGGCCGCACCTTCATCATGCCGGGGCACGAGGTGCGCAAGAAAAGCGTGCGCCAGAAGCTCAACGCCATCGGCATGGAATTCAAGGACCGCAACGTGCTGCTGGTGGACGACAGCATCGTGCGCGGCACGACCAGCAAGGAAATCGTGCAGATGGCCCGCGAGGCCGGCGCGCGCAAGGTCTACATGGCCAGCGCGGCGCCGCCGGTGCGCTTTCCCAACGTCTACGGCATCGACATGCCGACCAAGGACGAACTGGTGGCGCACAACCGCAGCATCGAGGAAATCTGCGCCTTCATCGGCGCCGATCAGCTGATCTACCAGGACGTGGATGCGATGAAGCGCGTGGTGGGGGCGCTGAACCCGAAGATCGTCGGTTTCGAGGCCAGTTGCTTCGACGGCCACTACATCACGGGCGATGTCACGGTCGAAGATTTCGCAACCATGCAAGCGCAACGGCGCCTGCAGTTCGAGACCGAAGAAAACGCCGACGCCGGCTCGCGCCTGGCCCTGCAGAGCGCACGGGAGCGCGCATGAACACGCCGCTACCCGGCAGCCTGCCAGCACCGACACCCGAGGAAGCGCGCATCGCCCGGGCCCGGCTGCCCGACGGCCTGCGGCCCGAGACGCTGGCCGTGCGAACGGCCCTGGCGCCCAGCCAGCATGGCGAAAATTCCGAGGCCCTGTTCCTGACCAGCGCCTTCATCCAGCCTGATTCGGAAACCTCGGCGCGGCGTTTCGCGGAGATGGAGGACTTCACCTACGCCCGGGCCAGCAACCCCACCGTGCGCAGCCTGGAAGCCCGCCTGGCGGCGATGGAAGGGGCCGAGGCCACGGTGGCCACGTCCACGGGCATGAGCGCCATCCTGCTGCTGATCATGGGCTTGCTGAAGGCCGGCGATCACGTGGTGTGTTCGCGCTCGGTGTTCGGCTCCACCATCAGCCTGTTCGCCAAGGAATTCGGCAAGTTCGGCGTCGAGACCAGCTTCGTCGCGCAGACCGATCTGGCGCAGTGGCAGGCTGCCATCCGGCCGACCACCAAGCTGCTGTTCGCCGAAACGCCGACCAACCCGCTGACCGAGGTCTGCGACATCCGCGCCCTGGCCGAACTGGCGCACAACGCCGGCGCGCTGCTGACCGTGGACAACACCTTCTGCTCGCCGGTGCTGCAGCGGCCGCTGGCCCTGGGGGCAGACCTGGTGATCCATGCCGGCACCAAATACCTGGACGGGCAGGGCCGGGTGATGGCCGGTGCGCTGTGCGGACCGAATCGCCTGATCCGCGATGTCTTCGGGCCTGCGATGCGGGCCGCCGGCATGACCCTGGCCCCCTTCAACGCATGGGTGGTGCTCAAGGGCCTGGAAACCCTGGGCCTGCGCATGAAGGCACAGAGCGCGGCCGCACTGGCCGTGGCGCAGTGGCTGGAACGCCAGCCGGCGGTGGCGCGTGTCCACTACCCCGGCCTGGCCTCGCACCCACAGCATGAACTGGCCATGCGCCAGCAGTCCGGCCTGGGTGGCGCGGTGGTGTCCTTCGACATGCGCGCCGACGACCCGCAGGCGGCGCGCGCCGCCGCCTTCAAGCTCATCGACAGCACGCGGGTCCTGAGCATCGCCACCAACCTGGGCGACACCAAGTCCATCATCACCCACCCGGCCACGACGTCGCACGGCCGGCTCAGCGAAGCGCAGCGCCTGGCCGCTGGCATCGGCCAGGGCCTGGTCCGCCTGGCGGTGGGCCTGGAGCATGTCGATGACATCACCGACGACCTGCAGCGCGGCATGCCGGCCACCTGATCCCCCATGAACGCCAAAGTCCGCACCCGCATCGCCCCTTCGCCCACCGGCTTTCTGCACCTGGGCACGGCGCGAACCGCGCTGTATTCCTGGGCCTATGCCCGCCACTTCGGCGGCGAGTTCGTGCTGCGCATCGAAGACACCGACGTGGCGCGCTCGACGCAAGACTCGGTGGACCAGATCCTGGCTAGCATGGCCTGGCTGGGTCTGGCGCACGACGAAGGCCCGATCTACCAGATGCAGCGCCTGGACCGCTACCACGCGGTGGCCGAGCAGATGCTCGCGGCGGGCACCGCCTACCGCTGCTACGCCACGCCCGACGAGCTGGACGCGATGCGCGAAGCCCAGCGGGCGCGCGGCGAAAAGACGCTCTACGACCGGCGCTGGCGGCCCGCGCCGGGCAAGGTGCTGCCGGCCGTCCCCGAAGGCGTGCAGCCGGTCGTGCGCTTCGCCAATCCGGTGTCCGGCGTGGTGGCCTGGAACGACTTGGTGAAAGGCCCGATCCACATCAGCAACAGCGAGATCGACGACCTCATCATCCTGCGGCCCGCGCCCGAAGGGGCGCCTGACGGCACCCTGGGTGTGCCGACCTACAACTTCGCCGTCGTGGTCGACGACAGCGACATGGCCATCAGCCATGTCTTTCGCGGCGACGAGCACATCAACAACACGCCTTGGCAGATCAACATCTTCCACGCCTTGAACGCGCCGCTGCCGCAGTACGGGCACTGCCCGATCATCCTGGGTGACGACGGGCAGAAGCTGTCCAAGCGCCGCGGCGCGGTCAGCGTCATGGCCTATGAAGACGCGGGCTACCTGCCCGAGGCGATGCTGAACTACCTCGCGCGCCTGGGCTGGAGCCACGGCGACGAAGAGCTCTTCAGCCGCGAGCAGATGGTGCAGTGGTTCGACGGCAGCCACCTGGCCAAGAGCCCTGCGCAATGGGACCCGGCCAAGCTGGCCTGGGTCAATGCGCACTACATCAAGACCGCCGACGACGCGCGCCTGGCGGGCTTGACGCAAGGGCAGCTGGCTGCGCGCGGGGTGCTGGTCGATGACCCGGAGGTGCTGATCCGCGCGGCGGCCTTGTTCAAGGACCGCTGCACCACGGTGGTGGAGTTGGCGGACTGGGCCGAGATGCTCTTCGTTCCCGCGCAGCCGCGGGACGAGGACCTGACGCTGCACGTCACCGAAACCGTGCTGCCGGCCTTGCGCAGCCTGCGCGAGGCACTGGCCCAGGTGGCCTGGGACAAGGCGTCCATCGCCGCGGCGATGAAAGAGACCCTGGCGGCTCATCAATTGAAGCTGCCCCAGCTGGCGCCAGCGCTGCGCGTGCTGGTCTGCGGCCGCGTGCAGACGCCGTCCATCGATGCCGTTCTGGCCCTCTTCCCCAGGAACAAGGTGTTGGCCAGCTTGCAGCGTCTGTGAAAGCTGTGCTACAGTCACAGGCTTGCTTGAACAGCGCTGGTTTGAAGGCAAAGTCAGTAATTTTGACTTCAAACTGTTCGGTACCCGAGGGGGTATAGCTCAGCTGGGAGAGCGCTTGCATGGCATGCAAGAGGTCAGCGGTTCGATCCCGCTTACCTCCACCACGTACCGCAAGCGTTGTTCAAGAGGAATGTGTTTTGGTATTGTTTTGAGAGTCACGGTCCCCTTCGTCTAGAGGCCTAGGACACCACCCTTTCACGGTGATTACAGGGGTTCGAATCCCCTAGGGGACGCCAGCTTCGGTTGGCAGGTCGTGAGTCGTATGCAAGACAAGTCGGGTGACACTTGCGGCGCGAGCCGGAACGTCACTACCGCTGCGGAGTGGTAGTTCAGTTGGTTAGAATACCGGCCTGTCACGCCGGGGGTCGCGGGTTCGAGTCCCGTCCACTCCGCCAACGATGCGAAAGCGTTGCAAGTCTTTGATTTGCAACGCTTTTTTCTTCGGGTTGTTGATCGTGCTTTTTGGGTTGGTAGCAGCTTTGGTAGCAAACCATGCCGCTCACCCTGCCGATCTACCTTCGAGGCCGCACCTTCGTCTTGCACACCCGCTTCGGTGGCCGTCAGTTCAAGCGAAGCCTGAAAACCGCTGACCCCCGGCTCGCTAGACTTCGAGCCATCGAACTGCTGGGGTCTGCTCTCATGGCTGTGTTTCCACGCTTTTCCAAGCCCTCGGGTGGCTCCATCCCGGATCACGAGTGGCACCGCTTCGAGCTGGACGCCAAGAACGGCGTGTTCAAGACCGATGGCACTGCCGAAGACAACGAACGCATGATGCGTGCGTTTGAGGAGTGGAAAGCATGGAAGCAAGTGGAGGCCATCGGCCCCATTTCGGGCGGGTTCCCGGTGCCTGCCCCTCAGCCCCAGCAAACGGGCAGGCCTGCGGCTGCTGATGCTATCCCTGACCCTCACTACATCGGGGCGGGCGAAGACTCGGTGTGCAAGGCCAAGGGTCCGACTTACTCGGTCGTCTTCGACGACTTTGTCAAGTTGAAGCCCAATCTCTCCACGGGAACCACGAGAGACTACGGGGACACTGTCAGCGAGTTCGAGACCTTCGCGGGCAAGCCCACGATCTCTCAGATCAGCGAGAAGACCATCACCGACTACATGCGATGGCTGGCGGCCAAAGGAAACACCGAGCCCACCATCGACAAAAAAGTTGGTGCCCTTCGAGCGTTGTTTAACTTTGGCAAGAAGCAGAAGATCGTCACGGGCGAAAACTTCGCCGCTGATCGCAACCTGCAAACCCGGAAAGAAAAAAGTGCAGGCGGACACAAGTTCTATGAGCAGGACGAAGTCAAGGAAGTGATGGGCTGCCCGCAGTTCCAACAGCTTGCACAGACTGAGCCGGGCTTTTACCTTGTAGCCGTTGGTGCGTTAATTTCTGGCATCCGAGTTACGGCCTTGGCCACGCTAGAAGCGAAGCATTTTCGCAAGACGGTGGAGGGCAGGCCCTACATTGCGGTCCCCGCAGACAAGACGGACGCGGGTATTCGCAAGGTGCCAATGCCCGGCCTTCTTTGGCAGCAAATGAAGAGCTATGTAGAAAAGCATGGCGGATTCGGCTTTGAGGTTCGCAAAGACGGGGCTGGGGCTTCTGACCCCGTTCGCAAAATCCTGAATGTGCATTTGGCCTCCATCGGGGCAGCGGATCGCGGCTTTACCGTGCATGGTCTTCGCAAGACGCTGAACCAATGCCTCATCGAAGATGACGTTCATTTTGAGGAGCGGTGTCAGTTCCTTGGGCATGAAATTGAACATGTGAACTTGTCGGTCTACGGCAAGGGTGCCCGCAAGGAAAAAAAGAGTGTCGATAAGTTGGCTCAGATTGTGCGACCCACTCAGGACCGACTTTTGCAGTTGATTGGATACGTCGGCCCCCTCACAGAAGCACCTTCGACAGAGGCCGCAGAGGATGCGGCAGACTGAGCACAATTTTGCCGCCCATTTATTTTGCATATCCAAATGCATCGCTCTAATGGGCGTTGCATGGCTTTCTCTTCCGTGTGAACAGGCTTCTCGCGTGATGCAGTTGGCATCACTGCTCATCTTCTAACTCAACCCTCAGCCCACTAAGAGTAGAAGGCCCCTTCGGGGCCTTCTACCCGGCCCTTCCCGGGCCGGGTCCCGCTCCTTCACCGGAGCGGGCACGGCACACCCTAAGGACTATTAGAAGTCCTTGGTGCCATGCCCGCTCAACACCATATGCGGGGCGATGCACCAACCAAACTGGCACCGCTTTTTAGGGGGGTTCAGAGCGTTGGCACTCCCTCGGGCCGGTCCCCTTCGGCTTCGGTGCAGCTTTCCCGAGTTCCCATCCTTGCTGCTCATGCCCGGTCAACTGACCCGTCGGCAGGGTGGGGGATCGAGAACCATTCGGTTGACGCATGCCCAGCCCCGCGTCTTTCTTACCAAATCCAAAACGAAAAGCAAGCCCCCCGCTGAATGGTTCTTGATCGGCGGTGCCCGTGGTGCGATGGTGTTTGCATCTGAAAGCGAGCGATGCCATGACCACAAGCCCGATGCTGCGAGCCATTGACCTCGCCCGCACCAATGTTGATGCCATGCTGTTGAACGACTTGCAGGCCCACGCCGTGCAGGTGCTCGACACCATCGGGGCGATGAATGACTACCTCAACAGCCCCGCACCCAAGTCTGCCGTCGCCAAGCTCAACGGCTTGCGATTGGCAAACAAGCTGCGTTCGCACATGGCCCATGTGCGGGACTTGATCACCGCTTACACCGCTGCTGTGGCATTGGCGAATGCCGCCCAATCTAGCGGGTCGGCGGCTGGGCTGGCGGGGGTGCCAACCTCCGGCAAGAGCCCCGGCATCTGACCCTGTGTGTTCCGGTTTCGCCGCTCGGCTAGCCGTGCGGTGCTTGACGGACGCAACAGGATCGCACGCGATGCTGTGCCCTCCGTCATCTGGCCCGCCACAAATGCAGGAATCAGCCCGCCCCATGGGCGGGGTGTTTCCTGCATGGCGGGCTGGCTGCTTGGACTTTGCGAACAGAACCGAGCTTGCTCGGTGTAGTGAGTAGACCGACCATCCGATGGGCGGGCGTGCTATCTCGGCCGGGGTGCGATATGCATAGTGCATGAGCACTTCGCACCCGTCCGCCGCCACCGCCACCGCCCCGTATGCGGTGCTGCGTGTGGATCGCCGCAAAGCAAAAGCGATGGCGGCGATTGCTGCCTCATCGGGCCACACGATGCGGCACAGGCCCACGCCCAACGCCGACCCCGAGGGACCGGCACCGATCGTGATGCACCTGGCCAACGGCAGGACACCCTACCAAGCGGCCTGCCATCTTCTTGAAGGTGCTGAACGGCGAAATCGCGACACGGTGCTTTGCCGCGAGATCGTGCTCTCGGCAAGCCCGAGCTATTTTCGGCCGGGGCGGGAGGGGATGGGCGGCGTGTTTGAGGCGGACAAGGTCAAGGCGTGGGCCGCAGCATCTTTAGCATGGGCCAAGCGGCAATGGGCGGACCAATTGGCATCGGTAGTGCTTCACCTCGATGAACTGACCCCACACCTCCACATTTTGTGCGTCCCCCGCGTCAAGACAGCGGCGGGGGGCTGGAAGCTCAACAGCAAGGCCCTGTTCGACCGCGAGCGGCTTCGGGAGATGCAAAGCAGCTATGGCGACGCCATGGCACTGCTTGGGATTCGCCGGGGTGAGCCGGGCAGCATCGCCACGCATGCCGAAGCCCGCCAGTTTTACGGGGTCGTCAATGCTTTCAAAGACCTGCCCGAGCGGGTGAAGCTGCCGCCTGCACCCAAGCCACCGGCACCACCCAGCGGCGTGGCTGCGGAGGCATCCACCGCCTTGGGTGCGGCCTTGGGCATAGAAACCTCGCACCAGCGGGCCATGCAGGCCCATGCGGTCGCCATGAAGGAATGGCGGGAGAGTTGCCGCGAGTTGCGGAAGCAGGACGAGAAGGCGTGGGAGAGTCTGAGGGCACGGGCTGCCATCGCCCCATTGCGTCAGCGGCGTCAAGCACCGGTCGCCGCCCCTTCTGGCGTGCGGCCTGTGGCGGTCGCTCAGGCTGGTCCGGCCCGCCCCAAGCTGCGTTAGTGGTTGGCGACCTACTCCAGCAGGCTCGTATATTGCTGATAGAGGGTGAACAGAAACGCGACTCGCTCGGCGTCTGTCTTCAATCCCTTCTTGGCATAGGCTGCGTCAACGGCTTTGTCAAGTGCTGCATGGGCCTTGCTCAGATTGGCAGGCATGGTGGTCGGGTTGTAGAGATCGGCAAGGCTGGCCGGAGTCTTGCCCTTCTGGTGCTCGGCTCTGGCATCAAGCACGCCCTGTGCGGCAACGCTCACGGCATCCCGCTGCTTGTCCGTCAAGTCTTGCGGCCATGGGAAATTGTTGTAGACGATGCCGGCCGAATAGCGATATCGACTTTCAAGCCGCCCGCAGGTATAGCGGACCCATGCGTTGTGCATCGTGGAACTCAGAATGCCGAATTCGTAAGTTGTGGCATTGGGAACGCAGAGGTTGCTGTCGCCGACGATGATGTCGGCTTTCAAGAATCCCATCGGAACAATGGCCCTGCTTTCCGAGGAGTGGCGAGGGACAAGGACATACTGCCCCGAGGGTTGGCGGTCTTCGCCGAAAAGTGCCGGGGTAGCGGCCAGTTCTTTGGTGGTTTGCCGAGTGCTCTTTGCTCGATGCACCCTAACCATTTCAACCCGCTTTTGCACGGCCTTTAATTTGGACAGCGTTTGCGGTGGACAGTCTTTAAGCCAGAGGCACCAGCGAGTGCCGTTGTTGATGAATTCCTCTGCACCCATGAACCTTCGTATCCACGGTGCCGCATTGGGCTCGATTGCCAGTAGCTCGGCCTTCTCTTCTGGCTTCAGTAGCAGGCCGCCACCATCGTTCGGCATGGAACCGAACACGATGGGGGACACCTTGCATATCGGCTCGCGTCGATTGGGCAGTGCAACCGAGGGAGCATCGACAAGGTAAGGGTTGATGTTCTTGGCCGCGACCTCATGGGCGGCACCCTTGATGTCGTCGTATTCGAAGAGTCGGGCCGACTTGACATCCTCCATGCCGAAACCAACGATTACGCAATGCACTGCGGCCTTGCCCGGTGCGTCGTTGGTCCATTGAAAGGTGCGATGGGCAAAGCGGATGCGTATGCCCTGAGCCATCATCCAAGACCACAGCACGCCCACCTGTTCGCCCTGCGTGATGCTGTTGGTGGACACGAAGCCGCATCGGATGGCTCGGCGTTGCTTGACCTCAGCAGCGTCCGCATCTGCGAACAGGTCACCCATGCCTTGTCCGAACCTCACATCTTTGAAGTTCTTGCGGCCCTTGTTGGCCTTGGCTGCGATGCCGCCGAATCCGTCTGGCGTTGTGCTGATGTATTGGCCTGCCTTGACGAACCAGCCCGCTACAAAGTCCAGCACGCCCGCACCCGCGATGCCGTGCGTTACGGATTCAAGCGATGCCTTCTGGTCTGCCGATTGGTTCTGTTTGCCTATGAACGGCGGGTTGCCCATGATGTAGTTGAGTTGGCGGGGCGGCACGAACTCAGCCCAATCGATCTCCAAGGCGTTGCCCTTGCGAATGTGGGCACTCTTGACTAGCGGTATGCGGGTGATGACTTCGCCGAACTCTACCCCGGCCATGACGTTCATTTGGTGGTCGGTGAGCCACATGGCAACCTGTGCGATTTGCGCAGGGAACTCCTCGATTTCGATGCCGTAGAACTGGTCAACGTCCACTTGCAGGAAGCCGAACACATTGCCGACACGCTGGCCGAACTTGCTGGCCGCTCGCAAGACTTCCAATTCGAGTTTTCTCAGTTCGCGGTAGGCAATGACCAAGAAATTGCCGCAGCCGCATGCGGGGTCTAGGAAGGTCAGCGTTTGCAGCTTCTTGTGGAATTCAAACAGCTTGTTCTTGTCGCCCTTGATCTTCTCGAAGTCCGCATGCAACTCGTCAAAGCACAGCGGCCCGAGTAACTTGAGGATGTTGGCTTCACTGGTGTAGTGGGCTCCGAGCTCGCGGCGGCGGTCAGCCGCCTCCAACTCGATCACCGTTTGGAACATGGCACCGAAGATGGCCGGAGAGATGGCACCCCAGTTCATGGCACACAGCGTCAGAAGCTGCTTCCGCATGGCACTGTCAAACTGCGGCGGTCTGTAATGGGCTTCGAACAGCTTGCCGTTCACATAGGGAAATTGCGAGAAGTGCTCGGCCAGCTTTCGTTGCCGCTGCTCCGGTTCCTCGTTCAGCGTGCTGAACATCTCTTCAAGCACCGCACCAACGTCCGAGCCGTCCTCGTGCGTGTGGAAGTCGATTAGGTCGTGGAAGCCGGCGCGCGTCAAGGTAGTTGCCGCCTGTGTCATGCAGCTTTTTGCTGAGTA
>JBBAPI010000027.1:0-57948 GCA_040400915.1 Rubrivivax sp.
GGCGGGTGCAGCCTCACGCTGCACCCGCACCAGCCTCCCTTCGACGGCCGGTGTGACAGCACACCGCTACACACCGGCCGAGCCCATCGGCTCCAACACAGAGTGCAAACCATGAAGACCTCACTGCTGATCCTCACCCTCCTGGCCGCTCCCGCCCTGGCCGGCGCCGCCGCCGACCCGGCGGCCACTTACAAGCCGGCGACCCCGCCGGTCCAGGCCCACGCAGCCCTGGTGGCCGCCAAGCAACGCAACGCCGCGATGGGCGCCTGCCAGAAGGAAGCCGCCGAAAAGGGCCTGCACTACGAAGAGCGCAAGCTGTTCCTGGTGGCCTGCGTCAACGCCAAGATCTGACGCGGGGCCGGGGCTGAGGGCCGGGTGGGCGGCTAGCATCGCGCCCACGCCGCCTTAGCCCCAGGACTCCGCCGATGCCCGACGCCCCACTCCACCGCATCCAACCCCAGCGGCCGACCGCGGCCCTGGTTCTGGCCCTGGCCCTGGCCCTGGCCCTCGGCCTGGCGCTATCGACCGCCGCCAAGGCAGCGCCACCCGCCGCCGGCGCAGCCCCATCGGCCGCGGCCGCGGCGCCCAGCGCGGCCGAAGTCGCGCGCTGGCAGGCCCAGGCCCGGCGCGTGACCATCCTGCGCGACCGCTGGGGCGTGCCGCACATCTACGGCAAGACCGACGCCGACGCCGTCTTCGGCATGCTCTACGCACAGGCCGAGGACGACTTCAACCGCATCGAGGTCAACTACCTCAACGCCCTGGGCCGGCTGGCCGAGGCCGAAGGCGAGAAGGCGATCTACAGCGACCTGCGCATGCGGCTGTTCATCGACGCGGCCGACCTGCAGGCCCGCTACCGCAGCAGCCCGGCCTGGCTGAAGCAGCTGATGAAGGCCTGGGCCGACGGGCTGAACCACTACCTGCACACCCACCCGGCGGTGCAGCCCCGGGTGCTGACCCGCTTCGAACCCTGGATGGCGCTGAGCTTCACCGAGGGCAGCATCGGCGGCGACATCGAGTCCATCGACCTGCGCCAGCTCGAGGCTTTCTATGGCCCGCGCGGCGGCCTGCCGCCCGCACCGCGCACGGCGTCGGCGGCCGTCGAGGCCAGGCTCGCCGCGGCCGCGCCCGAAGCCGAACCGCGCGGCTCGAACGGCTTCGCCATCGCCCCGGCGCTCAGCGCCAGCGGGCACGCGCTGCTGCTCATCAACCCGCACACCTCCTTCTACTTCCGGTCGGAGATGCAGGTGGTCAGCGAGCAAGGCCTGAACGCCTACGGGGCCGTCACCTGGGGCCAGTTCTTCGTCTACCAGGGCTTCAACGACAGGCTGGGCTGGATGCACACCTCGGGCGGCGGCGACGCCATCGACGAGTTCCTTGAAACCGTGGAAGGCGCGGACGGCCCCGACGGCGCAGGCCGCACCCGCTACGGCGCCGGCACGCGGCCGCTGGCGGCGCGGCCGGTGACGCTGCGCTACAAGACCGCTGACGGGCTGGCCAGCCGCACGCTGAACACCTGGCGCAGCGTGCACGGCCCCATCGTGCGTGAACAGGCGGTCGACGGCAGCCCGCGCTGGGTGGCGGTGAGCCTGATGCAGGAGCCGGTGAAGGCGCTGATGCAGTCCTATCTGCGCACCAAGGCGCGTAACCAGGCCGGCTTCCGGCGCGTGCTGACGCTGCGCACCAACTCGTCGAACAACACGGTGTATGCCGACGCCGACGGCAACATCGCCTACTTCCAGGGCAACTTCATCCCGCTGCGCGACCCGCGCTTCGACTACACCCAGCCGGTCGACGGCAGCGACCCGCGCACCGCCTGGAAGGGTCTGCATGCGGTGAAGGACATCATCCAGCTGCACAACCCGAGCAACGGCTGGCTGCAGAACACCAACAACTGGCCCTTCTCGGCCGCCGGTGCGCAGAGCCCGCGCCGCGAGGACTACCCGGCCTATATGTGGAACGCCGGCGAGAACGCGCGCGGCCTGCACGCCGTGCGCGTGCTGCAGGGCCAGCGCGACTTCACGCTCGACAAGCTCATCGCCAGCGCCTACGACACCCAGCTCACGGCCTTCGAACCCCTGCTGCCACGCCTGTTCGCGGCCTACGACGGCTCGCCCGAGGGCCCGGCCAAGGCGGCGCTGAAAGAGCCCGTCGAGGCGCTGCGCGGCTGGAACCTGCGCTATGCGCTGGACTCGGTGCCCACCTCGCTGGCCATCAACTGGTACCAGCAACTGCGCGAGCGCAGCCTGAAAGACGCGCGGGCGGCCGGCCTGGGTGCGATGGACTACATCACCAGCCGCGCCAGCGACGCCTGGCTGCTGGACAGCCTGCCGGCCGCCGTGGCCCGGCTGGCCGCCGACTTCGGCCGCTGGCAGACGCCGTGGGGCGAGATCAACCGCTTCCAGCGCCTGACCGGTGACATCGAGCAGCCCTTCGACGACGCCCAGCCGAGCACACCCATCCCCTATGCCTCGGGCACCTTCGGCTCGCTGGCGTCCTTCGGCATGGGCCGCGCGCGCCTGACGAAGCGCCAGTACGGCGAGGTCGGCAACAGCTTCGTCGCCGTGGTCGAGTTCGGGCCGCGCATCCGGGCCCGCAGCATCCTGGTCGGCGGCCAGAGCGGCGACCCGAAGTCGCCGCATTTCAACGACCAGGTCGGCCTGTACAGCCGCGGTGAATTCAAGGACGTCTGGTTCTACCGCGCCGATGTCGAGAAAAACCTCGAGCGCCGCTACCACCCCGGGGATTGAAGCCCGCGCCGACGCCGCGGGCCTGGACGGTCCTGGTCCGGGTTTTTCCGTACGTAGTCTCGCGCAAGCCAAAATCGCAACACTCAGGCATCGTGCGCGAGCGCCAAATAAGGACGCCAGGGCAGCTTTGCCCCTGCCCCCTGCGCCCCTGCACCGGGTCGCAGACACCCCAACACCGAACGGAAAGCCCCATGAAGTTCAACCGCAGAACCCTCACCACCTTGACGCTGGCCACCGCCCTGAGCGCAGCCTTCCCGGCACTGGCCGCCGATCCGATCAAGATCGGCGTCAACGGACCCTTCACCGGCGGCTCGTCGTCGATGGGCGTGAGCATGCGGGATGGCGTGCGTCTGGCCGTCGACGAGATCAACAAGTCGGGCGGCGTGCTGGGCCGGCAGCTGGCGCTGGTGGAACGCGACGACGAGTCCAAGAACGAGCGCGGCGTGCAGATCGCCCAGGAACTGATCAACAAGGAAAAGGTCGCCGCTGCGGTGGGCTTCATCAACACCGGCGTGGCCCTGGCCGCCCAGCGCTTCTACCAGGAAGCCAAGATCCCGGTGATGAACAACGTGGCCACCGGCTCGGTGATCACGCAGCAGTTCAACGACCAGCCCGAGAACTACATCTTCCGCAACGCCGCGCACGACAGCATCCAGGCGCCGATGATCGTGGAAGAAGCCATCACCCGGCGCAAGTACAAGAAGGTCGCCATCCTGGCCGACAGCACGAACTACGGCCAGCTCGGCCGCGCCGACCTGGAAAAGGCGCTGGAACTCAAGGGCGTGAAGGCCGTGACGGTGGAGAAGTTCAACATCAAGGACGTCGACATGACGGCCCAGCTGTTGAAGGCCAAGGAAGCCGGCGCTGAAGTCGTGCTGACCTACGGCATCGGCCCGGAACTGGCGCAGATCGCCAACGGCATGACCAAGCTCGGCTGGAAGGTGCCGATGATCGGCAGCTGGACGCTGTCGATGGCCAACTTCATCGACAACGCCGGCCCCGGCGGTGAAGGCGCGCGCATGCCGCAGACCTTCGTGCAGGAGCCCACCACGCCCAAGCGCCAGAGCTTCATCATCAACTACCTGAAGACCTTCAACCCGAAGAACGCGCGCATCGACTCGCCGGTTTCGGCAGCCCAGGGTTACGACTCGATCTACCTGCTGGCTGCGGCCATCAAGCAGGCCGGCTCGACCGATGGGCCCAAGATCAAGGCCGCTCTCGAAGACCTGAAGGCGCCGGTCGAAGGCGTGGTCACGACCTACAATAAACCCTTCTCGGCCAAGGACCACGAGGCCATCACCGCCAACATCCCGGTGTTCGGTGAAGTCAAGGGACAGAAGGTGGTCTATGCCTACGCGGAAGACCAGAAGGTCGCCTCGCAGGTGCGCGTCAAGGACGTCAATGCCAAGGGCGCCCTGACCGTCAAGAAGTAAGCGACGCGCGGGCGACTCCGTCGCTCCGTCGCTCCGTCAACCGCCGGCCGTGGGCCGGCGGTTTCATGTTGGCCATCGAGAGCACCGCCATGCAAATCCTGACCCAACTCGTCTTCAGCGGCATCGCGCTGGGCATGATCTACGCCGTCATCGCCTTCGGCTACCAGCTGACTTTCGCCACCAGCGACACGCTGAACTTCGGCCAGGGTGATGCGTTGATGCTGGGCGCGCTGGTCGGTCTGACCCTGGTCGGACTGGGCGTCAACTACTGGTTGATGATCCCTATCGTCTGCATCTTCGGCGCGGTGCAGGGTGCCTTCGTCGAACGCATCGGCGTGCGGCCGGCCATCAAGATCAAGAGCGAGTTCGGCTGGATCATGTCGACCATCGCTCTGGGCATCATCTTCAAGAACGTGGCCGAGAACGTCTGGGGCCGCGACGACCTGAAGTTCCCGTCGCCGCTGCCGGAATCGCCGCTGCACTTCCTGGGCGCCAACGTGCTGCCCATGGAAATCCTGGTCGTGGTGGGCGCCGTGGCCATGATGCTGGCCGTCGAGGTCTTCAACCGCAAGTCCATCTACGGCCGCGCCGTGGTGGCCACCTTCAACGACCGCGATGCCGCCAAGCTGATGGGCATCAACACCGGGCTGGTGATCACCTTCAGCTATGCGCTCAGTTCGATGAGCGCGGCCTTCGCCGGTGTGCTGATCGCCCCGCTGACGCTGACCGGCGCGACCATGGGCGCGGTGCTGGGCCTGAAGGCTTTCGCCGTGGCCATCATCGGCGGTCTGACCAGCGGCATGGGCATCATCCTGGGCGGCATCATCCTGGGCATCGCCGAAACCACCACCGGCTTCTACCTGTCCACCGGCTACAAGGACGTGCCCGGCCTGGTGCTGCTGCTGATCGTGCTGGCCGTCAAGCCGGCCGGCCTGTTCGGCAAGATGGCCATCAAGAAAGTCTGACCGTGAAGAACAAGTCACTCTGGATTGGCGTCTTCGCGATCCTGCTCGTCGGCGGCCTGCCGCTGGCCGTGCACAACCCCTACTACATCCACCTGGTCGAGACGATCATGATCTACGCGATCGTGCTCTTCGGGCTGGACATCGTGGTCGGCTACACCGGCCAGGTGTCGCTGGGCCATGCCGGCCTGTTCGGCATCGGCAGCTACACCGCCGGCGTGATGGTGATGAAGCTGGCCGCGCCGCTGTGGCTGACGCTGCCCGCTGCGGTGCTCATCACTGCCGGCTTCGGCGCCTTGCTGGCGCTGCCGGCGCTGCGCGTAACGGGGCCTTATCTGGCGATGGTGACGCTGGCCTTCGGCACCATCATCCAGATCCTGATCAACGAGATGACCTTCCTCACCGAAGGCCCGCTGGGCATCAAGGTGGCCAAGCCCGAGCTCTTCGGCATGAAGCTGGGCGAGCGCGAGTTCTACTGGGTGGTGCTGGCCATGCTGGTGCTGAGCCTGATCGTCGTGCACCGCATCCTGCGCAGCCACCTGGGGCGCGCCTTCGAGGCCCTGCGCGGCAGCCCGGTGGCTTCGGACTGCATGGGCGTTTCGGTCTACCGCTACAAGGTCTACGCCTTCGTCATCAGTGCCGGCCTGGCCGGGCTGGCGGGCGGGCTGTATTCCTACAGCGAGCAGTACATCAGCCCCAACACCTACAACTTCGAACTGACGGTGCTGTTCCTGCTGGCCATCATCATGGGCGGCCGCAAGACCCGCACCGGCGCCCTGCTGGGCGCCACCATCATCGTGCTGCTGCCCAAGGCGCTGGACGACCTGGAACTCTTCCGCACGCTGGCGGTGGGCGTGGCCGCCATCGTGGCCGTCGGCGCGGCGGTGTCGGTGCAGCGCGGCAAGACCGAGTGGCGCTCGGCGGCCGTGCCGGTGGTCGGCAGCATCGCGCTGGCCGCCATCAGCTTCGTGCTGCAGACCATGACCGACTGGCGGCTGTCCATCTTCGGCCTGATCACGCTCTTCGTCGTCTACTACCTGCAAGACGGCATCGTCGGCTTCGTGCGCGCGGCGCTGAACATCAAGCCCGGCGGCGACCACATCGACGCCGAAAACCTGGCGCCGCTGCGCGGCGATGCGCTGTCGCAAGCCGCCGGGGCCGCCGCGGGGCACGAAGGCGAAGACCTGCTGACAGCCACCCACGTGCTGATGCAGTTCGGCGGCCTGAAGGCGCTGAACGACGTGGAACTGCGGGTCAAGCGCGGCACCGTGCACGGCCTGATCGGCCCCAACGGTTCGGGCAAGAGCACGATGATGAATGTGCTGACCGGCATCTATGTGCCCACCGCCGGCGACATCAGCTTCGCCGGCCGTTCGGTGGTCGGCCGCACGTCGTCCGACATCGCCTTGTCGGGCATCGCGCGCACCTTCCAGAACGTGCAGTTGTTCGGCGAGATGACGGCGCTGCAGAACGTGATGGTCGGCCTGCACCACAGCTTCGACAGCAACCTGCTGGACGTGGCCGTGCAGACGCCGCGCTACCGTCGCGAGGACACCCAGGCCACCGCCCGGGCCATGGGCCTGCTGGGCTTCGTCGGCCTGGCCAGCCTGGCGCATGAAGAGGCGCGCAACCTGCCCTACGGCAAGCAACGCCTGCTGGAAATCGCCCGCGCCCTGGCGCTGGACCCGCAGTTGCTGCTGCTGGACGAGCCGGCGGCCGGCCTGACCGCGCCCGACATCAAGGAGTTGGTGGCCATCATCGGCAAGATCCGCGAACATGGCATCACGCTGATCCTCATCGAGCACCACATGGACGTGGTGATGTCGGTCTGCGACACGGTCAGCGTGCTCGACTTCGGGCAGAAGATCGCCGAAGGCAAGCCTGCGGCGGTGCAAGCCGACCCGAAAGTCATCGAAGCGTACCTGGGTGGCGAAGCCGCTGCGGCGCACTGAAGGGGCTGCACAACATGCTCACCATCGAGAATCTGCACGCCGGCTACGGCAAGGTCGAAGTGCTGCACGGCATCGCGATCGAGGTGCCGCGCGGCAAGGTCGTCACGCTGATCGGCAGCAACGGCGCCGGCAAGACCACCACCATGCGCGCGGTCAGCGGCATGATCGCGCCCAGTGCGGGCCAGATCACGCTGAACGGGCAACGCATCGACGGCAAGGAGTCCTACCACATCGCCCGCCTGGGCCTGGCGCATTCGCCCGAAGGCCGCCGCGTCTTCGCCACCATGACGGTCACCGACAACCTGCGCCTGGGTGCCTTCCCGCGCTACACCGGGGCGCGGCCCAAGGGCGACATCGCGGCCGACCTGGAACGGGCGATGGAGCTCTTCCCGCGCTTGAAGGAACGCCGCCTGCAACTGGCCGGCACGCTCAGCGGCGGTGAACAGCAGATGTTGGCCATGGCCCGCGCCACCATGCTCAACCCCGAGGTGGTGCTGCTCGACGAGCCGAGCATGGGCCTGGCGCCCATCCTGGTCGAAGAGGTGTTCCGCATCATCGGTCGGCTGAAGGCGCAAGGCGTGACGATGCTGCTCGTCGAACAGTTCGCTGCCGCCGCCCTGGCCGTAGCCGATTACGGCTATGTGCTGGAGAACGGCCGCATCAGCCTGCACGGCCCGGCCGCGCAATTGCGCGACGACCCGGCCGTGAAGGCCGCTTACCTGGGCGGCGGTCACTGATCGACCGCCTGCCGGCTTGGGCTGCGGCTGCGCCCTGCGGTCGCGGCCATCGGGCAGGCGCCTGGCCGTCACGGGGGACCGGCTGGCCGTCTTCTCAGCGTTGCGGCGTTCGGTGGCGCGCCTGATGCCGCTGGCCCCCTTCCAGGGCCAGCGGGCGCAGCGCGGCATGCTTGGTCTTGCGGCCTTGCACGCGGTCGCGCCACAGGCGGAATGATCCCGGCTTCAGTTGCTGGCGCAGCAGTGCGATGACGGCGGCTTCGTCCAGCCCGAACTGGGTCTTGATCGCCTCGAAGGGCGTGCGGTCCTCCCAGGCCATCTCGATGACCCGGGATACGTCGGCCGCATCGAGAGCGAGGATAGGCTTGGGCATGTCGCATGGTAAGCAACAGCCAGGCCGCTGAGGCGATTTCCCCTAGAGTCGAACGCATGACCCTCGACACCCCCTTGCACGCGCCAGCCCGGCCCGGCGATCCCGTGGCCGCCATCGACACGCCGGCGCTGGTCATCGATCTCGACGCGATGGCGCGCAATCTGGCCGCGCTGGCGGCTTACGCCAGCCAGCGCGGCTTGCGCCTGCGGCCGCACGCCAAGACGCACAAGAGCGCAGACATCGCGAAACTGCAGATGGCCGCGGGCGCCGTTGGCGTCTGCGTGCAGAAGCTGAGCGAAGCCGAAGCGCTGGCGGAACGCGGCGTGCCCGACATCTACATCAGCAACGAGATCGTCGATGCGGCCAAGCTCGCGCGGCTGGCCACGCTGGCCGGTCGCATCCGGCTCGCGATCGCTGTCGACTCGCACACCGGCATCGCCCGACTGGCCACCGCGCTGAAGGCGCAAGGCACCCAGGCGGATGTGTTGGTCGAGATCGATGTCGGACAAGGTCGATGCGGTGTCGCACCGGCTGCGGCTGGCGAGCTGGCGCTTCGCATCCAGTCGCACGGGCTGCGCTTCGCCGGTCTGCAGGCTTACCACGGTGGCGCCCAGCACCTGCGCTCAGCCGCAGAACGCGAAGCGGCGATCGAACACGCCGCTGGGCTGGTGCGCACCGCGCAGGCCAGCCTGGCAGCGGCCGGCGTGCCCTGCCCGCTGGTCACCGGCGCGGGGACCGGCACCTTTGCGCTCGAAGCGGCCAGCGGCGTCTGGGGTGAACTGCAGTGCGGCAGCTATGTCTTCATGGACCGCGACTACGCCGACAACCAGCGGGCGCAACAGACGCCGGGTGCGGGCCAGCCGGCTTTCGAGCATGCGCTCTTCGTGAAGACGCAGGTGATGAGCGTCGGCGCGGCGCATGCCGTCGTCGACGCTGGGCACAAGTCCCATGCGGTCGATTCCGGCATGCCCCGGGTCTGGCCAGGCGGTTTCGAGTACAGCAACGGCGGCGACGAACACGGCATCCTCAGGCCGGTCGCGCAGGCGGATGGCCGGCCTGCAGCGCTGCCGGAAATCGGTGCCACCGTCTGGCTGATACCCGGCCATTGCGACCCGACCGTCAACCTGCACGACCGCTACATCGGCGTGCGGGGTGGGCTGGCACACGGCGTCGTCGAGTCCATCTGGGCGGTCGACGCCCGCGGCTGCCTGACTTGACGTCATGGCGCCTTTCTGTGGCAAGGTTGGGCGCATGCGGCGTTGCCGCCCCCGGGAGATGACCATGGTGCGCAGGGTCTTGAAGTGGTTCATCGCTTGCCTCAGTGCAGCCCTGCTGACCCTGCCGGCGCAGGCCGATAGCGAGACAGCCGGTCCGCGCTACAGCAGCGTGCCAGCCGGCGCCGATGGCATCGGCAAGCGCTACATGGGGCGCGACATCGCCGCCGTGATGGGTTGGCAAGGTGCGGCCTGGCTCGAACGCGAAGAGCGCGAACGCGAGGAACGCACCGACCTGCTGGTCAAGGCGCTGGCCTTGAAGCCGGCGATGGTGGTGGCTGACATCGGGGCCGGCACCGGCTATCTCGCCCGACGCATGGCGCCGGCCGTGATGCCGGGCGGCAAGGTCCTGGCGGTCGACGTCCAGCCGCAGATGGTGGCGATGCTGCAGGCTGCGGTACGGCAAAGCGGGCTGACGCAGATCCAGGCTGTGCTGGGTACCGAGGGCGATGTGAAGCTGGCCGCCGCCTCGGTGGACCTGGCCATCCTGGTCGACGTCTACCACGAGCTGGCGCTGCCCTACGAGTTGCTGGCCAGCGTCGTGCAGGCGCTGAAGCCGGGCGGACAGCTGGTCTTCGTCGAGTACCGGGCCGAAGACCCGCGGGTGCCGATCAAGGAACTGCACAAGATGAGTGTGGCCCAGATCCAGCGCGAAGCCGCCGTGCACCCGCTGGTGTGGGAACGCACGGTCGCGACGCTGCCCTGGCAGCACGTGGTGGTGTTCCGCAAGCGCGGCTGAAGCGCCCGGTCACGGGGGCGCCTGTGTCGGATGTCGCACAGAGGGCGCTGTCGAAGCCGGCTATCTTGTCCGGGCATGGACGCCCAGGCGCCCGTGCACGAACGGGCGCCCCAGGCCCCGCACCCCGAAAGGAAACGCATGCCTACCCCCTTGGCGCTGTCCGCTTTGTGCCTGTCTACGCTGCTGCTGGCGGCCTGCGACAAGGAGCGCTCCAGGCCGCCCGCACCGCAGGTGGAACCGGTCCAGGTCGAGACCCGCACGGCGTCACCCGCGACAGCCGAAACGTCGGTGCCCGCGGCGGACAGGGTGCTGACGCCAGCCAACGAGACACCCAAACCGGGCGCTGCAACGGGTCGGTCCAACGACAAGATGACCCGCGCCCAGGAATCCAGTGCGATGCCGATGATCGGCCAGAACAACGATCACTCCGCCCCGCTGGCTGCCGCGAAGCCAGCCAGCGCACGCTAGTCCTGCGCCATGACCGCGCAGGACCCGCTGGCGGCGTTGCTGCCGACGGAGGACCCTGCTGCGCAGCTGGTGTTCATCGTCAACGCCGCCTCGGGCAGCACCGCGCCCGAAGCCAAGCGCGCCGCGATCGAAGCGGCGCTGGCCGAGGCGGGGCGCGCGGGCGAATTGCGCTTCGTCCGCCCGGCCGATCTGGCACAGGCCGCCGACGAGGCTGCGCTGACCGCGCGGCGCCGGTGCACAGCGGTGGTGGCGGTGGGCGGCGACGGCACGATCAATGCGGTGGCCCGGGCCGCCCATGCCCACGGCTGCGCGATGGGGCTGGTGCCGCAGGGCACATTCAACTACTTCGCGCGCGCGCACGGCCTACCCGAGGACGCCGCCGAGGCCACCCGCGTGCTGCTGCAGGGCGCACCGGTGCCGGTGCAGGTCGGGTTCGTCAACGAACAGCTGTTCCTGGTCAACGCCAGCCTGGGCCTGTACCCCGAGATGCTGAAGGACCGCGAGGCCTACACCGCCCGTTTCGGCCGCCATCGGCTGGTGGTGCTGTTGGCCAGCGCCTCGACGCTGCTGCGCAGCTACCGGCCGCTGCGCCTGCGCATCCACTGCGCAGGCACCGTGCGCGAGGTCACCACACCGACCCTGTTCGTCTGCAACAACCGCATTCAGCTCGAGCGCATGGGGCTGCCCGACGCCCATGCGCCGGACGACGGCCAGCTCGCCGCCGTGATGCTGCGGCCGGGGGGACGCTGGCGATGCTGGGCTTGATGCTGCGCGGCGCGCTGGGCACCCTGGGTGGGGCTGACACCATCGAGCGCTTCGAGTTCACGCAGATGCAGGTGCGGCCGCGGCTGCTGCCCGGGCGGCGCAGTATCCGCGTGGCGATGGACGGTGAGATGAGCCGGCTGCGGGTGCCGCTGGACATCGGCTGCTCGCCGCGCCCCTTGTTCCTGATCAAGCCCCGTTCGTGAGCGTGCTGCTGCAAATCTCGGACCCGCACTTCGGCACCGAGCAACGCCCGGTGGTCGAGGCCCTGGTCGCGTTCACGGCGGCGCAGCGGCCCGACGTGGTGGTGCTCTCGGGCGACATCACCCAGCGCGCCACGCGCGTGCAGTTCGCTGCCGCACGCCGCTTCGTCGAACGGCTGGCCACACCGGTGCTGGCGATACCGGGCAACCACGACGTGCCGCTGTTCGACGTGCTGGCGCGCGTCACCCGCCCGTACCGGCACTACCGGGAGGCTTTCGGCGACGAGCTCGAGCCGGTGCATGCGTCGGCCGACCTGCTGGTGCAAGGCCTGAACACCACGCGCTGGTGGCGGCACACGAACGGCGAGATCTCGGACGAGCAGATCCGGCGCGTGGCCGCCCGCGTCGCCAGTGCCACGCCCGGGCAGTTGCGCGTGATCGTCGTGCACCAGCCGGTTGCGGTGCACAGCAGCGGCGACGTCCACGATCTCGTTCGCCGGCACGCCGTGGCCGTGCCCTGCTGGGCGGAGGCCGGCGCCGACCTGGTGATGGGCGGCCACATCCACCTGCCCTACGTGATGCCGCTGCCCGGTCTGTCGCGCCGGCTTTGGGCCGTGCAGGCCGGCACCGCCGTGTCGCACCGGGTGCGCGATGGCCAGCCCAATTCCGTCAACCTGCTGCGCTGGGGCCGCGACGCGCCGCACGGGCGTTGCGTAGTCGAGCAATGGGACTGCCCCGCGGCCGGTCCGGCTTTCGTGCGCGCTGCGGTGACCGAGTTCGAGCCGAAACGCCTGGCGCTGTGAACGAGGCCGCCGGCCTGCAGGCAACTGCAGGGCCCGGCTCGCCTGGCGACCCATCGCGGATTCGCCACGGCGGCAACGGCCCGCACCGGTGGCGTCTTCATCCGGCGCGACGCAGCACCAGGACGGCGTTGGTCCCGCCAAAAGCGAAGGAGTTGGACAACATCACCTGTGCTTGTAGGCCCTCACGCGCCGCATTGGCGACGTAGTCCAGGTCGCAATCCGGATCAGCCGACTGCAGGTGCATGGTGGGCAGCCCCACCACATGTTGCATCGCCAGCAGTGCCAGAACACATTCCAGCGCCCCAGCCGCTCCCAGCAGATGGCCGTGGATGGCCTTGGTCGCGCTGATCGGGATCCGGTCGGCGCGCGCGCCGAATACGGCCCTGATCGCAGCGGTCTCGGTGGAGACGTTGGCCTGGGTGCCGGTGCCATGGGCGTTGATGGCATCGACCTCTTGTCGATCGACGCCCGCAGCGCGCATCGCAGCGTTCATGGCTGCGGCCTGGCCCTCCACGCTGGGACGCGTGATGTGGCTGGCATCGTTGGATTGCCCATAGCCCAGGATTTCGCCGAGGATGTCCGCCCCGCGCGCTTTCGCGCGATCCCAAGGCTCGATGACCAGCATCGCCGAACCTTCGCCCAGGACCATGCCGCTGCGGTTCTTCGAGAACGGCCGGCACGACGTCGCGGGGTCCAGGGCATCCACCGTGGCCACCGTGTGCAAGGCCTCCCAGGCTTTCAGTGAGCCGGGCGACAACGGCGCCTCGGACCCACCCGCGATCGCCACATCCAATTGCCCGCAAGCCACCCGCATCCAGGCCTCTGCGATGGCCACCGTCGACGAAGAACAGGCTGTCGAGTAGGTCATGTTCGGACCGCGCAGGCCGTGTTCGATGCCGATCCAGGCTGCGGCCGCGTTGTGCATGCCCATCAGGATGGTGAAGGGCTTGATGCGGTCGGACTGTTCGCCGTACAGGGTCTGGTAGCCGCCGTCCATCGTCAGCGTGCCGCCCATGCCGGTGCCGACGAACACGCCAGCACGCTCACGGTCGACATCCGACAAGGCGCCATGCGCCTCCTGCACGGCCTGGTTCGCGGCGAACAAGGCGAACAGACTGAAGCGGTCCAGCATGCGCGCCTTGCCTGGATCGAAGTCGACCCCCTCGTCCAAGCTCGCCGTCGCGGCTATCGGCGCGGTCAGCCTGCTGGCAAAGGGGATCGCCAGCCGACGGACGCCGGAGCGGCCGGCGCGCGCATGGGCCAGCACCTGTGCCGCGCCATTGCCCAGCGGTGACACCACACCGATGCCGCTGACCGCGACCCGCCTCATGTCGTCTGCATCGCCAGGCTTCCAAGCGCTGCAGGGGCCGGCACCAGGCTCTGCCTGGCGATGAGTTCGTCGATATAGCGAACGACATCGCCCAGCGTCGGCAACTCGACGGGGTCGGGGGGCAACTTGATCTGGAAGGCGTCCTCGATGTTCCACAGCAGTTCGACGGTGCCCAGCGAATCGATGCCCAGGCTTTCCAGCGGGGCATCGAGCGTCAGGCGATCGGACTGCAGCTTGTAGTCCTTCATCAGGATGGCGCTCAGGCGCTCGAACGTGGGGGTCATGTCGATTCCTCTCGGGGGTGAGTCCATGAACTGCGTTGCAGCGACGGGCGCGAGCCGGGAGGCCCAGCGCGTTCCAGAACCGTCGCGTCCACCCACGCCGGGGTGCGGACCTTGCCGCCCCAGCGGGCGCCCAGCGTCAGCAGTCGAGGCCACAGGCGAAGCAACTGCATCAGCGCCGCCGAACTGCGCGGCCGCATGGCGAGGTGGGCAAAGGCGGCGGCCAGGCGCAGTCGCGGTGCAAACTGACGGCGCCAGGATGCGGCGTAGTCCCGCTGCAATTTGGCCTGGACGGCAGCGTCGGGCACCGCCTCAGGGCCACGGTGACCCAGCAGGTGCGAACACAGCAGCGCGGCCGACTGCAGGGCCATGCTCATGCCTTCGCCCAGGATCGGATGCGCTTCGCCCGCCGCATTGCCAACCCGGAAGATCCCGTCCCCGGCATGCAGGCGCAGGCCCGGATCCAGGGGGCCCGACGACAACCACGGTCCGTCGCGGCTGGCGCCCAGCAGGGCGAGCCGGACGCCGGCACATTCCTGCAGCAGCCAGGCTTCCACGGCTTGGCTCGCGCTGAGGCCGGGTGCGCCGCCGCGCAGTTCGTTCAGGCGATCGCGCCGGATGCAACAGGCCAGCGTCATGGTGCCGTGGTCGGCCACGACCATGCCGCCGTAGCCACCACCCAGGGCCAGCACGCTGATCTGGCCCCTGGGCAGCATCGAGCCGGAAAAGTTGGCCTTGAAGGCGAACAGGTCGGATGCACGGCGCCCCTGGCGACGCCAGGAGCGATCCGACGGCAGGTCTTCCCAGGAGCCGTGCGCGTCGACGACGACCGTGGCGCGCAAGCGCAGCCCTGTTGACGATGCCGACCCGCGAACTTCGCAGTGCCAGGCCCCAGGCCGACCCCGGATCGCCTGCAGCGCGCAGGGCTGAAGCACCACGGCGCCGGCCGCCCGGGCCTTGGCCAGCAGCAGGCTGTCCAGCGATTCCCGGCCGAGGGCGCGGCCCCAGGGATATCGATCGTGATCCGCCGACGGCAGGTCGGCGGTCACCGCCTTGTCGCCTCGCAGCAGCGTGACCTGGCGCAAGTCCGCTCCGGCCAGCGCGTCGAAGGCGTCGGCGATGCCCAGCGTTTCCAGCAAAGGCAGGTTGCTGGCTGCGATGCACTCACCACACACCTTGCGACGCGGGAAAGGCTGCCGCTCGATGAGGGCCACGGCCCACCCGGCGCGGGCGAGTTGAATGGCGACCGTCGAGCCGGCCGGACCCGCGCCGACCACGACAGCATCAAATCGGGTGGGCATGGTCGCTTGCATGCATGGGTCCATCAGTCAGTCCGAGCGCGCTGGGCGCTGAAGCCATGGCTGAACAGGCCCGCGCCGAACTCGCGCGTCCGCCAGGCGTCGCCGACCCCTGGCCACAGGGCCGTGATTTCCTGGTCGCGAAAGCCGGCGTGCACGCTCAACACCGCATCCTCGCGGGTCACCGCGTTCGCCCCGATGGCGCCGATCAGATGGCTGCCCACCAGAGGCAACCACGCGCGTTTCGGTTCGCAGGCGAAGAAGCGATCGGTCCGCGCTGCGACGGCGCCCAGCAAGGCGTCAAGCTGGCTGCCCTCGAAGTGGTGCAGAAACAAGGTGGTGGTGATCAGGTCCCACCGGGGCAACGCCGTACCCGGTACGCCGCCCTCCGGCCGGTCGGCCCACGACAGCACGTCGGCGACCTGCACCCGGGCCGCCCACCCCAGTTCGGCATAGCCCGCCAGCGTCGCGCGGCTGACGATGTCCTGGCAGTCCAGCAGGGTCAGTTGCACCGGTGGCCACTGCGGCGCCAGATCGCGGGCGACACCGAGCAGCAAGCTGCCGTCTCCCGCGCCGATCTCCAGGATCCGCAGGGCCCGACCACCGCGCTCCGTCAACGCCAACTCGCGCCATCCCCGCCAGCCCCGCGTCAGGATGGTGCGTGTGCCCATGGCGCGGTGCACGCGGACGAGATCGCGCCGCGAACGCAGGGCCGCGGGGTCGTCGGATGCGAGGTGGTCCAGCGTCTCGGCGGCCACGTGCCGGGGCATCGTCACTGCACCGCCAGCAGCGCGCCGTGGCAACTGAAGCCGGCGCCGAAAGACGAGAGCCACCACCAGCCTGGCGCGGGGTCGTCGGCCAGCGCCGCTTCGAGCACGAAATAGACGAAGGCGCTGGACAGGTTGCCGTATTCGCGCAGCATGGCGGCGCTGTAACGCAGATCGGCAGGCTGCAATTCCAGCCGCTTCTCGAGCGCTTGCAGCACATCGCGGCCACCCGCATGCATGATCCAGGCGCCCACGTCCCCCGGGTGCAAGCCGGCGCGGTCGAGCACGGTGCCCAGCACCCGCTGCGCGTAGTCCGCCGCCAAGGCGGGCACCGCGCGGGTCAGGATGTTGCGCAGCATGCCGTCGCGCTGCTCGAACATCAGCGCGCGGCGCTCGGCCGGCTCGACGAGCGAGGTGCTGTCCTTCCATTCGATGCGCCTGCCCGAGGCACTCGGTTGCCTTGAAAGCACCGCCGCACCCGCACCATCACCGAACAGGCAGGCGCTGATCAGCACGCCGGGGTCGTTGTCGAGGTACATCGCGGCACTGCTGACCTCGACGCAGATCGACAGCACGTGCTCGCAGGCACCCGTTGCGAGCAGCGCCTTGCCCAGCATCAGATTGGGCAACGCCGCTGCGCAGCCCTGGCCCACGAGGTCGAAGGCCTGGACGTCGGGCCGCAGATCGAGGCGTTCGACCACGTGTCCGGACAAGCCTGGGCAAACATAGCCCGTGCAAGTGCTGACGACCACGGCATCGACCTGCGAGGCCTGTAGCCCGGCCTTGGCCAGGGCGCGCTGGCCGGCTTGCGCCGCCAGCCAGGGCGCCTGCGCCAGGAAGCGCTGGGACAACGTGTCGGGGTCGATCTGGAAGACCTCGTCCAGGGACTCGACGGCCAGACGGCGGGCCTCGATGCCGTTGTCACGTTGCAAGACGGTGCTCGCGATGAAGTGGGCGCGCGAGTCCAGCCGCGCGAACCAGGCCGACTTCTCGAACGCCAGCAGGCACTCGGCCTTGGTGTAGCGCGCCGGCGGGTTGGCGGTTGCGACGCTGAGGATGTGCATCACGCAGCGCGCCAACGCGCCGGCTTCGCGCTCGGGCTGACGGTGTCTGCCCAGCGCGGCGATGCAGTCCGCCGCAGCGCCTTCGGCTTGGGCTGCGTGCACCGAATCAACGCGGGTCGAGCTGAATTTTTCATCCTGGAACCTCGTTGGGCCATGCAGACGGGGCGCGCAGGCAATGATCAAAGATGCGACCTTGGGGCCTGGGCGAGCCCGGGTCTGTGCGATGGCGTACACCGCAGGCACAGGCCGGCAGCGTGACCGCGCTCGCCAGGGCCTTGCAGCCTCAGGCCGGCCACGACGCCTGACGGGATGGGCGGTGAGGCGGGCATCGGCCTGCCGGTGCGTGCGGGTTCGAACAGACGGTGTCGCTGCACGGACCCATGCTCGGCGCCATGAACCACCACCTCGCCGGATACGGGGCTGCCGCCTTGGTGATCGTCGCCCTGGACCTGCTGTGGCTGGGGTTCATCGCCAAGGCGGTGTACCGGCAAGCGATCGGGCACCTGATGGCAGAACAACCCCGGCTCGGGGCTGCGCTGGCCTTTTATGCCCTTTATCCCGCAGGCTTGATGGTCTTCGCGGTGATGCCCAACGCCGAAGACCCCGGCTGGGGCCCCGTGCTGTGGATGGGGGCCCTGTTCGGCTTCTTCGCCTACGCCACCTACGACCTCAGCAACCTGGCCACGCTCAGGAACTGGCCGGTCGGTCTGACGGGGGTTGACATGGCCTGGGGCACGCTGCTGAGCGCCGCAGCGGCGGCCGGTGGCAAGGCCGCCTTGGGCTGGGCGGCCCCGGCTTGATCGGCTCGGCTGAACATCGTCACCCGGTGCGCGACTGGTGGCCCTTGGTCAGGGGCGCCACCACAGCCTGGCTGGCCGACTATGCGCCCAGCATGGGCGCCGCGCTGTCCTACTACAGCGTCTTCTCGCTGGCGCCTTTGCTGCTGATCGTGATCGCCATCGCCGGCCTGGTCTTCGGCCAGGAGGCCGTGCGCGGCGAGGTCTTCCTGCAGTTGCGGGGGCTGCTGGGCAGCGATGCGTCCAGTGCCGTGGAGGGCCTGCTGGCCAGCGTTGCCCAACCCGCCGTGGGCGTGGCTTCCACGGCCATCGGCGTGGTGCTGCTGCTGGGCGCGACCCGCGTCTTCGCTGAACTGCAGGACGCGCTGGACCGCATCTGGCGCGCGCCCGCACGCGACCGCACTGGCGGCGTGTGGGGGCTGGTGCGTGCCCGCTTGCTGTCCTTCGGCATGATCCTGGGCATCGCCTTCCTGCTCGTGGTGTCGCTGGTGTTCAGCGCGATGGTGGCTGCCCTGGGGACCTGGTGGTCGGGCGCCCTGGGCGATTGGGCCTTGCTGGCCCGCTTGTTCGACCTCGTCGCCGGCTTCATGCTGACAACCACCGTGTTTGCGATGATCTACAAGATCATGCCGCGCGTGTCGGTGAAGTGGCGCGATGTCTGGCTGGGCGCGATCGTGACCTCGGTGCTCTTCACCGCGGGGCGTTTCCTGATCGGGACCTACATCGGCCGCAGCAACCTGGCTTCAGGCTTCGGCGCGGCCGGCTCCTTGATCGTCGTCTTCGTGTGGGTCTACTACTCGGCGCAGATCTTCTTGCTGGGCGCCGAGTTCACCTGGATCTATGCCAAGACCTTCGGCTCGATGCGCGACCTGCAGCCCCAGCTGCTGGCCAAGACGGCTGCAGCCGCCCCAAGCAGCGCCACCGACAGGGCCGCGTCGCCCTGATGGCCAGGCCCTAAGCCAGCGCCAGGGTCACCACGCCGGCCGCGATGCTGGCCGCCCCCGCCAGCCGCCGCCACCGGTCGCCTTCGCCCAGCAGCGTGCCGCCGGCCAGCGCGGCGAACAGCATCGACACCTCGCGGGCTGGCGCCACGTGGCTGAGCGGCGCCATGCGCACCGCATACAGCACCATGATGTAGCTCAGCGGCCCCAGCACGGCCACCGCCAGCGAGCCGCGCCATCGCGTTCGGCAGGTGGCGCGAAAGCCGGCCGGGTCGCGCAGCGCGAAAGGCAGCATCAGCGGGATGCGCAGCGCGTTGCCGACGTAGTCCACCAGGATGGGCGAAATCAACAGCACCTTGACCGCGTAGCCGTCGATGACGGTGTAGCCGGCGATGAAGACCCCCGTCAGCGCGCCCCAGCGCAGGCCGCGCAAGACGCGCTGTCGCTGCGCCGCTGCATGCACCTGGCGCAGCAGGCCCGGGCCGCCCGCGATGAGGAAGACCCCGGCAACCACGCCCAAGGCGCCGGCCAGGCCGATCAGGGTGAGGGTCTCGCCCAGCAGCAGCACGGCCGCGCAGCAGGTCAGCAGCGGGCCGCTGCCGCGCGCCACGGGGTAGACCACCGTCAGGTCGGCCACCGCGTAGCCGTGCAGCAAGCTGCGGAAGTAGAGGACGTGGATGCCGGCGCTGGCCGCCAGCGCAGCCCATTCGGCCCCACCCCAGCGCCCGCTCTCGTTCAGCGCGGCCCACAGGCCCAGCGGCGCCCACAGCAGCACCGTCAGCAAGGAGTTCAAGAGCACGAAGTGATTGCCCGAACCACCGGCCTTTTTCGCCAGCAGGTTCCAGCCGGCGTGGCAGACGGCAGCAGCCAGCACCAGGGCCAGGGCTTCGGGGGTCATGCCAGGTAAGGCCGCCGAACAAGGTCAACGGCCACGCAGGAACAGCCCGTCCAGTTCCTTGATCGTCACCTGGCGCCAGGTCGGCCGGCCGTGGTTGCAGGTGTCGGCGCGGTCGGTGGCTTCCATGTCGCGCAGCAGCGCGTTCATTTCTTCCAGATTCAGGCGGCGGTTGGCGCGCACCGCGCCGTGGCAGGCCATGGTGGCCAGGATCTCGTCGCGCGCGCGCTGCACGACGCGGCTGGCGCCGGCTTCCTGCAGTTCGGCCAGCACCGAACGCGTCAGCTCGGCCAGATCGGCATTGGGCAAGGCGGCCGGGCGGCTGCGCACCACCAGCGTGCTGGCCGACAGCACGCCAACATCCAGCCCGAGCGCGCGCAGGGCCTCGCCTTCGGCCTCGACGGTGGCGATTTCGGCGGCCGTCGCGGCGAAGCTGTGCGCGATCAGCAGCGGCTGCGCGGGCAGCACGTCGCCGCGGGCCGCATCGCGCTTGAGCCTTTCGTAGACGATGCGCTCATGGGCCGCATGCATGTCGACGACGATCAGGCCCTGGGCGTTCTCGGCCAGCACGTAGACGCCGCCGATCTGCGCGATGGCCCGGCCCAGCGGCCAGGCGGTCGCGTCAGCCGGGCCGGCAGCCGCCGGCTCAGAGCGCAGGCCGGCCCAGGCGGCCAGGCCGCCGCTGCCCTGCGGCGTGCGCCAGGGCCCTGGCGGCGCCGCCCAGGGCGCCGGGCGCTCGTGGGCGGCGGGCGGTCGCGCGGCCTCGCCCAGGGCCAGTGAAGGCTGCCAGGACGGCGGCAGGGCGGGCGCCCAGGGCTGCGCGGGCGCTTCCAGGCCGGCCGGCCCCAGCCCGGCCACTGCCACGCCGGTCGCGGCCTCGGCCGCCGCCCGGCTGGGCGCCAGGGCCGCCTCGACCGCGCTGCGCAGCGCGCCGTGCAGGGCCCGGCCATCGCGAAAGCGCACCTCGATCTTCGTCGGGTGCACGTTCACGTCGACCAGTTCCGGCGCGATGGTGATGAACAGGGCATAGGCCGGCTGCCGGCTGCCGTGCAACTGGTCTTCATAGGCCGAGCGCACGGCGTGCGACAGCAAGCGGTCGCGCACGTAGCGGCCGTTGACGAACAGGTACTGCGTGTCGGCGCGCGAACGGGCCGCTTCGGGCTGGCCGACCCGGCCCCAGATGGCCAGCGGCCCACGGTCGGCCCGCAGTTCGCGGCTGGACGCGAAGAAGTCGGCGCCCAGCACGTCGGCCCAGCGCTGGGCCGCCGCATCCAGCCCCGGCAAGGCCGCCACCGCGCGCCACTGGGCCACCAGGCGGCCGTCGTGCCACACCGCAAAGCCCACATCGGGCCGCGCCAGGGCGTGGCGGCGCACGGCTTCCAGCGCGTGGCCCAGTTCGGTGGCTTCGGTTTTCAGGAACTTGCGCCGCGCAGGCGTGCTGAAGAACAGTTCCTGGACCTCCACCGTGGTGCCCGGCGCGCGGGCAGCCGGCGCGATCTCGCCGCTGCGCGCCTGCAGCTGCCAGGCGTGGTGGTCGGCGGCAGTGCGGGTGCTCAGCGACATCTCGGACACCGAGGCGATGGCCGCCAGCGCCTCGCCGCGAAAACCCATGGTGGCGACGGATTCCAGGTCGGACAGGCTGGCGATCTTGCTGGTGGCATGGCGCTTCAGCGCCAAGGCGAGGTCGGCCCGCGCGATGCCCGCGCCGTCGTCTTCCACCACGATGGCGCGCACGCCGCCGGCGCTCAGGCGCACCGTGATCTGGCGGGCGCCGGCGTCCAGGGCGTTGTCGACCAGTTCGCGGACCACCGAAGCCGGGCGTTCGACGACTTCGCCGGCCGCGATCTGGCTGACCAGTTCGTCAGGCAGTTCCCGGATGCGGCGCGGGGCCGGGAGACGGTCGCCCGGCCTGGCGGGCGTGGGCAGCGAAGGCGCAGGCATCATCCGACAGATTGTAGAAGTCGCCCTGTCAGCTCTGACAGGGTGCACCAGCCTTCACTGACTTCAAAATGACGATCGGGGCCTGCCGTCCGACCCAGAGGGGAAGCCGCCCTGGCAACGAAACCGTGAGGAGCGCCATGCTGCCGATGTTTGTCGAACTGGTCACGCGGACCGACGAGGACCGCCGGGGCTTCGAGACCCACCCCGTGGTGGTCGATGCGGTGGCGCACGGCATGAGCGTGGAGCGCTACCGCGCGCTGCTGCTGGAGCTGTACCACGTGGTCTGGCAGTTCAACCCAGTGTGCGCCGCTGCGGCCAGCCGCATGGGCAGCCCGGCCGACGAGGCGCTGCAGCCCATCCGCCACTTCCTGTACGGCCACATGCACGAGGAGACGGGCCACGAGAGCTGGGTCCTCAACGACCTGGTGGCCGTCGGTGTTCCCGTCGCGGTGGCACGGTCACACCCGCCCGGCGTGCACACCCTGGCGCTGAACGGCTACAACTACTGGGCGGCCGACCGCCGTCACCCGGCTTCGGTGCTGGGCATGCTCTATGCGCTGGAGGTCATCGCCTCGGTCTACGGCGGCCCCTTCGCGTCGGCCATGCGCGAAGCGCTGCTGCTGGACGGCGACCAGGGCGTGACCTTCATCGCCTCCCACGCCACGATGGACGCGCCGCACATGGCCGAGTTGCGGGTCATCCTGAACCAGTTGCGAGGCGCCGCGGCGCTGGACGCGGTGGTCGAGTCGGTGCGGGTGAATTTCCACCAGTTCACGCGCATCATCGACAGCGTCTGAGCTGAGCACCACCCCGAATCCGTGAGCGTCGCTGACCCTGCTGTCGGCTTGATGGGCCTGCTGGGCCGGCCCTACAAGACCTTGCGCCTGGAATGGACCGGCGAGACGCGCCTGCTGCGGGTGCGCACCTGCGTGCGGCCCATCCAGTGCTACAGCCTGGCCGCCATGGCTGAACTGCAGCAGGTGCTCGCCGACATCAGCGACAACCCCGGTCTGGTGCGCTATTTCGTGCTGTCGTCCGACGTGCCCAAGGTCTTCAACTTCGGCGGCGACCTGGCGCTGTTCGTGCTGCTGGTCAGGGCTGCCGACGTGGAGTCGCTGAAGCTCTACGGCCAGCGCTGCGTGGACCTCGTGTGGTGGATGGAACATGCCGCCCAGCGCGGGGTCTACACCATCGTGCTGAGCCAGGGCGACACGCTGGGCGGCGGGCTGGAATCGGTGCTGCCCTTCCACAAGATCATCTTCGAGCGCAGCGCGCAGGCCGGCTTCCCCGAAGTCCTGTTCAACCTGTTCCCGGGCATGGGCGCCTGGGACTTCACCATCCGCAAGGCCGGCTTTGCCGTGGCCAGCGAGATGGTGTTGTCGGGCCGCCTGTACAGCGCCGAGGAACTGCACCACCGCAAGCTGGTGGACACGGTGGTCGACGACGGTGCCGGCGACCTGGCCATCGAGCGCGCCGTCCACGACGTGGAACCGCGCCACCGCGGCGTGCTGACGGCGCTGCGCGGGCAGCGCCTGGCGGTGCCGGTGCACCGGTCTTCGCTGGACGCCAGCGTCGACCTGTGGGCCGAAAGCGCCTTGAGCCTGACCGACCGCGACCTGCGCCTGATGGAGCGCCTGGCGCGGGCCCAGGCCCGCAAGGCCGGTGGCGCCGACGAAGGCGCGGTCGAAGAGATCAAGCGCCTGGAGCCGGAAAACGCCTGGGGCGAACGCCGCACCGGCCTGGACCGCCGCGCCAGCAGCGGCGCCGACCGGCGCAGTCGCAACTGAAGCCGGGCCGCCGGCAAGACGCCCGGCGCTCGCTAGACCTTGGGGTGCTTGCGGGCCACCCAGAACGTCGCGCCTTCGGGGCCGTAGTGTTCGGCGTGCGGTGTCTCCAGGGCGAGTTCGAAGCCGTCACCGGCCACGATGCGCCGCGTGTGGCCGTTGCAGGTCAAGGCCAGTTCACCGCGCACCACGCGGGCCTGCACCTCGAAGGGGTGGGTGTGGGTGGCAATCTGCTGGCCCGGCGCCCATTCGCGCACCAGCACCTCATCAAAACCCTGGGCCAGGGTGGTGGACTGGAACTCTTCGAAAGTGGGGTTGTTCATCGCGGGCTCACTTCAGTTGCTGCAGCATCTCGCCCATCTTATGGTGCAAGGCGTTGACGGCCTTCAGCGGCCGCACCATGACCTTGAAATCGACGATCTGGCCGCTGTCGTTCCAGCGGATCAGGTCGATGCCATTGATCTGCACGCCGTCGATCTCGGTGCTGAATTCCAGCACCGCGTCACGCGGGCCGATGATCTCGCGTTCGTAGCGGAAATGCGCGCTGTTCAAGACGTGCATCGCGCCCTGCAGGTACAACAGCGTGATGGCCTTGCCGCGTTGCGGCGTGTGCACCACGGGCGAATGGAAAACCACCTCGTCGGCCAGCAAGGCCGTCAGCTTGCCCATGTCGCGGGTCTGTACGACCTCGTGCCAGACGGCCAGGGTGTCGATCATCTCGCGCTCCTTGTGCCCAGCGCGTCAACGCGCACAGGTGACGCCGCCATCCACCACCAGCGTCGAGCCGACCACATAGTCGCCTGCGCGCGAAGCCAGGTAGACGGCCGCGCCGGCCATGTCGTCGTCCACGCCGATGCGCCGCGCCGGGATGCGCTGTGCCACCTCGTCGCCATGGTCGCGCGCCACGCGGTTCATCTCGGACGCGAAGGCACCCGGCGCGATGGCACTGACCACGATGCCTTCGGGCGCCAGCTTCAGGGCCATGCGCTTGGTCAGGTGGATCAAGCCGGCCTTGCTGGCGGCATAGGAGTAGGTTTCCTGCGGGTTCACCGACACGCCGTCGATGGATGCGATGTGGATCACCTTGGCGCAATGCCCACGCGCCGCGCCGGCCTTGAGCAAACCGTGCAGCGCCTGGGTCAGGAAGAAGGGGGTTTTCAGGTTCAGGTCGACGACCTTGTCCCAGCCGCTTTCGGGGAACTCGTCGAACTCCGCGCCCCAGGCGGCACCGGCGTTGTTGACCAGGATGTCCAGGTGCGATTCGCGCGCCGCGTAGGCCGCCACCAGGCCGCGCAGGCCGGCTTCGGTGGCTACGTCGGCAGGCAGTGAAACGCAAGGCCCCAGGGCTGACAGTTCGACCGCCGTGGCATCGCAGGCCGCCGCCTTGCGCGCCGAGATGTAGACGCGGGCGCCGGCCTTGAGAAAGCCGGCGGCGATCATCTTGCCGATGCCGCGCGAGCCGCCGGTGACGAGGGCCGTGCGGCCGGCGAGGGAAAAGAGGTCATTCATGAAGGTCCTTCACAGCATCCAACCCCACCAAAAACCAAGCTTCCCCTCACGGAACCGGCTTCGCCGGTCCGTCGAGGGACGGCCCCCGTGGGGGGTAGCGAGCGCCAGCGAGCTTGGGGGCCCCATCTCACATGCTCCGCCGATATTGCCCGCCCACCTCAAACAGCGCATCGGTGATTTGCCCCAGGCTGCAGCAGCGCACGGCGTCCATCAGCACGTCGAACACGTTTGCGTGGTCGATGACAGCCTGCTGCAGCCGCTGCAGCATCGCCGGCGCTTCGGCGGCATGGCGGTGGTGGAAATCGGCCAGGCGGGCCAGTTGCGATTCCTTTTCGGCCCCGGTGCTGCGCGCCAGTTCAATGGCTTCGGGTACCGGGTCGCCGTGCGGACTGCGGAAGGTGTTGACGCCGATGATCGGGTACTCGCCAGTGTGCTTGAGCATCTCGTAATGCATGCTCTCTTCCTGGATCTTGCCGCGCTGGTAGCCGGTTTCCATGGCGCCCAGCACGCCGCCGCGCTCGGCCAGGCGCTCGAATTCGGTCAGCACCGCTTCTTCGACCAATTCCGTCAATTCGTCGATGACGAAAGCGCCCTGATTCGGGTTCTCGTTCTTCGCCAGGCCCCATTCGCGGTTGATGATCATCTGGATGGCCATCGCGCGGCGCACGCTGTCTTCGGTGGGTGTGGTGATCGCCTCGTCGAACGCATTCGTGTGCAGTGAATTGCAATTGTCGTAAACGGCAATCAAGGCCTGCAGCGTGGTGCGGATGTCGTTGAACTGGATTTCCTGCGCGTGCAAGGAACGGCCGCTGGTCTGCACGTGGTACTTCAGCTTCTGGCTGCGCTCGTTGGCGCCATAGCGCTCGCGCATCGCCACCGCCCAGATCCTGCGGGCCACCCGACCGAGCACGGTGTATTCCGGGTCCATGCCATTGCTGAAGAAGAAGCTCAGGTTGGGCGCGAAATCATCGATGTGCATGCCACGCGCCAGATACGCTTCGACGAAAGTGAAGCCATTGCTCAGCGTGAAAGCCAATTGGCTGATCGGGTTGGCGCCCGCTTCGGCGATGTGGTAACCGCTGATGCTGACCGAATAGAAATTGCGCACATCGTGCTGCACGAAATACTGCGCAATGTCGCCCATCACCTTCAGGCTGAATTCGGTGCTGAAGATGCAGGTGTTCTGGCCCTGGTCTTCCTTCAGGATGTCGGCCTGCACCGTGCCACGCACATTGGCCAGCGTCCAGGCGCGGATCTTGGCGGCTTCGTCGTCGGTGGGTTCGCGGTCGTTGTCCAGCTTGAACTTGTCGAGGTTCTGGTCGATGGCCGTGTTCATGAACATCGCCAGAATGGTCGGCGCCGGGCCGTTGATGGTCATGCTGACAGAGGTCGCCGGGTGGGTCAGCTCGAAGCCGCCGTAGAGCACCTTCAGGTCGTCCAGCGTGGCAATGGAAACACCGCTGTTGCCCACCTTGCCGTAGATGTCAGGCCGCCGGTCGGGGTTGTTGCCGTAGAGCGTGACGCTGTCGAAGGCGGTGCTCAGGCGCTTGGCCGGCAAGCCCTCGCTGACCATCTTGAAGCGCCGGTTGGTGCGAAAGGCATCGCCCTCGCCCGCGAACATGCGCGTCGGGTCTTCGTTCTCGCGCTTGAAGGCGAAGGTGCCGGCGGTGTAGGGAAAACTGCCCGGCACGTTGTCCAGCATCAGCCACTTCAGCAGTTCGCCTTCGCATTCATAGGCCGGCAGCGCCACCTTGCGGATCTTGCTGCCGCTGAGCGTGGTGTGGGTCAGTGCGGTGCGGATTTCCTGGCCGCGGATCTTCACCGCGTACTCGTCGCCGCCGTAGGCCTTGCGCATGTCAGGCCACATCGCCAGCAGCTTGCGGGCATGCGCGTCCAGCAAGGCCTCGCGGGTGAGCGCGATGTCGTTGACGGCCTCGACCGCGCGGTGGCGCTCGGGCTTGTCGGTCTGCAGCATGCCGGCGGTGGCGCGCAACTGCTGCACCTGTCGCGCGATGCGGCTTTGCGCCAGGGCGTGGCGCTTGTAGCCGCGCACGGTGTCGCTGATGTCGGCCAGGTAGCGCACGCGTGCACCGGGCACGATGGGCACCTGGTGGGTGCTGTGACGCGTGGCGGCGGCGGGCAGCCGGCCCGGACTGAGCTTGAGCCCCAGATCGGCCAGACGCGGCAGCAGCGCCTGGTACAGCGCCGTCACGCCGTCGTCGTTGAAGCGGCTGGCCATGGTGCCGAAGACCGGCATCGCTTCAGGCCGCTGCATCCAGTCTTCGCGGTTGCGCTGCACCTGCTTGGCCACGTCGCGCAGCGCATCGGCCGCGCCCTTGCGGTCGAACTTGTTGATGGCCACGAACTCGGCGAAGTCCAGCATGTCGATCTTTTCCAGCTGGCTGGCGGCGCCGAATTCGGGCGTCATCACGTACATCGGCACGTCCACCAGTGGCAAGATGGCCGCGTCGCCCTGGCCGATGCCCGAGGTCTCGACCACGATGAGGTCGAAGCCCGCGGCCTTGCAGGCCAGCAGCGCGTCGGGCAGGGCCTGGCTGATCTCGCTGCCGAAATCGCGCGTGGCCAGGCTGCGCATGAACACGCGCGGCCCGCTGGACCAGGGGGCGACGGCATTCATGCGGATCCGGTCACCCAGCAGCGCGCCGCCGCTCTTGCGGCGTGAGGGGTCGATGCTGATGACGGCGATGCGCAGCGCGTCGCCCTGGTCCAGGCGCAGGCGACGGATCAACTCGTCGGTCAGGCTGCTCTTGCCCGCGCCGCCGGTGCCGGTGATGCCCAGCACAGGCGTCGTCGATGCGGCGCCAGCGGCCACCAGCGATGCGCGCAGGCTGTCGCTGGCCTTGCCGTTCTCCAGCGCCGTGATGGTCTGCGCCAGGGCGCGCCAGGCGGCATCGGTGTGGCCCTGCAGCGCGCTGGCGTCGGCCGGCGCATGACCCGACAGGTCGGCGTCGCAGCGCATCACCATCTCGCCGATCATCCCCTGCAGGCCCATGCGCTGGCCGTCTTCGGGGCTGTAGATGCGGGCCACGCCGTAAGCCTGCAGTTCGCGGATCTCCGCCGGCACGATGACGCCACCGCCACCGCCGAAGACCTGGATGTGCGCACCACCGCGGCTGCGCAGCAGGTCGACCATGTACTTGAAGTACTCGACATGGCCGCCCTGGTAGCTGCTGATGGCGATGCCCTGCACGTCTTCCTGCAGCGCGGCCGTCACCACTTCATCGACGCTGCGGTTGTGCCCCAGGTGGATGACCTCGCATCCCATGCCCTGCAGGATGCGCCGCATGATGTTGATGGCCGCGTCGTGGCCGTCGAACAGGCTGGCGGCGGTGACGAAGCGCACCTTGTTCGCAGGGCGGTAGTCGGCGAGTGCACGGGCTTCGGCTGAGAGGTCGGTCATGGCAGGGTGCGGCGTTGTGCGTGGGCATGGACGTTGACGTCAACGTCGGCCGGAGATGATGCCACCATGGCCCCCAGGCGGCGACGGTGGTTACCATCGCGCCCGCACCGGAGAGACAAAACCGCCCATGAGCTTCCTCGCCCTCGACATCGGCAACACCCGCCTCAAGTGGGCCCTGTATGCCGCACCGCAGCCCGGGGCTGTGCTGCTCAGCCAGGGCGCGGTTTTTCTGGAGACCATCGACACCCTGGCCGATCGCGACTGGAAGTCGCTGGACGAGCCGGCCAGCATGCTGGGTTGCGTGGTCGCCGGCGACGCCGTGCGGCGCCGTGTCGAGGAGCAGCTCGAGCTGTGGGACGTGCAGCCGCACTGGGTGGTGCCGTCCAAGCACGAAGCCGGCCTGAGCAACGGCTACGAACACCCCAGCCGGCTGGGTGCCGACCGCTGGGTGGCGCTGGCCGGCGCGCGGGCCCGCGTGCTGGCCGATGCCAAGCTGCTGGGCACCCCACCCCGCCCGGCCCTGGTGGTCATGGTGGGGACGGCCGTGACGGTGGACGCGCTGGACGCCGAAGGTCACTTCCTGGGGGGGCTGATCATTCCGGGCTTCGGCCTGATGCAGCGGGCGCTGGAAATGGGCACCGCCGGCCTGAAGGTGCCCACGGGCGAGGTCGTCGACTTCCCCGCCAACACCAGCGACGCCTTGATGAGTGGTGGCACCAACGCCATCGCCGGCGCCATCGAACGCCAGACCCGCCGCTTGACGGCCCGCACCGGCCAGGCCCCCTTGCTGCTGATGTCGGGCGGCGCCGCAGCCAAGCTGGCACCCATCACCGACCTGCCCTTCGAGATGGTGGAAACCTTGATCTTCGAAGGCTTGCTGATGCTGCAGAGCCGACGCCTGGCACTGTAGGACGGCCTACAGCCAACGGGTGAGCAGTTCGCCCAGCTGCAGGCGCGAATAGGGTTTGGCCAGGTGGCCGTCCATGCCGGCGGCCAGGGACTGTGCGGCGTCCTCGTCGAAGGCATTGGCCGTGAGCGCGACGACGGGCACGCGCGGCAGGTGCAGGTGCGCCTCCCGCTCGCGCAGCGACCGCGTGGCAGCGTAACCGTCGAGCACGGGCATCTGGATGTCCATCAGCACCAGATCGACACGCTGCGATTGCAGCAGCGCCAGAGCCTGCGCGCCGTCTTCGGCTTCCATCACGTCGACACCCAAGGACTTCAGCATCTCGACACCGATCATGCGGTTGACGATGTTGTCTTCGACCAGCAGGACGACCCCGGCCATCTGGCCCGCCGTGTCCAGGGCGCCGAACCCGGAATCGTTCGACGGTGGCGGCACGTGCGGGGCCAGCGGCATGACCAGATCGAAGCGAAACACCGAGCCCGTGCCCAGCCGGCTGTCGACCTCGATACAGCCACCCATGGCCCGGACGATGCGTTGGCTGATGGCCAGCCCCAGGCCGGTGCCGCCACGCAGGCGGGACCGCGTGCTGTCCACCTGGTGGAAAGGCTGGAAGACTTCGTCCAGCGCCGCAGCCGGTATGCCGATGCCGCTGTCGGCCACCGCGAAACGCACGCACACGGCGTTGTCAGCCTGCCCGGCCACCGGCGGCTGCACAGCCAGGCTGAGCGTGACGCCGCCGCGCTCGGTGAACTTGACGCCATTGCCCAGCAGATTGAGCAGCACCTGCTTGATGCGCGGGGCATCGCCCACGACGGCGTCGGGTACCCGGGTCTCGGTGTGCAGGGCGATGGTCAGACCCCGGCTCTCGGCATCGGCGCGGAACAGCGCCGTGGCGGCTGCGGCCACCGAATGCAGCGACATCGGCGTGGCCGACAGCACGAGCTTGCCCGCCTCGATCTTGGAATGGTCGAGCACGTCGTTCAAGATGTCCAGCAGCGACTCGCCCGAGGCGGAGGCCGTCTTCACCAGACGGCGCTGGCGGATGTCCAGTTCGGTCTGGCGCAGCAGTTCCAGGGCGCCGAGCACCCCGTTCATCGGCGTGCGGATCTCGTGGCTCATGGTGGCCAGGAACTGGCTCTTGGCCAGGTTGGCCGCTTCGGCGGCCTCCTTGGCTCGCACCAGCGAGGCATTCGCCTGGTCGGCCTGCAGGCTGTTGCGCAGGGCCAGCAGCGCGGTGCGCCGGAACTCCAGCGTGGCCCGCATCATGGTCACGCCGAACAGCACGGCCAGCACGGCCAGCGGTGTGGATGCCGCCCGGGTGGGCAGCAGCGAAACCACCGCCAGCGAGCCCAGTTGCAGGGTCGTCAGCACGACGAAGCTGCGCCCGGCCATCGACATGAAGAAGGCCGCCGTGGACACCGAGCCGCAGATGATCCCCACGTAGACGGTGGCCGTGGTGCCGCGCAGGGTGGGGTAGACGAAGACCGTGGCCACCACCCACATCAGGCCCACCAGCAGGGCGTTGGCTTCCAGCTGCACTTCCAGCTGACGGACAGCCTCGGGCGCGATGTCGTCGCGGCCGCGGTGCATCAGACCCAGCCCCAGGCGCCACGCTGCCACCGACAAGCCCAGCGCCAGCACGGCGGCGGCGGCGCGGGTGGCGCCTGCATCCCAGCCCAGCCAGGCGATGAAGACCACCGCCACCGTCAGCAGCGGCACGCTGCGCGTCGAATTGCGCAAGGCCACGCGCAGCATGCTGCGCTGGATCGCCGTCTCGATTCCGTCGGGCTCGGTCATGGGGCGATGAGCATAGCGTGGCGCCCGGGGCGCAGCGTGCCCCCCGCGAGCCGGCCGCTCACGACTGGATGTAGTTCTCCAGCTGGGCGATGGTGGCCTCGTGGGTGGCGATGATGTCGTCCATGATGTCGCGGATCGAGATCATGCCCAGTACCGTGTCGCCTTCGAGCACCGGCAGGTGGCGGATCTTGCGCTCGCTCATCAGTTGCATGCAGGCGCGGGTGCCGGTGCGGGGCGTGACGGTGAGCACCTGCGCGGTCATGATCTCGGCGACGCGCGTTTCGCGCGAATTACGGCCCTGCAAGGCCACCTTGCGCGTGTAATCGCGCTCGGACACCACCCCCACCAGCTTGGCGCCCGACATCACCACCAGCGCCCCCACCTCGTACTGCGACAGCAGTTCCAGTGCGGCAAACACGCTGTCGTCCGGGCGCACATGCCACAAGGTGCCGCCACGCTGCTTCAGGAGTTCGGAAACCGGTTTCATGGGCGCTGCTCCAGGTTGTCCAACGGCGCTGAGCCTAACTTGAACGGCAGCGCACAGCAAACCCGAAAGTCAGCGGCGGCGCCACGTGCTTGGGGGATGTGCCAGGCCGGCCCGACGCGCAGAATGCAACGCAGTCCGCGCCAACCTGAGACCTGCCATGAACCCTGCAGCCCCCAGCGTCCCGGCCCAGTTGCCCACCAGCCAGCGCATCGCCACGCTGGACATCCTGCGCGGCGTCGCGCTGATGGGCATCCTGATCATGAACATGCCGGGCTTCAGCAGCTCGTTCTTCGCCGAAGCCGATGGCTCGCACCTGTGGCCCTCGGCACTCGACCAGAACGCAGAGATGCTGCGCGAGGCGCTGTTCTCGGGCAAGTTCAACAGCCTGTTCAGCCTGCTGTTCGGCATCGGCTTCACCATCCAGTTCACGCGCATGGCCGAGCGCGACCCCGGCCACGCCACGGCCTACTACCTGCGCCGCCTGGCCGTGCTGGCCGTCTTGGGCCTACTGCATGCCTGGGTCTTCTGGCCGGGCGACGTGCTGCACACCTACGCCATCCTGGGCCTGCTGCTGGTGCTGGGCCTGCGCCGGGCCAGCGACCGCACGGTGATGTGGCTGATCGCGGGCTGCATCCTGTTCCCGGCGGTCTCGGGTGTGCTGCGGGTGCTGGTCTTCACACCCGAGATGACCGCCCAGCGCGTCCAGCTCGCCCAGGCTTTCGAGATCAGCAACAACGCGGCCTACGGCCACGGCAGCTTCCTGCAGGCGGCGCTCGAGAACAGCCGCGTGATGAACTTCTTCTACACCGGCTGGCTCAACCTGTGGGGCGCTGTGGGCTGGTGGGTGATGATGAGCCTGACGATCCTGATCGGCCTGCTGGCCGGCCGCCGGCGCTGGGTGCAGCGGGCCGCCGAGCTGATGCCGCAGATCCGCCGCCTGACCTGGCTGGCGCTGGCCGTCGGCCTGGGCTGCGGTGTCGCCTTCACGGCCATCTTCGAACTCAACCGCGTGCCGGGGCCCTCGCCCATCAAGGTGCTGGGCAGCATCTGCTACAGCCTGTCGCGCCTGGGCATGATGGTCTTCTACGTGCTGGTCATCGTGCGCCTGGCGCAGCAGACCGCGTGGCAGCGCCGGCTGGCCCCACTGGCCGCTGCCGGCCGCATGCCGCTGACCAATTACCTGATGCAGACCGCCATCTGCACCACGCTGTTCCAGGGTTGGGGCTTCGGGCTGTGGCTGCAGGTCGGGCCGGCCGCCGGCCTGGCGCTGTCGCTGGCCCTCTTCTGGCTGGTGCAGGTGCCCTGGAGCCTGTGGTGGCTGAAGACCCACGAGCGCGGCCCGATGGAAGCGCTGTGGGCGCGTCTGACCTACGGCCGGCGCAGTGCGGCCGAGCCCACGGCGGCGGTCGCTGGCGGCCCGGGCTGAAGTGGGCAGGCGGGACCTGGCGGCCTATGATGGCCGCCATGTTCCGTACCGACACCCTGCGCCTGTGGGACATCTCGCCCGCCGTGCATGCCGGCTCGCCGGTGTTTCCCGGTGACGCGCCTTACAGCAGCGTCTGGGCCGCGCGCATCGCCCCGGGCTGCCCGGTCAACGTCAGCACCTTGACGCTGTCGCCGCACACCGGCGCCCATGCCGACGCGCCGCTGCACTACGACGACGCGGGCGCGGCCATCGGCGCGCTCGACCTGGCGCCCTTCCTCGGGCCCTGCCGCGTCATCCACGCCATCGGCGCGTCGCCGCTGATCGCCTGGGCCCACCTTGCACACGCCCTGCACGACCTGCCACCCCGGGTGCTGGTGCGCACCTATGCGCAGGCGCCGGTTCAACTGTGGGACGAGGCCCTGGCCGGCTACGCGCCCGAGACGCTGGAACGGCTGGCCGACCTGGGGGTGACGCTGGTCGGCATCGACACCGCCAGCATCGACCCGGCCGCCAGCAAGACGCTGGACAGCCACCAGGTCATCCGCCGGCGCGGCTTGCGCGTGCTGGAGAACCTGCTGCTCGACGGCGTGCCCGAGGGCGACTACGAACTCATCGCCCTGCCGCTGAAACTGACCACGGCCGACGCCTCGCCCGTCCGCGCCATCCTGAGAGCACTGGCATGACCCGTGACGACGCCCTGGCGCTGGACGCCGCCGACCCGCTGGCCTCTTTGCGTGCACAGTTCACCCTGCCGCCGGGCCTGATCTACCTGGACGGCAATTCGCTGGGCGTGTTGCCGAAGACGGCCGCCGCGCGCGTGCAGCAGGTGGTGCAGGACGAATGGGGCAGCGGCCTGATCCGCAGCTGGAACGCCGCCAGCTGGATGGCGCTGCCGCAGCGCGTCGGCGACAAGATCGCGCGGCTGGTGGGTGCCGGCGCGGGGCAGCTGGTGGTGGCCGATTCGACCAGCGTCAACCTGTTCAAGGTGCTGAGCGCGGCGATGACGATCAGCGCAGCCGACGCGGCCCAGCGCCGGATCATCCTCAGCGAGCGCAGCAACTTCCCCACCGACCTCTACATCGCCCAGGCCCTGTGCCGTGAACGCGGTTTCGAGTTGCAACTGGCCGAAGCCGACGACCTGCCCGCGCTGCTGACCGACAGCACCGCGGTGCTGCTGCTGACCCATGTCAACTACCGCACCGGCCGCATGCACGACATGGCCGCGCTGACGCACGCCGCGCACGCGGCCGGCGCCCTGACGGTGTGGGACCTGGCGCACAGCGCCGGCGCCCTGCCCGTGGACCTGCTGGGCAGCCAGGCCGACTTCGCCGTGGGCTGCGGCTACAAGTACCTGAACGGCGGACCGGGCGCGCCGGCCTTCGTCTGGGCCCACCCGCGCCATGTCGACCGCTTCTGGCAGCCGCTGGCCGGCTGGATCGGCCACGCCGCGCCTTTCGACTTCACCCCGGGTTACCGGCCGGCGGCCGGCATCGCGCGCTACCTGTGCGGCACGCCAGCCGTGCTGAGCCTGGCCGCACTGGAATGCGGCGTCGACACCGTGCTGGCTGCCGAAGCGCTGGGCGGCATGGCGGCGCTGCGCGCCAAGTCGCTGGCGCTGACGCGGCTGTTCGCGGCGCAGGTGCTGGCGACCTGCCCCGGGCTGCGGCTGGTCTCGCCGACCGACGACACGCTGCGCGGCAGCCAGGTCTGCTTCGCGCAGCCCGAGATCGGCTACCCGCTGATGCAGGCCCTGATCGCGCGGGGTGTGATCGGCGACTTCCGCGCGCCGGACATCCTGCGCTTCGGCTTCACGCCGCTCTATGTTCGCCATGTCGATGCCTACGACGCGGCCGAGCAGCTGCGCCAGGTGCTGCACACCGGCGAATGGCAGCGCCCCGAGTTCCATCAACGCCAGGCGGTGACATGAACACAGACGCATGCCCCTTCAACCCCGGCGACGGGCCGGCTGGCGTGCCCGAGCAACCGGTGGCCGTGCCGGTCGAGCCCGAGCACGAAGGCGCGCTGCTCGACCTCAACAGCGACATGGGCTATGGCGACTACCTGCACCTGGACCGCGTGCTGAGCGCCCAACACCCGCTGAGCCCCGACCACAACGAGATGCTGTTCATCGTGCAGCACCAGACCAGCGAACTGTGGATGAAGCTGATGCTGCACGAACTGCGCGCGGCCAGCGCCCACATCGCGGCCGACGAACTGCACCCGGCCTTCAAGATGCTGGCCCGGGTGAGCAAGATCCTGGAACAGCTGGTCCACGCCTGGGACGTGCTGGCCACCATGACACCGCCCGAGTACAGCGCCGTGCGCCCCTACCTGGCCAACAGCAGCGGCTTCCAGAGCTGGCAGTACCGCTGCATCGAATTCAGCCTGGGCAACAAGCACAAGGCGCTTCTCAAGCCGCACGCCCACCGGCCCGATCTGCTGGCCCATGTCGAGGCGGCCTGGCGTTCACCGTCGATCTACGACCAGGCCCTGCGCCTGCTGTCACGCCGCGGCCTGGCCGTGCCGGCCACGCACACCGTGCGCGACTGGACCCTGCCCTATGCCGAAGACGCCGCAGTGGAAGCCGCCTGGCTGCAGGTCTACCGCAACCCCGAAGCCCACTGGGACCTGTACCAGCTGGGCGAAAAACTCGCCGACCTGGAAGACGCCTTCAGGCTGTGGCGCTTCCGCCATGTGACCACGGTGGAACGCATCATCGGCTTCAAGCGCGGCACCGGCGGCACCAGCGGCGTGGGCTATTTGCGCAAGATGCTGGACGTGGTGCTGTTCCCGGAAATCTGGCGCCTGCGCACCCACCTCTGAAGCAGCCGGTGCGGCAGCCGCCGGACGACTGTGTCGCCTACAGCACGGCGTTCAGCGCGGCCTCGAAGGTGGCCACCGTGCGATCGATGTGCTGCAGCTTGTCCAGCCCGAACAGGCCCAGGCGAAAGCTGCGGTAGTCGGCCGGCTCGTCACAGGCCAGCGGCACGCCAGCGGCCACCTGCAGGCCCTGGGCGGCGAAGGCCTTGGTGTTCTGCCAGTCGACGTGGTCGGTGTAGCTGACCACCACGCAAGGCGCCTGGAAACCGGGCGCGGCCACGCTGGGGATGCCACGGCTTTCCATCAGCGTGCGCACGCGGCGGCCGAGTTCGATCTGCGCCGCCTTGGCCTGCGCAAAGCCCATCGCGCGGGTCTCGTTCATCGCATCGCGCAGTTGCACCAGGCCGTCGGTGGGGTAGGTGGCGTGGTAGGCCATGGCGCCCTGTTCGTGGGCTTCCATCATCGCGGCCCACTTCTTCAGGTCCAGCGAAAAGCTGCTGCTGGTGGTGGCGGCCATCAGCGTCCTGGCGTGCTCGGACAGCATCACCAGGCCCGCGCAGGGCGTGCTGCTCCAGCCCTTCTGCGGCGCACTGATCAGCACGTCCACGCCAGTGGCGCGCATGTCCACCCACATCGCGCCCGAGGCCACGCAGTCCAGAACGAAGAGGCCGCCGTACTCGTGCACGGCGCCGGCGATGGCGACGAGGTGGTCGTCGGGCAGGATCATGCCGGCCGAGGTTTCCACGTGCGGCGCGAACACCACCGCCGGCTTCGTGCTGCGGATGGTGGCCACGATCTCGTCCAGCGGCGCCGGCGCGAAAGGCGACTTCGGCGCCGTGGACGTCATGCGGGCCTTCAGCACGGTGGAAGACGAAGTGACACCGGCCATGTCGAAGATCTGCGTCCAGCGGTAGCTGAACCAGCCGTTGCGCACGATGAGCACGTCCTTGCCGCCGGCGAACTGGCGCGCCACGGCTTCCATGCCGAAGCTGCCGCTGCCCGGCACCACCACGGCGCTGGCCGCGCCGTAGACCTCCTTGAGCATGGCCGAGATGTCCTTCATAACGCCGGAGAACTTCTTCGACATGTGGTTCAGGGCGCGGTCGGTGTAGACCACCGAGTATTCGAGCAGGCCGTCGGGGTCGACGTGGGGCAGCAGTCCGGGCATGGGGCCTCCGAGGGGGATAGCGGTTCGGGCTGCGGAGCTTAGCAGTCCAGGGCCAAACAGGCGGCCCGAGGGTCGGCCATGGCGATCGCCCTGCGGGGCCGGTGCTGGACCGTGCAGCCTAGAATTCTTGCTTCTATCGACCGCCGGACCAAGCCCCACCATGGACACCCGCACCTCCCCGATCCGCCTGCGCATCACCCAGCTGCGCGAGGTGCTGGCCCAGCGCGGCGTGCATGCGCTACTGGTGCCCTCCAGCGACCCGCACCTCAGCGAATACCTGCCCGAGCACTGGCAGGGTCGGCAATGGCTGTCGGGCTTCACCGGGTCGATGGCGACCTTGATCGTGGCTGCCGACCGCGCCGCGCTCTTCGCCGACAGCCGCTACTGGGTGCAGGCCGAAGCCGAGCTGCAAGGCACCGGCATCGACCTGGTGAGGATCGCCACCGGCACCTCGCCCGAACACCTCGACTGGCTGGTTCGCCACACACCGGCCGGCGCCGTGGTGGCGGTGGATGGGCAGGTGCTGGGTCTGGCCGCTGCCAAGGCCCTGCAGCAGGTGCTGGACGGCGCCGGCGTGAAGCTGCGCACCGACATCGACCTGCTGGCCGACATCTGGCCCGAGCGCCCGGCCCTGCCGGCCCAGCCGGTCTACGAACACACGGCCCCGCACGCGCCCACGCCGCGTGCCGACAAGCTGGCCACCGTGCGCCGGGCGATGGCCAGCCGCGGCGCCACGCACCATTTCATTTCCACGGTCGACGACATCGCCTGGCTGACCAATCTGCGCGGCAACGACGTCACTTACAACCCGGTCTTCCTGGCGCACCTGCTGCTCGACCTGACCGGCGGCACGCTCTTCGTCGGCGACGGCAAGATCCCGGCGGCCCTGGCGGCCCTTCTGAAGGCCGACGGCATCGCGCTGGCGCCCTACGCGCAGGCCGCTGCGGCGCTGGGCCGGCTGGGCGCGGGCTGCACGCTGCTGATCGACCCCAGGCGCATCACGCATGGCCTGCGCCAGCCCGTGGGCGCAGCCTGCGCGGTGGTCGAAGCCATCAACCCCAGCACCCTGCTGAAGAGCCGCAAGACGGCCGCCGAAGCCGCTTTCGTGCGGGAGGCCATGGCCGAGGACGGCGCCGCGATGTGCGAGTTCTATGCCGGGTTCGAAGCCGCGCTGGCCCGGGGCGAGCGCATCACCGAGCTGACCATCGACGAACGCCTGAGTGCCGCCCGCGCGCGCCGGCCGGGCTTCGTCGGCCTGAGCTTTTCGACCATCGCCGGCTTCAACGCCAACGGCGCGATGCCGCATTACCGCGCCACCGACGAATCGCACGCCGTCATCGAGGGCGACGGCCTGCTGCTCATCGACAGCGGCGGCCAGTACCTGGGCGGCACCACCGACATCACGCGGGTCTGGCCCATCGGCACCGTCAGCGCGGCGATGAAGCGCGACTACACGCTGGTGCTCAAGGGCACGATGAACCTGTCACGGGCGCGCTTCCCCCAAGGCACGCTGAGCCCGATGCTGGACAGCCTGGCGCGCGCGCCGCTGTGGGCCGAAGGCATCGAATTCGGCCACGGCACCGGCCATGGCGTGGGCTATTTCCTGAACGTCCACGAAGGCCCGCAGAGCATCAGCAAGGCGGTGCCCGACGCGCACATGGCGATGGAGCCCGGGATGATCACCTCCATCGAACCGGGCGTCTACCGCCCTGGGCAGTGGGGCGTGCGCATCGAGAACCTGGTGCTGAACGTGCCGGCCGTGACTTCGGAGAACGGCGGCTTCGGCGATTTCCTCGCATTCGAGACGCTGACGTTGTGCCCGATCGACACCCGCTGCATCGCGATGGACCTGATGCGCGCCGACGAGATCGCCTGGCTGAACGGCTACCACGCCACCGTGCGCGAACGCCTGGCGCCCAAGCTGTCCGGCGACGCGCTGGCCTGGCTGAACACGCGCACGGCAGCCCTCTGAACCGACGATGAGCCCCGGGTCGCTGCCGATGCTGGGCATCGACCTCGGCGGCACCAAGATCGAGGCGGCGCTGCTGTCGGCCGAGGGGCAATCGCTGTGGCGGCAGCGCGTGGCCACGCCAGCGGGCGACTACGCCGGCACCTTGCAGGCGGTGGCGGCGCTGGTCCGGCAGGCGCGGCTGCACGCGGGCGGCGCGTGCAGCGTCGGCATCGGCACGCCGGGCAGCCTGGCCGCCGACGGGCGCATGAAGAACTGCAACTCGGTCTGTCTGAACGGCCAGCCCCTGCGGGCCGACCTGGCGGCGCTGCTGGGCCAGCCGGTGCGCCTGGCCAACGACGCCAATTGCCTGGCCCTGTCCGAGGCCACCGATGGTGCCGGCGCCGGTGCCGAGGTGGTCTTCGCGGTGATCCTGGGCACCGGCGCCGGCGGCGGCATCGCGGTGCACGGCCGCGTGCTGGACGGTGCGCAGGGGCTGGCTGGCGAATGGGGCCACAACTCGCTGCCCTGGCGCGATGACAGCGATGGTGCGGCGCTGCCTTGCTACTGCGGTCAGCGCGGCTGTATCGAAGGCCATGTCAGCGGTTCCGGGCTGTCGCTGCAGCACCGGCAGGCCACGGGCGCTGAGCTGCTCGGCGAGGCCATCGTCGAAGGCGCCGCCCAGGGCCATGCGGGCTGCGCCGCCAGCCTGCGCCGCCACGCGCAGCAGCTGGCGCGCGCGTTGGCCAGCGTGATCAACCTGCTGGACCCCGACGTCATCGTGCTGGGCGGCGGACTGTCGCGCCTGACCCACCTCTACACCGAAGTGCCGGCGCTGTGGGGCCGCTGGGTGTTCGCGGCCGGCGCCACCGAGCCGGTGCGCACGCGGCTGCTGCCGGCGCAGCATGGCGACGCATCGGGCGTGCGCGGAGCGGCCTGGCTGGGCCGCCCCGAGCGCTGACCGTCAGGCTTTGCCGTACTTCGCGATCAGGTCCTTGGCCGACTTCAGCAAAGCCGCACCCTTGTAGCCGCGCTTGTCCATGTCGGCCACCCATTCGTCGTCGACCTGGCTGCTGAGCTTGATGAACTCGTTGGCTTCGGCCGTCGTGAAGGTGTGGATGGTGTTGTTGCGGTCGGTGGCGCTCTTGCGGCCGATGGGGTCGTTGCCCTGCTGCGTCTTGCCCAGCCAGCCCGAGGCGGCCAGGCCGGAGTTGGCATCGATGACCTTCTTCAGATCGGGCGCCAGGCCGTCGTAGCGGGCCTTGTTCATGGCCATCACGAAGGTGGTGGTGTAGAGGGCGGGCGAGCCGGGGGCGAATTCGCTGCTGAACTTGGTCAGCTCGTGCACCTTCACCGACGGCACCACTTCCCAGGGGATGACGCAGCCGTCGATGGTGCCCTTGCTCAGCGCGTCGGGGATCTGCGGCAGCGGCATGCCGACCGGGATGGCGCCCACCGATGCCAGCATCTTGGTCACCTGCCGCGTCGGGCCGCGCATCTTCAGGCCCTTCAGATCGGCCGCGCTCTTGATCGGCTTGTTGGCGGTGTGGAAGACGCCCGGGCCGTGCACCTGCAGCGCCAGCACCTGGGTTTCCTTGAACTCGTCGGGGCACTGGGTCTGGAAGTACTCCCAATAGGCCTTGGACGTGGCTTCGGCGTTGTTCATCATGAACGGCAGCTCGAAGACTTCGATGCGCGGGAAACGGCCGGCGGTGTTGCCGGGCAGGGTCCAGACGATGTCGACCACGCCGTCGCGCGCCTGGTCGTAGAGCTGCACCGGCGTGCCGCCGAGTTGCATGGCCGGGTAGCCCTCGAACTTGATGCGCCCGCCGCTGTCTTTCTCGACCTTGTCCATCCACGGCTTGTGCATGCTGAGCCAGACATTGCTCATCGGCGCCATGAAAGTGTGGAACTTGAGCGTGATGCTTTGCTGCGCAAAGCCGTTGAGGTGCGGCGCACCCAGTACGGTGGCGGCGGCAGCGCCTTGCATGAATGAGCGGCGTTTCATCGGGTTGGTCTCCGGGCGGGTTGGGCCCGTAAAGTTAACGGGCGCGCGCCCCCGAGGTAGTCGCGATTTTCCCTTAGCCCGTGGGCCCGTGGGCCCGTGGGCCCGTGTAACCGTTCACCGGCCGCACAGAGAATGCGCCGTTGTACAACCTGGCACCGCGGCCCGTGAAGAAGATGATCGTGACCCCCATGCTGTTGATCGCTCTGCTGCTCGGCGGCTGGTGGCTCTGGACCCCCGACGAGGACCGCACCACGCTGGAAGCGCGCTATGCCCCGCCGCCCAGCACCTTCCTGAATGTGGCCGGCTTGCGGCTGCATGTGCGCGACACCGGGCCACGCGAAGCGCCGGCGCTGATCCTGCTGCATGGCTTCGGCTCCAGCCTGCACACCTGGGAGCCCTGGGCGCTGGGCCTGTCCGACCGCTTCCGCGTGATCCGCATCGACCTGCCGGGTGCCGGCCTGTCGGGCGCCGACCCGACGGGCGACTACAGCGATGGGCGTGGCGTGCAGGTACTGTTGGGGCTGATGGACCAGCTGGGCGTCGCACGCGCCAGCCTCATCGGGCACTCGATGGGCGGCCGGCTGGCCTGGCGCTTCGCGGCGGACCAACCCAGCCGGGTCGACAAGCTGGTGCTGGTGGCGCCCGACGGCTTTGCCAGCCCCAGTTTCGAATACGGCAAGGCGCCCGAAGTGACGGCGCCGGTGCGGCTGATGCAGTTGGTGCTGCCCCGCATGCTGTTGCGCATGAGCCTGGAGCCGGCCTATGCCAACCCCAAGCTGATGAGCGACGCCACCATCGACCGCTACTGGCACCTGATGCGGGCGCCGCAGGTGCGTCCGGCCTTGATCGCCCGCATGCAGCAGCTGGTGTTGCAGGACCCGGTGCCGCTGCTGACCCGCATCACCGCGCCGACACTGCTGCTGTGGGGCGAGAAGGACGCGATGATCCCGGTGGCCAACGCGCAGGACTACCTGCGTGCCCTGAAGCAGGCCCGGCTGGTGACCTTGCCCGAGGTCGGCCACTTGCCGCATGAAGAAGCAGCCGCCGACGCCCTGCCGGCGGTGCGCGATTTCCTGCTGCACTGAAGTCGGCACGCGGCCGCTCCGGCCGGCTTGACAGGGCCGCTGGCTCTGCCCTAAAGTGATATCACTTTGAGATCAAGGAGCCCGTCATGAACATCCGCACGCCCAGCCCTGCCGCCACCTTGGCGGTGTTATGCGAAAGACCGCGCCATTCACTGCCCGGGCTGCCGATGTTCCTGCTGGCGCTGGCCTTCGTCGGCCTGGCGGCCTTCGGCGGCTACCAGGCTGCGGCCCAGATCCAGGCGGGCCTGCTGTGGCTGGTCCTGGGCGTGTCGGTGGCCGCCTTCATCGTCGCCGGTCTGTACGTGCTGCAGCCCAACGAAGCCGCCATCCTGACCTTCTTCGGCCACTACAGCGGCACCGACCGCAGCCAGGGCCTGCGCTGGGCCAACCCGCTGATGCTCAAGCGCAAGCTGTCGCTGCGGGCGCGCAACTTCAACGCGCCGACGCTGAAGGTCAACGACCAGCGCGGCAACCCCATCGAGATCAGCGCCGCGCTGGTCTGGAGCGTGCAGGACACGGCCCAGGCGGCTTTCGACGTGGAAGACTTCGAGCGCTATGTGCAGGTGCAGACCGAAGCCGCGCTGCGCCACCTGGCTTCGCAGTACCCCTATGACGAAGGCGAGCAGGACGGCCACGAGGTGACCACGCTGCGCGGCGGCATGGACGTGGTGGCCGAAGCCTTGCGCATCGAATTGCAGGCGCGCTGCGCCAAGGCCGGCGTGCAGGTGCAGGACGCCCGGCTGACGCACCTGGCCTATGCGCCCGAGATCGCCCAGGTGATGCTGCGCCGCCAGCAGGCCGAAGCCATCATCTCGGCACGGCACAAGATCGTGCAGGGCGCGGTGGGCATGGTCGAAGCCGCGCTGAAAGGCCTGTCCGAGCGCAACGTGGTGGTGCTGGACGACGAGCGCAAGGCGGCCATGGTGTCCAACCTGCTGGTGGTGCTGTGCAGCGACCACGACACCCAACCGGTGATCAACGCCGGCACGCTCTACAACTGACGCCAGGCATCGCCCCGCCGCCCCTGCATGGCCAGCCCGGACAAGAAGGCCTTCGCCTTGCGCATCGACCCGGCCCTGTGGGCCGAAATCGAGCGCCTGGCCGCGCAGGACCTGCGCAGCGCCAACGCCCAAGTCGAGTTCCTGCTGCGCGAGGCCTTGGCGCGGCGCGGTGTGCGGATCCCGACACTGGCGCTGCGCGGCGACCCCGACAGCCGCCATGAAAGCGGCAGCGTCAGCGACAAATGAAAACGCCGGCCCTGAGGCCGGCGTTGTGTCCTGCAGCCACCCGGACCCAGCCGGGCAGCCTCAAGGCTAGATGCGTGAGGAAACCGGAGCCGCCGGCAGTGCAGCACCGCCAGGGCCGGCCTTGTAGGTCAGCGGGCTGATGGCCTCCTGCTGGCCCGCACCGGGCTTGCTCCAGTCGCACACGCCACTGCTGAAGACAGCCTGCAGACGCGACTGCTGCGCGGCGGTGAAGGTGATGCCGGTGTAGTCGCTGAAGCTGAGGGGCTTCAACTGGCACTTCAGGATGTTCTCCTGCACCGAACCACCGGCCACCTGACGCGGCGAGGCACGCGGCACCAGGCGCGGGTCGGCGTTGCAGACCGCCGCGTCGGTGATCTTGTTGGCGAAGTTCACGTCGCTGGTCAGGTAGCAGAGGTCCACCGCCGCAGCCGGCTTGGCGGCGATCACCTGGGCCTGGGTGCGCTCACCGTTGAGCCAGGTCTTGGGCGCACTGGTCAGCAAGGCACTGAGCCAGGTGTCCATGGTGGTCAGCGAGGCCACGGTGACGGCATTCACCTGGGCCGGTGTGGCCGGTGTCAGCGAATAGCCGTAGCGCCAGATCACCTGGTTGCCGCTGTTGCCGCCGTTGGCGGCCGCGATGCGGGCGCGCTGCGAATAGCTGCGCCAGTATTGGTGGATGCCGTACTGGCCCAGGGCCAGGTTGCCGTAGCTCTCGTCGTAACCGCGCGAGTCGATGATGGGCAGCTTGCCCTGGTTCTTGCCACTGCCCACGATGCCGCTCTTGTAGGCGATGTCCAAGGCGGCCGCGTCGGCCGCTGAACGAGCGACGCTGAAGTTCGCGTCGACATCGTAGCCGCCGATCTTCTCGTTCAGCGTGACGAACTCATCGGGCGAGATGATCTTGGCCAGCAGTGCGCCCAGGCCGTACTGCACGCCGACGTTGTCGACGGTGGTCAGTGCGCGCTTGCTGCCGCTGGCCAGCCCCGCCGTGGTGCCCCAGACGGCCACCGACGCGTCGGCATCGCCGCAGCGCGGGCCGTTGGGGTTGGTCACCGGGTCATAGACCTGCGAGGCCGGCAGTTGGCAGTTGTTGCGCGGCGCGCCGCCCACCACCACTGCACCGGTCGTGTTGTCGGCCACCACCATGGGCACGTAGTTGCCGGGCTTGCCGTTGGTGCCGAACAGGTTGTTCCAGCCATGGCAGGCGGTGTGGTCCAGGTGGCCGTTGATGGCGGTCTTCTTGGCATTGATCTCCGTCGACGTCAGGCCCGCGTTGAGCGCCTGCCAGTCGGTACCGGCGTAGAAGTTCACCAGCAGCACGCAGTCGGTGACTTCCAGACCGGTGGTGATCGAGTCCGGGTAGTCGCAGGCCGGCTGCAAACCGTCGAGCAAGCCCGGGAAGGTCGAGGCGATGGTGTTCTGCTGGATCGAGCCACCCGAGCAGCCGTTGCCCAGCGTGTACTTGATCTGGCCGTAGCCGCGCGTGATGTGCTCTTTCATCATCATCAGCGTTTCGGCCACCAGCACGCGGTTGCTGTTGTAGAGCGAATCGGTCAGGCTGTGGTCAACGACCATGAAACCGCGCGACAGCGCCGCGTCGTCGGCCCAGTTCTGCTCGGTGCGGTACTGCAGCCGCGGCTGGCCGGTGCTGGCGCCGAAGCTGTAGACGACCTTGCCGTTCCACTGCGCCTGCGGCGCCAGCGGCGTCCAGGCGGTGGTCTTGGTCGGGTCGAAGAGCACCACGATGTCGTAGATGCCGCGGTTGAGCGTGCCGCGCTCCACGCGCACGATGTAGGGCACGGTGACACCGGCCGTCGTCGTGGTGGTGGCCAGGTCCGTCGGCGTCACGCCCACGGTGTAGGGCTTGAAGCAGTTGTTGGCAGCGGCCACGGCCGGTGGGCTGGGGTCGGGCAAGGCCGTCGAACAACCGGCCGTGGTGGTGCGGTAGAACAGCTTGTATTCGGTGGCGATGTTGCACTGCGCATCGATGGCGCTGGTGCTCAGGCCGCTGGCGTTGCTGGCCGGCGTGGTGCCGGTGGCCGCCACCGCGGTGGGCGTGGCACAGACCCAGGGCGTGGTCTGCGCCGACAGCAGCACCGGGCCGCCGATGGGCGCGTTGGTGATGGTCAGCGTGGCACCGGCGAACTGGCCGTCCGCGGCGCGCGCGCGCAGGATGTTGGTGCCGTTCTTCAGGCCCTTGACGACGCCCAGGATGCGGCCGTCGCTGCCCTTGACGAAACTGGAACTGATGTTGGTGTCGTCCAGGTCCACCACCAGCGAACTGGCGACGGCGCCGGCCGGCAAGGTGATTTCGACCAGCGCCGAACCGCCGCTGATGAGGTCGGCACGGTTGGACAGGGTGGTGATGGTGGTGTCGCCGGGCAGCGGGTCGCTGCTGCCGCTGCAGGCGCCCAGCAAGGCCAGTGCGCCTAGCGCGACCCAGCGGGCCGCGAGGGTGTGTCTTTGCATCTCATGTCTCCAGTTGCCCGCGCGGTTCATGCCACGCGGATCGAGCTGGAATGATGGGGCCGGATCGCCGGACTGGCTACTGCGGCCTATCCCTTAGACGGCGTCACCTTCGCGACAGGCGGCAGCGATGGCGCCTGTCGCCCGTCGCCCGGGCCCTAACCGATGTACTTCACCAGCCACAGGCTGATCGGCGGGAAGAACAGCAGCAGCAGCGTGCGGATGGTGTCGCTGATCAGGAAGGGCATCACACCGCGGTAGCTCTCGGCGATGGGCACACCCTTGGCCATGCTGTTGACGACGTAGACATTGAGCCCCACCGGCGGCGCCAGCATGCCGAAGCCGACCGTCATCAGCACCATGATGCCGAACCAGATGGCCACGCTTTCCTTGGGCATGCCGAAGTCCAGGCCCATGATCATCGGGAAGAAGATGGGGATGGTCAGCAGGATCATGCTGAGTTCGTCCATCACGCTGCCCAGCACCACGTAGAACAGCATGATGGCGCCCACCACCATCACTGGCGGCAGGCCCCAGGCCTGCACGATGCCCGCCAGCTGGCCCGGCACCTGGGTCAGGGCCAGCGACGCATTCATCAGGTCGGCGCCGAGGAAGATCAGGAAGATCATGGCCGACGATTCGGCGGTGGCATAGAAGCAGTTCTTGAACTTGGCCCAGGTGATCTCGCGCTTGGCCAGCGCCGCGAAGAAGGTGGCCGCCGCGCCGACGGCCGCGCCTTCGGTGGGCGTGAACAAACCGCCGTAGATGCCGCCGAAGACGATGACGAAGATGATGGCGATGGGGCCTATGCCCGACAGCGCCTGCAGCGTCAGCTTGGGCGCGTCTTCCTGGTCGGGCGCGTGGCCCGGCACGACGCGGACGTAGATCGCGATGGCGATCATGTAACCCAGCATCGCGATGATTCCCGGGACCATGGCCGCGGCGAACAGCTTGGCGATGTTCTGCTCGGCCAGGATGGCGTAGATGACCAGCGGCACCGACGGCGGTATCAGGATGCCCAGCGTGCCGCCGGCCGCCAGCGTGCCGGTGGCCAGCCGGCCCGAATAGCCGGCGCGGCGCATCTCGGGCAGCGCCACCTGGGTGATGGTGGCGGCCGTGGCCACGCTGCTGCCGCAGATGGCGCCAAAGGCCGCGCAGGCCATCACCGCGGCCATGGCCAGCCCGCCCTTGAAGCGCGACATCACCGCCGCGGCAAAGCCGAACAGCGCCCGCGAGATACCGCCCTGCGTCGCGAAATTGCCCATCAGGATGAACAGCGGGATGACGCTCAGGTCGTAGCTGGCGAAGCGCGCGAAAGCCTGCGTGTTCAGGAAGTTGGCCAGCGGCAGCCAGCCGGCCTGCAGCACATAGCCGACGGCGCCGGCCGCGAACATGGCGATGGCGATCGGCGTGCGCAGCGCCATCAGCAGCAGCATCACCGCGAAGATGACCAGCGTCAGGGTCAGAGGCGTGAGGCTGAAGCTCATGGGGCGGACTCCGCCTGCGTGTCGCTGAAGCCGTCGAAGCCTTGCACCGCCTGCGCCAGCGCGATCAGGGCCGTCAAGCCCAGCGCCGGCACCATGAAGGCATAGACCACCCATTCCGGGAAGCCCAGCATCATCGAGCCCGACTGGTTGCGCCAGGCGCTGAGGCCGCCGACGCCGGTGCGCCAGGTCATCAGGCCCATCGCCAGCGCCAGCAGCAGTGCGCCGAAGCGGTCGAGCTTCTCCTGCGTGGCCGCGCTGGCCTTGGCGGTGAAGAAGTCGACCATGATGTTGCCGCGCTGGATCTGGCACCAGGGCATGAAGAGCGCGATGGCCGCTCCGGCCGCCGAGCCCGACAACTCGAAGTCGCCGACGATGGTCCAGCCCGAGGTGTTGCGGCCGATCAGGCTGACGCAGGTCATCAGCGTGATCACGGTCAGCAGCACGCCGGCCAGTACGGCGCAGATCTGGGCGCCTCGGTGCAAAAAGTTCAAAGGTCTCTCCTCGGGATGGGCTTCAGTATTGGGTGGCGGGCAGGCGCACGATCAGCCCGTCGAGCGCGGCGGTCAATTCGATCTGGCAGGACAGGCGGCTGCTGGCCTCGCGCGGGGTGGCCGTCATGTCGAGCATGGCCACTTCGTCGGCCGACGGCGCGGGCAGACGCGCGGCCCATGCGACATCGACGAAGACATGGCAGGTGGCGCAGGTGAGGCAGCCGCCGCAATCGGCCGCGATGCCATCGACGCCCGCCGAAACCGCCGCTTGCATCAGGCTCTTGCCGGTGCGGCCGGTGATGCGCTGGGCATGGCCGTCGGCGGTGTGCAGGATCAGGGTGACGGTGGTCATGAAGTCGGGGGTCTCGAAGAAGGCGGATGGTTTCAGTAACGACCGAAGTATTCACGACGTTGCCACTGCGCCGAATCTTCGGCCTGCGCGTGACGCGCCAGTTCCTGGCGCTTGATGGTGTCGTAGACCAGGCTCATCACGGGGCCCAGGCCGGCTTGCAGGACCGTGTCGCCGGCCAGTGCATCGAGGGCCTCGTTCAGCGTGCCGGGCAGGCGCGCGGCGCGGCCGACGTAGGGCGTCTCGGTGGCCGGGCCCGGGTCCAGTTCACGCTGCAGGCCGTCCAGGCCGGCCCAGATCTGCGCCGCGATGGCCAGGTAGGGGTTGGCCATGGGCTCGGCGATGCGGTTCTCGACGCGCGTGGCCGGGTCGTCCGGCTCGCCGATGAGGCGCAGCATCGCGCCCCGGTTGTCGCGCCCCCAGACCACCGCCTGCGGCGCCATCACGCTGCCCTGGTAGCGGCTGTAGGCGGGCAGCGTGGGCGCGCACAGGGCAGTCATGCCTGCGGCGTGCGCCAACAGGCCGGCCAGCCACTGCGCGCCGGCCCGGCTCAGGCTGTGCCTTGCATCGCCGGCATCCGTGGCAAGGGCTGTCGCGCTGTCACGCTGCATCGCGTTGCGACCCTGCAGGTCCGTCAACGATTGGTGCAGGTGCCAGCCACTGGCCACGGCCAAGGGCAACGGCGGCCGGCAGACGAAACTGGCGTGGTAGCCGGCGCGGCGCAGCGCCTGGCGCAGGCCGTTGCGGAACAGGATCATCTGGTCGGCAGCGGTCAGTGCGTCGGTCGGCGCGAAGACGGCTTCGAACTGGCTCGGCCCGAATTCGATTTCCAGTGAACGCAGCGGCAGGCCCAGGCCCAGCGCCGTGCGGCGCACGATGTCCAGCGCCTCGGCGCACAGGTCGGCGTGGGCTTCGGACAGCAGCGTGTAGCCCTGGTGCAGCAGCGCCACGGCCGGCGGCTCGGCGGGCCAGGCCGCGTCCGCCGCGGCCAGCCCTTCATCGGTGATGCGGTAGATGTGGAATTCCACCTCCAGCCCGCAGCGCAGGGCGTAGCCGGCCGCCTGCAAGGCCGCCACGGCGCGCAGCAGGACGCCACGCGGGTCGGCCTGCACGGGGCTGCCGTTGGCCCAGACCGGGTCGCAGCGCACCCAGGCCGTGGCATCGGCCCAGGGCAGCACGGTGCAGCTGGTCGGGTCGGGCAGCAGCAGCACATTGTTGGCGGCGCCGAAGCCAGCGCCACCGGCTGCGTCGCCCGCAGCGAACAGGGCCTGGGTGGCGGCGTTGGCCGTCGGCTCGAACACCTGGAAGGCCGTGCGGTCGGCGGTGTCCTTCAACAGCAGCGTGCTGACCAGGCCGACACCACCCAGCAGGGCCTGGGCCATCGCTTCGGCGCCGCCGACCACGGTCTTGCCGCGCAGCGTGCCGTGCAGGTCGGCCCAGGCCAGGCGCAATTGTTCGATGCCGGCCGCGCGCAGGCGGTCCAGCACGCACTCACACGCCGCGACCCGGGCGGCTGCCGGTGTCATGCCGGCGCTGCGGCGCCCGCGGCCAGCCAGCCGGCGCCCGCGCGCTTGGCCGCCGCGGCAGCCTGCCAGTGCGCCTGCCACGTCGCGGCCGGGGCGATGCAGTCCATGGTGTCCGGGCCCTGCAGCGCGGCCGCTTGCGCGGCATCCAGCACCATCGGCGCGGTGCCGCCACCGCGCACCGTTTCGATGGCCTTCAGCAGCATGCGCCGGTTGGCCATGATGACCTTGTCGCTCTGCCCCAGGTGTTCACGCGTGCGGTCCTGGATGGCGCCCATGCTCTCGACGGCCCACTGGTCGTGCAGGTTGATGTCTTCCTCGCCCATGCCCAGGTAGGTGCGGGTTTGCTGTTCGTCAGGTTTGAAGTTCCAGTGGTTGTGGCGGCCGTTGTGCGGCACGTAGTCGGGCAGGCTGATGTGGGCCAGGCGCTGGCGGCGCATGGTTTCCTGGTCCAGCGGGCCGGCAAAGCTGGTGAAGAAGCTGTACCAGTAGGTCTGCCCGTCGTCGACCGGCACGTGCATCTGGGTGATGGTCACGGTTTCCGACAGCGGGATGACGAAGGTCTGCGGGAAGGCCGCGTGGGTGACGCGCACATGGGTCAGGCGGTCGCTGATGGCGCGCAGGGCGGTCAGCCGGGTCAGGCCGGGTGCGACTTCGTCGAAGTGGATCTCGGGGCTGCAGACTTCGCGCATTACGCGGGTCATGGGCCAGCGCTCACCGTCCACCTCGCCCACGCTGGCGGCGCGGAACTGGCGGCCGAACTCCTTCAGTCCGCTGGCGTCCAGCTCATCGTCGCGCAGGTAGCGGTGCAGGAAAGACGGGTGTGCGGGGTCGATGCCGACCTCGAAAGCCTGCAGCCAGTTGCAGCGCCACAGGCCCTTGAAGGCGAAGCGGTGGCTGGCCGGCGCGACCAAGGCGTCGAAGGCCGGCAGTTCGGGCGGCGTGCTGTCTTCCGGCCCCAGGTAGGCAAAGATGACGCCGGCCGCCACACGCAAGGGGTAGCTGCGCTGGCGCACGCGCTGGCACAGCGTCGAGCCCGGCGGTTCGGCCGGCGTTTCCAGGCACTGCCCGCTGGCCGCGAACTTCCAGCCGTGGAAAGGGCAGCGGATGCCGTCGCCTTCATGCCGCGCAAAGGCGAGGTCGGCGCCGCGGTGCGGGCAGTCGCGGTCGAGCAGGCCGAAGGTGCCGGCCGCGTCGCGAAACAGCACCAGGTCCTGGCCCAGCAGGCGCACCGCTTTCAACGGCCGGCTGGCCATGCGGGGGTCCAGAAGCGGGTCGAATTCGTCGAGCAGGGCCGCAGGCTGCCAGTAACGGCGCAGCAGTTCGCCGCACGGCGTGCCGGGGCCTATGCGGGTCAGGAGTTCGTTCTGGGCAGCTTGCATGGTGCGCTTCAGTCTAGGCGCAGGTCCGGGGTGAAACAAGCAAGACAAGTACGGGGTCGGGCCTGCTGCGGGGCGGTCTGAACCTGCTGTGCCTGCGCACCCCGGGGGATGAGCCTGAACGGTATGCTGCGGCTGCTGTGGGTTCGACCACCGCCGAGCCGACAGCGCAGGGAATGACATCCGCCGTGGCACGGCCCAGGATCGGACCGGCCACTGCACGCTGAAAGACAGCCATGTATCGACGTAGCCTGTGCGCTGGGCTGGTTCTGAGCTTGCTGCCCGCTTGTGCGACGCCACCGCGGCTTTCGTCCCTGCGCAGCGGCCTTGCCGTCGCCTTCGTCGTGGTCAAGGCCGAAGGCAGCGGCGGCGAGCTCAGCGTCAGCAACAAGGCCCTGGGCAGCGGCATGGCGGCCGGGGCCGGCTCGGGCGCGGTGATCGGCGGGCTGTGGGGCCTGGTCTGCGGCCCCTGGGCCGTGCTGTGCATCCCGCTGGCGGCCACGGCGGGCGCTGGCGCCGGCACCGCCGTGGGTGCCGCAGTGGGCCTGACCGGGGCGCTGTCCAAAGACAAGGCTGCCCAGTTGCGGGGCCGGATGGCCCGCGCACAGCGCGCGCACGACCCACTCGACGAGCTGCGCCGCCACGTCGCCGAGAAGGCGCGCCGCTACTGGAAGCTCGACATCGACCCGCCCGCCTTTGTGGTCACCATCCAGCTGCAGGACATCCAGCTCACCTCCACCCGCGACGAACAGGTCGGGTTCTGGCTCGAGGCCCTGGTCAGCGTGCGACCGGCCGGGCAGCCGCCAGCCAGCACCCTGGAAAAGGCCTACCGCTACGCCGGACCGGTCAGCCCGCTGGCGGTCTGGCTGGACAACGACAGTGACTTTGTCGAGTCCAGCCTCAGCAACGCCCACAACCAGATCGCCAGCCAGATCGTCGCCGAACTGGCCGCCAAGTGAGCGGCAGGTGGCTGCGAAGGCTGCAGCACTGGGGTAGCCCAGTGACTGACTGCCCAGCGCCGGCGATGGGGCGCCGCGATCGGTGGTCACAGGCCCTTCTGCGCAGCGTTCTGCCCGCCGCCGTCGGCGTCGGTGGTCCGGCGGCAGAGCCGAGACCGCAAGCACCACGCACCGACCAACAGACCCTTAAATGGGTGTAACTGGGCGTGTTATTGGTCAGCGCCCCACACCGAGTCCCGGCAGATCACCCCCGAAGTCCTGCGTCTGGTCAGGGCGCCTACTCTACAATTTTCTTGAGAATAGGCATCAATCTCTCAACACTCGAGCTTGAGTCTGAGAGTCTGTCGAGAACATCTGCTTTCGCAAAATTCAGTGCCATTGCCTCTCGAATCAGCGGATCGGCGGCTTCTAAATCGCCGGCTGCCTGTCGCTCAGCGGCTTTTCCGTAGAGTGCTGCGGCAAGTGTGAGTCTTCCAGCGCCGTAGTCCATGACGGCCAATGCCTCTCTTGAGTATGCAATCGCGTCATCAAACATCCCGCGAAATATAAATCGATCAGCAAATGTACCCAGTGTCCAGGCGTCTGATGGGTTGCGCTCCTTTCGGGCCGATTCGGCGATCGACTTAAGGTCGGGAACCACACCCGGCTGTGGCTTGTAACGCGCAAGGCTTTTCAGTGAAGCGACGTATGCATTACGGCTATCCGCAGTAGTGCCAGGGCCAAGCGCTTGCACGTTCCTGAGGTGGTTGAATTCACATGAGTCTTTGATGTTCGTGCAGTAGTTGGCATAGCCAATCGAGAGCCAAGGATCTTTGGATCCAAGTTCTCTCGCTCTATCAAGCGCCTCTTTTTGCGCTGTGTAGTTCTTTCGAAGGCTGAATGCTTCCGCCCTAAGGATATGAGCTTTCGTATGTTTAGAGTCCAACTTGATGGCGCGATCTATCAGCTCCTCATAGGCATCGACTGCGCCTGGTTGATATTGGCTATAAACCACATGGCCACCTTTTATTGTCAACCGGGCCGCTTGGACGAATACATCAGGATCCTTGTCATCAGCAGCGAGTGCTTTGGTCAACAGGGCGCTGGCCTGTTCCAGATTTTGGCGGTCACCAAAATAGGTATCCAGTAGTACTTTTGCATCCAAAGCCAGTTTTGCTGAATCATCGGATGCGAATGTTATGGCGGGCGCTCCCAATAAAAAGGCTATCGACAAAAAGGTGGGTACTCTTCGCATTACTAAATCCTCTCCGTTGCGGCGGTGTAATTCTCGCTTTTTTTCTGCGGCCTAACCTTATAGCGGTTGAGACCTGCGGCGGATGCTAAAAGGAAGCGAGTGCACCCACTATTTGGCGCGTGATGCCGCACCCAAGCTGGGGTAAGGGGCGGTAGCCCATAGCGTGTCGACTTTATTGGCCCCTCCCTTGGTGTGCCCGCGCCAACACTGACATTCGGCGATGGCCGTGCCGATACGGGCCGCCCAAAAACCTCGGCATGAGGCCCCGCCCTGCGAAATCGCCGATGCAAGTGCGGGAGACAGTTCGACGGCGACTGGGTTGTCGCGCTTCAGCAGCACAGTGAATTTCTCCGCCCACTCGGCGTGCAAGGCTTTGGCCTTGGTCTTGGCGTTCGCGTCGGCAAGGATCGTCGTACGACGTGAAAAGCAGACCGCCCAGTCGCCCGGGAAGTGGTGCTGAAAGCCATCGGGCGGCTTCAGGCCGAACGGGTAGGCCCTGGAATCGGGAAGGGAGTAGGCACCTGGGAATCGATTCACGTCGGGGGTAGTCACACGCCGAGGTTACACGGTCAACCCCTTGCGACTGAGGCCCGAAGATCCTTCCTTCCCAGGAAGCCCGCCAAAAACAAAGGGTTGCGACCTTTCGGTGCAACCCTGAGAGATTGATGGCGGAGTGGACGTCCCCGGATATCGAACTCCAGGCCGTGTCATGTCGTGGCACAGAAGCTGATTCCAGCTATGAAAAATCCTCAATGCTTGCGCTAGGCAGTGTCAGGCCGTAGCATCCGATTGCACCATCAATGATGGGTCGTTGATCGGAGAAAAGTATGCCGAAGCTCGCGAGAGAACTGAAAGCCCTGGAGGTTTCCAAGGTGGAAGCCCCCGGCCTGCACTTCGTCGGGGTCGTGCCAGGCCTGGCACTGCAAGTCACACCGGCCGGTGCTCGTAGCTGGACCCTGCGGGCCGTTGTCGGCGGCAAGCGTAGGGATATGGGGCTTGGCAACTACCCGAGCGTGACGCTGGCGATGGCGCATGCGAAAGCCCGCGACGCACGCGAACTGATCCGGCAGGGCATCGACCCGATCCAACGCCAGCAGGCTGCGCAGAGCGCCTTGCGCGCCGCGATGGCCGAGGCCCTGACGTTCAAGGAATGCGCCGAGGCCTACATCAAGGCCCACCAGGAAGGCTGGAAGAACGCCAAGCATCGGCAGCAATGGACGAATTCCCTTTCACAGCACGCCTACCCGGTGCTGGGAGAGCTCACGGTGCGTGACGTGAAGCTGCCCCAGGTGCTGGCGGTACTCGAACCGATCTGGACGACCACCAACGAAACCGCATCGCGCGTGCGCAGCCGGATGGAACTGGTGCTGGACTGGGCGACGGCCCGGGGCCTGCGCGATGGGTTGAATCCAGCCCGCTGGCGCGGTCACCTGGACAAGCTCCTGCCGAAGCCCTCGAAGGTCACCACGGTGGAGCACCACCCCGCCCTGCCGGTCGGCGACGTGGGCGCCTTTATGGTCCGCCTGCGCGAGGCCCAGGGCACCGGCGCCCGCGCGCTGGAGTTCGCCATCCTCACGGCCGCTCGAAGCGGTGAAGTACGCGGCGCAACGTGGGCAGAGATCGACACGGAGGCTAAGACCTGGACCATTCCCGCCGCCAGGATGAAGGCAGGCAAGGAACATCGCGTGCCGCTGACGGCTGAAGCGCTGGAACTGCTCAAGTCGCAGACGAGGATGCCGGGCACGGATCTGGTGTTCCCTGCCCCGCGTGGTGGCCAGTTGTCGGACATGACGCTTGCGGCGGTCCTGCGCCGCATGGGAGTGCCAGCCGTACCGCACGGCTTTCGCAGCACCTTCCGCGACTGGGCCAGCGAGCGGACCAACTACCCGCGCGACGCGGCGGAAATGGCCCTGGCCCACGCAATCGGCGACAAGGTGGAGGCCGCGTATCGTCGTGGCGACCTGTTCGAGAAGCGCCGGCTGATGATGGCCGATTGGGCGAAGTTCCTCGCCAGGGTCGAGAAGAAGGGCGAGGTCTTCGACCTGCAGAGCAAGCGCGTCGATGCTGCGGCATGACTTGCAACCTGAGCAGCAACGCTATACACTTAACCTGTGATCAAGAGCTTCGCACACAAAGGCCTGCAGGCATTCTTCTCGACGAGCAGCAAGGCCGGCATTCAGGCTGCGCATGCTCCGAAGTTGAAGCGCCAGCTGGCCCAGTTGAATCAAGCGACCGCCCCGGTGGACATGAACGTCACAGGTTGGAAGTTGCACCCGCTGAAGGGCGATCTCGCTGGTCACTGGTCCGTGTGGGTCAACGGCAATTGGCGCCTGACCTTCAAGTTCGAGGGCGCAGATGCCACCGTCGTCGACTACCGGGATTACCACTGAAAGGACCGAACATGAGCACCATGCACAACCCGCCGCACCCTGGCGAAACCCTGCGCGAAGACGTGTTGCCGGGGCTGGGCCTGACCGTGACCGATGCCGCCGCGCAGTTGGGCGTGACGCGCGCCGCGCTGTCCCGCGTGCTGAACGCCCGGGCCGGGATCTCGGCTGAGATGGCCTTGCGCCTGGAGCGCTGGCTGGGCGTCGATCACGGCGGCCGGGCCAGCGTCTGGCTGGGCATGCAGGCCGCCTATGACCTGTGGCACACGCAGAAGAGCGCCAAGCCCGCGCTGACCCGCATCAAGCCCGTTAAACATCAGGAGGTGCTCGCGGCCTGAACCGGCGCCGCAGCGGCCCTGCGGCAAAGCGGCCCGACAAGGTGGTGGAACACCGAGCCGGGCCTAAACACCACGCGCAACCATCAAGGAGAACGCGCAATGTCTACTGAGAATCCTACAGGCGTCCAAGTGGAACGCTTCTGCTGGGGCGACCGATACACCGGAGACAAGGCATCTCTACTGGCGCACCCGGCCTGCCCTGCGGGCATCTTCGACGGCGAGGGCACGAGGTGGAAGAACAGCCGGACGATCAAGCCGGCGGGCGAACGCAGGGCCAGTATCCAGCGAACCGGCCGCCGATATGCGCTGGTGCTCCCCCTGACGGATGCAGAACATGAGGCCCGGGTAGCCGCCGCCGACGCAGCACAGAAGGTGCGGCAAAAACTGGAGATTGCACAGATTCAACTAGAGATGTTCAAGCACACGGCGGCCGAGTACAAGAAGGAAGCGCTGTCTTGCGTGAAGATATTCGGAGAGTTCATTTGCGGTGCGGCTGCGGGCACATTCGGCACAGTCAGGGGCGGCTACAGCTTGGACCGTGACACGCTCAACACCGTCGGCATTCACTTGCAGGCGATCCGCACGGCGTTCGAGACGGGGCGCGTAGTCTTTGACGATGCGGCGAGGGCGGCGGCCGAGGCTGCGATCATGGAAAAGACGCGCGCCGCAGACCCTGCATTCGGCAAGATGCTGGGCCAGATCACTGCGGGCGGCGAAGGCCGCGCTGGTTGACCGCCACCGCCGCGCCGGCTGCAACGGCTGGCACGGCAACTTTCCAACGGCCATGACCACCTTGAACCACAAACCTCGCGATGACTTGGCTGTGGCTACGGCCGTGCCTTCTAACCAGCTGGCGGCGATTCGCCCTCGATTCAACGACGACGAGCGGCGCCGCCTTCATGTGGAGCATGAACTGACGAAAGAGCAAATCGCGTTTCTTGAAAGGCACCTCGGTGTGATCCTCGATCAACTGGGGCCGCATGACAGGATGCAAGACGTGCGATCTGACCTTCAGGGCCTCAGCAAGGTGCTGACCAAGGCCGAGGCCGTGATCAACCAGTGGCGCGGTGCAGTTCGCCCTTCGCCTGGCGCGCAAGCACTTGGACTACTCAACATAGCTGGCGCTGAGTTTGAAAGAGGCGGGCGGAAGATCGAACTCGACTCTGATTCGGTACCAGATTTGATTGTTGCTTCGGACCTTGTCCGATTGGTCGCACAGATCGCCAGGCAGGCGGCCGATGCGTCACCCCAAGCGAAGCGCGTGCCTAAGGCAACGCTGATCAAGCCCCCGCTGCCCGCCATCCAGTAGCGACACTCAGGACGATTGCTGAATTCGGGCTGTTTCCGGCGTCTGCCTGCGATTTCGTTGCGGAATCTGCTGCTCTGCACGCCCTTTCGGGCCGTTTGGCGAGCCATTGGCCCGCGTTTCGACCCTTACGGGCGGACTTGTCCATACAGTGCGCCACGCGCCAAGTAGATGTTGGCCAGCCCGAGGGCGATGAATGAGCGCGTGGCGTTCTTGGCCAGGCCGCGGTAGCGCACCTTGTCGAAGCCCCACAGCCGCTTGACGACACCGAACACGTGCTCGACGCGCGCCCGAACCCGGGACTTGGCGCGGTTGACCAGACGCTCGAGCTCTTCGGTGACGCTGCCCTTGCGCACGCGCTGGTTGGTCAGGTCCGCGGCCTTCGGCGCCTTGGACCGGATCAGTTCCTGCTGCGAGGCATACGCGCTGTCGCCATAGCACTGCTCCTCCTGCCCGTGCAGCAACTGCGGCAACGGGTGCTTGTCGTGCACATTGGCTGCGGTCACCACCGCGCTGTGCGCCAGTCCGGTCTTGCTGTCCACGCCGATGTGCAGCTTCATGCCGAAGTACCACTGCTGGCCCTTGCGGGTCTGGTGCATCTGAAGTTGGACTTACCCTGATCTCACGGACACCGCTGGACTAGATTTTCAATTTG
>JBBAPI010000028.1:0-49326 GCA_040400915.1 Rubrivivax sp.
ACCACATAGCGCGCTTCCGGCAGAGGCTGCACCTGCGCAAGAACCCGGGCCAGTTGCACGCCGGTCCACTGGCCAATCGCACTCCAGCCTTCGACGCAGTCATGGCGCGTGATCTGGGTGCGCGCCGGCATGGCCCGCAACTCGGCAAGTGACAGCGCCGCCGGCGTCTTCACCAAGCCGTCGACGACCAGCTTCCAGTCGGCGAAGCCCTTCGCAGCCAGGGACTTGTATTCGGCGCTGTCCGGGTTGGTGTTGCCGTTGCCGCGGAAGGAGGGCGAAAGGTCGGCTTTGGTGAACTCCTGCGCCAGGGTCGTCGCCGTGCTGCCGACCAGGCTGCGCACACCGCGGCTGAGCGATTCACCGGCCGACAGCAATTGCATGAATGACTCGTTACCGCCCAAATGGTCGCAGCCGCCCAGCAGCAGCGCACTGCCGCCGGCCGCGGCACGCCGCAGGAAACGGCGCTTGGCCAAGGCCTGTGGGGAAACGCTCAGACGCTTCATTTGCGACCTCCAGTGGTCGTTGCGGCATCGCTGCCGGTGATGCGGAAGCGGCCAGTGACCATCGATCGAAGGTGGTTCCAAAGTCCGCTGACGATGACCTCGAAGACATGGATGCCCACAAAGGCCACCAGCAGCCAGGCGATGATGAAGTGCACGGCTCGCGCAGCCTGGCGGCCGCCAAATAGATCGACCCAGCCCGGCAGCAGCGAGTTGAGCCACGGTGACATCGCCCAGCCGGCCAGCACGATCAGCGGCAGCAGGACGAAGATCACGATGAGGTAGGCCAGCTTCTGCAGCACGTTGTAGTGGCGCGCCGCCTCACCTTTCGGGTGGCGAAAGCGCAGGTGATCGACGATCGAGCGGCCGATGCCGGCCCAGTCCTGCCTTGTGGGCAGAAGATCGCGCTGCAGATGGCGGCTGATCAGCGCATGCGTCAGGTAGAGCAGGCCGTTGAGCACCAGCAGCCAAGCGAAGAAGAAGTGCCACAGGCGCCCCCCGGCCAGCGAGTAGCGGCTGGGGATCGTGAGCCACCATGGAAAAGCCAGCTGACTGAGCCGGCCGTCGACACCGGCGGCGACACCGAGCACGCCGGTGGTCTCGAACTCGTGCCCGAACAGCCGCGTGACGCCGATCAGCCGGCCATCACTGGCCAAGCGCGATCCGATCTCGAAGAACGAAGGCTTGCCGTTGTACGAGGACTTGCCCCAGTCGAGCGCCGGGTGGGCGTTGAAGATCATCAGCCCGCTCAGCAGCAGCATGGTCAGCGAGAGCACGTTGATCCAGTGCGTCAGTCGCGTCGGCCAGCGGTGGCGCAGGTACAGGTAGCCCCTGTGGCTCGCCGCGTTCGGGTCCGATGGTGAGGGCATTGCAGCTCCTTGGCGAGAACGTGAAGGTTACTTCTTCATCGCCATCGTGTGCTTGACTATCGCATCGTCCTGCTTCGTCGCAGCGCTGCAAGCTGCGACTGCGAGCCAGGCTGCGGCCGGTGTGGGGGTTCTTGTGTTCATGGGGCGTCCTGAGTTGCGGTTGAATGAGCGGGCGGCATCGCGGCGCGTGGCCGGCTCGCCGGCGGTCGGGCTGTCTATGCCTGGTGCTCAGTCGTGCCGGAACGATGGGGCTTACAGGGTGGGCAAGAAAATCGGACCCTTGCAGCCGCCGGGGGCACCCACCAGCGCATCCAAATCAGCCTGCGTGTTCAAAGCCCGCACAGAGACCTGGTCGGGTTGCTGACCTTCAAATTCAGCGCAATGCGCAGTCAAACGGCTGTGACCTTGAACCGATCTCTGCGTTCGCCCGCGGGCAGTCTGCTCATGGCCCTCAACGGCACAAGACGCCGCAGAGCGTGCCCGCAGGCGCCCGGCGCCCTATTGCAAGAGGTCCACGCGCGGCAGGCGCGCAGCGCCGCTGTCGAAAGTCACAAAACGCGAACGCCCGAGGTGCGTCGCTCGCGCGACGAGAAGGCAATCGGCGAAATCCGCCGTTGGAAATTGGTCGAAAAGGTACAAGGCCTCTTCCAGCGTGGCGTCATGCTCGAATTCAATGCCCGGCGTTTCGAGCATCGAGATGAAGGCCGACGCCATGGCCTGCCGGCTCACTTTGTAGCGGCTGCGCAGGACCCACTCGGTCTCCAGCAGTGCGCACAGGCTCACGAGCAAGGGCTCGCCCGCCGCCGTGGCGTCAGCGACCAAGCGCCGGGCCGCAGCGCATTGTGTCGGCGCGGTCGGGTCCTGGACCAGAATCCGAACCAGGACGTTCGTGTCGATCGCGATGCTCATTCCGGCCAGCGCATTTCACCCAAGGTGACGCCAGGCTGCCCTGGCTGGCTCAGGATGCCCACCAAGTCTGCCAGGCGCCGGGTCTTGGGTCGCAACACGATGGTGCCATTGCTCAGCATCGACCATGCGATCTTGTCCCCCGCCTGCAGACCGAGCCGCTCGCGGACGTCCTTCGGCACAGTCACCTGGCCCTTGCTTGACATGGTGGTCGGCTCTGACATGCGAAGTCCTTCTTTACGAATCAGGAAATCGTAAATCCTGACATCATCGGTGTCAAAGATTTAACCTGCAGCGCGAACTGAAGCAACGGCCCGCCGCTTGCATGTCATCGGCCACTCGACCCACCCCATGACAGACTTCCTGATCAAACGCATTGCGACCATCCTGCCCACACTGCTCTTCGTGTCGATGCTGATCTTCGGCCTGCAGCAACTGCTGCCCGGCGACCCGGCGCTGATCCTGGCTGGCGAAGAACAGGACCCCAGCGTCATCGCCTACCTGCACGAGAAGCTGCACCTCGACGAGCCGCTGCCGGTGCGCTACGCCTACTGGATGGGCGGCGTGCTGAAGGGCGACCTGGGCGAATCGGTGCGCAACCAGCAGCCGGTGCTGGACCTGGTGCTGCAGAAGCTGCCGGTGACGCTGGAACTGGCACTCCTGGCCTTCAGCATCGCGCTGCTGATCGGCATCCCGTCGGGCATCGTGTCGGCCGTCGGGCGCGGCACGGTGTGGGACACGGCGGCCAACGTCTTTGCGCTGTGGGGCATCAGCACACCGAATTTCTGGCTCGGCATCCTGATGATCCTGCTGTTCAGCGTGCAACTGGGCTGGCTGCCCGCCTCGGGTTATGTCAGCCCCTTCGAAGACCTGCGCGCCAACCTGGCCGCCATGGTGATGCCGGCCTTCGTGCTGGGCAATGCCATCGCCGCCGTGCTGATGCGCCACACCCGCAGCGCCATGCTGCAGGTGATGAGCGCCGACTATGTGCGCACCGCCCGCGCCAAAGGCCTGAACGAGCGCACCGTGGTGCTGAAACATGCCCTGCGCAATGCGCTGACACCGATCATCACGCTGGGTGCGCTGGAACTGGGCACGCTGCTGTCGGGCGCCGTGCTGACCGAGCAGGTCTTCACCATCCCGGGCTTCGGAAAGCTCATCGTCGATGCCGTCTTCAACCGCGACTACGCCGTGGTGCAGGGGGTGGTGCTGGTGACGGCCACGGCCTACATCACCCTGAACCTGCTGGCTGACGTCGCGTATTTCGCCGTGAATCCAAGGCTGCGGTCATGAGCGCCGTCATCACCGCCACCGCAGTGCCTCGCCGCGCCGGCCCCTGGCAACGCGCAGCCCGCAAGCTGGCCCGCCGGCGCGGCGCGATGCTGGGCGCGGCCATCATCCTGGGCTTCATCGTGCTGGCCGTGTTCGCGGCCTTCATCGCGCCGCAGGACCCCATCGCCACCAGCTGGGGCGCCATCCGCAAGCCGCCGTCGGCCGAACACTGGTTCGGCACCGACGAGATCGGCCGCGACGTGCTGTCCCGCGTCATCTGGGGCACCCAGGCCTCGTTGATGGCCGGCGTGGTGTCGGTGTCCATCAGCCTGCTGCTGGGGGTGCCCATCGGCCTGGCGGCGGGCTTCATCGGCGGCGGTGTCGATGCGCTGATCTCGCGCATCACCGACGCCTTCCTGGCCTGCCCCTTCCTGATCCTGGCCATCGCGCTGGCGGCTTTTCTCGGGCCTTCGCTGTCCAACGCGATGATCGCCATCGGCGTGTCGGCCACGCCCATCTTCGTGCGGCTGACGCGGGCCCAGGTGCTGAACATCAAGGTCGAGGACTACATCGAAGCCGCCCGCGCCGTGGGCAACCCGCCATGGCGCATCGCCCTGCGCCATGTGCTGCCCAACATCGTGGCGCCGCTGATCGTGCAGGCCACGCTGGCCATCGCCGGCGCGGTGATCGCCGAAGCCTCGCTCAGCTTCCTGGGCCTGGGCCAGCAGCCGCCGGCGCCCAGTTGGGGCAGCATGCTGAACACGGCCAAGAACTATGTCGACAACGCGCCCTGGATGGCCGTCTGGCCGGGTCTGTCGATCTTCCTGCTGGTGCTGGCTTTCAACCTGCTGGGCGACGGCCTGCGGGATGCGCTGGACCCGCGCCAGCGTTGACGGGCTTCAGCGGGCCGCGGCCAGCGCCGCAGCTTCGCGCAGCTTGTCCTTCTTGCTCTTGCGCAGGCCCTTGACGCCGCCGTTCGGATCGGCCGGCGTCGGCGGCAGCACCGCGGCCGGCTCGTAGCCGACGATCTGCTCGCGCGCCACGCGCAGCGCCTGGCGCTTTTCGATCAGCCGGAAATGCGCCTCGCTGCCCGGGGCATCGGCGCAGATGAAGCTCAGTGCCACGCCCTGCGCGCCCGCACGGCCGGTGCGGCCGATGCGGTGGGTGTAATCGGTGGCCGAACGCGGCAGGTCGAAGTTGATGACCACCGGCAGCTGGACCACGTCGATGCCGCGCGACGCCAGGTCGGTGGCCACCAGCACGGCCAGCTGGCCGGTCTGCAGGTCGGTCAGCGCCTGGCTGCGCCGGCCGGGGCTGAGGTCGCCATGCAGCGCCGCCGCGGCCACGCCGGCCTGGCGCAGCTTGTCGGCCAGGTGCTCGGCGCCGTGCTGCGTGGCCACGAAGACCAGCGCACGCGGCCAGGCCTCGGTGCGCAGCAGGTGGCGCAGCAGGGTGTTGCGGCGGGCGGTGTCGACGACGATGGCGCGCTGCGTGATGTGGGCGTGAGCGCGGCTGCCGCCAGCGTCGGCCGGGCCATCCGCCGGCGCATCGTCCAGCGTCAGCACCAGCGCGTTGCGCTGGACGCGGGTGGACATCGCCTGCACGGCCTCGGGCAGCGTGGCGCTGAGCAGCAGCGTCTGGCGCTGGCGCGGCGCCAGCGCCAGCACGCGCTGGGTCTCGTCGGCGAAGTCGGCGTCGAGCAGGCGGTCGGCCTCGTCCAGCACCAGCAGGTCCAGGTCGCCCAGGTGCACGGCGTTCTGCCGCGTCAGGTCCAGCAAGCGCCCCGGCGTGGCCACCAGCAGGTGGGCGCCGCCGCGCAGGGCCAGCATCTGCGGGTTGATCGACAGCCCACCCACCACCACCACGGTCTTCAGCTGCGGCGCCAGCGCCTGCGCCGCGGCGCCGATCTGCGTCGCCAGTTCGCGCGTCGGGGCCAGCACCAGCGCACGCAGCCGGCGCGGGCGTTCGTCAGCGGCGCCCGGCACGTTCAACAGGCGCTGCAACAGCGGCAGCAGGAAGGCCGCCGTCTTGCCGGCCCCGGTGGGCGACTGGGCCAGCACGTCGCGGCCCTGCAGCACGGCCGGAATGACGGCCGCCTGGATAGCGCTGGGCGTCACCCAGCCGGCGGCGGCGGCGGCGCGCAGCAGGGCGGGCTGCAGGCCCAGCCCTGCAAAGGTCGGGGGGCATGGCGGTGCAAAGGTCTCAGGCATGGGCGGCAGGATAGCCCCGGACCGGGCGGCTTCAGTTCGGCCAGCCTGCGCCGATAAGGCGATCACGAGCCGAAAGGCCGCCTGACCGGAGACCACGATGACCGCACCCGCACCGAACGCCGCTTTCACCAGCGCCAATCCGCATGCCCTGGCCACCATCATGGCGGCCAGCGAGACGCGCAAGATCATCGCCTCGCGCGACATCTTCGACATCTCGGGCAACAAGCTGTGGGCCGGCAACCAGCCGGTGTCGGCCAGCCTGCAGCGCCGGCTGCTCGACCGCCAGCTGCGCAACCCGCTGGAAACCTGCCTGATGGCCGAAGACGGCGTCACACCGCTGGTGCTGGCGCAGAGCGTGCAGGCGCTGATGAGCGCAGCCACGCCGCTGGCCGCGCTGGTGCAGCCACACGCACCCCGTATCGCCCTGGAAGCCGGCCATCTGCCGCTGCACCCGGTGGTGCAACTGCTGCTCAGCACCGCGCAGACGGCCCGCCCGGCCGCCTACAACCATGCCATCCAGGCCATGGCCGTTGCCGGGGCGCTGATGGTGGAAAGCGGCGGCAGCGTCGCCGAGGTGCGCCTGGCCATGCTCGGCGGCCTGCTGCACGACGTGGGCGAGCTCTACATCGACCCGCGCTTCGGCGAGGCCGACGCCGACCGCAGCATGGACTTCGCCAGCTACCAGCAGCTGGTGGTGCACCCGCACGTCGGGCAGTTGCTGATCACACAGCTGACGAACTACCCGGCCGCACTGGGCCGCGCCATCGCCGAACACCACGAAAGGCTGGATGGCTCGGGCTACCCGCATGCCCTGAAACGCGAAAACCTGTCGACCCTGGGCCGCCTGCTGGCGGTGACGGAAACCACCTGCGCCGTGCTGCGCGGCGAAGCGCCCTACCTGGCCCGCGTCAGCGTGGCGCTGCGCGTGGTGCCGGGCGAATTCGACCTCAGCTGGGCCAGCCGGATCGGCGACGCGGCCCGCGCGCAGCCGGCGCTGCACGGCCAGTTGCCCATCGAAGCGGTACAGGCGCGCCTGACGCGGCTGGACGCCGCCCTACAGAGCACGCTGGACAGCGCCCAGGAAGGCGCTGAGCAAGCCGAGACAGCGGCCTTGAAGAGCGGGCTGCAGTTGGCGCGCCACCTGCTGGGGCGCCTGCGCACCGGCTGGTTCGCCAGCGGCCTGTGGAGCGCCGAGGCCATCGCCGACCAGGACGCCGCCGAGGTCGAGGCCGTCGAGGACGAGTTGTATTTCCGGCTGCGTGGCATCGAACGCGCCACCCGCCTGAGTGCCGGTGAACTGCCGGCCGGCGACACCGAACGGCTGGAACGCTTCTGCGGCGACATCCAGGCCTGGGCGACCTGACCAGCAGCCCGGTGTCCGTGCCGTCGAGGGTCAGGCGGCCCAGTGGCACGGCCTGCCAGGCCGCCGGCTCGACAGCCCTTGAAAAGCGGTCGCCGAGCCGCACGTGTACAGCATCATGCACATCCCAACCCGCCCCATCGCACTGCCTGCCCGCTTGAACAGCCTGGCCACCATGGCGGGCCTGCTGGAACGGCTGGACCGCCAACGCTCCACCGCCACGGCCGAGCAATACCGCCAGGTCGCCTGCCAGGTCAGCATGCTGCTGGCCCAGGCCGAGCCCGACGAGCATCTGCGCGCCTTGCTGAACATCGCACCGGCCAGCGCCGAGTTGTATGAAAACCTGCGCTACGAGATGGCCGGCCTGTGCCGCACGCCGCTGGAGCGGGCGCTGAACGCCGAGCTGGCCGCGACAGCCGCGATCAAGAAGGCGCGTCAAGCGCATTGAAACGGCCCGCGGCCCTTGGCGCCGCGGTCGGCCAGGGACAGGTCCGAATCCGGCGAGTGCGGCGCCGCCGACTGCCTATCATGGCCGCATGGTTCTTGATGCCGATGCCGCCTACCTGGCCCTGCGCACCCGCGACGCCCGCTTCGACGGGCGCCTGTTCGTCGGTGTCACGTCCACCGGTGTCTACTGCCGGCCGGTTTGCCGCGTTCGCGTTCCCAGGCGCGAGAACTGCCGCTTCTTCGACAGCCGCGCCCAGGCCGAGGCCGCCGCCTTCCGGCCCTGCATGAAGTGCCGGCCCGAGATCGCTCCGGGCCTGTCGCACACCGATTCATCGCGCACGCTGGCCGACACCGCGGCCCGCCTCGTCGAACACGCCGTGCACAGCGGGCAGGCGATCGCCCTGCCCGCGCTGGCCAGCCGGCTGGGCGTGACCGACCGCCACCTGCGCCGCATCTTCCAGACCGTGCATGGCGTGGCGCCGCTGGACTACATCACGACCCAGCGCCTGCTGCTGGCCAAGCAGTTGCTGACCGACACGGCGCAACCCATCACCCAGGTGGCGCTGGCCAGCGGCTTCGGCAGCCTGCGCCGCTTCCATGCAGCCTTCGCCGAGCGCTACCGCTTCAACCCGACGCAGTTGCGCCGCGCGGGCGCCCTGCAGCCCGCCGCCGCATCGCAAAGCCAGCCCTTGCGCCTGGCCTACCGGCCGCCCTATGACATCGAAGCCGTGCTGGGCCACTTCGCGCGGCGCGAAGTGCGCGGCGTCGAAGAGGTCGACCTGGCAAGGCTGAGCCTGCGCCGCACGGTCAGCATCACGAACCAGGGCGCCGCTGTGGCCGGCTGGCTGGAAGCGCGTTTCGTGCCCGACCGCCACGAGCTGCACCTGCGCACCTCGGCCAGCCTGGCGCCGCTGCTCGGCGCGGTGATGCACCGCGTCAGACAGGGCCTGGACCTCGACGCCGACCCGGCGCAGATCGACCCGGTGATGAACCGGCTGCCGGTGCCCGCGCGGCCCGGCGCCCGGCTGCCGGCCGGGCTGGACGGCTTCGACATCGCGCTGCGCGTGATCCTCGGCCAGCAGGTGACCGTGAAGGCCGCTCGCACATTGGTGCAGCGCGTGGTGGACCGCTACGGCGAGCCGCTGGCCACGCCCTTCCCGGCGCTGACCCATGTCTTTCCCAGCGCCGAGGCCATCGCCGCGGCCGACCCGGAAACCATCGGCAGGCTGGGCATCGTGCGCCAGCGTGTCAGGGCCCTGCAGGCGCTGGCGGCGGCCGTCGCCAGCGGGGCCATCGAGCTCCACCGCGGCGCGCCGCTGGCGGCCACGCTGGACGCGCTGCGGGCCCTGCCCGGCATCGGCGACTGGACAGCACAGGTCATCGCGATGCGCGCGCTGGCCTGGCCCGATGCCTGGCCGGCCAGCGACATCGGCTTGATGAAGGCGCTGGGCTCGCGCGACGCCAAGGTCATCACCGCGCAGGCCGAAGCCTGGCGGCCCTGGCGCGCCTACGCCGTGATGCAACTCTGGCACCACCTGGAAACATCGACATGAAAAACGCCCTCATCGCCCAAGTCCGCATCGCCAGCCCGCTGGGCCCGCTGACCCTGGCCACCACCGCGCGCGGCCTGGCGCTGGCCTGGTTCGACGCCCAGGCGCACCGCAGCGACACCGTGGACGCGCCCGAACAGGCCGACCACCCGCTGCTGGCGCAGGCGGCGCGCGAATTCAAGGCCTACTGGGCCGATGCGCGCAGGCTGTTCTCGGTGCCGCTGGACCCGCATGGCACGCCCTTCCAGCATGCGGTGTGGCAGGTGCTGCGCGGCATCGCGCCGGGCGCCCTGCTGAGCTATGGCGAGGTCGCGCGGCGCATCCAGAACCCCACGGCGGTGCGTGCGGTGGGCGCGGCCATCGGCCGCAACCCGCTGTCCATCATCGTGCCCTGCCACCGCGTGGTCGGCCGCAACGGTGCTTTGACGGGCTATGCCGGCGGACTGCCGCGCAAGCAGGCGCTGTTGCAGCACGAGGGCGCTCAGACCGCCATCGCGGGCGCCGCAGCAGCATGGCCTGCGGCGGCCGAGGCGGCCTGCGCGTGAAGCGCGGCAACCCGATCGAACGTTTCCCGCTGGGCGCGCTGTGGGGTGCGTCCTAGCTGTTCATGCGGCTGGGCGCGGCCGACTTCGGCCCGCTGGCTGTCTAACGGTTTGCTCAGGCTGCCGTCGCGCTGAGCGACGGCGCGGCGCGGCGGCGTGCGCTGAGCCGCATGCGCAGGCCTTCGGGCGCCATCGCCAGTTGCAGCTTTTCGCGCGGCTCCTGGCCATCGACGGTGCCGACATGCTGCAGCTCAAAGTTGTTCAACAGCACGGCCATGGCCATCTTCATTTCCAGCAGCGCCAGATAGCGCCCCGGGCAGATGCGCGGCCCGGCGCCGAAGGGCATGCTGATGCGCTTGGCGGCGCCGGCGCTCTGCGGGGCCGCCGCGTCGCCCAGCCAGCGCTCGGGGTCGAAGGCCGCTGCGTTGGGCACGTGGCGCTCGCTGATGGCATCGCGGCGCATCACCGCCAGCACGACCATGCCGGTGGTCACCTGGACATCGCCCAGCGTGGTGTCGCGCAAGGCCTGCATGCCATTCTGCGGCGCGACCGGCTTCAGCCGCATGGCCTCGTGCGCGCAGGCTTCGACATAGTTCAACTGGCCGACCTGCTCGAGCGTCGGCGCCAGCGCGTCGCCGCAGACCCGGCGCACCTCGGCCGTGGCCTTGGCCAGCGCGGCCGGGTTCTGCCACAGCAGGTAGACCATCCAGGCCACGGAATTGGCCGTCGTGTCTTCGCCGGCCAGCAACATGACCAGGACATTGCCCGCCACCTGCTTGTCGTCCATGCCGCTGCCGGGCTCGTCGGCCGCCACCAGCATGGCCTCCAGCAGATTGCCCGGCTGCGCGCGCAGGGCCGGATCGGCCTGCAGGCGGGCGCGGGCCTGGGCGATGAAACCATCGACCGCGAGATTGACTTCGGCCACGCTGCGCTTGAGGGCACGGTCGTCGGCCGAAGGAAACCAGCGCCACAGGGGCAAGGGCGCAAAGATGCGCTTGAAGACGGTCGGAAAGATGCGGTTGAGGTGGCGCTGGATGACGTCCTCGTCGGACTGCAGCGTGTTGACGTCCGATCCGAAGGCCAGGCCGGCGATGGCGTCCACCGTGTAGCGCATCAGGTCGGCCTGCAGGTCGATCTCGGTGCCCTGCTGCGCGGCCATTTGCCAGCGGCCCACCAGGCGCTCGGCAACGCGGTGCAATTGCGGAAAGAAGCGCCGCACATGGCCGGGGTCGAAACTGGCCATGACCATGCGGCGCTGGCGCTTCCAGGCTTCGCCGGTGGCGCCGAAGACGCCGCCGAGCAGGCCCATTTCGGTCCAGATGGCTTCCAGCCTCATGGTGCGCCGGAAGCCGTCGGGGCGGTCGCGCAGGGCGCGGGCGATCAATTCATGGTCGCCGATCACGACGACACGGCGCGGGCCCAGCTTCAGCCTGAAGATGGAACCGTATTGTTCGCACCACTGCTCGAGCTGCAGGTGCAGCCGGGTGGATTCGATCTGCAGCAGGTTGCCGAAAACCGGCAAGGTGGGCGGCCCGGGCAGATCGTCGAACTGGCGCAATCGGGGCCGAACATCAAGGGTGGGGGTGTCCATCGCGTCGGGCTGCGGGCCGCGAGCCCGCCATCAAACGATCAAGGCCCCATGTTGCCATAGGGCCCCACGCCCACGCCCCCGGTCGCCCAGCTTGGACGCCTCAGCGGAACCAGCTCTGCGGCACGGTGCGCAGTTCGCTCGGCAGCGACGAGATGTAGCCCGCCAGCAGCTTCAACTCTTCCAGATTGAAGGCCTTGACCTGCCCGGCCATGATGGCATTGCCACGGCCGTAGTTGGGGTTGCCGGTGGTGGCGTAGGACTTCAGCGCCTGGTACAGGTAGTCGCCGTGCTGGCCCGCCAGCTTGGGGTAGCCCGGGGCGACGGGCTTGCTGAAATTGGCGCCGTGGCAGGACGTGCAGGCGCCCTTGGTCAACAGCGCTGCGACTTCAGCCGACGGTGCAGCGGCCGGCGTGTCGGCCACCGGCTTGATCATCGACGCACCCAGCGTGGCGTAGTAGGCGGCCAGGTCGCCCATGTCGGTGTCGGTCAGCGATGCGGCAATGCCGCGCATCGACGGATGCCGGCGCTCGCCCTTCTTGTAGGCCACCAGCGAGCTGGTCAGATAGGCGCTGTTCTGTCCGGCGATCATCGGCACCTTGTAGACCACCGGGAAGCTGGCCTGGTAGCCCACGATGCCGTGGCACCCGGTGCACATGGCGGCCTTCTTCTGGCCGGCCGCAGCGTCTTGCGCATGGGCGGCCACGGAGACGGACAGGGCACCGGCCAAGGCCAGCAGGAGGGTGATCACTTTGCTCTTCATCGGGGTGGGCGCGGGTAAGGTGTCAGGGCTGAAACCAGCATCGCGGATTATAGGTCGACCCTTATACTGAAACGCACCCTCCCTCCACACGCCCACACGCGCTGCTGCGCCACCTTTGCACGATGAAGTTCCAAGGTTCGGACCAATACGTCGCCACGCAAGACCTGATGCTCGCCGTCAACGCGGCTGTCACGCTGCAGCGCCCCCTGCTCGTCAAGGGCGAGCCCGGCACCGGCAAGACCATGCTGGCCGAGGAAGTGGCCAGCGCGCTGAAGCTGCCGCTGCTGCAGTGGCACATCAAGAGCACTACCAAGGCCCAGCAGGGCCTGTACGAGTACGACGCGGTCAGCCGCCTGCGCGACAGCCAGCTGGCGGCGGTCGAAAGCGCGGAGAAGGTCAAGGACATCCGCAACTACATCGTCAAGGGCGTGCTGTGGCAGGCCTTCACCGCCGAGCAGCCGGTGGCCCTGCTGATCGACGAGATCGACAAGGCCGACATCGAATTCCCGAACGACCTGCTGCGCGAGATCGACCGCATGGAGTTCTATGTCTACGAGACGCGCGAACTGATCAAGGCCAAGCACCGGCCCATCGTGTTCATCACCTCGAACAACGAAAAGGAATTGCCCGACGCCTTTCTGCGCCGCTGCTTCTTCCACTACATCAAGTTCCCCGAAGCCGAGACCATGCGCGCCATCGTGGACGTGCACTTCCCCGGGCTGAAGCGGGAATTGCTGGCCGCGGCCTTGAAGACCTTCTATGACGTGCGCAACCTGCCGGGCATCAAGAAGAAACCCAGCACCAGCGAACTGCTGGACTGGCTGAAGCTGCTGGTGGCCGAAGACATCCCGCTGGACGCGCTGCAGAGCAAGGACGAGAAGGTGGCCGTGCCGCCGCTGGTCGGCGCGCTGCTGAAGAACGAGCAGGATGTGACGCTGTTCGAGAAGCTGGTCTTCATGCAAAAGCACAACCGCTGATGCAGCCGGTGGCCCCGGTCACGCTGCAGCGTGACACTGTGAAGCTGGTGCCCCTGGGCCTGGAACACGAAGCCGGGCTGGCGGCGGCGGCGGCCGATGGCGCGTTGTGGAACATCCGCGTCACTTCGGTGCCGGAACCGGCGCAGACGCGCAGCTACATCGAAACAGCCCTGCGCATGCGCGAAGAGGGTCACCGCTTCGCCTTCGCGGTGCTGGACGCGCAGACCGGTGCGGTCATCGGCAGCAGCAGCTACCACGACATCGTGCCCACGGTGGACCGCCTGGAGATCGGCTACACCTGGTATGCCAAGAGCCGCCAGCGCAGTGCGGTCAACACCACCGCCAAATGGCTGCTGATGCAGCACGCTTTCGAGAGCCTGGGCGCACAGCTGGTCGGCTGGCGCACCGACAACTTCAACTTCGCCAGCCAGGCTGCCATCGAGCGCCTGGGCGCGCGCAAGGACGGTGTCTTGCGCCACCACGCGCTGCGCCGTGACGGCACGGTGCGCGACACCGTGATGTACAGCCTGGCCGCGGGCGAGTGGCCCGAGGTCAAGGCGCAGCTGGAACACCAGCTGACACGGCCGCGCTGAAGCGCGCCGCACCCGCATACGACGGCCTCAGGCCGCAAGGAGAGACAGCACCATGGCCCGCAAAAAGCCCATCACCGTCGAAGACCTCTGGGCGCTGACGCGCCTGGGCGCACCCAGCCTGAGCCCCGACGGCGCGCAGGCCGTGGTGGCGCTGAACCGCTATTCGATGGAGGCCAACACCGCGCAGTCGGCGCTGTGGCTGCTGTCCACGCTGGGCGACGCGCCGCGCGCGCTGACGCAGTGCGGCGACAAGGACGGCCAGCCGCGCTGGAGCCCGCACCGCAAGGACGGCAGCGAACGGATCGCCTTTACCGCCAAGCGCGAGCAGGAAGGCAAGAAGGACAGCACGTCCCAGCTCTACCTCATCGCCCCCGACGGCGGCGAAGCGCAGCGAGCGGCCGACGTGGCCACCGGCGTCGAGGCCTTCCGCTGGTGCCCTGACGGCCGGCGCCTGGTCTTCGTCAGCTGGGTCTGGCCCGATTTGAAGGGCCAAAAGGCCCAGGCCAAGGCCGCCAAGGCCTACAGCGAGCGCAAGGAGACGGGCTATGCGACCAGCGCTGCGCAGTACCGCCACTGGGACCACAACCTGCCCCTGGGCCGCGCGCCCCACCTGCACCTGCTGACGCTGGGCGCCGACGGTGAAGCCGGCAGCGTGCGCGACCTCTTCGAAGGCACGCCCTACCAGTTGGCGCTGGCCGACCCGGGCGCTGTCGATTTCGACATCAGCCCCGACGGCAAGCGCATCGTCTTCGCCTTCGACCCGGCCACCGAGAAGCGCGGTGATGGCCGCTATGCCCTGGTCGAGATGGAAATCAAGAGCGGCAAGGCGGCGGTCATCGCACACGATGCCGGATGGGACCTGCGCTCGCCGCGCTACAGCCCCGATGGCCAGCGCGTGGCCTTCACGGCCGGCCACCAGGCCATCAAGCACACCATGCCCGAACAGCTGGCGGTGTGGGACCGCGAAACCAACACCCACGAGGTCGTCAGCGGCGAGTGGGACCACGCCGTGCACGCCCCGCTGCACTGGGAGGACGACGGCCAGGCGCTGCTGTTCTGCGCCGAGGACAAGGGCCGCACCCACCTGTGGCGCTTCGATCTGCCCGACCGCCGGGCCGAGATCGTGGTGCACGGCGGCTGGGTCAGCGCCTTCGACAAGGCCGCCGGTACCCTGGTGACCATCGCCGACAGCGCGCAGCACCCGGCGCGCGCCCACGCCCACCCGCCCGGCGCTGCGGCCCTGCGCCTGGAAAGCTTCAACGACGCGCTGATGGACAAGCTGGCCCTGGGCCGCGTCGAAGAAGTGTGGATAGCCGGCGGCAAGGCCGACCCGGCAGCCGCGGTATCCGCACCCGGCGACCCGGTGCAGATGTGGCTGGTCTACCCGCCGAACTTCGACCCGAAGAAGAAGCACGCCGTGATGCACAACATCCACGGCGGCCCGCACACCGGGCCGGGCGACAACTGGCATTACCGCTGGAACACCCAGCTCTTCGCGGCGCAGGGTTATGTCGTGGCCAGCGTCAATTACCACGGCTCCTCGGGCTTCGGCTACGCTTTCCTCGACAGCATCACCCACCGCTGGGGTGAACTCGAACTGCAGGACATCGAGGCCGGCACCGACTGGCTGCTGGGACAGCGCTGGGTCGACAAGCAGCGCATCTTCGCCACCGGCGGCAGCTACGGCGGCTATATGGTGGCCTGGATGAACGGCCACGTGCCCGCCGGGCGCTACCAGGCCTATGTCTGCCACGCCGGCTGCTACGACTGGGTGGGCATGTTCGCCGACGACGCCTGGCACTGGCACGCCAAGGAACTGGGCAACTGGTACTGGGACGACATGGCCCAGGTGGCCCGGCAGAGCCCGCACGCCTACGCCGACCAGATGCAGACCCCCACGCTGGTCATCCACGGTGCGCTGGACTACCGCGTGCCCGATGCCCAGGGGCTGGCCTACTACAACACGCTGAAGGCCAAGGGCGTCGATGCCCGGCTGCTCTGGTTCCCCGATGAGAACCACTGGATCCTGAAGCCGCGCAACAGCCAGCTCTGGTACGCGGAATTCTTCGGCTGGCTGAAGCGGCACGACAAGACGGCGAAGTAGCAGCAGGCCCGTAGCGGGGTGCGTATACACTGGCCGTATACACCAGGCGCAGTTCCCTGCTTCTCTGCGAGGTGCGCGATGACCGAAACCACCGTTTTCCAGTCCGGCAACAGCCAGGCCGTGCGGCTGCCCAAAGAGTTCCGCTTCAGCAGCAAGACGGTGGAAATCTTCCGTCGGGGCAATGAGGTGGTGCTGCGCGAGAAGCCGCGCACCATGGGCGATGTCTTGGCTGAGGCCTTCGCAGGCCTGCCACCTCTGACCAAGCAGGACCATGCGGACATGGATGCCATGCTGGCCGCCATCCACGAACCCTTGCCACCAGACACCCGCGACTGGGACGCCCTGTGGGATGACCACGCCGCCCCGCCCAAGCCCGAACCGAAGGCCGTGCCCGCGAAAGCGGCCAAGGCGGTTGGCGGCAAGGCCAGGTCGAAGGCCGCGTGAAGTACTTGCTCGACACCGACACGCTGAGCTATGTATCGCGGGGCGAACATCCTGCCTTGACGGCACGCGTATTGAACAGTCCGCCTGAAGATTTGGCCATGTCGGTGGTGTCACGCGGCGAAGCGGAATTCGGCTTGCGCGCAGCGCCGCCTCGCCGCGACACCGAACGCCGCATGCGTGGCCTGCTGGCGAACCTGCAATGCCTGCCGTTGTCGGAAGGCGTGGCCATCGAATACGGCGACATCCGGTCTGCACTGCAGCGGGCGGGCACGCCCATCGGCGCCAACGACATGTGGATCGCCGCACACGCCCGCAGCCTGGGTTTGACCGTTGTCACCCACCACACCCGCGAATTCAGCCGCGTCGCGCGCTTGAAGGTCGAAGATTGGCTGGTCTGAAGCCACCCGCCCGCCCGGAGTCCACCCCATGCTCATCGACTTCTTCTACACCCTGCGCGCGGCCAAGCTGAAGGTCAGCGTCAAGGAATTCCTGACCCTGCTGGAGGCCTTGAAGCTGGGTGTCATCGACGACACGGCCGAAGGCGGAACGGGGCCGACCATCGACAAGTTCTACTACCTGGCACGCACCTCGCTGGTCAAGGACGAGGCCCATTTCGACAAGTTCGACCGCGCGTTTTCGGCCTACTTCAAGGGCGTGGAGATGCTCACCGACTTCACCCAGGACGTGCCGCTGGAATGGCTGCGCAAGACGATGGAACTGGAGCTGTCGGCCGAGGACAAGGCGGCCATCGAGAAGATGGGCTGGGACGAATTGATGGAGACGCTGAAGAAGCGCTTCGAGGAACAGAAAGAGCGCCACGAGGGCGGCAGCAAGATGATCGGCACCGGCGGCACCAGCCCCTTCGGCGCCTACGGCTACAACCCGCAGGGCATCCGCATCGGGCAGGACAAGAGCCGCAACAAGTCGGCCGTGAAGGTCTGGGACCAAAGGTCCTACAAGGACTACGACGACACCAAGGAACTGGGCACGCGCAACATCAAGGTGGCACTGCGCCGCCTGCGCCGCTTCGCACGCGAAGGCTCGGCCGACGAACTGGACCTCGACGACACCATCCACAGCACCGCGGCCAACGCCGGCATGCTGGACATCAAGATGGTTCCCGAGCGCCACAACAAGGTGAAGGTGCTGCTGCTGATGGATGTCGGCGGCACCATGGACGAGCACATCGCCCGCGTGGAAGAACTGTTCAGCGCCACCAAGACCGAACTCAAGCACCTGGAGTTCTACTATTTCCACAATTGCGTCTACGACTTCATGTGGAAGAACAACAAGCGCCGCTACAGCGAGAAGCACGCCACCTGGGACGTGATCCGCAAGTACAACAAGGACTACAAGCTGATCTTCGTGGGCGACGCCACGATGAGCCCCTACGAAATCCTGCAGCGCGGCGGCAGCGTGGAATACAACAACGAAGAAGCGGGCGCCGAATGGCTGCAGCGCCTGACGAATGCCTTCCCGAAATTTGCCTGGATCAACCCCGAACCGCAGGGCGTGTGGCAGTACCGGCAGAGCATCGCCATCGTTCAGCAACTGATGAACCAGCGCATGTTTCCGCTGACGCTGCAGGGGCTGGAAGGGGCCATGCGCTTGCTCAGCAAATGACCGGGCGCTGGCCGGGTGCGAAGCAGCGTGCGGCAGGCTGGGCTACGGCCTGCGCGCTGCTGCTCGGGCTGCAGGGCTGTGCCGCGCTGCAGGCGGCTTTCGTCGACCCGCCGATGTCCGCCTCGAGCGGCGCCCCGGCCCAGGCTGCGCCCGGCCCGGTCGCGGCCGCCGAGGCTGCCGCGTCGGCCGCGGCGCCCTCGGCCGACCGCCAGGGTGTGCGCGTCGAGGTCGCGGCGCGCAGCGACCTGAAGGCCCTGCTGGAACGCCATCTCGACCTCATCCGGGTCGGCCGCCTGGCGCGCGATGACATCGCCGCCACCGAATGGTCGCGCCTGATCGACGCGGCGCCCAACCAGGTGCGCGAGTTGCTGCAGACCGAAGGCTATTTCAACCCGCTGGTGAGCCTGGAACGCCGGGCGAGCGCCGCCGGCGAGTTCGCCGACGTGGTGCGGATCCAGGTGGACGCCGGCCCGCAGGCCGTGATCGAGCGCGTCACCGTGGAAGTCGAAGGCGAACTCGAGCGGGGGGCGACGGCCGGCGACCCGCAGGCCCGCACGGTGCTGAGCCAGATCAACAGCGGGTGGGAACTGTCGGCGGGCATGCCCTTTCGCAACGCCACCTGGAGCGCTGCCAAATCGGCCACGCTGGCGCGCCTGCGCGCCTCGGGCTATGCCACCGCCAGCTGGAGCGGAACCCAGGCCGACGTCGACGCCGAGACCCAGCGCGTGCGCCTGTTCCTGGTGGCCGACAGCGGGCCGCTGTTTCGCCTGGGCGACATGGTGGTCGAAGGACTGGTGGTGCAGGACGTCGAGACCGTGCGCAACCTGTTCGCCGCCAGCGCGGGCACGCCGGTCACCGATGCGCTGGTACTGGATTTCCAGGAACGGCTGCAGAAGTCCGCACTCTTCGAGAACATCAGCGTGGCGCTGGACGCCGACCCGGCACAGGCCGGCCAGGCACGCATCAACGTGCGCCTGCGCGAAGCCCCGCTGCAGACCTACACCGTGGGCCTGGGCGTCAGCGCCAACACCGGGCCGCGAGCCTCGGTCGAACAGGTGTACCGGCGGGTCTTCGGTTACGCGGCCCTGGCCCGCAACAAGGTCGAATTCGGCAAGCTGCGCAAGGCCTGGGACGGCGACATCAACAGCCACGCCGGCGTCGACCTTTACCGCAACTTCATCGGCGCGGCCGTCGAACAACTGACCTCGGACACCGACATCGTGCTGTCGCAACGCGTGCGCATCGGCCGTGCGCAGGACGGCCAGCGCATCGAGCGCTCGCTGTTCCTGCAGGGCGAACGCTCGCTGCGCAAGACGCCGGACGAAACGGTGCGCACCAACGCCTTCGCCACCTCGATCAACTACCACGGCGTCTGGCGTGAGCTGGACAGCCTCGTGTTGCCCACCCAGGGCTGGAGCTTCAATGGCCAGGTCGCGCTCGGACAGTCTCATGGCAACGACGCCGTCGCCAGCCCGTTCTCGCGGGTCTACCTGCGCCTGACAGGCTACCAGCCGCTGGGCGCCAGCGGCTGGTACAGCCAGGGCCGCGTCGAGTTCGGCCAGGTGCTGCTGCGCACGGGCGGCGTGGTGCCCGAGCCTGAACAGTTCCGTGCCGGCGGCGACGACTCGGTGCGCGGCTACGCCTACCGCAGCCTGGGCCCGCTGGTGGACGGCGCGGTGGGCAGCGGCAACGCCTTGTTCACGGTGGCCGGCGAGGTGGCTCACAGCATCGTGCCGTCCATCCCTTCGTTGTGGGGTGCGCTGTTCATGGACGCCGGCAATGCCGCCGAAACCTTCAGGCAGTTGCGCCCCGCCGTGGGGGCCGGCGTGGGCCTGCGCTGGCGCAGCCCGGTGGGGCCGTTGCGCCTGGACTGGTCCTACGGTCGTGAAGTGCGCAAGACGCGCATCGACTTCAGCGTGGGCATCGCTTTCTAGCCGGCCATGGACGAGCCCGTCAGCCTGGCCGCCCACGACGCCGCACCGCCGGCGCCGCCCGCACAGCACGCTGCGCCGACGCCCGTGCGCACCGGTCTGGGCCTGCTCAGGCCGCTGTTGGCGGTGCTGTTGCTCGGCCTGTTGCTGCTGAGCGGCGCTGCCCTGGCCTTGCGCTGGATGCTGGTGACCGCCGACGGCAGCCTCTGGCTGCTGGGGCATGCGCCGATGGTGCGCGTGCAGGGCTTCAGCGGCGCGCTGCTGGGTGAACGCTGGCAGGCCGAGAGCGTGCGGGTTGAATGGGCCGGTGGCCAGAAGTGGCTGCTCATCGAAGGCTTGCAGGCCGACGGCCTGAACTGGCTGTGGCGGCCGGATGAAACAGCCTACCTGGGATTGAAGGCCAGGCAGGTCGCGGCGCGCAAGCTCACGCTGCACACCGGCCCGGCGGGCAAGCGGCCCATCGAGCTGCCGGCCAACATCGCCCCGCCGCTGCACATCGAGGTGGCGCAGGCCCGGCTGGCCGAACTGCAGATCGACACGCAGCCGCCCTGGCATGCGCTGGAGGCCGACGCCTTCACCCTGGACCCGCGTCCAGGGCAGGGTTACACCGCCCGGCGCCTGGCCTTCGAGGCCGGCAGCCTGGGCGTGGCCGGCTCGGCCCACCTCGAAGCCCAGGCCCCGCAGGTGCTGACCGCCCAGGCCACGCTGCGGCCGCTGCTTGACGGCGACGCGCCGCGCTGGGCTGCGGTGCTGAACGCCAGCGGCAACCTCGCCCGCACCGAACTCAGCGGCACCCTGCGCGGCGTACCGCAGGCGGCGCCGGGCGGCAAGGCCAAGGCGGCCGGCGCGAAGGTCGCGCCGGCTGTCGACCTGCGCGCCACCCTGCAGCCGCTGCAGGCCTGGCCACTGGCCGCCTTGAGCCTGCGCACCGAAGCACTCGACCTGTCGGCGCTGCGGCCCGATGCGCCCGCCACGCGGCTGAGCGGCCACGCCGAATTCAATACCGGCGGGCGCGGTCGGCCGCTGTCGGTGGCATTGACGATGGACAACGCCCAGACCGGCCGCTGGAACGAAAGCGGCTTGCCGCTGCAGCGCCTGCTGGTCGAAGCCCGGGGCCAGCTCGCCCAACCCGACCGGCTCGAGATCAGCCGCTTCGACGTGGCCCTGGCCGACGGCACGCGCCCGGCCGGACGCTGGACCGGCACAGCCCTGTGGCAGGGCCATGAATTGAGGCTGGACACCGTGCTGGCCGCCGTCACCCCACAACGCCTGGACGGCCGCGCCGCCGCGATGACGCTCAGCGGACCGGTGGCGATGACGGCCACGGGCCTGCCCTTGCCGAGCAGCCTGTCGGGTGCCCACGCCAGCCCGGACGCCGCCGCAGTGGCACCGGGTCTGCGCTGGAAACTCGACCTGAAAGGTCAACTGGACGCCACACCGCAACCGGTCGAACTGCAGCTGGAAGGCAGCCTGGACCGGGAACGGCTGGCGCTCAACCGCCTGCGCGCCAGGGCCGGCGAGGCGACGGCTGAACTGCGCGCCGTGGTCAGCCGGGTGATGGGCGGCACCCCGCGTGCGCCCAGCCCCGCCGGCTGGAAGGTCGAGACCACGGGCAAGCTGCTGGGCTTCGACCCGCTGCCGTGGTGGCCGGGCGATGCCGGCACAGCCTGGCGCAAGGGGCCGCACCGGGTGTCGGGCGACTGGCAACTCGAAGCGCGGCTGCCGGCCGACGCCGATCGCCTGGCGCCGGCGGCCCTGGCCCGGCACCTGACCGGCAACGGCAGCCTGAGCCTGCACGACTCGCAGCTGGCCGGCGTGCCGCTGGCGGCCGACGTGACGCTGGCCCACAGCCCCACCGACAGCGCAGCGCGCATCCAGCTGCATGCCGATCTGCGGCTGGGCGGCAACCAGGTGGTGCTGGACGGTCGCGGCGACCCTGGTGGCGACGGCGACAGCGACCATTGGCGCCTCGAAGTGAAAGCCGATCAGTTGGGCAACTGGGCGCCCCTGGCCCGGCTGCACCCGGCTCTGGCCGACTGGGTGCCCAGGGGCGGCAGCGCGCAGGCCGTGGCCACCGCCGACGGCCGCTGGCCGGCGCTGCGCACCGAGGGCAAAGCCCATTTCTCGCAGGTCCAGGTCGGCCAGCTGACTCTGGCGCGGGCCGGTGCCGACTGGCGCATCGACGCACGCCATGAAGGCCGTGTCGAGCAGCCCCTGGCCCTGCTGCTGGACGTTGCCGGACTGCAACTGGGCACGCAGCGCGCCGACAACCTGCATGCCGACCTGAAAGGCACGCTGGGCCAGCACAGCCTGGAATTTTCGGGTGCCTTCCCGGTCGCGCCGCCGCGCATCGCCGAGCAGGTGCTGGGCATCCAGGCGCAGTCGGGCACCCGGCTGCAACTGAACGCGCAAGGCGCCTGGGGGCCCGACACCGGCGGCGGCGGCCGCTGGCAGGCCCGGGTGGCGAAGTTCCAGGCCGGCTCCTGGGACGGCAGCAACGACGGCGCGCAGCCGGCCTCCGCCTGGGCCGAGACCCACGACCTGAACGTCGAGCTGCGCCTCAGCGGCGCAGGCGCCTTGCTGACGGCCCATGCCGACCCCGGGCGCCTGCACCTGGCCGACACCGCCACCCTCAGCTGGAGCGCCGTGGACCTGGACCTGCAGGGCGAAAAGCCCCAGCTGCAACTGCGCGCCGACATCGAACCCTTCGCCGTGGCGCCGCTGCTGGCGCGCGCCTGGCCGGGCATGGGCTGGCAGGGCGACCTGCGGCTGGCCGCCAGGGTCGACATCCGGGCCGGCGACAAGGTCGACGCCGACATCGTCTTCGAGCGCCACGACGGCGACCTGCACGCCGCCAGCGGCGAAGGCGTACAACTGCTGGGCCTGAACGAATTCCGCCTGGCGGTGGCCGCGCACGAAGGCCTGTGGGTCTTCACGCCCACCTTCCGCGGCCGCAGCCTGGGCGAGATCAGCGGCCAGGCCCGCCTGCAGACCACGGTGGACGCGCGCTGGCCGCTGCCCGACGCCGCGCTGTCGGGGCAATTGCAGGTGCAGGTGGCCGACATCGGCATCTGGGGTGCCTGGGTGCCGCCGGGCTGGCACTTGAGCGGCGCGCTGAACGGCGCTGCGGCTCTGGGCGGCACGTTCAGCAAGCCCCAGTACACCGGCCAGCTGGCCGGACGCGGCCTGGGCGTGCGCAACCTGCTGGAAGGCGTGAACGTCAGCGACGGGCAGATGGTCGTCCAGCTGGACGGCGACAAGGCCCAGGTCGAGTCCTTCACGGTCAAGGGCGGCGAAGGCACGCTGAAGGTCACCGGCGGCGCCACCTTCGCCGAACCGGCGCAGGCCCGCCTGCAGATCCAGGCCGAGCGCTTCGGCGTGCTGGGCCGCATCGACCGCCAGCTCAGCGTCAGCGGCAAGGCCGAACTGGCGCTGGGGCCCGAAGGCACCCGGCTGGATGGCAAGCTGGCTGTCGACCAAGGTCTGTTCGACGCCAGCCGCAGCGGTGCGCCCACGCTCGACGAAGACGTCAGCGTGCGCCGTGCGGGCGCCGAGGCAGCCCCGCTGGACAGCGGCCCCTCCAGCGCGCGGCGCGCCGTGGCGCTGAACCTGGACATCGACCTGGGCAACAAGCTGCGCGTGCGCGGCCGCGGCCTGGACACGACGCTGCGCGGCAAGCTGCGCCTGACCACGCCGGGCGGCAGGCTGGCCGTCAACGGCACCATCAGCACCGAGGGCGGCACCTACGCGGCCTACAGCCAGAAGCTGGACATCGAGCGCGGCATCATCAGCTTCAGCGGCAATGCCGACAACCCGCGGCTGGACGTGCTGGCGCTGCGGCCCAACATCGACACCCGGGTCGGCGTGGCCATCACCGGCAACCTGTCGACGCTGCGCATCAAGCTGTTCAGCGAACCCGAACTGAGCGACGCCGACAAGCTGGCCTGGCTGGTGCTGGGCCGCGCGCCGGACAGCCTGGGCCGCAACGACACGGCGCTGTTGCAGCGAGCCGCCCTGGCCCTGCTGGCGGGCGAGGGCGAAGCGCCCACCGACACCTTGCTGAAGAACCTGGGCATCACCGACCTGTCGCTGCGCCAGGGCGACACCGACGTGCGTGAAACCGTGATCAGCCTGGGCAAGCAGATCAACCGCCGCTTGTACGTGGGCTACGAGCGCGGTGTCAACGCCACCACCGGCACCTGGCAGCTGATCTACCGCATCGCCCAGCGCTTCACGCTGCGGGCGCAGAGCGGCCTGGACAATTCGCTGGACGTGATCTGGATCTGGCGCTTCCAGGAAACGCCGGCCGACGCGGCCACCCGCAAGCAGACGCTGCCAGCACGCTGAAGCCGCCGCGCCCGGCCTGCATGCCAGAATTCACGGCTGTCTCGCCGTAGTTCAATGGATAGAACGGGTGCCTCCTAAGCGCCAGATACAGGTTCGATTCCTGTCGGCGGGACCACGACCCACCGCCCGGTGCCAACAAACGCACGCCGGACCACCGGCTCACGGGGGCCAACTTAACCACCGCGACGCACTGTGACGGGCCTGCGGTCCTATACTGGACGCTAGCGTGTGCTAACCCCCGAAAGCGAGCTGGTCATGGGTTCCAAGATGAAGGTTGCCGGGTTTCTGGCCCTGGGTGCCGTTGCCGGGGCGCTGACCACGATGCAATTGCAGGCCGTGGCCCGCAGTTCGATGGCGCCGCTGCCGCTGGAAGAGGTGCAGCAGCTGGCCGCCGTCTTCGACCGCGTCAAGGCCGAATACGTCGAGCCGGTCGACGAGAAGAAGCTGATCGGCGACGCTATCGCCGGCATGGTGGCCGGCCTGGACCCGCACAGCCAGTACTTCGACAAGAAGAGCTACAAGGAATTCGGCGAAGCCACCGGCGGCAAGTTCATCGGCATCGGCATCGAGATGGGCATGGAAGAAGGCCTCGTCAAGGTCGTTTCGCCCATCGAGGGCAGCCCCGCTTTTCGCGCCGGTCTGAAGCCCGGTGACCTGATCACCCGCATCGACGACACGCCCGTGAAGGGCCTGACGGTCGATCAGGCGGTGAAGAAGATGCGCGGCGAACCCAATACCAAGGTTGTGTTGACGGTCTACCGCAAGACCGAAAGCCGCAGCTTCCCGGTGAACATCGTGCGCGAGGAAATCCGCATGCAGAGCGTGCGCGCCGGCATGGCCGCGCCGGGCTACGGCTGGGTGCGCGTCAGCCAGTTCCAGGAACGGACGGTTGACGACTTCGTGCGCAAAATCGAAGAGTTGTACAAGCAGGACCCCAACCTGAAGGGCCTGGTGCTGGACCTGCGCAACGACCCGGGCGGCCTGCTCGACGGCGCCGTGGCGCTGTCGGCCGCCTTCCTGCCCACTGATGTGGTGGTGGTGTCGACCAACGGGCAACTGGCCGAATCGCGCGCCACCTTCCGCGCCAACCCGGAGTTCTATGCCCGCCGCGCGGGCACCGACCCGCTGAAGAAGCTGCCCGCCGCGCTGAAGACCGTGCCGCTGGTGGTGCTGGTCAACGAAGGCTCGGCCTCGGCCAGCGAGATCGTGGCCGGCGCGCTGCAGGACCACAAACGCGCCACCGTGATGGGCGCGCAGACCTTCGGCAAGGGCTCGGTGCAGACGGTGCGCCCGCTGCCGGGCAATACCGCGCTGAAGATCACCACCGCGCGCTACTACACGCCCAATGGGCGCAGCATCCAGGCCAAGGGCATCGTGCCCGATGTGTGGCTGGACGAAACCGCCGACGGCAATGTCTACGCCGCCCTGCGCATGCGCGAGGCCGATCTGGACAAGCACCTGACCGGTGCCGACGAGAAGAAGGACGTCGAGCGCGAAAAGGCCCGCGAGGAAGCGCGCAAGAAGCTCGAAGAGCAGCTGGCCAAGACCAAGGAACCGGCCAAGCCGCTGCCGGAATTCGGCACCGCCGAAGACTTCCCCTTGCAGCAGGCCGTGAACCAACTGCGCGGCCTGCCGGTGATCGCCAGCAAGACGGCGGCCGGCGAACAGCGCGCCGAGGCCCCTGCGGCCACCGCCAAATAAACGGCTCGGTCAGCCGCCCACCCAGCTTGCGCCCTGGCGCTGCACTTGGAAGCCCGCTATGGCGGGCTTCGCTGTTTCAGCGGCCGCCCTGCGCCCACCCACGATCCGGTCCTGCACGATGAATGACGAACAACTGCAGCGTTACGCCCGCCACCTGATGCTGGACGAGATCGGCATCGAAGGCCAGCGCCGGCTGCTGGCCGCCCATGTGCTGGTCATCGGTGCCGGCGGCCTGGGTTCGCCGGCGCTGATGTACCTGGGCAGCGCCGGCGTGGGCCGCATCACGGTGCTGGACGACGACACCGTGGACCTGACCAATCTGCAACGGCAGATCGCCCACCCGCTCTCGCGCGTCGGCCTGCCCAAGGCCGAATCGGCGCGGGCCACGGTGGCGGCCATCAACCCCGAGGTGCAGATTCGGGCCCTGGTGCGCCGGGCCGACGCGGCGCTGCTCGAAGAACTGGTGCCCACCGCCGACGTGGTGCTGGACTGCTGCGACAACTTCGCCACACGGCATGCGGTCAACGCCGCCTGCGTGCGCCACGCCAAGCCGCTGGTCTCGGGCGCGGCCATCGGCTGGGACGCGCAGATCGCCGTCTACGACACGCGCCAGGCCGACACACCCTGCTATGCCTGCCTGTTCCCGCCCGACGCCGGTCACGAAGACGTGTCGTGCAACACCATGGGTGTTTTCGCGCCGCTGGTCGGCATCGTCGGCAGCGTGCAGGCCGCCGAGGCGCTGAAGCTGATCATCGGCACCGGCGAGCCGCTGGCCGGCCGCTTGCTGATGCTGGACGCACGCAGCATGCGCTGGGACACCATCAGCCTGCCACGGCAGGCGCACTGCCCGGTGTGTGCAGCGCGGCCTTAAGCTTCAGACCATGAACGCAACGAAGCCCGAACTCACCGCCCGCAACTTCCCCAGCGCCAAAGAGGAAGTCAACGCCCAGCCGGTGGCCGCGCTCTACAACGGCCCGGAAAGCGCCTACCGGCTGGCCTTCACCGACACCGCCTTCCTGCTGCGCGATGAACTGCGCCCGGTGCGCATGCAGCTGGAACTGCTCAAGCCCGAGATGGTTCAGCAGGAACAGGGCATCGAGTCGACCATCGTGATCTTCGGCAGCGCGCGCGTGCAGCCGCCCGAGGAAACCGCGGCGGCGCTGGAGGCCGCGCGCGCCGGCGGCGACGCCACCGCGCTGCGGCGTGCCGAGAGTCTGGCCGGCATGAGCCGCTACTACGAAGAGGCGCGGCGCTTCGCAGCGCTGGTCACGGTGCGCTCGCGCGAACACGCCACGCCCATCTACGTCGTCACCGGCGGTGGCCCCGGCATCATGGAAGCGGGCAACCGCGGCGCCTTTGAGGTGGGCGGCAAGAGCATCGGTCTGAACATCGTGCTGCCGCACGAACAGGCGCCCAACCCCTACATCACGCCAGAACTGTGCTTCCAGTTCCACTATTTCGCGCTGCGCAAGATGCACTTCCTGATGCGCAGCATCGCGCTGGTCTGCTTCCCGGGCGGCTTCGGCACGCTGGACGAGTTGTTCGAAACGATGACGCTGATCCAGACCGGCAAGAGCCGCCGGCGACCCATCCTGCTGTTCGGCCGCGACTTCTGGACGCGGCTGATCGACTTCGATTACCTGGTCGAAACCGGCATGGTCAGCGCCGCCGACCTGGGCTTGTTCCGCTTCGTCGAAACCGCCGAGGAAGCCTGGGACATCCTGGCCGTGCACTATGGCTTCGAGACACCCACCTCCGCAGGCGGCAGCGACGCCGCGGCCCGCTGAGGCCCCGATGAAGACCGCCATCAGCCTGATCGGCGCGCCCACCGACATCGGCGCCGGCGCGCGCGGTGCCAGCATGGGCCCGGAAGCCTTGCGCGTGGCCGGCCTGCGTGCGGCACTGGAAGGCCACGGTCTGACGGTGGCCGACCGCGGCAATGTCAGCGGGCCGGCCAACCCCTGGCTGCCCCCGGTGGACGGCTACCGCCACCTCGACGAGGTCGTGGCCTGGAACCGTGCGGTGCACGACGCCGTGCATGCCGAACTGGCGGCCGGCCAGCTGCCCATCCTGCTGGGCGGCGACCATGCCTTGGGCATCGGCAGCATCAGCGCGGTGGCGCGCCACTGCCGCGAAGCCGGCAAGAAGCTGCGCGTGCTGTGGCTGGACGCCCACGCCGACTTCAACACCAGCCTGCTGACGCCCAGCGGCAACATCCACGGCATGCCGGTGGCCTGCCTGTGCGGGTACGGGCCGCGCGCACTGGTCGAGATCGGCGGCACGGTGCCCGCCATCAACCCGAAATGGCTGCGCCAGATCGGCATCCGCAGCGTCGATGCCGGTGAGAAGCGCTTCGTCCACGAGGTAGGCCTGGATGTCTTCGACATGCGCTACATCGACGAGATGGGCATGCGCCACACCATGGAGCTGGCACTGGCCACGCTGGACGACAACACCCACCTGCATGTCAGCTTCGACGTCGACTTCCTCGACGCCGAGATCGCCCCCGGCGTGGGCACCACCGTGCCGGGCGGGCCGACCTACCGCGAAGCCCAGCTGTGCATGGAGATGATCGCCGACACCGGCCGCCTGGCCAGCCTGGACGTGATGGAGCTGAACCCGGCGCTGGACATCCGCAACAAGACCGCCGAACTGGCGGTGGACCTGATCGAGAGCCTGTTCGGCAAGAGCACGCTGATGCGCAACCGTTGATGGGGCCCGCCACAGCGCGCAATCGCTGCAGCGCTGCAGCGGGCTGGCGCCGGATACGCTGCGGCGCTGGCCCTGCTGGCCTTGCCGCAGGTCGCTGGGGCATCAAGGACTTTCTGGACTGACCCTGAAGGCGGGCTGCGGCAGGCCCTAAGATGGCCTGATGCAGTCTCGCGGCCTCCTGGCCTTCCCGCGTGCCGCGCCCTGCGCCGCCGCTTTCAGCGCCCTGATGATCCTTCTGGCAGGCCCGCCCCACGCCGCCTGGGCAGCTGCGCCAGCGGCTCGGCCGTCGGTCGAGGCCACCAGTGCAACCACCGCCCCCACCGCCGCCCGTGCAAGCACCGCCGCGGCCGGCAGCGCGGAGGCCGCCCCTGCGGGCGCCGGCCAGCGCATCTATGAACGCAGCCGGCCCCGCCTGCTGCAGGTGCGCACGCTGCTGAAGACGCAGGACAGCCAGGCCTCGGTGGGCTCGGGTTTCCTGGTCGAGGACGGCAGCTTGCTGGTCACCAACTACCACGTCGTCAGCCAGTTCGCGCTGCAACCCAACCGCCACCGGCTGGTCTACGTCACCGTGGACGGCAGCCAGGGCGCGCTGCAGCTGCTGGCCTTCGACGTGGTGCACGACCTGGCGCTGCTGCGGCCGGTCGACCCGGCGGCGCTGACCGGCCACGGCGCCATCGCCTGGCGGCCGGCCCGTGAAGCGCTGCCGCGCGGCGCGCGCATCTTCTCGCTGGGCAACCCGCTGGACGTGGGCTTTGCGGTGGCCGAAGGCAGCTACAACGGGCCGGTCGAACGCAGCTTTCTCGAAACGCTGTTCTTCGGCGGCTCGCTCAGCCCGGGCATGAGCGGCGGGCCGGCGCTCGACGACCAGGGCCGCCTCATCGGCGTGAACGTGGCCGCACGGCGCGACGGCGAACAGGTCAGCTTCCTGGTGCCTGCCGCGCCGGTGCGGGCCCTCATCGAACGCGGCCGCAGCGCACGGCCGTTGACCACGCCGGCCTGGCCCGAGATCACCCGCCAGGTGCTGCAGCACGAAGCGGTGCTGACCGAGCGCTTCATGGCCCAGCCCTGGCGCAGCGCCGGCCACGAGCGCTACGCCATCCCCGTGCCACAAGAGACCTTCATGCGCTGCTGGGGCCGCGGCAGCACGCAGGCCGAACGCGGCCTGCAGTTCGAGCGGGGCGACTGCGAGATGGACAGCCGCATCTACATCAACAGCAGCCTGCTGACCGGCTACTTCACCGTGCGCCACGAGACCTATGACGGCAGAACGCTGGGCGCACTGCGCTTTGCCGATCGCTATTCGGCCAGCTTCCGCAACGAATTCATGGGCCGCAACGACCGCCACCTGACGGCGCCGCAATGCGTCGAAAGGCTGATCGAGCAACCGCCGCGCGGCGGGGGCGGGCCGGGTGCGGCGCCGGGCCTGCCGCTGAAGGCGGTGGTCTGCCTGCGCGCCTACAAGAAGCTGGAAGGCCTGCACGACCTGAGCGTGCTGGTGGCCACGCTCGATGACAGTCAGGCCGGCGCCCAGGGCCGCTTCGACGCCCATGGCGTCAGCTTCGCCAGCGCGCAGAAACTGGCCCAGCACTACCTGAACGGCTACGCATGGATCGCGCCCAAGACCGCCTCGCACTGATCGAGATCGTCGAACGCGAAGGCCACCCGGCGCGCTGCGTGGACGTGCGCGCCTGGCCGGTGACGCTGGGCCGTGCGCTGGACAACGACATCGTGCTGGACGACCCGCACGTGGCCGCCCACCACGCGCAACTGGAGCCCCAGGGCGGCGCAGCGGGGAGCGCCATCGCCTTGCGTGTGCTCGACTCGCGCAACGGCGTGCGCCTGGCGGGCCGCGCCGTGCCGGCCGATACGCCGCTGCCCCTGCCTGCCGGCGGCGCGCTGCTGCTGATGGGCACGACCCGGGTGCGCCTGCGCCTGCCCGGCGAAGTGCTGGCGCCCGAGCGCCCGCTGGCCGGCCACGCCGGCGACACGCTGACCCCCACGCTGCTGACGGGCGCAGCCCTGATGGGCCTGCTGTGCGCCCAGCACGCCATCGGCCTGGACCCTGGCGCCGACTTCTCGGCCTGGCTGCCCACCCTGTTCGGCCTGCCTTTGGCGGTGATGGTCTGGTGCGGCCTCTGGGCGCTGCTGTCCAAGCTCTTGCACCACCACTTCGATTTCAGCGGCCACCTGCGCATCGCCCTGCCCTGGATGCTGGGCCTGGGCTTGCTGGAAGCGCTGTGGCCGCAGGCCGCCGCGGCGCTGAACGCGCCGGCCGGGTGGCAGTTGTCACCCGCCCTGGAGGCCCTGGGCGCTGCGCTGCTGGTGCATGCCCATTTGCGCCACGCGCTGCGCAACCGCCCGCGCGCCGTCAGCGCGGCCGTGGCCGGCTTGCTGCTGCTGGGCGGCGGCATCTCGTTGGCCAGCAGCCTGCGGGCCAACGACAGCCCCTACCGCACGCCCTATATGAGCACCTTGCCGCTGCCGGCCCTGCGCCTGGCCGGCACGATGCCCGCGGCCACCCTGGTGCAGGACATGGCCCCGCTGGCCGCCCGCCTGGCCCAGCGCGTCAAGAAGGCGCGCGAGGAAGACCGCGACGACAGCGACGCCGCGGTCGAAGACTGACGCTGTCGGCTGCCAGCGCTCCCAGCCCCGGCCCCAACCGCAAGGACACCCCCCCCCCATGCGCTCCCCTTCGATCCGCCACCTGCTCGGTCTGTTGTCGACTGCGGCCCTGCTGGCCCTGGCCACCGCCCCCGCTCCCGCCATCGCGCAGCCGGCGGCCAAGCCCGGCCTGCTGAAGATCGCCAGCGCCTTCGACCCGCAGACCCTGGACCCCGCCGCACTGGCGCTGCTGTACCACTCGCGCGTGGCTTTCCAGCTTTACGAATCGCTGATCAACCGCGACGCGGCCTTCAAGCTGGAACCGGCGCTGGCGCTGTCCTGGCAGAACACCGCGCCCACGGTGTGGCGCTTCAAGTTGCGGCCCGGCGTGCGCTTCCACGACGGCACGCCTTTCACCGCCGACGACGCGGTCTTCAGCATCGAACGCAACCTGGCGCCCAACTCGCAGCGCTCATTCCAGTTGCGCGGCGTGACGGGCGCGCGCAAGGTCGATGCGCTGACCATCGATCTGCTGCTGGAAACGCCCGACGCCGTGCTGCCCGAGAAGCTGCAGTACATCACCATGATGAGCAAGGCCTGGTGCGAACAGAACGGCGTCACCCGGCCGCAGGACTTCGGCGCCAAGCAGGAAACCCATGCCGTGCGCAACGCCAACGGCACCGGCCCCTTCCGCCTGCTGCGCTACGAACCCGATGTGCGCACGGTGCTGGACCGCAACCCCGCCTGGTGGGGCTGGGCCGACCCGCGCAACAACGGCAATGTGCAGCAGGTCGAATTCGTCACCATCCGTTCCGACGCGACGCGCCTGGCCGCGCTGAGCTCGGGCGAAGTCGATCTGCTGCTGGACCCGCCCTTCCAGGACATCGCCCGCCTGCAGGCCGACCCGCGCATCAGCCTGCTGCGCAGCACCGACATCGGCGCCCAATACCTGGCGCTGGACCAGGCGCGCGATGAATTGCCCGGCAGCGACGTCAAAGGCAAGAACCCCTTCAAGGACCGCCGCGTGCGGGCCGCCGTCTACCACGCCATCAACGCCCCGCTGATTGCCGACAAGGTGCTGCGCGGCCAGGCCGTGCCCACCGGCGCGCTGCTGTCGCCGCGGGTCGACGGCTCGCTGCCCGAGATGGACGTGCGCCTGCCCTACAACCCGGCGCGGGCCAAGGCGCTGCTGGCCGAGGCCGGCTACCCGAATGGCTTCACGCTGGCGATGGACTGCGTGAACATCAGCTGGCGGGAATCGGTCTGCCAGGCGGTGGTTTCGATGCTGGCCCAGGTCGGCATCAAGGCCAGCCTGCGCAGCAGCCCGACGGGCCAGTTCTTCCCGAAACTGACAGCCGGCGCCATCAGCCTGGCCGAATTCGGCTGGAGCCCGACGCCCGATGCCTTCTTCTCGCTGAACGGTCTGTTCCACAGTTACAGCCCGAACGGCCAAGGCACCTTCAACGCGGGGCGCTACAGCAACCCCCAGCTCGACGTGCTGATCGACAACATCCGCGTCGAACCCGACCTGCTGCGCCGCCGCGCCCTGGTGACCACCGTGCTGCGCATGGCCGGCGACGACCTGGTGCTGCTGCCGCTGTTCCGGCGCACGCTGACCTGGGCGATGGCCAAGAAGGTCACGGCCACACAATGGCCCACCGACATCATCGAACTGCGCTGGGTGCGCATCAACTGAAGAACCCTTGCGATGAACCCCAAGCCCCTGCTGATCGGCGTTTCGGCGCGCATCCACCACCCCGAAGCCGCCGACCGTGCGGCCAACGGTGTGTGGAGCAAGACCGTCCACTACCTGGAACAAAGCGTGGCGCATTGGCTGCTGCACGGCGGCGCGGTGGCCGTGATGGTGCCGGCGGTCAGCGCAGGCAGTGTCGTCCTGCGCAGCGACCTGAACCTGCACGACTACGCCGCCGCACTCGACGGCCTGGTGCTGCAGGGCGGCAACGACGTCGCGCCGCAAAGCTACGGCGAAACGCCGCTGGACGCGGCCTGGCACGGCGACCGCGTGCGCGACCTCTACGAGATGGAACTGATCCGCGCCTTCGTGGCCGCCGGCAAACCGGTGTTCGGCATCTGCCGCGGCCTGCAACTGCTGAACGTCACCTTCGGCGGCACGCTCTGGCAGGACATCGCCACGCAGCGGCCCGATGCCCTGGCCCACCGCGAACTGGGCCGCTACGAACACCACCACCACACGGTGGAATTCGTGCCCGGCAGCCACCTCGCCGGCCTGTTCCCGGGCGTGACGCGGGCCACCACCAACAGCATCCACCACCAGGGCATCAAGGACCTGGCGCCCGACTTCGTGGTCGAAGCCCGCTGCCCCGAAGACGGCCTGATCGAAGCCGTGCGCTGGCGGGGCCCGAGCCATGTGGCCGGCGTGCAGTGGCACCCCGAGTTCCACACGCCCGACCACCCGACGACGCTGGATGACAGCGCCCTGCTGCGCGACTTCCTCAGCGCGGCGCGGCAGGCCCGCGCCTGAGTCGAGGCTGCTGGGCCGGCGGCGCCGCCAGTTGCGCCTCGGCCTCGGCGAGCAGGCGGTCCAGCCTGTCCTTCAGCTTCTCGGTGGTCAGTTGCTCGCGCAGGCGTTCCACCATCAGCGGCAGGGCAAAAGGGCTGGGCGCCTTCAGGTCGACCAGCACCATCGGCAGCGCGGCCAGCCGGGTCAGCGTCTGCGCCAGGTTCACCAGGTCCAGCTCCTGGGCCAGCACCTCGCTCTGGGCCTGGCCGAGCAGGCGGTTGCCGCTGTCGTACTGGCGGAAGACCTCGAAGAACAGGCTGCTGCTGGCCTGCAACTGGCGCAGGCTTTTCGGCGCGCCCGGGTAGCCGCCGAAGACCAGCCCGGCCACCCGCGCAATCTCGCGAAAACGCCGTTGCGCCAGATGCCCCGAGTTCAGGCTGGACAACACATCGGCCGTCAGCGTGGCCACGTCGAACAGGGCAGCCTGGGTGGCGGCGCTGACGTCCACCGGCTTGACGGCCAGGATCTCCAGCCCGTAGTCGTTGACGCTCAGGCTGAAGGTGTTGGGTGCGTCGCGCGCCAGCCGCCAGGCCAGCAACTGCGCCAGGCCGATGTGCACATTGCGCCCCGCGAAAGGGTAGATGAAGTGGTGCTGGCCTTCGCGCGAGGTGGTGCGCTCGACCAGCAGCGTGCCGCGCCTTGGCAGTTCAGACAGCCGTGCCTGGGCCTGCAACATCGGCTGCGCAGCCTGCATTTCGACATCCGTGAACCGACCTTGCGCAGCCTCGTCCAGCAGGTCCAGCACCGCTGCAGCCAGCTCACTGGACAGCGGCATCTTGCCGCCGGCCCACGAGGGCACCACGCCCTTCTTCTTGGTCGTCACGCGGACATAGGCGGCCATGTCCTGCACGCGCACGAATTCCAGCAGGCGGCCGGCGAAGACAAAACTGTCGCCCTTGTTCAGCCGCGCGATGAAGCCTTCCTCGATCGTGCCGATGGTCCCGCCGGACACCCACTTCAGAACCACGGCCGCGTCGCTGACGATGGTGCCCACCTGCAGCCGGTGGCGCCGCGCGATGCCGCGGTCGGGCACGCGCCAGACGCCGTCGACCAGGGCCACGCGGTGGTACTCGGGGTAGGCGGTCAGGCTGTCGCCGCCGCGCTCGACGAAGGCCAGCGCCCAGTCGAACGCATCGCGTGGCAGTTCGCGGTAGGCCTCGGTGCTGCGCACTTCGGCGAAGAGTTCGTCGGCGATAAACCCACCGCCCAGCGCCACCGTCACCAGGTGCTGCACCAGGACGTCCAGCGGCTGCGCGGGCGAGCGGCGCGCCTCGACGCGGCCGGCCAGCGCGGCGCGGCGCGCTGCGGCGGCCTCGACCAGTTCCAGCGTGTTGGTCGGCACCAGCGTGATGCGGCTTTCCCGGCCCGGTGCGTGGCCGCTGCGGCCGGCGCGCTGCAGCAGGCGCGCCACGCCCTTGGCGCTGCCGATCTGCAGCACGCGTTCCACCGGCAGGAAGTCCACGCCCAGGTCCAGGCTGGACGTGGCCACCACGGCCTTCAGGCTGCCGGCCTTCAGACCGGCTTCGACCCAGGCCCGCGTGGCCTTGTCCAGGCTGCCGTGGTGCAGGGCCACCACGCCGGCCCAGTCGGGCCGGGCAGCCAGCAGCAGCTGGTACCAGATCTCGGCCTGGCTGCGCGTGTTGGTGAAGACCAGGGTGCTGCCGCCGCCCTCGGCGGTGCGGGCGATTTCATCGACCACCGGCTGCTGCATCTGCGCGCCCAGGTGGCCGCCCCAGCTGAAGCGGCCGGGTTCGTGGGGCAGCAGGGTGTCGATGCGCAGCGCCTTGTCGACGCGGCCGCGGACCTGTACGCCGCCGGCCGGGCCGCACAGCGTGCGCAGCGACTCGTCCAGGTTGCCCAGCGTGGCCGACAGGCCCCAGACCACCAGGCCTGGGTTCCAGCGGCGCAGCCGTGCCAGCGCCAGTTGCACCTGCACGCCGCGCTTGTTGCCGATCAGCTCGTGCCATTCGTCGACAACGACGGTGTGCACGCCGCCCAGTTCGTCGCACGCGTGCTCGCGGGTCAGCATCAGGCTCAGCGATTCGGGCGTGGTCACCAGCGCCGCCGGCAGGCGCTTGTCCTGCCGCGCGCGTTCGGCGCTGGGCGTGTCGCCGGTGCGCTGGCCGACGGCCCAGCCGGGCTGCAGGCTGGCCAGCGGTTGTTGCAGCGCACGCACGGTGTCGGCGGCCAGCGCGCGCATCGGCGTCAGCCACAGCACCTGCAGGCCGGCCTTGGCGGATGCAGCCGGCCGCGCGCGCTGCAAGGCGCCCAGCCAGGCGGCGTAGGTCTTGCCGCTGCCGGTGGTGGCGTGCAGCAGACCGCTGCGGCCGGCAGCCATCGCGGCCCAGACCTCGCGCTGGAAGGCGAAGGGCTGCCAGCCCTGCGTGGCGAACCAGCCTTCCAGGGCCGACGCGGGCGTCGGCCCTGCGGCCTCAGGCGGTGGTGATCCAGCCTTCGACGGCATCGACGGTCTCGGGCTGGCCCGCATCCGGGCGCGTCGCGGCCCAGCCGGCCTGCATCAGGCACAGGGCCGCATCCAGCCGGTCGCCCGAGGCGTCGTCCACCAGCGCCTCACGCTGCGCATGGGTCAGCTTCAAACGCAGGCCCAGGCGGGTGCGGCCCTGCTCCAGCGCATCGACGATGTCCTTGCGCGCGATCAGCCGGTCGGGCTCGGTGGAATTCTTGTAGGAACGGCGGCCGATCAGCTCAAACGCCAGCAGGCCTGGGTAGCCTTCCAAAGCCACCCGCGCGCCATCGCCGCTGCGCAATTTCGGGATGCTGACATCGGCCGCCACCAGGCGCGACAGCCCTTCGTAGTACATGAAACCGACCGGCACGTAGCGCGTCTGCAGCGGGCTGGTCGAGCTGACGCCCGGCATCGCGCCGTCGGCCGCGCGGTGGATCAGGCGCTGGCCTTGGGGCTGCCCGTTGCCCCAGGCATCGACCAGCGCGCGGAAGGCCATGCGCGTCGGGCAGCGGCGGTGGATTTCCAGGATCACGGCGTCGGTGCAGTCGCCCAGTTCCAGCGACTGCACGAAGGCGCGCGGCAGGCCGAAGGGGAAGTCGAAAGCGCCCAGCCACGGCCCAGCTTCGCGGACCAGCGCCTCGAAGTCGGCCAGCGTGGGCAGCGCATCCAGCCGTTCCAGTTTCAGCACCGCACCCAGGCGCCGCCCGCGCGCCACCGTGATGGGCTTGCGGCGGCTGGGGGCGCAGGTGAAATCGACGCCCAGCAGTTCGGGTTCGCTCATGACAGGCGACAGCATGCAGGAACGCTGGCGCTCAGCTTTTCAGCCGGTAGCCGGTGCGGAAGATCCAGGTCACCACCAGCAGGGCCGCGCCCATGAACAGCGCCGTCATCGACAGACTCAGGCCCACGGACACATCGGCCTGGCCGTAGAAGGACCAGCGGAAACCGCTGACCAGGTAGACCACCGGGTTGAACAGCGCCACCTTCTGCCAGAAGGCCGGCAGCATGTCGATGCTGTAGAAACTGCCGCCCAGGAAGGTGAGCGGGGTGATGACCAGCAGCGGCACCACCTGCAGCTTCTCGAAGTTGTCGGCCCAGATGCCGATGATGAAACCGACCAGGCTGAAGGTGACGGCGGTCAGCACCAGGAACAGCAGCATCCACACCGGGTGCTCGACGCGCAGCGGCACGAAGAAGCCGGCGGTGGCCAGGATGATCAGGCCCAGCGCGATGCTCTTGGTGGCCGCCGCACCGACATAGCTGAGCAGGATTTCCGGCGCGCCCACCGGCGCCGAGAGCAGTTCGTAGATGGTGCCCGAGAAGCGCGGGAAGTAGATGCCGAAGCTGGCGTTGGACACGCTCTGCGTCAGCAGCGACAGCATGATCAGGCCCGGCACGATGAAGGCGCCGTAGGCCACACCGCCGACCTCCGGGATGCGCGACCCGATGGCCGCGCCGAAGACGATGAAGTAGAGGCTGGTCGACAGCACCGGCGAGACCACGCTTTGCATCAGCGTGCGCCAGGTGCGGTGCATCTCGAAGCCGTAGATGGCGCGCACCGCGTGGATGTTGAAACTCATGCGTGCACCAGGCTCACGAAAATGTCTTCCAAAGAACTCTGCGAGGTCTGCAGGTCCTTGTAGGTGATGCCGGCCTCGCCCAGGTCGTGCAACAGGGCCGCGATGCCGCTGCTTTGCGAGGGGTCGCTGCGGGTGTCGTAGGTGTAGGTCAGCGTCAGGCCACCGTCGGCCAGTTCCAGCGCGTGGCCGGCCAGTGCGGCGGGCAGGGCCGCCAGCGGCTGCTGCAACTGCAGCGTCAATTGCTTCTTGCCCAGCTTGTGCATCAGCTCGACCTTGTCCTCGACCAGGATCAGCCGGCCCTTGCTGATGACGCCGATGCGGTCGGCCATCTCTTCGGCTTCCTCGATGTAGTGGGTGGTCAGGATCACTGTCACGCCGGCGTCGCGCAACTGGCGCACCAGCTGCCACATGTCGCGCCGCAGTTCCACGTCGACACCGGCCGTCGGCTCGTCCAGGAACAGCACCTGCGGTTCGTGCGACAGCGCCTTGGCGATCATCACGCGGCGCTTCATGCCGCCCGACAGCGTGCGGATCATGTGGCCCCTCTTGTCCCACAGCGACAGCGACTTCAGCACCTGTTCGATGTGCGCCGGGTTGGCTGCCTTGCCGAACAGGCCGCGGCTGAAGGACACCGTGTTCCACACCGTTTCAAAAGCGTCGGTGGACAGTTCCTGCGGCACCAGGCCGATCAGGCTGCGCGCCGCGCGGTGGTCGCGCACGGTGTCGTGGCCATCGACGACGACCGTGCCGGCGCTGGCCCGCACGATGCCGCAGATGATGCTGATCAGCGTCGTCTTGCCGGCGCCGTTGGGGCCCAGCAAGGCAAAGATTTCTCCGCGCTGGATGTCGAGGTCGATGGCCTGCAGGGCGGGGTGGCCCGAGGCGTAGGTCTTGGCGATCTGTTTGATCGTGAGGATGGCGGGCATCCAAGGAGGATAGCCGCTGCCCTGGCCCGCCTCGCGGCCCGCGATAAAGTCCTTCTGATGCAAACCAACCCCACCCTCGTCGACGTGTTGCGCGGCAGCGCCGTCGAATCCAGCCACCGCGGCGGGCTGGCCATCGTCGACGCCGACGGCGCCGTCCACACCGCGCTGGGCGACGTCGACAGGCCCATCTTTCCGCGCTCGGCGGTCAAGGTCCTGCAAGCCCTGCCGCTGGTAGAGAGCGGCGCCGCCGACCGTTTCGGCCTGAACGACGAAGAACTGGCCCTGGCCTGCGCCAGCCACGGCGGCGAACCGCGCCACGCGCAGACCGCAGCCCGCATGCTGGCCAAGGCCGGCGTGGACGCGGCGGCGCTGGAATGCGGCACGCACTGGCCGTACCACGACGGCGCGATCAAGGCGCTGGCCGCGGCCGGCGAGTTGCCCAGCGCGCTGCACAACAACTGCTCGGGCAAGCACTCGGGCTTCGTCTGCCTGGGCTGCATGCTGGCCGGCGGCGAAGACCGCCGCGGCTTCGTCAGCGGCTACCTGCAGCCGCAGCACCCGGTGATGCGCCAGGTGACCGCGAGCCTGCAAGCCGCCACCGATTGGGACCTGGCGAACACGCCGGTGGGCACCGACGGTTGCAGCATCCCGACCTTCGCCATCCCGCTGCGCAACCTGGCCCTGGCTTTCGCCCGCGTCGGCACCGGCGTGGGCCTGCGCGCCGGCCGCGCGGCGGCGGCGCGGCGCCTGCGTCAGGCGGTGGCCGCCGCACCGTTCATGGTTGCCGGCAGCGGCCGCTTCGACACCCGTGTGATGGAACGCCTGGGCGACCGCGTGTTCTGCAAGGTCGGCGCCGAGGGCGTCTACTGCGCCGCCGTGCCCGAACTGGGCCTGGGCGTGGCCATCAAGATGGACGACGGCAACACCGCCCGCGGCTGCGAGGTGGTGATGGCCACGGTGATCGAGCGCCTGCTGGCGCTGGACGAAGCCGACGCGGCTTTCATGGAAGCCTTGAGCCACCCGGTGCTGCGCAACTGGAACGGCATCGAAGTCGGCGGCCTGCGGCCGTCGGGCACGCTGATCGCGTTCGCGGCGGCGACGGACTGAGCGCAACTTGCCGGCACGGCCGAAAATCGGCATGATGATCACTTCAAGTGACCAACCATTCCAGAAAGGCAGGCGGCCGTGAGCGTCCACAACATTGCCCAGGCCAAGGCCCAGCTGTCTGAATTGGTGCAGCGCGCGCTGGCAGGCGAAGACATCGTCATTGCCCGCGACAACCGTCCTTTGCTGCGGCTGGCTCCGTTGAATGAAGTGCGTGCGCGGCGCGTGCCCGGCACCGCGAAAGGCCAGATCCGGTCCGTCGCGGCCGACTTCGACGCGCCGCTAGACGACTTTGCCGGCTACCGCTGATGCGGCTGCTGCTGGACACCCACACTTTCCTGTGGTGGGTCAGCGACCATGCCAGCCTGTCGCGTCGCGCCCGCAAGGCCATCGCCGACGAAAACAACGACTGCTTCTTCAGCGTGGCCAGTGGCTGGGAACTGGCGATCAAGACCAGCCTGGGCAAGCTCGATGTGGGCGGCAGCCTGGCGCGTTTCCTGCCCGAACAGCTGGCGCTGAACCAGTTTCAGCTGTTGCCCATCGATTTGCGGCATGTGCTGCGCGTGGCCACCCTGCCCTGGCACCACCGCGATCCCTTCGACCGTCTGCTGGCGGCGCAATGCGCCTGCGACCACCTGACGCTCGTCAGCGCCGACAGCGTGATCGCAGACTACGGCGTGGAACGGCTGTGGTGAACCCGCCGAAAGCGGCGCCCCGTCAGCCGTGGCGCAGGCCGTGATCCGCCATCAACCCTTGTCGGGCGCGTTCAACAGCGGGATCGAGCCTTCGCTGCCGCCCAGCAAGCCCACCTGCGTGTAGATACCCAGCTTGCTGCGCGTGTCCTGGATGTCCAGGTTGCGCATCGTCAGCTGGCCGATGCGGTCGGCCGGGGTGAAGGCGCCGGCGCCGCTTTCCATCGTCAGCCGCTCGGGGTGGTAGGTCAGGTTCGGGCTCGCTGTGTTCATGATCGAGTAGTCGTTGCCGCGGCGCAGTTCCAGCGTCACTTCGCCGGTGATGGCGCGGGCCACCCAGCGCTGTGCGGTCTCGCGCAGCATCAGGCATTGCGGGTCGAACCAGCGGCCCTGGTAGAGCAGCTTGCCCAGGATGCGGCCGTTGGCGCGGTACTGGCCGATGGTGTCCTCGTTGTGGATGCCCGTCACCAGCCGCTCGTAGGCGATGTGCAACAGCGCCATGCCCGGGGCTTCGTAGATGCCGCGGCTCTTGGCTTCGATGATGCGGTTCTCGATCTGGTCGCACATGCCCAGACCGTGGCGGCCGCCTACTGCGTTGGCTTCCAGGAACAGCTCGACCTGGTTGGCGAAGGTCTGACCGTTGAGCGCAACGGGCACGCCCTCCTCGAAGCGCACGGTCACCGTTTCAGCCTTCACCGACACGTCGTCGCGCCAGAAGGCCACGCCCATGATGGGCTGCACGATGTGCATGCCGCTGTTCAGGAACTCGAGGTCTTTCGCCTCGTGCGTTGCGCCCAGCATGTTGCTGTCGGTGCTGTAGGCCTTTTCGACCGACATCTTGTAATCGAAGCCCGCCGCGATGAGGTATTCGCTCATCTCCTTGCGGCCACCCAGTTCGTCGATGAAGCGCTGGTCCAGCCAGGGCTTGTAGACCTGCAGCGACGGGTTGGCCAGCAACCCGTAGCGGTAGAAGCGCTCGATGTCGTTGCCCTTGTAGGTGCTGCCGTCACCCCAGATGTTGACGCCGTCGTCGCGCATCGCCACCACCAGCGAGGTGCCGGTGACGGCACGGCCCAGCGGCGTGGTGTTGAAGTAGGTCGCGCCACCGGTGCTGATGTGGAAGGCGCTGCACTGGATGGCGGCAATCCCTTCGGCCACCAGCTGCGCGCGGCAATCGACCAGCCTTGCGATCTCGGCGCCGTAGGCCAGGGCTTTGCGCGGGATCTCGTCGTAGTCGGTCTCGTCGGGCTGACCCAGGTTGGCCGTGTAGGCGCAGGGGATGGCGCCTTTGGCGCGCATCCAGTGGACAGCGGCCGAGGTGTCCAGGCCGCCTGAGAAGGCGATGCCGACGCGTTGGCCGGCGGGCAGGTTCTGAAGGATATGGGTCACGGTGCGGGCTCTCCTGAACCGACGATTGTCGCCGCGTCTGGCGGGCCGGCCAGCGACGGCCGATCAGCGCGCCCCGGCGCGCAGCGCGACCCGCTCGATCCAGGCAAACCCGCCCTGGACCAGCAGCGCCAGCGCCGCCGCCGGCAAGGCGCCGGCCAGCATGGTGGCAGTGTCATTGACCGCCAGCCCGGCCACGATGCGTTCGCCCAGGCCGCCGGCGCCGATGAAGGCGGCCATCGTGGCCGTGCCGACGTTGATGATGGCGGCGGTCTTCACGCCGGCGAACAGGGTCGGGCTGGCCAGCGGTAGCTGCACGGACCACAGCACCTGCCTGGGCGTCAGGCCCAGCGCGGTGGCGGCCTGCGCCATGCCCAGGGGCACGGCCTGCAGGCCGGCGTGGGTGTTGCGCACGATGGGCAGCAAGGCGTACAGGAAAAGAGCCAGCAGCGCCGGCACCGTGCCGATGGTGCCCACCAGCGCGATCAGAAAAGCCAGCAGCGCCAGCGAAGGGATGGTCTGCAGGACGCCGACGCCCCCCAGCAACCAGCCGGCCAGCCGCGGCCGCTGCCAGGCCCAGATGCCCAGCGGCACGCCGACGCCCAGCGCCATGACCAGCGAGCCGAAGACCAGGCCCAGGTGCTGCACACACAGCCGCCCCAGGTCGGGCGCAAACAGCCGGGCGACGAAGGACGGCCGCGCGGCCGCCGGCTCGCCAGCGGCCGCGCCGGTGGCGCCGGCCTTGAAGCGGCGGGCCACCTCGGCATAGGGCAGGCCGTCGAGTTCGACCTGCGCGTTCATCGCGATCATCGCGGCGCCACTGACGCGGCCGTCCAGCGCCAGCAAGGGCTGGACGTCGACCCCGGCGCGCATCAGCAACACGGCGTCGTAGCGCGGGAAGAAGGCCAGGTCGTCAACCAGCACGCGCAGCTGGTAGCGGCCCACCTTGGCGTCGGTGGCGTAGATGTCGATGAGGTCGACCTGCCCGGCCTGCAGGGCCTCGTAGGCCAGGCCGTGGTCCAGCGAGGGGCCGGGCTTCTGCGGCAAGCCGTAGGCCTTGAGCAGCGCCGGCCAGCCATCGGCGCGGGCCTGGAATTCAGGTGACAGACCCAGGATCAGCGCGCCCTGGGGCAGGCGCTGGAGGTCACTGATGGTGCGCACGCCCAGCCGTGCGGCGTCGGCTTCGCGCAGGGCCAGCGCGTAACTGTTGTTGAAGCCCAGCGGCACGGCGGCCTTGAGTCCGCGTGGCGCCAGCCAGCGGTTCAGCTCGGGCAGGCTGGGGTTGCCCTCGCGGTGCAGCAGTTCACGCACGATGGTGCCGGTGTACTCGGGGTAGACGTCGATCGCCCCGCTGGCCAGCGCCTGCTCCAGGATGCCGGTGTTGCCCAGCCCCGGCTTGTGTTCCGCAGGCACGCCGGCCTCGGCCAGCGTGAGCCGCACGAGCTCGCCCAGGATGTAGCTTTCCGTGAAGCGCTTGGAACCCACCACCAGCGGCTGCGGCGGCGGCGCAGCCCAGGCGGGCAACAGACCGACACACAGAACGGAAAAAACAAGCAAGCGCAGCCAGGACATGACCGCATTCTGGGTCAGTGCGCCGCCTTGCGCAGCGTGCGGTCCATCGGTGGCTGCGGGTCGCAGGTAGACTGCGGCAGCCTAGAAAGGCCTGCGACATGAGCCCGACCGACAGCCTAACCCACAGCCTGCACCCGGGCAGCGCGCCGCTGTTGATCAGCCTGCCGCATGTCGGCACCTCGGTGCCGGCCGACCAGCAGCCGCGCTACACCGAGCGCGCGCTGCAGGTCGAAGACACCGACTGGTTCCTGGACCGCCTCTATGCCTTCGCCCTGGACCTAGGCGCCAGCGTCATCGTGCCGCGCTACAGCCGCTACCTGGTGGACCTGAACCGCCCGCCGACCAACACGCCGATGTACGCCGGCCAGAACAACACCGGCCTGTGCCCGACGCAGCACTTCACCGGTGAGGCGCTCTACCGTGCAGGCCAGGCGCCGGATGAGGCCGAGATCCAGCGCCGGGTGGCGGTCTACTGGCAGCCTTACCACCAGGCCCTGCGCGACGAGACGGCCCGCATCCGGGCCGTACACGGCCACGCGGTGCTGTTCGACGCGCACAGCATCCGCAGCGAACTGCCGTGGTTGTTCGAAGGCCGCCTGCCGCAGCTGAATCTGGGCACCGTCGAAGGCCGCAGTTGTGCGCCCACGCTGCGCAACGCACTGGCTGCGGTCCTGGCCGCGCAGACCGACTACAGCCATGTCGTCGATGGCCGCTTCAAGGGCGGGCACATCACGCGGCACTACGGCGACCCGGCACAGGGCGTGCACACCGTGCAACTGGAAATGTGCTGGCGCGCCTACATGGACGAAACGCCGCCCTACCGCTGGCACAGCGAACGCGCCGCCGCCGTCACGCCGCTGCTGCGCGCGCTGGTGCAGGCCATGCTGTCCTGGCGGCCCGCGTGAAGCCCGCTGCACGGGGCACCACCGCGCCACACCCTGCACCCCATGCTTGACCTCTGGCCCGGCGCGGGCTACGCCCATCTGGCGCACAGCGACACCGGCTGGCTGCTGCCCAGCCCTGCCTACATCGCCCACAGCCTGGCCCGGCCCGAACTGGCGCTGGTGGCCGAGTCGTGCAAGGCCGAACGCGCGCTGCACCGCGCGCTGCAGGCCGACCCGCTGCGCCCCGTCAAACCGGCCGATCTGCAAGCCCTGCGCGACCCCGACGCGCGCGAAAACTACGGCCATGTGCTGGCCTGGCGCGACGGTTTGCTGCAAGCGGGCAGCCTGGAAGGCTGGCTGCTGGCGCTGTTCCGCAGCGGGCGCATCACGGTGCCGCCGGTCTTCATCGACAGCGTCGTGCAGGCCGTCGTCCAGCACCTGCTGGCGGGCAGCAGCGACGCGCTGGCCTGGCGCGCGGGCGAACTTTTCTTCCGCCCGCAGCGCATCACCGTCGAGCAAGGCCGCGTGCTGGCCGCCGACAGCGCCACGCTGGCGCAGGCGCAAGCCACGCAAGGCCTGGGTGAACTGGGCCGCCTGCTGGCGCAGGCGCAAGCGCCCGTCAAGCCGCTGCAACTGCGCGTGCTGGACGGTGGTGACGAGACCGCGCCGCGCTACTGGGCCGACGCGGCGCAGCCCGACTTCCGCAGCAGCCAGTTGCTGGACCTGACGCACACCGTGCAGCGCGACATAGCCTCGGGCATCCACTTCACGATGACCGCCGCGCGCTCAGGCCTCAAACCGCTGGCCAGGTTGATGGAACGCTGGGTGCAGCACCTGCTGGGCGCGGCGGTGCGCATCGAAGCGCTGCAGAAAGTCGAAGACCCGCAGTGGCGCTGGCACCTGGGTCTGGACGCCGAGGCCAGCATGCTGCTGGACGACTTGTACGAAGGCCGCGAGGTGGAAGCGGAACGCCAGTCGCGCCTGATCAGCCTGTTCCGCCTCGATTTCGTCAACCCGGCCGAGATGCGCGCCGACGTGGCGGGCAAACCGGTCTACCTGGGTTTGATGTCGAACACGGCGCAGATGCTGCGCATGAAGCCACAGAACCTGCTGCTGAATCTGCCGCTGGGCCGGTCCGTCTGAGGCCAGGGCTCACCCCGCAAGCACGCTGAAGTATGTAGAATTGATGCATACCGACTTGAGCAGAAAGTGAGCAAAGCCATCATGGATGCAACCGTTGCTGAACGCGGGCAGATCACCCTGCCCAAGGCCGTGCGCGATGCACTGGGCCTGACCAAGGGCAGCAAGCTCACCGTCGAACTCGTCGATGGGCGAATCATCCTGCGCAAGGACGTGGATGACGCCTTGAGCCGCCTGCGCGGACGTTTCAAGCTGGCCGAAGGCTTCAAGAGTACCAACGAGGCGATGCGCGCGATACGCGGTCGCGCACCAGGCGACCCCTACCTGCCGCCCGAAGACGACGGCGCGTGATCGCCCTCGATTCGTCCGTGGTGATCGACGTGCTGACCGCTGATGACAGCTTCGGCAGCAGTTCGTCATTCGCGCTGTCGAACGCGCTGGCCAAAGGTGATGTCGTCGTTTGCGAAGCCGTGGTCGCCGAGGTGCAATTGATGCTGGACACATCGGCCAACATCATGGAAACCCTGAACGCCATGGGCATCCGCTTCCTGGCCATCAATGAGCCGGCTGCCGTGCGCGCTGGCGTGATGAACCGCCGCTTCCGCGACCGGGGCGGCCGGCGCGAGCGCGTGGTGGCCGATTTCCTGATCGGGGCCCACGCCCTGCTGCAATGCGAAGGCCTGATCACCCGCGATGCCGGTTTTTTCCGCGATTACTACAAGGGCCTGAAGGTCATCGTGCCGAAAGCCTAACGGTTCATCGTCCAAGCGACACACCCGCCACACCCGTTTTTCAAGGAGCACCCCATGCTGCAAGCCTACCGTCAACATGTCGCTGAGCGCGCTGCGCTCGGCATCCCCCCGCTGCCGCTGGACGCCCCGCAAGTGGCCGCGCTGATCGAGCTGATCAAGGCCCCCGGTTCGGAAGACACCGCCTTCCTGATGGACCTGCTGACCCACCGCGTGCCGCCCGGCGTGGACGACGCGGCCAAGGTCAAGGCCAGCTTCCTGGCTGCTGTGGCCCACGGTGAACTGACTGTCGCGCTGATCAGCAAGGCCAAGGCCACCGAGCTGCTGGGCACCATGGTCGGCGGCTACAACGTGCACCCGCTGATCGAACTGCTGGACGACGCCGAAGTGGCTGGCGTGGCCGCCGCCGCGCTGAAGAAGACGCTGCTGATGTTCGACTTCTTCAACGACGTCGCCGAGAAGGCCAAGGCCGGGAATGCACAGGCCCAAGCGGTGATGAACAGTTGGGCCCACGCCGAGTGGTTCACCAGCCGCCCCGAAGTGGCGAAGAAGATCACCGTCACCGTCTTCAAGGTACCCGGCGAAACCAACACCGACGACCTGAGCCCGGCGCCCGACGCCTGGAGCCGCCCCGACATCCCGCTGCACTACCTGGCCATGTTGAAGAACACCCGCGCCGGCGCGGCCTTCAAGCCGGAAGAAGACGGCAAGCGCGGGCCGATGCAGTTCATCGAAGACCTGAAGAAGAAGGGCCACCTGATCGCCTACGTCGGCGACGTGGTCGGCACCGGCTCCAGCCGCAAGAGCGCCACCAACAGCGCCGTCTGGGCCACCGGTGAAGACATCCCCTTCGTGCCGAACAAGCGCTTCGGCGGCGTCACCCTGGGCGGCAAGATCGCGCCGATCTACTTCAACACGCAGGAAGATTCGGGCTCGCTGCCCATCGAAGTCGACGTGACGAAGCTGGAGATGGGCGACGTCATCGACATCCTGCCCTATGACGGACTGATCCTGCGCGACGGCGCCGAAATCGCCAAGTTCCAGATCCGCAGCGACGTGATCTTCGACGAGGTGCAGGCTGGCGGCCGCATCAACCTGATCATCGGCCGCAGCCTGACGGCCAAGGCGCGCGAATTCCTCGGCCTGCCGGCCAGCACCCTGTTCCGCCTGCCGACGCCGCCCGCCGCCAGCAGCGCCGGCTACACGCTGGCGCAGAAGATGGTCGGCCGCGCCGTCGGTTTGCCCGAAGGCCAGGGCGTGCGCCCGGGCACCTACTGCGAACCGAAGATGACCAGCGTCGGCAGCCAGGACACCACCGGCCCGATGACCCGCGACGAGCTGAAAGACCTGGCCTGCCTGGGCTTCAGTGCCGACCTGGTGATGCAGAGCTTCTGCCACACCAGCGCTTACCCGAAACCGGTGGACGTCAAGACCCACCGCGAACTGCCGGCCTTCATGAGCAAACGCGGCGGCATCAGCCTGCACCCCGGCGACGGCATCATCCACAGCTGGCTCAACCGCATGCTGTTGCCCGACACCGTGGGCACCGGCGGCGACAGCCACACCCGCTTCCCGATCGGCATCAGCTTCCCGGCCGGTTCCGGCCTGGTGGCCTTCGGCGCCGCCACCGGCGTGATGCCGCTGGACATGCCCGAGAGCGTGCTGGTGCGCTTCACCGGCACCATGCAGCCGGGCGTGACGCTGCGCGACCTGGTGCACGCGATTCCGCTGTTCGCGATCAAGCAGGGCCTGCTGACGGTGGCCAAGTCGGGCAAGGTCAACGAATTCAGCGGGCGCATCCTGGAAATCGAAGGCCTGCCCGACATGAAGGTCGAACAGGCCTTCGAGCTGAGCGACGCCAGCGCCGAGCGCAGCGCCGCCGGCTGCACGGTGCGCCTGAACCCCGCACCCGTCATCGAGTACCTGAACAGCAACATCGTGCTGCTGCAGAACATGATCGCCCAGGGCTATGCCGACAAGCGCAGCATCGAGCGCCGCATCGCCAAGATGCAGGCATGGCTGGCCGCACCCACGCTGCTGCAAGCCGACGCGAATGCCGAATACGCCCACGTGCTGACCATCGACATGAACGCGATCAAGGAGCCCATCCTGTGCTGCCCGAACGACCCGGACGACGCCAAGTTCCTGTCTGAAGTCGCCGGCACGAAGATCGACGAAGCCTTCATCGGCAGCTGCATGACCAACATCGGTCACTTCCGCGCCGCCAGCAAGCTGCTCGAAGGCAAGCGCGACATCCCGGTCAAGCTGTGGGTGGCCCCGCCGACCAAGATGGACCAGAACGAGCTGATCAAGGAAGGCCTCTACGCCAACTTCGGCAGTGCCGGGGCGCGCACCGAGCAGCCGGGCTGCAGCCTGTGCATGGGCAACCAGGCGCAGGTCAAGGAAGGCGCCACGGTCGTTTCGACGTCGACGCGCAACTTCCCCAACCGGCTGGGCAAGAACACCTTCGTGTACCTCGCTTCGGCGGAATTGGCAGCCATTGCGTCCAAGCTGGGCCGCCTGCCGACGGTGGCCGAATACCACGCCGACATGGGCGTGATCAACGCCGATGGGGCGAACGTCTACCGCTACATGAACTTCGACCAGATCGAGGAATATGCGGATACAGCGAAAGCCGTGACGGCCTGAGGCCCCTGCCCAACCCCTGCAAGGCCCGCTTCGGCGGGCCTTTTTCATGGTGCTGCCGGCGACGCGGGGTGGCTGCCGGTCATCGGTTTCCCTAGACACCCCTACAGCTGTCGGGCCAGGCGCCCGGAGCCCCCGCGCCCGGCCGGCCACCGCCATGCGGGTTATCCCGCCAGCGGAATGGGGAAACCTACCCATGCGTCAGGTGGACATCCGCAAGGCGGTCTTGTCGCCGCAGGCCAGTCAACGCCCGGGGCTGGCCCTCTCATCGGTCCTCAGCCCGTTGAAAAGCCAACAAATTTCACGTCGACCCTGACCTTGCCCTGCCGCCAAGGTGGGGTGATCGCTCGCGGGACCTGGGGGTAGCTACCCAGGTCTGACTGCGTGTCTCTCCCCCCTTCACCTGCAGGGCGGCGTCTTAAGGGTAATTAAATGTTCAGCGGTCATCGTCTGCTTAAGCCCACATGAAGGGCCTTCAACTGCGCTTCAGGCCGTCCAGCCCAGAGCCCGGAGAAGGTCCCGGCAGGCGGGCCTATCGGCGGCATCGAATGCAGACACCGGAAGTTCGGCGCTGTCCTGACCCCGACTTTCGGTTCCT
>JBBAPI010000029.1:0-42784 GCA_040400915.1 Rubrivivax sp.
CTGCTGCATGTAAACCAACCCCGTATCCGCATCGTTCGCATGCCCTGTGAACCCGATGCCTGTTGGATTGGTGCCGGCTGCCGTCGCGCCGTAGGGTTCATAGCGCGTGCGGCTGAGGAGGGCGCCGCTGGCATTGCTGCGGGCGACGGGGCTGCCGAGGGCGTCGGTGTGCAGGAAGGTGGTGACGCCACCGTCACGGGTCTCGGCGATGAGTTGCTGGCCCAGGTAGACGTGGCGGACACCGCCTTCGCCGGGCTTGTAGTCGAAGCGCAGCTTGCCGTCTACCGTGTAGGCCTGCAGTTGCCAGTTGCCATCGGCAAAAGTGGTCCAGGCACGCCGACCGTGGCCGTCGTAGGTGTAGTTGGCCTTGCCAGGCGCCGCCTGCAATCGGTTGCCGATGTCGAAGTTGAAACCTTGCCCGCCGCGCTGAACGACGTTGCCGTTGGCGTCGTAGGCCAGCGCCAGGTATTGGCTGCCCGTCAGGCTGGCCAGCCGGTTGGTCACCGGGTCGATGTTGTTGCTGAGGCGGCGCCCGCTCACCGTGCTGGCCACCAGGTTTTCCAGGGCGTCGTAGCTGTAGCTGCCGGCGCCCCAGACGCCGTTGGCCACCGTCAGCCGGTCCAGGCCTTCGTAGCCCAGGTCGCGTGTGGTGTACCCGCCCTCTTGCTCGTCGGCGATCTGGCTCGGGTTGCCGTTCGCGTCGTAGCGGTAGCGGTCGCGCAGCACCCCGCTGTCCTGCATCACTTCAGGCAGATTGCGGGCATTCAGTTGAACCGTGCGGCTGATGCCGTTGGCCAGCGTGTAGCCGGCGACCGCGCCATTCGGGTGGTGGCTGATGGCGCTGGCGTAGACGGAAACCTGCGTCGGTTCGCCCAAGGCATTCGGGCTGTAGGCCACCAGACCCCAGGGGTCTTGCAGTGCTGCGGTCTTGCCGTTGGCGTCGGTCGTCCAGCTGAAATTCCAGCCGGATCCGACGCCCACACCCGGCCAGGCCAGTTGCTCCTGGGACAGCAGGCGACGCCGGTTGTAGCCGTAGGCCCAGATGTAGCCGCCGGAATTGACCTGGCTGAGCAGGCCGTCGGGCGTGTAGCTGCGCGAAATGGCGGGGCTGCCATCGCCATAGCTGGTGCCGACGAGGCGGTTGCGGGCGTCGTAGACGTGGCTGATCTTGGCCGACGCGGCCACGCTGCCCTCATCACAGCTGGCCGGACTGGTGGCGCCCTGGCCGCCGGCCTTCCAGGCCAGGTTGGTGCTGTGCCCGATGTAGGCCTGCACCGTGGCGCCGGTCTCCGGCTCGACGGTCTTGCACAGGCGTTGCCAGGCGTCGTAGACGTAGCGCCGCGTGGCCGACTTGCCCGCGCCACTGCGGGTGATGGCCAGGGCCTTGCCGTAGCGGTCACGCTCGATGTCCAGGGCCACGCCCTCCGGCAGGTCGGCATGACGCAGACTGGATTCGCCCGGATTGTCGAAGACCTGGAAGCTTTCCAGCGTCCGCTGGTTGCGGGGATTCAGCGTCAGACGCTGGAAGTTGGCCAGGTAGTAGGTGCTGGTGGTCAGTGGCCCCTGCTCGCTGGACTGCGATTGCTGCAGCGCCCGCCCCAGTGCGTCGAAACGCGTGGTCGTGCCCGGCCCATCGGCGAAGACCGAGGCGATGTCGCGCTGCGGGTAACTCTCGAAGACCTTGCGGCCCTCCCGGTCGTGGCGCACTTGCGTCACGCGACGGGTGCCCGCTTCGTTCGCCTGGTCCCAGGTGCGGGTCATCAGCGGGCGCCATTGGGCGTCCAGATAGCGAACGGTCCGCGCGTTGCCGGTGGCGATGGTCTGTCGCCAGTGCCCGGCGCCCAGGCCGAACTCGTCGAACCACACCTGTTCGTAGGCCAGGGTGGTGCGGTTGTAGGCCACCGAGTCGCCGCCCGAAGGCGTGATCTGCGCCAGGCGGCCCAGGATGTCATAGGCATAACCGGTGGTCGAGCCGGCCGCGTTGGTCACGGCGGTGATCGAGCCATAGGGGTCGACAGTGGCGCTCTCGCTGCTGCCGTCGGCATACGTCACGCCTTGCGCCAGGCCAGCACCCAGCGGGACAGGTTGTCCTCCTAGGCGGTGAGATCGGTACGGACGTCGCCCAGGGTGCTGGAGCGCCGCACGCTGACGGGCCGAGCCTGGGCGTCGAAGACGCTGGTCTGGGTGACGAAAGCGACGCCCTGCTGGACGATGGCCTTGTAGTTTTCGGGCGTGTGGCGGGCGGCCATTTCGCCGTTGCCGCGCCGCTGCGTGCTGTAGCCCACCGGGTCGGGATAGGGGCCTGCTGTCGGACTCTGGTACTGGCGCACCGTGGTGCGCAGGGCGTTGCTGCCGTCCCAGCCTTCCTCGGTGGTCTGCAACTGGCCTTCGGTCTGGCGAAAGCGGTTGCCGAAGGTGTAGCGGGTGACGCTGCTTTCCGGGCTGGTGACCGTGACCGTCTTGGTCGTGGCGCAACCGTTGCACGGCGAAAAGCTGGCGTTGGCCGGGCCGTAGGCGTAGGCCCAGGTCTTGTTGGCGGGCAGACCGGGGCCTGACAGGGACTTGCTGGTGATGGAAAAGCGGTCGGTGTAGGCCGCGTAGCCGACCACGCCATGGCCGACCCCGTCATCGCCTCGGCATTCGTAGGGCACGTCGGAACGTCCATGCGGGGTGGCCGTGACGACGAAAGTGCCGGTGGCGCCGGACGGGCTGGTCATGCTGCCGCTGTGGGGCGTGGTGTTGAGCTGGTTCCAGCCGTCGCAGGTGTCTGCCGGGACCCAGGCCAGATCAGCGCCATAGGTCAGGGCATCGAGATTGAACGACCAGGCACTGTTGTCGGGCAAGGTCAGGTTCGACAAGACATAGCCGCCGGGCGTGCTGCGGTAGTTGTAGGTCCAGACCCGGTTGCCCTGGGTGACCCGCGTGACGCAGTTGCTGGCGCCGTCGTAGCTGAAATTCAGCACGCGGGGATTGCCCGGGGCATCGCTGCCCTGGATGGACAAGAGTTGCCAGGGGTTGGCGCTGCTGTAGGTGTAGGTGACCGTGTTGCCATGGCGGTCGGTGACCTGCGTCGGCAGAATCCAGACTTCCTTGCGCTGCAGCATGTAGCCGCCGGCGTAGGCACTGGCGCCGACGCCGGTGGCGGCCTGCGGGCTGCCGGTCAGCGTGACGGACTTCGCCAGGACGGCCTGCGTGCCCTTGACCATGGCCACGTAGGGACGCGTAACGAGCCAGTCGAATCGATATTGGGTGCCGTCGGGTGCCACCGCGACAAAACCTTCGCCGGCCGCATTGGCCAAGGCGGGAAGGCAGCGGAAGACCCAGCGGTTCTTGGTGGTCAGCGGGTAGGCTGCACCGTCGTTCGGGGCCGACGTGGCGCCATTGCGGATCAGGATTTCCTGGGTGCCCGCGCCCGGCACGTACAGAAAGCTGCCGTGCCAGTATTCGTCCGGATTGAATGCGCTGCCCAGGGGGCCGCTCATCACCGGGGGCGGGCCGAAGCGGCTGCAGCGCTGCAAGGCCTGCTCGGCCGGCCAGCCGCCCGACGGCCACCGGCAGCGGGCTGTTCCCCGGCACGCTGACGTCGGTCTGCACGAACTCCAGGCCACCGCTGTAGAGATCGACGCGGTCGCCGAACAGTTCGTCGCCCAGCGCGACCAGTGATTCGTCGCCCCGGATCAGCTTGCCCGCCTCGGTGTAGACCGATTCACCGATGCCGCCAGCGCCTGTTCCACCACCACCACCACCGCCGGCCGCCCCGATCTGCACGCCGCGTTCGGGGGCGTTGGGCGCAGCGGACTCGGCCGTGCTGTCGCCATCGCTGCCGTCGCTGCCGGAACCGGAACCGCTGCAGGCCGCGACAAGGGCCATCCCCAAGGCCGCGAGGCAGCCGACTGCGCCTCGCTTCAACGGTTGCAGACTGATCCCTGAGCTGATCGATCGCATGGCTTCCTCCCCGGTTGCGAGCCATGGCTGTCACGACGGGAAGGTCTCCCGGTTCACTCGACAGTCCAGGCGCGGTGGTCAGACGGATGAAGATTGCCGTGCCCGCAGGCCGAAGAACATCCCACTGCGGTGGGCACCCTGGGCACCCCCAAAAAGGGGGAAGGCGGACAGCCGGCGACTGGCCGCGCGAGGTCGCGCCAGGTCGTTGCGTGGGGGCCCGGATCAGGCCGAGGAACGTTCCCCGGGGCGGCAGCCCTGTCGCACACCGCCCTGGAACACCCGCAACTCCCCGGGCGCGAAGGGCTGCCAGTCCTCGTCACGGGTCAGCGGCTCGGTGGCCACCACGGCCACGCGGTCTTGCGGGGTGGTGTGGGCGGCGAAGTCGATGCTGAGGTCTTCGTCGGCCAGGCGGGTGGCCACGAAGGGATGGCGGCGTTCCACCGAATAGAGCTGGCTGGTGCCGTGCGCCCACAGCGCCTGGCCGTTCGACAGCAGCATGTTGAAGGTGCCGTGGGCGGCCGGCTGCGGCAGCAATTCGCGCAGCGTGCAGCTTAGCTCTTCGATGCTGGGCACGCTGGCGTGGGCCTTGGCCAGTTCCTGCATCAGCCAGCAGAAGGCGCGTTCGCTGTCGGTGGCGCCCACCGGGCGGTAGGCGCCGTGCAGCCGCGGCGCGTAGTCCTTGAGGTCGCCGTTGTGCGCGAAGACCCAGTAGCGGCCCCAGAGTTCACGCACGAAGGGATGGCAGTTCTGCAGCGCCACTTCACCCACGGTGGCCTTGCGGATATGGGCGATGACGACATCGCTGCGGATCGGGTAGCGCCTGACCATCTCGGCCACCGGCGAATGCAGCGCGCTGACCGGGTCGATGAAGTGGCGCAGGCCGCGGTCCTCGAAGAAGGCGATGCCGAAACCGTCCTTGTGCTCGGCAGCGCGCGTGGCCAGGCCGGTGAAGCTGAACATCACGTCGGTCGGCGTGTTGGCGTTCATGCCCAGCAGCTGGCACATGCTGAATGGCCGGTCAGCGGGTCTGCACGGCGCTGCTGATCACCAGGTTGGGCAGCGGCAGGCACTCGGTGGCGCTGAAGTTGAAGAACGCCGGCCAGACGGTGCAGGGTGCGGCCTGCATGGCGGTGACGGCGGTGCTGCCGCTGGTGATGGTGCCGAAGACCGCGTAGCCGCCACTGGCGGTGTCCAGCGCGCTGTTGTTGGCCAGGTTGATGAAGAACTGCGAAGTGGCCGAGTTGAGGACATCGGTGCGCGCCATGGCCACGGTGTACTGCACATTGCTCAGGCCCTTGCCCACTTCCAGCGCGATGGGCGCGTAGCTGGCCTTCTGCAGCGGCACATTGGTCAGGCTCAGACCCTGCGGATAGGCGCCGGCCTGCAGCACGAAGCCCGGCGCATGGCGGTGAAAGATGGTGCCGTCGTACCAGGCCGCGTTGACGTAGGCCAGGAAGTTGTCCACCGTGACAGGCGCCTTGGTGGGTTCCAGTGTGATGACGTAGCTGCCGCTGACACCGGCGCCGTTGCTGACGGTCATGGTGACCTGTGGCACTTCCACGCTGTAGCTGGCGCTGCCCAGCAGCGTACCGTCGCTGCGGGCCACGCTGAAGCTCTGCGCGCCCACCGCCGAGACGGTGCACTTGTAGTAGGCCGTGGACGCCGTGCTGACATAGGGCGCGGTGCTGCTCAGGGTCAGGCCCTTGCAGCCGGCGGAGGTGACGGTCAAGCCCGCGTCCAGATTGCTGCCCTGCACGGTGACGACGGCCGCCTGGCTGTACCTGACGGCAGACACGCTGGTGCTGCTGACCACCGGCTGTGCGACCGGGGCCGGTGTTCCGGCGGATCCGCCACCGCCACCGCAGGCCGCCAGGCTGGCCAGCAGCGTGGCGCACACCGGGTGCAGTGCGCGTCGATTCAGGATCTGGAACAGGGTCATGGCGTACCGCCTCCTCGACGGATCTTCTTCATTCAAACAAGAGCTTGGTCACGCCACGCAGCGTGAACAGCCGGCCGGGGTTCTGCGTCTCTTCCAGTACACCGGTCAGGCGGCGGCGGATGCTGGCGCTGCGCCGCGCGCGCCAGACCACCAGGTCGGCGATCCACGGGTGGTGGTTGACATGGCTGGCGGTTTCGTAAAGGTCGAACTTGGGCTTCAGGACGCGCAGCGCGGCGGCATAGCGCTGCTGCACATCGGCGTCGGGCGCCGCCGCGTCCAGCAGCAAGGCCTCGGCGGCGAGGATGCCGGTTTCCATGGCCTTGCCGATGCCTTCGCCGCTGAAGGCATAGGTGCTGCCGACAGCCTCGCCGGTGGCCAGCAGGCCGGGGCGCGACCAGCGTCCGCCGACCAGCGAGCAGCGCAGCGGTGCGCCCTTGATGTCGCCCTGCAGTTCACCGCCCTGCATCAGTTCGGCGGCCGGCGGGTAGACCTCGCAGAAGGCGTCGAACATCTGCCGCAGGTTGACGTCCTGCATGCGGGCCTTGCCGTGCTTCTGCGGCAGGTGGCTGCCGGTCATGCCGGCACCGATGTTGAACATCCCGCCGGGCGCCGGGAAGATCCAGCCATAGCCGCCGCGCAGCCGAGGGTGCCAGACCATGTGCAGCTGCCGGGTGCGTTCCGGGTGGCGCGCGGCCAACGCCTCGTTCTTCACGTAGCCACGCAGAGCCACGCCGCTGGGCGTGCGGCGGTCGCACAGGCCGGCGGCGATCAGCGCCTGGGGCACCGCGCCGGTGGCCAGCACCACCCAGCGCGCGCTGATCTCGTGCGGGCCGGCAGCGGTCTTGAAGCGGGCGCCGGTCACACGGCCTGCGGTTTCGGTGGCGGCTTCGAAGCGCAGCGGCGTCAGCAGCTGCGCGCCGGCGCGCTGGGCGGCGCGCACCAGGACGTGGTCCAGCACCTTGCGCGGCAACACGCTCAGCGTGCCGGGCACATCGACATGGCCGCCGCGCGGGCCGACGAAGCGCACATCGGTCACCGGCGTGGCCAGCGACTTCACCTCGTCCAGCACGCCCAGGCGCTGCAGCGCCGCGTGGGTGTCGGGGATCAGGCCGTCGCCGCAGACCTTGTCGCGCGGGAAATCGTGCTGGTCGACCAGCAGCACCTGCTGGCCGCGCGCCGCCAGCCACTGCGCACAGGCACTGCCGGCCGGGCCGGCGCCGATGACGAGGACATCGCAGGAAGTGGGCAAGGGCGCGGGGCGCTCGGCGGTGGCGTGGGCATCAGACATTCGCAGCGATTCTAGGTAGGGCGGACCACAGGCCGGCTGCAGCGGGGTTTGTGTTAGCTTCGCTCGCCCGAAAAATGACAAGGGCAAGGAGGATTTCATGCTGATTGGCGTACCGTTGGAAAGCGCGGCAGGCGAGACCCGGGTGGCAGTCACGCCCGAGACGGCGAAGAAGCTCAAGGCGCAGGGCCATGTGGTGCGCGTGCAGCACGGTGCCGGCGTCGCGGCCAGTGCCACCGACGAGGCCTACGTGGCCGCCGGTGCCGAGATCACCGACCGCGCCGGGGCGCTGGCCTGTGACCTGGTATTGAAGGTGCGCAGCCCCGACATCGATGAACTCAGCCTGATGAAACCGGGCACCGCCCTGGTCGGCCTGCTGAACCCCTTCGACAAGGACAACCTGGCGCGTCTGGCGGCGGCCGGCCTGACCAGCTTCGCGCTGGAAGCCGCGCCGCGCACCACCCGGGCGCAGAGCATGGACGTGCTGTCCAGCCAGGCCAACATTGCCGGCTACAAGGCCGTGATGATGGCCGCCGACAGTTACCAGCGCCTGTTCCCGATGTTGATGACGGCGGCCGGCACGATCAAGGCCGCACGCATCGTGATCCTGGGCGTCGGCGTGGCCGGGCTGCAGGCCATCGCCACGGCCAAGCGCCTGGGCGCGGTGATCGAGGCGTCCGACGTGCGGCCGTCGGTGAAAGAGCAGGTCGAATCACTGGGCGCCAAGTTCATCGACGTGGCTTACGAGACCGACGAAGAGAAGGAAGCCGCCGTCGGCGTGGGCGGCTACGCCAAGCCGATGCCGCCCAGCTGGATGGAGCGCCAGAAGGTCGAGGTCGCCAAGCGCGTGGCGGCCGCCGACATCGTGATCAGCACCGCGCTGATCCCGGGCCGGGCCGCACCGGTGCTGATCACCGAAGAGATGGTGAAGAGCATGAAGCCGGGCTCGGTGATCGTCGACATGGCGGCACCGGCCGGCGGCAACTGCCCGCTGACCGAAGCCGGCAAGACGGTCGTGAAGCACGGCGTCACGCTGATCGGCGAGACCAACATCCCGGCGCTGGTGGCAGCCGATTCGTCGTCGCTCTATGCGCGCAATGTGCTGGACTTCCTGAAGCTGGTTTTGCCCAAGGACAGTGGCTTCGTCGTGCCGCTGGACGACGACATCGTGGTCGCCTGCCTGATGACGCAGAGCGGCGAAGTGAAGCGGAAATAAGGGAACACGCATATGGACATCGTCAGCCCCACCATCACCAACCTGATCATCTTCGTGCTGGCCATCTACGTGGGTTACCACGTGGTCTGGACCGTCACGCCCGCGCTGCACACGCCGCTGATGGCGGTGACCAACGCGATCAGCGCCATCGTCATCGTCGGCGCCATGCTGGCCGCTGCGCTGACCGAAACCACCCTGGGCAAGACCATGGGCGTGCTGGCCGTGGCGCTGGCCGCGGTGAACGTCTTCGGTGGCTTCCTGGTCACACGGCGGATGCTGGAGATGTTCAAGAAGAAGGACAAGAAACCCGTCGCCAAGGAGGGCGCGAAATGAGCCCCCAGCTGAAACCCCAACTCTGGCTGCCGGTGGCGGTGTTCCTGGCTGTTTCCATTCCCCTGGTCTGGCTGCTCAACGCGCTGGACGTAGGCGGTGATTACCGGGTCTGGCTGGCCATCGGCGCCGGCGCGCTGGCCACCGGCTACACCCAGACGCGACTGGCCGCCAAGGCCGCCACGCAAGATGGGGAACACGCATGAGCCTGAATCTCGTCACCCTGCTCTACCTGGTCGCCAGCGTCTGCTTCATCCAGGCGCTGAAGGGGCTGAGCCACCCGACCACGTCGATACGCGGCAATTTCTTCGGCATGCTCGGCATGACCATCGCCGTGTTCACCACGGCAGCACTGATCGTCAAGCTGTCCGGCGAAATGGGGCAGACCCGCGCCCAGGGCATGGTCTGGGTGGTGCTCGGCCTGGTGGTCGGCGGCGGCATCGGCGCGGTGATGGCCAAGCGCGTCGAGATGACCAAGATGCCCGAACTGGTGGCCTTCTTCCACAGCATGATCGGCCTGGCGGCCGTCTTCATCGCCGTGGCGGCGGTGGTCGAACCCTGGGCTTTCTCGATCACCACCAAGGGCGGCAGCATCCCGGGCGGCAACCGCATCGAACTGGCCCTGGGTGCCTTCATCGGCGCGGTCACCTTCACCGGGTCGGTCATCGCCTTCGGCAAGCTCAGCGGCCAGTACAAGTTCCGCCTGTTCCAGGGCGCGCCGGTCACCTTCAAGGGCCAGCACAAGGTCAATCTGGTACTGGGGCTGCTGGCGCTGTGGGCCTGCGCGGTGTTCTTCTACACGGGCTACCAGCACGCCTTCGTGATCGTCATCCTGCTGGGCTTCGTGCTGGGCGTGACGCTGATCATCCCCATCGGCGGCGCCGACATGCCGGTGGTGGTGTCGATGCTGAACAGCTATTCCGGCTGGGCCGCGGCGGGCATCGGCTTCAGCCTGAACAACGCGATGCTGATCATCGCCGGCAGCCTGGTGGGCAGTTCGGGGGCGATCCTGAGCTACATCATGTGCAAGGCCATGAACCGCTCGTTCTTCAACGTCATCGGCGGTGGTTTCGGCGGTGAAGCCGGCCCGGCAGCGGCAGCCGGCAGTGCACCGAAGCGCAACGTGAAGAGCGGCAGCGCCGACGACGCGGCCTTTGTGCTGGGCAACGCGGAAACCGTGGTCATCGTGCCGGGCTACGGCCTGGCCGTGGCCCGCGCGCAGCACGCGGTGAAGGAACTGGCCGCCAAGCTGACCGCCAAGGGCATCAGCGTGAAGTACGCCATCCACCCGGTGGCCGGGCGCATGCCAGGGCACATGAACGTGCTGCTGGCCGAGGCCGAGGTGCCCTACGACCAGGTCTTCGAGATGGAAGACATCAACGGCGAATTCGGCCAGGTCGACGTGGCCATCATCCTGGGCGCCAACGACGTGGTCAACCCGGCTGCCCATGTGAAGGGCAGCGCCATCTACGGCATGCCCATCCTGGAAGCCTACAAGGCCAAGACCATCATCGTGAACAAGCGCAGCATGGCCAGCGGCTACGCCGGCCTGGACAACGAGCTGTTCTACATGGACAAGACCATGATGGTCTTCGGCGACGCCAAGAAGGTGGTCGAGGACATGGTCAAGGCGGTGGAGTAGGCCAAGCCCGCAGCATGCCCAACGACCCGAGCCCCGACGCGCGCCTGCCCTCGATCCGCGAGCTGCGCGCAGCGCTGAACACGCCGGGCTGCCACGCCGCACTGATCGAGCGCGTGCTGGTGGCGTCCTGCGCGCCGGCAGCCGCCCACGTCTACACCGAGCTGTTCGCCGACAGCGCCCGCGCTGCCGCCCAAGCGGCCGACGCCGCGCTGGCCACCGGCCTGCCTCTGGGTGCGCTGGCCGGCCTGCCGGTGTCGGTGAAAGACCTGTACGACATCGCCGGGAGGACCACGATGGCCGGCTCGGTGCTGCGCGCCGGCGCGCCGGCCGCCGAGCACGACGCCCCCGCCGTGGCCCGCCTGCGCGCCGCCGGCGCGGCCCTGACCGGGCTGACCAACATGAGCGAGTTCGCCTTCTCGGGCGTCGGCATCAACCCGCACCATGGCACGCCGCGCAACCCGGCCGACGCGGCGGTGGCGCGCGTGCCCGGCGGTTCGTCGTCGGGGGCGGCGGTGTCGGTGGCGCTGGGGCTGGCGGTGGCGGGGCTGGGTTCCGACACCGGCGGCTCGATCCGCGTGCCGGCGGCGCTGTGCGGCCTGGTCGGCTTCAAGAACACGCAGTCGCGCACGCCCACCGCCGGCGCCTTCCCCTTGAGCGGCACGCTGGACACCGTGTGTTCGATGTCGCGCTGCGTCGACGACTGCCTGATCGTCGACGGCGTGCTGGCCGGCGCGCCGCTGGCCGTGGCTGCCCGCAGCGTGCGTGGCCTGCGCCTGGCCTTGCCCCAGACCCTGCTGCTGGACACGCTGGCGCCCGATGTGGCCAGCGCTTTCGAACGCGCGCTGACCCGGCTCTCGGCCGCCGGCGCGCAACTGGTGCCGCTGCCGCTGGCCGAGCTGAGCGAGATCGCGCAGATCAACGCGCCGGGCGGCTTTTCGGCCGTCGAGGCCTACGCCACCCACCGCGAGGCGATGCGCACCCAGCGCGAACGCTTCGACCCTCGCGTGGCCCTGCGCGTGGCGCTGGGTGAAGGCGTCAGTGCGGCCGACTACATCACCATGGTGCAGCGCCGGCGCGACTGGATCGCCCGCGTCGGGCAGCGCCTGGCCGGCTACGACGCGCTGATCTGCCCGACCACACCGATCACCGCGCCGGCCACCGCCGAGCTGCTGTCGAGCGGCCCCGACAGCGACGCCGCCTTCTTCAAGGCCAACGGCCTGCTGCTGCGCAACACCTTCCCCATCAACTTTCTGGATGGCTGCGCCTTCAGCCTGCCCTGCCACGCCGCAGGCAGCCTGCCGGTCGGCCTGATGCTGGCGGCGCCAGCGGGCCATGACGCGGCGCTGGCCGGCGTGGCGCTGGCGGTGGAAGCGCTGCTGCAAGCAGCCTGAGCGTGCGGCTCTTCGTCGACCTGCCGCTGGCCAGCGGCGTGGACCTGGCGCTGCCGCCCGGTGCGGCGCGCCACGCCCAGGTGCGGCGGGTGCAGCCGGGCGACACGCTGCACCTGTTCGACGGCCAGGGCAGCGACTGGCCGGCCGAGGTGCTGGCCGTGGGCCGCAGCGAGGTGCGCGTGCGTGTCGGCCCGCCGGTGGCCGTGGCCACCGAGCTGCCACTGCACATCACGGTGGCCCTGGGCATGCCGGCCAACGAGCGCATGGACGCGGTGGTGGAAAAGGCCACCGAACTGGGCGTGGCCGCCATCCAGCCGCTGCACACCGAACGCTCGGTGCTGCGCCTGTCGGGTGAACGCGCCGAGAAGAAGCGGGCGCACTGGCAGGCCGTTGCCGAGGCCGCCTGCGAGCAGTGCGGGCGGGCGCGGGTTCCGCTGGTGTGGCCGGTGCTGGGCATCGAAAGCTGGCTGGCCGGCCTGGCCCGCGCCACCGACGCCGGTGCTGGCAGCTTGCGCCTGCTGTTGAGCCTGCAGCCCGACGCGCGCCCCTTGCCGCTGCGCACAGGCCTGCCGACGGCGCCGCGCATCGTCACGCTAAACGGCCCCGAAGGCGGCCTGACGCCTGGCGAAGAGGCGGCCGCCCGCAGCGCCGGCTTCCTGCCCACGGCGATGGGTGCCCGCGTGCTGCGCGCCGACACCGCACCGCTGGCTGCGCTGGCCTGGCTGGGCTGGCTGGGCGGGCCGGCCTGATACCGATTCAAGCCTGTCGAACGTCGGTCACCCGGGCCGAAATCCGGGTTGACAGGCAACGCGCCTCGGGCACAGTCTGGACTCGCAGCAACAGGAGCACAGCATGGGTGTGTTGGACAGCGTCTTGGGGGCCTTGGGGCAGGGTCAGGCCGGTGGCGGCGGCGGCCGCGCCGATCTGCTCAAGGCCGTGATCGGCATGCTGGGCCCGGGCGGCGGCGCAGCGGGTGGCGTCGGCGGCCTCGGCGGCCTGGTCGAAAAGTTTGATCAAGGCGGCCTGGGCGATGTCGTCAGTTCCTGGGTCGGCACCGGGCAGAACCTGCCCGTCTCGGGCGAACAGCTGGGCAGCGTGCTGGGCGGCGACACGGTGGCCCAGCTGGCCGGCCAGCTGGGCATGAACCACGGCGACCTGCTGGGCCAGTTGTCGCAGCTGCTGCCGCAGGTGGTGGACCAGCTCACACCGAACGGCCAGCTGCCGCAAGCCGGTGGCGGCTTGGGCGACCTGGCCGGCATGCTGAGCGGGCTGCTCAAGCCGCGCTGAAGCCAGTGCCTGGCCCCAGGCCTTGGTGACGGCGCTGGGGGCCGGCGTCGCTGCGTCGGCCGCCGCAGCGACTGGCCGGCGGCGCTCGTCTTCAGCCAAGGTCGCTTGCGGCTCCCTGCGCCGTTTCGATCGAGAACGTCAGGCCTGCCCGCGCCACCAGGCGGCGCACCAGGGCCAGCCCCAGGGCCGCACCCGGTGTCCAGACACCGCCCGCGGCCGCGCTGCGGTCGACGTCGTTGCCCAGGCACAGCGCGGCCTCGGCGATCATCTTCGAGGTCGAGCCATAGCCCGGGTCGCGGTCGCCGCTCACGCTGGCCTGCAGCCGGCGCCCGTCGGCCGTCTCGCCACTGAACAGCAGCTCGTAGTGGCCGGTCTCGCGCTCATGCAGGCTGGGCCCCTCGCCCCGCTGCGGCAGCACGAAGCGGCGCAGCAGTGCGCGCGCCGGCGCGAAGCCGAGCAGTGCGGTCTGGATGCGGGCCTTGCGGGCCATCGCCCGGGCCCGGCGTTCGCCTGCTGCGCCGTCTCCGCTGAGCATGCGTTCGTCATAGACGAAATCGACGCCCCAGGGGTGGCCGCGCAGCGCGTTGGTGCGGTGGACGTTTTTCGTGTTGATCGGCGCCATGATGAAAGGCGCGGTCCAGGACCGCGCCGCCGCGTCGTAGGACGCGCCCGCGTCTTCGGCTTGTGCCGGCCCGCGCAAGCCCGGTGTCAAGGCGTAGGGGTCGGCCAGCGTGCGGGCCAGTGCGGGGTCGCGCTGCAGGGTCTCGAAGGTGGCCAGGGCGCTGGCCATCGTGCCACCCGAGAAGCCGCCCTTGATCACCGCCACGCGGCCGCGCACGCGGCACAAAGGCACGCCGTAACGGCGCAGCGCTTCGTCCTGCAGGAAGACCACGCCGAGGTCAAAAGGGATGGAGTCGAAGCCGCACGAGAACAGGATGCGCGCCCCGCTGGCCTGCGCCGGCGCCTGCAGCCGCGGGATCATCTGCGCCATCCAGCCGGGTTCGCCGCAGAGGTCGAGGTAGTCGGTGCCGGCCTGCGCACAGGCCGTCACCAGGGCCTCACCATGGCGCTGGTAGGGCCCCACCGTGGTGATGATGGCACGGGCCTGCGCCACCAGGGCGCCGAGCGACGCGGCATCCGCCGCATCGGCCTGCAGCAGCGGCAGCGCCGGGTCGGCACCGATGAGCTGGCGCACCTCGCGCAGCTTGGCCAGGCTGCGCCCGGCCATCGCCCAGGCCACCTCGCCGCCCACGCCGTAGCGCGTGTTGAGGTGGTCGGCGACCAGGCGACCGGTGAAACCGGTGGCGCCGAAGCCGATGAGATCGAGAGATTTGGGCATGGGATGTCCAGCGCTTCACGGCACCGTGCAGCTTCAACATTCTGGGCTGTTCAGTGTGGAACTGCCCATCGATTTGGCGGGGATGCGGCAAGTCGACTGCAAGCCTGGACGCAGACCGTGCAAGGGCTGCACGATGACCGTGGCCGCCGCGCGCTCACACCCGGATGTAGACCTGGCGACGGTCCAGCTCAAGCGCCAGCAGACCATGGAGCGACAGGTTGGCTGCCGCGAACAGGAAAGAGCCCAGTCGCGGGTCGCTGCCCAGGTTGGCGAAGAGGCTCTGGTAGACCCAGGGCAGCGGCGAAATCCAGTGCACCGTGCCGTCGGCGTTGAACCCGTCGGCCCAGCGGAACAGGGCCAGCACGCGCGGCACGAAACCGCTGAGCACGAAGACGAACAGCGGGTTGCGGCCGAAGGCTTCGAGCACCTGCATCCAGGCCGGCGTCTTCGCGGCTTGCGGCGCCACGTCGATGAACTGGAACAGGGCGGCCAGGGCCAGCGTCGCCAGGCCGGTGCTGTGCAGCACGTAGCTGGAGGTCCAGATCTTCTTGTTGAACGGCAGTTCCAGCTGCCACAGATAGCCCGCGACGAGCAGGCCGGTGCCGACCATGCACAGCCACACCACCAACTCGGCGCCAGCCTTTTCACGGCGGATCCGGTCGCCCACCCACCAGCCCAGCAGCACCTGGGCCACGGCCGGCGGCGTGCTGGCCAGGCCCTCGGGGTCGAAGGCCAGGCCTTCGCCGCGGTAGAGATGCGCAGCGCCCAGGATCTGGCGGTCGATGGCGGTGCCGAACCAGCCGAGCAGGCCGTAGGGGTCGGCCGGATCGCCCAGCACAGCGCAGGCCCAGGCGTAAGCCAGCAAGAGGGCTGCCGCAGCCAGCAACACACCCCGGCGGTCGAACAGCCAGACGATGACCGCTGCCGCGCCGAAGCACAGCGCGATGCGCTGCAGCACGCCCATGATGCGCAGCGTTTCCCAGCTGCGCAGCACCAGCGCGCCGCCTTCGTCCCAGCGCACAAAGGGCGCGGCGTTCAGGAACAGGCCGATGGCGAAGATCAGCAGCGTGCGCCGCGCCACGCGTTTCCAGAACAGCGCCGGCGGCCCGGCGCGCAGACCAGGCAGGACCAGCGCCAGCGCCTGGCCCACGGCGAAGAGAAAGAAGGGAAAGACCAGGTCGGTGGGCGTGCAGCCATGCCAGCCGGCATGGGCCAGCGGCGGGTAGAGGTGAGCCCAACTGCCGGGGTTGTTGACCCCGATCATCAGCGCCACGGTGGCGCCGCGAAACACGTCGAGTGAGCGCAGCCGGCCTGTCATTTCAGGGCACGGTATGCGCCGCCACCGCAGCGTCGATGTCGCCTTGCGCCGCGCCCAGCCGCGCCAGCGCCGTGCCCGCATCGACACCCGCCTTCAGCATCACGATGGCCACCTTGACGCTGGCGCCGCAGGCCGCCAGTGCCGCTTCGGCCGCCAGTGCGTCGGCGCCGGTGGCCAGCATGGTCAGCCGCAGCGCGCGCGCCACCAGCTTGGCGTTGGTGGCGCGCACGTCGACCATCAGGTTGCCGTAGACCTTGTGCAAGCGGACCATCACCGAGCTGCTGAAGGTGTTCAGCGCGATCTTCTGCGCCGTGCCGGCCTTCAGCCGCGTGCTGCCGCTGATGACCTCGGGGCCGGTGTCCAGGGTGACCGCGATCTCGCAGGCCGCCAGCAGCGGCGCGCCCGGGTTGTTGGCCAGGCCCACCGTCAGCGCACCGGCGGCGCGCGCCGCACCGGCTGCAGCGATGGTGTAAGGCGTGGTGCCCGAAGCGGCGATCAGCAGCACCACGTCCAAGGCGGTGAGCTTCAGCGCGGCGATGTCGGCGACGCCGTTCTCGCGGCTGTCTTCGGCGCCTTCGACGGCGACGAACAGCGCACGCTCGCCGCCGGCCAGCAGGGCCGGTGAGCGCTCGCGCGGCCAGGAAAACGTGGGGTGAAGTTCGACGCTGTCCAGCAGGCCCAGCCGCCCGCTGGTGCCGGCGCCGACGTAGACGATACGCCCACCCGCCGCCAGCCGCGGCGTGGCGGCATCCACCGCCTGCGCCAGTTGCGGGCCGGCCGTGCGCACGGCCAGCGCGGCCAGCGCCTGGTCGGCGGCCAGCGCATCCACCAGGGCCAGCGTGTCGCAGCGCTCCAGTTGCGTGTGCACCGGGTGCGGGCGTTCGGTGTTCAGCACGGTCTTCATGGCAGGCGCATCCAGGTGGCAGGGCTCAGCTGGCCCAGGCGGTCGACGGCGCTGACGGTCAGCAGGCTGGCCCCGGCGAGTTCGATGCGGCGTTCGCTGCCGGGCAGCACGGCGAAGCGCCAGTCGCTGCCGACGCGGCGCCAGACGGCCCACAGCGTGGGGCTGGCGGCGGCCCCGTGGGCGGCGGCGGCGCCGTTGGCGGCGGCGGCCTGGCCCGGGTCGATCAGCAGGTGGCCCGGGCGCGCCTGCAGGCGCGGCGCAGCCGGTGGCGCCAGCCCCGCTGCGCTGGCCAGCCAGGGCGCGGCCGGCACCAGCGCGGGCTGCGCGTAGGGCCCCATCTGCAGCAGCGTGGCCAGGCCGTCGCGGTCCTGGTGCAGGGCGATCAGGCTGAAGTGGATGTGGCCGCCGGCCTGGCTGCCGGTCACGCGGCTGCGCTGCACGGCGATCTGGTCGACGATCTCGCGGGCCGGCCAGTTGCGGCCGACCTGGCTGCTGAACAGGCCGGGCCAGATGGGGCGTTGCGCCGGGTTCTGCGCCAGCCAGTAGTCCATCAGCACGGGGAATTGCAGGCCCTCGCGGGCAATCTGCCAGTACAGCTGCGGCGCCAGATAGTCCATCCAGCCCTGCGCCAGCCAGCGTTCGGCGTCGGCGTAGAGCTTGTCGTACTGGCTGAAACCGACGCTGCCCGGCGGCCGCAGCGCCGGTTTGCCGACACCGAAGGGGCTGACACCGAAGCGCACCCAGGGCTTCACCGCGTGCACGCTGCGGTGCAGGGCCTCGACCAGCGCATCGACGTTGGCGCGGCGCCAGTCGTCGCGCGCCAGCGGGCCACCGGCCAGGCGGTAGCGGGCGTAGGACTCGTCGTCGGGAAAGGGCTGATCCGTGCCTGTCGGTGCACCGGCAAGCGGCACCGGGTAGGGGTAGAAATAGTCGTCGATGTGCACGCCGTCGATGTCGTAGCGGCGCACCAGGTCGGCCACCACGGCCAGGGTGTGGGCGGCGGCCTCGGGCTCGCCGGGGTCCATCCACAGCATGTCGCCGTAGCGTTTGACCAGCTCGGGTCGGCGCACGGCCATGTGACTGGCGGTCAACGGCGACTTGGCCGAACTGTGCCGCGCGCGGTAGGGGTTGATCCAGGCGTGCAGTTCCAGGCCGCGCTGGTGGGCTTGCTGCACCCAGAAGGCCAGCGGGTCCCAGCTCGCCTCGCCGGTATTTCCGGGCGACCGGCCCTGCTCGCCGCTGAGGTACTCGGTCCAGGGTTCCAGCGCCGACGGGTAGATCGCGTCAGCCGCCGGCCGCACCTGCAGGATCAAGGCATTCAGGCCGATCGTCCGGGCGCGGTCCAGCAGGGCCAGCGCCTCCTGGCGCTGCTGCGCCGCGCTGAGGCCGGGGGCACTGGGCCAATCGATGTTGCTGACCGTCGCCACCCAGGCGCCACGGAATTCGCGTGGAACGGGCGGGGGCGTGTCGGGGTCCGGACGGGTGAGTCCGGCCGCGGCGGCCGCGGCGGCCGCGGCGGGTCCGGCAGGTGCGGCCGCGGCCGGCGCGACGGGTGCGACCGGCCCGTCGGCGCAGGCCACCAGGCCGGCTGCGGCCAGCCCGCCCAGCAACAGGCTACGGCGCTGCAAGGTCGGCGCGGGAGGCCTCACGGCGAAGCAGCCGCGGCGGCCGATGCGCCGGAGGCGCCACGTTGCGCGGCGCGGGCTGCTGCACCGTCGCGGCGGTCCAGTGGGGCATCTGAAGCTGCCGGCCGTGGGCGTTCCAGATCGCGCGGCACGGTCACCGGGCGCGAGCCGTTCAGGTCTCGGAAGCAGGCCTCACGCTGCTCAGGCACCACCATCAGGTTGCACTGGCGGCCCTGGGCCCGCGAGGTGGGGCCCAACAGCGGGTCGGCGCAGCCGGCCAGGCCGAACAGCGCGCCCGTGGCCGCGCAGAGGATCACGGCGCAGCGGCTGCGCCGCAAGATGTTGCGGCACAGGCTCATGCGGGGCTCTTCACGGGGTTGGTGAGCACCCAGATCAGCGCGGCCGTCTCGGGGTCGGGCAGGCCCAGGTAGTTGGCGGGGCGGTAGCGCATCTGGAAGTTCATCAGCACGCGCTGCGTGGGCTGGTCCCACACGCCAGTGGGCTGGATCTCGTAGCCGTGCTGGGCCAGGGCGCGCTGGAACCACAGCGCGTTGGGCAGGCCGCTGTCGCCGGTCAGCAGCGGCGCTTCGTAGAGCGCCCGCTGCGTGGCCACGCGCTCGGCGTCGGGCCAGGGCGGGGTGATGCCCAGGTCGGCCAGCTGCTTCCACGGGAAGGTCGGCCCCGGATCTTCCTTGTACTGGGCGCTGACCTCGCCGTGGCCCAGGATGCGCTCGGGCAGGATCTGGTGGCGTTGGACGATGTCCTTGATCAGCGGAATCAGCACATCGATCTGCTTCTGCGACCAGGGCTCGTACTGCCTGAGCGCAGCCGGGCCGTCCACGGTGCCGCGCTTGAGGCCCGGGTGGACGATCTCGATGCCGATGCTGCTGCTGTTCAGGCGGCGGTTCTCCTTCCAGGCGCTGGCGCCCGAATGCCAGGCTCGGCGGTTCTCCTCGACCAGGCGGTAGATGCGCGGCTGCGGCTCGTCGCTGAGCAGGTAATGCGCCGAGACCTGCTGCTGGGTGAGGATCTTCATCGACGTCGGAAAGTCGGCCACGGTGTAGTGCAGCACCAGGAACAGCACGCGGCTGTCCTGGCCCTGCGCCTTGTGCGTGGCATCGATGGGCACGCCGCCTTCGGTGGTGACGGTGGCGCAGCCGGCCAGCATCAGGGCGGCCATGGCGGCCGTGGCCAGCCCGCGCAGGGCGCGCAAAACGTCAAGATTCATGGCTCTTTCCTTGTGAGCATCCGGGCCGCCCGGCAGGCGGCGGCATGGTGGGCGGGTGTCGCCAGGCGGTGAGCGGTGCAGCCTGCCGGCAGCGCCGCGCGCAGCGCATTCTCGACGCTCGGGTGCAGGTCGAACACCCGCCCGGCCAGCGCCAGCCGGTGCAGACCCTGGCGACGGACCAGCGCCGCTGCCAGGCGCGCCAGTTCGGCGCCCGCGTCCCGCAGGATGGCGCAGGCGGCCGGGTCACCGTCGTCGGCCGCCGCCGCCACCGCCAGAGCCAGCGTGCCGAGTTCGCCGCGGGTCGCGCCGTAGACCCAGGCCCGGGTGGCGGCCCAGTCGCTGCCGCCGATCTGCGCGAAAACCTGCCGGGCCAGCGGCGACGCGGCCCATGCGCCCGGCTGCGCATCTTCTGCACGCCAGATGTGCCGCAGCGCCTCGCGGGCGATCCAGTGGCCGCCGCCGGCGTCGTCGATGAGCGCACCGCGGCCCCCGGCGCGCTGCAGTGCGCCGGTGCTGTCGATGCAGGCGGCGATGGCGCCGGTGCCGGCGTAGACCACGATGCCCTCGCCCGGCACGAAGGCGGCGTGGCAGAGCCCTTCGATGTCGCTCAGGGCCTGCACGGCTTCGGGCGCGACCTGGCAGGCTTGCGCCAGCAGCCCCCGCAACACGGGCGCCTGGTCGGCGGCCAGGCCGGTCACCCCCGCGACCACCGCAGTCACCGCCCCCGCGGCCTGCGCCACGGCGCGCAGCGCGGCCTCGACTTGCGTGCGGCCTGCGTCGTCGCCCAGCTGCGCGCCCGAGACCGGTGCGGCGCTGCCCTCGGCCCACACGCGGCCTTGCGCATCGGCCACGGCCCAGCGGGTCTGGGTGCCGCCGGCGTCCAGGCCCAGGCCGCGCACGACGGGGTGGGCAGACGGGTCAGCGGGCGGTATCAGCGGGCGGTTCACGACTGCCATTCTCGGCGCGCCCGCACGCCACAATGTGGCCATGCTGCGTCGCCCCACCCTGGCCTTGCTGGTCTGCTTCGTTGCGGTCATCGGCCTGGGCTGCGCTGCCGGCGGGCCGCCCATGGCGTCAGCACCAGCCACCTTGCCGCCGGCCATGCAGCGCGCGCTGCAGGCGGCGGGCGTGCCCGAAGACGCCATCGCCGCCGTGGCCCTGCCGCTGGTGCCGGGCGGCACGCCCTGGCTGTACCGCGCCGATGTGCCCATGCAGCCGGCGTCCACGATGAAGCTGCTGACCGCCATCGTGGCCCTCGACCGCCTGGGGCCGGCCCACCGCGGCAGCACTGAACTGCGCAGCGCGGCGCCGCTCACCGGCGGCATCCTGCAGGGCGATCTGGTGCTCAGGGGCGGCGCCGACCCCGAACTGGGCGTGGCGCAGTTCTGGCAGATGCTGGTCGACCTGAAGCAGGCCGGTGTCACCCGCATCGAAGGCGACTTGCTGCTCGACCGGACGCTGTTCCGTCCGGCCCGCCTGGACATCGGCGTGCCGCCTTTCGACGACGAGATGGAGTTTCAATACAACGTCATCCCCGACGCGCTGGCGCTGGCCGGCAACCTGCTGCCGCTGGAAATCCGTTCGGGGCCCGATGGCATCAGCGCCAGCACCGTGCCGCCCTTGGCCGGCATCGACATCATCAGCCGCATGGCCGTCAGCAGCACGCCCTGCAAGGACTGGGACAGCGTGTGGAAGCCGGCGCTGGTGCAGCGCGACGGCCTGGCGGGCCGCACGCGCATCGAACTGCAGGGCGGCTTTCCCTCCGGCTGCACCCAGCGCACCGGATTGCAGCTGCTCGACCGCAACGAACTCGCCGAGCGCCTCTTCCGCAGCCTGTGGCAGGGCCTGGGCGGCACCTGGACGGGCCAGGTGCGCGAAGCGGCAGCGCCCGAAGGGGCGCGCACGCTGGTGAAGCGCGTCAGCCGGCCCTGGGGCGAGGTGCTGCGGCCGATGATGAAGACCTCGGACAACCCGGTCACCCGGCTGCTGTTCCTGCAGCTCGGCGTGCCCTTCATGGCCGCCAACCCGCAGGCCACGACCAGCGAGCTGGCCGCCGCCGACGTGCGCCGCTGGCTGGCCGAGCACGCCATCGTCGATGCCGGCCTGGTGCTGGACAACGGCTCGGGGCTGTCGCGCAGCGAACGCATCACGCCGCGCCAGCTGGCCTCGATGCTGTCGGTGGCGTGGCAAGGCCCGCGTGCGGCCGACCTGCTGATGAGCCTGCCGGTGGCGGGTGAAGACGGCAGCGTGCGCCCGCTGAAAGACAGCCCCGCCGCCGGCTGGGCGCGCCTGAAGCCGGGCACGCTGCGCAATGTGGTGGCGCTGGCCGGCTATGTGCGCGACGAGCGCGGCCAGCCCTGGGCGGTGGCGATGATGGTCAACCACGACGACGCAGCCAAGGCCCGCCCGGCCCTGCTGGCGCTGGTGGACAGCTTTGCACGGGTGGGGCCGCACGGCAGGGCCGTCGAAGCGCCGGCTGCGGCTTCACACGCCGCCCGCAAACCTTGACGGCGCGGCGTCAGGCCTTGCGTTTGCGCACCGATGCTGCGCGCCGTGTGACGGATAAGGGCGTGGCTGCCGCGACCGTCGGCGCGGGCTCGTGCGCTGCGGCATCGAAGGGGTTCACGACCACGAGATGGCCAAAGCGCCGGCCGGCCTGCAGGTCTTCGCTGTACAGCGTGTCGCAGCCGCCTTCCAGAGCAGCCTGCACGATGGAGGCATCGTAAGTCGGCAGGCCGTGTTCGGCAGCCAGGGTCAGGGCGGCCAGGGCCGCGGTGGCGCTGGGTGTGACCACTTCGTACCGCATCAACATGCGGGCGGCAGCCAGTGCCTGGGCAGGCAGGGCCTTCTTCTTGCGACGCAGCACGTTGTAGGTTTCGAGCATCACCTGGGTGCTGACCACGATCTCGCAAGCGCTGCCGTGGCGTCCCAGTACCGCACGGGCCCCCCAGCACCGGGGGTCATCTTCAGGCCCGAGGGCATAGACAGCGATGTTGCTGTCGACGAAGGCTCTCACCGCTTCGGGCTGGGCTGGGCTGGGGGGCTCGCTGGCGCCGTGGCCGTTGAGGCTTGCTCTTGGACCGCACGCGCGGCTTCTTCGGCCGTCAGCTTGGCCCACAGCGTCGGCATGCGTTCGGCCATGATGTCGTCATACATGGCTTCGCGGCTGGACCACATCGGCTCAGGCTGCGGAGCACCTTCCACGAGGTAGCCGGCCTGGATGTCCTGGCCCAGCGCCCGCCAGGCGCGCATCCATTCCGCGTGGTCTTGCACCGGCGCTGCAAAACGCGCAATCGCCTCACGGCAGATCTCGTTCACGCTGGTGCCCTGCTGCAGGGCCTTGATGCGCGCGGCGCGCAGCAGTTCATCGTCGATGACCACGGTCAGGTTGGACATGATCGGACCTTCATTTCAAGCACGGGTTCAGTGTAGCACTGAACCCGTGTTGATCAGGCCGTCTGCAGGCCCTCGGGCGCCAGATAAGCCTGTCGGAAAGTCTCGAAATCCACCGTGTCGGCGGCCTCGATGGCACGTTGTGCGACCACCGAGGCCTGCGCTTCGGCTTCGAAGGCGGCTTTCTGCTCAGCGGCCCACGGCAGTTGCTGCAGGTGGTTGCGCGCCTGCTCGGCCTGCGCGCGGGTGTAGGCGATGTGCGAACCGCCGAAGTCGCTGTGCATCTGCGCCAGCACGAGGGCCGACGGCAGCGTGTCGGGCGCGGCCAGGCCGGCCTGCGCATCGGCCAGCGCCTCGGTGTAGGCGTGGCCGCCATGGGCCTCGTCCAGCGCAGCGGCGATGGGCCCGCACTGCGCCAGCAGTTCGGCCGCCCAGCCCACCAGAGGCACGTCGTCGCCATCGCGTTCCAGCGTCAGCCCGGGCTGGCGGCCGAAGGCGGCCGTGCGGTGCTGGTTGCGGCCGAGTGCGGCGACTTCTTCCGGCGTGTCCGGCGGGCTGGGCTGCAGCAGGCAGTGCAGCAGGAAGATGTCGATGAAACGCATCGTCGATGCCTGGATGCCCACCGGCAGGGTCGGGTCGAGGTCCATGCAGCGCACCTCGATGTATTCCACGCCGCGCTGGCGCAGCGCGTGCAGAGGCCGTTCACCCCTGTGGATGACGCGCTTGGGGCGGATCGTGCCGTAGAACTCGTTTTCGATCTGCAGCAGCGTGGTGCCCAGCTGGTTGTATTCACCGCCGAGGTTGCGGATGCCGATGGCCTCGTAGGCCGGGTAGGGCTGGGTCAGCGCTTCGTGCAGGCTGGCGGCGTAGCTGCCCAGGCTGTTGTAGCTGACCGCCAAGGTGGCCTGCGCGGCACTCTGGTAGCCCAGACGGCCCATGCGCAGGCTGGTGGCCCAAGGCAGCCCCAGGCTGCCGGCACCCAAGGGTTGCAGGCCGTGGTCGCGCCCGGCGACGAAGCTGCCGCAGACGGCCGGGCTGGCGCCGAACAGCCACAGCAGCACGAAGGCATGGCGGCGGAAGTTGCGGATCAAGGCGAAATGCGCTTCGTTGCTCAGGCCCGGCAGCGACCAGTTGTAGTGGATGCCGCTGATGGTCTGCATGCGCCGGCCGTAGCGGTGCCCCAGCCCCATGCGGTACACACTCTTCAGCCGCCCGATGTTGCTGCCGCCATAGCGGCCCAGCGGTATGGTCTCGTCGGTGGGCAGGCCGCAGGGCATGCTGCTGGCCCACAGGCGTTCGTCGCCCGCCCCGTGGCCGGTTTCGGCCAGGCTGTGTACGACGTACTGGTGGATCTGCGTCAGCTCGTCCAGGCAGGCTTGGACGCTGCCGTGCACGCCGGTGATCAACTCCAGCTGGCTCTCGCTGAAATCGGTGGTGATGCGGCCGTGGGTCAGCGCCGAACCCAGGGCGGCGGGGTGGGGCGTCAAGGCCAGAGCGCCGCCGGGCAGCACGCGCAGGCTCTCTTTTTCGATGCCACGGCGCATGCCGCGCAGGCGTTCGGGGGACAGGCGGCGCAAGCCGTCCAACAGGGAATCAGCCAAGGGCTTGGACATGCGGATGCTCACAGGGGCTGCGGTTGGCGGGGGCGAAGGTTAAGCGTTTGGCCAATAACGTGCTGACGGCTGGTCAAAGCCTGGACACGCCACGGTGGCGGGCTCAGCGCGCCAGCTTATGCTGCCGGTATGAAAAAACGTCATTTCCTGCTGGGTTCCTTGGGTGCGGCCGGGGCACTCACGGTCGGCTGGGGCCTGCTGCCCCCTCGCCAGCGCCTGAACACCGCGCGGCCCCTGCCCACGGCAGACGGCCAGGCGGCGCTGAACGGCTGGCTGAAGATCGCCAGCGACGGCAGCGTACTCGTCGTGGTGCCGAAAAGCGAGATGGGCCAGGGCACGCACACCGGCCTGGCGATGGTGCTGGCCGATGAACTGGATGCCGACTGGGCCGCGGTGCGCATCGAAGCCGCGCCCATCGACAAGATTTACAACAACCTGGCCAGCCTGGTCGACGGCCTGCCCTTCCACCCCGACAGCGATGGCGCTGTCAAGCAACTGGCGGGCTGGATGACGGCCAAGGCCATGCGCGAATTCGGCGTGATGATGACCGGCGGCTCGTCGAGCATCAAGGACTTGTGGCTGCCGATGCGCCAGGCCGGCGCTTCGGCGCGCGCCATGCTGGTCGGCGCGGCGGCGCAGGCCTGGGGCGTGCCTGCGGGCGACATCACGGTGGCAGCCGGCGTGCTGTCGCACGCCTCGGGCAAGCGGGCTGGCTTCGGTGAACTGGCGGCAGCGGCCGGCCGGCAGGCCGTGCCGGCAGCGGCGGTGCTGAAGACGCCCGCGCAGTTCACCCTGATCGGCAAGCCGCTGCCGCGCATCGAAGCGGTGGCCAAGACCACCGGTGGCGCCGTCTTCGGCCTGGACGTGCTGCAGCCCGGCCAGCTCTATGCGACTGTGGCGATGTGCCCCACGCTGGGCGGCCAGGTGCAGGCTTTCGACGGCGCTGCCGCGCTGAAACTGCCGGGCGTGAAGCAGGTGCTGGCGGTGGCCGGTTACCACGGCGGCACGGCCAGCGTGGCAGTCATCGCCGACACGCCCTGGCATGCGCTGCAAGCCATCAAGGCCGTCAGCGTGACCTGGGACGAGCAGGTGCCGGCCGCGGCCTTCTCCAGCGCCGCCGCGATGGCGCAGTTGGCCAAGACGCTGGACAGCGCCAGCGGCTTTGGCTACTTCAAGACCGGCGATGTCGACGCCGCGCTGAAAGGCGCCGCCAAGACCATCAGCGCCGAATACCGCGCGCCCTACCTGGCCCACGCCACGCTGGAGCCGCAGAACTGCACCGTGCTGTTCAAGGACGGCCGGGCCACCGTCTGGGCGCCGACGCAGGTGCCGGGGCTGGCACGCCGTGCGGCGGCGCTGGCCCTGGGCATCGAAGAAAGCCAGGTGGAGGTCAACGTGACCCTGCTGGGCGGGGGCTTCGGCCGCCGACTGGATGTGGACTTCGTCGGCCAGGCCGCGGCCATCGCCAAGGCCGCCGGCGGTTTGCCGGTGCAGACCTTCTGGACACGCGAGCAAGATACCCAGCACGACTTCTACCGCCCGGCCGCCGTCTCGCGCTTCACCGCCGGCTTCGACGCGCAGGGCGCCCTGGTCGGCTGGCGCAATGCATCGGCCGGCCAGGCCGTCGTGCCGCAGGTGCTGGGGCGGCTGTTCGGTCTGCCGCCAGCCGGCCCGGACAAGACCACTACCGAAGGCGCTTTCGACCAGCCCTACGAATGGCCGGCCGCGCGCATCGGCCACGAGATCGTCGACTTGCCGGTGCCGGTCGGCTTCTGGCGCAGCGTGGGCCATTCGCATCAGGCCTTCTTCAAGGAAAGCTTTGTCGACGAAGCGGCCCATGCGGCCGGCCAGGACCCGGTGGCTTTTCGCTCGGCCTTGCTGAAGCAGCACCCGCGGCACCGGTTGGTGCTGCAGCGCGCGGCCGAACTGGCCGGCTGGGGCACGCCCAGCGCGCCGGCACCCGACGGCGCCAAGACGGCGCGTGGCATCGCCCTGCACCACAGTTTCGGCAGCATCGTGGCCCAGGTGGCCGAGGTCTCGGTGGCCGCCGACCAGACGGTGCGCGTGCACCGCGTGGTCTGCGTCATCGACTGCGGCACCGCCGTCAACCCGGGCCTGATCCGCCAGCAGATGGAAAGCAGCATCCTCTTCGGTCTGGGCGCAGCGCTGAGTGGCCGCATCGACATCGACAAGGGCCGCGTGCAGCAAAGCAATTTTCACGATGTACCGCTGCTGCGCATCGGCGCATGCCCGACGATCACGACCGAGATCGTCAACAGCAGCGCCCACCCGGAAGGCGTGGGCGAACCCGGCACGCCGCCGATTGCACCGGCCGTGGCCAACGCGCTGTTTGCACTGACCGGCCAGCGCCTGCGCAGCCTGCCGCTGCAGCTGGCTTGAGGAATAACCCATGACGACACTCCAGATCAACGGCCAGCCGGTGCAAGTCCAGGCCGAAGCCGACACACCGCTGCTGTGGCTGCTGCGCGGCGAGTTGAAGCTCACCGGCACCAAGTTCGGCTGCGGCATGGCGCTGTGCGGCGCCTGCACCGTGCATGTCGACGGCCAGCCGGTGCGCGGCTGCGTCACGCCCCTCTCGGCGGTGGGCGACAAGGCCGTCACCACCATCGAAGGCCTGCAAGGCCGGCAGGCCGACGCGGTGCACGCCGCCTGGCTGGCACTGGACGTGGTGCAGTGCGGCTACTGCCAGAGCGGGCAGATCATGGCCGCCGTGGCGCTGCTCAAGGCCACGCCCAAGCCCAGCGACGCCGACATCGACACCGCACTGGCCGGCAACCTGTGCCGCTGCGGCACCTACCCGCGCATCCGCGCGGCCATCCATGCGGCGGCCACCGCCTTGGCGGCCTGAGGCCGTCACTCTAGACTGATGCTTTCCGAGCACCATACCCAGGTCATCATGAAATCTCGTTCTTGCTTGCTCGGCTGCGCCGTGGCCACGGCTTTCTGGTGCGCTGGCACCGCACAGGCCCAGACCGACGAAGCGGTGCCCCTGGGTCGCCTGCCGCGCACCGTGGTGCCGGTCAAGGTGGCGCTGGCGCTGAAGATCGACCCGGCGCAGGCGCGCTTTTCGGGCCAGGTGGACATGGACGTGCGCCTCGCCACCACCAGCCGCAGCTTCTGGATGCACGGCCGCGACCTGCACATCACCAGCGCGACCTACACCCCCGAAGGCGGCAAACCCGTGCCGCTGAGCGTGACGGTGGCCGACCAGGCGGCCGGCGTGCTGCGGGTCAGTGCGGCGGAACCGCTGGCCACCCTGGCGAGCGGCTTGGCGCGCATCGCCATCGCCTACGACGCGCCCTACGGCCAGTTGCAGGGCGCCTACAAGGTCAAGCATGCGGGCGACGACTACATCGTCACGCAAATGGAAGCCATCGGCGCGCGCGCCGCTTTCCCGTCCTTCGACGAGCCCGGCTACAAGCAGCCTTTCGACTTCAGCCTGGAAATCCCCGAAGCCCTGCAAGGCGTGGCCAACGCGCGGCAGGTCAAGACCCTGCCCGCCAGCCCGGGCTGGAAGAAGCTGGTCTTCGCCACGACACCGCCGCTGCCGACCTACCTGATCGCCTTCGCGGTCGGGCCCTGGGACATCGTCGACGGCCCCACGCTGGCCGCCAACGCCGTGCGCAAGGAGCCGGTGGCGCTGCGCGGCATCGCCCCGCGCGGCCAAGGCGGCCGCATGCGCTATGCGCTGGCGAACACCGGCTCGATCGTCGCTGCCGAAGAGGCCTATTTCGGCCTGCCCTACCCCTACGACAAGCTCGACATCCTGGCCGCGCCCGACTTCCAGGCCGGCGCCATGGAAAACGCCGGCCTCATCGTCTACCGCGACGTGCTGATGTACGCGAACGAGCAGTCGCCGGTCGGCCTGCGCCAGGGTTTCTGGGAAACGCATGCGCACGAGCTGGCCCACCAGTGGTTCGGCGACCTGGTGACCATGCCCTGGTGGGACGACATCTGGCTCAACGAGGCCTTCGCCACCTGGATGGCCGCCAAGATCGTCGGTGGCCTGCAGCCCGCTTTCCACACCGACCGTGGCCTGATGGAAGGCGCGCTGTGGGCCATGGGGCAGGACAGCCTGGCCTCGACGCGGCGCGTCCGCGAGCCCATCAGCAACTACACCGACATCGATTCGGCCTTCGACGGCATCACCTACCAGAAGGGCGGTGCCGTGCTGTCGATGCTGGAGCGTTTCGTCGGCCCCGAGCGCTTTCGCGAAGGCATCCGCGCCTACATGCGCCAGCACGCGCAGGGCAACGCCAGCAGCGCCGACCTGATCAGCGCGGTGGCGGCGGCCAGCACGGCGCCGGCCGAGGTCAGGCTGGCTTTCGCCAGTTTCCTCGACCAGCCCGGCGTGCCCATCGTGCAGGTCGGTGTCGATTGCAGCGGCCCGGCGCCCACGCTGAAGGTCGAGCAGAGGCGCTTCCTGCCCGTTGGCTCGACGGCGCCGCAGCAGGGTGCGTGGCAGATCCCGCTGTGTGTGCGCTGGGGCGACGCCGCGGGCGTCCATGCGCAGTGCAGCCTGGTGGGCGAGCGGTCGGCCACGCTGGCGCTGAAAGCGGCCAGCTGCCCGGCCTGGGTGATGCCCAACGCGGGCGGGGCCGGCTACTACCGCTTCGCGCTGGCGCCAGCCGACGCCGCCAAGCTGGAAGCGAACATCGGCCAGATCGACGAACGCGAACAGCGCGCCTACGCCGATTCGGTGGCTGCGGCCTTCAGCGGCGGCGCCATCGACGCCAGCAGTTTCCTGCGCGCATCGGTCAAGCTGGCCAGCGCACCCGAGCGCGAGACCGCCACGGCGCCCATCCAGCGCCTGGGCTGGCTGACGCAGAACGCCGCCAACGCGGCCAGCGAACGCCAGGCCTTGCGCGAATTCGTGCGCCGTTTGTACGCACCCCGGCTGGCCAAGTTGGGCACCGAAGCCCGCGCCAGTGATGTCGACGAAGACCGCTTGTTGCGGGGCGAACTGCTGGAAACCCTGGCCGGCCTGGGCCGCGACCCGGCCCTGCGCGCCGCGCTGGCGACCCAGGGCCGCCGCGTGATCGGGGTGCAGGGAACTGAGCCCGGCAGTGCAGGCGACGGCCAGTTGCACGCCGATGCCGTCGGCGCCGACCAGCGCCGTCTGGCCCTGCGCCTGGCCATGGAAGAAGGCGACACAGCCGTCTTCGACGCCCTGCTGGCCCACGCCATGGCCAGCCTCGACCCCAGCCTGCGCGGCGACCTGCTGGGCGCTGCGGGTGCAGCGCGGCAACCCGAGCTGCGCGCGCGTGCACGGGCTCTGGCGCTGGCCCCCGACGGCGTCCGCCGCAACGAGATCCCCCAGCTGCTGGGCGGCCGAAAAGCCGGCGCCGAACCCGACCCGGCCCAGGCCCAGGCGCAACGCGACTGGCTGGACCAGCACTTCGACGCCCTGGCTGCCCGTGTCGCACCCGCCGGCAGCCGCTTTGTGTGGGCCTACGCCGAAGGCCTGTGCAGCGCCGAAGCGGCCGACACCCTGCAGGCCAAGTTTGCCGACCGCGTGAAGGCCATGGAAGGCGGGCCGCGCACCCTGGCCCAGGCCAGCGAAGGCGTACGCCTGTGCGCCGCGCTGAAGTCCCGCGTGGCGGCCGCGCCGGTCACCCTGCCGACACCCTGAGTGCCCTTCACCTCGCGCATCGACCGAGCCCCACCCAGGGCTCGTTGACACCTTACACACCACCCTGACTGAACCGCATGCTCGATCACACCCTCAACCGCCGCCATGCCCTGGCCCTGGCCGCCGCTGGCGCACTGGCCCTGCAAACCGGCTGTGCACAAACCGCCCTGGCACCCACCGCGACGCCGACCCCCGGCTTCGACACCTGGGCCGACAGCTTCGCCGCCGACTGGATGCGCCTGTCGGCCGAGCGCGTCACCTTCAGCCAGTACTTCAGCGGCGCCGAGCAGGCAGCCTTCGAACGCCAGTTGACGCCGCAGACGCCCGACCGGCGCGTCAAGTCGCGTGAACTGGCGCGCGCCGGCCTGGCGCGGCTGGCCAACTTCGAAGCCGGCGGCCTGTCGTCCCAGCAGCGCACCGAGGCCGCCACGCTGCGCTGGTCGCTGGAACGCACGCTGGCCAGCGAGCCTTACGAAGACCTCAACTTCGTGTTCAGCCAGCTGGGTGGTCCGCAGGTCAGCCTGGTGTCCTTCATGAGCGAAGCGCACCCCATGCGCACGGCTGACGACGTGGACGCCTACATGGCCCGTCTGGCCCAGGTCGACCAGCGCGTGGACGAAGCCATCGCCCGCGCCCGCGCCGCAGCGGCCAAGGGTAGCCTGCCGCCGCGCTTCATCCTCGACCGTTCACGGACCCAGGTGCAGTCCTTCCTGAAGCCGCCGCCCGAACAGAACCTGTTCGTGCTGGCGCTGGCCCGACGCAGCGAGACCATCGAAGGCCTGCCGGCCGAGACCCGCCAGCGCCACATCGCCGAAGCCACGCGGCTGGCGGCCACGCGCATCCGCCCGGCCTGGCAGCGTGTCAACGCTTTCCTGGCCGAGATCGAACCCCGGACCACGGCCGACGCCGGCTTGTGGCGCTACCCCGACGGCGCCGCGGCCTACGCGACGGCGCTGGCCCTGTACACGACGACAACCCTGAGCGCCGATGAGATCCATGCCATCGGCCTGCGCGAGGTGGCGCGCATCGAAGGCGAGATGGACCAGGTCCTGCAAACGCTGGGGCGCAGGGACGGCACGGTGCTGCAACGCATGACGGCACTCAACGCCAGCCTGCAGCCGCCGGCTGAGCCTGACCCGCGGCCGGGGCTGATCGCCAAGCACACCGAGTACGTGGCCGACAACATCCGCCGCAGCCAGGCCTTCTTCAACCTGCTGCCCAAGGCACCGGTGGAAGTGCGCCGCGAACCGGCGCTGACCGAGAAGACCGCCGCCGCCCACTACAGCACGCCGGCGCCCGACGGCAGCCGCCCGGGCGTCTTCTGGGCGCCGCTGCCGGGCCCGGAATTCAACATCGCCAACATGCGCAGCCTGGCCGTGCACGAAGCGGTGCCGGGCCACCACTACCAGTTGGCCATCCAGCAGGAACAGACCCAGCTGCCACGCTGGCGGCAGCGCCGCGTCTTCGGCGGCGGCAGCGCGCACAGCGAGGGCTGGGGCCTGTACGCCGAGCGCCTGGCCATCGACAACGGCTGGTACGACGGCGACGCGGTGGCCCTGCTGGGCGCGCTGGACAGCCAGCTCTTCCGTGCCCGCCGCCTGGTGGTCGACACCGGCCTGCACGCCAAGAAGTGGACGCGCGAGCAGGCCATCGCCTACGGCATCGGCACGCAGGAGGTCGAGCGCTATGTGTCCAACCCGGGCCAGGCCTGCGCCTACATGATCGGCATGCTGCGCATGCTGCAGCTGCGCGAGGAAGCCAAAAAGACGCTGGGCGCGAAGTTCGACGTCAAGGCCTTCCACGATGTGCTGCTCACTACCGGCTCGGTGCCGCTGGACGTGCTGGGCGAGGTGATGCGGCGCTGGGCCGCCGGCAACGCGTGAAGTCGGTTCAGGCGCTGCTGGCGCAACTGGTGCAAACGCCCAGCCAGGCCGGGGTCAACGACCTGGGCGACATCGTCAAGGTCATCACGGCCTGGCTCGACGACCACGGTGTGGCCCACACGCTGACCCGCAATGCGGCCGGCCAGCCCGACGCCATCGTCATCAACCCGCCGGAGTCCGAGACCGACGAGGTCTGGATGCTGAATGCCTGCGTCGATACCGCGCCGGTCGGGGACCTGGGCCAGTGGCGCCACGCCCCCTTCGCCGCCACGGTGGAAGACGGTTGGCTCTACGGCCGGGGCAGTTCCGATTCCAAGGCCGCGGTGGCCGTGTTCTGCGAAATCGCCCGCCGCACCCGGCTGACCGGCAAGGCGCCCAAGCCAGGGTCAGGCGCAGCGCGGCGCCGCGTCACCGTGGTCTTCGACTGCGACGAGCACACGGGCCGCTTCGGCGGCATCCGCTCGGCAACCCAGCGCTTCGGCTACCCGCAGCATTGCGCCATCGGCTACCCGGGCATGCACGAGATCGTCACCGGCTCGCGCGGTTTCCACCGCACCACGGTCACACTGCGCGGCGCGATGGGCCATTCCGGCGCCGACACTGTGCCCCGCGAACTGGCCGCCGACAAGCTGCAGCGTCTGCTGAAGGCGGTCAGCGATTTCAATGCCCGCAAGCCGCTGATCACGGCCGACTTTGCGATCCCGCCGCGCGCCTCGGTGACCGGTTTGCGCACCGGCGCCAGAACGCATTCGGTGACGGCGTCGAAGATCGAATGCCTGCTCGACATCCGCGTCACGCCGGCCTGGGGCGTGGCCGCCGCGCAAAGCTGGCTCGACCAGACCCTCGCCAGGATCGCCCGCCAATGCGGTGACGCCCACCCGTCTTCGGTCAGCCAACCCAACACCTGGCCGCCGTACCACACGCCGCACGACGCGCTGCTGCCGCGCTTGATGGCAGCCGCGGCCACCAAGGTGCTCGGCAGCGCACCGCCGCTGGTCGTCTGCGGGCCCGGCAACATCGGCAATTTCCTGTCCAGCCACGGCACCCAGGTGCTGTGCGGTTTCGGCGTGGAATTCAGGAACGTGCATGGGCCGGATGAATGCGCCAAGCTGTCGACGCTGGCGCCAGTGTTCAAGACTTATCAAGCGGCGGTGCAGGCCTACATCGGCGGAGCGCCGTGACCTGCGGCCGCCAGCCGGGGCGGCGGGCCATCGACGGGGCTGGGATCAGCCATGTCTGTCGATAGGTGGCGGGGGCTGACGGCCGGGCTGCTGTTTGCGCTGGTCTGGGCCACGAACGCGCACGCCGCCGAACAGCGCTTGCTGATCGCGCCCCGGCTCACCGACCCGCGGCTGGCAGACGGCGAACCGCCCCATCTCGTGGCCTACGACGCCGGGCGCACCGATGCGCCGCTGCTCGTCTGGCTGCCCGGCACCGGCGGCCAGCCGGCCACCGGGCCGCGCCTGTTCTTCGAGACCGCCCTGCAGCAGGGCTTGCGCCTGCTGGCGCTGTCTTATCTGGACACGCCGGCGGTGTCGCAGGTCTGCGTGGGTGCAACGCTGAGGGCCGATCCGGCGTGCGCCGGACACCTGCGCCAGCACCGCGTGTGGGGCGAGCCCCGAACGCGGCTGGTGGACGACCGACCGGAAGACGCCATCGTGCCGCGCCTGACCCACCTGCTGCAGCACCTGGCGCGCAGCGACCCGGCCGGCGACTGGGCGCAGTACCTGGACGGCGACGCGCCGCGCTGGGAGCGCCTGGTGCTGGCCGGGCAGTCGCAGGGGGGTGGCATGGCGGCCTACCTCGCGCAGACGCAACGCGTCGCCGGGGTCGTGATCTTCTCGGGCGGCTGGGACCGGCAGGGCGGTGGCGACATCGCCGCGTGGTATGCACGCCCCAGCGTGACGCCGCGGCAGCGCTGGCACGGCACCTTGCACGTTTCCGAGCCGCAGGCGCAGGCCATGGCGCAGATCTACCGCCGCCTGGGTTTGCCGCCCGAGCACATTCACGCACTGGACGAGCCGGTCCAGGGCCGTACGGCACATGGCGAAAGCATCCACAACCCGGCCTACCAGCCGCTGTGGGTGCAGATGCTGCAACTTCAGCGCTAACGGCGCTGCGCCAGGCACGAACCGTCCTCAGGACGGCTCAGGTGCGGGCGGCGTAGCCCCGCGGAATCGCCGCCAGCAGGCGCTTCGTGTAGTCCTCTTGCGGCGCCGCCAGGATCTGCGCCGCGCTGGCCTGTTCGACCACCACGCCGTCCTTCATCACCAGCACCTCGTCGCTGATGAAGCGCACCACCGCCAGGTCGTGGCTGATGAAGACGTAGCTCAGGCCGAACTCGTCCTGCAGGTCTTTCAGCAGGTTCAGCACCTGGGCCTGCACGCTGACGTCCAGCGCGCTGACGGCTTCGTCCAGCACCAGCACTTCGGGGTTCAGCGTCAGGCAGCGGGCGATCGCCACCCGCTGGCGCTGGCCGCCGCTGAATTCGTGCGGGTACTTGCCGAAGGCACGGCCGTCGAGGCCGACCTTTTCCAGCAGCGCGCGGGCGCGCTGTTCGCGTTCGGCCGTGTCGGTGCCGATGCCGTGGATGACCATCGGTTCGAGCAGCGTCTGCCCGATGGTGAAGCGCGGGTTGAGGCTGGCGTAGGGGTTCTGGAAAACGATCTGGATTCGCCGGCGCATCACCTGGCGTTCCTTGTCGGACAACTTCAACAGGTTCTGGCCGTCGAAGATGACTTCGCCGCCGGTGGGTTCGTGCAGGCGCAGCAAGGTCAGGCCCATGGTCGTCTTGCCCGAACCCGATTCGCCCACCACGCCCAGCGTGTGGCCCTTCTTCAGCTGGAAATTGACGTTCTGCACGGCCTTGAATTCACGCTTGCCGAACAGGCCCTGCTTGAGCCAGAAGCTCTTGGCCAGCGCCTTCACTTCCAGCACCACCGGCGCGTTGGCGTCCTTGGCCTTGAAGTGGGTCGATGCATCGCCCCCGGCAGAACCTGTTGCGGGGCCACGTGCCGCGGCCATGTGGTCGTCGATGACCATCAGCCGGCGCGGGTTGCCCACCAGACTGGGGCGGCAGGCCAGCAGGGCCTTGGTGTAGTCGTCATGCGGGGCTTCGAAGATCGGCGCCACCGGGCCCTGCTCGCGGATCACGCCGTTGCGCATCACGACCACGCGGTCGGCGATTTCACCGACCAGGCCCAGGTCGTGGCTGATGAAGAGCACGCTCATCTGGCGCTCGCTCTTCAGCTTGCCCAGCAATTCCAGGATCTGCCGCTGGATGGTCACGTCCAGCGCGGTCGTCGGTTCGTCGGCGATCAGCAGCTTGGGCTCGCAAGCCAGCGCCATCGCGATCATCACGCGCTGCTGCTGGCCGCCCGACATCTCGTGCGGGTAGCTGCCCAGGCGGCGCTTGGGTTCGGGGATGCCGACCTCGGCCATCAGTTCCTCGGCGCGCTGGAGCGCCGCCCTGCGGCCCAGCCCCAGGTGCTTGATCAGCGGTTCGCAAAGCTGCTGGCCAACGTCGAACACCGGGTTCAGCGAACTCATCGGGTCCTGGAAGACGCAGGCGATTTCCTTGCCGCGCAGGGCTTGCAGTTCGGGCAGCTGGGCCTGCAGCAGGTCCTGGCCACGCCACAGCACGCGGCCGGTGCGCACGGCGTTGTCGGGCAGCAGGTTGAGCACGCTCATCGCGGTGACGCTCTTGCCCGAACCCGATTCGCCGACCAGCGCGATGGTGGTATTCTCGGGGATGTCGAAGGACACGCCCTTGACGGCTTCGGCCATCACGCCCTTGCCCATGCGGAAGGCGACTTTGAGGTCTTGGATGGACAGCAGCATGATTACTTGTCTCTTGCTCCCTCTCCCGCAGGGCGGGAGAGGGTGGGGGTGAGGGTGGGATGGTGGCGCTCACGCACCCTCACCCCAACCCTCTCCCGCGAGCGGGAGAGGGGGCCATTCAGGGTCATTCCAAGCCCCGCAGTTTCGGGTCGAGCGCATCGCGCAGCGCATCGGCCATCAACGAGAAGGCGGTGACGAAGACCGCCATGAAGACCGTGGCCGACACCAGTTGCCACCAGTGGCCCAGGATCAGTTCGGCCTGCGCCTCGGCCAGCATGGTGCCCCAGCTGACCTGGTCCACGCGCACGCCCAGGCCGAGGTAGGACAGGATCACTTCGGCCTTGATGAAGCCCACCACCAGCAGGCCCATGCGCACCAGCACGACGTGGCTGACGTTGGGCAGGATGTGCCTGAACATGCGGCTCAGGGTGCTGGCGCCGATGGCCTCGGCGCTGCGCACGTATTCGCGGCTGCTGTGCTTGATGAACTCGGCCCGCACCTGGCGGTACATGCCGGTCCAGCCGGTGAAGGCCAGGATGATGACCACGCTTTGCACGCCGCGCCCGGCCACCGCCGCGAAGGCGAAGATCAGCAAGATCTGCGGAATGCTTTCGAAGACGTTGTAGACCCACTCCAGCAGGTCGCCGATCTTGCCGCCGAAGAAGCCGCCGAAGGCGCCCAGCAGCGTGCCGATGGCCGCCGCAACCAGGGCTGCGGCCACGCCGACGAAGACCGAGATCTCGGTGCCTTTGATGGTCTTGCTGAGCACGTCGCGGCCCAGGCGGTCGCCGCCGAAAGGCAGGGTCGTGGCCTTCACCGTTTCGGTGGTCTGGAACTGCTTGGCGCGTTCGGCCCATTCGGCGTAGCGCGGGGCCAGCGGGTCGATGTCGCTGAGGTCGACGTTGGCCCCCTTGGGCGTTTCGATGACGCCAGCCACCTGCGCCTTGGCCGGGCCCATGAAGGCGGGCGGTGCGTCGGGCACGCCGACCTCGGTCTGCCAGCCCTTGGCCACCAGGCCCAGGCTGGAGGCCACGATCAGCAGCAGGTAAGCCACCACCACGACCAGCGACACCAGACCCACGCGGTCGCTCTGGAAGCGGCGCCAGGCGGCGTGCCAGACGCCCTCGCTGTGTTGCAGCGCATCGCCAGGTGCGCCGTCTGCGGACAGGACTGCAGTGTTCATCTGGGTGACCTACTTCAACACGACACGGGGGTCGACGACCTTGTAGGCCAGGTCGGTCAACAGGTTGATCAACATGGTCAGGAAGGCCAGGTAGATGGTCACGGCCTGGATCACCGGGAAGTCGCTGCGGTTCACCGCCAGCAGCACCTCGCGGCCCAGGCCGGGTATCGAGAAGAAGACCTCGATGAGGAAGCTGCCGACGAAGATGCCGGGCAACTGCAAACCGATGTTGGTGAGGAGGGGGATCATCGCGTTGCGCAGCACGTGCTTGAAGAGCACGCTGCCTTCGGTCATGCCCTTGGCGCGGGCGGTGCGCACATAGTCCTGGCCGAGCTCGTCGAGCAGGAAGCTGCGGTACAGGCGGGTCTGCGGCGCGATGCCCACCATCACCGCCAGCAGCACCGGCAGCGGCGCGTAGACGGTCAGGTTGGTCCAGGTGCTGTCGCTCCAGCCCTGCACCGGGAACCAGCCCAGCTGGAAGGCGAAGACGTACTGGCCGATGATGACGTAGACCAGGAAGCTGATCGACAGCGCCACCGTGGTGGCCACCATGATGGCGCGGTCGGTCAGGCTGCCGCGCTTGTAGGCCACCCACATGGCGATGGGCATGGCCATGATCACGTCGAGGATCAGGATCGGCAGCATCACCGTCAGGGTGGCCGGCAGGCGCGTGGCGAAGAGGTTGCTCACCGCTTCGTTGGTGGCCCAGCTCTTGCCCCAGTTGAAGGTGCAGATCTGCTTGACGAAGATCCACAGCTGCACCCACACCGGCTCGTCCAGGCCCAGTTGCGTGCGGATGGCCGCCACCTGTTCCTTGCTGGCGTTCAAGCCGCCCAGCACCTCCGCCGGGTCGCCGCCGAAGTACTTGAAAAGAAAGAAGACCAGCAGCACCACGCCCGCGAGGGTGGGCACCATCTGCCACAGGCGGCGTATCAGATAGGCGAGCATCGGTCTTCGTCTTTCAGGGCCGCCGCTTGTGGCGACGGGCCGATTTTTTGGGATGGGCGAGTTTAGGGGCCGACCCCGCTGGTCACGGACCGTGGTTTCCCCGCTTGAATGCAGGGGATCAAGATCGGCGCGGGGCGGGCTGGGCCTCTAGACTCAGCAGCTTTCATGCCACTTGAGCCGCCATGAACACCACCACTTTGCGAGGCTGGGCCCGGGCTTGCGCCGCCAGCCTGGTTCTGGCCTGCAGCGCGGCAGCCAGCGTCGCAGCCGACGCGCCGGTGCCAGCGCCATCGCCGGCACCCGCCCTCAAGGTCATCCGCTATGCCTTCCTGATTGCCGAGTCCACCTTCGACCCGGCGCAGATCAGCGACCTGTACTCGAACACGGTCGTCGCCGGCCTGTTCGACGCGCCGCTGGAATTCGAATTCCTGGCCAAGCCGGCCCGCATGCGGCCCAACACCTTGGTGGCGATGCCCGAGGTGGCCGACGAATTCAAGACTTACACCTTCAAGGTCAAGCCCGGCATCTACTTCGCGGACGACCCGGCCTTCAAAGGACAGAAGCGCGAACTGGTGGCGCAAGACTACGTCTACAGCCTCAAGCGCCACTACGACCCGAAGTGGAAGAGCCCCAACCTCTACCGCCTGGAGAACGCCAAGGTGCTGGGCCTGTCCGAGCTGCGCAAGAAGCTGATGGCCGAGAAGAAGCCCTTCGACTACGACACGCCGGTGGAGGGCATCAAGGCACTGGACCGCTACACCTTCCAGGTCAAGCTGGCCCGCACCGCGCCGCGTTTCCTGCTCACCGAGATGAGCGACCCCAATGTGGCCGCCGCGGTGGCCCGTGAGGTGGTCGAGATGTACGGCGACAAGGTCGGTGAACACCCGGTGGGCACCGGGCCCTTCGTGCTGAAGACCTGGAAGCGCAGTTCGCGCATCGTGCTGGCGAAGAACCCCAACTACCGCGAGGTGTACTACGACGAACACCCCCCGGAAAGTGATGCCCGCCTGACGGCGGCGGCAGCCCAGCTCAAGGGCCGGCGCCTGCCGCTGGTGGATGAGGTGGCCATCAGCATCATCGAAGAACCGCAGCCGCGCTGGCTGAGCTTCCTGAACGAAGAGCAGGACGTGATGGACCAGCTGCCGGCGGACTTCGCCAACACGGTGATCCCGAACAACGAACTGGCGCCCAACCTGGCCAAGAAGGGCATCCTGATGGTGCGCTACCCGCGCGCCGATGTGGCGGTGTCCTTCTTCAACATGGAAAGCCCGCTTGTCGGTGGCTACACGCCCGACAAAGTGGCGCTGCGCCGCGCCATCAGCCTGGCGGTGGACGTGGACCGCGAAATCCGCATCGTGCGGCGCAGCCAGGCCATCCCCTCGCAAAGCCCGGTGGCGCCCGGCACCTGGGGCTACAACCCCGACTTCAAGAGCGAGATGAGCGACTTCAGCCGGGCCCGCGCCAAAGCGCTGCTCGACCTGCACGGCTACAAGGACATCAACGGCGACGGCTGGCGCGAACTGCCCGACGGCAAGCCGCTGCTCATCGAATACGCCACCAGCCCTGACCAGACCAGCCGCCAGCTGGTGGAGCAGTGGCAGAAGAACATGACGGCCATCGGCATCAAGATGGACTTCAAGACCGCCAAGTGGCCCGAGAACCTGAAGGCCAGCCGCGCCGGCAAGCTGATGATGTGGGGCGTCGGCTGGAGCGCCAGCGCGCCCGACGGCGACACCTTCCTGGCCCTGGGCTACGGCCCGAACATCGGCGGCGCCAACCACAGCCGCTTCAACCTGCCGGCCTTCAACGCCCTGTACGAGGAGCAGGCCCGCCTGCCCGACGGCCCCGAGCGCCAGGCCGTGATGGACGACGCCAAGCGGCTGATGGTGGCCTACATGCCCTACAAGATGCACGTGCACCGCATCTTCACCGACCTGGCCCAGCCCTGGGTCGTCGGCTACCAGCGCAATGTCTTCGTGCGCCAGTTCTTCAAGTACATGGACATCGACAGCGCGCTGCTGGCGCAGCGCAAGGCGGTGGCACCGTGAGGCGCCGCGAGACCCTGGGCCTGGCCGGCGCGCTGGCCCTGCCGCATCTCGAAGCCTGGGCCGAGGCCGGCAAGATAGCGACCGCTGCCGATGGGCAGAAAGTGCTGCGCATCGTCTTTCCGGTGGCCGAAACCGGCTTCGACCCGCCCAAGGTGCAGGACCTCTATTCCCGCACCGTCACCGCCCACATCTTCGAAACCTTCCTGACCTTCGACCACCTGGCGAGACCGGTGAAGCTGCGCCCCAACGTGGCCGTTGCCATGCCCGAGCACAGCGACGACTACAAGGTCTGGACGGTCAGGATCCGCCCGGGCATCCACTTCGCCCCCGACGAGGTCTTCACCGACCAGAACGGCAAGCCTTACCGGCGCGAACTGGTGGCGCAGGACTTCATCTACACCTACCAGCGCTTTGCCGACCCGGCCACCCGGGCGCTGAGCTGGTCGTCGCTGGAGGAGCAGGGCATCGTCGGCCTGGCCGCCAGCCGCGCCAAGGCCGAGAAATCCGAAAAAGGCGTCAAGGCCTACGACTACAGCGCGCCCATCGAAGGCCTGAAAGCACTGGACCGCCACACGCTGCAGTTCACCCTGGAACAGGGCAACCCGCGCTTCCCGGAACTGCTGTCCGACGGCGGCTGGGTGGGCGCGGTGGCGCGCGAGGTGGTTGAACACTACGGTGACAAGATCACCGAACACCCCGTGGGCACGGGCCCCTACCGGCTGGCCAAGTGGCGGCGTTCGTCGCAGATCGTGCTGGAGCGCAACCCCAACTACCGCAACCCGCTGTGGGACGCCGACCCGGCGCCCGACGACGCCGAAGGGCAGGCCATCGCCCAACGGTTTCGCGGGCAGAAGGTGCCCATCGTCGACCGCGTCGAAATCCAGATCATTGAAGAAGCGCAGCCGCGCTACCTCAGCTTCGTCAACCGGCAGATCGACCTGCTGCTGGTGCCGCAGGAATTCGTGCCCACCGCCACGCCCGGTGGCGTGCTGGCGCCGCACCTGAAGAAGAAGAACGTCCAGTCGTGGCGGGTCTTGGTTCCCTATGTCCAGTTGGCCTTCTTCAACATGGACCACCCGCTGGTGGGCGGGCTGGAACCGCACAAGGTGGCGCTGCGCCGCGCGGTCTGGCTGTCACTGAACGTGGAGCGCGTGGTACGCCTGGGTTTTCGCGGCCAGGCTGCGCAGGCGCAGTCCATCCTGCTGCCCGGCACCACCGGCTACGACGCCAACTTCCACAGTGAGAACGGCGAGTACAGCCCGGCCCGCGCCAAAGCCCTGCTGGACCTGTACGGCTATGTCGACAAGGACGGCGACGGCTGGCGCGAAACGCCCGACGGCCAGCCGCTGGTCATCGAATGCGCCAGCCAGCCCGATGGCCTGAGCCGCCAGCTCGACGAGCTGATGCGCAAGGACCTGGACGCGATCGGCATCAAGGTCATCTTCAAGACCGCCAAGTGGCCCGAGAACCTGAAGGCGGCGCGCAACGGCAAGCTGATGTTGTGGCGTGTGGGCAGTTCGGCTTCGGTCACCGACGGACAGGAAGTGCTGCAGCGGGCTTACGGCCCGTCGTCAGGCCAGGCCAACCTGGCGCGCTTCAAGCTGCCGGCTTTCGACGCCCTCTACGAGAAGACCTTGAACATGCCCGACGGCGCGGAACGCAACGCGCTGCTGCAGAAGGCGGCCAAGCTGGTCATCGCCTACGCGCCCTACAAGACCTACCTCTTCCAGTACGCCGACCTGCTGGCCCAGCCCTGGCTGCACGGCTACCGCCGGCCGCTGTTCTGGAACCAGTGGTGGCACATGGTCGATGTCGACATGAGCCAGCGGCCGGCGACGGCCTGAAGCGGCGCCCGGCGCGGCAGGCGGCGACCAGTCGCGCCCCGGCTGCGCCGGCCGCTGCCGCTGCCGCTACAGTCGCCAGACCGTCATCCCGTATGGCGTTCAGAGTGGGCGCCGGCGGACCGTGAAGCAAATGTTGTTGGTGGACGATCACGCTTTCCTGCGTGAGGCCTTGGCTGAAGTCCTGCTGCAATCCTTTCCGCAGGCGATGGTGTTGCAAGCCGGCACCCTGGCGGCAGCCCACCGTCTGGCGGCCCAGCACAGCGGGCTCGACCTGGTGCTGCTGGACCTGAAGCTGCCCGACGGCGACGGCCTGCAGGCCCTGCCCGCCTTGCGACAGGCCACGGCGGCGCGCATCGTGGTGATGTCGGCCGACGAGCGCGTCGAAACCGTCACCGCGGCGCTGGACGCCGGCGCCGCCGGCTACCTGCCCAAGACCCTGGGTGGTGCCGACATGCTGGCCGCTGTGCGCCGGGTGCTGGCCGGTGGCGTCTACGTGCCCGCCCTGGCGCAAGCCGGCCAGCGCGATGGCACCGCAGCGGAAGCGGTCTTGTCGCCGCGCCAGCGCGAGGTGCTGGCCTGGCTGGTGGCGGGCGCCGCCAACAAGGTCATTGCGCGCGAACTCGAGATCGCCGAGGCCACGGTCAAGTCGCACGTCACGGCCATCTTCGTAGCCTTGGGCGTCACCGGCCGCACCCGCGTGGTCGTCGAAGTCGCCCGGCGCGGCTGGCTGCTGGGCCTGCCGCAGCACCGAAAGGGCTGAGGCCGCGTCGGCCTCGTCGGCCCATCCGCCGCGCAGAGGAAAAGCACCCCCTCATTCAGGGGGTAGGCAGGACGTTCTCATACTTTAGTTGGATAGTGACAGCTCGGCATCTTCCCTAGGGAATGTCTGCAAAAGTCCCGCCCGAATGTGGTTGTCGGGTGCTGAAGCGG
>JBBAPI010000030.1:0-42568 GCA_040400915.1 Rubrivivax sp.
CCAGCGGCGCGCGCATCGTCGTGACGCTGCTGGGGGCGCTAAAGCAGCGCGGGCTCAAGCGCGGCGTCGCGGCGCTGTGCATTGGGGGCGGTGAGGCCACGGCGATGGCGCTGGAGATGCTGTGATGGCGGCGGCTGGGCTGGCCCTGATGCCCGGGCCGGCCGAAGCGGCGGTTTTCGCCGCCGCCGTCTTCGTCCTCAACGCCACCCCCGGCGTCGATTTCCTGCTCACCGTCAGCCGCACGCTGCAGGCCGGCGTGCGGGCCGGCGTGGCGGCGGCGCTGGGCATCAACGCCGGCTGCGTGGTGCATGCGCTGGCCGCCGCCTTCGGGCTGGCGGCCCTGCTGGCGCTGCACCCGCAGGCTTTCGACGTCATCCGGTGGTCGGGCGCGGCCTATCTGGTGTGGCTGGGCGTGGGCCTGCTGCGGCAGGCGCGGCGCCGTGCAGACGGGCGCGCACCGGCCACCCGCCAGGTGGCCGCCGGCAGGACCCTGTGGGCCGACTTTCGCACCGGTCTGCTGACCAACCTGCTCAACCCCAAGGTGGCGCTCTTCTTCCTGGCCTTTTTGCCGCAGTTCGTACCGGCCGCCTCACCCGACAGGACGGCGTCTTTCCTGCTGCTCGGCGCGTGGTTCGTGGTGCAGGGGTTCGTCTTCCTGATGGCCCTGGTGCTGCTGGCGTCGCGCCTGTCGCGGCTGCACACGACCGACACCGCCCGGCGTGGGCTGAACGGGCTGGGTGGCCTGCTGTTCATCGGCCTGGCACTGCGCCTGCTGCACGGACGTCCCGCGTCGGCCTTGTGACAGCTGGTCACCATTCAGACGGGTGACCTGGTATTTACCCTTGGTAGTCTCGGGATGGTCAGCGCTACCGTGGCTGCGGGTCGGCTGAGACCGCGCGCGGCCAGGCGGTCCGGGCGGGCTGAAGAAGGCCCGCCACCGCGGTCTGAACCACCTCAACACACAAGGGATGCAAGCCATGAAGACCTTATTCGGAATCAGCATGCTGGCGCTGGGCGTCGCGGTGACGGGTGCGGCCCGGGCCGACCAGCACGATGAAAAAGGTGTCGACAAAGGCAAGATCCACCACCGCCTGAACGACGGTGCGCCCGAGCTGAATCCCCAGGCACCGGCCACCGTCGGCCACGCCCTGACCGCCGGCAGCACGGCAACGGCCTCGCGGGCCATCACCAACCACGGCGGCCCCGTGATGGGTACGCCTGACGTCCACCTCATCTGGTACGGCAACTGGAACCAGTCCAATGGCAGCGACACGCTCGCCGGCCAGCAGATCGTCCAGGCCTTCATGGGCTCGATCAGCGGTTCGCCCTGGATGAAGATCAACACCGCCACATCCGTCACCGGCAAGGGCTACACCGGCAGCGGCGGTTCGTCGGTCAGCGGCAACGTCGCCACCGTCCACAACGCCAACTTCGGCTACCTGAACGGCAGCAAGAGCCTGACCGACGCCAACATCGCCACCGTCGTGTCGAACTACGTCGCCACGCAGGGCGGCGCCACCACCAACGCCATCTATTTCGTGCTGACGTCCAGCGATGTCACGGCCTCGTCGGGCTTCTGCACCCAGTACTGCGGCTGGCACACCAAGGGCACGGTGGCCAACGTGGCCAACGTCAAGTACAGCTTCGTGGGCAATGCCAACCGCTGCCTGGCGAGTTGCGCGCCGCAGACCAACAGCCCCAACGGCAATGCCGGCGTGGACGGCATGGTCTCGGTGCTGGCGCACGAACTGGTCGAAACGCTGAGCGACCCACAACTCAATGCCTGGTACGACAGCCAGGGCGCCGAAAACGCCGACAAATGCGCCTGGACCTTCGGCGGTGCCCAGAAGGTGGCCGCCAACGGCTCCTTCTACAACGTGACGCTGGGCACGCGCAATTACGCCATCCAGCGCAACCTGGCGGCCAACAGCAAGTGCTACGTCGACGCGGTGACCGGCCAGCAGTAGGCCTGCCGCCCCCAGCCCGTCCGGGCGGCCTTCGATGTACGCTCGAAGGCCGCCCTTGTTTTTTGGGAGAACGCTGTGGTCAGACTGTCTTGAAGCCGTACGCATTCCTGGCGCCGAGTCGCGTCCTGGCCGGCGCGCTGGCCTTGCTGGCCGCAGCCGCCGTCTCGGCGCAGCCGGCGGCTGCGCAACATGCCACGCGCGCGGCGCAGACCCTGTCCGAGCTCGAAGCGCAACTGCTGCAGGCGGCGCGCGCCAGCGACCCGGCCCAGCTTGGTGCGATGCTCGACGCCGATTTCGAGATGATCGTGGCCCAGGCCCCGACGGCGCCGGTGGCGCGCGAGGACTGGGTCGCTGCGATGCGCCAACGGGGTGCCGCCGACTGGGTCGTGCAGGGCCTGTCGGCGCGCGAGTTCGGCGAGGCCGCCGTGGCGGCCTTCGTGCTGCGTGCAGCCCACGGCCAGGCCGCGCCGCTTTACGTGGTCGACACCTGGCAGCACAGCGCCGCCGGCTGGCGCCTGGTGGTGCGCCATGTCGCGTCGGCCACCGGCCCCCGCAAGGGCATACCGGGCGACGTGCAGACGCCCGTCGTGCAGAAGAAATACTGAGCAGGACCCGTCCGTCATGTTGTTGAACGAAGACCACCTGGCCGTGCAGGACGCCGTGCGCGCCTATGTGCAGGCCGAGATCGCACCGCAAGCCGCGGCCTGGGACAAGGGCCGCCACTTTCCGGCCGAACAGCTGCAAGGCCTGGCCGGCCTGGGCTGCTACGGCGTGGCCGTGCCCGAGGCCTGGGGCGGGGCCGGGCTGGACTACCTGGCGCTGGCCTTGATCATCGAGGAAATCGCCGCCGGTGACGGTGCCACCAGCACCGTGGTCAGCGTCAACAACTGCCCCGTCTGTTCGATCCTGATGGCCTTTGCCAGCGACGACCAGAAGCAGCGTTTCCTGATCCCGCTGGCGCGCGGCCAGATGCTCGGCGCCTTTTGCTTGACCGAACCGCACGTGGGCTCCGAGGCCGGCGGCCTGAAGACCACGGCGGTGCGGGACGGCGACCACTATGTGCTGAACGGCGTCAAGCAGTTCATCACCAGCGGCAAGAATGGTGACCTGGCCATCGTCATGGCCGTCACCGACAAGGCCGCCGGCAAGAAGGGCATCAGCGCCTTCGTCGTGCCGACCGCGACGCCGGGCTACACCGTGGCGCGCATCGAAGACAAGCTGGGCCAGCACGCCAGCGACACGGCGCAGATCCTGTTCGAGGACTGCCGCGTCCCGGCGGCGAACCGGCTGGGTGCAGAGGGCCAGGGCTTGAAGATCGCGCTCAGCGGCCTGGAAGGCGGCCGCATCGGCATCGCCAGCCAGGCCGTGGGCATGGCGCGGGCGGCCTTCGAAGCGGCACTGGCCTACAGCAAGGACAGGACGAGTTTCGGCCAGCCCATCTTCCAGCACCAGGCGGTGCAATTCAAGCTGGCCGACATGGCCACGCAGATCGAGGTGGCGCGGCAGATCATCCACCACGCTGCCGCCTTGAAAGACGCCGGCCGGCCGTGTCTGAAGGAGGCCGCGATGGCCAAGCTCTTCGCCAGCGAGATGGCCGAGGGCGTGTGCAGCGCGGCCATCCAGGTCTTCGGCGGCTATGGCTACGTCAGTGACTTTCCGGTGGAACGCATCTACCGCGATGTCCGCGTCTGCCAGATCTATGAAGGCACGAGCGAGGTGCAGAAGATCCTGATCGGGCGGGCGCTGGCCTAGCGCTGCGGTGATGACCCTGAACGAAGCCGCCGCGCGCCGCGTGCTGCTGGTGCAGGCCTTCGAAACCGGCACCGGCGACAACCCGCAGTGGACGGCCGAAGACCGCGCCTGGGCCACGCGGCTGGCGCGTGAGACGACGCCGGCCGGCGCCGCGCCCGAACGCTGGCTGGTCGAGCGCGCCGGCCATGCGCTGCAGCGCCTGGCGCCGCGCGATGCGGGTGTGGTGCGCGCGCTGGTGCAGCGCGGCTGGCAGACGGGCTGGCTGCTGGCAGCGCTGGGTCTGGGGCTGCTGGCAGGCGTGCTGGTGGACGCCATCGGCAGCGGCCAGCGCATCAACCTGCTCGCCCCCCCGGTGTGGGGTCTGCTCCTGTGGAATGGGCTGGTCTACCTGAGCCTGTTGTTGCCGCTGCCAGCGGGCGCGCGAGGCTGGCTGGTTCGCCGACTGGCCGGCCGCGTGGTGCCGGGCAGCGCGATGGCGCGCTTCCATGCCAACTGGCTGCGCACGGCCGCGCCGCTGCTGGCGGCGCGCGCGGCGCTGCTGTTCCACGCTGCGGCGGCCGCGCTGGCGCTGGGCCTGATGGCCGGGTTGTATGGGCGCGGCCTGGTGCTGGACTACCGCGCCGGCTGGCAGAGCACCTTTCTGGACGCCACGCAGGTGCGCGCTGCCCTGGCCCTGCTGTTGGCGCCGGCCGTGGCGGTGACCGGTATCGCCGTGCCCGACGCCGCCGCGCTGCAAGCGCTGCGCGTGGCGCCCGAGTCGGTGCCGACGGCCAGTGCCGCAGCCTGGATCCACCTCTACGCGGCGATGCTGACCTTGTTCGTCGTGCTGCCGCGCACGCTGCTGGCCGGCCTGTGCGCCGCCCGCGCGTGGCAGCGGGCGCGGCGCTTGCCCTTGCTGGCCGGCGACCTGGCCCTCGAACGCCTGCTGCGCGACCAGCAAGCGCAGGCCGCGCGCGTGCAGGTGCTGCCGCACGGTGCGGCGCCGTCGGCCCACGCCCTGGCCTGCCTGCAGGCGGTGCTGGCCCCGGCGCTGGGTGCCGGCGTGCAGGTGACGGCGGCCTTGGCCACGGCCTATGGCGACGAAGACGCGGCGGCCGCGCTGGCTGCACCCCCTGCCACCACGCTGCGCCTGGCCCTGGTGGACCTGGCTGCCACGCCCGAAGACGACACCCACGGCGCTTTCGTGCGCGCGCTGCGCCAGGCGGCACCGAGCGTTCCGCTGCTGGTGCTGGCCGACGAGACCGCCTTTCGCAGCCGCTTCGCGACCCTGCCCGCGCGCCTGGCCGAGCGCCGTTCGGCGTGGCGCCTGTGGGCGCAGGCCCTGGGCGTCGGCCTGGTCTGCGTCGATCTGGCGCAGCCCGACAGCGCCGCTGCCGAACGCGATCTGCACCTGGCGCTGCAGCGGTGAGCAGCGTCACCCTCAGCCTGGTCTCGCACACCAACGCCGGCAAGACCACGCTGGCGCGCACCCTGCTGGGCGTCGACATCGGCGAGGTGCGCGACGCGCCGCACGTCACCGAGTTGGCCTCGATGCACGAACTGATCCGCTCGCCGGCCGGCGACGTGCTGCGCCTGTGGGACACGCCCGGCTTCGGCGACAGCGCACGCCTGGCGCGGCGCTTGCGCGCGCAAGGCAACCCGCTGGGCTGGTTCCTCAGTGCCGTGTGGGACCGCTGGCGCGACCGCGCCTTCTGGGCCAGCCAGCAGGCGCTGCGCCATGTCCGGGACGAGAGCGACGTGCTGCTCTACCTGGTCAATGCCGCCGAGTGGCCGGGCGCGGCCGGCTATGTCGAACCCGAGATGGACCTGCTGGCCTGGGTCGGCAAACCGGTGCTGGTGCTGCTCAACCAGATGGGCCCGCCGCGCGCCGCGGCCGATGAGGCGGTGGACATCGCGACCTGGCGAGCGCACCTGGCGCGCTGGCCCGGCGTGCGCGCCGTGCTGCCGCTGGACGCCTTCGCGCGCTGCTGGGTGCACGAACTGACGTTGATGCGCGCGGTGCACACGGCACTCGGCGGCGCCAGCGGCGGCCCGCGCGCCGAGGCCATGGCGCGCCTGGCCGACGCCTGGCAGGCGCGCCGTGTGGCCACGTTCGAGGCCTCGATGGCGACGCTGGCCGCCAGCCTGGCGCGCACCGCCGCCGCGCGCGAGCCAGTGCTGGGTGATAGCGGCTGGGCCGAAAGGCTGCAGCGCCTGGGTGCCGCGCTGGGCCAGGCCGCCCCTGCCGATGCCGACTCCGCTGCCGCTGCGCAAAGCCGCCTGGCCGCCACGCTGGAAGCCGAGGTGCGGGCCGACACCGCGCGGCTGCTGGCCTTGCACGGTTTGAATGGCAGCGCCAGCGGCGAGATCCTCAGCCGCGTCGCGCACCAGTTCACCCGCCATGAACGCCTGCCCGAAGGCCGCGCGGCGCTGCTGGGCGGCGCGCTGGCCGGCGCCATCACCGGCCTGAAGGCCGACATCCTCAGCGGTGGCCTGACGCTGGGCGGCGGCCTGCTGGCCGGAGCCCTGATCGGCGCGCTGGGTGCGGCCGGCGTGGCGCGCGGCATCAACGTCGTGCGCGGTACCGGGCAGAGCTGGGTGGCCTGGCGCGACGACGCGCTGGACGGCGCGGCGCAGGCTGCGCTGCTGCGTTACCTGGCGGTGGCTCATTTCGGCCGCGGGCGCGGCGACTGGAGCCCCGGTGAGGCGCCGCCGCACTGGCCGGCCGCGGTGGCGCAGGCGCTGGCGCAGCGGCGTGATGCGCTGACGGCCGTCTGGGCCGGCCGCAGCCAGCGGCTGGACGCCGCCGACGACAGCGCCGCCATGGCGGCCGCCTTGCAGCCGCTGCTGGCGCAGGCGGCGCGCGAGGTGCTGGGCGCCTGACGGCACCGCCTGCCGGAACGGCCACGCCGCGGCTGCGGCGGCCCGCCGGAGGCTGATTTCAGTGATGTCTTCAGCGGCCCGGCGAATTGCGGTGAAACTGTGCAGCACTGTCTTGCGGAATCCGATCCATGAAGAGCCCGGCCTTGATCACCCGCCGCCACTGGCTGGCCGCCGCCGCGCTGCCGCCGCTGTCGAGCGCCGCTGGCGCCGCGCCGGCGGCCGCAGCGCTGCCCGCCTGGCCCATCCGTCCCATCCGTCTGCTCGTCGGCTTCCCCGGGGGTTCCACGCCCGACCTGGCGGCCCGGGTGCTGGCCGACGTCCTGGCGCGCGCCTGGGGCGCCACCGTGGTGGTCGACAACCGCCCCGGCGCGGCCGGTAATATCGCTGCCGACCAGGTGGCCAAGGCGCGCGACGACCACACGCTGGGCGTTGTCGTCAACGGCAACCTCACTTCGGCCCGGCTGCTCAACCCCAGGCTGCCCTTCGACCCGGCGCGCGACTTCAGCCTGCTGTCGCTGCTGGCCACCGCCCCATTGCTGCTGGTGGCGCCGACGACTGTGCCGGGCGCGGCCGGCTTCTTTGCCGCAGCCCGCCGGGCCCAGGCCAGCTGGAATTACGGCTCGGTGGGCATCGGTTCGGTCGGCCACCTGGGCATGGAACTGCTGAAGCACCGGGCCGGCTTCGCGGCCGTGCACGTGCCCTACAACGGCAACCCGGCGGTGCTGACGGCGCTGATGTCCGGCCAGATCCAGGCTGCGCTGGTGCCGCCCGGCGTGGCCCTGCCGCAGGTGCGCGCGGGCACCGTGCAGGCCATCGGCCTGACCGGCGGCCGCAGCACGCTGGCGCCCGAAGTCGCACCGCTGGCCAGCCTGGGCGTTGCGGCCGATGAGTTGGCGGTGTGGGTCGCGCTGGTCGGCCCGGCGGGCTTGAGCGCGGCGGCCCGCCAGCGCCTGACCGATGCCGTGCCGGAACTGCTGCGCGGCCCCGACGCGCGCCAGCGCTTCTTTGCGGCCGGCTGGCAGGTGCAGGCCGGGTCGCCCGACGGCTTGCGGCTGCGCGTGCGCGACGAGGCGCGCATCCTGGGCGGCATCATCAGCCAGCAAGGGCTCCGCGCGGAGTGAGCGCGGCTCGCCGGCGCCGGCCGGCGGCGCCCGCGCAGCCGGGCCGCCCTCAGGCGACGGTGGTCTGCTTCAACATCCCGCTGACGGTCTCCACCAGTTGCAGCGGGCTGAAGGGCTTGGCCAGGAAGGCGTTGGCGCCGGCGCGATCGCTGGCGTCGCGGTCACGCTGTTGCGAACGCGCGGTGAGCATCACCACCGGGATCGAGGCCAATGCCGGATCGGCCTTCAACTGCGCGCAGACCTGGAAACCGTCCAGCCCGCCGGGCATCATCACGTCCAGCATGATCAGATCGGGCCTGACCGCGCGAGCCTGCTCCAGCCCGGCCTGGCCGTTGCTGGCTTCGTGGATTTCGTAGTCCTCGAATTCCAGGGTCCAGCGGATCAGGCGACGGATGTCGGCCTGGTCTTCGATGATGAGGATGCGGTTCATGCGTTCTCCAGTGTCTGGAACAGTGCGGGTGCACAGGCGGGTACGGGCGCGGGTACGGGGGCGGGGGCGGGGGGTGGCTGGGCTTCGGCGGGCAGCCAGACCGTCACGGCGGTGCCTTGTCCGGGTTCGCTGGTCAGCGCCAGACTTCCCCCCAGCAACTCGGTAATTTCCTTGACGATGCTCATGCCCAGCCCGGTGCCGGGGATGCTGCCGGAGGCGTCGGCGCGGTAGAAGCGCTCGCTGACGCGAGCCAGCTGTTGCGGCGTCATGCCGATGCCCGCGTCGCGCACTTCCACGCCGACGGTGGCGGTGGTGGTGGCGGTGGTGCCACCGCTTGTGGCCGGGCCGCTGACCAGGCGCACGCTGACCTCACCGCCCGCCGGCGAATATTTGTAGGCGTTGGACAGCACATTGCCCAGCGCCTGGCGCACCTTGTTCAAGTCCACGCAGACGGTGGCGCGGGTGGCCTGCGCCTGCAGCACCGGCATCGCCCGTTCTTGTGGCGGGTTGAAGTCGTGCAGCACGTCGCGCACCAGGTTGGCGAGGTCGACCGTCTGCAGCACGAAGTCGCTGCCGCGGCGCGCTTCGATGCGGGCCAGATCGAGCAGTTCGTTGACGATGTCGATCATCAACCGGCTCTGGCGGTGGATGGTCTGCAGCACGTCACGCTGGCGCTCGGGCGTCAGCGGGCGGTGCAGCATCAGTTCGACGAAGCCGAAGATGCTGGCCATCGGCGTGCGCATCTCGTGCGCGGCCGTCGACAGGAACTCGCTCTTCATCTGGTCGACTTCGGATTCGTGCGTCACGTCGCGCAAGGACAGCACCTGTGAAATGGCGACGGTGTTGCCCAAGCGCAAAGCCACCGCCAGCACGCGGCGCGACGGCCGCAGCAGTTCGATCTGTTCGGCTTGCGGGCTCGCTTCCGTGCCGGCATCGCGGCCTTGGGCCGCCACGCGCAGCGCGGCCAGGCCCTGCCAGGCGCCGGGGTTGCGGCACTGCGCGCGCAGCAGCGCTTCGATGTCGGCGTCCGAGGCGCCCAGCACGCGGTTCGCCGCCAGGCCGGTCAGCCGCGTGAAGGCCGGGCTGACATAGTTGGCGCGCCGCTGGGCGTCGAAGGACACGAAGCCATCGGGGCTGAGCGCGAAGATGGCGTCGAGCTGTTCACCGCGCACCTGCAGCCGCTGCACGAGTTCGGAAATCATCATCGAGATCGCCGTCAGATCGTCCGACCCGGCGGCCACGCAGACCGCCCGGCCTTCCTGTGGCAGGCTCTCCAGCACCAGGCGCAAAGCCACCAGGGCTGATTCGCGCGACGCCAGTTCGGCGCGCAGGCGCTGGTCCAGCCCGTGCTGTTCACTGATGTCGCGGCAGGCCAGCACGTAGCCGGCGGTGGCGCCGTCGGGCGTGCGGATGGGTGACAGGGTGGTGTCCAGCATCACCGGCCGATCGCCGCCGCTGACGGTGACACGCACGTGCTTCCAGGGCTTCAGCGGGCCGGCCGGCAGGCTGTCTGTCAGGTAGGGCACGATCTCGTGTAGGGTGCGGCCCTGCAGCATGCGCAAGGGCCGGCCGACCATGCCGCAGGCGGCCGGGTTGGCGAGCAGCACGCGGCCCCCTGCATCCAGCGTCAGCACGCCGTCGGTGATGGCGCCCAGCGTGACGGCAGCCTGCGCGCGCTGCGCCTGCAGCGTGGCCGCGGCGCGGCCCAGCACCTCGAAGGTGTCGCGGAATTCGCTGGGCGCTTCGCGCGCCGCCAGCAGCGCCGGGTCGACCTCGCCGCTCTCCATCGCCACCTCGAAAGACTTGATGCGGCTGAGATTGCCCAGCCAGTGGACCAGCGGGAAGCGGATCAGCAGCAGCCCGGCCACCACCGCCGCAAAGCCCAGCAACAGCGCCATGCGTGTCTGTTCCCACAGGCCGCCCGCGATGCGTTCGTGGGCAAAACGCAGGCGCAGCACGCCGTAGTCGCGCCCGCCCACCGCGATGGGGTGGTTGCTGTCGTAGAGCCGTTCGGCAAAGGCGGCCTTCAGCAGGGCCGGCGGCATCACGCCGGGCCGGCGCTGGTTCTCGGCCTTCACCACACCGCCGCGCAGGTCGATGAATTCCGCCGACGCGAAAGCGCTCTGGTGCAGCGCGCGTTCCAGCATGCGGCGGATGGTGTCGTAGTCACCGATGACCGCGCTGTCCGACACCGTGGGTTGCAGCACCGCCGCCAGGGCTTCGGCGCGCTCCTGGGAGTCCTCGACCTCGACGGTGAACTGGTAGCGGTAGAACGCGGCCAGGCCCGAGACCACGAAGGTCAGCAGCACCACGGTGTAGAGCGCGAAGACACGCCCGACGAGCGAGCGCGGCAGCAGGCGCAGGGCAAGGGCCATGGGCAGTCTGGGCGGCTTCAGCGCAGGGCCACGGGTGCGCTGCGGTAGAAGTCGCGGTAGCTGGCGTATTCGCTGCCGTCCGATGCGATGAAGTGGGCCTCGGCCGTCAACCCGGCCTGTGCCGACGCCTGCTGCAGGATGTCGCGCCCCTGGCTGTCGGTGTGCATGCCGACAAAGGCCTTGGCAACGGCTTTCAGTGTCTTGTCGGGCACCTTGGCCGACGCCATCAGCGCCAGGTCGTGCAGCGGTGGGCCATTCCACAGCACGCGGTACTTGCGGCCCTCACGCCGGGCATAGCCCTCGGCCAGTTGCGAGTTCGCCCCGACGGCGGCGACCTTGCCGCTGAACAGCTGTGCGAAGGCGCCGTCCATGTTGCCGCCGAAGACGGTCTTGAAGTCGATGTTGCGGGCCATCAACTGTGCCGCCGGAAACTTGTAGGCGACCAGCGCTTCGGGGCCGGGAAAGGCGACTTCCCGGCCGGCGAGTTGACTCAGGTCGGTGATGGGCGACTCGTCGGGCACGATGATCTGGCCGTGCACGGGCGGTGTCAGCCGGCGGCCGAAGACCTTCCAGCCGAGTTGTTCGCGGTCGGGGCTGAAGAGGTGGTTGCTGAAGACGAATTCGACCTCTTGCGTCAGCACGAAGGCGGTGGTGTCGGCCGATGTACGGCCGATCTTGAGCTGCAGCTTGACGCCGCTCTTCTCGGAGACGTAGGCCATGATCGGGTTCCAGTACGCCGCCGTGGCGTTGATGCCGTACTGGTTGACCGGCGAGAAGCGGTAGACGGCCTCGTCCTGGGCCTGCACCGCGGCGGTCGCGCCCAGGCCGGCCAGACAGGCCAGGATGCCCAGACCCTGGATCAAGGCCGCTCGGAAATGGCAGAAGAATGTGGCGGTAGGCATGAAGTTGTGCGGGCAGGCGGTGCGGCTGGACCCGCAAGCGCTCACCGGTCTATCGGCAGCGGGCGGCGCGACTTGAGCGCCCATTGCCTGCCTAGAATTGATGCCAATCCCAACCCAGCCGAGCCCCCGTTCGTGCCGGCCCCGCCGCTAACCGCAGGAGACCGCTGGTGCCCGCGCTCACGTCCAAGCTCAATGCCCGCTCGGCCGCATTCAAGGCCAGCGCCGAGCGCACCCGCTCCCTGGTCGACGATCTCAATGCCCGGCTGGCGCAGATCGCCCTGGGCGGCGGTGACGCCGCCCGCGCCAAGCACACCGCACGCGGCAAGCTGCTGCCGCGCGACCGGGTGGAGATGCTGCTGGACCCCGACACGCCTTTCCTGGAACTGGCGCCGCTGGCCGCGCTGAACCTCTACGACAACGCGGCGCCGGGCGCCGGCCTGATTGCCGGCATCGGCCGCGTCAGCGGCGTGGAATGCCTGATCGTCTGCAACGACGCCACCGTCAAGGGCGGCACCTACTACCCGATGACGGTGAAGAAGCACCTGCGGGCCCAGGAAGTGGCGCAGCTCAACCGCCTGCCCTGCATCTACCTGGTCGACAGCGGCGGCGCCAACCTGCCCAGCCAGGACGAGGTCTTCCCCGACCGCGACCACTTCGGCCGCATCTTCTACAACCAGGCGCAGATGTCGGCCCTGGGCATCCCGCAGCTGGCGGTGGTGATGGGCAGTTGCACTGCCGGTGGCGCCTATGTGCCGGCGATGAGCGACGAGGCCATCATCGTCAAGAACCAGGGCACGATCTTCCTCGGTGGCCCGCCGCTGGTGAAGGCCGCGACGGGCGAGATCGTGACGGCCGAAGACCTGGGCGGCGGCGACGTCCACACGCGGTTGTCGGGCGTGGCCGACCACCTGGCCGAGAACGACATGCATGCGCTGGCCATCGTCCGCGCCAGCGTGGCCAACCTGAACTGGCGCAAGCCACAGCAACTGCTGATGGTGCCGCCGCGACCGCCGCTGTTCGACGCGAGTGAACTGCACGGCGTGATCCCGGTCGACGCGCGCAAGCCCTTCGACGTGCGCGAGATCATCGCCCGCATCGTCGACGGCTCCGACTTCGACGAATTCAAGGCCCGCTACGGCGCCACGCTGGTGACCGGCTTTGCCCACATCGAAGGCATGCCGGTGGGCATCGTGGCCAACAACGGCATCCTGTTCGGTGAAAGCGCCATGAAGGGCGCCCACTTCATCGAGCTGTGCTGCCAGCGCAAGGTGCCGCTGGTCTTCCTGCAGAACATCACCGGCTTCATGGTCGGGCGCAAGGTCGAGAACGAAGGCATCGCCAAGCACGGCGCCAAGATGGTGACGGCGGTGGCCACGGCCACGGTGCCCAAGTTCACGGTGATCATCGGCGGCAGCTTCGGCGCCGGCAACTACGGCATGTGCGGCCGCGCCTACAGCCCGCGCTTCCTGTGGATGTGGCCCAACGCGCGCATCAGCGTGATGGGTGGCGAACAGGCCGCCAGCGTGCTGGCCACGGTCAAGCGCGACGGCATCGAAGGCCGGGGCGGGCAGTGGAGCGCCGAAGAAGAAGCCGCCTTCAGGCAGCCCATCACCGAGCAGTTCGAACAGCAGGCCCACCCCTACTACGCCAGCGCCCGGCTGTGGGACGACGGCGTCATCGACCCGGCCGACACGCGCCGCGTGCTGGCGCTGGGCCTGAGCGCCAGCCTGAACGCGCCCATCTCGGACAGCCCGCGGTTTGGCCTCTTCCGCATGTGATGTACGATGTGCATTAATTATCAATGTGGTACACATCATGCGCACGAACATTGAAATTGATGATGAATTGATGGCCAAGGCCATGGCAGCGGGCCCGTACACGACGAAGAAGGACGCTGTGGAAGCAGGCCTGAAACTGCTGGCGCGGCAGGCCGCCTACCGTGAGATCCTGAAGTGGGAGGGCAAGCTGAAGTGGGAGGGTGATGAGTCCATCGACTGGACGCAGCCCGAAGCGGCGCCCGCATCAACCGCCGTGGTCGCCGCCGAACCGCCAGCCCAGGGGTACCCGCGTGGTCGTCGCTGATTCCAGCGTCTGGATCGACTACTTCAACGCCAGCCCCAACCCGGCGCGCGACACCCTTCGGCGCCTGCTGAATGACGCCGATGCCCGCATCGTGGTGCCCGATCTGGTGCTGTTCGAGGTCCTTCGCGGTTTCCGTGACGAACGCCCGCAGCGTCAGGCCCGGACCTTGATGATGTCCTTGGACGTGGTGCCGACGTCCAGCGTGCATCTGTGTCTTCAGGCCGCCCAGCATTACCGCGATCTGCGCCGCAACGGCGTCACCGTGCGCAGCAGCATCGACGTGCTGGTGGCCACGTTCTGCATCGAGCACGATTACGTGCTGCTGCACCGCGACCGCGACTTCCAGGCTTTCGAAGACCTGCGCGGCCTGCGCGGCTGGAAACAGTGATGACCACCACCCTCGACATCCGCCGCCCCAGCGCCCACGTGGCCGAGGTCTGGCTCAACCGACCCGAAGTGCGCAACGCCTTCAACGACGGCGTCATTGCCGAACTGACGCAGGCCTTCGCCGCGCTGGGTGCCGACCCCGAACTGCGCGTCATCGTGCTGGGCGGCCACGGCAAGGCCTTCTGCGCTGGCGCCGACTTGGGCTGGATGCGCGCGATGGCCGACTACAGCTGGGAACAGAACCACGCCGACGCCGGCGGTCTGGCGCAGATGCTGTGGACGATCTGGTCCTGCCCGGTGCCGGTGGTGGGCCGCGTGCACGGCGACTGCTACGCCGGTGGCGTCGGTCTGGCTGCGGTCTGTGATCTGCTGATCGCCTCAGCGGCCGCGAACTTCTGTCTCAGCGAGGCCAGGCTGGGCCTGCTGCCGGCCACCATCGCGCCCTATGTCGTCAAGGCCATGGGCGAGCAGGCTGCGCGCCGCTACTTCGTCACCGCCGAGCGTTTCAGCGCCGCGCAGGCGCAGGCGATGGGCCTGGTGCACGAAGTGAGCGCCGCCGACGCGCTGGACGCCCAGGTGGCCGAGATCGTGGCCGCGCTGGTGGCCAACGGCCCGGTCGCTGCCCGGGCTTGCAAGCAACTGGTGAAAAACGTGGCCGGCCGCGAGATCACCGCCGCGCTGCGCGACGACACGGCGCGGCGCATCGCCGACATCCGGGCCAGCGCCGAGGGCCGCGAAGGCGTGCAGGCTTTTCTCAACAAACGCGATCCGGCCTGGCGCTGAACGGGGACACCGCATGTTCAAGAAGATCCTGATCGCCAACCGCGGTGAAATTGCCTGCCGCGTGGCCGCCACCGCGCGCCGCCTGGGCGTGCGCACCGTGGCGGTCTATTCGGACGCCGACGCCGATGCCCGCCACGTCCACGCCTGCGACGAAGCCGTGCACGTCGGCGGCAATGCGCCGCGCGACAGCTACCTGCAGTGGCAGCGCATCATCGATGCCGCGCTGGCCACCGGCGCGCAGGCGGTCCACCCCGGCTACGGCTTCCTCAGCGAGAACACCGAATTCGCGGCCGCCTGTTCAGCCGCCGGCCTGGTCTTCATCGGTCCGCCGGCTGCGGCCATTGCGGCCATGGGCAGCAAGAGCGCGGCCAAGTCGCTGATGGAAAAGGCCGGCGTGCCGCTCGTGCCCGGCTACCACGGCCGCAACAACGAGCCGGCCTTCCTGGCCGCACAGGCCGGGACCATCGGCTACCCGGTGCTGATCAAGGCCAGCGCCGGTGGCGGCGGCAAGGGCATGCGGCGGGTCGACCGGTCCGAAGACTTCGCATCCGCGCTGGCGTCCTGCCAGCGCGAGGCGCGCAGCAGCTTCGGCGACGACCAGGTGCTGGTCGAGCGCTATGTCACCCGGCCGCGCCACATCGAGATCCAGGTCTTTGGTGACAGCCAGGGCCACTGCGTCTACCTCTTCGAGCGCGACTGCTCGGTGCAGCGCCGCCACCAGAAGGTGCTGGAGGAAGCGCCCGCGCCGGGGCTTTCCGCCGCGCGCCGTGCCGAGATGGGCGCGGCGGCCGTGGCCGCCGCGCAGGCTGTCGCCTACGTCGGTGCCGGCACGGTGGAATTCATCGCCGAGCCCGCCGACGACGGCGACATCCGCTTCTATTTCATGGAGATGAACACGCGGCTGCAGGTCGAGCACCCGGTGACCGAAGCCATCACCGGGCTGGACCTCGTCGAATGGCAATTGCGCGTCGCCGCCGGCCAGCCGCTGCCGCTGCAACAGCACCAGTTGACGATGCGCGGTCACGCCATCGAAGCCCGCATCTGCGCCGAAAACCCCGACGCCGGCTTCCTGCCGGCCACCGGCAGGCTGCAGGTCGCGCGCTGGCCGTTGGCGCGGGTCGAATTCGAGCGCAGCGACAGCCTGCCGCGCGTCGACGGCGGCTTCGGCGAGGGTGACGAGATCAGCCCGCATTACGACTCGATGATCGCTAAGCTCATCGTCTGGGGCGAGAACCGCGCGCAGGCGCTGGCGCGGCTGGACGCTGCGCTGCAGCAGACGCACCTGATGGGTCTGGCCACCAACGTGGCCTTCCTGCGCCGCGTCGTCGGCAGCCATGCTTTCGCCACCGCCGACCTCGATACGGCCCTGATCGAACGCGAACACGCCGCGCTGTTCGAAGCACCGGCGCTGGCGCCCGAGCTGGCGGCAGCCGGCGTGGCGGCCCATCTGCTGGCCGCTGAAGCGGCACTCGAAGACGCCGATCCCTGGAGCCGGCGCGACGGCTGGCGCCTGTTCGGCGGGGCGCAGCGTCGCCTGAGCCTGGCGGTCCACGGCCAGGACCTGACCGTCGTGCTGCAGCGCCTGCACGACGGCAGCACGGTGCTGCGCATCGGCGGGCAGTCCTGGCCCTTCAGCGCGCGGCTGTTGGGGCCTGATCGCCACGACCTGCACATCGGCACGCACCGCCTGACGGCCACGGTCTACGCGCGCGGCGGCCGCTACGCGGTCTACACCGAAGCCGGCGCCGCGCTGGTGGCCGAATTCGACCCCTTGGCACACGCCGGTGACAGCGCGGCCGAAGGCGGCCGCCTGACGGCGCCCATGCCCGGCAAGGTGGTCAGCTTCCTGGCCCAGCCGGGCGACAAGGTGGCGCGGGGCCAGGCTTTGGCCGTGATGGAGGCCATGAAGATGGAGCACACCATCAGCGCACCGCGCGACGGCGTGGTGGCCGAACTGCTGTACGCGGTGGGCGACCAGGTGGCCGAAGGCGGCGAGTTGCTGCGCCTGGCCGCGGCGTGATGCGCGTGCAGCCGGCCCAGCCTGGTGTTCAGCCGGCTTTCCTGCCGTCTGCTTTGCGCTGCGAGGCTGCTTTGCGGGACAACTGCGCGCCGGCCTGTGCGCCCTGCACCCGCTTTGCGGACCGGCCGTTGCCCTGCTGCGAGCCCGCATCGGCCGCGCCGAACAGGCTTTGCAACAGGCCGCCGATGCTCAGCGGGACGCGCAACAAGGGCCGGGCACTGTTCTGGGCGGCCGCCTGGCGGTACAGGCTGGCCAGGTTCTGCACCTCGCTGCCGGTCATGGCGTCACAGACCAGCAGCACGTCGCGCGCGTACAGCGGGTCGGCCACCATGCGCTGGGCGTCGATGCCTTCGCTCAACTCGGCACGCAGGCAGGTGTCGATGCGCAAGGCAGTCTTGAGGCAGCGGTGGTGGACCATGATCAGCGCAGTGTTGCGCGCCGCCGCGACAATGCGCCACCCCCTAGAACCACGATCCTGCAAGCAACTGTTACCCGTGGCCCTGCAACCCCACCCGATCTGCCCTCTCACACGCCATGCTGCCCCATTCCGTCACCCTTGTTGAAGTCGGCCCGCGTGATGGCTTGCAGAACGAAGCCGAGCCGGTCAGCGCCGCGCACAAGGTCGAGCTGATCCACCGCCTGCAGGCCGCTGGCTGCCGCGAGATCGAAACGACCAGTTTCGTCAGCCCGAAGTGGGTGCCGCAGATGGCCGACAACGCCGTCGTGATGGCCGGCATCCAGCGCCAGCCCGGCGTGCGCTATTCGGTGCTGACGCCCAATATGCAGGGCCTGGAGGCGGCGCTGGCCACCCGTCCCGACGAGGTGGTGGTCTTCGGCGCGGCCAGCGAGGCCTTTAGCCAGCGCAACATCAATTGCTCCATCGCCGACAGCATCGAACGCTTCCGCCCCGTCGTCGCCGCGGCCCATGCGGCCGGTGTCAAGGTCAGGGCCGCCGTGTCCTGTGCCCTCGGTTGCCCCTACCAGGGCGAAGTCAGCGCCGACGAAGTCGAGCGCGTGGTGCTGGGGATGCGCGACATCGGTGTCGACCACTGCGGCATCGCCGACACCATCGGCGTCGGCACGCCGCTGAAGGTACAGGCGGCCATGGCGCGCGCACTGCGCCATTTCCCTGTCGCCGAGGTGAGCGGGCATTTTCACGACACCTACGGCCAGGCGCTGGCCAACATCCTGGCCTGCCTGCAGATGGGCATCCACACCTTCGATACCAGCATCGCCGGCCTCGGCGGCTGCCCGTATGCCCGCGGTGCGACCGGCAATGTCGCCACCGAAGACGTGGTCTTCATGTTGCACGGCATGGGCATCGCCAGCGGACTGAACCTGGACGCCCTGGTCGATGCCGGCGCCTGGATCAGCCAGTTGTTGGGCCGCCCCCCGGTGTCGCGCGTCAGCTGTGCGCTGCGCGCCCAGCGCGGCGTGGCCAGCCCGGTGGCGCCGCGGTGAGCGCGCATGGGCTGCCCGGCGTGGCCTCGCCGTGCATCAACGTCTGCCAGATGGACGCGGTCACCGGCTGGTGCGCCGGCTGTTTGCGCAACCTGGATGAGATCGCGACCTGGTCGCAGCTGGACGAAGCAGCCAAGCGTGCCGTCTGCGCCGGCCTGCCTGGGCGCCGCACGGAATGGCAGCGGCTGGGGCGACCCGCCGTGCCGGCCAGGGACCGGCGGCGATGAAGCGCATCGTCTTCCACTTCGACGTCATCTCGCCTTACGCCTACCTGGCCTTCGAGCAACTGCCCCAGGCCCTGGTCGGCTGCAGCTACGAAGTCGAATACCGACCCGTGCTGTTCGCGGCGCTGCTGCAGCACCACGCGCACAAGGGACCGGCCGAGATCGAGCCCAAGCGCGCCTGGACTTTTCGCCAGGTCCACTGGCTGGCGGCGCAACTCGGCATCCCCTGCGACACGCCGGCGCAGCACCCCTTCAACCCGATCGCCTTGCTGCGCCTGATCGTGGCCTGCGGGCCGAACCGGCGGGTGGTGGAAGCGGTGTTCCGCCATGTCTGGCGTGGTGGTGCTGACGCCAACGACCCGCAAGGCCTGGCCGCCTTGACCGCGCAGCTGGCACCCGCACGCGACCCGGGCGGCGACGAGGTCAAAGCCGAGTTGCGCGCGCTGACCGACGCCGCCGCGGCGGCCGGCCTGTTCGGCGTGCCGACCCTGGAACTCGAAGGCCGCCACTTCTGGGGTCTGGACGCGCTGCCGATGCTGCGCGACGCCCTGCAGGGGGGCGCCTGGTTCGACGGACCGGCCTGGGCTGCAGAAGGCGCGCTGCGCCCGGGTTTGCGCCGTCACTGACCCGTGCCGGATGGCGGCCGGGCAGGGCGGTCAGGCGCCTGCCGAACCCACCGGGAACACCGGGTCCACGCCGTCGAACAAGTCCACCATCGCCAGCGTCAGGTCGACGCAGCTCAGGTGCAGGGCGCTGCGGCCGGTCTGGTCGTGCAGCTCGAACACGTCGCGCTCGTTGCGGCGGTAGACCTCCACGCGCCGGCCGTCGGGGTCGATCAGCAGGTACTCCTGCAAGCTGGCCAGTTGCCTGTAGGCCGTGAATTTCAGGCCCCGGTTGTAGCCCTCGGTGCTGTCCGACAGCACCTCCACGATCAACTTGGGATGGTGGAAGATGCGGTCGGTTTGCAGGTCGGCCGCATCGCAGGTGACGAAGACATCGGGGTAGAAGATCGTGTCGTGGGCGACCTGGACCTGCACCGATTCTGTGTAGACCCGGCACGGCAAGCCCTTGAGGTGCAACTTCAACGCGGAGAACAGATTGCCTGAAATCTCGGCATGCGCCCGGCGGACACCCACCATCGCGAACACCTCACCGCGGTAGAACTCGTGGCGCTCGGTTTGGACTTCTTCCCAGACGAGGTAGTCAGCCAGGGTCAGCTTTTCAGCGGGCACAGCCATGGCGCAGGTCCTTGCAAAGTTGGCACGCGGGCGCGTCTAGCGGCCAAGTGTAGGCCGCCGTCAATCGCCCCGCAGCAGGTCTTTCAGCGCATCCGCCCCCAGCGGCGCGGCGCTGTCCTGGCCTTCCAGGATGCCATCGGCCAGCGCCCGTTTGTCGCGGTGCAGCTCGATGATGCGTTCTTCCACCGAGCCCGCCGTCACCAGGCGGTAGACCGTCACCGGCCGCAGCTGCCCGATGCGGTGGGCGCGGCCCAGGGCCTGGTCTTCGGCGGCCGGGTTCCACCACGGGTCGACGATCAGCACGTAGTCGGCGGCGGTCAGGTTCAGGCCGAAGCCGCCGGCCTTCAGGCTGATCAGGAACAGGTCGCCCTCGCCGCGCTGGAAGGCCGCCACGCGCTTGCCGCGTTCGGCAGCCGGGGTGCTGCCGTCGAGGTACTGGTAGTTCAGGCCGACGGCGTCCAGCCGGGCGCCCAGCAGCTTCAGGAAATCGACGAACTGGCTGAACACCAGCGCCTTGTGGCGGCCGGCCACCAGCTCCATCGCCAATTGCTCGAACTCGTGCGACTTGGCGCCGACGATGCCCAGTTCGGGCGCCACCAGCCGCGGGTCGCAGGCGGCGCGGCGCAGGCGCGTCAGCTCGGTCAGCACGTGGAAGGCGGCCTGGCCGGGCCCGGTCGCGCTGGCCATCTCGGCCACCCGCTCGAGGGCCGCGCGGCGTGAGGCTTCGAGGAAGGCGCGCTCCTCGGGGCCGGGCTCGACGCGGTGGATGATCTCGGTGCGCGGCGGCAGGTCGGACAGCACCTGGCCCTTGGTGCGCCGCAGCAGGAAGGGCGACACCAGGCGGCGCAGCCGGGCCTGCGCGGCCAGGTCGCGGTCGCGTTCGATGGGGCCGGTGTAGCGCTCGCCGAACTGCCCGCTGCTGCCCAGCAGACCGGGGTTGAGCAGGTTCATCACCGACCACAAGTCGGCCAGGCGGTTTTCCACCGGCGTGCCGGTCAGCGCCAGGCGAAAACCGGCTTGCAGCTGGGCCACCGACCGGGCACGCTTGGTCGCCGCGTTCTTCAGCGCCTGCGCCTCGTCCAGCACCAGCGTGGCCCACTCGACCTGGGCGAAGGCGTCTTCGTCGATCTGCGCCAGCGCGTAGGACACGACCAGCAGATCGCCGGCCTGGGCGGCCTGCAATTGCGCCGCACGGAAACTGCCTTGGCCGTACAGCGACACGCGCAGGCCGGGCGCAAAGCGCTGGGCCTCGTCGACCCAGTTGCTGCACACGGAGGTCGGCGCGATGACCAGTGCCGGCCCCAGCGCCGCGCGGTGCAGCAGCAGGGCCAGCGTCTGCACGGTCTTGCCCAGACCCATGTCGTCGGCCAGGCAGGCGCCCAGGCCGGCATGGGCCAGGCGCGCCATCCAGGCAAAGCCTTCCACCTGGTAGCCGCGCAGGTCGGCCTGCAGGCCGACGGGCACTTCGGGTTGCAGCGCGGCGGCTTCGTCCAGCAGCTGGAGACGGCGCGTCCACGGCGCGTCGCCGGCCAGCGGCGTGTCGTCCAGTGTTTCGGCCAGCCAGGCGGCTGCGGCGGCGGGCAGGCGCAGGCCCGTCGAGTTGCCGCCACCATCGGTCTGCGCCAGCGCATGCAGGTCGGCCAGCTGGCGGCGCAGCTGCTCGGTCAGCGCCAGGTACTCACCGTCGCCCAGGGCCACGAAGCGGCTGCCGCGCGATTCGTGCGCCAGGCGCAGCAGCTGGTGCAGGCCGAGCACGCGCGCCTCGTCGATGCGCACCTCGCCGTCCACCGCGAACCAGTCGGCGCCGCTCTTCACGCTGGCCTGCAGCGCGCTGGTGGCCACCGTCACCACGCGCACCGGCTTGCCACGCGGCCAGTCCACGCCGGCCACGGCCGCCAGTTGCGGCAGGCGTTCGACGGCGGCCAGTGCCTGCTCGGGGTCGGCCAGCAGCCAGGTCGTCTCGTCGGTCTGCCCGTCTTGCAGAAAGGGCAGGGCGTCGGTGACGGCGGCCAGGTGGCCGGCCTCCTCGTCCAGCCGGCGTTCGGTGGACAGGTTCAGGCCCTGGTGCAAGGTCAGCAGCCGCGCGCGGCCCAGGCCCGGCGATACGGCCGGGCCGAAGCTGCCGAAGGGTTGCACCAGCAGGCGCAGGCGCAGGCCGTCGCCTTGCGGGCTGAGCTGCGCGCGCAGCCGCGATTCACTGGCCACCGCCTGGCCGGCATCGGCGTCGCTGTGCAACTGGAAGTGGCCGGCCAGCACGCGCAGCGCGGCCTCCAGTTCGGCCTTGGCGGCCACCGGCACGCTCCACTGCTTGGCCACCAGTTCGGCCACCCGGCGCTGCGCCGCGCCGATGCGGATCAGCCGCGCGTGGTCGGCGGCGTCGCGCACGATGCGGATGCTGTTGCGGCGCTCGGTCTCGGCGCTGGGGTCGCTGGCGGTGAAGCTGCTGCCCACCGCCGGCGCCACCGGGCTTAGCAGCGGGTCCAGCAGCTTGAAGACGAAGCGCTCGCCCTGGCCGTCGGCGCTGGCCGCCTGGCGCTGCACCTCCAGCACCGGCAGCGCTTCGCGCAGCTCCACGGCCTGGTCGAGTGCGTCGTCGAAGAAGACCGCCGGGTGGCCGACCAGGGCCATCGCCGCGGCCGTCACGTCCACGCCGAGCAGGCCGGGCGACCAGCGCTGCGGCTCGATGGCGCGCGCCACGGCGGCGTCGCGCGGGTCCAGCCGGGTCGCCTTCTTCACCCGCGCCAGCGTGGCCGGCTTGGGCTTGCCCAGGCCGCGCACGCCCGGTGTCCGTTCCCAGGGCTGGACGGCGGCCACGCGGCCGGCGCTGTCCAGCGTGAGGTGCCACTGCAAGGTGACCGGCGCGGCGGCGGCCACGCTGTCCTTGCCGCGCAGGTCGCCCAGCGCTTCGATGGCCGCCAGCGCGTCGCGCCAGACCTCCTGCTTGGCGCCGAAGTAGGCCACCGGCCAGGGCTGGCCCTCGGCCGGCGTGCGGGCCGCCAGGCGCAGCTGCAGGCGTTCGCAGGCCTGGCGCACCAGGTCGGCCTTCCACGGCACCCCGGCTTCATGCAGCAGCTGCACCAGCGCGCCCAGCAGGCTGGGGCTCCAGCCTTTCGAAGGCTCGCCCAGCCAGGCCGCCAGGATCAACTTGTTGGCGTCTTCGTCCAGCAGCGGCGGATGGCGTTCCGGCGGCGGTGCGTCCAGCACGCCAGGCGCCAGGGCGGTGTCGCCCAGGCGCACGGCGGCGGCATGGGCCCACAGGCCCCAGCCATCGCCCGGGTAGGGCTGCCGGCTGCCCGATTCGTTCACGCACAGCTTGCGCGCCGCCATCCAGGCCGCCGGGTCGGGCTGGGCCAGCAGGCTCAGCACGTACCACTGCAGCAGCCGATCGGGGGTGAAGCCGCGCTTCGCGCCGGTTTCCTTGGCGGTTTCCTTGTAGGCCTTGCTGAAGCCGCTGGACGCTTCCACCCAGCGCCCGGCCCAGGCCAGCGCGGCGGCGCGCATCAGGCCGACGCCACCGCCCGCCAGACCTTGCATCGCGGCGTCGCAGCCGGCGATGTCGCCGCGGTGCAGGCGGCGTTCGGCCAGCAGGAAGCGCAGGCCGGGCGACACCGAGGTGGCCCTTTGCGTCACCTGCCCGTCCAGCCAGCCCAGCAGGGGCTGCCACAGTGGCACGTCGAGGTTGTAGCTCTGCTGGAAGGCGATCAGCAGGGCCTCGCGCAATTCAGGGTTCATGCGCTCGAAGGCGGCCGGCACGAAGGGCGTGTTCAGGGCCGCGGCGAGCACGCCGGTGCCGGCCGCCGGCCCCAGGACGCGTGCCGCCACGCGCCGCCAGCCCGCAGGGTCCAGCCCCCCGAACAGGGCCAGGCGCGCCATCGCCTGCATCTCGGCCGGGCTGCGGTAGTCGGGCATCAGCGGATCGTTGTGGATCGAGGTGCCGGGCGTCGACGCCTGCGCCCAGGCGCGCCAGGCCCGCGCGGCGTCGGGCGTGCTCAGCAGGCGCTGCCACTGCGCGTTGCGCAGCGCCGGGGGCACGTCGTGGCGGCCGCTGTGCTGGAGCAGCACCCGCCCCTGGGCTTGCAGCGCGGCCAGGCCGGCGCCAACCGCGACGACGCTGAAGTCGGCGTCGCTGGCCATCCGTACCGCGAGGTGGTTCATGAAGTTCGTCAGCCAGACCTTGCTGCGCTCGCAGCCGGCCAGGCACAGCGCGTCGAAGACGGCCTCGTGGTCGGCGGGCGTCAGATCGGCGGTCTGCACCGCCGCTGGCCCCTTGGGCCCCGTGGTGGCTGCCGCAACCGGCGGGCCGACGGGCTTCAAGCTGTGAGGGTCCATGGGCTGGCCGCGCCAGTTGAAGAAGGGCGGTGGGGGCTTGTCGTCGCGCGGGGTGCGGGCCATGGTGGACGCGAGGATATCGCGTCGGGCTGTCTGGGTTCTTTGCCGGGACGGTGGAGGCGCTGACCCGGGGTGTAAGCCTGCGTTGGCTGCGCGTCAGAGCGGGGTCAGTCCCTGTGACGATAGTCCGCCTCACTGGACAAGCCCACAAGTCCACTGGAGACGAGCATGGAAACCGATCTGGCCACGCGCATCGCTGCGCACTCTACTTACCAGAAACTGAAGGCCACGAGGTCCAGGCTGGGCTGGTGGCTGACCGGCGCCATGATGCTGGTGTACTACGGCTTCATCGTGCTGGTGGCCTACTTCAAGCCGCTGATGTCCACCCGCATCGGCGAAGGCGTCACCACCTGGGGCATGCCGGTGGGCCTGTTCGTCATCGCCTTCACCATCCTGATCACCGGCATCTATGTGCGCCGCGCGAACGACGAGTTCGACCGCCTCTCGGCTGAGCTGAACAAGGCGGTGATGAAATGATGTCCCGCAACACCCTCATCGCGCTGCTGCTGTCGGCCGTCGGCGTGGCCGCTTACGGCGCCGGCGCCGACCTCGGCCAGGCCGAAAAGCAGGCCACCAACTGGACGGCCATCGGCATGTTCGGTGTCTTCGTCGTCCTCACGCTGTTCATCACCAAGTGGGCGGCGGCCAAGACCAAGAGCACGGCCGACTTCTACACGGCGGGTGGCGGCATCACCGGCTTCCAGAACGGTCTGGCCATTGCAGGCGACTACATGTCGGCGGCTTCTTTCCTGGGCATTTCCGCCGCGGTGATGGCCTCGGGTTTCGACGGCCTGATCTACTCCATCGGTTTTCTGGTCGGCTGGCCGGTGGTCACTTTCCTGTTGGCCGAAAGGCTGCGCAACCTGGGCAAGTTCACCTTTGCCGACGTCGCTGCCTTCCGCTTCAGCCAGACGCCGGTGCGCATCTTCGCCGCCAGCGGCACGCTGGTCGTCGTCGCTTTCTACCTGATCGCGCAGATGGTCGGCGCCGGGCAACTCATCAAGCTGCTGTTCGGGCTGGAGTACTGGATCGCGGTGGTCATCGTCGGCGCGCTGATGATGGTCTACGTGCTCTTCGGTGGCATGACGGCCACCACCTGGGTGCAGATCATCAAGGCCATCATGCTGCTGTGCGGTGCCTCCTTCATGGCCTTCATGGTGATGCTGCACTTCGGCTTCAGCCCCGAAGCCATGTTCGCCGAAGCGGTGAGGATCAAGACCGCCATCGCCACCAAAGGCGGCAAGCCGGCCGAAGAGGCGGCGAAGATCGGCTTCAGCATCATGGGCCCGGGCAACTTCGTCAAGGACCCGATCAGCACCATCAGCTTCGGCATGGCGCTGATGTTCGGCACCGCCGGCCTGCCCCACATCCTGATGCGCTTCTTCACCGTGCCCAACGCCAAGGAAGCGCGCAAGTCGGTGCTGTGGGCGACGACCTGGATCGGCTACTTCTACGTGCTGACCTTCATCATCGGCTTCGGCGCCATCACCTACGTGCTGACCAACCCGAGCTTCCTCGACGCCAAGGGTGCGCTGCTCGGCGGCAACAACATGGCCGCCATCCACCTGGCCAACGCAGTGGGCGGCAATGTCTTCCTCGGCTTCATCTCGGCGGTGGCCTTCGCCACCATCCTGGCGGTGGTGGCGGGCCTGACGCTGAGCGGTGCCTCGGCGGTGTCGCACGACCTCTACGCCACCGTCATCAAGCAGGGCAAGGCCGACAGCGCGAGCGAGTTGCGGGTCTCGAAGATCACCACCGTGTGCCTGGGCATCGTGGCCGTGGTGCTGGGCATTGCTTTCGAGAAGCAGAACATCGCCTTCATGGTCAGCCTGGCCTTTGCGATTGCGGCCAGCGCCAACTTCCCGGTGTTGCTGATGAGCGTGCTGTGGAAGGGCTGCACCACCCGGGGTGCCGTCATCGGCGGCTTCCTCGGCCTGCTGTCGTCGGTGGCCTTGACGGTGGTGTCGCCGGCGGTGTGGGAAGCCACCCTGGGCAACCCCAAGGGCAGCGCGCTGTTCCCTTACACCAGCCCGGCGCTGTTCAGCATGACCATCGGCTTCGTCGGCATCTGGCTGTTCAGCGTGCTGGACGGCAGCCCGCGCGCGGCCATCGACAAGGCCGGCTTCCTGGCGCAGCAGGTGCGGTCCGAGACCGGCATCGGCGCGGCCGGCGCGTCCGGTCACTGAGCAGGCGCTGACGCTGCAAGCTGAAGGCCGCTGGCGACACGTCAGCGGCCTTTTTGCCTGACCGCCGACATGAACCAACTCGCGCGCCAAATTGCAGGCGCGGCCACGCTGGCCGAATTGCAGGCAGCCAGTGCGCGGCTGGACGCGATGGTGCCAGCGCTGCACGGCAGCGGCGTGCCAGCGGCCCGCATCGCCGAGATCGTCAGCGGGATGAACACGCAGCTCTTCGCGCGCTTGTGGGCGCTGCTGGCGCCGCCCGAAGTCATCGCCAACAGTTGCCTGCTGGTGATGGGCAGCGAAGGCCGTGGCGAGCAGATCCTGAAGACCGACCAGGACAACGCGCTGCTGCTGCGCGACGGCTTCGAGTGGCCCGGCCTGGCGGCGCTGGCCCTGCGCTTCAACGGCGTGCTGGCCGACTGGGGCTACCCACCCTGCCCGGGCGACATCATGCTGACCAACCCCTTGTGGCGGCAACCGCTGGCCGCCTTCCGTGAAACGCTGCGCCGCTGGGTTTACGGCGACGAGGGCGTGGTGCCGGTCGACGGCCCGATGGACGTGGCCATCTTCTTCGACGCCGTGGCCGCGGCCGGTGACGCCAGCCTGCTGCAGGCCGCGCGGGCGCAACTCGACCGCCTGCTCGCCGGGCACGACAGCTACGTGGCCCGTTTCGCCGCACCGGCCGACCAGTTCGCCGAGCCCGGTGGCTGGCTGGCGCGCATGGCCGCTATCGTCCACGGCCAGCGCGACGGGCCGGCGCTGGACATCAAGAAGCTGGGCCTCTTCCCCATCGTCCACGGCGCCCGCGCGCTGGCGCTGCAGCACGGCGTGCACGAAAACAGCACCGCCGCGCGGCTGGACCGGCTGGCCGCCCAGGGCCACGTCGACCCGGCCTTGGCCATGGACACGGTGGATGCGCTGCACGGCCTGATGGACCTGCGCCTGACGCAGCAACTGCGCCAGCGCGCACAAGGCGGTGTGGCCGGCAACGGGATCACACCGGCCGGATTGAGCGCCATCGAACGCGAGCAACTGCGCGCCAACTTGGCCAGCGTCAAACGGTGGCGGGCCTTTGTGCGCCAGCATTTCCATCTGGACGCGCTGTGAGGCGCGCTGCCGCTGAAGCACCGCGCTGAACGACCGCCAGAAGAGCCGCCATGAAACGCCACCGCGCCAGCCTGTTGACGCAACGCCTGCTGGCGCTGTTTGCAGCGGGCTGGCTGCTGCTGAGCTTTCCGCTGCTCACGCTCTGGCTGGGCGGCAGCACTTGGCTGGGCCTGCCGCTGTTGCCGGTGGCGCTGTTTGTCGTCTGGGCGCTGCTGATCGGGGTGTTGGCCGTGCTGATGGAAACGCGGGAAGCGCGCAAGGGCTGAGGCCATGACGCCGGCCCTCGTCATCGCTGCGTCGCTGGGCTATCTGCTGGCCCTGTTCGGCGTGGCCGCCTGGGCCGACCGCCGGGCGGCGCAGGGCCGCAGCGCCATCGCCAACGCCTGGGTCTATGCCGCGTCGATGGGCGTGTATTGCACCGCCTGGACCTACTACGGCAGCGTCGGCCGCGCGGCCACCGGCGGTGTCTGGTTCCTGCCCATCTACCTGGGCCCGACGCTGGCCATGGTGCTGGCCTGGCCGGTGCTGCGCAAGATGATCCGCATCTCGCGGGCTTACCGCATCACGTCGATTGCCGACTTCATCGCCAGCCGCTACGGCAAGAGCCGGCTGCTGGCCGGCAGCGTGACGCTGATCGCGCTGGTCGGCGTGGTGCCTTATGTGGCGCTGCAACTCAAGGCCGTCAGCAGCGGCTTCGCGGTGCTCACCGGGCACCGCGAGAGCGACCTGCCGGTGGCGCTGATCACCGCGCTGGTGCTGGCCGGTTTCACCATCGCCTTCGGCACCCGTCACCTCGACAGCGCCGAGCGCCACGAGGGTCTGGTGGCGGCCATCGCGGCCGAGTCGATGGTCAAGCTGCTGGCCTTTCTGGCGGTGGGCGCCTTCGTCACCTGGGGCTTGTTCGACGGCCTGGGCGACCTCTTCGGTCGCGCGTTGGCGGTGCCCGAGATCGCCCGCGTACTGCAGCCCGATGCCGCACAGCCGTTTGCCTACGCGCAGTGGTTCTCGCTGCTGCTGCTGGCGATGTTCAGTGTCATCCTGCTGCCGCGGCAGTGGCAGGTGATGGTGGTCGAGAACGTCGATGAAGCCCACGTGCGCCGCGCGGCCTGGGTGTTTCCGGCCTACCTGCTGCTGATCAACCTCTTCGTGCTGCCCATCGCCCTCGGCGGCCTGCTGTGGTTCGGCCCGGGCGGTGCCAACCCCGAGACCTTTGTCTTGTCCTTGCCGCTCAGCGCAGGCGCGGCTGCCGGTTCGTGGGGCCCCGCGCTGGCGCTGCTGGCCTTCATCGGCGGGCTGTCGGCGGCCACCGGCATGGTCATCGTCGAGGCCATCGCGGTGTCCACCATGGTCTGCAACGACCTGGTGCTGCCGGGCCTGCTGCACCTGCCGGGGCTTTCGGGGTCGCCGGCCCGGCAGACCCGCGACCTCACCGCCACGCTGCGCTTCATCCGCCGCGCCGTCATCGTCGCGCTGCTGCTGCTGGGCTGGCTGTATTTCCGCGTCGCCGGCGAGGCCTACGCGCTGGTCAGCATCGGCCTGATCAGCTTTGCCGCGGTGGCGCAGTTCGCCCCGGCCTTGCTGGGCGGTCTGTACTGGAAAGGCGGCACGCGCAACGGCGCCTTGGCCGGTCTGGCGGCCGGTGCGCTGCTGTGGGCCTGGACGCTGCTGCTGCCGTCGGTTGCCAAGTCAGGCTGGATGGACGCGGCCTTCCTGGCGCAAGGGCCGTGGGGGCTGGCGCTGCTGCGGCCCGAAGCGCTGCTGGGCCTGGGCGGGTTGGACAACCTGACGCACGCGCTGTTCTGGAGCCTGCTGGCCAATGCCGGCCTCTACGTGGGCGTGTCGCTGGCCTCGCCGCCGCGCGCGGCCGAGGCCGGGCAGGCGCTGCTCTTCGTGGACATCCCGATGGACGTCGACGCCGGTGCCAGCCCCGAACGCGTGTTCTGGCGCGGCCGCGCGCGGGTGGCCGATTTGCGGGCCTTGCTGGGCCGTTTCCTGGGGCCGCAGCGCGCAGGGGCGCTGCTCGATGCTCACCGCGCGCAGGCGCCCATCGAAACCCAGCCCGGCTTCGACGCCGGCCAGGCCGACCCGAAGCTGGTGCAGTTCGTCGAAACACAACTCGCCGGCGCCATCGGCAGCGCGTCGGCACGGGTGATGGTGGCGCAGGCGGTGGAAGAAGACGCGCTGGACCTGGACGACGTGCTGCGCATCGTCGAAGAGGCTAGCGGGCTGAGGCTGATGAACGAACAGCTGCAGTCGCTGGACCGCTTGAAAGACGACTTCATGTCGTCGGTGACGCACGAGCTGCGCACGCCGCTGACCAGCATCCGCGCACTCACCGAACTGATGCGCGACGACCCCGGGATGGACGCCGCGCAGCGCCAGCAGTTCCTGGGCCTGGTGGTGACCGAGAGTGAACGCCTGTCGCGCCTGGTGAACCAGGTGCTGGACCTGGCCAAGATCGAATCGGGCAGCGCCGAATGGTTGTCGGCCGATGTCGATGTCGCGGCCTTGATGCAGCAGGCCGCGCTGACCACCGCCGAACTCTTCCGCGAGCGCGGCGCGCGGCTGGTGCTGGACCTGCCGGCGGGTCCGGCGCCACTGCCGCTGCTGCGCGCCGACCCCGACCGCCTGCTGCAGGTGCTGCTGAACCTGCTGTCCAATGCCGCCAAGTTCGTGCCCGAAAGCGGCGGCCGCGTGGCCCTGCGCTTGCGCTTGAACGGGCAGGGGCTGACGGTCGAGGTGCAGGACAACGGCCCCGGCATTCCGCTGGCCCAGCAAAGCCTGGTGTTCGAGAAGTTCCGCCAGGGCGGCGAGGCCAGCCACCGCCCGCCCGGCACCGGTCTGGGCCTGCCGATCAGCCGGCGCATCGTCGAACATTTCGGCGGCCGGCTGTGGCTGCGCTCTGAGCCGGGGCAGGGCGCGTGCTTCGGCTTCGACCTGCCGCTGGGCGAGCGGATCGGCGGGACCACCAATGACGAGCACAGCGACAAGTCCAGCGACTCGCTCAACGACCAGCCCGCGACGAAGGAGACCCCACCATGAACCCCACCATCGTCATCGCCGACGACGAGCCCAACATCCTGATCTCGCTGGAATTCCTGATGAAGCGCGAGGGCTACAGCGTGGTGCTGGCGCGTAACGGCATCGAGGCGCTGGACGCCATCCGCCTGTACAAGCCGGCGCTGGTGCTGCTGGACGTGATGATGCCGGGCAAGGACGGCCACGAGGTCTGCCAGGCCGTGCGCGCCGACGAGACGCTGGCCGGCACCCTGATCCTGATGCTGACCGCCAAGGGCCGCGACACCGATATCGCGCAGGGTCTGGGCGTGGGCGCCGACGGCTACATGACCAAGCCCTTCTCGACGCGGGAACTGGCGGCGCGCGTCAAGGCGATGCTCGGGTCATGAAGATCGACCGCCGTGAACTGCTGGCAGCGCTGCTGCCGGCGGGTTTGTTCGCGCTGCTGCTGGGCGCTGCCGCCGCGCTGCTGGCCGCCACGATGACGGCCAGTGAACGCGCCACGCTGTGGGCCCTGCTCGAGCCGCGGGTGGCGCTGCTGGTCATGCTGTGGCTGGTGGCTGCGCTGGCCGCCGGCCTGGCGCTGCGGCTGGCCTGGCTGCACTTCGGCGCCGCGCCGGGCCGGCTGGCCGAAGCGGTGCAGGTGCTGATCAACACCGACACCCCGCCGCGCCTGGACAGCGGCCGTGGGCCTGGCGGGGGCAGCGCCGGCAGCCGCGCACTGGCCACGGCCGTCAACACCCTGGTGGTGCAGCGCAACACCTTGCGCGAGGGCATCGCCAGCAAGGTGGCCGAGGCCAGCCGCGCGGTCGAGCAGGAACGCAATCGCCTGGCCGCGCTGATGGCCGAGCTGACGCAGAGCGTGGTGGTCTGCAATCTCGACGGCCGCATCCTGCTGTTCAACGCCCGGGCACGCCTGCAGTTCCGGGCGCTGGCCGTGGGTGGGCCGGGCGGCACAGAAAGCGCTGGCGGCACTGGCGGCGCAGCGGTGGTCGGCGTGGCCGGTTTCGACGCCATCGGCCTGGGCCGTTCGATCTACGCGGTGCTCGACCGCCGCCTCGTCGCCCACGCCCTGGAAGCGGTGCAGCAGCGCCTGCAGCGCGGCGCCGCGCACCCGTCGGCGCAGTTCGTCACCGGCACGCAAAGCGGGCAGCTGCTGCGCGTGCAGATGACGCCGGTGAAAGCGCCCGACGCCGCCGAGGGCGCGCCGCTCAACGGCTTCGTGCTGATGCTGGACAACATCACCCGCGATCTGGCGGAAGACACCGCCCGCGACCGCCTGCTGTACGGCCTGACCGAGGGCCACCGCGGTTCCCTGGGCACCCTGCAGGCGGCCGCCGAATTGCTGGAAGAGCCCGACCTGGACGCCACCACGCGCGAGCGTTTCGGCGGCGTGATCCGCGACGAGATTGCCGCCATGTCGCGCCGCCTGAACGAGGCCGCTGCGCTGGGCCTGCGCACGCTGAAGACGCGCTGGCCGCTGGAAGACATGCTGGGTGCCGACTTCGTGGCCGCCGCCGCGCGGCGCATCGAAAGCCGGCACGGCGCCCGCGTCATCGCCAGCGAGGTCGACGCGCAGCTGTGGCTGAAGGTGGACAGCTACACGCTGATCCAGGCGCTGCTGCATTTGAGTGGCCGGCTGGCCGACGAATACGGCATCCGCCGCGTTCAACTGCGCCTGGCGCTGGCGCCCGCGGTTGTGGGCGTGGCGGGCGTGGCGGGCGAGAAGGCGCAGCTCGACCTGGTCTGGGCGGTGCAGGCCATGAGCACCGAGACCGTCACGGCCTGGGAATCCGAACCGATACAGAGCGGCGAAGACCGCAGCCCGCTGACCGTGCGCGACGTGCTCGAACGCCACGGCGGCACGCTGTGGTTCGAACGCGCGCGCGTCCGCCAGGAGGCCTTCTTTCGCCTGCTGCTGCCGCTGGCCACGGCCGCCGAACCGATGGAGGCGGCCGCCGTCACGCCGCTGGGCAGCCGGCCCGAGTTCTACGACTTCGACCTGTTTGCCCACCACGGCGCCGGCCACGCGCTGGCCGACCGCCCGCTGGGCGAAATCACCTACACCGTCTTCGACACCGAGACCACCGGCCTGCAGCCGTCCGAAGGCGACGAGATCATCCAGATCGGCGCCACACGCATCGTGGCCGGCAAGCTGCGGCGCCAGGAATGCTTCGAACAGCTGGTCGACCCGCAGCGCCCGCTGTCGGCCGCCGGCATGGCCATCCACGGCATCGCACCGGCCCAGCTGCGCGGCCAGGCGCTGATCGGCGCCGTGCTGCCGGCCTTCCACGCCTTCGCGCAGGACACCGTGCTGGTGGCCCACAACGCGGCTTTCGACATGCGCTTCCTGCAGCTGAAAGAAGCCGCCACCGGCGTGGTCTTCGAGCAGCCGGTGCTGGACACCTTGCTGCTGTCGGCGGTGGTCCACCCGCAGCAGGACAGCCACCGCCTGGAAGCCATCGCCAAGCGCCTGGGTGTGACGGTGCTGGGGCGGCACACCGCCCTGGGCGACGCGATGGTCACTGCCGAAATCTTCGTCAAGCTGCTGCCGCTGCTGCAGGCCCTGGGCATCCACACCCTGGGCCAGGCGCTGGAGGCGTCGAAGCAGACCTATCTGGCGCGGGTCAGCTACTGAACACCGGCCGCACCCGCCGCCGCTATCGGCGTCAACCACCGCAGCAGCACCATCGCCAGCTTCTGCGGGCTGAAGGGCTTGGTCAGGTGGTCGTCCATGCCCACCGACAGCGAAGCCAGGCGGGCCGCGTCCTGCGCGTCGGCGGTGATGGCGATGATCGGGGTGCTGGCGTAGCCGGGCAGCTGGCGCAGCGCCTGTGCGGCCTCGTGCCCGCTCATGCCGGGCAGGTGCACATCCATCAGCACCAGTGCGTAGGTCTGCGCGGCGGCCAGCGCCAGCGCGGTGCCGCCGGTCTGCGCCGTGTCCACCTGCAAGCCGAACGATTGCAACCAGGTCAGCGCCATGTGCCGGTTGGCGCTGTCGTCTTCGACCAGCAGCACCAGCGCGCCCGCATGCTCACGGCGCAACCGGTCTTCGGCCGCCCGGGTGGGCGACGGCGCAGTGGCGCCGAGCGCTGCAGTGTTCGCCCGGCCCAGCCGCGCGGTGAACCAGAACACGCTGCCGGCGCCGACCATGCTGATGGCGCCGGCCGTGCCGCCCATCAGTTCGGCCAGGTGGCGGGTGATGGCCAGGCCCAGGCCGGTGCCGCCATAGTGCCGGGTGGTGGACGAATCCGCCTGCACAAAGTGCTGGAACAGGCCGGCCAGCTGGTCTTGCGTCACGCCGATGCCGGTGTCGCGCACGTCGAAGCGCACCAGCAGGCCTTCAGGCCCTTCGTCGTCCACCCGGCAGGTCAGCGCCACCGAACCGGCTTCGGTGAACTTGCAGGCGTTGCTCAGCAGGTTCAGCAGGGCCTGCGTCAGCCGGCGGGCGTCGCCATGCAGCTGCAAGGGCACATCGCCGCCGTCCACCGTCAGCCGAAGGCCTTTTGCCTGGGCGGCGGGGCTGATCTGGCCCTCGACGCCGTGCAGCAGTTCGGCCCAGCTGAAGTCCTGACTGTCGATGTCGAACTTGCCGGCCTCGATCTTGGCCAGGTCCAGCACGTCGTTCACCAGGGCCAGCAGGTGCTCGGAAGCGGTGCTGATGGTCGCCAGCCGCGCGCTTTGCTTGGGGCTCGGGTCTTCGCGCTGCAGCAGGTACGTGTAGCCCATGATGGCGTTCAGCGGCGTGCGCAACTCGTGGCTCATGGTCGACAGGAAGGCGCGCTTGGCCCCGTTGGCAGCCTCGGCCCGGTCGCGCTCCAGCACCAGTTCGTGGGTGCGCTGGGCCACACGTTCTTCCAGTTGGGCGCGGTGCGCTTCCAGTTCCGCGTGCAGGCGCCGGGCTTCGGTGACGTCGACCAGCACCGCGCGCTGGGTCAGGCCGGCCGCGTCGGTCATCACGTCCAGCTGCACCTGCAGCAGCGGGCGCAGCGGGTTGCCCGTCAACAGGGGCAGCTCGCCGCTCAGCCGACGGTGCGTCGAAAAGGCCTGGGCGAGCAGTTCGGCGGCGCGCAGGCGATCGTCCATGGGGACAAAGTCCAGCCAGCGGCGGCCGATCAGCGTGGCGGGTGCAGCGCCCAGCAGTGCGCTGCCCGCCGCGTTGATGCGCACGATGCGGCCTTCGCGGTCCAGGTTCAGGTAGCCCACGGGTGCGAAGTCGAAGAGGTCGGTGTAGCGCTGCAGGGCCAGCCGGGTCTCGTTCTGGGCCTGCTGCAGGGCCTCGTTCTGCATCTGCAGTTCGATCTGGTGCACCTGCAGTTCGTGCAGCAGGCGCCGGGCATCCGCCTCAGAAGGCACCTGCTCGCTGCCCGGGGCCGCCAGTTGCGCTTCGGCTTCGGCACGCAGGCGCTGAGACTCGGCGTCTGGCGATGGATTGGGGATGGGAACGCCAGGGCTCATGGGGTTGCCGATCAGGACCCGGGTGCGTCCTTGGGTGCCAGCAGCCGCAACTCGGCCTCCAGCGCCTTGGTTTCTGTGATGTTGACGAAGGTGCTGACCACCCCGTCGATGACGTTGTCCTGCGTGCGGTAGGGCATGGTGCGCACGCGGTACCAGCGGCCGTCGTGGGCGCGCACCTGCTTCTCGATGAAGACCAGGCTGTGCAGCACGGACTGCGCGTCGGCCTTCATCTGCGGGTAGTCCAGCTCGGTCACCAGGTCGGACAGCGGCCGACCCACATCCCCCGGTATCAGCTTGAAGAGCTGCGTGGCCAGCGTGGTGTAGCGCCGCAACTTCATCGCGCCGTCCAGGAAGATGGTGGCGATCTCGGTGCTGTTCAGCAGGTTGGTCATGTCGTTGCGTTCCCAGGTGAAGTCCTTCACCCGGGCCTGCAGTTCGGCATTCACGGTGCGCATCTCTTCGTTCATGGACTGCATCTCTTCCTTCGAGGTCGTCAGTTCCTCGTTGGTGGACTGCAGTTCCTCGTTCGTCGATTGCAGTTCTTCGTTGGTCGACTTCAACTCTTCGAGCGCGCTTTGTGAACCTTCCTGCAAGGTGCGCAGGGCATCTCGGGCCTGCCGCAGTTCCTCCAGCAGCGCGTCGTCGGCCGCGTTGGGTGCTGTCTTGCGGGACCGTCGCGCCACGGGCGGCAGCCCCAAGTCCTGGAACACGACGAGCAGGCGACCGTGCATCAGCGCCGGCTGGGCCAGGGGCTGAACGGTCACGTCCACCAGCGCAAGGTGGCTGGCGTCGCCCACCCGCAGACCCCGCAACTTCACCGGCTGCATCTCGCGCAGCGCCTTGGGCAGCACGCCCACCAGGGCCTCGGCCAGCCCGGCACGGGCCATGGCGTGCAGGTTGACGTTGACCTTGCCGGCGGCGGGCTCCAGGTATTTGCCGGTGCGCCCGCTGATGTACAGGATGTCGCCCTCCGCATTGACCAGCACAGCCGCTGGCGCGTGGCCGTGCAAGATGAGCTGCTCGGTCAATTGCCCCAGGGTTTCAAGCGGCGCTGCGGGCTCGGCCGCCTCGGTGTCCGGGACGGACGGCGTGTGCGCCGGGAACGACAACTCCCGCGGCGGCGTGGCCGGGTCGAGCCGGCGAAAACAGTGGTCCTGGCCGGGCACAGCCGCGAACAGCTGGCTGAAGTTGCCCACGGTTTCGGCATTCCCCAGCAGCAGCAGCCCGCCGGGGTTCAGGGCGTAGTGGAACAGCGGCACCAACCTGGCCTGCAGTTCGGGCCGGAAGTAGATCAACAGGTTGCGGCAGGACAGCAGGTCCAGCTTGGTGAAAGGCGGGTCCTGGATGATGTTCTGCGGCGCGAAGATGACGCAGTCGCGCACGCTCTTGGCCACCCGGTAGCCGGCTTCGTCTTCAAGGAAATACCGGGCCAGCCGTTCGGGCCCGACATCGCCGGCGATGGCCTTCGGATACAGGCCCTTGCGCGCCTTGTCGACGGCGTCGGGGTCGAGGTCGGTGGCGTAGACCTGCAGGGTGTAGCGGGCGTGCGCAGGCGCCGTGCCGGCAGCCAGGTCCGCCACCGCGTCGTTGAAGACCATGGCGAGCGTGTAGGCTTCCTCGCCGGTGGAACAGGCCGGCACCCAGGCGCGCAGGTGCAGGCCTTGCGGGTGGCGGGCCAGCACCCCGGGCAGCAACTGGGTGCGCAGTGCGTCCCAGACTTCGGGGTCGCGGAAGAACTGGGTCACGCCGATGAGCATCTCCTTGAACAGCAGGTCGAGCTCATGCGGGTTGTCGCGCAGGTGCTGGGCATAGTCGGCGATGGCGCGCATGCCCTGCATGCCCATGCGCCTTTCGATGCGGCGCAGCAGGGTGCTGGGCTTGTAGAGCGAAAAGTCGTTGCCGCCGCGCTGGTGCAGCAGGCCGGTGATCTGCGCCAGTGTCTGTGGCTCTGTGCCCGCCGGCACGGCTGCCGCGCCGCTGCAGGCCCGCTCTCGCGGCAGGATGATGCGGCCGGGCAGGTCTTCGGGGCGCGCGACGATGTCGGCTACGCCGGCCGCGATGGCGCTGGCCGGCATGCTGTCGGACTGCGCGCTGGCCGGGTCCTGCACCGCCACGAGGCCACCGGCCAGATGGATGGCCCGCAAGCCTTGCACGCCGTCCGAACCCATGCCCGACAGCAGCACGCCGATGGCCAGGTCGCCCTGGTCCAGCGCCAGGCTGGTGAGGAAGAAGTCCACGGCCAGGCGCAGCCCACGCGCCTCTTTGGGCTCGCTGAGGTGCAGGTGGCCGTTGCGCAGCGCGAGATCCTTGTTGGGCGGGATGACGTAGACGCTGCCGGCTTGCACGGCCTGGCCATCGCGGGCCTCGCAGACGTGCAGCGCGGTGGTTCGCTGCAACAGTTCAGGCAGGCTGCTGGTGTGCGCAGGGTCGAGGTGCTGGACGACGACGAAGACCAGTTGGCTGTCGGCGGCCACATGGCCGAAGAAGGCGTCCAACGCATCCAGGCCGCCTGCCGAACAGCCGATGCCCACCACGCGCACGGCCGCAGGTGCCGCCACTGTCGGCGCGCCGGGGTCGCCGGGTGTCTCGTTCGCAGTCGACATGGTTCGGTTCCTGATGGGGACGGCGGCCCCATGCGGTGGGCCCACCGGTCTTGAACCTGGCGGCGTAGCCTGACTGCGGCAGCCTCGGGATGAGGCAGGGACACGCGCCCGATGCCGATGAGGGTAACAGCCTTCGCCCCGGCTGTGACCCCCTGGGGGTCAAGGACTTGCCGATGCGGTGCGCCAGGCGGCCAGCAACCCGGCCTCGCGTTCGGCGCTCAGGCCCACGGGCGGCCTCGGCGGGCCTTCGGTGGCGGGCGGCGCTGCCCCACCGGCCCAGGCTGCCGTGTCGGTAAAGGTCTGCCCGGGGGGCCTGCATTGAAGGCCGGTGGCCAGGGCGCGCTCGATGTCGATGCGGTGCAAGCCGGCCTCGGCGCGCGGCAGCCACAGCGGCAGGTCGGTCCAGGGCTTGACACCTTGCCCGAGCAGGAAATCCTCGTCCACCCACACCGGCTGCGCCGTGCTGTGCAGCGCCCGCGTGCCGGCGGCCAGCAGTTCGCCCATCGTGGTCGGCGCTTCCGGTCCGGTCAGGTTGAAGACGCCGGTCTGCCCCTGTTCGGCCTGGTGCAGCAGCCAGGCGGCGGCGTCGCGCACGTCGATGTATTGCACCGCCGCATCGGGGTCGCCGGGCGCCAGCATGTCGTTGCCCTGACTGCCGCCGCGCAGCAGGCGCTGCACCCACCAGGTGAAACGCCCGGTGGGGTCGTGCGGGCCGACCAGCAGCCCCGGCCGGGCGATCAGGCAGCGCCCTTCGAAGCCATCCCAGGCGGCCACCTCGCACAGCGCCTTCAGGCCGCCGTAGGTGGCGCCGGTGACGGCCTCGGTGCGCGGGTCTTCCAGGATCTGCACCTCGGCCGTTTCGTCGGTCAGCCCGTGGGCGCTGGCGTTGACGTCGGCGTACACGCTGATCGTCGACACCAGCTGGTAGGTGGACACGCGCCCGGCCAGCGCCTCGGCCATGGCGTGCACCTGGCGCGGCACGTAGGCGCTGGTGTCGATGGCGGCGTCCCACTCGCCGTCCGCCAGCACGGCCAGGCTGCCGTCGCGGTCGGCGATGCGGTGTTCGGCCTCGGGGAAGAGCTCGGGCCCGCTGCGGCCGCGGTGCAGCAGGGTCAGTTCGTGGCCGGCTTCCAGCGCCAACTGCGCCAGGTGGCGGCCGAGAAAGCGCGTACCGCCCAGGATGAGCAGCTTCATGCCGTGAACAGCGCCTTGTGCTGCTCGCGCAGCACCGCCTTCTGCACCTTGCCCATGGCATTGCGCGGCAGCTCGTCGCTGACGAAGACCTGCTTGGGCACCTTGAAGTTGGCGATCTTGCCTTTGAGTTGCGCGACGATGGCGGCGCCGTCCAGTGCCGCCCCCGGCTTGCGCACGACGACGGCCACCACGGCCTCGCCGAAGTCGGGGTGGGGCACGCCCACCACGGCCGATTCGGCCACCCCCGGCATGTCGTTGACATAGCCCTCGATCTCGGCCGGGTAGACGTTGTAGCCACCGGTGATGATCAGGTCCTTGCTGCGGCCGACGATGGTGAGGTAACCGTCGCCGTCCACCGTGCCCACGTCGCCGGTCTTGAACCACAGGTCGGTGGTGAATTCGTCGGCCGTCTTCTCGGGCATCTTCCAGTAACCCTTGAAGACGTTGGGCCCCTTGACCTCGATGCCGCCGATCTCGCCGGCCGGCAACGGCCGGCCCTTGGCGTCGTGCACGCGCAGGCTGACGCCGGGCAGCGGGAAGCCCACCGTGCCGCCATGGCGTGCGCTCTCGGGCTGGTAGGGGTTGGACGTGAGCATGGTGGTTTCGCTCATGCCGTAGCGTTCCAGGATGGTGTGGTCGGTGCGTTGCTGCCAGGCCTTGAAGGTCTCGATCAACATCGGCGCCGAGCCGCTGATGAACAGCCGCATGTGGCTGCTGGTTTCGCGGTTCAGGGCCTGCTCGCCGAGCAGGCGCACATAGAGTGTGGGCACGCCCATGAAGACCGTCGCCTCGGGCAGGCGGGCCACCACGACGGCCGCATCGAAGCGGTTGAACCAGATCATCTTGCTGCCGTTCAGCAGCGCACCGTGGGTGGCCACGAACAGGCCGTGCACGTGGAAGATGGGCAGGGCGTGGATCAGCACATCGTTGGCCTGCCAGCCCCAGTGTTTCTTCAGCACCTGCGCGTTCGACAGCAGGTTGCCGTGGCTCAGCATCGCGCCCTTGCTGCGGCCGGTGGTGCCGCTGGTGTACAGGATGGCGGCCAGCTCGTCGGCGCTGCGCGGCGCGGGCCTGTGCTGGTCGCTGTGGTGGGCCGCGCGGTCCAGCAGGGTGCCGCTGCGGTCGTCGTTCAGCGTGTAGACGTGGGGCGTGCCGGCCTGGAAGGCGGTCTGGCTGATCCAGCCGAAATTCTTGCCCGCAGACACTACCACGGCCGGTTCGGCGTTGCCGATGAAGTAGGCCACTTCACTGGCCTGGTAGGCGTTGTTCAGCGGCAGATAGACATGGCCGCTGCGCAGCACCGCCAGGTAGAACATCAGCGCTTCGACGCTCTTGTCGGTGTGCACGGCGATGCGCGACGCGGGCGGCAGGTCCAGGCTGTCCAGCAGGTTGGCCAGCATGGCGCTGCCGCGCTCGAGGTCGCGCCAGGTGTAGTAGCGCGGCGGTGTGGTGTCGGCCGTTTCGACGGCGGTGGCGTCCAGGTCGGCGGGGAAGGCCGCGCGCAGGGCCGCGTACAGATTCTGTGATTTCAAGGCGTCGTCTCTGTCGGTTCAATCCAGCTTGGCACCCGATGCTTTCACGACTTCAGCCCAGCGCTTGATTTCCTTGTTCACGAAGCCCCCGAAGGCTTCGCCGTAGAGGTTGGGGATGTCGGCGCCCAGCCCATTCCAGGCGGCCTTCAGTTCGTCATTGCCCAGCGCCTTGCGCAGTTCGGCCTGGAAGGCCGCGACGATGTCCCTGGGCGTGCCCTTGGGCGCGAACATGCCGTACCAGGTGCTGACCTCGTAGCCCGGCAGGCCGACTTCGGTGGCCGTGGGCAGCTCGGGAAAGCCCGGAGCGCGCTTGCTGGCAGCCACGGCCAGCGCCTTGAGGCGACCGCCCTTGATGTGGTTGGCGCTGCTGCCCAGGCCGTCGAACATCAGGTCCACCTGGCCGGCGATCAGGTCTTGCAGTGCCGGGCCCGAACCGCGGTAGGGAATGTGGGTGATGAAGGTCTTGGTCTGCAGCTTGAACAGCTCGCCGGCCAGGTGGTGGCTGGTGCCATTGCCCGCCGAACCGTAGTTCAGCCGGCCGGGGTTCTTGCGCAGGAAGTCGATCAGCTCTTTCAGGTTGCCGGCCTGCACCCGGGCGGGGTTGACCACCACCACCTGCGGCACGCTGGCCACCAGGCCGACGGGGATGAAATCACCTTCCAGGCTGTAGTCCAGCTTGGGGTACATGCTGGGCGCGATGGCGTTGTGCACCGCGCCCATGAAGAAGGTGTAGCCGTCGGGCGCCGCCTTGGCGGCCACGCCGGCACCCAGGTTGCCACCGGCGCCGCCCTTGTTGTCGATGACGAACTGCCGGCCGGTGCTCTTGCTCATCATGGCGAACAGCGGCCGCGCGAAGGCGTCGGTGCCACCGCCCGGCGGGAAGGGCACCACCACCGTCACGGGTTTGGCGGGCCAGGGGGTCTGGGCGTGGATCCAGGGTGCGGCCAGGGTGGCTGCACCGGCGGTGAGTGCCTGACGGCGGGTGTGATGCTCCATGGCGGCGATGCTAAAGACGCGCCAGCGCAGCCGACTACGGGGTTTCCACGCCCGAGAAATCACCCGCCGTCGCCTCAGGGCGCCGGCGAGTCCTTAGGGCCTACTCGGCCTTGATGCCGGCCTTCTTGATCAAGGCCGCATATTTGGCCAACTGCGCCCGCGTGGCGGTGCCCAGTTCCTCGGCGCTGGAGCCGCGCGGCGTCAGGCCCTGGGCGATCAGTTGTTCGCGCACCGTGGGGTCGGCCAGGGCCTTGCGCACCTCGGTGTTCAGCCGGGCCACGATGTCGGCCGGCGTGCCAGTGGGCGCCATGATGGTGAACCAGGAATTGAAGGCGAAACCGGGCAGGCCGGATTCGCTGACCGTCGGCACGTCGGGCAGCTGCGGCATGCGCTGCGGCGTGCCCACCGCCAGCAGCTTCAGCCGCTTGCCCTTGACCAGCGCGTTGACCGACGCCAGACCCTGGAAGGCCACCGGCACCTGCCCGCCGGCCAGCCCGGTGGCCAGATCGGCCGCGCCCTTGTAGGGCACGTGGTTGAGCTGGATGTTGGCGTCGGACGCGAACAGCGCCATCGCGATGTGCTGCGGGCTGCCGATGCCACCTGAGCCGTAGTCCACCGCGCCCGGCGCGGCCTGCGCCGCCTTGATCAGCGCCGCCGGCGTGTCGAAGGGCGCGCTGACCGGGCCGACGATGCACCACTCGATGGTGGCCACCAGCGACACCGGCACGAAGTCGCGCAGCATGTCCCAGGGCAGCTTGGGCTGCAGCGCCGGCACCATGGTCATGATGCTGTCGTTCAGGCCGGCGATGGTGTAGCCGTCGGGCGCCGCCTTGGCGGCCTTGTCGGTGCCGACGATGCCCGATGCGCCGAGGATGTTCTCGACCACGATGGCCTGGCCCATGTTCTGCGACATCTTCTGCACCACGATGCGCGCCGCCACGTCCACCGCGCTGCCCGCGCCCAGCGGCACGATCATGCGGATGGGCTTGGTCGGGTAGCCGGGTTCGGCCTGAACCGCGAGGGGCCCCAGCCCGGTGGCGAGGGCAGCAGCCAGGGTGGCGATGGCGGTGCGGCGATGGGTCATGCAGGTTCCTTGAACGGCGTGGCTGACAGCGGCCGGATGGTAGGCCGCCTGCGCCTCACCAACCGGGCCCAATCGAGGCGCTCTTGCGAATCCCATGCCGCAGCGTCGTGTCCTTCGCATCCCTAGAATCCCCCGCCTGACTCTGAAGAAGCTTCCATGTCGTCTGGTGTGATCCGAATCCGCGGTGCGCGTCAGCACAACCTGAAGAATCTTGACCTGGACATCCAGACCGGCGAATTGACGGTGGTCACCGGCCCCAGCGGCTCGGGCAAGTCCAGCCTGGTCTTCGACACGCTCTACGCCGAAGGCCAGCGCCGTTACGTCGAGACCTTCAGCGCCTACGCTCGGCAGTTCCTGGACCGCATGGACCGCCCGGCGGTGGACCGCGTGGACGGCGTGC
>JBBAPI010000031.1:0-39854 GCA_040400915.1 Rubrivivax sp.
CGGCAGTTCCTGGACCGCATGGACCGCCCGGCGGTGGACCGCGTGGACGGCGTGCCGCCGGCCATCGCCATCGACCAGACCAACCCGGTGCGCACCAGCCGCAGCACGGTCGGCACGATGACCGAGCTGAACGACCACCTGAAGCTGCTGTGGGCGCGCGCCGCGCAGCTTTTTGACCTGGACACCGCCTTGCCGGTGCGCCATGACACGGCTGAAACGATCTACGCCGACCTGCAGACCCGTGCCGCTGCGGCGATGGACCCGCGATTGATCTTCACCTTCCCGGTGGAACTGCCCGCCGACACCACCGCCGAGCAGCAGGAACAGTGGCTGGCCGCCAGTGGCTTCACGCGCGTGCAGGCCGAACGCATCGCGGGCGAACGCAAGGTGCTGGATGTGGTGGCGGATCGACTCAGGCTGGCCGGCGCCGAACGCGGCCGTGTGATGGAAGCCATCGAGTTGGCCATCAAGCGCGGCGGCGGCCGGTTGACCGTCTACGTCGCGAACGAGTCAGGGGCAGGCGACGGGCAGTGGAAATACAGCACCGGCCTGCACTGCCCGGAAAGCGACCGCCGCTATGCCGACCCGCAGCCGGCGATGTTCAGCTTCAACAGCGCCTACGGCGCCTGCGACACCTGCCGCGGCTTCGGGCGGATCATCGGCGTGGACTTCGGCCTGGTCATCCCCGACGTGCGCAAGACGCTGCGCAGCGGCGCCGTCAAACCCATGCAGACGCCGGCCTGGAAAGACGGCCATGAAGACATGCTGCGTTACGCCGGCGAGGCCGGCATCCCGCGCGACACGGCCTGGGCGCAATTGACCGAGGGCCAGCGCGGCTGGGTCATCGACGGCAGCCCGAACTGGACCGGCAAATGGAATTCGCAGTGGTACGGCGTGCGCCGCTTCTTCGAATACCTGGAGAGCAAGGCCTACAAGATGCACATCCGCGTGCTCTTGTCGAAGTACCGCAGCTACACGCCCTGCACCACCTGCGGCGGTGCGCGGCTGAAGCTGGAAGCGCTGCTGTGGCGCATCGGCGGCAAGGACGAGGCCGACGCGGTGCTGCCGCCCGCGAAGCGCTTCATGCCGCTGGGCACGGGCTGGAACCGTGAACAGCTGGAAGCCTTGCCGGGCCTGAACCTGAACGACGCGATGCAACTCAGCATCGAACGCCTGCGCCGTTACTTCGACGGCCTGGCCCTGCCCAGCACGCTGCTCGACGACGCGCTGAAGTTGTTGCTCGACGAAGTGCGCACGCGGCTGAAATACCTGTGCGATGTCGGCCTGGGCTACCTCACGCTGGACCGCCAGAGCCGCACGCTGAGCGGTGGCGAGGTGCAGCGCATCAACCTGACCACGGCGCTGGGCACCTCGCTGGTCAACACGCTCTTCGTGCTGGACGAACCCAGCATCGGCCTGCACCCGCGCGACATGAACCGCATCGTGGTGGCCATGCAGCGGCTGCGCGATGCCGGCAACACGCTGGTCGTCGTCGAACACGACCCGGCGGTGATGCTGGCCGCCGACCGGCTGATCGACATGGGCCCCGGCCCGGGTGAGCGCGGCGGGCAGATCGTCTTCGACGGCACGCCCGAAGCCGCGCGCGATGCGAATACGCTGACCGGTGCCTACCTGGGCGGCCGCAAGCAGGTCGGCTTGGGCTTTCGCAAGCTGGTCACCGAGGCCACGCCCAAGCTGCTGCTGGAAGGCGCGCGCGACCACAACCTGCTGAACGTCAGCGTCAGCATCCCGCTGACGCGTTTGGTGTGCGTGACGGGCGTCAGCGGCTCGGGCAAGAGCACGCTGATCCAGGATGTGCTGTATCCGGCACTGGCCCGCCATTTCGGCAAGGCCACGGAAACGCCGGGCGAATTCGACCGTTTGCTGGGCGCTGATTTCCTCAGCGACGCCGTCTTCGTCGATCAGAGCCCTATCGGCAAGACCGCACGCAGCAACCCGGCCAGTTACGTCGGCGCTTTCGATGAATTGCGCAAGCTGTTCGCCGATCTGCCCTTGGCCCGCGAACGCAGTTACAGCGCCGGCACCTTCAGTTTCAATGCCGGCGATGGCCGCTGCCCGACCTGCGGCGGCAGCGGTTTCGAACACGTCGAGATGCAGTTCCTGAGCGACGTCTATCTGCGTTGCCCCGACTGCGATGGCCGGCGTTACCGCGCCGAAATCCTCGACGTCAAGATCGTGCGCGGGCCCATGCAATTGAGCATCGCCGACGTGCTGGACCTGACCGTGGCCGAAGCGGCGCACTGGTTCCAGAACGACCGCGAGGTGGTGGCGCGCCTGCAACCCATCGTGGACGTTGGCCTGGACTATGTGCGCCTGGGTCAGCCCGTGCCGACGCTGTCCGGTGGAGAAGCACAGCGCCTGAAGCTGGCGGGGTTCCTCGCTGACGCAGCGCAGTCGTCGATGCAAAGACTGGCCAAGCGGGGCACGCTCTTCCTCTTCGACGAACCGACTACCGGCCTGCATTTCGACGACATCGCCAAGCTGATGCGCGCGCTGCGCAAACTGCAGGACGCGGGGCATTCGCTGCTCGTCATCGAGCACAACCTGGACGTGATCCGCGCTTCGGACTGGATCATCGACCTCGGGCCTGAAGGCGGCGAAGCGGGCGGCGAAGTCGTCTGCTACGGCACGCCCGACGACGTGAAGGCGCACCCGACTTCGCACACCGGCGCTGCGCTGCGTGACTACGAAGAGGCGCTGGGTTTCGGCACACCGAAAGCCGAAGAAGGTCGCGCGCTGCAAAGCGTGTTGCGCGCCGCGCGCAAGGCCCGCCAGGACGAGGATCAATCCATCCGCATCGTCAACGCGAAAGAGCACAACCTCAAAAGCCTGAGCGTGGACATCCCGCGCGGCAAGTTCAATGTGGTCACCGGTGTCAGTGGTTCGGGCAAGAGCACGCTGGCCTTCGACATCCTGTTCAACGAAGGGCAGCGGCGTTATCTGGAAAGCCTGAATGCCTACGCCCGCAGCATCGTGCAGCCGGCCGGGCGGCCCGAGGTGGACGCGGTCTACGGCATCCCGCCGACGGTGGCCATCGAACAGCGCCTGTCGCGCGGCGGCCGCAAGAGCACGGTGGCGACGACCACCGAGGTCTGGCACTTCCTGCGCCTGCTGTGGGTCAAGCTGGGCCTGCAGCATTGCGTGCACGACGGCGCGCCGGTGAAAGCGCAGAGCGCCGAGAGCATCGCGGCGCAGCTGCTGCGCGACCACAACGGCCAGCATGTCGGCCTGCTGGCGCCGCTGGTCATCAACCGCAAGGGCGTCTACACCGACCTGGCGAAATGGGCCAAGGCCCGCGGCCACACGCACTTGCGCGTGGACGGCGAATTCCTGTCGCTGAACCCTTTCCCGCGCATCGACCGCTTCAAGGAACACACGCTGGAACTGCCGGTGGGTGACATCGTCATCACGCCCGAGAACGAAGCCGAACTGCGCGCGCTGCTGAGCAAGGCGCTGGACCTGGGCAAGGGCGTGCTGCACCTGCTGCACCCGCTGGACGGGCTGGGCACCAGCATGCTGCCCGGCGGCCCGCAAGGCCTGGGCGTGGGCGAGGTGAAGGTCTTCTCGACCAAGCGCGCCTGCCCGGTCTGCGGCACCAGCTACCCCGAGCTGGACCCGCGCATGTTCAGCTACAACAGCAAGCACGGCTGGTGCACGGGTTGTGTCGGCACCGGTTTGAAGCTGACGCGCGAACAGCGCAAGGCCTACGACGATTCGGTGCGTGACGACGACAACAAGGGCCGCGAGCAGAGTTTCCCGAGCGAAGAGGCCGAGGTCGAAGGCGTCGTCGATGAACCCTGCAACGACTGCGGCGGTGCGCGCCTGAACCAGGCGGCGCGTGGCGTGACCTTCGAAGCGCAGGCCATCAGCGACATCGCGCGGCTCTCTGTCCAGGAGACGCGGCAGTGGGTGCAGGCGCTGCGCCTGACCGGGCGCGACGCCGACATCGCGCGCGACGTGGTGGCCGAGATCCACAGCCGGCTGGAATTCCTGGAAGACGTCGGCCTGAGCTACCTGACGCTGGACCGCGCCGCGCCCACGCTGAGCGGTGGCGAGGCGCAGCGCATCCGCCTGGCCGCGCAACTGGGCAGCAATCTGCAGGGCGTCTGCTACGTGCTGGACGAACCGACCATCGGCTTGCACCCGCGCGACAACGGCATCCTGCTGAACGCGCTGGCCAAGCTGGGCGCGGCCGGCAACACGCTGGTGGTGGTCGAGCACGACGAAGACACCATCCGCCGCGCCGACCACCTGATCGACATCGGCCCCGGCGCCGGCAAGCGCGGCGGCCACCTGGTGGCGCAAGGCAGCGTGGCCGATCTGTCGGCCCAGCCCGACTCCGTCACCGGCCGCCTGCTGGCCCACCCGTTGAAGCACCCGCTGGTGGCGCGCCGCGCGGTGGAACCCGGCGCCGCGGCGCTGAAAGTGCGCGGCGCCAGCCTGCACAACCTGCAGGGTTTCGACGTGCAGGTGCCACTGCAACGCCTGGTGGCGGTGACCGGCGTCAGCGGCTCGGGCAAGAGCACGGTGGCGCGCGACGTGCTGCTGGCCAACGTGCAATCGGCACTCACCGGCAACAGAAAATGGGCCGGCTGCACGGGCCTGGAAGGTTTCGAGCAGATCGACCGCGTGCTGGAGGTCGACCAGACCCCCATCGGCAAGACACCGCGCAGCTGCCCGGCCACCTACATCGGCTTCTGGGACTTCATCCGCAAGCTCTACACCGAGACGCTGGAAGCCAAGGCGCGCGGCTATGCCTCGGCGCGTTTCTCGTTCAACACCGGCCACGGCCGCTGCCCCGGCTGCGAGGGCCAAGGCATGAAGACCATCGCGATGAGCTTCCTGCCCGACGTGAAGGTGCCTTGCGACATCTGCCACGGCGCCCGCTTCAACCCCGAGACGCTGGCCGTCACCTGGCGTGGGAAGAGCATCGGCGACGTGCTGCAGATGGAGGTCGACGAGGCGGTGGACTTCTTCGCCAGCATGCCGGCCATCAGCCACCCGCTGCAGTTGCTGAAGGACGTCGGCCTGGGCTATTTGACGCTGGGCCAGCCGTCACCGACGCTGAGCGGTGGCGAGGCGCAGCGCATCAAGCTGGTGACCGAGCTGAGCAAGGTGCGCGACGACGTGACGCGCCGCGGTCAGCGCGCGCCGCGCACGCTCTATGTGCTGGACGAACCGACGGTGGGCCTGCACATGGCCGACGTGGAAAGGCTGATCCGCGTGCTGCACAGGCTGGTCGAAGGCGGGCACAGCGTGGTCGTCATCGAACACGACCTGGATGTGATTGCCGAAGCCGACTGGGTCATCGACCTGGGGCCCGAGGGCGGCGCGATGGGCGGGCGCATCGTGGTGGCCGGGCCGCCTGAAGCGGTGGTGGCGTCGGGCAGCCACACGGGGGTGGCGCTGGCCGGCGTGCTGGGGCGGCGTTGAGGGCTTTCAGCGGTCGGCCAGCCGGCCCAGCCCGGGCAGCAGGCTGGGGTCGCCGACACAGCTGGCAGCGGGCGCCATCAGGCGCAGTGCGCGGGCCTGCATCTGCTGGGCGTCGTCGCGGTCGCCGCAGCGGTCCAGCACGTCGCTGATCCGCAGCAGCACCTGGATCTCCCAGTTGGGGTCGCTCACGCGGCCGGCCAGCGTGCTGGCCTCGAAGGCATGGTCGCGTGCCCGTTCGCGAGCGGCATGGCCGTGGCCGGGCTGTTGCGCGTCGTGGGCGCAGGCCAGGCACTCGGCCAGGTCGGCCAGCTCGCACAGCAGGTCCACCGTGCTGTCGATGGCACTGCCTGAGCGCGACCAGCGCAAGGCCAGTTCCAGATAGGCCTCGGCGCTGGCCAGCGCGTGCAAGGCACGGTAACCGCGCGCCAGTTGGGCCAGGGCGCCGCTGAGGGCCTGCGGCTGGCCCGAGCGCTCGGCCGCGTCCAGCGCCGCACTGGCTCCGCGCAGACTGGCGCGGGTGGCTTCATCGAGCAAGGGGGCGTCGAACATGGTGATGGTGGCCTTTTCAGCGGGTTCACCCCATGCTAGGGACGAAGGCCGCTGCCGGCTGCCCCGCGTTCGCGGGGGCTCCGCGTGCAGGCTTCACGCTGCCGGGCGCTGTGCCGGCAGACCGCACAATCCGCAGCGGCCTTCGCTGCCATCCGTCAACCCGTCTCCGTGGAGTTCTCGCCATGCGTGCAGTCCTGCTCTCCGTGTTGCCATCGGTCCTGGTCATGTCGACGCTTCTGGCTGCAGCACCCGCCCAGGCCCAGGTCGTGCTGACGGCCTCGTCGTGGGTGCCGCCCACCCACGCGCTCAGCGAGGTGCAGAAAGACTGGTGCGCGCAGCTGGAACAGAAGACCGCCGGCAAAGCGAAATGCAACATCCTGCCGCGCGGCGTGGCGGCGCCGCCGGCCACCTTCGATGCCATCCGCAACGGCCTGGCCGACCTGTCCTTCACCGTGCACGGCTACACGCCGGGCCGCTTCGTGACCACGCAGATCGCCGAATTCCCCTTTCTGGGCGACAGCGCCGAAGCGGTGTCGGTGGCTTTCCAGCGCACCCTGGCGCGCACGCCGGCCATGCAGGACGAGCACAAGGGCGTCAAGGTGCTGACCGTGTTCACGCACGGCCCCGGGGCCGTCTTCAACACCAAACGTGCGGTGACCAAGGCCGAAGACCTGGGCGGGCTGAAGTGGCGCGTCGGTGGCGGCGTGGTCAACGAGATCGGCAAGGCCTTGGGCATGAATGTCACGCTGAAACCGTCCACCGAGAACTACGAACTGCTGTCGTCGGGGGTGCTCGACGGCACGCTGTTCCCGGCCGAGTCGGTCGAGGCCTTCAAGATTGACAAGGTGGTGCGCCACGGCACCACCTTTCCCGGCGGCCTGTACAACACCAGCTTCGTCTTCATGATGAACCCCGCTAAATACGACAGCCTGCCGGCCGACGTGAAGAAGGTCGTCGACGAACTGTCGGGCGAGGCCGCCGCCCGCGCCTTCGGCCGCGCCTGGGACAAGGCCGACCGCCGCGGGCTGGCCTTCATGCAGGCCTCGGGCGTGCAGATCAGCAAGGCCGACGCGGCCTTCGTCAGGGTCGTCGCCGACAAGACTGCGCCGCTGATCGACGCCTGGGCCCAGGCTGCGCAGGCCAAGGGCATGAAGGACCCGAAGAAGGCGCTGGCCGACCTGCGCGCCGACATCGCCCGGCTGCAGTGACGTCGATTTGAAGCGGCTGCTGACCACACTCTGCGGCGCGCTGGCCGCCGCAGCGCTGTTCGCCATCATGGTGCTGACCACGGTGGACGTCGTCGGCCGCAAGTTCTTCGCCGCCTCGCTGCCGGGTTCGCTGGAGCTGACTGAACTGCTGATGGTGGGGGTGATCTTCGCCGGCCTGCCGCTGGTCAGCCTGCAGGGCGAGCACGTGGTCTTCGACACGCTGGACAGCCGGCTGCCGCCGGCGCTGCTGCGCGCCCAGCGGGCCCTCGTCGACGCCCTGTGCGCCGCCGCGCTGGGCGGCCTGGCGGTCTTGCTGTGGCTGAAGGCCGGGCAGATGGCGTCTTACGGCGACACCACCGCGCAGCTCAAGCTGCCGGTCGCGCTGTTCGTTTACGCCATGGCGCTGCTGTGCGGGTTGACGGCGGCGGTGCACGCGGCCTTGGCGCTGTTGCCGCCGGCCGCGGCGCCGAAGCCGGTGGGCGGCGGATGACCGAGGCGCTGCTCGGCTTCGCGGCCGTCTTCGCGCTGGCCTTGCTGCGCTTGCCGCTGGCCTTCGCGATGGGCGCGGTGGGCTATGTCGGCCTGGGCCTGTTGCGCGGCTGGGGGCCGACGGCGGCCGGCGCGGCCCAGGTGGTCTACGACACCGGCTTTGCCTACACGCTGAGCGTGGTGCCGCTGTTCATCCTGATGGGCAATTTCGTGGCCCGGGCCGGGCTGGCCGACGAGTTGTTCCGCGCCGCCTTCGCCTTCGTCGGCCACCGGCGGGGCGGCCTGGCGCACGCCACCGTCATCGCCTGCGCGGGCTTCGGCGCCATCTGCGGCAGCAGCATCGCCACCGCCGCCACCATGAGCAAGGTGGCCTACCCGCCGATGAAGCAACTGGGCTATGCCGACCATCTCAGCACCGGCGTCATCGCCGCCGGCGGCACGCTGGGCATCATGATTCCGCCGAGCACCATCATGGTCATCTACGGCATCGTCACCGAGACGAACATCGGCCGGCTGTTCGCCGCCGGCGTGCTGCCCGGCCTGCTGTGCGCGTTGCTGCTGATGGGCGGCGTGGCGTTCATCGTCCACCGCGACCCGGCCGCCGGCCCCGCCGCCGCACGCACGCCATGGCCGCAGCGCTGGGCTGCGCTGCGCCAGATCTGGGGCGTGCTGCTGCTGGTGGCGGTGGTGCTGGGCGGCATCTACGGCGGGGTTTTCACGGCCACCGAAGGCGCCGGCATCGGCGCGACGGGCGCCTTCGGTTTCGCGCTGGCGCGGCGCACCTTGACGCTGCGCACGCTGGTCGAGGTGCTGGTCGAAAGCGCGCGCACCACGGCCATGCTGTTCACCATCCTGATCGCCGCGACCCTGTTCTCGAACTTCGTCAACTTCACCAGCATGCCGGGCGACCTGAAGGACGGCATCACCCAGCTGGGCCTGCCGCCGCTGGCGCTGATCGCCGCGATGATGGCGGTCTATGTGCTGCTGGGCACCATCATGGAAGAACTGACCATGGTCCTGCTGACCCTGCCGGTGTTCTTCCCGGTGGTCACCGCCCTGGGCTTCGACCCGGTGTGGTTCGGCGTGCTGATCGTGCTGGTGGTGCAGGTGGGCTTGATCAGCCCGCCGGTGGGCATGAACATGTTCGTGATGAAGGCGCTGCTGAAGGACGTGGCGATGAGCGCCATCTTCCGCGGCTCGGCGCTGTTCTGCCTGCCGCTGGCCATCGGCTTGGTGCTGGTGTTGCTGTTTCCAGCCATTGCGTTGTGGTTGCCGGGCTTGATGAAATAGCCGGCGCACGCCTCAGCCGGGCTCGTCTTCTACCCAGTTTTCGCTCAGCAGACCCGGCACGCGCTCGAACTCACGCAGGTTGTTGCTCACCAGAACCAGGCCGGCGCTGCGTGCATGGGCCGCGATGTGCATGTCGTTGACGCCGATGGGCTGGCCAATGCGTTCCAGCGCGGCGCGGATGCTGCCGTAGTGTCGGGCCGCATGCTCGCCATAGGGCAGGACGGTCAGGCGTGATTGGAAGTCGTTCAGGACGACCAGGTTGCGGGCAGGGAAACTGCTTTTTTCGGCGCCCTGCACCAGTTCAGCCAGCGTGATGCTGGAGATCGCCATCCGGCCCGCGTGCTGGTTGAAGCGGGCTTGGGCCGAGGGCGGCCGACGCTTGATGACGTAGATGACGATGTTGGTGTCGAGCAGGACCTCGATCATCATCGTCATGCGGTCAGAACGTTTCGCGCTCGGCCTGGTGCTGCGATGCGCGCTCGGCCATGAAGTCGTCGGTGGCCATGGGGGCATCGGCAGGCGGCTGGAAGAAGCTGTCCCAGCTCTGATTGACCGGCGAAATGACCCGGTCATGGCCCACCACCCGAACCTGGACCGTCTTGACGGTGTCCGGGAAGCGCGTCTCTGCTGGCAGACGCACGGCCTGGCTGCGGTTGTTGGTGAAGACGGTGGAAGAGCTCATGGCACCCTTCTGGATTGCGCTGTACCGGGAGCATAGCGCTTCCACACCCGCCACCCCATCGTGCTGGTGGTGCAGGTGGGCCTGATCAGCCCGCCGGTGGGCATGAACATGTTCGTGATGAAGGCGCTGCTGAAAGACGTGGCCCTGAGCGCCATCTTTCGCGGCTCGGCGCTGTTCTGCGTGCCGCTGGCCATCGGCTTGGTGCTGGTGTTGCTGTTTCCGGCCATCGCGCTGTGGTTGCCCGGCTTGATGACATGAAAAAAGCCGCGGCACCAGGCCGCGGCTGTCGGGACGAACGCAGTGCCTTGAAGGCTCAGGCGGTCAGCCGGCGCCGCCAGGCCCGGCTCGCAACGCCGCAGGCGCCGGCCAGCATCAGCGCCCAGCTGGCGGGTTCCGGCACGGCCGTCACGGTCAGGCCGGTGATCGTGGCCGTCGCCGCGCCGCCGGTGCAGTCGGTGCAGTTGACGTACCAGCCGAAGGAGGTGTTGGCCGTGAACTGCACGCTGCCACCTTGTGCGACCGCGCCGCCCAGGTCGGACAACGTGACGGCACGGCCGTCGACCAGCACGCCGAACATGTCGCCGGCGGGGCCGCCGCCGTCGGCCGTGGTGTAGCCCCAGCTGAAGCCATAGTTGCCCGGTGCCGTAAAGACAGCCTGGATCTGGCACAGGCCCAGCACCGAGTAATTGCTGCCAGCGCAGCCGGTGGGGTCGGCGTCACCGCCGACCAGCACCAGCGTGCTGGCCGTCGCGGACGCCGAACCACCGGCGGCGTCGAGCGCCAGGTCGCCGGTGGTGCTGATGGCCAGCGTGCCAGGTGCGCCCGCGCCCACAAAGTCGGTGGCGTAGGCCGGCACCGTGCAGGCGGCACCCAGAAGCAGGGAAGTGAGGGTCTTTTTCATGGTCTGGAGCATCGGGTGTCGAAGGGGGTCACGGAACCAGCACGGTGCTGGCACTGGCGGCGGCGATCAGCGCGTCGCGGTCAGCAGCCAGCAGGTAGCCCTGCGCGAAGGCGCTGTTGGCCGCGTTGGTGACAGCCGCGACGTAGCCGGCGTGGTTGACATAGCGCTCCTGCAGTGAGCGCCTGGTGTCGCCGGTGGCCTGGCGTTCGGCCAGGGTCGTGGCGAAGGGGATGTAGCCGCCGACGTAGTTGCAGACCTGGCCCTTGTGGAAACCGGCCGAGGTCACGTTCCAGCCGGTGTAGGTGCCCAGCGGCGCCATGTTCAGCACCGTCGGCACGCCGCCCATTTCATTGCCGTCGGCGTCGATGCGCGGCACCTTCATCGGAATCACCCGGGTGATCGGCGGCGGCAGGTTGGTGGCCACGCCGGTGGCGTCGCTCTTGTTGAACTGCGGGCCCCAGTCGTAGTCGAAGACCGGGAAAATGAAGTTCTCGGTCTTGAAGACGTTGTAGTCGACGCCCGGAACGCCGGCCGGGAAGTTGGCGCCGATGAAGGACGGATCGACCAGGTTGCCGCCGGCCAGCGTCGGGTAGCGGCTGACCGGTGGCAAGGTACCGCGCAGCAACCATTCGCGCATCGCCGAGCGGATGACATTGACCATCTGCGCCGACGGCATCGGGTTCGCACGCAAGGTGCCGGTGCCCCAGTTGTTGCCGGGGCAGTTGGGGCCTGTGGCTGCTGGCTGATGGGTGAAGCCGCCTGCACCGCCACCGTGGGTGGTGCTGGGGATGTAGTACCGGCGCACGTTGCGGGTCAACGGGATGTCGGTGTTGGCGCTGGTGCCGACCCATTCCATGGTCATCTTCAGCGCGTAGACCTCGGCGCTGCCGAAGTGCTCGATGACCTTCGGGCAGGTGCCGTTCAGGTTGCAGCGCGAGAAGATGCTCTTGGTCGGGTTGCCGCGTGCCGTGTCCGGGAAGTCGGTCCACCACTGCGCGCCCTCGCTGCCGGTCTGGTAGAGCTCGAGCACGCCGTCAGGCTGGCCCCAGCGCATGTTGGCGACCACGCGGCGGCCGGCGATCTGCGGCCAGGCGCCGTTGTGCACGATGCGGCCGGCTTCATCCTGGTTCATGCCCATGTAGATGAACTGGCGCGTGAAGTTGCCCGACTGCGAAGAGCCGCGCATCGACGAGGCGGTGATCTTCCCGGCGATGGGGTTGGCGGTGCCGAAGTCGTCGGCCGCCGAATACTTGAAGAAGGAACCGACGTCGCGGAAGGCAGCGATGCCGGCGCCTAGCACGTAAGCGCCCTTGGCCGGGTAGACCAGCTGGTAGAGCAGGTTGGCGTCGAAGCCGTTCTTCAGGCAGATCTGCACCGGCAGGCTGGCCGGCAAGGCGGTGGTGGCGATGTTCTGCGGCGTGCCCGGAAACGGATTGGCCGCGCTGCAGGTGGCGTAGGCCCAGTCGGTGGACGGGATCACCGAGCCCACCGTGACGATGCCGTCGCTGGTTTCGTGGGTGTGGGTGGTCAGCGTGGCTTGCGTGGTGTCCAGCGTGGCCGGCAGGTAGGGCACCGGGTTGCCGCCGATGTACAAGCCCTGCGAGGCCACACCGCTGCGGTTGACGATGCGCGCCAGCACGTTGCCGGTGACGAGCGAGCCGTCTGCGTTCTTGGCCATGGGCACGACCAGCCAGTGGTTGGTGCCGGTCGCGTGATTGGTGGGCACAGCCGTGGCACCGGCGTTGTCGCCCTGCCAGGCGCTGGCCAGCAGCACGTCGCCGTTGCCCAGGCCGACGCCCGTGACGCTGATGGTGCCGCCGCGGTTGGGCACGTCGTGCCACAGGAAGCCGCTGGCCTGGCTCATGTCCACCGGCTTGTTGATCGTGAAGGCGGCTTCGTAGCGCAGCTTGCCGTCAGGGTCCAGCCCCAGGCTGATGTCGTTGATGACCGCGTTGTGGGCGTCGGCACCGTCGAGCTCGCCGAAGGCCCTGCCGCGCAGCGTCTGGTAGCCCGACAGCCCGGTCGTCGCCGCTGTGCTGTCGATGACAATCTTGGTTACCCGCGCCTGTGCGGGTAGGGTCGCTGCGGCACAAGCTGCAGCCATCAGGGTCAGGACCAGGCGCGTGCCGGATCCGCGAAATGCGCGGTGGTTCATGGGTTACTCCGTCCTCCGGCCACGATGTCCGCTCGTGGCTCAGTACGGCGCAGTCTAGAGACGCCACCCCTGATTCGTCTTGGGGGTATGCCCGCGACCCAAATGACCCAATCGGCTATCGAGCTGGATGCCCCTGTTTAAGGGGGTGGCACCTATCGAAGCGACTGGGTCCGGCGCCAGACGCGCCACCCCAACAGCACCGCCATGATGGCCGCGTAGACCGACCATTCACCGAAGTTTTGCTTGGCCGCGCGCATCCAGAAGAAGTGCAGCAGGCCCAGCAAGGCGGTGCCATAGACCAGCTTGTGCAGCAACTGCCAGCGCGCCGCGCCCAGGGCCTTGATGGCGCGGTTGAAGGAGGTGGCGGCCAGCGGCACCATGAGCAGCAGCGCGGCGGTACCGACCAGTATGAAGGGCCGCTTCGGGATGTCCTTCAGGATGGCCTCGATGTCGAAGCCCATTTCCAGCCAGGCGAAGCCCAGGAAGTGCACCACGCCGTAGAAGAAGGTGTACAGGCCCAGCATGCGGCGCAAACGGGCCAGTGCGCTCAAGCCCAGGGTCTGCCGCAGCGGGGTGACGGCCAGCGTGATGCACAGGAAACGCAGCGTCCAGTCGCCGGTGCTGCGGATCAGCTTCTCAGCCGGGTTGGCACCCAGCTGGTCGGCGTAAGCGCCGTAAAACAGCCACAGGAAGGGCGCCAGTGCCAGCAGGAACAGCAGTGGCTTGGCAGCCCTGTGCAGCAGCAGCTTGTTCAGGCGCTGGGCCGGCTTCAAGGGGGGGCCGCCCGGCCGGGTTGGGCCGAGGTCAGCGCCATCAGTAGAACTTCTTGAGATCCATGCCGGCATACAGCTGGCCGACCTGCGCTTCGTAGCCGTTGAACATCAGCGTCGGCCGCTTCTTGGCGAACAGGCCGTCTTCACCGATGCGGCGTTCCGTGGCTTGGCTCCAGCGCGGGTGGTCGACCTTGGGGTTGACGTTCGAATAGAAGCCGTATTCCTGCGCGATGGCGGTTTCCCAGCTGGTCTTGGGCTGCTTTTCGACGAAGCGGATCTTGACGATGCTCTTGCCGCTCTTGAAGCCGTATTTCCAGGGCACCACGGCGCGCACCGGGGCGCCGCTCTGGTTGGGCAGCACCTCGCCATACAGGCCGAAGGTCAGCAACGTCAGGGGGTGCATGGCTTCGTCCATGCGCAGGCCTTCGACGTAGGGCCAGTCCAGCGAACCCGACGACAGGCCGGGCATCTGCGCCTTGTTGGCCAGCGTCACGAACTGCACGTACTTGGCGTTGCCGGTGGGCTCGACGCGCTTGATCAACTCGGCCAGCGAGTAGCCGACCCAGGGGATGACCATCGACCAGCCTTCGACGCAGCGCAGACGGTAGATGCGCTCTTCCATAGGCGCCAGCTTCAGCAGCGCGTCGAGGTCCCAGGTGCCGGGTTTCTTGACTTCGCCTTCGATGGCCACCGTCCAGGGCCGCGTCTTCAGTGAGCCGGCGGTGCGCACAGGGTCGCCCTTGTCGGTGCCGAATTCGTAGTAGTTGTTGTAGCTGGTGATGTCGGCGTAGGGGGTCAGCTTGTCCATCACCAGCGCGCCCGGCACAGCGCTTTTCTCACTGGCCAGGGCGGCCAGCTTGCCGGGGCGCGCGGTCTGCGCCCGGGCCTGCCCCGGCAGGGCGCTGGCGGCCGCACCGGCGGCCAGCGCCTGCATCCAGCGGCGGCGCTGCTGGTAGACGCCGGAGGGCGTGATCTCGGAGGGGATCGCGTGGTCGTGCTGGGTGGACTTGAGCAGGTGCATCTGGACTCCGTTGCGGTTGATCATCAGTCGGGCGCAGGGCTTGGACCTTACAGGAGCGCCATCACCGTGCTGACCTGGGCACCCAGCAAAAGGGCCGGTTTGTCACCGGCCCTGGTGGGCGTGCGAGGCGTGCGGGTCTTTGCGGACCCGCAGGTCCGCACTCAGTGCAGGCCGGCCACGTAGTCGGCCACGGCCTTAATCTCGGCGTCGTTCAACTTGCCGGCGATGGCCATCATCTGCGCGCTGTTGGCACGGGCGCCCGAGCGGAAGGACAACAACTGGGATTCGGCGTAGTCGCTGTGCTGACCACCGATGCGCGGGTACTGCGCCGGGATGCCCGCGCCGTTCGGGCTGTGGCAACCGGCGCAGGCCGGCACCTGCTTGCTGGCGATGCCGCCGCGGTAGATCTTCTCGCCCAGGGCCACGGTGTCCTTGCTCTTGGCAAAGCCGGGCTGGGCGGTCTTGCTGGCGTAGAAGGCGGCGATGTGCTTCATGTCCTCTTCGCTGGCGATGCTGGCGGCCATGCCCGACATCACCGCGTTCTTGCGCTTGCCGGCCTTGAACTCGGTCAACTGCTTGACCAGGTATTCGGCATGCTGGCCTTGCAGGATGGGATTGGCCGGGATGCCGCGCGAGCCGTCCTGCGTGTGGCAGGCGCCACAGCTGGCAGCCAGTTGCTGGCCTTTGGCGAGGTCGGCCTTGAAGGGCGCAGCCGCTTCGTTGGCGCTGGCCGGGCCGGCTGCCAGCAGGGCGAATGCCGAAGCGGCCAGCAGTGCCTGGGCGCGTAGGGACCAGCGATAAGGCTGACCGGAGACAGAAATCGACTTCATGCGAGAGCCTTCGACAAAGTATTGTGAGGACAACAAACCGCGAATTTTACAATGCACCATGACAAGCACCTTGCACGCCACCCCAACCCCCTACAGTCCAGCGGCCAAAACCGCGCTCGCCTGGACCCACGGCGCCCGTTTCCTGACCACCGCCAGCCAGCTCGACCAGCTGCCGACCGCTGAATTGCCCGAGATCGCTTTCGTCGGCCGCAGCAACGCCGGCAAGTCGACGGCCATCAACCGGCTGGCCCAGCAGAAGCGGCTGGCTTTCGCCTCGCGCACGCCGGGCCGCACCCAGCACCTGAACGTCTTCGAGGTCGGCCCGAAGGACGCTGCCGACACCCTGTTCGTCGACCTGCCCGGCTACGGCTACGCCGCTGTCGAACGCTCGGCCAAGCTGCGCTGGCAACAGGTGATGTCGGACTATCTGCAGTTGCGCCGGCCGCTGCACGGCGTGGTGCTGATGATCGATTCGCGCCTGGGCTTCACCGACCTCGATCGCCGGCTGCTGACCTTGATCGAGCCGCGCATCGTCAATGGCGAGGTGCGCCTGCTGGCCTTGCTGACCAAGTCCGACAAGCTCAACCGCAGCCAGGCTCAAGCGTCGCTGCTGGCCGCCCAGGCCGTGCTGGCCGAAGTGACCACCGAAGCCTCGGACATCAGCGTGACGCTGTTCTCGGCGCTGAACCGGCAGGGGCTGGGCGATGTGGCCGAAGCCGTCTACGGCTGGACCCACGCCGGGGCCGCAGGGCTGCCGGTGCCAGCCGATGACGGGGCTGCCGATGGGCCGGCCGGGGCGGGTGCCGAAGCAGCCGGGCCCGCCGGTCCGGTCTGAAGCCGGCGCCTTCAGGAAGCGTGAGCGGCCGTCATTTCACGGTGCACACGCTTGGCCGCGGTGCCCACGATCGACCGCTGCTTGAGCTTTTTTGCCAGCCGCGCGCCGTGCATCATCAGCAGGGCGCCCCGCCGCACCGCCCAGGTGGCGTCTGAGGCGCCGTCGCCGAACAGCCAGACTTCGCGCCGGTCGCCCGGCCACAGCAGGGCGGCGTGCACCCAGTGGCCCTGCAGGAACAGGCGCACCCAGGTTCCGGGCGACAGGCTGTCCAGCCAGGTTTCCGCGTCGGCGCGCGACCCGGGCACCGCGGCTTCTTCGGGCATCAGTTCGGCCGGCACGGTGTCCAGCTGCGGCACGTCGAGCATGCCGTGCAAGGTGGACAGGGCGGTGTGGCCCGCGGCCAGCCGGTCTTCCAGCTTCTGCAGCGCGCCGATGTGGCCGGACACCGCCGAGAAGCGCCGCGTGAAGCGCTTTTCCAGGAAGGATTCGAGCCTGTCGTAGGCCCAGCGGTACAGGCGCGCGTCCTGTTCGGGCTCGGCGTTCAACTGGTCGGCCGTGCTGAGCGCCAGCCTGAACAACTGGAGGCGATCGGGGTCATGGCTGTCGGGCGTCATCTGCGCCTCGAAGACCAGCCGGTTGATGAAGCGCCACAAGGGGTGCTTGTCCTGGTCCAGCAGGCTGGCGTCGCGCAGGGTCATGCGCAGCGCCGGGTTGTGCAGGCGGGTGATGACCTGGGCGGCGTCACCCGGCACGCGCAGGTCGGCCAGCATGGCGTCGAAGAGCCGGCTCACGAGTTCGACAGCCTGCCGGTCGGCGCGGCTGGCGCTGCTGCCGGCGACGTCGCTCCAGTGTTCGCGGGGCGCCACCACGGCCCGGCGGGGGGCGTCGGCGTGCGCGTCTGGCGAGTCAGGCGCTTCAGGGGCGGGCGCCGGCGGCACGGGCGCAGCATCCGCGGGGCGGGGTTCAGGCGCCCGATCGCGGGGCTCGGGCATGCTGTCGCGCATGCGTTGCAAGTCGGGGCTGAAGGTGGTTTCACCGAAGCGCCCGGAGCTGCGCACACCCGACGGCAGGATCACGGTGCGGTAGGCCGCCGGCTCGACGCCCTGCGATTCCAGGCGCGACGCGGCGCCGGCATAGACCTTGCGCAACACAGGCGCCAGCGCGGGGCTGGTGTGTTGCATCAGGGTCACATGGTGGGCGGTGGACAGCGGCAGGGCCTGCACGGCGGCACCCAGCGCGCGGGCGTAGTTCTCGGCCCGGAAGGGGTTGTGGTCGCGCGACACGTCCATGTCGCCGACCAGCGCCGAGGTGTAGGTCTGCAGGTCACGCAACTCGTGTTCGCAGTGGCTCTTGATGAGTTCGATGGCGTGGGACAACTCCACGTCGAAGGCCACGATGTCTTCGTCCACCAGGGCCAGGGTCAGCGGCTTCGCCATGGCCGCGCCCCGCTTGGGCAGGTGCCAGGCCAGGTCCTCTTGCACCTGGGCGCGCAGTGAACGCAGGAACTCACCGGCGATGCGCTGGCGTTGGCCTTGAAGGGTTTGCAGCAGGTCGGCCACGGTGGCCCGCTGCAGTGGGCCCAGCGTCGGCAGGCTCTTGCGCAGGCGGCCTTGCCCTTCTTCGATCACTTGATCGAAGAGCAGCGGCGCACGCAACATTTCGTCTTCGACGAACTGGTGCAGCCGTGGGGGCACGGGCGGGGCAGACATAGCTCCAGATTATCCAAGGCTGCACCGGGCCCGCATTGAAAGATGGCGGGTGTTCCCAAGCCAGGCCATGAAAAAGGCCTGCACCCCTTGCGGTGTGCAGGCCTGCGACGTGAAGTCCCGGCGGTCAGACCGCCAGGCGGGACATCACATGTCCATGCCGCCCATGCCACCCATGCCGCCCATGCCGCCGCCCATGCCGCCGCCGGCCGACTCTTCCTTCGGCGCTTCGGCAACCATGGCTTCGGTCGTCAGCATCAGGCTGGCGACGGAGGCTGCGTTCTGCAGGGCCGTACGCGTCACCTTGGTCGGGTCCAGGATGCCCATTTCGATCATGTCGCCATAGGTGTCGTTGGCGGCGTTGAAACCGAAGTTCCCCGCACCTTCCAGCACCTTGTTGATGACCACGCTGGCTTCGCCACCGGCGTTGAACACGATTTCGCGCAGCGGCTGCTCGATGGCGCGCAGCACGATCTTGATGCCGGCGTCCTGGTCGTGGTTGTCACCCTTGATGGTGCCGGCGGCCTGACGGGCGCGCAGCAGAGCCACGCCGCCACCGGCGACGATGCCTTCTTCAACGGCGGCACGGGTTGCGTGCAGCGCGTCTTCGACGCGGGCCTTCTTTTCCTTCATCTCGACTTCGGTGGCAGCACCGACCTTGATGACGGCCACGCCACCGGCCAGCTTGGCCACGCGCTCTTGCAGCTTTTCACGGTCGTAGTCGCTGGTGGCTTCTTCGATCTGCACGCGGATCTGCTTGACGCGGGCTTCGATGTCGGCAGCAGCGCCCGAACCGTCGATGAGCGTGGTGTTTTCCTTGCCCACTTCGATGCGCTTGGCCTGACCCAGATCGGCCAGCGTGACCTTTTCCAGTGTCAGGCCGACTTCTTCGGCGATGACCTTGCCGCCGGTCAGGATGGCGATGTCTTCCAGCATGGCCTTGCGGCGGTCACCGAAGCCCGGCGCCTTGACGGCGACGACCTTCAGGATGCCGCGGATGGTGTTGACCACCAGCGTCGCCAGGGCTTCGCCTTCGACTTCTTCGGCAATGATCAGCAGCGGACGGCCGCTCTTGGCGACTTGTTCCAGCGTCGGCAGCAGATCGCGGATGTTGCTGATCTTCTTGTCGTACAGCAGCACGAAGGCGCCCTCGAGGATGGCGCTTTGCTTCTCGGGGTTGTTGATGAAGTAGGGCGACAGGTAGCCGCGGTCGAACTGCATGCCTTCGACGATGTCGAGTTCGTTGTCCAGACTCTTGCCGTCTTCGACGGTGATGACGCCTTCCTTGCCGACCTTGTCCATGGCCTTGGCGATGATCTCGCCGATGCTGTGGTCAGAGTTGGCGGAGATCGAGCCGACCTGGCTGATTTCCTTGTTGGTCGTCGTGGGCTTGGAAGCCTTCTTCAGCTCTTCGACCAGGGCCGTGACGGCCTTGTCGATGCCGCGCTTCAGGTCCATCGGGTTCATGCCGGCGGCAACGAACTTCATGCCTTCGCGGACGATGGACTGGGCCAGCACCGTGGCGGTGGTGGTGCCGTCACCGGCCAGGTCGCTGGTCTTGGAAGCGACTTCCTTGACCATCTGCGCGCCCATGTTCTGCAGCTTGTCCTTGAGCTCGATTTCCTTGGCCACCGAGACACCGTCCTTGGTGACGGTGGGGGCGCCGAAAGAGCGCTCGAGCACGACATTGCGGCCCTTGGGGCCCAGGGTCACCTTGACGGCGTTGGCCAGGATGTTCACACCCTCGACCATGCGTACGCGCGCGTCGGCGCCGAAAATAACGTCTTTTGCAGCCATGTGTATTTCTCCGAAGCTAAATTATTTTTCAACCACAGCGAAGAGGTCTTCTTCGCGCATGACCAGCAGTTCGTCGCCATCGACCTTGACGGTCTGGCCGCTGTACTTGCCGAACAGCACGCGGTCACCGACCTTGACATTCAGGACGATGAAATCGCCCTTGTCATTGCGCTTGCCCGGGCCGACGGCCAGCACTTCGCCTTGGTCCGGTTTTTCGGCGGCGTTGTCAGGGATGACGATGCCCGAGGCGGTCTTGGTTTCCTGTTCCAGGCGCTTGACGATCACGCGGTCGTGCAACGGACGAAGTTTCATAGCATCTCCTTGAGGGGTCTAGGTAGTCATAACGCGAGGAACTGAGGAAGTCAGTTCTCGCTGACATGCGGAGATCGGCGGAAGCGAGGTTCCGACTCGATCGTTAGCACTCATCACTTGCGAGTGCTAGCAAAAAGATTATAAGGACGGGCGGTGACAGTTCAAGGGGCGGACCACAAGGAATCTGCGGTGCCGCGGCGGCCGCCCGGTGCCGCCTCAGGAATCCGGCGGCTGGCTCTCGTCTTCGGTCGGCGCCTGCGCCGGCACGCGGAAGCGCTCGCTGGCCCACGCGCCCAGGTCGGCACTGCGGCAGCGCTGGCTGCAGAAGGGGCGCCAGGGGTTGCCCGGGCCGAACAGGGACGGGCCCTTGCAAGCCGGGCAGGCCACTTTGCGCACCGGGGTGCTGGGCTCGCTCATGCGCACAAGGCCAGGTCGAAGGCGGTGTCCACGCCGGCGTTGCGCAGGCGGCCGTCGGCATCGGGCCGCATGAAACGCACCGAGACCATCAGCCGGTGCCCGGTGATCTCGGGCACCAGGTCCGTGTCGGCGGCCAAGCGCACGCGCAGCAACTGGTAGACCTTGCCGGCGGCCAGGCTTTGCTGGTACTGGCCGTTGGTGGCCACCAGGCGCTGGGGCACGCCGCTGTCGCGCAGCAGGCCCAGCAGCACCTGCAGCGCTTCGGCCAGCGGGGTCAGGGTGACCATCCAGCCCTGCAGGTCGCTGCGGCGGCTGTCGGGCGCGTGCTGCTGCCAGGCGTAGTAGGCCGGCAGGTCGAATTCGCAGGTGCCGCCCGGGATGTTGATGCGGCTGCGGATGCTCATCAGCCAGTCATTGCTGGCCAGGACCTGCCCCGCCTTGCCGGGCAGCTGGTTCAGGCCGTTGAAGGCGTGGTCGATGCGGGCGATCATCGTGTCCAGCGCGACTTCGGAAATGCTGGGGTGGCCGCGGTAGCCGTGCAACTGGCCGCGATGGCGTTCCAGTTCCTTCAGCAGGTCGCTCTTCAGGTCAGCGCGCGAAGCGACGTCCATGATCTCGAAGATCGTCGCCAGCGCGAAATGGTGGTCGACCGGGGTGTCGCGGGCTACCAGTTGGCCCAGGCGGTCGAACAGGTGTTCGAGCCGCAGCATGGTGCGTATGCCTTCGTTGAACGGGTACTCGTAAAGGACCAAGGCGGGCTCGTGGGGCAGGCAACAGGGGGGAAGGCGTGATGGCGCGCGGATTGTTCCACAGCCCCCGCCTCAGGCTGGCGGGCTGGCTGCCGGACGGAAGCCCGGCAGACCGGTCCACAAGGCCCACAAGGCCCGCACTTCGGCGTCGAGTTGCGCCAGGTCTAGGCCTTCGTTGGCGATGACGGCGTCGGCCACGCCGCGCCGCTGTTCGCGCGACGCTTGCTGGGCAATGACCCGCTGCACGGCGTCGGCTGTCCAGCCGGGGCGGGTCAGCACCCGCGCGATCTGCGTTTCGACACGGCAGTCGACCACCAGCACCCGGTGCACCCGCGCCCGCCAGGGCCGCAGACCTTGGGATTCGGCCAGCAGCGGCACGTCGAAGACGACCGGCCGCTCGGGGTGCAGCGCGGCTTGCTGGCCTGCGCCGTGTCCGATCAGCGGGTGCAGGATGGCTTCCAGCCGGGTCTTGACCGCCGGGTCGGTGAACACCATCTGCCGCATCAATTCGCGGTCCAGCGCGCCGTCCGCCGCCACGACCTGCGGGCCGAAGTGGGCGGCGATCGCCGGCATCGCGGCACCGCCGGGCCCGCTCAGCGCGCGGGCGATGGCGTCGGTGTCGACCAGGTGGGCACCGCAGGCCACCAGCATGCGGGCCACGGTGCTCTTGCCGCTGCCGATGCCGCCGGTCAGACCGATCTGCAGACGGGTTGCGGCACTCACGCCCAGCCTATCCACCCCAGCACCGTCTGCAGGCCCGCCAGCATGACGACCAGGCCGCCGCCGGCCAGGAAAGGACCGAAAGGCACGAAGCGGCCTTCACGCAAGGAGCCCGTCGCCTTCATCACCAGGCCCACCACCGCGCCGATCATCGAGGCCATCAGCACGATGGGCAGGATGGCCTGCCAGCCCAGCCAGGCGCCCAGGGCGGCCAGCAGCTTGAAGTCGCCGTAGCCCATGCCTTCCTTGCCCGTCACCAACTTGAAAAGCCAGTAGACCGACCACAGCGACAGGTAGCCGGCCACCGCGCCCCCCAGCGACGCGCCCAGGGTCAGCCCCGGCAGCCAGCCCACCGCGGCAGCGACCAGGCCGGCCCACATCAGCGGCAGCGTCAGGTCATCGGGCAGCACCGTGGTGTCCCAGTCGATTAGGGCCAGCGCCAGCAGCACCGCTGCCATCGCACACCACAGCAAGGTCACGGGCTGCGGGCCGGTGCGCCAGGCCAGTGCGGCGAACATCAGCGCGGTCCCCACTTCGACCAGGGGGTAGCGCAGGGCGATGGCCACGCCGCAGGCCGAGCAGCGGCCCTTCAGCACCAGCCAGCTGACCAGCGGGATGTTCTCGAACCAGCGGATGCGATGCCCGCAGGCGGGGCAGCGCGACGCCGGACGTGACAGGCTCAAGGGGGCCAGGCCACTCAGCGACTGGGCCAGTTGCTCGGCTTGCAAGGCCAGCGGCGCCGGCGCCTTGCGGCCCAGAACGCGGGCATGCGAATCGCCGTCGGCCATCTGCGCCGCCACGTCACCCCACCACTGCCGCTCCAGCATCAGCGGCTTGCGTTGGACCACCACGTTGAGGAAGCTGCCGACCATCAGGCCCAGCAGCGCCAGCATCGCGGGCGACAGCAGCACATCCAGGGGCAGCGCCCCGAGCCAGGCCGCCACGCTAGACAACCGCGCCCAGCTTGAAGATCGGCAGGTACATCGAGACCACGATGCCGCCGATCAGCACGCCCAGGATGACGATGATGAAAGGCTCCATCAGGCTGGACAGACCCTTGACCATCTCGTCGACCTCGTCCTCGTAGAACTCGGCCGCCTTGCCCAGCATGTGGTCCAGCGAGCCGGACTCTTCGCCGATGGCCGACATCTGCAGCACCATGGTCGGGAACACGCCCGTGCTGGTCATCGAGGTGGTCAGCGCCGAGCCGGTGGACACATCGCGCTGGATCTGCTCGGTGGCCTGGGCGTAGACCATGTTGCCCGAGGCGCCGCCGACCGAATCGAGCGCTTCGACCAGCGGCACGCCGGCCGCGAACATGGTCGATAGCGTGCGCGTCCAGCGGGCGATCACCGACTTGTGGATCAAGTCGCCGAAGATCGGAATCTTCAGCAGAATGCGGTCCATGGTCATCTGCATCTTCTCGGAACGCTTCCAGCTCTCGAAGAAGAAATACAGGCCGCCGCCGAGCAGGCCGAAGATGGCCCACCACCACTTGACGAAGAACTTCGACATCGCGATGACGATCAGGGTCGGCGTGGGCAGTTCGCCACCGAAGGACTTGAAGACGTCCTCGAACGCAGGGATGACGAAGATCATGATCACGGTCAAGACGACGAAGGCGACGACCATCACGGCCACCGGGTACATCAGGGCCGACTTGATCTTGCTCTTGATGGCCATCGTCTTTTCCTGGTAGATCGCCAGGCGGTCGAGCAAGGCTTCCAGGATGCCGCCGGCTTCGCCGGCTTCGACGAGGTTGCAGTACAGCGCGTCGAAGTACAGCGGGTGCTTGCGGAAAGCCGATGACAGGTTGGTGCCGGTTTCGACGTCGCCGCGGATGTCATTGAGCAGCTTGGTCATGCGCGGGTTGGTGCTGCCGCGCGCAACGATGTCGAAGGACTGCAGCAGCGGCACACCGGCCTTCATCATCGTGGCCAGTTGCCGCGTGAAGATGGCGATGTCCCGCTGCTTGATCGAGCGGCCCCCGCTGGAACGGCGCTTCTTCACCTTGCTGACCAGGATGCCCTGGCGGCGCAGGCTGGCGTTGACCATGGACTCGCCGCCGGCGCGCATCTCGCCGCGCACGATCTTGCCGTTGCGGTCCTTGCCTTCCCATTCGAAGATGATTTCCTTGGATGGTTTGGCGAGTGCTGCGGTGGCCATGGCTTTGCGGTCTTGCTGCGGGCAGTGAGGGGGTCGAGCCGGGCCTGCTGAAGCCGGCCTTACTCGTTGGTGACGGTGATGATTTCTTCCAGCGTGGTGACGCCGGCGCGGACCTTGATCAGGCCCGACTGCCGCAGGTCGCGCACGCCTTCGATTTCGGCCTGCTTGGCAATGTCGAGCGCCGATCCTTCGGTCAGGATGATGCGCTGTATGGCTTCGGTGATGGGCATCACTTGGTAAACGCCGACCCGTCCCTTGTAGCCGCCGTTGCAGGCCGAGCAGCCGATCGCCCGGTAAGGCTTCCAGTTGCCATCCAGATCTTCCGCCTTGAAGCCGGCCTTGAGCAGCGAATCACGCGGGTATTCCGCAGGCTTCTTGCAGTTTTCGCAGAGCTTGCGGGCCAGCCGCTGCGCCGTGATCAGCAGCACGCTGGACGCGATGTTGAACGGCGCCACGCCCATGTTCAGCAGGCGGGTCAGGGTCGTCGGCGCGTCGTTGGTGTGCAGTGTGCTCATCACCATGTGGCCGGTCTGCGCGGCCTTGATCGCGATGTCGGCCGTTTCGAGGTCGCGGATTTCGCCGACCATGATGATGTCCGGATCCTGCCGCAGGAAGGACTTCAGCGCGGCGGCGAAGGTCAGGCCGGCGCGGTCGTTGACGTTGACCTGGTTGATGCCCGGCAGGTTGATTTCCGCGGGGTCTTCCACGGTGGCGATGTTCACGCCGGGCTGGTTCAGGATGTTCAGGCAGGTGTACAGCGTCACCGTCTTGCCGCTGCCGGTGGGGCCGGTGACCAGGATCATCCCGTAAGGCCGGCCGATGCAGTGCATCAGGCGGTCTTTCTCGATCTTCTCGTAGCCCAGGGCCTCGATGCCCAGCCTGGCACTGGACGGGTCCAGGATCCGGATCACGACCTTCTCGCCGAACAGCGTGGGCAGCGTCGAGACCCGGAAGTCGATGGCCTTGGTGCCGAACTTCAGCTTCATCCGCCCGTCCTGCGGGACCCGCTTTTCGGCGATGTCCATGCGCGAGATGACCTTGATGCGCGAGGCCAGCTTGTCCTTGATGGCGACCGGCGGCTGCGTGATCTCGCGCAGTTCGCCGTCGATGCGGAAGCGCACGCGGTAGGTGTATTCGTAGGGTTCGAAATGCAGGTCGGACGCGCGCATGTTGATCGCATCGATCAGCATCTTCTGCAGAAAACGCACGACGGGCGCGTCCTCGACCTCGGAGGCGACTTCAGCGGCTTCCGCGCTGCTGGCCGCCTCGTCATCGGTGACGTCGAAGTCGAAATCGGCGCTGGACAGGGTTTCGATGACCTCGTTGGCCGTGTTGTTCTGGCCTTCGAGCTGGCGCATCAGCTTGTCGTATTCGACGATCACCCACTCGGGCGTCAGCTGGGTGGCGAACTTGATGCGCTCGACCGCTTCCTGGTCGGTCGGGTCGGCCGCGCCGATGAACAGGCGGTTGCCGCGCTTGCCCAACACGATCAACTGGTATTGGCTGGCGATCTTCTGGTCGACGATGTTGCGCGGCAGCTTCAGCAGGTCGATGGCGTTCAGGTCGATCAGCGGCAAGGCCAGGGCTGCAGACAGCGTGTGGGCCAGGTCGTCGGGCTTGACAGCGCCGGCGCTGATCACGGCCGCAACGAAGCTGCCCTTGCGCTCTCGAGCGCTCTCGGTGAGCGTCTGCGCCGCCTTGGCGCTGAGTTTCCCTGCGCTGACCAGCACGCGGGCCACGCCCGATAGAAACGATTGCGGCGGTTCGACCAACGTTTCTGTGGGCATCAGGTTCAGCTCAGCGTCTGCATGTCGCGGAGATCATCGCCGATCCCCGTCAGGGTGTAAACGTCGGGGCCGACGTGGCGGCCTGACGTGCAGTGAGGCACCTTCGTGCGGCCAACCTGGTCGGGGTGAGAGGATTCGAACCTCCGGCCTCTACGTCCCGAACGTAGCGCTCTACCAGGCTAAGCTACACCCCGATTTTCTTGCAGGTGCGAACCCGCTACAAGAGTTCGTCGAGCGCCCGCAGCCTTCATCACGAAGAACGGTGCACCGAACGAAGACACAATTCTAGCAGAGCGTCGCGCGCCCTCGACTCGGGCAGCACTCTGAGAGCCGCACGCGCCTTGTCCGCTTCGCGCTCGGCCGCCTCCCGCGTGGCGTCGAGGGCGCCGGTGTCGCGCACGATGGCCAGGATCTCCGGCAGCTTCTGCAGCTCGCCTTGTTCGATGGCATGGCGGATCAGCTGGCGGTCGGACTCGCTCGAGCGCTCCATCGCCAGCAGCAGGGGCAGCGTCGGCTTGCCCTCACGCAGGTCGTCACCGACGTTCTTGCCCAACTCGTCACTCTTGCCTTCGTAGTCCAGCAGGTCATCGACCAGCTGGAAGGCGGTGCCCAGCGAACGGCCGAACTCGGCGCAGGACTCTTCCAGCTGCGGGTCGGCGCCGGCCAGCACCGCCCCGAGGCGTGCGCTGGCCTCGAAGAGCTTGGCGGTCTTGAAGCGGATGACGCGCAGGTAATCCTCGACCGCGAGGTCCGGGTCGTGCATGTTCATCAGCTGCAGGACTTCGCCTTCTGCGATGACATTGGTCGCGTCGGCCAGCACCTCCAGCACCCGCATGCGGTTCACCGCCACCATCATCTGGAAGGCGCGCGAGTACAGGAAGTCGCCCACCAGCACGCTGGCCGCATTGCCGAAGGTGGCGTTGGCCGTGGCGCGGCCACGCCGCAGGTCCGACTCGTCGACCACGTCATCGTGCAGCAGCGTGGCGGTGTGGATGAACTCGACGATGGCGGCCAGCTCGTAGCGTTCCGGCCCTTCGAAACCCAGTGCCTCGGCGAACAGCAGCACCAGCCGGGGACGGATGCGCTTGCCGCCCGCGCCGATGATGTAGGACGAGATCTGGTCGATCAGGGCCACCCGTGAACTGAGTCGGCCGCGGATGACCGCATCGACCTGGCGCAGGGCTGCGTCGGTCGGGTTCTCTGTGGATGTCGGTAGGGCGGGGGTCTCGAACACGGGGCACGCAGGCGGAGGTAGACGTTGATTATAGGAAGCTGCGCCGCCGTGCGTGCGAACGGTCAGCAGGCACTTCGCGATGTGCTATGCTCCGAGGCCCTGCGTTGCTTGCATTTCTCTATGCGGCCGGGCTTCCCGGTGGAAGCCTGCTGGTTCGCACCCGGCACCGGTCGCCTCAGTGCGGCCGCTGTCGCCGGTGGCGCCCGGCTCGGGGTTACTTCGAAAGGTTTCACACATGTACGCGGTCATAAAAACCGGTGGCAAGCAATACAAGGTTGCAGCCGGCGAAAAGATCAAGGTAGAACAGATAGCTGCGGACGTGGGTCAGGAAGTCGTGATCGATCAGGTTTTGGCCGTGGGTAGCGGTGCGGATCTGAAGGTTGGGGCCCCCTGGGTCGCGGGTGCAACCGTGACAGCCACCGTGCTGTCACAAGGCAAGCACGACAAGGTGCGCATTTTCAAGATGCGCCGCCGCAAGCATTACCAGAAGCATGGCGGCCACCGCCAGTGCTACACCGAGCTGCAAATCGGCTCGATCAACGGCTAAGGAGCTAAGACCATGGCACAGAAAAAGGGCGGCGGCTCAACCCGCAACGGCCGCGATTCGCAGCCCAAGATGCTCGGCGTCAAGGCTTTCGGTGGCGAGAAGATCTCTGCCGGCTCGATCATCGTTCGTCAACGTGGCACCAAGTTCCACGCCGGCGTCGGTGTCGGCATGGGCAAGGATCACACCTTGTTCGCGCTGGTCGACGGTTCGGTCTCTTTCAAGATCAAGGGTTCGTTGAACCGCCAGACCGTGTTCGTCACGCCCGTCTGATCGGCGCATCGCGGCCCCGTAGAGCCCCGGCGTGCCGGGGCTTTTTCATTCCTGGGCCGCATGGCCTGTACCGCCTGAACACCGCTAGCATTCAACGCTAGCCGCCCAACACCATGAAATTCGTTGACGAAGCCACCATCGACATCTCAGCCGGAGATGGCGGCGCAGGCTGCGTGAGCTTCCGGCGCGAAAAATTCATCCCCTTCGGCGGCCCGAACGGCGGCAACGGCGGCCGCGGCGGCAGTGTTTTCGCCATCGCCGATCGCAACATCAACACGCTGATCGACTACCGCTACGCGCGCCGCCACGAGGCCCGCAACGGCGAGCAGGGCCGGGGTTCCGACCAGTTCGGTGCGGCCTCCGACGACATCGTCCTGCGCATGCCGGTGGGCACCATCATTTCCGATTTCGAAACCGGCGATGTGCTGGTGGAACTGCTGGAGCACGGCCAGCGCGTGATCCTGGCCCAGGGCGGCGACGGCGGCTTCGGCAACCTGCACTACAAGACCGCCACCAACCGCTCACCGCGCCAGAAGACGCCCGGCTGGCCCGGCGAGGCCAAGAAGCTGAAGCTGGAACTGCGCGTGCTGGCCGATGTCGGCCTGCTGGGCATGCCCAACGCCGGCAAGTCGACGCTGATCACGGCGATTTCCAATGCGCGGCCGAAGATCGCCGACTACCCCTTCACGACCCTGGCGCCGAACCTCGGCGTGGTGCGCGTCGGCCCGGAACGCAGCTTCGTGGTGGCCGACATTCCCGGCCTGATCGAGGGCGCCTCGGAAGGGGCCGGTCTGGGCCACCAGTTCTTGCGCCATCTGCAGCGCACGCGGCTGCTGCTGCACATCGTGGACGCGGCGCCCTTCGACGAGGGCGTGGACCCGGTGCAGCAGGCCAAGGCCATCGTCGCCGAGTTGAAGAAGTACGACCCCAAGCTGCACGCCAAGCCGCGCTGGCTGGTCTTCAACAAGCTCGACATGGTGCCCGAGGCCGAGCGCGAACAGCGCGTCAAGGACTACGTCAAGCGGCTGCGCTACAAGGGCCCGGTGTTCTCGATATCCGCCCTGGCGCGCGACGGTCTGCAGCCGCTGATCGAGGCCATTTACACCGATGTGGCCAAGCACCAGCGCGTGGACAAGCTGCCCGATCAACGCTTCGAGGCGCCGGCCACACCCGATGAATAGCGTGCTCCTCGGAGCCCGCCGCATCGTCGTCAAGGTCGGCTCCAGCCTGGTCACCAACGAAGGCCGCGGCGTCGATGCGCAGGCCATCGGCAACTGGTCGCGCCAACTGGCCGAACTGGCGCGCCAGGGGCGTGAGGTGGTGATGGTCTCCAGCGGCGCCATCGCCGAGGGCATGAAGCGGCTGGGCTGGGCGCAGCGCCCGACCGAACTGCATGAGTTGCAGGCGGCGGCGGCGGTCGGGCAGATGGGCCTGGTGCAGATGTACGAGTCGCGGCTGTCCGAGCACGGCATGGCCAGTGCGCAGGTGCTGCTGACCCACGCCGACTTGGCCGACCGCGAGCGCTACCTCAACGCGCGCTCGACGCTGCTGACCTTGCTGTCCCTCAAGGTGATCCCGGTCATCAACGAGAACGACACCGTTGTCAACGACGAGATCAAGTTCGGCGACAACGACACCCTGGGCGCGCTGGTGGCCAACCTGGTGGACGCCGACGCCTACGTCATCCTCACCGACCAGCGGGGCTTGTATGCCGCCGACCCGCGCAAGGACCCGGACGCACGTTTCATCGATGCCGCCACCGCCGGCGACCCGGCGCTGGAGGCCATGGCCGGCGGCGCCGGTTCCAGCATCGGGCGCGGCGGCATGTTGACCAAGATCCTGGCTGCGAAGCGGGCTGCCGGCAGCGGCACCAGCACCGTCATCGCCTGGGGCCGCGAACCCGATGTGCTGCTGCGCCTGGCTGCCGGCGAGGCCATCGGCACGGCGCTGCGGGCCGGCACGCCCAAGCTGGCGGCGCGCAAGCAATGGATGGTGGACCACCTGCAATTGCGTGGCGCGGTGGTGGTGGACGAGGGCGCGGTGGCCAAGTTGCGCGACGAGGGCAAGAGCCTGCTGCCCATCGGCGTGCAGGAGGTGCAGGGCGCGTTCATTCGCGGCGACGTGATCGCCGTGCGCACGGCGGCGGGTATCGAAGTGGCGCGCGGTCTGGCCAACTATTCGGCGGCCGAGGCGCGGCTGATCGCGCGCAAGGCCTCGTCACAGATCGGCGCCCTGCTGGGCTACGCCAACGAACCCGAACTCATCCACCGGACCAATCTGGTCCTGATGTAGCGCCCGGCGCGACACGAGCGGCACCGTCGGTTGCGGCGCCGCTGCCATCGGGCAAGCCGTTCAGGGCCGGCGCTTCGTCCTCGTGGCGCTGCAGGCGCAAGCCCGACCGCAGGTAGCGGTTGTGCGGGTTGGTGCGGGGCAGGAAGCGCGCCAGTTCGGTCAGTGCCATCTCGTAGACATTGCGCTTGAACTCGATGACCAGATCCAGCGGCACCCAGTAGTCGTTCCAGCGCCAGGCATCGAATTCCGGGTGGCTGGTGGCGCGCAGGTTCATGTCGCTGTCGCGGCCGACCAGGCGCAGCAGGAACCAGATCTGCTTCTGTCCGCGGTAGTGGCCGCGCGCGTCCTTGCGGATGAAATGGTCGGGCACTTCATAGCGCAGCCAGTCGCGCGTGCGGGCCACGATCTGGACGTGCTCGGGCCGCAGGCCCACTTCTTCGTGTAGCTCTCGGAACATCGCCTGCTCGGGCGACTCGCCGTGGTCGATGCCACCTTGCGGGAACTGCCACGAGTGCGTGCGCAGCCGCTTGCCCCAGAAAACCTGATTGCGCGAGTTGAGCAGGACGATGCCGACGTTGGGCCTGAAGCCTTCCCGGTCGAGCATAATCAAACCCCAATTTTGTGACTGATTTCATTATTGCACCGGCACTGTGCAGCGCGCGAATTCTCGCTAACCCGCAGCCTCGATGCGGGCTCTCGGCGGGGGTAGGCAGCCGCTGAACGAGGTCTTCCGCAGGGCCTTGATCGGGCACCGGCGCCGTGTGCTCACCGGACCCCATGAAAGCCTCTGCCACCTTTATCTCGACGCTCAAAGAAGCGCCCGCCGAAGCCGAAGTCGCCAGCCATCAGTTGATGATGCGGGCCGGCTTCATCAAGCGCCTGGGCGCCGGCATCTACAGCTACATGCCGCTGGGCCTGCGGGTCATCCGCAAGGTCGAGGCCATCATCCGCGAGGAGATGAACCGCGCTGGCGCGGTCGAGTTGCTGATGCCCGTGGTGCAGCCCGCCGAGCTGTGGCAGGAGACCGGCCGTTTCCAGGCCTACGGCCCCGAGTTGCTGCGCATCAAGGACAGGCACGACCGCGACTTCATCATCCAGCCGACCAGCGAGGAAGTCATCACCGACATCGCCCGGCAAGAGCTGCGCAGCTACAAGCAGCTGCCGCGGAATTTCTACCACATCCAGACCAAGTTCCGCGACGAGCGCCGGCCCCGTTTCGGCCTGATGCGCGGGCGCGAGTTCACGATGAAGGACGCCTACTCCTTCGACCGCGACAAGGCTTCGGCGCTGAAGAGCTACCAGGGCATGTTCGACGCCTACAAGCGCATCTTCGACCGCTTCGGGCTGCAATACCGCGCCGTGGCGGCCGACACCGGCGCCATCGGCGGTGACGCCTCGCACGAGTTCCAGGTCATCGCCGACACCGGCGAGGACGCCATCGTCTACTGCCCGACCAGCGACTACGCGGCCAACATCGAACTGGCCGAAGCCGTGTCGCTGATCGCCCAGCGCGCCGCTCCCGCGCAGGCGGTGGCCAAGACCGCCACGCCCGGCAAGTCGACCTGCGAAGACGTGGCCGACCTCTTGGGATTGCCGTTGGCACAGACCGTGAAATCGCTGGTCCTGGCCACCGATGTGAAGAACGAGGCCGGCGACATCACGAAGACCACGGTGTGGCTGCTGCTGGTGCGCGGCGACCACAACCTGAACGAGATCAAGGCCGGCAAGGTCGAGGGTCTGGGTGACGCCTTCCGCTTCGCGACCGCCGCCGAGATCGACGAGCACTTCGGCTGCAAGCCGGGTTATCTGGGGCCTATCGTCACAAATTCGGGCTTGAAGAAGCCGGTGAAGGTGGTGGTCGACCGCACCGTGGCCGCGATGAGCGATTTCGTCTGCGGCGCCAACGAGGCCGACTTCCATTTCACCGGTGTGAACTGGGGCCGCGACCTGCCCGAACCCGATCTGGTGGCCGACATCCGCAACGTCGTGGCGGGTGACCCGTCGCCCGACGGCCTGGGCGTGCTGGCCATCCAGCGCGGCATCGAAGTGGGCCATGTCTTCTACCTGGGCACGAAGAAGTACAGCGTGCCGATGAAGGCCCACTTCCTCGACGAGAACGGCAAGCCGCAGCCTTTCGAGATGGGCTGCTACGGCATCGGCGTGACCCGCCTGCTGGGCGCGGCCATCGAGCAGAACCACGACGCGCGCGGCATGATCTGGCCGGCCGCGATGGCGCCCTTCAGCGTCGTCGTCTGCCCCATCGGCTACGACCGCAGCCCCGAGGTGCAGGCCGCTGCCGACCAGTTGCACGAGGAGCTCGCGGCGCTGGGCATCGACGTGGTGCTGGACGACCGCGGCGAGCGCCCGGGCGCGATGTTCGCCGACTGGGAATTGATCGGCGTGCCGCAGCGTGTGGTGCTGTCCGACCGCGGCCTGAAGGCCGGCACCGTCGAACTGCAGGGCCGGCGCGAGGCCGCCGCCAGCGTCCTGCCGCTGGCCGACGTGGTGGCCACGCTGAAGGCCCGCCTGGCGGCATGACGCGGGCCGCATGACGCTGGCGCGGCGTGCCCTGATGTTCGGCCCGCTGGCCCTGTGGGCGCGTGGTGCCCGGGCCGGCGCCCAGGTTGAAGAGCCTCTGGCCGATGCCGTGCGTTCAGCCTTGGTGGCGGCGGTGGCTGAAGCGGCCCCGCCGCGGCCCCGCTTCGACCAGATGGAAGAGCGCCTGGGGTACCTGCGCTGGCTGGGCGCAGCCAGCGACAGGCTGAAGAAGCGCCACACGGAGCACCACACGCGGGTCGAATTCCTGGAAGCGGCCTGGTACGAAAGCCGCCGTGCCGGGCTGGAAACCGCGCTGGTGCTGGGCCTGATCCAGGTCGAGAGCGGTTTTCGCAAGTACGCGATCAGCAGCGCCGGCGCGCGGGGCTATATGCAGGTGATGCCCTTCTGGGCGCGCCTGATCGGCAACGGCGACGACCGCCGCCTCTTCCACTTGCAGACCAATCTGCGCTTCGGCTGCACCATCCTGCGCCACTACCTCGACCGCGAGCGCGGCGACGTGTTCATGGCGCTGGGCCGTTACAACGGCAGCCGGGGCAAGCCCGAGTACCCGAATGCGGTGCTGGGCGCGCGTCGCGCCTGGGACGTGCCGACCGCTTGAGACCGCGGCCGGCGCCGATTCAGTTCGGCGTGCCCAACAGCTGTTGCAGTTCGCCCGACTGGTACATCTCCATCATGATGTCCGAGCCGCCGACGAATTCGCCGTTGACGTAGAGCTGGGGGATGGTGGGCCACTGCGCGTAGTCCTTGATGCCCTGGCGCACGTCGTCATCGTCGAAGACGTTGAAGGTCTTCAGGTCGTTGACACCGCAGGCCTTCATCACCTGGATGGCGCGGCCGGAAAAACCGCACTGCGGGAATTGGGCCGTGCCCTTCATGAAGAGCACCACGCGGTGACCCTTGACCAGTTCAGCTATGCGTTGTTGCACGTCGCTCATGGGACATGTCCTTCTCGAAATCAGCAAGACCCAAGTATGCGACAGGCCGCAGCCCGCCCGCTAGCGTGGGGTCTAGAAGCTGTAGCGCACGCCGAGCTTGAGCCAAGGCGCCAGGCGCGCGTCGTGCAGGCCGCTGTCGCTGCCTTCGCTGCCCAAGACCGCGCGGACGGTGAGGGGTGCGCCGGTCGACCGCTCGGCCACCAGGCCCAGGCGGGTGGGCCCGAAAGGCGCCGTCAGCGACAGCGGCGCCGCATGGCCGGTCTGCAGGCCGATGCGCACCTGCCACTGCGGCCAGAAGGTGTCTGGCGTCGGCGGCTGCAGCCCGTCGGCGGCGCAGGCCTGCAAACCCATGAGGGCACCCGACAGGCCCAGGCATGTCGTGCGTAAGGTCATGGCGAACTCCTGCTGTGTGTTGGCAGGCCCATCATGCGTCCGAACCCGCCCGGCTGCAGCCCGGATGTAACCGGTCGTCGGCCCTTGTTCTGGGCTTAGGCGGTCGGCAGGCGCTAGGGGACGCGGCGCCAGGCCGCGCCCGTGCAGCGGGGCTGGCCGGCCAGGTCGGCGCGGGTCTCGCCGCCGACAAAGCCGCGGGCGGTCAGCAGCGCCTGCACCGCATCGGCCTGGTCGTGGCCGTGTTCCAGCAGCAGCCAGGCGCCGGGCAGCAGGTGGTCGGGTGCGTCCTGCACGATGCGCCGCAGCGCCGCCAGCCCGTCGCCCTCGGGCGTCAGCGCGCCACGCGGTTCGTGGGCCAGGGCCGCCAGGTGGGGGTCGTCGCCGGCCACATAGGGCGGGTTGGAGACCGCCAGCCCGTAGCGGCGGCCGTGCAGCGGCGCCCACCAGTCGCCGTGCAGCCAGTCGACCGCGAGGCCGTGGCGCGCGCCGTTGCCTTGCGCCACCTGCAGCGCGGCGGCGCTGGCATCGCTGGCGGTGACGGCCGCGCCGGGACACCGCTGCTTGATGGCCAGCGCGATGGCGCCGCTGCCGGTGCCCAGATCGACCACGCTGTCGGCCGGCGCCGCGGTCAGGCGTTCCAGCGCCCACTCGACCAGCAACTCGGTCTCGGGCCGCGGCACCAGCACGTCGGGCGTGAGTTGCAGCACCAGCCCGCAGAACTCGCGTTCGCCGACCAGGTAGGCCAGCGGCACGCCTTGTGCACGCTGTTGCAGCTGTTGCAGCAGCTGTGCGGTCTGGGCCTCACCCAGGCGGTGGTCGTCGTGGGCCAGCAGCCAGGCGCGCGGCCGCTGCAGCAGGTGGGCGAGCAACAGCTGCGCGTCCAGCCGGTCGACACCGGCACGGCGTGCGGCGATCAGCAGCTCGGCGATGCGCATGGCCGGTTCAGCGGCCGCCGGCTTCCAGCTGCGCCAGCTGCTCGCCGGCCCGCGCCGCCTGCAGCGCGCCGACCACGTCGCCCAGGTCGCCGTCCATGATCTGCGCCAGCTTGTACAGCGTCAGGTTGATGCGGTGGTCGGTCAGCCGGCCTTGCGGGAAGTTGTAGGTGCGGATGCGGTCGCTGCTGTCGCCGCTGCCGATCAGGCCCTTGCGTGTGGCGGCCTCTTTCGCGGCGCGTTCGCCGCGGTCTTTCTCGCGCAGCCGTGCCTGCAAGACCACCATCGCCTTGGCCTTGTTGCGGTGCTGGCTGCGGTCGTCCTGGCACTCGGCGACCAGGCCGGTGGGCAGGTGGGTGATGCGGATGGCGCTGTCGGTCTTGTTGACGTGCTGGCCGCCGGCGCCGCTGGCGCGGAAGGTGTCGATGCGCAGTTCGGCCGGGTTCAGCGTGACCTCTTCGGCTTCGTCGGGCTCGGGCATCACGGCCACCGTGCAGGCGCTGCTGTGGATGCGGCCCTGGCTCTCGGTGCTGGGCACGCGCTGCACGCGGTGGCCGCCGCTCTCGAAGCGCAGTTGGCCGTACACGCCATCGCCGTCGATGCGCAGCACCAGTTCCTTGTAGCCGCCCAGCTCGCTGTCGCTCTGGCTCATCACCTCGGTGCGCCAGCCCTGGCGTTCGCAGTAGCGCAGGTACATGCGGGCCAGGTCGCCGGCGAATAGCGCCGATTCATCGCCGCCACTGCCAGCGCGTATTTCCAGAAACGCCGGCCGTTCGTCGTCGGCGTCTTTCGGAATCAGCGCCGTCTGCAGCTCGGCTTGCAGGCGGGCCAGGTCGGCCGTGGCGCTGGCGATCTCTTCGCGCGCCATCGCCGCCATCTCGGGGTCGGCTTCGCCGTCGGCCATCTCCTGCGCCGCGGCCAGATCCCGCTCGCGCTGCTGGTAGCGGGCGTAGCGCGTGGTGACGCCGCTGACCTCGGCCTGCTCGCGCGACAGCGCGCGCCAGCGCTTCATGTCGGCCGCGACTTGCGGGTCGGACAGCGTGGCGTCCAGCTCTGCCCCGCGCAGGGCCAGGCGTTCAAAACGGTCGCGTAGGGTGGGGTTCATGGCGGGGTGGCAGGCGGCCCGGCGCCGCGCACGGAGCGCGGCGTCGGGCGGTGCTTCAGCTAACGGCTCTCGCCGCCGGGGTGGCGCGAGGCGGAGCGCAGGAACAGGCGCGACACGGTGTCGGCCAGGTGCTGGCGTTCGTCGCCCTCGGCCGCGTGCAGTTCGGCCAGCGTGCCGTGCAGCATCTTGTGCGTGATGCCGCGGGCCATGGCTTCCAGCACCTTTTCCGCCGGCTCGCCGCGGGCCAGCGCCTTGCGGGCGCGGGCCAGTTCCACCGCGCCCCAGTCGTCGGCCTGGCGGTTCAGCGCCTGGATCAGCGGCACGGCCGCGCGCTGGTCCAGCCAGTGCGCGAAGCTCTGCACGCCGGCGTCGATGATGGCTTCGGCCTGCTGCACCGCCGCCTGGCGCTTTTCGCCTGCGGTCTGGACCAGGGTCGACAGGTCGTCGACGGTGTAGAGGTAGACGTCGGAGACCTGTGCCACTTCGGGTTCGATGTCGCGCGGCACGGCCAGGTCGACCATGAACATCGGCCGGTGGCGGCGTGCTTTCAAGGCCCGCTCGACAGCGCCCAGGCCGATGATGGGCAGGGTGCTGGCGGTGCAGGAGATGACGGCGTCGAACTCATGCAGGCGGTTGGGGACGTCGGACAGGCGCATGGCCTCGCCGCCAAAGCGCGCCGCCAGCCTTTCGCCGCGCTCCAGCGTGCGATTGGCTAGCGCGATGGACTTGGGGGCGCGCGCCTCGAAGTGCGTGGCCACCAGTTCGATCATTTCGCCGGCACCGACGAAGAGCACCTTGATCTGGTGCAGGTCTTCGAACAGCTGCGCAGCCAGGCGGACCGCGGCGGCGGCCATGCTGATGGAATGCGAGCCGATCTCGGTCGAGGTGCGGACTTCCTTGGCCACCGAGAACGAGCGCTGGAACAGCTGGTGCAGCGTGGTGCCCAGCGTGCCGGCTTCGTCGGCCAGGCGCACGGCCTGCTTCATCTGGCCCAGGATCTGCGGTTCGCCCAGCACCATCGAATCCAGGCCGGACGCGACGCGGAAAGCATGGCGCGCAGCAGCATGGTCTTCCATCACGTAGCTGTGGTCCAGCAATTGCCCACCGCTGATGCCGCCCTGCTCGGCCAGCCAGTCCAGCGTCGGGCGCACCAGTTCGTGGATGGGCGCGGTGCCGGCGGCCACGTACAACTCGGTGCGGTTGCAGGTCGACACCAGAGCGGCTTCGGGCACGCTGCGTTGCAGGCGTTCACGCAGGCCGTGCAGGGCCGGGGCCAGTTGCTCGGGCCCGAAAGCCAGCCGCCCGCGCAGGTCGAGCGGCGCGGTGGTGTGGTTCAGCCCGAGGGCGACGAGGTTGACGGCAGCGCTCACGTGACAATTGTAGGCAGTGGTGCCGGGCTGGGTGTGCGGCCGGTTTGAGCGATATCAATGCGGGGGCAGCGCAAGCGGACCCGCCCGAAGGAATACAAGACGATGGGACCGCTGGACGCGCTGTGGCACCTGGGCAATCTCTTCGTGCCGGCGCTGGGCCTTGGGCTGTTGTCGGCCGCGCTGGCCAAGCTGGTGTGGCTGCGCGAATTGCGCGGCGTGCCCTGGCTGCGCCTGGCGGCGCCCGCTTGTGGCGTGGCGGCCCTGGTCACCCTGACCGGGCTGGTGGCCTTCGGCCGCGACGGCAAGATGGCCAGTTATGGCGCGATGGTGGTGGGCTGTGCGCTGGTGCTTTGGTGGCGGGGCTTCGGGCCGGGCCGGCGTTGACTGGCGGCCGCGAGGCCGCCGTGCCGGGTCGTGGGCAACAGACCGACGGGAAGCGGCTGAGCGTGGGTGCCGGCGGTCGGCCATCAGCAGCCACCCACGACCAGTCGGACCGGTCATACGCCCACGGCCCGATGCGCCTCACTTGCAGCACTCCTCACCACGGGCACGCGGCACTGCCGATGCGCCCGTTTGCGTTGCGGCGAGCATTCCCATGCGCTGTGCACGACGTATGATGGCACGATGAACAAGCCCTACTTCGTGCGCGCAGAATGGGACGATGAGGCTGCGGTCTGGGTCGCCACCTCAGACGACGTTCCGGGCTTGGTCACTGAAGCATCGACACTCGAAGCTCTGGACGCCAAGCTAAAGCTCATGGTGCCTGAGTTGCTGGAGGCCAATGGCTGCATGCCGGCCGACGGACGTGTTGCCGTCGAGTTGCTGGCCCGTCGCTTCAGCATCGCCCTGCCAGCGGCCGCCTGACCACGATGGGGCAAGGCTACACGCCGGAATTGATCCGGCTGCTGAAGCAGGCCGGATGCATGTTTGTCCGCCACGGCAAGGGCGATCACGACATCTGGCACTCACCGCGCAGCGGAACGAGCTTCCCGGTCGACCACCAGATCTTGTCTCGACACACGGCCAACGGCGTGCTGAAGCAAGCCGGGCTGCCCAAGCAGTTCTAGGGGCCGGACGCCGCGCCCACGAGAAGGGTTCGAAGCGCCTGAGCCTCAGCGTGGCCGCCTTCTGCGCGCCACCCCCATCGTGCCCAACGCCAGCAGTGCCAACGCCAGCGTCTGTGGCTCCGGCACAGCGGCGGCCACATCGCCGGGGCGCACAGCCATGGCGTACGAGGCATCTCGCTTGTACTTGTCGTATTGGTTGCCGAATCCTGTATTGAAGATGTACGCGGCACGCGATTCCTGCGGGGACTCCAGATCGGACCAGTAATCGGCGGACAGCAGATTCTTGAAGTCGCCCTTGTTGGCCAGGCCATAGCCAATCTGGATGTTTCCTGATGTGTTTTTCCAAGCCTTGTTACCCAGCGTGTCGTAGTACAAAGACGCCATTTCGCTGTAGACAGTGTCACCGCTCGTGGTTCGTACGTTGTAGCCGTTTTCCGTGCCGCCATATGCAAAAGTGGCGTTGGGGCTGGCGATCATCGTGGGCAAGCGCCAGCCGGTGTACCCGCCCACGTTCAAGCCGCTGGCCCAAGTGTTGGCCTCAATCCAACTCAACAGACCGTAGGCGTTGGCGTTGGCGTCGCGCAGCCAAGTGACATTGAGCACGGTGTCGTACAGGAACACTGCGCTTGCGCTACCGCTTGCCACGGCGTTGCCGGTTATGTCCCGCCCGACAAGCGACGCCTGCGCCGTGCCAGCCAGCGCCAGCATCGCGGCCACAGCCGCCCAGGTTTTCAACCGCTTCATGGAAATCGCCCTTCAAAGCCTGCGCTTGGCGCGCAGCGTTGTGCTGCAGGCATCGAAGGCAGAGAGAGAAAATTACCAGCGGCGACTCAAATTACCCTTAAAAAAGCCTCGCCCCCCCCCCCCTTAAGTCGGGGGTCACTGTTGCGGACTTCCGGGATGGGTAGCGGACCCAAGGCCGTGGCTACACGCCCGAAACGGGTGCGCCGGACGGCTACTTCAGGGCGCTGTCGCAGACGACTGCTCGGGGTCGCTATGGAGAGCTCTGCATAGCGACCCCTATGCACAGCGCTCAACTATGTGCAGTTCACGAGCCGGTCAGCTTGCCTCGCGAGGAAGGGGACACGGACATCAGGCCCGCTGCTCTCCATAGTCTTCGCCGTTCCACCTCAGGCGCTCACCGCGGAAGACTGGGCCGAACTGGAAGCCATCGCGCGCGGAACCAAGGCGTGACTGGGCGGCGCGAGGCGGCACCTCATGCCAAGCCATACGTCCTGCGGCTCCAGGCCCGGGATGGACTTACCCTGATCTCACGGACACCGCTGGACTAGATTTTCAATTTGCCTGC
>JBBAPI010000032.1:0-35562 GCA_040400915.1 Rubrivivax sp.
ACCCAGAAGGGCTCGATGAAATCCAGGCGGCTGGCGAGCTTCATGCGCAGGCCCTCGAACGCCGCTGTGGCGCTTGCATTGTCATGCTGCTTTCAACGTCCCGCAGGCCGCGCTTCGTCGGGCCGCAATTCGGCGGCGCATTTGTCGAGCACGCCGTTGACGAACTTGTGGCCGTCGGTGCCGCCGAAGGTCTTGGCCAGTTCCACCGCTTCGTTGATGGCCACGCGGTAGGGGATGTCCACGCAGTTCATCAACTCGTAGACGCCGATCATCAGGATGGCGTGTTCGACCGGCGACAGCAGCGAGGTCTTGCGGTCGACATGGCGGGTCAGCACGGCGTCGATGGTGGCGGCCTGCTCCACGCCGCCGTGCAGCAGCGCGTCGAAGTGCACGCGGTCGGCGCGGTCGAAGCCGTCCATGTCCGTCACGTCGGCCTCGGCCGACTTCGATTCACCGCCGGCCAGCAGCCAGCGGTACAGACCCTGCATGGCGATTTCGCGCGCGCGGCGGCGGGCCGACTTGGGTTGCGTGCGTTTCTTGGGCGGGCGGGGCGCTTCAGCGGCTGAGGGCGGCGTCGAGTCGGGCAGGGTCACAGCAGGTCGTCCATCAGGTTGGCCATCTCGACGGCCACGCGGGCGGCGTCGCGGCCCTTGTCTTCGGCGCGAGCCCAGGCCTGCTCTTCGTTTTCGACAGTCAGGATGGCGTTGGCGATGGGGATGCCGCTGTCCAGCGAGACCCGCGTCACGCCGGCGCCGCTTTCGTTGGCCACCAGTTCGAAGTGGTAGGTCTCGCCGCGGATGATGCAGCCCAGCGCGATCAGCGCGTCGTAGTCGCCGGTGTCGGCCAGGCCTTTCAGCGCCAGCGGAATTTCCAGGGCGCCCGGCACGGTGACGTGGCGGATGTCGCCCGGGTCGACGTCCAGCCTTTCCAGTTCACTCAGGCAGGCCTGGGCCAGCTTGCAGGTCAGCGCGTCGTTGAAGCGGGCCTGCACGATGGCGATGCGCAGGCCCTCGCCGGCCAGTTCACCGGCGCTGCCTTGGTCGGCGTCTTTCATGGCGTGCCACCTTTCGTCGTCATCAGGTCTGCGCGGCGGTGAAGCCGGTGATTTCCAGGCCGTAGCCCGTCATGCTGGGCATGCGGCGCGGGCTGCCGAGCAGGCGCATGCGGCGCACGCCGACGTCGCGCAGGATCTGCGCGCCGATGCCGTAGGTGCGCAATTCGTGCTGCGTGCTGCTGGTGGCGGCTCGCGGCACGCCGGCCGGCGACTGCGGCAGCACCGCCGCCAGCAGGGCTGCGGCGTCGCCCGAGCAGTTCAGCAGCACGGCCACGCCGCAAGTGCCGGCACGCAGGGCCTGCAGTGCAGCCGGCAGCGGCCAGCTGTGGCCGGTGCCGGCGGTGTCCAGCAGGTCGAAGGCAGTGAAGGGCTCGTGCACGCGCACCGGCACTTCGTCGCCGGCCTGCCAGCTGCCGTGGCGCAGCGCCAGGTGCAGGCCGCCGCCCTTGTCGCGGTAGGCGATGCAGTCGAAGTCGCCCTGGGGCGTCTGCAGCCGGCGCGAGCCGATGCGGTCGATCAGCGTTTCATTGCGGCTGCGGTAGCCGATGAGGTCGGCAATGGCGCCGATCTTCAGGCCGTGTTCGCGGGCGAAGACCTGCAGGTCGGGCAGGCGGGCCATGGTGCCGTCGTCCTTCATCACCTCGCAGATCACCGCGGCCGGCATCAGCCCGGCCATGCCGGCCAGGTCGCAGCCGGCTTCGGTGTGCCCGGCGCGCATCAGCACGCCGCCGTCCTGCGCCTGCAGCGGGAAGATGTGGCCGGGCTGCACCAGGTCGGATGCCTGCGCGTCGCGCGCCACGGCGGCCTGCACGGTGCGCGCGCGGTCGGCCGCCGAGATGCCGGTGGTGACACCGGTGGCGGCCTCGATGGACACCGTGAAGGCCGTGCCGTGCTGCGCGCCGTTGCGCGTGGTCATCGGCGGCAGGCGCAGCCGTTCGCAGCGTTCGCGGGTCAGCGTCAGGCAGATCAGGCCGCGCGCAAAGCGCGCCATGAAGTTGATGGCTTCGGGCGTGACGTGCTCGGCCGCCAGCACCAGATCGCCTTCGTTTTCGCGGTCTTCCTCGTCAACCAGGATGACCATGCGGCCGGCAGCCAGCTCGGCCACGAGCTCGGGGATGGGGGATATCGACATGGTGGGATTGTAGGTCGCGGGCCCCAAAGCAAACGGCCGACCCTTGCGGGGCCGGCCGTGGCGGGGTGGGCTGCGGGTCCAGCCGGATCGATCAGGCGGGTCGCGTGCGGCGGGCGGCGAAGCCGGCGGCGGCGAGGGCCAGGCCGGTGAGGGCGAGGGAGGTGGGTTCGGGGGCCGTAGAGCAGTTCGGGGAACATGCATTGACCTGGCCGCTGTCACCGACAACCATGCCGTCGAAGCCGAAATAATCAATCGAATCAATCGGCGCGCTGATGGGGTAAGCCGTGTTGAAAAAAATTCTGCTATAGCTTGCCGTCTGGTCTACGAAGCCAAAGAACAGAAGTGATCCGTCGCCGTTGCCGAGCGACCGGGTTTGATTCCCGACGGCTATGTCTGTGGTGCACGTGCTGTTGTCGGTGAGTGACGTGCAAAGCGTGAGGGAAAGCTGGCCGCCGAAATCGCCCACGTCGGTCGCATAGAACCCAAAGGCCGAGATCGATTTGTTGAAGCTAACTGAAAAATTGTCCGAGGTGTCGTACCACTTGCTACCACCTGGAGTTGGCGTGGTGTTGAATCGGCCGAAGGCCATGTCGTTTGAAATCTTGCCGTCACCAAAGAGAGTCGCGCCAATCGCACCGCCGGTGCCTGTGAAGCTCAGGGCCATTCCGAACGCCCCTGCAGGCGTGCCCACGCTGAATGACTCAAAGTCCTGAGTCTGAACGCCGCTGTTGAGTTGTGCGACGAAGCTGTTGCGAGCAGACACTGGGTCGCCGGTAACGGTGCCCGCTGGGCTGGGTGCCGAATTTTCCCCAAAGAAGGTAGTGGGTGCGGCGTACGCGAATGGGGCCAGTAGGGTGGCCAGAACCAACGCGGCAGAGCCAAAATTCTTATGCAACATCATTGAAATGTTCCGGGTATTGGTGGCTCTGCGTGACGTCGCACAGCCCTTGTCGTGGATGCAAGCAAACCATGTGCCAAACGGATATTTTTCTTTAAAATAAATGGCCTAACTGTTGATGCGTTTATGCCTTGACAACTTAGACGTCAAGAAATCCGACACTTTTGACATCACTTTCAGGCGCCTGCTGAGTCACGATGCCACCCGTGGGGGTCGGCACTGTTGACCGGTCTTACAACAATCCTGAGATCATCGTCGAGACGGCGCACATCGACAAGCCTGAAACGGGGGGGGTGGTTCAAGTCCACAGATGGCGGCAGTGCCGCCATGCTCAAGCCGGGCCCGATGAGCATGGGGGCCTGGAACAACAAGAGTTCGTCCACCAGTTCAAGCTGCAACAGCGACGCGTTCAAGCGAGCACCGGCTTCGACATGCAGTTCGTTGATCTGCCGATCGCAAAGCGCCGTCAGGACCGCATGCAGGTCGATTCGGCCTGCGGCAGTTTCAATCAAGATGACTTCGGCGCCAGCGGCTTGGAGGGCTGCGGCACGCCCATGTGCATCTTCCGAGCCTATGACGAGCGTGCGCCCAGGCGGTGCGAGCAGCCGTGAGTTGGTCGGCGTGCGCAATGAAGTGTCCAACACCACCCGCAGGGGCTGTACGTCGGTGGGCACCAGGCGAACATCGAGCCTGGGGTCGTCGGCCAGAACGGTTCCCAGGCCCGTCATCACCGCACCGGCCCGCTTGCGCCAGGCATGACCGTCGGTGCGCGCTGCAGACCCCGTGATCCACTGGCTGCGGCCGTTTTCCAGTGCGATGCGGCCGTCGAGCGAGGCCGCGACTTTCAGGCGAACCCAGGGACGCTTTCTGAGTAGGCGCGAAAAATAGCCAATGTTGAGCTCGACCGCCTGGGCAGCGAACTCCGGCCCCGCCATGTCCACTTGGATGCCAGCCGCCCGCAGCCGCGCTAGTCCCGATCCCGCTACCAAGGGGAAGGGGTCCTCGACCGCAACGACGACACGGGCGATGCCGGCAGCGATCAAGGCGTCGCAACACGGCGGTGTCCGTCCGTGGTGAGAGCAGGGTTCCAGCGTGACCCAAGCCGTGGCGCCCTGAAGGACCGATCCGGCGGCCCGGGCAGCCGCCAGGGCGACAGCTTCGGCATGCATGTCACCGACCTTTCGGGTCGCACCCGTGCCCAGTATTCGACCATCTTCCATGCCGATGACGCAGCCCACGCGGGGGTTGGGTTCGCTGACGCCGATGGCGCCTTCGGCGAGTGCCAGGGCTTGTCGAAGACGTTCCGCGTCAAATTTGGTCGAGGGCATCGAGTGGGGGATTCAGAAAACGGCGGTAACTGACCGTGGCTTAGGGCGTGGCAGGCTGCGGAACGGTGGTCGTGTTGGCAGGCAAAGGGCTACCGTCAGGGCAGCCACCAGCTGTCCCGCTGGCAGTCTTGACGACAAGGAAATTCTGATTGGCCAACGGCGCACTGACGTTCACGTAGGCGTTGGGATGCTCCGAGTTCTGAATGGCGGGCACAAGTTGGTTGCCGGGGTAGCGCGTGTATCGGCAAACGCTCTGGCCTGCGGCTTGGCCCAGTACATAGGCGTAGCCTGACCACGGCGAGGGGTTGGTCTTGGATACGGGTACCGCACACTGGTACTTCACGTAGGCGTGCCCTGCGATCGGTGCATCGGTGTAGCAACCGGCGCCCTGGCCGACCAGGAACTCGGCCGGCGCAGTGACGTGAATCTGCACCTGAACCGCCTGCGCATCGCCCGTAGGGCTGACAGCCTGCTGTGCCGTCGCGGCCACCGAGGTGTCGGCAAAGTTGACATAGCCACTCAGAAGTTGCCCCGAGTCCGAACCGCAATTCTTGATGTTGCTCAGGTTCAAGGTTGCCGTCGCCGCTTCGCTGGTGCGGCACACCGTGATCAGACCGGTTACGTTGTTGAAGACCCAGACCACATCGTTACCGGTGGCTGGCTGCGGCGGGCGATAGGCGCTGCTACTGCCACTGACGGCTATGGCGGACCAGGGGATTGCGCTGTTGCGCCCACCCGCCTGAGCAGTCGGCAAGCCATTCGGTAACACGCTGGCGGTTGCCGCCAGTTCAGGCGCCACGCCGTGCAAAGCCGTCGACATCCGCACAGCCTGTGTCGCGTTGCTGCGGTCTAACCAGTTGACATCGATCGTCAGGACTTTGTAAGCCCCGTCGAACGCGTCGGTCACATTCCGGCTGAGCGTGAACTGAGTGTTGCTGCCGTTGGTTGCGGTCAGTGTCCCGCTGACCAAGCCTGCATACGTCGAGGTGTTGGGTTGCACTGGCAGCACCGCGAAGGTACGCCAACCCTCGATCTCGGCTTGCGCGATGCGCACAGCCTCGGCCCGCTGTTTGGCGACGTCGGCGTTTTGCCGCAGCGTGGCCTGCATGCCTACAACAGATAGCAAACCAAAAGCCATAACGGCCATGGCTACCAGGGCTTCAACCAAGGCGACGCCAGCACTGCTACGAGTGCGTCGCATTAGAAGTCTCTCCAGCCGCCGTTGACACGGACGAATGAGCCGTGCCAGGTGCGCAGCCGCGTCAGGATGTTGGCGTCATAGCTAATGGACTGCGCGCCGTCTCCACCGAGGTTGCCCTCGGCAATGAGCGCGCCCTGCACCTGCGCGTTGCCGCCACCGCGATCCCAATTGGCACTTCGGCAGTAGACCGCGCCATACACGATGCCGCTGCTTAGCGTGACCTGACCCGTGACGACCAGAACCACCGGGCCCGACGCCGCCACTTCAGCAGCCAGCATCGAGCCCGCCACAAGCGGGGAACCGATGTTGCCATTGACATTCAGGTCGCCGTTGAGCCACAGAACGCGTTCAGGGAACTGCTTGGCCAGTGCATCGACGCTTGCAGCCGTGCAGCCGGCGCTGCAATCAACGACCATAGCAGCCGGCTGCTGGCTGTAGACACCTGGGGCCATTCCGAAAACCATGGAAAAAAAGCGGTCGCCAGCGTTAGGGACAGGCCCCGCCGGGACGATGCCGGAAAGCGTCGGGTCACCAGCGAGCAGCGAAGCACTGCCCGGCGTGCCTGACAACGTTTGCGCTTGAACGTTGCCGTTGATTCCGCCGCCTGACAGGAAGGTCGCACCGCCGCTGGCTGTGTCCAGGTTGACCGCCCGCAGCGGACCGATCCCGCCATTGATGCTCTGGCGCGCTGTGACCGCAGCGGCAGGTGGGGTGGACAGTCCGCTGCGCAAGGTTACAACCGCGCTGACCACAGCAATCGCATCGCCCGCCGGTGCGCTAGGGGTGTCAGCTACCAGGCAATTGTCGTCAGGTCGTGTGCACCCCGCAGAAATGACCTGAAAGGAATCGCTGCGGGCCCCGGATGCGGCGATTGCCTTCAACTGGATGCGAAACATCGGTTTGGCGCTGGCGCCTGCAACATCGGGCAAGGCCGCTGCCGCGTCGCTCGGGCAAAGGCAACTCCAGCGGTTCGTCGCTGCGTCAAAAGTGCAGGTGGGCATGAGGGCTGAACCCGAAGTGCGCATGCGCAGGGTGACAGCGCCCGTGTTGTCGATGGAATCGATGTAACGCGCACGAAAGGTGCTTTTGGTCTGATCAGCCGTCGGCAAACACTTATCGTCGATCCGGCCCGCATTGAGGAGAGCCAGAGTCCACTGCACGCCGGCCTCAGCAGCTTCAAAGGCTTGCGTTGAGCGGTACAGGTTGGCCGAAGCCCGTTGCTCGAAGATTATGTTCCTGCTGGTGTAGGCCGCGACCAAAGCGATGATGAAGAAGAGCAGCATGATCACGATTAGCGTGGCGAGGCCGCTTTGGCGCCTGGGCCTAGACGCGATCTGAAAGCGTCGAGATCTGGAAGTGAAACTGCGTGTGGAAATGGTCATGCCGGACACGCTTTGGGGCTTGATGGATCCTGCGCTCTGAATTGCAAAAGGTCGTTGCGCAAGCGGACGCGACTCAGTACCGTGCGCGTAACGGCTGGGTCGATGACCGAGTGCCCCGTGATGGTAATAGTCAGATCGCGCACGGTGAGCGTTGGCCAGCACCAATCCGCAGACTGTCCCACTCCAGCGGGCGGACAATCTTTTGCGCAGGCGAGGACTATTGGCGTAGAACTTTTCAAGGAGATGGTGAACGCATCGACGGCTAAGATGTTCTTGTCTGTCAATTCTTGCCAACCGGCATTGGGCAGATTGCTCTTGATCACGCCAGCTTCAAGTTTGTAACCGTAAGGGCCTGGGGCGTTGTCGGGCCGTTTGTAATCGTAGGTGATGCTTCCCGACTGGCCGGCAGTCAGGTCCAGCTTCCCATAGCGGGAATTCAAGACTGGCTCGGCCATGAGCACATTTGCTACCGATTTCTCGGCTTCCCCTGTGTAGCCGGCGCGACGCGCTTCCCTGACGATGACATCAGCCGTCGTGCGCAAGTCCTGTTGCAATTGCGTTTCGGTCAGCAGCCGCCTGTTTTCGCTCAGTTGCGTGGACATCAAGAGACTCGCCGCAGCGACCACGAAAAGGCCAACCGTGATGCCAACCATCAGTTCGACCAGGGACAAGCCGAACTGCCGGCTGCGAGCAAGGCGAATTTTCAGCATGCTGGCAGCCTCGAGTTTGATCCAGTTGGCGCGCAAACGCTCGGACGACCGGAAAGATTGACCACGATTCGGAGTTTATTGATCCCGTCGATATACGTGTCTATTAGAAATGGTGCCTTGGGGTCCAAGCTCTCGTCCGACGCCGTGAATATCAGTGCCCCGGTCGAACGATCGAAGGCAAATTCCTGAGGCGACTGTGCACCAGCATCGACTATCACGGATAGGCTCATGGGAACTGAAACCAGCCTTGCCGCTTGCGAACCACGCTTGCACATAGTTGCCGTTGGTTTTGTGCAATTGCATCCGGTAGCATTACCAAAAAAAATCACGTAGCAGGATTGCGATGCATCGGTTGAAAACTGTATTCGAGCTGGCAAGTTGCGGTTTGCAGCCTCACTGCGCGCGAACTGCAAGTCAGTAACCAGTTGCGCGTTGATGCTCTTCAGCCGTTGCTGGAGGATCATGCTTGTGAATGAAGGTGCTGCGAGGGCTAGGAGGGTTCCGATCACTGCAACGGCCACCATCAGTTCAATCAGCGTAAAAGCACCCTGCCGCTTTAGACATGAATTCCACATCAGCGACTCCAGCATGGATTGCTGTCAAGCCAGCTTACGGCTCCAGTTGCGCCGCCCGAGCCGTAAGAGATGTTGCCGACAGTGACCCGCACGCTCAGTTGAGCACAATCGCCATCATTCACTTGTGATGTGCCTGAGACGGGCGTCGCGAGCGCGGTGTAGCCCGTGGCTGTGACATCGCTCAGCGTAAGAGCGTAATAGTTTTTGGGTGTTCGAGCGGACAAGGCCAGACCGGTTGGTGAAGCCGATGTCAGATCGCTGGCGTACAGCGGCTGATTGGCGCGCCAGCGCTCTTGAGCCAACTGAATGGCGCTGAGCGCCGCATAGGCTTCGCTGCGGCGGCTCTTGCGCATGGCATTCATGAAGCTGGGTACGGCCACCGCAGCAAGAATTCCAACCACCGCGACTGCCACCATCAATTCGATCAGTGTGAACCCGGCGAACCCGGTGGCTCGCTTGCAATTTTGGCGCTTTGACATCCACTGGATTATTGAAGGCGCGACACAGGTCAGCCAGTGTGCTGCGTGCCGCTCATCTATCCTGGCGGGCCGCTTGTCCGGTCAGCACCCATCCAAGGGGGCCTCAGCAGGCCTTGTAGCCCGGCAAACCTGTGGTCGTGCAGGTTCTCACCCGACCCATGATGTTGACCACCAGGCGCAGCACGTTGCCGCCCGTGCTGCGCATTTCAACCGTGGCTGTGGGTGTCACCGTGCCCTTGCTGGCATCGAAAAGAAAGGACGATGAATTGGAAGTGCTGCGCAGTTGGCTGTCCGCTTCGTAGCGCACCCAGCGCAAAGCCTGTGCGGCACCTGTGCAGATGGGATTTCCACTGATGCAACGGCACGCATTGGCACTTCCCGTGTGTATCACGTAGCAACTGCTGTTTGCTTCGGCTTGAAAGCTGAAGCGCACGGATTCGTTGCGGGCGACTGCCAGGCTGCGCGCATATTGAATTTCAGTAGAGAGCAGCGCCGTTGCGGCTTCGACTCGATGCCGGTCTTGCGCTTTGACTATGCTTGGTGCGACTGTGCCGAGAGTGACTGCGCTGATCGCCACGACGATCAGACTCTCGACCAGCGTGACGCCGCGCTGAAATGTTCCTGCTTGCGTGCCCATGTGTTGATCCCCGCATGTTCTGATGCGGGAACTGTAGGAAGGCTGAAGTGCGCCCGCGACCCCAGTGTGAGGGTTCAGCCCCCGCCCCTCGCGGGTGCCCCCACCCCATCCCCCGCGCCGCTCCCCCCGTCGGGTGCCCCCGCAGCAGCGCTCAGATATCCCGGATCAACTGCCGAAACGCGTCCACGTCCTCGAACTCGCGATACACCGACGCGAAGCGCACGTAGGCGACTTTGTCGATGCGCTTCAACTCCCGCATCAGCAGCTCGCCCAGCCGGGCGCTGGGCACTTCGCGCACGGCGCTGGCCAGCAGCTTGTCCTGGATGCGGTCCAGCGCGGCGTCGACCTGTTCCACGCTGACCGGGCGTTTGCGCAGGGCCAGCAGCATGCTGGCGCGCAGCTTGGCGGGGTCGAAATCGACGCGGGCGCCGTCTTTCTTCACCACCGCCGGCATGGCGATCTCGCTGCGCTCGTAGGTGGTGAAGCGCTTTTCGCACTTCGCGCAACGCCGGCGGCGCCGGATGACATCGCCTTCGTCTGATTCGCGCGTCTCGACGACCTGCGTTTCGTCGTGGGCGCAAAATGGGCAGCGCATCCGGCGGCGGGTGGCTCAGCGGTAGACGGGGAAGTCGCGGGTCAAGGCGGCCACCTTGGCGCGCACGGCGGCGATGTTCGCAGGGTCGTGCGGGTTGTCCAGCACGTCGGCGATCAGGTGCGCCGTCTGCCGCGCCTGTTCTTCCTTGAAGCCGCGCGTCGTCATGGCCGGCGTACCCAGGCGGATGCCGCTGGTCACCATGGGCTTTTGCGGGTCGTTGGGGATGCCGTTCTTGTTGCAGGTCATGTGCGTCTGGCCCAGGATGCCTTCCGCTTCCTTGCCGGTCAGGTTCTTGGGGCGCAGGTCGACCAGCATGACGTGGCTTTCGGTGCGCTGGCTGACGATGCGCAGGCCGCGGCTGGCCAGCGTCTCGGCCAGCACGCGGGCGTTGTCCAGCACCTGCTGCTGGTAGACCTTGAAGGCCGGCTCCAGCGCTTCCTTGAAGGCCACGGCCTTGCCGGCAATGACGTGCATCAGCGGGCCGCCCTGGATGCCCGGGAAGATGGCACTGTTCATCTTCTTGGCGATGGCCTCGTCGTTGGTCAGGATGATGCCGCCGCGCGGGCCGCGCAGGCTCTTGTGCGTGGTGCTGGTGACCACGTCGGCATGCGGCAGCGGGTTGGGGTAGACGCCGGCGGCAATCAGGCCCGCGTAATGCGCCATGTCGACCAGGAAGATCGCGCCGATGGCCTTGGCCACGCGGGCGAAGCGCTCGAAGTCGATGCGCAGGCTGTAGGCGCTGGCACCGGCAATGATCAGCTTGGGCTTGTGTTCGTGGGCCAGACGCTCCATGGCGTCGTAGTCGATGGCCTCATGGGCGTCCAGGCCGTAGCTGACCACCTTGAACCACTTGCCCGACATGTTCAGCGGCATGCCGTGCGTGAGGTGGCCGCCTTCGGCCAGGCTCATGCCCATGATGGTGTCGCCGGGCTGCAGCAGGCCGAAGAACACCGCCTGGTTGGCCTGGCTGCCGCTGTTGGCCTGCACGTTGGCGAAGTTGGCGCCGAACAGCTGCTTGGCGCGGTCGATCGCCAGTTGCTCGACGACATCGACGTATTCGCAGCCGCCGTAGTAGCGCTTGCCGGGGTAGCCTTCGGCGTACTTGTTGGTCAGCTGGCTGCCCTGGGCCTGCATCACGGCCGGGCTGGTGTAGTTCTCGCTGGCGATGAGCTCGATGTGCTCTTCCTGCCGGCAGGTCTCGTTCTGAACGGCGACCCAGAGCTCGGGGTCGACATGGGCCAGGGTGGAGACAGAACGGTCGAACATGGCGGTCCTCTGAGGTTGGCAATTCCTGACCCAGGGCCTGGTGCAACAGGCCGCAGGCGGCATGCTTCAGTGTAATGCGCGGGGTGCACAACCCTCGGCCTGACCCCGGCCCCCGGGTCCCGGCGGCCACGCCGTGCCGGTCAGCGCAGCCAGGCCACCTGGTCGGTCGGCCTGTCTTCGTGGCCGGGCTTGGCCGACGAGGCGGCCGCCGACGGCGCGGCGATACCGGTGTCCTTCACCGTGGAAGCCAGTGGCACGGTATTGCTGGCGTTCGGCGGCACGGGCTTGCCATCGGTCACGCTGCGCATGTGGGTCTGCTCGCTGATCACACGGCCGACATAGCCACCGTCGCCTTCGATCAGCGCCGCGCCCACGTAGTACTTTAGGCCGTCCTGCAGGTTGCCGGCCCGCGTGATGCACTCTTTCAGAACCTGGACGCCGACACGCAGGTTGCTGATCGGGTCGAAGGCCGCGCGGTGGCCGCCGAAGGCCTGGTACTTCTCGTCGTGCACGCGCGTCAGCACCTGCATCAGGCCCTGGGCGCCGACGGCGCTTTGCGCGAAAGGGTTGAAGCTGGACTCGACGGCCATGATGGCCAGGATCAGGGTCGGGTCCAGCCCGGCACGCGCGCCCATGGACCAGGCCTCCTGCACCAGCGCCGCGATGGGCTCGGGTGCGACCTTGTAGCGGCGGGCGATCCAGCTGGCCAGCGTGGCCTGCTGGCGCGTCAACTGCTTCAGGTCGGTGGCGGTGGCCCGTGAGACGGCCGTCGGCTCGGCCACCGCGGTGATCAGGTCGTCAGGCGTGGCATCGCGCGCTTCCTGGCGCGTCTGCAACCACTCCAGCGCCACCACCTCCAGCTGGCCGCGGATGTCGGCACGGCCGAGCGCGAATACCATGACGGCGATCGACGCCAGGCCGACCAGGGCCAGGCTGTTGTGACCGACTTCCAACAAACCGCGACCGACGTCGCGGACAAAGACCGACAGCGAAGTGGCTGTCGCGTGCTGCGCGTTGCGCAACAGGGCGAGGGCTCGCATCTGGGCGTTCTCCAGGTCCTGGGGCTGACGGGCTGCCGGATCGGCTGGCGCGGAGCCCACAGTGATAATCGTCCGCTGGTGACGCACGGCGTGCGCTGCGCCCGGCGGGGCGTTGGCAACTCGCGCGGCCCGGGCTCAGTGAGGGGGGCATCGGCAGCGGGTTTACCCTGAATTCGAAGTCAGCCGCGATTCTAGGAAGCGTCTCATACGCGGTCAAGAATATCAAACCATTTTCTAATAACGAAACTGCATGAAATACCGGGACTTGCGCGACTTCATCCAGCAGCTGGAACAAGGGGGTGAGCTGAAGAAGCTGGCCGATCCAGTGTCGCCGCGCCTCGAAATGACGGCAATTGGCGACAAGTTGCTGCGGGCCGGCGGGCCGGCGGTGCTCTGCCTGAACCCGGTCGGTTACAAGATTCCCTGCCTGATCAACCTCTTCGGCACGCCCCGGCGCGTCGCGCTGGGCATGGGCGCCGAGGCTGTGGCCGAGTTGCGCGACGTCGGCCGCATGCTGGCCGGTCTGAAAGAGCCGGAACCGCCCAAGGGTCTGAAGGACGCCGGCAAGCTGCTGGCCATGGGCAAGGCCTTGTGGGACATGAAGCCGGCGCTGCAGCGCCGGGCGCCCTGCCAGGACGTGGTGATCGAAGGTCCTGACGTCGATCTGGGCCGCTTGCCGGTGCAGACCTGCTGGCCGGGCGACGCCGGGCCGCTGATCACCTGGGGCCTGGTCGTCACGCGCGGGCCGCAATCGGTCGCCGCGCCGCGGCTGCGGCAGAACCTGGGCATCTACCGGCAGCAGGTCATCGCGCCCCGCCAAGTGATCATGCGCTGGCTGGCCCACCGCGGCGGTGCGCTGGATTTCCGCGAATTCGCCCGCGCCAACCCCGGCCAGCCCTTCCCGATGGTGGTGGCGCTGGGCGCCGACCCGGCCACCATCCTGGGCGCCGTCACGCCGGTGCCCGACACGCTCAGCGAATACCAGTTCGCCGGTCTGCTGCGCGGCAGCCGCACCGAACTGGTCGAATCGGGCGTGGGCGAGGGCGCGCTGAAGCTGCAGGTGCCGGCCAGCGCCGAGTTCGTGCTCGAAGGCCACATCCCGTTGGCCGAGCCGGGCTACGAAGGCGTGTCGGAACACGGCGTGAAGCTGAAGGAGAAGGGCGGCTATCTGCACGCGCTGGAAGGCCCTTTCGGTGACCACACGGGCTACTACAACGAGCAGGACTGGTTCCCGGTCTTCGAGCTCAGCCGCATCACCCACCGCCAGGACCCGATCTACCACTCCACCTACACCGGCAAGCCGCCCGACGAGCCGGCCGTGCTGGGCGTGGCGCTGAACGAAGTCTTCGTGCCCATCCTGCAGAAGCAGTTCCCCGAGATCGTCGACTTCTACCTGCCGCCCGAAGGTTGCAGTTACCGCATGGCGGTGGTGTCCATCAAGAAGTCCTACCCCGGCCACGCCAAACGGGTGATGTTCGGCATCTGGAGTTTTCTGCGCCAGTTCATATACACCAAGTTCATCGTGGTGACCGACGACGACGTGGACGTGCGCAACTGGGAAGAGGTGATCTGGGCCATCACCACGCGCATGGACCCGGTGCGCGACACCACCCTGGTGGAACACACGCCCATCGACTACCTGGACTTCGCCTCGCCGGTCAGCGGCCTGGGCGGCAAGATGGGGCTGGACGCGACCAACAAGTGGCCCGGCGAGACCACGCGGGAATGGGGCCGCACCATCACGATGGACGCGGCGGTCGAGCAGAAGGTGGCGGGGCTGGTCGAGCGCCTGCTGGCTGGCGGCTGAGGCGCGGCGGGCCGCCGATCAGGACGACCGCATGGCCTGCTGCGCCGCGCGCACCATGAAGCCCGAGCGGGATTCGCCCTGCCGCTTGGCGTGGGCGTCGATGCGGGCCAGCACCCGGCCGGGCACGGTGATGTTGATCTTCTCGGCGGGGCCCAGGTAGCGGTCCACCGGCACATCCACCACGGCCCATACCGCGCCGCTCAGCGTGGGGTCAGCCTGGTGCAGCGCCAGCGCTTGAGCCGGCGGCAGGTCGGCGCCTTCTTCGGCCAGCAGTTCGCAATGCGCGTCGATGGCCTCGCGGGCTTGCTGGATGGCGTCATCCAGCGTGTCGCCGGCCGAGTAGCAGCCGGGCAGGTCGGGCACGGTCACGCCGTAGTGCACGCCGTCGTCACTGTGCAAGGCCAGAGTGAAGCGCATGGTTTACCTCCAAGGCCAGTCGGCCTGCTTGTAGATGCTGCGCAGCGTGCCCAGCGGAATCTCGGCGCGGGGGTGGGGGACCGTCACCAGCCCGGGCTTGGTCGGGTGTTTGAACTGATGGTGCGAGCCCTTCACGCGCCGCAGTACCCAGCCGTCGGACTGTAGGCGCTGGATCACTTCGGCGCTGCCCATCGTGGGTACTGTAACCACCACAAAAGTAGCGGTCAACCGTGCTCACACGGTCATGCCGCGGCAGCGCCTGTCAGCCCGAATTCCCGCGCCAGCAGCGCGTAGGAGTGCTGCCGCACGGCCGGGTCGTGGGCCCAGGTGTTGACCACCAGTTCGCTCAGGTCCAGCGCGCTGGCCAGCGCCCGCAGTTGCGCGCCGACCTGCGCCGCGGTGCCGACGAAGGCGCGTTCGCGCATCGCCGTGATCGTCGGCATGTCGTCAGCCGTGTAGCCGCGCTGCGCGATGGCCTCGGGGGTCTGCAGCGGGCCCAGCACGCCGCGTTGCCGGTCCAGCCGCCAGCGCTCGCGGCCCAGGGCCTGCAATTGCGCGGCTTCGGCGGTGTCGGCAGCCAGCGCCCAGACGCAGACCGTGGGGTGTGGATGGGGGTGGCGCGCACTGGGGCGGTACAGGCTGCGGTAGAGGTCCAGCGCCTGCTCGACGCCCTGGCCGTCCATGAAGAAATAGGCGTAGGCATAGGGCAGGCCCAGGTGCGCCGCCAGTTGCGCGCCGTAGTTGGAACTGCCCAGGATCCACACCTCGGGGGGCAGCACGCCGGCACCGGGTTCCGCCGGCGGCAGCGGGTTGGCGGTCAGACCCTGGTGGCGCAGGCCGGCGCTCCAGGCCTGCAGGTCGACCACCTGCTGCGGAAAGTCGTCGGCGGCGTGGCGGGCGTTGGGGTTCAGCGCCATCGCCGTGCGGCCGTCGCTGCCCGGCGCGCGGCCCACGCCCAGGTCGATGCGGCCCGGCGCCAACGAATCCAGCACGCGGAACTGCTCGGCCACCTTCAGCGCCGCGTAGTGCGGCAACATCACGCCCGCGCTGCCGATGCGGATGCGCGTGGTGCGCGCGGCGATGGCCGCCATCAGCACCTCGGGCGCGCTGCCCACGATGGTCGGCATGCCGTGGTGTTCGCTGACCCAGAAGCGGTGGTAGCCCAGGCCTTCGCAGACCGTGGCCAGTTCCAGCGTGTCGCGCAGCGCGTGGCCCTCGTCGCGGCCGGTGCAGGACACCGACTGGTCGAGCGCCGACAGCTGCAGCGCGTTCAGGCTGCCACCCTGGCCAGGGTGGCTGTCGGGCCCACGGCTTGCGCAGCGGCCTTGATCAGGTCGGCGGCCTTCTCGGCCAGCATGATCGTCGGTGCATTGGTGTTGCCCGAGACGATGCGCGGCATCACCGAAGCGTCGACCACGCGCAGCCCTTGCAAGCCGTGCACGCGCAGTTCGTGGTCGACCACGTCCAGCGGCCCCGGCCCCATGCGGCAACTGCCCACCGGGTGGTATTCGGTGTCGGAATGGGCCCGGATGTAGGCTTCGATCTGCGCGTCGGACTGGGCTGCGGCCAGTTCGGGCAGTTCCTGGCCGCCGAAGTCGGCCAGCGCCGGCTGCTGCAGAATGTGGCGCAACTGCCGGAAGCCGCGGATGAGCAGCGCCATGTCGGCCGGGTCGCCGAAGAAATTGGGGTCGATGGCGGGCGCGGCAGCGGGGTCGGCGCTGGTCAGGCGCAGCGTGCCGCGGCTGGCTGGGCGCAGCGGGCACAGGTGGCAGGTGTAGCCGTGGCCGAAGGCCAGCTTGCGCGCGTGGTCGACGAGCTTGGTGATGACGAAGTGAACCTGCAGGTCGGGCACGGCTACTTCGGGGCGGCTCTTGAAGAAGGCGCCGGCCTCGGCGATGCTGCTGGTGAGCTTGCCACGGCGCTGCGTCGCCCAGTCGTAGACGCCCTTCAGCGCCATCGGCAGGCCCTGCGGCGAGACGGTGAAGGTGTCCTTGCGGCGGGGTGCGTCGACGATGTGGGTGACGCTGATGTGGTCGTGCAGGTGCTCGCCCACGCCCGGCAGGTCGTGCAGCACCGCCAGGCCGTGCTGCTGCAGGTGAGCCGCAGGCCCCACACCCGAGAGCATCAGGATCTGCGGCGACTGCAGCGCGCCGGCGCACAGCAGCACCTCGCGCTGCGCGACCAGGCGCTGCAACTGGCCGCCCACGCGCACCTCGACGCCACAGGCGCGGCGGCCCTCGAAGACGATGCGCTGGACGGCTGCGTCGGTGATCACCGTCAGATTCGGCCGTCCCCGGTTGGGCGTCAGGTAGGCCTTGGCCGCGCTGCAGCGTTCGCCGGCGCGCTGCGTCACCTGGTAGATGCCGGCGCCTTCCTGCTGCTCACCGTTGAAGTCGGGGTTGGCCGGCAGACCGGCCTGCACGGCGGCCTGCACGAAGAGCGACGCCGTGGCGCTGGCGCACATCGGGTCCATCACGTTGAGCGGCCCGCCGGTGCCGTGGAAGGCGCTGGCGCCGCGTTCGTTGTGTTCGGCTTTCAGGAAGTAGGGCAGCACCTCGGACCAGCCCCAGCCGGGGTTGCCCTGGGCGGCCCAGAAGTCGTAGTCCTGCGGCTGGCCGCGAACGTAGAGCATGGCGTTGATCGAGCTCGAACCGCCCAGGCCGCGGCCGCGCGGCTGGTAGCCGCGGCGGCCGTTCAGGCCGGGCTGGGGCACGGTCTGGAAGGCCCAGTTGTGCTTCCAGCCTTTCAGCGCACCGCCGGCGACGATGCCCGCCGGGCAGTGGATGAGCGCGCTGTGGTCCGCGGGCCCGGCTTCCAGCAGGCACACGCTGACGGCCGGGTCTTCGCTCAGCCGCGCGGCCAGCACCGAGCCGGCCGAGCCGCCGCCGATGACGATGTAATCGAACATGTTGGGGGTATCTCCTCGATTCATCATATCGACGGCCGACACCCCCGATTGGGCGTCGCACCCTAAGGCGGCCCGGCCCCGATAATCACCCGCATCGGCCCAAGGAGAGCGCGTGTTCCAACGTTTTGAAGGGCTGGTGCAGCCCTATCCGCAGACAGCCCCGCCGCAGCCGCCGGCGCAGTTCTTCGCCTTCCTCTGGCAGTGCACGCAAGGTCTGCGCCGCTACCTGGTGCTGGTGGCGCTGTTCACGGCCGCGATCGGCGCCTTCGAGGCCTTGCTGTTCAGCATGATGGCCCACGTGGTGGACCTGCTGGGCCGCGTCAAGCCGGCTGAGTTGTGGCAGGGCCACGGCCAGACGCTGGCCCTGCTGGCCGGCATCCTGCTGGCCAGTGTGGTCTTCGCGGCGCTGCAGGCCTTGTTCAAGTACCAGAGCCTGTTCGGCAATTTCCCGATGCGCCTGCGCTGGAATTTCCACCGCCTGATGCTGGCCCAGAGCATGTCCTTCTACCAGGACGAATTCGCCGGCCGTATCGCCACCAAGGTGATGCAGACCTCGCTGGCGGTGCGCGACACCTGGTTGATCGTCACCGACATCCTGGTCTACGTCGTCATCTACTTCGTCACCCTGATTGCCGTGCTGGGTGCTTTCGACGGCTGGCTCGTCGTGCCCTTCCTGGGCTGGCTGGTGCTGTATGCCATCACGCTGCGTGTCTTCGTGCCGCGCCTGGGCCAGGTGGCGCAGAAGCAGGCCGACGCGCGTTCGCTGATGACCGGCCGCATCACCGACGCTTACACCAACATCGCCACCGTGAAGCTGTTCTCGCACTCGCAGCGCGAAGCGCAGTTCGCGCGCAGCGCGATGCAGGAATTCATGAGCACGGCCTATGGCCAGATGCGCCTGGTGACGGGTTTCGAAGTCGTCAACCAGACGCTGAGCGTGCTGCTCATCGCCGGCACGGCCTACGCCGGCCTGACGCTGTGGTCGCAGGGCGCGGTGGGCGTGGGCGCGGTGGCAGCGGCGGTGGCCATGGCCTTTCGCCTGAACGGCATTTCGCATTGGGTGATGTGGGAGATGGCCACGCTGTTCGAGCACATCGGCACGGTGCAGGACGGCATGGCCACGCTGTCCAAGGTCAAGGCGGTGGTCGACCATGCCGACGCCCAGCCTTTGCAGGTGCCGCACGGCGAAGTCCGCTTCGACCACGTCGTCTTCGCCTACGGCGGCGCGCGCAAGGTCGTCGATGGCCTGAGCTTCACGATCAATCCGGGCGAAAAGATCGGCCTGGTCGGGCGCAGCGGCGCCGGCAAGAGCACGGTGGTGAACCTGCTGCTGCGCCTGTATGACCTGGAAGGCGGGCGCATCCTGATCGACGGCCAGGACATCGCCGGTGTGACGCAGGAAAGCCTGCGCCGGCATGTCGGCATGGTCACCCAGGACACCTCGCTGCTGCACCGTTCGGTGCGCGACAACATCGTCTACGGCCGGCCCGCTGCCAGCGACGCCGAGATGCTGCGCGCCGCTGAACGCGCCGAAGCGCACGACTTCATCGGCGGCCTCAGTGACGCCAAAGGGCGCCACGCCTACGACGCCCACGTCGGCGAGCGCGGCGTCAAGCTCAGTGGCGGCCAGCGCCAGCGCATCGCCATCGCCCGCGTGATGCTCAAGGACGCGCCCATCCTGCTGCTCGACGAGGCCACCAGCGCGCTGGACAGCGAGGTCGAAGCGGCCATCCAGCAAAGCCTGTACCGGCTGATGGAAGGCAAGACGGTGGTCGCCATCGCCCACCGGCTGAGCACCATCGCGGCGATGGACAGGCTGATCGTGATGGACCAGGGCCGCATCGCCGAGACCGGCAGCCACGCCGAACTGCTGGCTGCCGACGGCATCTATGCCCGGCTGTGGGCGCACCAGAGTGGCGGCTTCCTGGCGGAAGACCTCGATGCCGACGAGGTGCAGGCCGCCGCCGGCCGGCGGGTCAGCGGCGTGCCGGGCGGCTGAGGGCCTCTCCGGCGGGTGGCGGCTGGCCGGCCGCGGCTCAGTGGCTGGCGGTGGCGCGCGCGCGCTGGCGGCGGTCTGCCGGCGCCGCAGTGGCGGCAGCGCGCTGGGGCGCGCCGGCTAGGATCATCGGCACCGTGTCGCCCGCGTTCTGGCGCCGGTCGCCGCTGGCCATGCGGCTCAGCGCACCGCCCAGGGCCTGCCGGCGTTCGCCGACGTCGCCCGAGGCGGTCGACAGTGACAGGGTGTCCAGTTCGACATCGACGCTGACGGCCCTGCGCAGCGGCGTTCCCCAGTCGTCGTCGGGGGAGTGCCTTGGGCTGCGGTCCAGGTGTTCGTACCAGGCCACGACGCAGGCTACCAGCAAGAGGGTAGCCAGGCCGCAGGCGATCCAGATGAAGAGGCTGTGCATGAACAGGCTATCGGCCGCAGCCCCGCCGCCTTGAGCGCACCCGGCCCGCGCCCTGCCAAGGCTGTCACGCGGCTGGCATGGCCTTGCTGCTGCACCACGCCGCCGCAGCCGCGACAATCAGGCCTTCGCCGGCTCTTCCGGCAGCCAGCCCCCAACCGCGCCGTGTCCGTGATCGCCCCCATACCGCTTGCCCCGGCCCCGGCAGCCCGCGCCCGCCCCGCCGCAGAACGCAGCCCGGCTGGCGGCGCCACGCTGCAGCCCGCGCCCAAGCCGATTACCAGCTACCGCCCCTTCTGGGCCAAGCGTTTCGGGGTGGCGCCTTTCCTGCCGATGAGCCGCGCCGAGATGGAGCGCCTGGGCTGGGACAGCTGCGACATCATCATCGTCACTGGCGACGCCTATGTCGACCACCCCAGCTTCGGCATGGCCGTGATCGGCCGCGTGCTGGAGAACCAGGGCTTTCGCGTCGGCATCATCGCGCAGCCCGACTGGCACAGCGCCGACCCGTTCAAGGTGCTGGGCAAACCGAACCTGTTCTTCGGCGTGGCCGCCGGCAACATGGATTCGATGATCAACCGCTACACGGCCGACCGGAAAATCCGCAGCGACGACGCCTACACGCCGGGTGGCGCCGGCGACCGCCGGCCCGACCGCGCCACGTTGGTCTACACCCAGCGCTGCAAGGAAGCCTGGAGCGACGTGCCGGTGATCATCGGCGGCATCGAAGCCAGCCTGCGCCGCATCGCCCACTACGACTACTGGCAGGACAAGGTCCGCCGCAGCATCCTGGTCGACAGCAAGGCCGACCTGCTGCTCTACGGCAACGCCGAGCGCGCCATCATCGAAGTCGCCCACCGCCTGGCGCGGCGCGAGGCCGTCGAGACGCTGACCGACATCCGCGGCACCGCCTTCATGGTCAAGAGCGCGCCGGGGCTGGCGCCTCAGGGTTACCTGGCCATCGACAGCACCGATGTGGACCGACCCGGGCGCATCGACGAGCACATCAACCCTTACATGACGACCGGCGAGGCGGCGGCTACTCAGGGCGAGACCTGCGCGCTCGATGGCGGTGAAGTGCCCCGCAAGGTCGTGCCGTCGGCCGCCACCATCGCGATGCCCGTTACCCGCAAGACCGGCGCCGTGCAGATGCCCACGCGCGACAAGACAGTGATCCGCCTGCCGGCCTACGAGCAGGTGAAGAGCGACGCCGTGCTCTACGCCCACGCCAACCGCGTGCTGCACCTGGAAACCAACCCCGGCAACGCGCGGGCGCTGGTCCAGCGCCATGGGGAACGCGACCTGTGGATCACGCCGCCGCCGATCCCGCTGACCACGGCCGAGATGGACCACGTCTTCGACCTGCACTACGCGCGCAGCCCGCACCCGGCTTACGCCGACGAGCAGGGCGGCCACGACGCCAGCACCAAGATCCCGGCCTGGGAAATGATCCGCTTCAGCGTCAACATCATGCGCGGCTGCTTCGGCGGTTGCAGCTTCTGTTCGATCACCGAGCACGAAGGCCGCATCATCCAGAGCCGCAGCGAAGACAGCGTGATCCGCGAGATCGAAGACATCCGCGACAAGGTCAAGGGCTTCACCGGCATCATCAGCGACCTCGGCGGGCCGACGGCCAATATGTGGCGTATCGGCTGCAAGAGCCCCGCGATCGAGGTCGCCTGCCGCAAGCCCAGTTGCGTCTACCCCGGCATCTGCCCCAACCTGAACACCGACCACGCGCCGCTGGTCAAGATGTACCGCCGCGCGCGTTCGCTGCGCGGCGTGAAGAAGATCCTGATCAGCAGCGGCCTGCGTTACGACCTGGCCGTGCAGAGCGCCGAGTACGTGAAGGAACTGGTCACCCACCACGTCGGCGGCTACCTGAAGATCGCGCCCGAGCACACCGAAGGCGGGCCGCTGAGCAAGATGATGAAGCCCGGCATCGGCAGCTACGACCGCTTCAAGCAGATGTTCGACCAGTACAGCGCCGAGGCCGGCAAGAAGCAGTACCTGATCCCCTATTTCATCGCCGCGCACCCGGGCACCAAGGACGAGGACATGATGAACCTGGCCATCTGGCTGAAGCGCAACAGCTTCAAGGCCGACCAGGTGCAGACCTTCTACCCGTCGCCGATGGCCACCGCCACCGCGATGTACCACACCGACCTGAACCCGCTGAAGGGCATCAGCCGCGACCCGGCGCGGGTCGAGAAGGTCGACATCGTGCGCGGCGAGAAGCGCCGCCGCCTGCACAAGGCCTTCCTGCGCTGGCACGACCCGGCGAACTGGCCGCTGCTGCGCGAGGCGCTGAAGACCATGGGCCGCGCCGACCTCATCGGCAACGGCAAGCACCAGCTGATCCCCACCTACCAGCCGGCGGGTGGCGACGGCTATGTCAGCGCGCGGCGCAAGAACAGCACCGTGGCCGGGGCGCGCACGTCGACGGTGACGCAGGGCCGCATCCTGACCCAGCACACCGGGCTGCCACCGCGGGTGACGGGGGCCCAGCCCAGCGCGACCCGCCCGACCGACCCCAGGCCCATCGGCAAGCGCAAGCCGCGCTGAAAGGGTGGGTTCGCGGGCGGGCTGGGGCACGGGGTCTGAGTCGAACCCTTGAAGTCACTCGACTTGCGATCCCAAAGCGGACTCATGTCGCCGACCGAGGCGCCGCCTCAGGCACCGCCTGTAGGCGCCATGACATCGAGCGTCGGGAAGTAGGTCTTAAAACGGTTGGCGTCCCGGGTCAGCAAGGGCCAACCCTCGACGGCGGCATGGGCTCCGATGAAGAAGTCGGGCAGCACTTGCCCCTTGCTGCCGCCGCGCCTGCGGTAAAGCGCGTAGGCCCTGGCTGCCAGGAAGAGGGCTGGCCGAGGAATCTCGCGCAGTTCCAGCGCCATCGTGAGCACCACGTCGTCGAGGGCTTCAAGCGTCGAGAACGACAGCGACATCTCCGCGTAGATGACCGGGTTGATGGCCAAGGCGTGCAGTTTGGCCTGGGCACGCAACTGCTCGATGGACCAGTCGGCCCACTGCGGATCGTTCTGCAATACGTCCACCAGGACGTTGGTATCCACCAGCACCGTCAATCGTCGGCGCGCAGCAGCTTCATCAATGCATCGGTCTGCCAAGGCACGTCTGCCCGACCGCGAACCGCATCGAAACGGTCGCGAGCCGGGCTGCGCGCGCGTCCGGAGGGCCGTGCGGGGTGGAGTACCACTTCGCCGGCTGCGTTCACCGAGAACTCCACAGGGGCGCCTGGCAGCAGCTGCATCGCATCGCGGATGCGCTTGGGGATCGTGACCTGTCCCTTGCTGGTCAGCGTCGTCGCCATGCACGCTCTCCTTGGGTGTTACTGGTGGCCTGCACGGTAATACAGCCAAGCCTGGGCAAGGCTGACGCAGACCCGCCGAAGGGCTGCTGTAGCTTTTGATCGATCGTCGCCTGCTGGCCGAAGACCGCCATCAGCGAGCCGTTACACCTTCCGTCATTCGGGGTCGACCTGCGCCTGCCTGCCCTCAAACCGCTTCCGCTGCCAGCGCCGCCACCAACCCATCCCCTTCCGCCGGCGCCGCGCTGGATCAGAGCTGCACGCCCTTGGTCAGCGCCCCGTCGACGACGAGGTTGGTGCCGGTGACGAAGCTGGCTGCCGGGCTGGCCAGGAAGACGGCGGCGTTGGCCATTTCCTGCGGCGTGCCCATGCGGCCGGTCGGGTTCATGCCCAGCGCCATCTTGAAGAAGTCGGGGTTGCCCGTTTCGATCTGGCTCCAGACGCCGCCCGGAAAATAGGTGTTGCCCGGTGACACGGTGTTGGCGCGGATGCCCTTGCCCGCCAGGTGATGGGCCAGGCCCTGCGTGTAGTGCACGATGGCGGCCTTGAAGGCGCCGTAGGGCCCGGACGCGAAATCGATCTCGCGGCCCGACACGCTGGAGATCGTCACGATGGCCGGCTTGGCGCTCTTTTCCAGGAAGGGCATCGCGGCATTGACCAGCCGCACGGTGCCCATCATGTCGACGTCGAAACCGCGCTGCCAGGCGGCTTCGTCGGTGGCGATGGCCAGCGCGCTGACGTTGGCCACCACGATGTCGATGCCGCCGAATGCCTGCGCCACGTCAGCCACCCAGGCGGCCAGCGCCGGGCCGTCGGCCACGTCGACCGCGCGCCCGATGACCTGCACGCCGTAACCGGCTAAGTCCTTCACGGTCTGCGCCACCTCGTCGGCGTTGCGCGCACAGAAGGCCACATCGGCGCCCTCGGCGGCCAGCGTCTGCGCGATCGCACGGCCGATGCCCTTGGTGCCGCCGGTCACGACGGCCCGCAAACCCTTCAATCCCAGATCCATGCTGGCTCCTTCTTCGGTTGGTGTGAACGGCGCTGCTCAGGGCATCGCCAGGTACTTCTTGCTGATGCCGGCGCCGACCGTGTACTTCGGGTCGACGAAGTTGCCCAGGCGCACCTGGCCGCACTGGCTGAGCATCATGTAGGCATCCCAGCGGTCGTAGCCGTATTCGGCTTCCATCCACAGGATCAGTTCCTTGTAGGCGATGCGCGTCGCGTCTTCCAAGGGTCGCGCACTGCCGATGGCCATGATCACGGCCTCGTTCTCGAGCCGCGGCCATTCGAGCTGCCAGCCCTTGATCAGGTCGACCTGGATGGTCGTCGTGCTGGCGAATTCGACGGCCGTGCCGCAGACCTCGCCGTCGCCCTGGCAGGCGTGGGCGTCGCCGATGAACAAGCGGCCGCCCTCGGCGCGCACCGGCAGGTAGGTGATGCTGCCCGGGCCCATGTCGGGCAGGTCCATGTTGCCGCCGTGCGCGTCGGGCGTCAGCGTGTTGATCGAATCGATCTCCGGGCTGCAACTCAAGGTGCCGATGTGCGGCCGGTAGGGCAGCGTCACGCGCGGGCTCCAGTAGACGCCGTCTTCGTCGACATCGATCTTGCGCACGATTTCCGGCAGGTCCTCGGCCAGCAGGGCCGTCAGCGAGGTGCCGCTGAGCGCACCGAACTGCGGAATCATGGCGCAGGTGCCGCGCGGGTTGGGGCCGCGCGGTGACATCTTCTCGATGTACACGGCCAGCACGTCGCCCTTGGTCGCGCCCTCGACCAGGATGGGCCCGTTCTGCGGGTTGACGAAGGGCATGCTGAGCACGCGCGACGGCAGGTCCTGTTCGGTCTTGACCTTGCCTTCGAAGGCGTCCCGCGTTTCGACCACGACGCGGTCGCCGGGGCGGATCGTCAGCACCGGGTCCGAGTAGGGGCCGATGGTGTAGTGGTACTTGCCCTGCAGGGCCTCGGTCAGCGCATGCGTGTCGGGCCTGCGGCCCTGGGCCACACCGCGCTGTCGCATGATCGATTGATTCAACCAGTCCATGAGCTTCCTTCACGTGTCGGTAAGCTGGGGGCGGGCGTGTTGCCACACGTCGAGCCCGCACCCCGGCGCCGCGATTGTGCCCGTCGATCCGGTGACCGCCCGACCCTGACCTGCAGGCAACAGCAGCGTCGAAGGCGGGTGGAGCCCTACACAATCAAAAACGCCCGCTTGTTCGAGGTGCCGACCTTTCATCATGGATAAATTCTTGCTGCAGCAGCAGGTGCTGGAACGGCTCGCCGAAGACCTGCTGCAAGCCGAACAGGCCCTGCGGGCGGCCCACGAAACGGCGACTCACGAAGAAAACATCGCCGAAAACAAGTACGACACCTTGGGACTCGAAGCCGCCTACCTGGCCACCGGCCAAGCCCGTCGCGCGCAAGCCATCCGCCAGGCGATGGCCCATTGGCGCCAGTTCCGCCCGCGCCCCTACGACGCCAGCAAAGGCATACAGCTCGGCGCGCTGGTCTGCCTGGTCGATGCCGACGACGAGCAGCAGCAGTTCTTTCTCGGCCCGGATGGCGGGAGCATGAAGTTGGTCAGCGGCGGTCAGCTCGTTCAGGTCATCAGCATCGAAGCCCCTTTGGGCAGGGCCATGCTGGGTCGATGCGAGGGTGACGCGGTGTCGATACAGATCGCGCCAAGCCGACAGCAGTTCGAGGTGCTGCGGGTTCAATAAGCTTGCTCGCTCTGACGCAGTCTTCGCAGCGCAGCAAGGCGCTGCCTGGCGTCAGGCCGGATGTAGCGGCTGAACCACCAGGCGAACACCCAGGGCGGTGCAAACGCGGTTGACGGTGTCGAAGCGCGGCGCTCTTCCGGGCCGCAATGCCTTGTAGAGCGCTTCCCTTGTGATGCCCGCTGCTTTGGCGATATCGGTCATGCCCCGAGCTCGGGCGATGTCACCCAGTGCAGCCGAAAGCAGACCCGGGTCATGGGCCTGCAGGATGTCAGTCAGGTAGGCGGCGATGGCCTCATCGCTGTCGAGGTAGGTGGCGGCATCAAATGCCGGCAGTTCGTCAACCTGGATTCGTGCGCTCAATTTCGTTTCCTCTTTCAATCCAGCAAGGCGGCCAGCGTTTTTCGCGCTGGCTCCGATGGCATACCCGAAGAGCCACCGTCCCGGTGCGCTGACATCATCCGACGCAGGCGAGCCCGCGTTCACTGCGGCAGGCACACGCTCGACAGGGCGTGTGACACCGCGCCGCCTGCCACGCGTTTTCAAAGACAGCGCAGCGTCGCGGGTCGATGCCGAATGACACCACGGGAACCACCGCATGCACACACACACCGCCCTCGCTTTGTTTTTCCTGGCCGTCGTGGCGCTCGCCGCGCCCGCCTCGGCGCAGACGATCCGTGCGTTCGACGAACCGGGCGCCGCGAAGGATGTGACGGCCGCACTGCAGGCAGCAAAGACCGCCGCCGAGTTCACGTTTCTCGGCACGCTGGCGCGCACCTGCTTCCTGCCTCCCAGCCGCAGCGAGGACTTGCGCAACATCGTGCCGCCCTACGTGGCCGACCCCAGCAAGGCGCCCCCGCGTTCGTCGTGGTACGCCGACCCGGCGAAAGTCTTCGACAACCTGTATTTCGTCGGCGGAAAGATCCACAGCGCCTGGGCCTTGAAGACCCGTGACGGGATCATCGTCTTCGACACGATCTACACCTACAACTCGGACGAACTGATCGTGGAGGGCATGAAGAAGGTGGGCCTCGATCCGAAGGACATCAAGTTCCTGCTGATTTCCCATGCGCACCAGGACCACATCGGCGGCGCCGAGATGATCCAGAAGCGCTACGGATCGCGGGTTGTCATGTCGGAGCCCGACTGGACACTGGTTGAAAAGCTACCCCGCCGCTTCGAGACCATGGCGCCCCGGCGCGACATCGTGGCCACCGACGGCATGAAGATCACGCTGGGCGATTCGACGGTCACGGTCTGGTTCACCCCCGGGCACACCGACGGCACGTCGTCCTACACCTTCCAGGTGCTGGACCGCGGCCAGCCCGTCAACGTCGTCTATTCCGGCGGCACGGCGATCGTCTACGAATGGGACCAGCCTGACTGGAGCATCGCCAACCTGCAGAAGTACATCGATACGCAGCGTCATCTGGCCGCCCAGGCGCGGCGCACGGGTGCCACCGTGCTGCTGTCGAACCACTCCGAATTCGACGAGGCGGAAAAGAAGAACCGGATGCTTGCCGGTCGCGGTGACGGGCCCCACCCCTACGAGATCGGCGCGGAATGGGTGCAACGCTATTTCCTGGTGACCGAGAACTGCGCGCGTGCCACGCAGTTGAAGTTGGCGCAGCGCAAGGGCACCGCGCGCTGAGGCGTCCGCGCCGGCGCGGCGGCCGGCACCGGGGTCATTGCCCTTCAAGCGATCCGCAGGCCGGGTGGGGCGCCTGGCCGATCCACACCTCAAACCCCTTCCGCCGCCAGCGCCGCCACCAGCGCATCCAGTTCAGCCGGCGTGGTGTAGGCCTGCACCGACAGCCGCACGAAGGTGTGGCCGGCGTGCTGGGTGACGGGGATTTCGATGCGGTGCTGCTCGTACAAGCGCCGGCGCAGGGCCTCGGCGTCGTCGCAGCGCACGGGGATGACGACCATCTGGCCGTGGTCGCCGTCGGCTGCGATGGGCGCCAGGCCGTTGCGCTGCGCCACCCGCCGCCGCGTCTCGCAGGCCAGCTGGTGGCAGCGCAGCCGCCACACCGGCCAGCCGTGGCGCTGCTGGAAGGCGATGGCGGCGGGCACGGCCAGGAAGGCGGCGATGTCGCGCGTGCCCTGCCATTGCAGGCGGCGTTCCAGCGGCGCGCGGCCGGTGTAGGCGTCGAAACCGGTGTGGCCGCCGGTTGCCGCGCCTTCGGCCGAACTTTCGGCGACATAGCCCCAGCTGACGACCGTGGCCTTGACCTGCGCCTGGTGCTCGGGCCGCACGTGCAGGAAGGCGCTGCCCTTGGGTGCGCACAGCCACTTGTGGCAGTTGCCGGTGTAGAAGTCGGCGGCGATGGCGTCCAGGTCCAGCGTCAGGTGGCCGGGCGCATGGGCGCCGTCGATCAGCGTCAGCACGCCGCGCTGGCGGGCCTCGACGCACAGCCGCGCCACGGGAAAGATCAACGCCGTGGTGCTGCTGATGTGGCTGGCGAAGATCAGCCGCGTGCGCGGTGTGATGGCCGACAGCAGACGGGCCGTCCAGCTGTCGGCATCGAAGGGCAGGGGCACCTCGACGCGGCGGTAGTGGGCGCCGGCGGCCGTGCAGGCGCCCTGCCAGGTGGCGTCGCAGGCGCCGTATTCGTGGTCGGTGCTCAGCACCTCGTCACCCGGCTGCAGGACCAGCGACCGCGCCACGGTGTTCACGCCCGTGGTCGCGTTGGGCACGAAGACCAGGTCGGTGGCCTGCGCGCCGAGGTAGGCGGCCAGACTGCGGCGGGCCGCGGTCAGCAGGTCGCCGGAACGACGGCCCAGGAACTCGACCGGGTTGCGCTCCAGTTCCAGCTGCCAGCGCTGGTAGTCGGCGAAGACCTCGCGCGGGCAGGCGCCGAAAGAGCCGTGGTTGAGGAAGACCACGGCCGGGTCGAGCAGAAAATGTTCTCGCATGGCGCAGCATCTTCGCATTGCCGCGCCGGGCGGCGCGCGACCGCGCCCGCGATCAAGGCCTCACTTGCCGTTGACGGCCAGCAGTTCCACTTCGAAGACCAGCGTGGCGCCGCCGGGGATGGTGCCGCCTGCCCCCTTCTCGCCGTAGGCGATGGCCGACGGGCAGGTCAGCTTGGCCTTGCCGCCGACCTTGAGCTTCTGCACGCCTTCGGTCCAGCACTTGATGACGCGGTTCAGCGGGAAGCTGGTGGGCTCGCCGCGCTGGTAGCTGCTGTCGAACTCGCGGCCGTCGGTGAAGCTGCCGCGGTAGTGCACCTTGACGGTGTCGGTGGCCACCGGGCTGGCGCCCTTGCCCTCGCGCAGCGACAGGAAGACCAGACCGGACTCGCTGACCACGGCGCCCTTTTCGGCGGCAGCCTGCTTCAGCGGGTCGTCGGCGGCGTGGGCCGGTGCCAGCCCGATGCAGGCGGTGATCAGGGCGGCGGCGGTGGTGCGGGCAAAGATGAGCTTCAAGGGTCGTGTCTCCGTGGGATCGTTGGGTCAGGGTGTTGAAAGGCAATGAAGCCGGGCACTCTACGCCGCCCAACCGTCCCTGAGGGTGGTGATGCGATTGAACACCGGCGCCTCGGGGCGGTGGTCCTTGCGGTCAGCGACGAAGTAGCCGTGGCGCTCGAACTGCACGCGCAATTCGGCCGCGGCATGGGCCATGGCCGGTTCCAGCCAGGCCGTCACGACCTGCTTGCTCTTCGGGTTCAGCACCTCGCGGAAATCGCGGCCGCCGGCTTCGGGCTGGGCTTCGGTGAACAGGCGGTCGTAGAGCACCACGCTGGCCGCTACGGCGTCGGCCACACCGACCCAGGTGATGGTGCCCTTGACCTTGACCGCGTCGGCACCCGGCGTGCCGCTCTTGGTGTCGGGCACGACGCGGGCCAGCACGGCGGTGATGGTGCCCGTTGCGTCTTTTTCGCAGCCGGTGCATTCGACGACCATGCCGTATTTCAGGCGCACCTTGTTGCCAGGAAAGAGTCGGAAAAAGCCTTTCACCGGCTCGTCGGCGTAGTCGTCACGCTCGATCCAGACCTCACGGCCCAGCCCGAAGTGACGGGTCCCGAGTTCGGGCACATGCGGGTGCGCAGGGGCCTGGCAGGCTTCGATGAAGCCGTCGCTGCCGAAGACTTCGGCCCAGTTCGTCAGCACCAGTTTCACCGGGTCCAGCACGGCCATGGCGCGCGGCGCCTGGCCTTCCAGGTCGGCGCGCAGGCAGCCGTCCAGCACGCTGTAGTCGAGCCAGATGTTGGTCTTGGATGCGCCGCTGCCGTCGGCCAGGGCCCGGATGCTGGCCGGCGTGTAGCCGCGCCGGCGCATGCCGAAGAGCGTGGGCATGCGCGGGTCGTCCCAGCCTTCGACGATGCCCTCGCTCACCAGTTCGCGCAGCTTGCGCTTGCTGGTCACCACATAGCTCAGGTTCAGCCGGCCGAACTCGTACTGCTTGGGCAGGGGCCGGGCCAGCAGGCCCAGGTCGGCCAGGCCTTCGAGCAACCAGTCGTAGAAGGGCCGCTGGTCTTCGAATTCCAGCGTGCACAGGCTGTGGGTGATGTTCTCCAGCGCGTCTTCGATGGGGTGGGCGTAGGTGTACATCGGGTAGATGCACCAGGTGTCGCCGGTGTTGTGGTGGGTGGCGCGCTTGATGCGGTACAGCGTCGGGTCGCGCAGGTTGATGTTGGCCGCGGCCATGTCGATCTTCGCGCGCAGCACGGCCGCACCGTCGGGCAGCAAGCCGGCCTTCATCTCGCGCAGGCGGGCCAGGTTCTCGGCCGGCGTGCGCTTGCGGTAAGGGCTGTCGGTGCCGGGCGTGTTGAAGTCGCCGCGGTGGGCGCGCATGTCGTCGGCGCTCTGCTCGTCGACATAGGCCAGACCGGCTTCAACCAGCGCCTCGGCAGCGCGGTACATGAAGTCGAAATAGTGGCTGGCGTAGTACAGGTGCGAGGTCCCGTTCACGCTCCAGTCGAAGCCCAGCCAGGTCACGGCTTCCTGGATGGCGTCGACGAATTCCTGCTCTTCCTTTTCCGGGTTGGTGTCGTCGAAGCGCAGGTGGCAGACACCCCCGAAATCGCGCGCCAGGCCGAAGTTCAGGCAGATGCTTTTGGCGTGGCCGACGTGCAGGTAGCCATTGGGTTCGGGCGGGAAGCGGGTGCGGATCCTGGCCGGGTCCAGCGGGCCGGCCTGGTGGTGGGCGGCGTCGCCCGGCGTGCCGCCGAAATGCCGTGCGGCGTAGCTGCCGCCTTCCAGATCGCGCTCGATGATGCCGCGCAGGAAATTGCTCGGCTTGGGGGCGCTGTTCGCTGCTGCTTTCGGGTCGGTGGCCATGCGTACGCCGGTGCGGGGGAAGTCCCTAATTCTAGGGGCCAGGGCCGCCGGGCCATTGCAGGAACAGCAGGGCTACATGCCCTTGAACCGGTGCGCGTAGAGCCGGCTGGCGGTCAGCTTCTCCGGCCGCCCGCGCAGCGTCAGCGTGACCTTGCCCGACTCCTCGCGCCGCGCGGTGGCGATGGCCCTGGCCTGCACCACGGTGCCGCGGTGGACCTGCCAGAAGGCGGCCGGGTCGAGTTGCGGCAGCAGTTCGCGCAGCGAGGCGCGGATCAGGTGTTCGCGCTCGGTGGTGATGACGCGCACGTACTTGTCGGCGGCTTCGAAATAGAGCACCTCGGCCAGCGGCACCAGGTGCACCAGGTTGCCCACCTGCGCCTGGATGACTTCCAGCCGCGGCGCGGCTGCAGCCGGCATGCCGGCCAGCAGGCCGCGCAGTTGCGCCACCGCCGCCTGCAGTGCGTCCTGCTGGGCCTCACCCGCCGGTGCAGCGCGGTCCCGCCGGTCGGCCAGATGGGCCTGCAGGCGGGCCACGCAGGCCGCCAGCCGTGTGCGGTCGACCGGCTTGACGAGGTAGTCCACGGCCTGGGCCTCGAAAGCCTGCAGGGCGTAGTCGTCGTAGGCGGTGACGAAGACCAGCAGCGGGAAAGCGGCGCTGCCCGGGCCTTCGGGCCAGTCTTCGGCCAGCGCCTGGGCCGCTTCCAGGCCGCTGGCGCCGGGCATGCGGATGTCGAAGAAGCAGACCTCGGGCTGCAGCGCCAGCGCCTGTTCGGTGGCGCGCAGGCCGTCGCCCACGCTGGCCACCACCTGCAGGGCCGGCCACAGCGCGGCCAGGTCGGCCTGCAGGCCGGCTGCCAGCAGGGGTTCGTCTTCGGCGATCAGGCAGCGGGCTGGCGCCGCGGTGGCCGCGTCGGGTGGGTTGCGCTGCATGGCGTGGCTGGCGGTTTCAGCCCAGTGGGATTTCGATGTGGGCCCGGGTACCGCCTTCGGCATCCGGCACCGCCTGCAGCGTCAGGCTGGCGCGCGTGCCGTAGAGCGTGGCCAGGCGGGTGCGCACCTGTTCCAGCCCGAAGGCGGTGCCGCCACCGGCTGGCGTGGCGCCCAGGCCGGCGCCCGTGTCGCGCACCTCCAGGTGCAGGCGGTCGCCGACCTGGCGCGCGCTGACTTCGATGCGCCCGCCGTCCACCTGCGGCTCCAGCCCGTGCTGGATGCTGTTTTCCACCAGCGGCTGCAGCAGCAGCGGCGGCACCGCCGCGCTGGCCAGTTCGGGCGGCAGGGTCAGCTGCACCGCCAGCCGCGGCCCCATGCGCACGGTCATCAGCGCCAGGTAGTCGGCCAGGTGGGAGAACTCGGCCGACAGCGGGTGCAGGGTGTTGCGCGAGGCATGCAGCGTGGCCCGCAGGAAGGCGATCAGGTGGTCCAGCATGGCCTGGGCGCGGGCCGGGTCCAGGCCGATCAGCACGCGCAGGTTGGCCAGGGTGTTGAACAGCATGTGCGGCTCCAGCTGGCTTTGCAGCAGACGCAGCTGGTTTTCGGCAGCCGCCCGCTGCGCGGCCTGGGCCAGCGCGCGGGCATGCGACAGGCGTTCGGCGGTGCTGAGCACGACCACCGACACGACGGTGGCCACCACGCTGAAGGCCAGCGTCAAGCGGGTGCTGGTGCTGTCCAGGTTGAGCATGCTGGGTGACTGCAAACCGGTCAGCCAGTCGCCCAGTTGCAAGCCCAGTGGCGGGCCGAAGACCATCGCCAGGATGACGCCGGGGATCACGCCGCGCCAGCCCAGGGCGGCCTCGTCCAGCACGAAAGGCAGGCCGCGCGAGGTCCGCAGGCGGTCGGACAGCCCGGCGTAAGCCAGCCGCGTGAGGTCGACGGTGGCCATGCAGACGCTGCCGATGCACAGGGCATACAGCAACTTGTAGCCGAAGCCCCGGCCGTCGATGGCGGTCAGGATGGCGGCGATGCCCAGGCAGATCAGCGGCAGCACCAGCAGGCTGCGGCGCGTGCGGCGGCGCCAGCGCAGCCGGGCTGCCGCCACGGCCGAGGTGGGCGCAGGCGGCAGGGCCGGTGCAGCGGCGGCGACTGCGGCTTCAGGCATGGAGGGCCAGGGCGCGGCTCAGGTCGGCCCGAGCCGGGCCCGCAGCGCCTCGATGCGCTGGCGGTTGGCGCCCAGGTCGCCCTCGCCCAGGCGCGACGCCGAACGCAGCTGCACCACGCCGGCGGCGCGGTCGAACCAGAACTCGACGTCGTCGGTGTAGTGCATCAGCGGCGTGGTGTACTGGGCGTAGAGGTAGTCGACGTCGGCCTTGATCACCACGGCGCCGGGCGTGGCTGCGACGGCCGCCTGCAGGCGGGCCATCGCGGCGGCCGGATCGCCCGCCACCGCCAGCGGCGCGATGCGGGCGCTGGCCTGCTGCGGGTGCCCGGGCCACAGGTCGGCCTGGCTGCTGACGCTGTTCGGTGAGGTCGACGGCGCCTTCAGCTTGCCGTCCTTCACACCCAGGTCGCCCGGCGCCTGGCCCCGCAACAGGCCCAATTGGCCTGCCGCCACGCCCAGCAGAACCAGGGCGGCGACGGTCGACAACAACCACTTCACGATGCGCATGTCTGGCTTTCGGTGAACGATGAACGGTCTGCGGTCTGCGGTCTGCGGTCTGCGGTCTGCGGTCTACGGTTGGCGATCAACGCCGCCGCGAGCCGCCGAGCAGCGAGCCCAGCACGCCACGGATGATCTCTCGCCCCACTGCCGAGCCGATGCTGCGCACCGCCGACGAGGCTGCTTTCTCGGCCAGCCCGGCAACGTGCCCGCCTCGCGGGCCGGTGCTGCCGAACAGGGCGTCCTTGACGCTGTCCAGCAGGCCGCCGCTGGTGCCGCCGGCCACCACCGGTCCGGCCGTGCCGACCGGCGCGGCGGGGTTGTCGCCGGGCGGGCTGCTGGCCACGCGGCCTTTCAGCTTCTCATAGGCCGACTCGCGGTCGACCGCTTTTTCGTAGACGCCGGCCACCAGGCTGCCGGCCAGCAGGGCCTGTCGTTGTGCGGGCGTGATCGGGCCGATCTGGCTGCCCGGCGGCAGCACGAAGACGCGTTCGGTGACGCAGGGCCGGCCCTGCTCGTCGAGGAAGCTGACCAGGGCCTCGCCGACGGCCAGTTCCATGATGGCCGCCGCCATGTCGGGGATGGCCGGGTTTTGGCGCATCGTTTCGGCCGCCGACTTGACGGCCTTCTGGTCGCGCGGCGTGTAGGCGCGCAGCGCGTGCTGCACGCGGTTGCCCAGCTGGGCCAGCACGCTGTCGGGCACATCCAGCGGGTTCTGCGTCACGAAGTACACGCCCACGCCTTTGCTGCGCACCAGGCGCACGACCAGCTCGATGCGTTCGACGAGCGCCGCCGGGGCGTCCTTGAACAGCAGGTGGGCTTCGTCGAAGAAGAACACCAGCTTGGGTTGATCGAGGTCGCCGACCTCGGGCAGGTGTTCGAAGATCTCGCTCAGCAGCCACAGCAGGAAGGTGGCATAGAGGCGTGGCGCGGTCATCAGTTGGTCGGCGGTCAGGATGTTGATCACCCCTTTGCCATCGACCGTCTGCAGCAGGTCGTTGATGTCCAGCATCGGTTCGCTGAAGAAGCGGTCGCCGCCTTGCTCTTCGATCTGCATCAAGCCGCGCTGGATGGCGCCGATGCTGGCCGCGCTGATGTTGCCGTATTCGGTCTGGAAGCTGCTGGCGTTGTCGCCCACGTGCTGCAGCATCGCGCGCAGGTCTTTCATGTCCAGCAGCGCCAGCCCGCGGTCGTCGGCGATCTTGAAGACCAGGCTGAGCACGCCGGCCTGGGTGTCGTTCAGCGCCAGCATGCGGCTCAGCAGCAGCGGGCCCATGTCCGACACCGTGGCGCGCACCGGGTGGCCCTGCTCGCCGAAGACGTCCCACAGCGTGCAGGGGCAGGTCAGCGCTGTCGGCGTCGGCAGGCCGCGCTCCTGCAAGTTGGCGGCCAATTTGGCGCTGACGCGGCCCGGCTGGCTGATGCCGGTGAGGTCGCCCTTGACGTCGGCCATGAACACCGGCACGCCGATCCGGCTGAAGTTCTCGGCCAGGGTCTGCAGCGTGATGGTCTTGCCGGTGCCGGTGGCACCGGTGATCAGGCCGTGGCGGTTGGCCAGGGCGGGCAGCAGGACGCACTCGACCTTGCCGTGGCGGGCCAAAATAATGGGGTCAGTCATGGTTGAGCTTCTTGACAAGCGCGGGGAAGACCGGCTAAGAGTTTATGCAGCTTCCAAGGAGAAGACCGGCGGCGCAGGGCGGGTATGCGTCGAGGGCTTGCATGGCCCTATCCCCCGTGATTCGGGGGGTGGGGGCTCTAGGGAAGGTCTGAAAAATGGCCATCCAGTACGCACACCTTGGTAGCCCCGAGA
>JBBAPI010000033.1:0-34261 GCA_040400915.1 Rubrivivax sp.
TCGCCGCCCCCGGTGTTGTTCTATAGAGGCGGCAACTATTCTGACGCGGGGGGGGGTGTCTGAGGGCGTTCTGAGGTGCTTTGCAGCAGAGCGCACTTCGCGCGGATCAAGGTAGCCACGAGGCGCATTTTTTACCTGCCTAGGCTGACCCGGCTATCGCTCCGAATCAGGAGATGCATGCAGCCCTTCCTGATCCCGCGCGTGAATGAATGGCGGTGGGGGCGTTCCTTCCTTGCTTCATCTGCCTGTGCGGCAGGTTCGCGGCATACGATGGTCGTCGCGAACGGTCGCAGGCTCACCCCCTGAGCCACCCGGCCCGCCCCTCCGCCCACTGTCCAGGGCGGCCACCAACCCACGCGGCTGCCGCTCGTCGCACTGGGTCCGACGGCACGGTGTCGGACGCGGCCGAATCGGCGGCCCTGACGCCTGACCGCTGACCCGGCTATCGATCGGCCAGAACGAGCCGGTCGATCATTCAGCTTCTTTTCGTGGGCTCACCCCATGAGCTTCTGATCGCAGATGCTGGCGTTCGTCGACAATAAGTATCAGACACTTGACTGTCTGTTATAAATGTCATTTAATGTCGCATGACCGAAATCCCCGCACCGCCCGCTGCACCCGATCCCGCCGAGCCGGCCGGCTCAGCCGACCCCAGCGAGCGGCTGTCCATCGACCAGCTGGCGACCCTCACCGGCCTCACGGCCCGCACCGTGCGCTACTACATCCAGCAAGACCTCGTCAGCCGGCCGGACGGCGCCAAGCGCGGCGCCTACTACGGGCGCCGGCACGTCGAGCGACTGCTGCTGATCCGCCGCTGGACCGACGCCGGGCTGAGTCTGGACCGCGTGCGCGAGCTGATAGCCGGGGCGCCCGAAGACCCGCCGCGGCGCGCCGCACCACCCGGGTCTGTCGAGGTCTGGAGCCGGGTGACCCTGGCTGACGGCCTGGAAGTCCACCTCGAGCCCGGCCGTGCCGGGCTGACGCCCGAACAGGTGCGGGCCTTCGTCCGCGGGCTGGCGGCGCTGTACCGGCAGACCCGATCCGAATCGAACACGGGAACGCCGCGCAACCCTGCGTGACACCCGACCACTTGCTCAGGGAGAACCACGATGAACGATGAGACGACGATGTTTGGTCTGGCCAGCCGCGAAGACGGCGCGCCGGCACCGGTGCTGTGCGGTGTGCGCGCCGACGGCCGCCTGGACAGCCTGCTGTTCGATCTGACGCTGCGTCAGACCTACCGCAACACCAGCCAGCGCGTGCTGGAGGTGGTCTACACCTTCCCCTTGCCCAGCCAGGCCGTGCTGCTGGGTTTTGCGTCCGAACTGAACGGTCGGCGCCAGGTCGGGACCGTGGTCGCCAAGCGCGCGGCCGAACGCCAGTACGAACAGGCCCTGGCCACGGGCGATGCGCCGGTGATGCTCGAGAGCCTGGGCGGTGGCCTGCACACGGCCAACATCGGCAACCTCAAGCCCGGCGACGAACTGGTGCTCGAAGTCCGCTACGCGCAACTGCTGGCCTTCGAGCAAGGGCGGCTGCGCCTGGCGATACCGACGACGATCGCGCCGCGCTACGGCAACGCCGCGGCTGCCGGGTTGCAGCCTCAGCAGGTACCGCAAGCCTCGCTGCTGGCCGAGTACCCGCTGGCGCTGTCGGTGACCATCGCCAGCAGCCTGGCCGGCGGCACCGTCGAATGCCCGACGCACCGATTCACCCGGCAGCCGGTCGACCGCAGCTTGCGCCTGGACTTGGATGCTGGCGCCTGGCTGGACCGCGACGTGGTGATCGTGGTGCTGACCAAGGAGGCTGCGCCGTCGTTGTTGATCCAGGCAGCCGACGCCGTGGCGAAGGCGGCGCCGGTCGTGCTGATGGCGGCGTTGCAGCCACCGCTGACGGCGCCGCGCGAGCGCATCGCACTCAAGCTGCTGGTGGACTGCTCCGGTTCGATGGCCGGTGACAGCATCGCGTCGGCCAAGGCCGCGGTTCACGGGGTGCTGAACGCGATGACCGAACACGACCACCTCAGCGTCACCCGCTTCGGCACCACCGTGCGGCATCTCCTCGTGCCCACGGCCTGTTCGCGGGCCACGCTGCGCTACCTGCGGCCGGATGTCGATGCCTTGGACGCCAACCTCGGCGGCACCGAAATGGCGAAAGCCCTGCAAGCCGTTTTCGGCCTGACTGTGCCCAGGGCCTGCGACGGCGCCGACGTGCTGCTGCTGACCGACGGCGAGATCTGGCAAGCCCCGGAGATGATCGACGCCGCGCGGGCCAGCGGGCACCGCGTGTTCGCCATCGGCGTGGGCGCGTCGCCCACCGAAAGTGTGCTGCGGTCCCTGGCCGAGGCCACCGGCGGTGCCTGCGAATTCGCCACGCCGGGTGAGGCCCTCGAAGCCGCCGCCGCCCGCATGCTGGTCCGCATCCGCCAGCAGCCCTGGCGCGAGGCGCGCATCGACTGGGGCTGCGAGCCCGTCTGGCTAACCGCGCTGCCAAGGAACGTGTTCGGCGGCGACACGGCGATCGCTTTTGCGGGGTTCTCGGGGTTCGCGGGCCTGCCAGCCCAGGCCGCCGCACCGATCGTGCGCCTGTTGGCGGTGGACGCGCAGGGCGCGCAAATCGCAGTTGCGCTGGGCGCGGCCGACGCCGTCAGCCCCAATGACACCCTGCCCAGAATCGCTGCTGCACGGCGCATCACCACGGTCGACGTCGTGCAGGCGCAGCAGCTCGCCGTCGACTACCAACTGCTGACGTCGCGTACCAACTGCATCCTGGTTCACGAGCGCGCCGCGGCCGACAAGCCCACCGAGCAGGCCGAACTGCACCGCGTGGCTTCCATGCTCGCCGCGGGCTGGGGGGCGACGTCGACGGTGATGGCGTCGGCGGAGTCGATGCAAGCTGCGACGCCGGGCGTCATGAATTCGGTGGCGTACAACTACGTCTCACTGAGCTCACCATCGGTCTTCCGTAGCGTGCGAAGCCAGGCCGCATCGCGCGTCGACGCGATGGCCAGCAACGGTATGGACGACCTCGACATCCCGGCCTTCCTGCGCCAGCAGGACGACGGCGTACCGCCTGCTTCCTTGCAGGACATGGTGGACGCGGTCTTCGAGCACTTCAATGGCGGCCACGGTATCCAAGGCCTGGCCGCGCATTGCGCGGCGCTGGAACTGCATGCCGACGCTCGACGGGCCCTCGATCAGGCGGTCGATCTCGGCTTCAGCCTGGATGAGGCCTGGCTGCTGCTGGCCGACTGGGCGAACGGGCGGCCTGGCGACCGGTCCGAGAGTCGGGTCGCCGCCATCGCGGCCGTGTTGCAGCCCCATTTCGACGCGTTCGAGGCGGCTGCGGCAGCGGCCTGCGCCGCGCTGTTCGATCAGGTGCTCGGCGCCTATTGCAGCGACGGTTGGGCACTGCTGCGAACACGACGGCTGGGGCAGGCGTTGAGCAGGTCGATGCCGTAGCGCATCGTCAACCAGCTCGACCATGGAATTGAATTCGAACGCGATTCGTCATTGCTGGGCTCATGCACAGCCGACCCATGCTCGGCAGTCGCCTGCCTGCCGCTGGCCGTCTGGGTGGCGTTGGCGCGGGCCAACGCCGAGCCGCATGCGGATGCAGCTGGCCTTGGCTTTCGGCCCGCTCAAGGTTCAGAAAGAGAGCCGGCCTACTCGTTCTTGTCCTTGGCCTTGGCCGCCGCCGTGGTCTGCCATTGCATGTTCTCGGGCGCGTCCTTGCCGCCGCGCTTCAGGGGCTGCCGGTGGTCGATCACATAGCCCGGGCAGGCGCCGCTGCGCTTGCCGGTGGACGGGCAGGGATGGTCTTTCTTGAATTCGGCTTTGGCCTTGGCTGAGCGTTGGATCTTGCCGTCGGCGTCCCGCTGCACGCCGGTGGCGGCCCTCGACTTCCCCGGCTTGGCGTTCCCGCCCGAGTGCTTGGGTTGCCCTGTGTGAGGCTGGCCGTGTGCGGTAGCGCCGTGCGCGCCGCTTGGGTGGCTACCCGCGCCGTGGCCTTTGGCGGGCCACACCGGCCCGGCGATGCCGAGCATCACGGCCAAGACGAAGGCTCTTGGCAGCCAGCTGTTTGCATCCATCAAGCTAGGCCCGCCAGCCGATACAGCAGGCGCTCCAGCGCATAGCGCGTGAGCAGCCGTTCCATGGGCTGGCCTCGCGCATGCGCCAGATTGAGCAGGCGCTGGCGCACCGAGGCGCTGATGTTGCGAGCGCGATCAGGCATCGCTGGTCAGCGCCATCAGGTAGGGCTCCATCGTGTCCCACACGCCAGCGGCTTTGGCCTCGCGAGCGAGCTCTGCAGGCGTGGCCCTGCCTAGGCGCAGCGCCCGGCGCAGGCCCTCGATGGCCAGCGCATCGCCGACCGTGCGGCGGTAGCGGAACAGGTCGGCCACGGTCTTGGCAACGCCGAACACGGGAACGATGGTGCCGTCGATCCTTTTGCGTTCGACGCTGCGATGCAGAAGCTCGTCAGAGAGCATGTTGTGAATCCTCGGAAGAAGCAAAGCCACGTCTGAGTATTCACACCATTTCTGCGATGTCGCGAGAACCAGGCCGCGCATGGGGACTCGGCTGCAGGGGCCGTCACACATCAGCGCTTGAGGCCCGTTGGATCGGCCGCAAATCGCGGTCCGGGCCTGGTGCTGCTGCCGCTGCTGACCGGGCACCGTCGCTTCAAACGGCCAGGGCAACGGTGTTCACGGATCACCGCGCCGGGCAGCCCGTACAGGCCGCGTGTTTTCGGGAAATCACGTAGATGAGCCTGGCGTTTCCTTGCTAGGATTGCATACGTATGCAAGCTCGACAGTGGCACAGGCTGTGCCGCCCTGCCATTTGGAGTTCCGTGTGATCAGATATCTCAAGCGCGGCAAGGACGCCGCATCGATGGCGGCAGCCGATGCCAAGGTTCGAAGCACGGTCGAATCCATCCTGGCAGACATCGCTGCCCGGGGCGACGACGCGGTGCGTGAGTTCTCGCGCAAGTTCGATCAGTGGGATCCCGAGAACTTCACCTTGTCCCCAGCCCAGATCGAGGCTGCGGTGAAGAAGCTGTCGCCACGGGAACTGGAAGACATCCATTTCGCCCAGCGACAGATCCGCAACTTTGCGCAGATCCAGCGCAACAGCATGCAGGACGTCGAAGTCGAGACATTGCCAGGTGTGGTCCTGGGCCACAAGCACATCCCAGTGAACGCGGTGGGCTGCTACATCCCCGGCGGCAAGTACCCGTTGATCGCCTCGGCCCACATGAGCGTGCTGACCGCGAAGGTGGCCGGCGTGCCGCGCGTGGTGTCCACAGCGCCGCCCTTCCATGGCGAAGCCAACCCGGCCATCGTGGCGGCCATGCACTTCGCTGGCGCCGACCAGATCCTGGTGCTGGGTGGCGTCCAGGCGGTGGCGGCGATGGCACTGGGCACGGCATCGGTGGCGCCTGTGGACATGATCGTCGGCCCGGGGAACATGTACGTGGCGGAAGCCAAGCGACAGTTGTACGGCCGTGTCGGCATCGACCTCTTTGCCGGCCCGACAGAGACCTTGGTCATTGCCGACGAGAGTGTCGATGGCGAGATGTGTGCGGTGGACCTGCTTGGCCAGGCTGAACACGGTCCGACCTCGCCGGCGATTCTGCTGACGAACAGCGAAAAGCTGGCCCGTGACACGATGGCCGAGGTCGAGCGGCAACTCAAGCTGTTGCCCACGGCGAACATTGCCAGTCTGTCCTGGGCTGAGTTCGGCGAGGTCATCGTCTGCGATACCTTGGACGAGATGGTCGAAAAGGCTGACGAGATCGCCTCGGAACATGTGCAGGTGATGACGGCGGACCCTGATGTCTTTCTGCGCCGCATGACCAACTACGGCGCCCTGTTCCTGGGCCCACGCACCAATGTCAGCTTTGGTGACAAAGTCATCGGCACCAATCACACCCTGCCGACGAACAAGAACGCGCGCTACACGGGCGGCTTGTGGGTCGGCAAGTTCATCAAGACCTGCACCTACCAGCGCGTGCTGACCGATGAGGCCAGTGCCCTGGTCGGCGAATACTGCTCGCGTCTGTGTCACATGGAGAACTTTGCAGGCCACGGTGAGCAGGCCAATCTTCGCGTACGCCGCTATGGCAAACGCGATGTGCCTTGGTATCAGCCGGTCGCCGGCTGAGTGGCCATGCGCCTGTCCATGCGAGCTTGCTGGGCCTTGATCACTGGCGCCTTGTGCGACGCGCGGGTGTTGGCGATGCGGGTGCAGACCCTGCTTCGCACCTGGCGGGTGATCGTCCTGCAATTCCGGCGTCTTCGATATCTGCAGGATGGGCCATTGGAACGGGTGCGCCAGGCGCCGCAGCGCACCGGGGTGCTGACTTTGATGGCCCGCAACGCGGAGCCCGGGTCCCAGCGCCGCGCAAGCTGGATCGAACTGCAGCGCTGCGGCCATTTCATTCCCCTGGAGCAGCCCGGCGCCTTGACGCGCCTGCTGTCGCACTGGCTGCTCCTCACACCGGCACACGCTGCCCACGGGAGCCTCGCTTGATTTCTCCTTCAGAACTGGCCCTACGCTTCATTCCGTTTTCGAGTCTGTGCTCCACGACGGAAGCCTTCATCGACTACTGTCTGCCCGAGTGCAAGCCGAAGCTGAATTACGCACTCATCGGCTCCGGTGTCGCGCAGAACGCGAATCAGCCGGTCAGTCTGCTCGAACCCCATGGGTTCCAGGTCGGCGGCGTCAACCTGCCGCATGGCAAGACCAATCCCGCGCACATGCACTTCACTTGCGAAGTCTTCATCTGCACCCGCGGCAATTGGTTGGTGCAATGGGGCTTCGATCCCGACCCCAGTTCGGCTGAGATCGGCGAAGGCGACATCGTCTCGGTGCCGACCTGGGTCTATCGGGGGTTCACGAACGTGGGGGTTGATGACGGCTTCCTGTTCACGGCGCTGGGCGGTGACCGAACGGGCGGCGTGCTCTGGGGCCCCAGCACGGTTGAAGCCGCAGCGCGCCATGGGGTGTTCCTGACCGAGGACTACCGGATGATCGACACCGGCCGCGGTGAGGTGGTGCCCGAGGGCACACGCTTGTTCGAGCCCATGACGCAGCAGCAGATCGCCCAACTGCGCCCCTGGTCGGCGCAGGAGATGTCGGGCCGCATCGTGCGCTTTGACGATTTGCGCTGGTCCAGCCATGGCTTGCTGGATTCGACCCTGCAGGGCTGCGGCGCGCAGATGGCCGCCGTCGTGGGATTGGGCATGAACGAAGACCGTGACTTGCAGGCACCGGTGGTCAATGCCCACGGCGTTTCCATCGAATGGCTGCGCATCCCGGCTGGCGGCAGCGTGTCGCGTCACTGCCTGCCGGAAAAGCAGGTGCTGATCGCCAAACGCGGGCAGATCGAACTGGCCGTCGAAACCACCGAGGGACCCGTCACCCACACCCTCGTGGGAACCGCAAAGGGCTGGGACACTTTTTCGGTGCCAGCGGCATGTTGGCGGACGCTGCGCAACCATGGCGATGACGAAGCCCTGGCGGTGGTGATGACGGCCGGTGACCATCGCAAACGCATCGCATGGGATGAGCAGGTTCTGGCCGCTGCTGCTGAACAGGGGCTGGCCCACGATGCCAGTGGCTTCGTGGCGCCAAAGATGTTCGTCGACCGTGCGCAGCAGTAAGGCGCCTGAATGCGGATGCTGCCTGTGAACCTCAGCCATCACCCCTTGGACATGCGGCTGGCAGAAATGCTGCGCAGCGGCCGGCGACTGCGCGGCATCTTCAACAGCATCCCCTCGCCAGCGGTGGTCGAGATGTGCGGCTACGCCGGTTTCGACTTCATCGTCATCGACAACGAACACGGCAGCGCCGACTTGCAGACCACCGAACACATGCTGCGCGCAGCACGGGGCAGTGGCATCGTGCCCATCGTGCGCTGCTTCGAGAACGACATCGCGCGCGTGCTGGACATGGGGGCCAGCGGAGTGCAGGTTCCGATGGTCGAGACGCCCGAGCAGGCCCTGCGCCTTGCGCAGCGGCTGCGCTATCCGACACCGGGTGGTGTTGTGGGTGGCCGAGGCGGCCAGCGCGGCAGCGCGTTCAGCCCGCGCGCAGCGGGCTACGGCGCTTTCGGCGGCGCAGGCCATACCCAGCGCAGCAACGCGTCGCTGGCGCTGGTGGTGATGATCGAATCGCCTCTGGGTGTGGCCAATGCGGCGGCCATCGCGGCGGTCGAGGGTGTGGACGCCGTGTTTGTCGGCCCCAACGACCTGGCACACACCATGGGCCATGAAAACCGCTGGCAGGAAGCGCCCGTTCAGCAAGCCATCGAGCACGTCTTGCGTGCCGTCGACGTGCAGGGCAAGTGCCCGGGCATCCTGGCATTGACGGCTGCCGACGAAGAGCGATACGCCCCGATGGGCGCGCGCTATTTTGCGAATGTGACCACGGGCCTGTTCACGCAGGCGCTGCAACAGGCAGCGCTGGGCGGCAACCCGTCCATCAGCTACTGATCAAGGCCCGACATGACTGCACCGAAACCCCAGCGCTTCCTGACGACCCATGTGGGCTCCCTGCCGCGTTCGCAGGTCGTGGTGGACCAGATCTTTGCCCGCGAGCAAGGCGAGCCGGTCGACGAAGCCACTTTCGACGCCGTCATGGCCGCCGCTGTGGACGACGTGGTGTCGCGCCAGGTTCAGGCCGGCATCGACATCGTGTCCGATGGCGAGATGAGCAAGATCAGCTACGCCACTTACATCAAGGACCGCTACACCGGCTTCGAGGGCGACAGCCCGCGCCGCACGCCAGCCGACCTGCTGGACTACCCCGGCTTCATGAAACGTCTGGCCTCGGGCGGCGGTACGCCCAGCTACAGGCGGCCGTGCTGCACCGGCCCCATTGCAGTCAAAGACACCGAACCCTTGCGCAAGGATATTGCGCACGTCAAGGCCGCAGCAGCCAAGCACGGTGCAGCGCAGGTCTTCATGAACGCAGCTTCACCGGGTGTGGTGTCGCTGTTCCAACCCAACCAGCATTACGCCAACGACGACGACTACCTGGAAGCGCTGGCGCATGCGCTGCGCCACGAATACCACGCCATCGTCGACGCCGGCTTGATCCTGCAACTCGACTCGCCCGACCTCGGCTTGGGCCGGCACATGATGTACAAGGACCTTGAAGAGGCCGCCTACCTGGCGCGCATCGAGCGCCATGTCGAGGCCTTGAACCTGGCGCTGGCGGCGATACCGGCCGACCGCGTTCGCATGCATGTCTGCTGGGGCAATTACGAAGGCCCGCACCACAAGGACGTGCCCTTCGCCACCATCCTGCCCACCGTGATGAAGGCCAAGCCGCAAGGCCTGCTGTTCGAAACCTCCAACCCGCGCCATGCCCATGAGTGGGAGACGGTGCAGGAGATGAAAAACCTGATTCCCGACGACAAGGTGTTGATCCCCGGCGTGCTGGACAGTACCACCAACTTCGTCGAGCACCCGCGCCTGGTGGCACAGCGCATCGAGCGCTTCGCCGACATCGTCGGGCCCAACCGCGTCATCGCCGGCACCGACTGCGGCTTCGGCACCTTCGCCGGTTTCGGTGCTGTCGATGCCGACATCGTCTATGCCAAGTTCGCAGCCATGGCCGAGGGCGCTGCACTCGCCAGCCGTCGCCGCGCGGGCTGAAGGTGGGCTGGACGCGAGCGATCGTCGCTGGCATCCCAACCCGTTATCCGGATTGCATACGTATGCTGTTCAAGTGGCGAATTCAGTGCCTCGCGCCACCCGGCCCCGTTCACCCGTTGATTTCCCTGACCCCGTCAACATGAAGGACACACCCATGCTTGCTGCTCCCAAACCTCACCGCCTCGCACGACAGCTTGCGTTGGCGCTAGGTGCCATGTCCGGCGTTCTGGCTGCCGGCGCGCCCGGTGCATCGCTGGCACAGACGACGCAACCGGCCCGCGACACCGGCGAACTGCAGTCCATCACGGTCACCGCCAACCGCCGCGCGGAAGACCAGCAAAAGGTCAGCGTCTCGGTCACTGCGGTCCCGGGCGCTACGCTGACCGAGCGCAATGTGACCGACCTGTCGCAGATGGAAAGTCTGTCCGCCGGTTTCACCTTCAGCCGCTCGGGTGTCGACGCCCGGCCGTCGATACGCGGCGTGCGCACCGAGAACGTGGCCGTGAACGGCGACACCACCATCGGCTATTTCGTCGATGGCATCTACAAGTCGCGCGCCCAGCAGGCCATGCTGGGCTTCGTCGACGTGGCCCGGGTCGAGATCATGCGGGGCCCGCAGGGCACGCTGTTCGGCCGCAACACCTTCGGCGGCAGCGTGGCCATCACCACGGTCGAGCCCGAACTCAAGAGCGTGGAAACCAACGCCGGCCTGGAGTTGGGCAGCTTCGGCAAGAAGCGCTTCGACGGCGTGCTGAACCTGCCGCTGGGCGACACGGTGGCCCTGCGGCTGGCGGGCATCGTCGAGAAGGCCGATCCCTGGGTCAAGAACGACTACGACAACAGCGCGGGGCTTTTCGACCGCGACCTGAAGTACCTGCGGGCCTCGCTCAAGTTCAAGCCCTCGGCGGACTTCGAAGCCGTGCTGCGCGCTGACGTCACCCAGCAAGGGGGTAACGGTGGCTCGGCTTTCGGCTACAAGCTGGTGGGCAGCTATGTGCACACCGGGTCCTGCCAGCAACTCTTCAATGCCGACCTGCTGATCCTGAACACCCGCGGCGGCAACCGCGATGGGGTGAACGATTGCACCCGCACCCAGGGTGCCGCTGCGGGAACAGGCGCCAATGCTGTGGGCGCGGGCGTCGACCTGGGCGTCCCGCTGTACAAGCCCGGTCAGTTGGACCGCATCAACAACAACTACCGATCCTTCCTGGACCTGAAGGACAGCAACTTCAACGCCGACCTGACCTACCGCCTGCCGGGTGTAACGCTGAAGTCCGTCACCGGTTATGCCGACTTTGCCGCCGCGCGCACCTCGGACACCGACTTCTCGTCGTCCACCATCGGTATCGACTACCAGAAGACCACGGCCAAGACCCTGACCCAGGAATTCCAGGTCCTGAGCGACACCCAGGGGCCACTGAGCTACGTTGCTGGCGTTTACCTGTTCAAGGACAAGCTGCTGGGCCGCTTCATCAACGAACAGCAGCCCCGCACCATCCTCTCGCCCGCCTTGTCCGCCCCGCTGTCGCTGCCGCAGAACGGTGCCGGTTTCTTCGATCTGCAACTGCCGGAAACCCAGTCGACCGCGCTCTACGGTCAGCTGTCTTTCCAGGCCACGGACGCGGTGACCGTGACGGCTGGCGCGCGCTACACCCGGGACAAGAAGTCCTTCAAATACGCCAACGCGAATGCCGTGCTGCCCCCGAACGCGGCCGGGGCGCCCGATGGCACATTGATCACGCTGAACACGCCCGATCCCTCGGCAGCGGCCTTCGGCACTGCTGGCCTGACGAACTGCACAGGCAGCAATGCCCAGCCGGGCTTCAACTGCCTGCCGGGCACCAACACCGTGACCGGCGCCACCTACACCGACGCGACCTTCAGCAAGGCAACCGGCAAGCTGGCCGTCGACTACAAACTGAGCAGCAGCCAATTGCTCTACGCCTCTGTGGCCAACGGTTTCCGTTCGGGCGGCTTCAACTCGGCTCAGGCCATCGAGTCCGTGCGCACCTTCAAGCCTGAGGAAGTCACAGCCCTGGAGCTGGGTTCCAAGAACCGATTCCTGGGCAACAAGCTGCAGGTCAACCTGGCCGCTTTCAGCAACGATTACACCAACCTGCAGGAACAGCGTCAGGTGGCTGTTGGCGCATCCACGATTTCAGTCATCTTCAACGCCGCCAAGGCCAAATCCAAGGGTCTGGAAGCCGAGGTCGAATGGCGCCAGAGTCGCGACCTGACGCTGGGCGGTACGCTGTCGCTGCTGGACGCCAAATACACCAGTTTCCCGGATGTGGCTTTGCCTTTCGGTACCAGCATCCTGGTCGCAGACCCGACTTCGACAGCGCCGCAACTCGACGCCAATGGCACCGTCATCGCACCGGCCGGACAGAAGCGCATCTTCGCGCCGGGCTACAACTGCGGTGTCGTGCCGGGCACGGGTGGCGCAGGTCAGCCGGCGGCGGCTTTTGGCTGCGACCTTTCCGGCAAGCGCCTGCCCTACACGGCACGTTACCAGGGCTCTGCATTCGTTCGTTATGACATCAGCCTGCCCAGCGGCGGGATGCTGACGCCCACGCTGGTGGCGACCTATTCCAGCGGCTATTTCGGTCAGCCGACGAATGCCGAGATCGAGAAGCAGGGCTCCTACCTGAAGGCCGACTTCAAGCTGAATTGGCGCATCAACGAACGCTTCGGTTTGCTGGCCTATGTGGACAACATGACCGACAAGCAGACGATCAACCGTTTCGTGTGGGGCGGTGGCGGCGCCCTGCAGGTCAGCGCAGCGCCGCCGCGCACCTTCGGCCTGAAGCTGTCTTACAGCAGCTTCTGACGCCCTTCACAAGCCACTACCCGACCGCCGGGGCGGTCGGGTGCCGGCGATTCATCCCTGCAGCGCTGCCAGCAGGTCGACGTCCATCTGCAGCATCAGGTGGGGCAGATCGATGAGCACCCAGTTATCGGTCAGCCAACGCCCGTCGCAGCGCCACCAGTCGGCCACACGCATGGCGATGGGACGATTCGTGGCCGGCACGCCCAGGTATGCACCGGCATGGGTGGCACCAACGCTGGGCCAGCCTGTGGAAGCCACGTAGGGCCCCTCGGCAAAACGGGCGCGATGACCCATGCCCTTGCGGTCCGGGAAGGCGTGCAGAAAGGGCTGCTGATGGTGTCGCTGGAACCCGGCTATACCCCGGGTTGTGCCTATACCGCAGGGGCCGTACCACATCATGTTGGGGTGCCAGAAGCGCTCCATGCCCATCGAGTCGAGGTTCACCCCGTCGAAATCCCACAGGCCTTTGAACATGGCCAGTGTGCGGCGCATGCTCTCCTGGCCCTGGGCCGGATCAGTGACACCGAGCAGCAAGCCGTCGTGCGCTGCAGGGCAGGGAACCAGCCAGTCCAGGCCGCGGCTGGGTGGCAGCAGGTGGCGGCCAGCCTGGCGCGCCAGATCGACGATATCCAGCAGCACCCGCGCCTCGACGATCTGCCCGCCCAGGCCGTTGGGCAGGGCTTGCCAGCGGTAGAACTCGCCGAATCGCAGCACGGCAGGCTCACCGGTGGCCGGGATTCCCAGCCAGGGTTGCTTGAAGGTGCCGATGTAGTGACCCATGGCCGTCGCCCAGAGACCTTCACCGCGGACATCGGGTGGCGAGAACCCGATCTCACCCTTTGCAGGGCTGGTCCATAGACCGGCAAAGTAGAGATCGATGCGGCGCTCCAGGTCCGGGAATGCTGCCTGCAAGGGCCCATAGAACTGCTCGGCCACCGCTTGCCTGCCTTTCAGTTCGTTGATCGGGTGGAAGATGTGCCACTGCGCGTCGGCCGCCACCTGTTCGTGCAGGGCGGCGCCCATCTGGTCGCCGGGCAAGCGCTGCAACAAGCGCCAGACGTCAGATTTGCATTGCGCCAGTTGCAGTGCCGTTGCGCTGGCCGCAGCGAGATGGATGGATTGATTCGTCGTCATGGGTCGTGATCCGAAGCGCTATGGGAGGGCAGGGCGGTCGGACCGGGTGGGTCCGCTCGAGATGATCGTCACGCTGGTTCTGGATCCTGTACTCACGGCTCAGCCCTTCACCGCGCCCTGGGTCAGCCCCGAGACGATCTGTTTCTGGAACACGGCCACCAGCAGGATCAGCGGCATGGTGATGCTGACGGCGCCCGCCACGCCCTGCATCAGCAAGGCCTCGCTTTCGGCGCCGATGGCGTTGGCGATGGCTGCGGGCATCGTCATCTTCTCGGCATTCGTCAGCGCCGAACTCAGCAGGAAGTCGTTGTAAGCCAGCAGGAAACTGAACAAGCCCGTGGTGACGATGCCCGGCCACATCACGGGCACGATGACGCGGCGGAAGGCCTGCGCGCGGGTGCAGCCATCGACCTGGGCCGCTTCGTCCAGTTCGGCCGGTATGTGCAGGAAGAACGAGCGCAGCATCCAGATCGTGAACGGCTGGTTGATGGCCACCAGCACCAGCACCAGCGCGAAAGTGGTGTTGCGGATGCCCATGGCGTCGAACATGGCGAAGAAGGACGGCAGCAGCGTCGAATGCGGGATCGCGCGGAACGCCAGGGCCACCAGCAGCAGCCAGAACCCCAGGCTGCCGCGGTAGCGGCTGAAGGCATAGCCGGCCAGGCAGCCGACGCTCAACGACACCGTCACCACCGACACCGTGACCACCGCGGTATTGAAGAAGTTGAGATAGAAGGCCTGGTCCACCCACAGCCGGCGGTAGTTGTCGAAGGTGATCGGTGCCAGCCATTTCAGCGGCGACGAAAACGCGTCCACGTAGTCGCGAAGTGAAATCAGCGCCATCCACAGCACCGGCAGGCAGGCCAGCAGCAACCACAGGCCCAGACACAGGTGAAGGACGATGCTGGCGGCGAGCGGGTGTCGCTTCATGGGCCTCTCAATCCCTGCCACGCTGTTCACGCCAGGTGCGTCGCAGCAGCGGGATCAGCAGCACACCGATGCCGACCAGGGTCAGCATCGCCGCAGCGCTGGCCTTGTAGGGGTTGTTCTCTTCCAGCAGCACCGAGTAGGTCAGGTACTGCACGCTGGTCGTGAAGGCGCCGCGCGTCAGCACCAGCACTGGCTCGAACACGCGGTAGGCATCCATCAGGTGGATCAGCATCACGAACACCAGCAGCGGAGCCAGGTGCGGCAGCGTGACGTGTCGCAGCTGCTGCCACCGCGACGCCCCGTCCAGCCGGGCAGCCTCCAGCGTGTCCTGCGGCACCCCCTGCAGGCCGGCATAGAGCACGATGAAGGCGAACGGCGTCACATGCCAGACGCCGTACAGGATGATCAAGAGGCGCGCAGACCAGGCCTGGGCCATCCAGAACACCTGGATGCCCATGCCCTGCAGCAGATTGGGCACCAGGCCGTCGTCGCGGAACAGCCACTTGATGGCCAGGGCACCGACCACAGGCGTGATGATGAAGGGCAGCAGCGAGGCGGCAATGAACAGGCCCTTCAGCCGCTGAGTCACCCGGTTCATCGCCAGTGCCAGACCCAGGCCACCCGCCAGGATCAAAGGCGTCGTGACCAGGGTGTAGAGCAGCGTGAAGCGCAAGGCCCCAAGGAATTCGTTGTGGCCGTCATCAGCAGCCCTGCTGGTCGTGCGACCGGGGTTTGCGCCCTTTGCGCTGCCCACACCCAAGATGGTTCGGTAGTAGTCCAAGCCCACGAAGCGGCAGTCCTGCACTGCGCGGCCCGCAGCGTCAGCCCGCGCGCGCAGGGTGGTGACGGTCAACGCGCCGAAGGGCCCGGTCTGCTCCACGGTCGCCAATTCCATCTGTGGGTTGCAGCTGCGCACCGAGAGCCACAGGGTCATGGCCAGCGGAAACGCCAACAAGGCCAGCATCAGCAGCACTGAAGGGCCTGCGAACTGCAGAAAGCTCTTGCGCTTCATGCACGACCCCGGCGGACGTAGCCCTTTTCGACTGCGGCCACACGGTAGGCATCTGCGGCCCCGGCCAGGGCTTGGGCTGGATCGCGCACACCCTTGATGGCATCGGCCAGGACCTTGCCCACTTGGGTGTGGGCCAGGCTGAAAAAGGGCTCTGCCGGCCAGACCTTGGCGCCGCCGGCCTGGGCCAGGGCGACACCTGCGCCCGTGCGGCCCGGCTGGTAGTTGCTGCGCACCCAGATGGTTAGGTCATTGCCTTCGGCCACGGACGCTGCCGACAGCATCTCCATCAACACCTGGAAGGTGGCTTCGCGTTGAGCGGGCCCGTTGCGGGGCATGACCACACCGTCCCACCACAGATGGGCCGCGCTGCCACCGCCCGGCCGGGCGGCGGGTGCCGCTGCGAAGTCGATCAGACCGACCACGCGGGAAGCGCCGGGGTCGTCCATCCGCGCCGCGCGGCTGGCCCACAGCACACCCATCGCGGCACGGCCCTGTTGCAGCTGGTTCATCACGTCGTCCGCACTCGACGCCAGCGCATTGGGTGACATGTAGGGCAGCATCGAACGCATCAGCGCCACGGTGGCCACGCCTTCGGGCCCCTGAAAGGCTGGCTCTGCGCTACCGGGCTGAAAGAAGCGCCCCCCCATGCTGAACAGCAGGTTGGTGAATTCCGTGGCCAGATCCCAGCCTTGAGCGAAAGTCTGTGCAATGGGGTTGGCGATGCCGGGCTCGCGCACGCGCAGCACTTCGGCTGCCTGCAGCATCTGCTCGTAGGTCGCGGGCACTTTGATGCCATGCCGCTGGAACAGGTCGCGCCGGTAGTACAGGTTCTGCGTGTTCTGCATGAAGGCGATGGCCATCACCTCGCCGTTCATGCGGACCAGCATGCGTTCTTCCAAGCCGAATTGCGCGCCGTACTTGCGCACGAGATCGGTCATCGGGAACAGCTGGCTGTGCGCGTACAGGTCACTGAACACGCTGGCCGACACCACGGCCGCATCGAAGGGCGACTTGCCTGCTGAAGCGAAGGCCGTTTCGACCTCGTTCTGCACGCGCGGCGTCAGCTTGACATTGACGTGCAGCCCGCCGCCGTTGCAGGCGACAGCCCGCCTGACCAGATGCTGCATGACAGGAAAGGAATTCGACACCAGTTCCAGTTGCGCCTGCAAGCCGGCCTGCCGACACGCGGGCAACGCATGCGTGCCGCTGGCCCAGCCCGACGGGATCGCAGCAACAAGGACCTGGCGGCGCCGCATGGTCAAGCGGTGGTCCGGATGCGCAGCGTGCTGGCCGCATCGAACAGAAAGCAGTGCGTGGCGTCGGCGGACAGCGCCAGCGGCGTGTCGATGGCCAGGCGCAAGCCCTTGGGCGCCCGCGCTGTCACCAGATGGCCGCCTGCGCGGACGGTGACCTGCGACGCTTCCCCCGTCAGTTCGACGCTGAACACGGGGCCTTCGATCCGCCCTGAACCTTCGTCAGCCAGGCCCAGGTCTTCCGGCCGGACACCCAGCACCACACGGCGATGGGTCATCGCGCCGAAGCCCCCGATGCCGATACCCGGTGCCTGAAAGCGGCCTGCGATCAGCTCGCCTTCGATCAGGTTCATCGGTGGCGTACCGATGAAGCCGGCGACGAAGAGATTCGCCGGGTCGTTGTAGATGGCCTCGGGCGTTCCGATCTGCTGGATCTGGGCCTTGCTCATCACCACCACGCGGTCGGCCAGGGTCATGGCTTCGATTTGATCGTGCGTGACGTAGATCGTGGTCACCCCCAGTTCGTGGTGCAGGTGCTTCAGGTGCGCCCGCATGCTGACGCGCAGCTTGGCGTCCAGGTTCGACAGCGGCTCGTCCATCAGGAACACCGCCGGCCGCCGCACGATGGCGCGCGCCAGGGCCACGCGTTGCCGCTGGCCACCGGACAGCGCCTTGGGCTTGCGGTCCATGAAGTCCAGCAGTTCCACGCGTTCGGCCGCTTGCTGCACGGCGGGTGCGATCTGTTCGGCCGACAGCCCACGGATCTTCAACGGGAAGGCGATGTTTTCGCGCACCGTCATGTTGGGATACAGGCCGTAGCTCTGGAACACCATGGCCACATCGCGGTCCTTGGGTTCGAGGTCGTTGACGCGCCGGTTCCCGATCCAGACTTCGCCTTCGCTGGGGTCCTCCAGGCCCGCCACCATGCGCATGGTGGTGGTCTTGCCGCAGCCCGACGGGCCCAGCAGAACCAGGAACTCGCCATCGGCGATGTCCAGGTCCATCGGCTGTACGGCGGTGGTCTTGCCCCAGTGCTTGGCAACGCCCTTGAACTGCACGCGTGCCATGGTCAGGACCTCGGGTCCAGCAGTTGCATCCAGATGGCCACATCGTCGATGAGGTGCCACTCGCGAACGATGCGGCCCCCTTCGAGTTCGGCATGTGAGATGCCCAACACCTCCACAGGCCGCCCGGTTGCGCGGCCATAGCGGCCGTCACCGGCATGGCGTGCCTGCACGCGCCAACGGATCGCGACAGCCGTGGCGCGCCCGGGGCGCTCGTTGGCCACCAGGTGCTCGATCTGAATGCCCGTCGAAGCCAAGGCGCCCGTCATGCCACGCCAAAAGGCCTGTATCGCATCCACACCCACCGCCATTTCGCCGCCAGGCAGTGCCGCAATGGCGTCACCCGCATGGGTGTGCCGCAGCGCGCCGGCATCTGCCGTCAACCACCGCTCCCACAAACAGTCGGCGTAGCGGCTGGCGACGGCCGCGGTGTCCACGAAAGACGCATAGCCGCCGGGGGCTGCCGGCATGGCAGGCTTGTGCCAGCCGCCCCGCAGGTCGACCCAGTCTTGCGCCACATCGCGTTCGTGGCGGCCGATCTGCCTCGCGATCGCCGCCTGATCACGCACCAGCCACTCATGAACGATGCGGTTGCCCACGCAGACGCAGTCGGCCACGGTGCGTGCGTAAACAGGCCGCCCTGATGCGGCCCCGAACACACCCGGGCCGGCATGGGTCATCGGGCTGAAGATGCGGTGAGACGAAAGGAAGCCGCTTGCTTCGTCGCCAGAGCTGATGATGTCCTCGGCCAGCAGGCGCCGGTCCGGGAAAGCCACCAAAGTGGCCCGTGTGCCGTCGATCACGGGCTGAATGCCGACGCTGACCGAAGACGGGGTTTCGACGGCGCAGTCTTCGCTGTAGTAACGGTGGATGTCGGCGATGCGACGACCTTCCCAGATGCGGTCGGTGATGACGCGGATGTAGTCGTCCAGGTCACGGAATTCGGCGTCGAAACCCTTCATCGGATGCGGCTCAGGTGGTGGCTTTTCGGCGCCGCACCTTGGCTGGTGTGGCCATGGCAGGGGGCGGCGGTGCAGGGGCTGAGGCGGGGGCAGGTATAGGCTCGAACCGGGCCGAGCCCCGAACCACCAAGGAGCCGGGTACGACCACGTTGCGAGCCGGACCGGCACCTTGTTCCCGCAGCCGTTCTTGCAGCAGGCCAACCGTCGCTTCGATCATCGGGTCCACCGGTTGCTCGAAAGTGGTCAGTCGGTAGGCGCCCCAGTCCGCTTGCGGCACGTTGTCGAAACCGACCACGGAGACGTCTTCGGGAATGCGCAGCTTGAGTTCGAAACGCAGCGTATCCATCACGGCGAATGCCATGTGATCGCTGGCCACGAACACCGCATCGGGGCGCTCGCGACCCGGAGCGAACAGTTCCAGCGCCGCTTGCCGCGCTTGAAAAAAGTCGTAGTTGCCGGTCGCGCGAGCCCAGATGTGCAAGCCCGCAGCAGCCAGGCCTGCGCGGAAGCCCCGTTCCCGTTCCAGGTTCGTCGACGACTCTTCGTTGCCGGCAATGTAGGCCATCCGTCGATGGCCGCCATGGACCAGGAAGTCGGCAACAGCCCGTCCGCCGGCCACGTTGTCGCCCCGCACCGAACTGACGGACTGCGTGCTGTTGACACCACCGTCGGCCATCACCCGGTTGAACAGCACAACGGGGATGTCGGCATCGGCACAGTTGCGGGCCAGCGCAGATGACAGGGTGGTTGCCGCCAGCACGATGCCGTCGACGTGGTACTGCAGGATCTCGGTCACCAGATCGTCCGCGTTCGGGTTCTGGTTGATGAACAGCAGGACGTGATAACCGTCGCGTTGCAGCCTTTCGGCCAAGCGCTGCAGCGCCAGCGGGTAGAACAGGTTTTCCAGGTAGGACAAGACCAATCCGATGATGCGCGAGCGACCCGTGATCAGGCTGCGGGCATGCGCGTTGGGCCGGTAACCCAACTTCTGCGCCGCGTCCAGAACCCGCGCGCGGGTGACTTCGGAAACGCTGGCGCCTGGCGTGAAGGCGCGGCTGACGGCCGACTGCGAGACCTGGGCCAGCCGCGCGACATCGTTGGATGTGATGGGATTTTTCATGCCCGCGATCATGCCGCCGTCCAGCCCCCGTCAACCATCAGGGCGCTGCCGATGACCAAGGCAGCGGCGTCGCGGCGCAGTAAGCAGTTTGGGTGCTGCACAGTTGTGGTGTTGGCGTCCATGGAGATCGCATGGCCATCGGCAAGATGGCCGTTCCAGAATAGCATACGTATGCACGTCTTGGCTCAATGGGCATGCAGCTCTGCATAGGTGAATTCACGGATTTATGCGTGACTGCATGCGTATGCATTCTGGGTGCTTGATTTTACTTGTTGTCGGTCTATGTCGACATCGTTAGCGCAGCTTGGCACCGCTGCGCGGCCGCCGCTTCAGGGCGCGCGCAGGGCTTGCAGCACCGACACGGCCGGGGCCCGGTTGCCCCAGGACTGGCGGATGTAGGTCAGCACATCGGCCAGCTGCTGCGCGTTCAGGTCGGCGGGTGGCATGCCATAAGGGCGCGGATACCGTGCGGTGGCGGGCGAGAAACCGCCGTGGCGAACGACCTGCAGAACGTTGTCGGGCGTGTTCAGGATGACGCTGGGGTTGCCGGCCAGTGCGGGATAGGCGCCAGGGGCGCCTTCACCTTGAGGACCATGGCAATCGGCACACCGCTCGCGGTACAGGCCTGCGCCGCGTTCGCGCTGTTCCGCTGTGGCCGCTTCAGGTCGGTCGGCCGGTACAGGCTGCGCCGGCAGGCTGAGCAGGTAGGTGGCCGCCGCTTCCAGGTCGGCTTCAGACCAATGCTGGGTGCTGTTGATCACGACCTCGGCCATCGGTCCGCTGGCGACGCTGCCCGACGACTGGCCGGTGCGCAGCAGGTCGAGCAGGGCCTGCCGCTGGGTGGCCAGCGGCAGGCCTGCGCGGGGTGCCAGGCTGGGCGCGAACCAGGGCTGCATCGGCAAGGCGCCGCCGGCCAGTTGCTCGGGGTCCTGGGTGGCACCTAGCGCATTGCGGGGCGCGTGGCACGCGGCGCAATGGCCCAGGCCCAGCACCAGATCGGCGCCGCGCTGCCATTCGGGTGACCGGCCGGCCGGCGTCGGCTCGGGCGCTGCCATCGGCCGGAAATAAAGGGCTCGCCAGACCGCCAGGGCAGCCTGGGTGTTGAAGGGGAAGCGCAAGCCGCTGGCCGGCGTGACCTGGGTCACCGGCGGCAGGCTGCGCAGGAAGGCATGCAGCGCGTCGCTGTCGGCGCGGCTGACCCGCGTGAATTCGGTGTACGGGAAGGCCGGCGCCAGGCGCCGCCCGTCGCGTGACCGCCCGTGGTGCAAGGCACGCCAGAAGTCGTCGGCGGTCCAGGCGCCCAGGCCGGTGCTCGGGTCGGGTGTCAAGTTGCCGGCATAGACGGTGCCGAAGTGCGTGGTGAGCCCGCGCCCGCCAGCGTAAGCCGTGCCACCCCGGGCCGTGTGGCAGCCCGCGCAATGGCCGACGCGGGCCAGGTAGGCCCCGCGGCGCAGGGTTTGCGCATCGGCGGGCGGCGATGTCGACGGTCCTGAATCGGGCATGCGGTCCATCCAGGCCACGGCCGCCGCCGCCATCAGCAAGCCGCCCAGCAGTCCAAGAACCGCAGTGCGCACCCCCCGCCAACGGCGTCCTGGGCGCGGATGCGGATCGGGACTCATGGCGGCATGCTGCCGCACGCCATGGGTGCGGCCTCGGGCAGGCTGGCCGCAGGGCCGGTGTATGGCGGCAGTGCCTGCGCCGACAGCCAGTCGGCGACGGCGGCGATGTCCGTCGGCCGCAGGCGCTGCGCCAGCAAGGCCATGCAGTCGGGCGCGCGGGCCTGGCGCAGGTGCTGCCGCCAGGCGCCCAGCTGTCCCACCAGGTAGTCGCGCGGCAGCCCCAGCAGGCCGGGAATGGCCGGTGCCACGCCCGTCATCGCGGCGCCGTGGCAACGGACACAGGCTGGCAGTTCACGCGCGGCGTCGCCCTGCTGCACCAGCCGCTGCCCCAGCGCGCGCGACTCGGCACTGCCCTGTGCCGACAAGGGCACGGGGTAGACCACCTGCTGTGCCGCGAAGTGGCTGGCCAATTCGCCGAGGTAGTCGTCGGGCAGGTTTTCCAGCAGACGGGCCATGGCATCGTGCTGGCGCCGGCCGTCGCGGAAGGCCATCAACTGCGCCTTCAGGTAGCCGGTGGGCTTGCCGGCGATGCGCGGGATGTAGCCCGCTGGCGTGGCGCGGCCCTGCGGGCCGTGGCAGCCCGTGCAGGCCAGCCTGCGCTGGGCCATGCTGTCCGGAACCTGCAGCGGCATCGCCTGCACGCTGCCGCCCAGGCCCAGGCCCAGGCCCGGGCCCAGCATGATGGTCAGGCCTGCTGCGGCCCGCTGCAGGGCGCCTGGCAGAGGCGGACGGTTCGTCATCGGGCCCGCCGAGCCGCGGCGCGTCGCGCTGCTGACGCGCCGGTCAATCTTCGAAGCCCAGGAATACGGCCGCCTCATCCACCGACTTGCGCTGCGAGACCACCGCGTTGGCCGCAAAGCGGTCATCGGGCCAGCCCATGGCGACGCAGGTCTGGATGACCTGGTCTTCCGGGATGCCGGCTTCGGCCCGCACGACCGGCGACTGCATGATGCCCTGGCTGTTGATCACCGTTCCCAAGCCGCGGGCCCAAGCTGAATTGACGATGCAATTGACCACACCACCGCAGTCGAAAGGCGCGATGTCGCTGCCCTGGATCGCGCGGTCGTAGGTGATGACGATGGACACCGGTGCGTCGAACTGCCTGAAGCCGCGCAGGACCCAATCCTGCCGCTTGGCCAAGTCGTCGCGGGCAATGCCCATGGCGGCGAACAATTGCTTGGCCACGCCGATCTGCCGCTCGCGGTGAACGCCGGTGTAGCCCGGGCCCATGCGGAATTCGCGGGAATCGGGAACGCCAGCCAGGTTGCGTTCGACATTGCCTCGCCGGATGCGATTCAGCACCTCGCCGGCCACCACATAGAAATTCCAGGGCTGGGTGTTCAGAGAGGTCGGTGCGCGCATGGCCAGCGCCAGCACCTCGCGCACCAGCGCCTTGGGCACCGGCTTGTCCAGGTAACCGCGGATGCTGCGGCGCCCTAGCACCACTTGGTCGAAATCCATGGGCGGCTGTCCGCAGAGCAGGCTGGTGTGACGCTGGGCGTCAGAACTTGCCCGTGTCCACGTCCTTCAGGAACTGGATCAGGCCCTTGAAGTAGGTGGCCTGGTCGTCGTACATGGCCATGTGCGAGCCTTGTGAACAGTACAGGTAGCGGCCCTTGGCGAACTTGCCGGCCATCATCTCCATGTGCTTGGGGTCCATGGTGTCGTACTGGCCACCGATGGTCAGCGCAGGCACCTTGATCTGGCCCAGGTCGGCCACACGGTCCCACTTCTCCAGCTTGCCACTGGCACTCATCTCGCTGGGGCCCTGCATGGGGATGTAGACGTCCTTGTTCAACCGGGCAAAAGCGCGGTTGACCGGGTCGGGCCACCGCTCGGGCGGCATGCGCAGGATGTGCTGGACATAGTAATTCGGCACCAGCAGTTCCATGTAGCGCGGGTTGTCGTAGTCCTTCTTCGCTTCGATGGACTTGATCTCGGCCAGCACCTTCGGGTCCATGGCCGGCATCAGCACCTTTTCGGCATAGCTGACGTAGGCCGGAATGCTGGCCATCATGTTCGAGATCACCATGCCCTTCAGATGCTGCTGGTACTTCAGCGCGTACTCCATCGCCAGGATGCCACCCCAGGAATGGCCCAGCAGGTAGAAGTTGGTGTTGTCCAGCTTCAAGGCCAGTCGCACCTGTTCGACTTCTTCAACGAAACGCGGCAGGTCCCACAGCGATCCGTCCTTGGGCTGGTCGCTGAAGGCTGAGCCCAGTTGGTCGTAGTAGTAGTACTCGATGCCCTCCTTGGGCAGGTAGCTGTCGAAGGCCTCGAAGTACTCGTGTGTGGCGCCCGGGCCGCCGTGCAGCAGCAGCACCTTGATCTTCGGGTTGTTGCCGACCCGCTTGGTCCAGACCTTGAACTTGCCCTTGGGCGTGTCGATGGTGATTTGGCGCACGCCGCCACTGAGCACGTCGTCGCGGCCGGTGCTGTCCAGGTAGCTGCTGCCGGCCGACGCCACCGTGGTGGCAGCGGGCGGCGCATCGGTGGGCTTGCTGCAGGCGGCAAGGCCGCAGAGGGCAACGAGCAGGCAGGCAAGACGCTTCATGGCGCTCTCAGGGTTCACGGAGCGCGCATTCTGCCTTGGCTGGCAGCCGCCAAGCCCACCGTGCCGCGATCGCCCCGCCGCCCCCGGACTTCGCGGGCCCCTAGGACGCAGGATGTTGCGATGCGCGGCCGGGGCGCACATTGGCAGGCGCAGGGCGTTGCAGTGGCCGAGCCCTGACCATCTACCCCAGGAGCACGATCATGAGCATGTCCATCCCGGCATTCCACGTCTCCGACCAGAGCAAGGTCGACGGCACGGGTGAGGTTTTCATCAGCACGCGCAAGGACATCGCATCCGCGGGCGTGTTCGGCGTGCGCGTCAGCGCGCACTTCATCCCCGGCTCCGACCCGTACCCCGTGGGCAGCTTGACGATCAAGGCCGACCTGAGCGACAGCGCCAAGGGTCTGTTCACCGCGACGTCGATCGAGTTGATCAATTCCTACGGCAAGCACAACCCGACGTTGTTCATGACCGGCCGCTGCAACGGCGATGGCGTTGGCATGCCCAAGGGCCTGCGTTATTGGCTGATGGTGGTGGACAACCAGACCGGCGGCGACGGCCAGGGCGCGGTCGACGTGGTGGGCTTCGCCATCCACGACAACCTGGGCAATCGTGTGGCTTACGGCACCGGGCCGCTGAAGTCGGGTGCCTTCTCGGTCGGCCCGAAGTAGCCCGGGGCGCCGCGCACTCAGCGCACCACCGCGCCGCCCTTCATGACCCAGCGCACGCGCTGCAGCTCGCTGATGTCCTTCAGAGGATCGCCGTCGACCGCGATCAGGTCGGCGAACTTGCCGGCCTCGATGCTGCCGATGCGGTCGGACCAGCCCAGCAGCGCTGCGCCCTCGGTGGTGGCGCTGCGGATGGCCTGCAGCGGCGTCATCCCCGCCGCGACATAGACCGCGAACTCGCGGCCGTTGAGGCCATGCGGGTAGACGGCGGCGTCGGTGCCGAAGGCGATCGGCACCCCGGCAGCGACAGCGCGTGCGAAGTTTCGGCGCGACTCGGGGCCCACCATCGCCATCTTCTCGCGCATCGAGGGCGGCAACTGGATGGCCTCGGCGTTGGCCATCAGCCAGTCGGACAGGTACTGCGTCGGCACCAGCCGCGTGCCCTTGGCCTTCATCAGCCGCATCGCCTCGTCATCGATGTAGCTGCCGTGCTCGATCGAATCGACGCCGGCCTGCACCGCCAGCAAGATGCCGTCACCGCCGTGCGCATGCGCGGCCACCTTGCGGCCCAGACGGTGGGCCTCGGCGACGATGGCCTGCATCTCGGCCAGCGTGTACTGCGAAGCGCGGGGGTCGTCGCCGAAGGACAGCACGCCGCCGGTGGCGCAGAACTTGATGACGTCGGCGCCGTATTTGATGACCTCGCGGGTCTTGCGCATGACCGCGTCGACACCATCGGCCACGCCGCTGCCGGTGACCTTGTATTCCGGCGCATGCGCTGTGTCGTCGCAGTGACCGCCAGTGATGCCCAAAGCGGGCCCCGAGGCCCGCATGCGGGGGCCGGGCACCTCGCCCGCGTCGATGGCGTCGCGCAGCGCGACGTCGCTGTAGAACTCGGCGCCGACGTCGCGCACCGCGGTGAAACCGGCCAGCAGCGTGGTGTGCGCGTTCTTCGCGCCGATCAGCGCCAGCCTCGGGCCCGACAGCCGGATGTAGGCGTAGCCGTTGTCTTCGGGCGTGCCGGTCAGGTGCGTGTGGGCGTCGATGAGCCCAGGCAGCAGCGTGCGCGTGCCCAGGTCGATCACGCGCGCACCGGCGGGGATGGCCAGGTCGCTGCCCGCTGCCGTGATGCGTTCGCCGCTGACGAGCACCACCGCGCGTTCGATGGTGCGGCCTTGCACGACGTCGAGCATCCGCGCGGCCTTCACGGCAAGCAGCGTGGGGGCGGCCGGCGCTTCGGCGGCGGACGCGCCGGCGGTGGCCATCGTGATGGCCAGTGCCAGGGCGGCGCGCCGGACGGTGTCGAGGGCGCAGCGGGTGAGGGGGCGTTGCGGCATGAAGAGGCCTCTCTGGATGTGGGGTTCTGGACTTGGCGGGCGGCCTGAGCAGTCCGACGGCAAGGCCGACGTACGAGCCCGGGCATCGTCCCACATCGCTCGGCAGACAGCCCGAGCCTGGCCCCCTCTGCCGTGCGACCATGGGCGTCACTGCACCGACCTTGGCCATGCCCGCACCGACACCGACACCGCCCGCGTCACCCAGCCTGCCAGCCCCACCGTTGCCGCGGCTTTACACCTTTCGCCGCTGCCCCTATGCCATGCGCGCGCGGATGGCGCTGCTGCAGGCCGGTCTGGCCTTCGAGGTGGTCGAGGTCAGCTTGCGCGACAAGCCAGCCAGCCTGCTGGCCTTGTCGCCCAAGGCCACGGTGCCCGTGCTGCAGTTGCCCGATGGCAGCGTGATCGAGGAGAGTTGGGACATCCTGCGCTGGGCCCTGGCCGAGCCCGATACCCAGGGGTGGTGGGCGCGGGCGCAGTCGCCGGCCAACCTGGAGCTGGTCCAGCGCAACGACGGCGACTTCAAGCATCACCTGGACCGCTGGAAATACCCCCAACGCCACCCGGGTGGATCCCTCACGCCGGGCGCACACCGTGCCAAGGCCCTGGACGTGCTGCTGCCAGCGCTGGAGGCCCGGCTGCAAAGCGCGCCCTGCCTGGGCGGCGCCACGCCCTGCGCCACCGACTTGGCCGTGATGCCCTTCGTCCGCCAGTTCGCCGCGGTGGATCCGGCATGGTTTGCAAGGCAAGACCTGCCTGCGCTACGAGCTTGGCTGACTGGCTGGCTCGCCAGCCCGCTGTTCCTTGCCTGCATGACCAAGCTTGGCAGTGAGCTGCTGGCGGACAATCCCCGTGATGGATCCTGAAGGTGCTGCCATGAGCCACGACCACGACCACGCCCCCGGTGACCACGATCACGACCACGGCCACGACGACCACAGCGAACTCGGTGAGATGGACTTGCGCGTGCGGGCGCTGGAAACCGTGCTGGGCCAGAAGGGCTATATCGATCCTGCCGCGCTCGACCTGCTGGTCGACACCTACCAGACGAAGATCGGCCCGCGCAATGGCGCCCGCGTGGTCGCCCGGGCCTGGGCCGATCCGGACTTCAGGGATTGGCTGCTGCGCGACGCCAGCGCGGCCATCGCGTCGCTGGGTTACAGCGGTCGCCAGGGCGAGCACATGGTGGCGGTGGCCAACGCGCCGGGCCAGCACCACCTCGTGGTGTGCACGCTGTGCAGTTGCTACCCGTGGCCCGTACTGGGCCTGCCGCCCACCTGGTACAAGAGCGCACCCTACCGCTCGCGGGCGGTGCAAGACCCGCACGGGGTGCTGGCTGATTTCGGCGTCACGCTGCCGGCGGGCACCGCGGTGCGCGTCTGGGATTCCACGGCCGAGGTGCGCTACCTGGTGATCCCGCAGCGCCCGGCCGGCACCGACGCCTACAGCGAGGCGCAGCTCGCCGCGCTGGTGACGCGCGACTCGATGATCGGCACCGGCCTGGCGCGGGAGCCCCAGGCATGAGCTGGCCTTACCTCAGCCACGCCGATCCCGGCGGCCAGCCCGGCCGCGGCCCGGTGCAGCCCGAGCCCGAGGGTGAACTCTGGCATGCCGGCTGGGAGCCCAAGGCGCTGGCCCTGACGCTGGCGATGGGTGCCACCGGCAGCTGGACCATTGACCAGAGCCGCGCCGCGCGCGAGACCCTGCCCGACTATGCGCAGCTCGATTACTACCGCATCTGGGTCGCCGGCCTCGAGCGGCTGCTGGCCGAGCGCGGTCTGGTCGGCGCCGACGAGATGGCCGCCGGCAGGGCCTTGCATCCGCCGCTGCCCGTCCCGCGCGTGCTGGCTGCAGCCGACGTGCCGGCCGCGTTGGCCCGCGGCGCGCCCACCGAGCGTCCTGCGCCCGGTCCGGCGCGCTTCCGGCCCGGTGATGCGGTGCGCACCCGAGCCGGCGCGGTGCCGCACCACACCCGGCTGCCGGGCTACGCCGCGGGCCGCTGCGGCGTGGTCGAGCGGGTCCACGGTGCGCATGTCTTCGCCGATGCCAGCGCCCAGGGCTTGGGCGAGCAGCCGCAGTGGCTGTACACCGTGGTCTTCGAGGGCACCGAGCTGTGGGGCGCCGAGACCGCAGCGGGCCTGCAGGTCTCGGTCGATGCCTGGGAAAGCGTCCTCGAAGCCGCCGGGACCGCGCCAGCCGCCGGACGGAACGCATGACCGCCATCGCCCCGTGTCCCGGCCAGCCCTGGCTGGGCGACGCCAAGACCGGCGGCCCGGTGTTCGCCGAGCCCTGGCAGGCCCAGGCCTTCGCGATGGCCGTGCAGCTGCACGAGCGCGGCCTGTACACCTGGACCGAGTGGGCGGCGGCCCTGTCGGCGCAGATCGCCGCGGCGCAGGCCGCTGGCGACGCCGACCTCGGCGACACCTATTACCGCCGCTGGCTGTCAGCGCTGGAATCGCTGGTCACCGCCAAGGGCGCTGCGCGGGCCGACGAACTGGCGCGATGCGCCCGCGCCTGGGACCACGCCGCCGACCGCACGCCGCACGGTCAGCCTGTCGTGCTGCGTCCTGACGACTACGGAGCGTGACGCAGCAAGCCAACAAGCCACGCCGATGGGGGCGAGCCCCGAATGCGCGGCCCCGGTCAACCGGCGACCAGATACCGCCCAGCCAGCGCCTCCAGGGCCTTGGCGTTCAAGCCCAGGCGCTGGGCCAGATAGCGTTCGACACCGCCGTGTTCGGCGTCCACGGTGTGCAGCGCGGCCTCGAGGAAGCCCTCCTGCACGCGCCACAGGACAGCCAGGGCATCCTGCGGCATGTCTGAGTCCTGCGGCGCAGGCCGGAACAGCGCGTTGGTCAGCAGGTAGTCCTGCATCACGGTCTGCCGCGGAACACCCAGCGCCAGCAGGATCAGCGCGGCGGCCCAGCCCGTTCGATCCTTGCCGGCGGTGCAGTGGAAGACGACAGGCACGTCGTCTGCCAGCAGCTGCTCGAAGAGTTGCGCAAACCGGCGGGTCTGGTCGTTGACCAAGGATCGGTACAGATCCTTCATGAGATCGGCCACGACAGGCGCGGTGATCCGCTGTCCGTCGCTGGCCAGCGCGCGCATGCGCTCCAGCACGGTCGGCTCGATGGCCAGTGCATGCTGGGCGACGCCCGGCAGTGCGTAGGACGCCGCTGCGCGTTCGCCGGCACCGCGGAAGTCGAAGGTCTTCGCCAGCTTCAGTCCGGCCAAGACGTCCTTGTCGGCCTCGGTCAGGGCGCCGAGATGGTCCGAGCGAAACAGCCTGCGCCAACGCACCGAGCGCCCGCCATGACCCGGGTACCCGCCCAAGTCTCGGAAATTCGTCGCGCCATCGAGAAGAACAACACGGTCTGGGTGGTGAGGCATGGGCGGGATGCTTGCGCCTGGATGCGGGCGCGGTCGGGTTCAGGGGCGGCGGACCGGGTGTTCGGCCTGCCGACGATGTGCCGCACGCCACCGAGACGGGATGGGTGACCCGCCGGCGGGGCGCTGCTGGCGCGAAGTGTCAGGCCCCACCGGGCCGCCAACCGATGGCCAGCAGGTTTTGAAGGGGCTTGAACAAGGGCGCCGGCATTTTGTCCCATGAAAACCAGGCCCAGCCTTCACAGTGGTGCGGCTCCAGGTTTCTCGGCGCGCCGTGGATGCCGCGAGCGACGACGAACACGGTGAGGTAGTGCTTGTCTTCCTGCTGGAACACATCGTTCGTATACGGACCCAGTTCCGTGGCAGACGCGGTCAAGCCGGTCTCTTCAGCCAGCTCGCGGCGCGCACAGTCTTCGATCTCTTCTCCGAATTCGAGCCGTCCGCCGGGTGCAGCCCAGGTGCCGGCTCCGTGGGAGCCCTTGCGCTTGCCGAGAAGGATCAAGCCTTGCTGAACGACCAGCACGCCGACGCCGACGATGGGAACACTAGGGGTCAGTTGCATGGGTTGACGGGCCTCAAGTTGCAGCGGTGCGGGCGACCGCGGTGGCTCGCGCGCAAGCAAGAATAAGCGGTGGCGGAGATCGACCCCGAATGGGCTGGCACCGTTCGGCATCGCACTGACCGGTTCGGATCGCCATGCCCCAATGGCAGCAGCGGGCGGGCAGCCGGCGTGGGCGTTGACGAGAGGGCCAAGGCGATGACATCTCTCGTGGACAGCGTGGTCTATCGCGACGGACAGCGCATCGGCGACTTGCCCATGGCCGACATCGGTGCTGCCCTGCAGCAGGCCGGCACCTTCGTGTGGCTTGGACTGCATGAGCCTGACGACGCAGCGCTGCGAAACATCCAGCAAACCTTCGGCCTGCATGAACTGGCCATCGAGGACGCCCACCACGCCCACCAGCGGCCCAAGATCGAGGCTTACAGCAACTCGCTGTTCATCGTGCTGAAAACGGCACAACTGCAAGCCGGCCAGGTGGTCTATGGCGAGACGCACCTCTTCGTCGGCGCCCATTTCCTGGTGTCGGTGCGCCACGGCGCGTCATCGAGCTACGCGCATGTGCTGCAGCGCTGCGAAGACAGCACCAAGGACCTGCCCAAGGGACCGGGTTTCGCCCTCTATGCGATCCTCGACTTCGTGGCCGACAACTACCAACCGGTCGTCGCCCAGTTCGAGCGGGACTTCGATGCGATCGAGACCGACATCTTCAAGGACCGTTTCGACAAGCTCGTGATCGAGCGCCTGTACGACCTGAAGCGCCATCTCCTCGAACTGCGCAATGCCGCGCTGCCCCTGGCGGAGATCAGTGCCGAGTTGATGCGGTTGCACGAGGAGCTGATCCCCAAGGAATTGCGAGCCTACTTCCGGGACATCCAGGACCATGTCTCGCGACTGGTGAGTTTGATCGATGGCATGCGGGACATGCTGACCACGGCGATGCAGGTGAACCTGGCGCTGGTGGCCAACAACCAGAACGAGGTCGTCAAGCGCCTGGCGGGCTGGGGCGCGATCCTGGCCATCCCGACCGTCATCTTCAGCCTGTACGGGATGAACTTCGAGTGGATGCCGGAATTGAAGTGGAAGGCCGGCTATCCGGTGGCCGTCGCCGTGACCGCGCTGGGATGCGCCCTGGTCTACCGTCGATTGCGGCGGGCCGGATGGGTCTGACCGCTGGGGCCGAAACCCCGGCGCGCGTTGCAAGGGCTGCTGCCTCATGACGAGCGCGAAGCTGGCCCTCTACGGTGCGATCGCGGCCAACGTCGCCATCGCGGCGACCAAGCTGGTGGTCGCCGGCATCACCGGCAGCTCGGCCATGCTCTCCGAGGGCATCCACTCCTCGGTCGACACCTTCAACGGCATCCTCCCGCTGGTGGGCCTCCGGCTCAGCCAGCGGCCCGCCACACCGGAGCACCCCTTCGGCCACGGCAAGGAGTTGTACTTCTGGAGCCTGATCGTGGCGGTGCTGATCTTCGGCCTGGGTGGCGGTGTCTCCTTCTACGAAGGCGTGCAGCACATGCGCCACCCCCAGCCCTTGCACGACCCGACCTGGAACTTCGTCGTGCTCGGGCTTGCCGCGCTGTTCGAAAGCATCAGCTTCACGATCGCGCTGCGTCAGTTCCTGAAGCAGGCCGGTGCTGCGCCCTTCTGGGTGGCGATCCACCAGAGCAAGGACCCGACCACCTACACCGTGCTGGCGGAGGACTCGGCGGCACTGGTCGGGCTGGCGATTGCCGCGCTGGGCATCGGCCTCAGCCATCGCCTGGACATGCCGGTTCTGGACGGCGCAGCCTCACTGCTGATCGGCGTGCTGCTGGCGGCCGTGGCGACCTTCCTCACGTGGCTGTCGCGCGATCTGCTGATCGGTGAAGGCCTGCGTCCGGAGACCGCACGCACCATCCGCAGCATGGCCCTGGCCGTCCCCGGGGTGCGGGACGTCGGGCGCATCCTGTCGATGTACATGGGGCCCGATGATGCGCTGGTGACCATGGACCTCGATTTCGACGAAGGCACCGCTGCCGCCGATGCGGCGCTGGCCATCGCTGATATCGAGCGGCGGGTGCGCCTGCGCTTTCCCATGATCAAGCGGCTGTTCATCGAATCCGGCTCGGCGCCCCGCCAGCAGCGCTGGTCCAGGCCGGATGCGATCCGTGCCTTCAACGAGCAGACGGCCCCGTCCGAGACGCGAGCCCGCGTGCCGACCTGATCGACCGAGCCCCGATCTGGCATGGCATTGCGCCCCACTTCCGCCGCGACCTGGCGGCTGCGGGGCCTTAGGCTCGACCATGAGACCGAACATCCCCCTGCAGTGCGCGTTGGCCAGCCCCCGATGACGCCTTTCAAGAAGCTGCTCAGGCGCGCTGGCGCACAGCCCCAGCTTGCCATTGCCGCCTTGGCCGCCGTGCTGCTGCTGGCCGGCCTGTCGGCCCTGTACCTGCAGGCCGTGCGGGAGAACAACGCCCGCAAAAGCCCCGAAGCCCGGCAATTCGAACAGGCGCCAGCGGACTGGCTGGATCATGAACACCCGGTCTCGCAATTTCGCCGCGCCCTGGACGGTGGTCGGCTTGCGGCCGTGGGCCTGGCCGCCGCCCAGCCCGGGCTGGTGCTGTACACGCTGAAAAATGGCGAGAAGGCCAGTGCCACCGTGCCGGGTTGCACGGCGCAAGGCTGCGCCGGGACTGCGCTGGACCGTCTCGGCGACCAGAGCGCCGAGGCCGGCTTTGCGCTGGTCAGCGTCGACGTCGACCCGCGCACAGCCAGCCGCCGTGCGCTGGACCTGGCCGACAAGGTGCTGTCGCCGCTGCTGCTGCTGGGCACGCTGGTCGCGGCGCTGTTCATGGCCACCAGGCTGCAGACCGGCATGGGCGGCGCGGCGTCCAAATTGTCGGCACGGCCGCAGACGCAATTCGCCGATGTCATCGGCAGCGCCGAGGCCAAGGCCGGGTTGAATCGCGTCAAGGCCTTCATGCATGACCCGGCGCAGTACGCCAAGCTGGGCGCGTCGGCCCCACGGGGCGTGCTGCTGGTGGGCCCGCCCGGCACCGGCAAGACCTTGCTCGCCAAGGCGCTGGCGGGCGAAAGCAAGGCCAACTTCATCGCCGTCGACGGTTCCTATTTCACCGCCATGTTCTACGGTGCCGGTGTCAGCAAGGTCAAGGAGCTGTTCAAGCTGGCGCGCAAGAACGCACCCTGCGTGCTGTTCATCGACGAGGTCGACGGCATCGGCAAACGCAGCCCCGGTGGCCAGGGCGGCGGTGCAGAGTCGGAACTGAACCGCATCATCAACCGCGTGCTGGTCGAGATGGACGGCTTCGAAAGCCTGGACAACGTGGTCGTCGTGGCCGCCACCAACCACGAGGACAACATCGACCCGGCGATGCGCCGGCCCGGCCGCTTCGACATGCTGGTGCGCCTGACGCTGCCGACCTTGCCCGACCGCCAGCTCTTGTTCGATCTGTACATCGGCAAGCTGAAGCACGACGGCCAGGCCGACACCGCGGCGCTGGCGCGCATGACCGCCGGTCTGACGCCCGCCGACATCGCCAACACCGTCAACAAGGCCGCGTCCAGCGCGGCCGAAGCCGGTGCGCAGAGCGTGACGCAGGAGCACCTGCTGCGCGCCATCGAAACCCACCAACTCGGCGGCGAGGTGTCGGCCGTGAAGGGCCTGCTCAGCGTGAGCACGCGCGAACGCCTGGCCTATCACGAGGCCGGCCACGCGCTGGTCGGCCACTGGCTGCAGCTCGGGGCCGTCGAGCGCATCACCATCGAGCCGCGCGGTCAGGCCCTGGGCGTGACCTACATCAGCCGGGACAGCGAAGACCCGCTCTATGCGCAGGCCGAACTCGGCAACCGGCTGGCGATGATGCTGGGTGGGCGCGAGGCCGAATTGCTGGTCCAGGGCAGCGTCTCCAGCGGGGCCTCCGACGACTTGAAACGGGCCTCGGAACTGGCCATCAACATGGTCGGCTCGCTGGGATTCTCCAAGACCTTCGGCCTGCTGAGCGTGGCCGGCGTGCCCAAGGAATTGCTGGGCCCCGACATCCAGGCGGCGGTGCTCAAGGAAGCGCGGGCCCTGCTCGAGCAGGCGCAGGCCCGCTGCAAGCAACTGCTGAGCTCGCGACGCGGTCAACTCGATGCCCTGGCGCAGGCCTTGTTGCAGCGTGAGGTG
>JBBAPI010000034.1:0-30868 GCA_040400915.1 Rubrivivax sp.
GCACTGGCTGAAGGCATGCCCTATCAAACGCTGATCGCCAGCGTTCTCCACAAATATGTCGCTGGCAAGTTCTCAGAGAAAGAGCCTGCTGCTTCCTCCGCGCAGCGCCGCCCAAGCCCGCGCTCCAGCTGAGCGCCAGCGGTTTGTCACACCGAACGTCATGCTGCTGTAGTATGACAATTGTTATAACAGGAGCCCGCCATGACCGCCCTCAAGATCACCCAGATCGGCAATTCCCTCGGCCTGATCCTGCCCAAGGAAATCCTGGCGCGGCTGAAGCTGGAGAAGGGCGACTCGGTGTTCGTCACCGACACGCCCGACGGGGTGGCGATCACGCCGTACAGCGAAGACTTCGAATCGCAGATGGGTGCCGCGCGGACCATCATGAAGCGGCGGCGCAACGTCCTGCGCGAACTGGCGAAGTAGTGCCATGGCCACCTGGACTTGGCTGCGTGCGGATGTGCTGCGGGCCGTGCACGACGAGCAGTTGGCCGAACACGGCGGTGCGGCTGGCGTGCGCGACGAAGGCTTGTTCGCATCGGCCATGGCGCGTGCGGAGAATCTGGCGCACGACGGTCAGCCGGACGTTGCCGATCTGGCTGCCGCTTATGGCTACGGGCTGGCCCGCAACCATCCCTTCATCGATGGCAACAAGCGGACCGCCTTCGTGGCCGTCGAACTGTTCCTGCACTGCAACGGCCACGCGCTGGAAGCCGACGATGTGGCCTGCGTGCTGACGATGCTGGCCGTCGCTGCCGGCACGCTGGACGAGGCCAGCTTCGCCGGCTGGATACGCCGCCACGCGCGGCCGCGCTAGTCTTTTCCCACGATACGGGCCCAGACCGGACAGCAGGCCATCGGCCGGTTGTCGGCCTGTTCCGGTGGACGCCGGACTGCACTAGCATGGGGTGATGCGCCTCACCGCAGACCAGATCAGATCCATCGTCGACGCCACCCGCGCCCTGGCCGGCGACGATGCCCAGATTCGCCTCTTCGGCTCGCGGCTGCACGACGGCTTGCAAGGCGGCGACATCGATCTGCTGGTGGAATGCGCACAGCCCGTGCCGCGGCCGGTGTGGCTGGCTGCGCAGATCACGGCGCGCTTGCAGCGCGCTCTGGGCGACCGCAAGATCGACGTGCTGGTGCTGGGGCCGGGCACGCCACTGGACCCGGTGCACCGCGTGGCGCGGGCCGAAGGGGTGGTGCTCCGGGCATGAAGGCCGAAGACCCCATCCAGGCACGGCTGGCCTTTCTGCTGGAAACGGTGGCCCTGGAAGCTGAACACCTGCAGGCCACCGACACGCGACTGTTTGCCGTGCCCTTCACGGCCGAGAGAGCCGGCTCGCTGCGGAGCGACGCGCTGCTGGCCGAGCGCCTGGACGCCTTCTCAGCGCGCTTCGCACGCCTGCAGGACACGGCAGGTGACAAATTGCTGCCGGCCCTGCTGAGCCGGCTGGGCGAGCCGCTGGGCAGCGTGTGGGACAACCTCGACCGTGCCGCTCGCCTGGGCCTGCTGGCACAGCCCAGCGAAATCTGGCTGGCTGCCCGCGCACTGCGCAATCGCATGGTGCACGAGTACATCCGCAGCCCGGACGTGCTGGCGGAGGCCGTGAATGCCGCCCACGACCAGGTGCCCATGCTGGTGGCCTTCGCGCGGGCCTGTCAGCGCTATGCCGATGCGCGGCGCTTGCTGGGCTAGGCTCAACGGCATGAGACTGACCGAGAAGCAACGCAGCACGCTGATAGCGGCCGTGCGACGGCACTTCGGACCGGATGCGCGCTTGTGGGTCTTCGGTTCCCGCACGGACGACAGTGCCCGTGGCGGTGACTTCGACGTGATGGTCCGCTGCAGTGAAGCCAACCCCCAACGCATGGTCGAAGCCAAGCTGGCCCTGTTGGTCGAACTTCATCGCACACCAGAATTCGATGGCGAACGCATCGACGTGGTGCTGTTCTCTCCCCGCCTGGACCCCAACCCGCAGCCGATACAGCGAGTGGCGATGGAGCAGGGCGTGGAGTTGGCACTGTGAAAGCATCTGACCGCGCCAAGCTCGATGCAGCTTTGGCAGAGTGCGCACTGCACGCCCAGGTGCTGAGCGTAGCTGCCGCGACCTTGCCCCTGTCCTTCACGGCCGAGGGTGTCGGTGAAATCGATACGCTGCTGCAGCGGGTGCTGGACCAGTCGGCTTACCGTTTCATGAAGTTGCAGGACAGTCTGGGTGAAAAGGTGCTGCCGGGCTTGCTGGCAGCCACCCTGGACCCGCTGCCGCCAGAAGCCACCTTTGCTGAGAGACTGCAGCGCTTGGAAAGGTTGGGTGCGGTGCCATCGGCCGAGCGGTGGCGCGATTTGCGCGAGATACGCAATTCGCTGGCCCACGAATATCCTGACCATCCCGCCTACAAGGCGGCCTCACTGACGCGGATGGTGCAGGGGGTCAGGGACCTGCTGCAATTCTGGGCAACAGTCCAGGACTTTTCCATGCGTCGTCTGGGCTGACAGACTGGGTCGCGTTGCCGGCGGCGCTCACGCCGGCAGTGCTTGTGCAAACTCCGCATAGGCCACCCGCAACCCGTCTTCCAGTTCGGTGCGCGCGCGCCAGCCGGCGCTGTTGATCAGCCCCACGTCCATCAGCTTGCGCGGCGTGCCGTCGGGCTTGCTGGTGTCGTAGACGATCTGCCCGCTGTAGCCCACCACCTTGGCCACCACGGCGGCCAGTTCGGCGATGGTCACGTCGCTGCCCACGCCGATGTTCACCAGCGGCGGCTCGAAACGGCCGGTCACGCTTTCGTCGCTGCCCAGCAGGGCGGTGTAGCGGTCGTCGGGCAGGTTCATCAGGAAGACGCAGGCATCGGCCATGTCGTCGCTGTACAGGAATTCGCGGCGCGGCGTGCCCGTGCCCCACACCGTCACCGTGGCTTCGCCGCGGGTCTTGGCTTCGTGGAACTTGCGCAGCAGCGCGGGGATGACGTGGCTGTGGGTCGGGTGGTAGTTGTCGCCGGGGCCGTACAGGTTGGTCGGCATGGCGGCCAGGTACTTCGTGCCGTACTGGCGGTTGTAGGACCAGCACATCTCCACGCCGGCGATCTTGGCCAGCGCATAGGGCCGGTTGGTGGGCTCCAGCGGGCCGGTCAGCAGGTCGCGTTCGCGCATGGGCTGCGGCGCCAGCTTGGGGTAGATGCAGCTGCTGCCCAGGAACAGCAGGCGCTGCACGCCGGCCTTGTAGGCGGCGTGGAGGGTGTTGGTCTGGATGGCCAGGTTGTCGCGGATGAACTCGGCCGGAAAGCTGTTGTTGGCCACGATGCCGCCCACCTTGGCGGCGGCCAGGAAGACGAAGTCCGGCCTTTCGGTTTCGAAGAAGTGCTCGGTGGCGCGCGTGTCGGTCAGGTCGAGCTCGGCGTGCGTGCGCGTGATGAGGTCGGTATGGCCCTGGGCCAGCAGGCAGCGCACGATGGCACTGCCGACCAGGCCGCGGTGGCCGGCGATGTAGATGCGGGAATGGGGGGTCATGGTCATGCCGAAGGGGGTCCGAGTTCCGTCAGCAGCGCATCGATTGCCGCCCGCAACGCAGGCAACTTCTCGTTCACGGCTTCCCAAACGCGGGTGTTATTGAGCTGGGTATAGCCGTGGACCAGCACGTTCCGGAAACCGATGACCTCTCTGTGTTCCGGAATGCGTGTTGCCAGTGTTGGATCTGCCTTGGCCAGCTGGACCAACGATTCGCCAAGGTTCTGCAACTGCCGTTCAATGGCCGAGCGCAAAAGCACATCGCCCAGATAACTTTCCAGGGTTGCTCTCCCCATGAACACGCAGACCAAGTCCGCGGCCTCGCGCATGTTCCAGAGATAGGCCCGGCCATCACGGTCCATAGAGCAGTTTCCGGTCTCGATCCATGCTGGCACGGATGTAAGGGTTGCGAACCGTACCGACTTCAACCAGGTCAACGCTGCGATGGAAGAGCGCTTCCAAGGCTTCCTTGAAGTCGAAGTAGTCCGCAAGGCCGTTGCCTTTGGCGTCGCCGAAGTCCACCAGCAGGTCGATATCGCTGCGCTCTTCATCGAAATCGTCACGGGCAGCTGACCCGAAAAGCTCAAGCCGCCGTATACCCAGCCCACGGCACAAGGCAGCCAGTTCATCGCGGCGATTGGCCACAACGGGGTGCATGGACGGAACCGCTTGAGCGGGGCCTGGTTTCACTCGTGGTGGTCGTAAGCCTGAAACCCCGCCAGCTTCACCAGGCTGTCGCGCTTGGCCGCGGTGTAGTCGCTTTCGACCATCTCGCGCACCAGTTCGCTGAAAGGCGTGGTCGGGGTCCAGCCCAGCTTGACCTTGGCCTTGGTCGGGTCGCCCAGCAGGGTTTCAACTTCGGTCGGCCGGAAGTAGCGCGGGTCGACCTTGACGATGACGTCGCCGACCTTGCACTTGGCGCGCATCTCGCCCTGCGTTTTGGCCACTGCGGTGACCACGCCGATCTCGTTCTCGCCTTCGCCCTCGAAGCCGACGGTCACGCCCAGCTCGGCCGCCGACAGCTGCACGAATTCGCGCACGCTGTGCTGCTCGCCGGTGGCGATGACGAAGTCTTCGGCCACCTCTTGCTGCAGCATCAGCCACTGCATCTGCACATAGTCGCGGGCATGGCCCCAGTCGCGCAGCGCGCTCAGGTTGCCCAGGTGCAGGGTGCTCTGCAGGCCCAGCGCGATGCGGGCGATGGCCCGCGTGATCTTGCGCGTGACGAAGGTCTCGCCGCGGATCGGGCTTTCGTGGTTGAACAGGATGCCGTTGCAGGCATAGATGCCGTAGGCCTCGCGGTAGTTCACCGTGATCCAGTAGGCGTACATCTTGGCCACCGCGTAGGGGCTGCGCGGGTAGAAGGGCGTGGTTTCCTTCTGCGGAATCTCCTGCACCAGACCATACAGCTCGCTGGTGCTGGCCTGGTAGAAGCGCGTCTTCTTTTCCAGGCCCAGGATGCGGATGGCTTCCAGCAGGCGCAGCGTGCCGATGCCGTCGGCGTCGGCGGTGTATTCGGGCTGCTCGAAGCTGACGGCCACGTGGCTCATCGCGCCCAGGTTGTAGATCTCGTCAGGCTGCACCTGCTTGACGATGCGGATCAGGTTGGTGCTGTCCGTCAGGTCGCCGTAGTGCAGCGTGAAGTTCTGGTGGTCGACATGCGGGTCCTGGTACAGGTGGTCGACGCGGTCGGTGTTGAACGATGACGAACGGCGCTTGATGCCGTGCACGGCGTAGCCCTTCTTCAGCAGCAGTTCGGCCAGGTAGGCGCCGTCCTGGCCGGTAACGCCGGTGATGAGTGCAGTCTTGGTCATGTCTGGATCGGTATTGAAGCCAGCTTGGAAGATATCACTGCTTCTGTGACGGGCTGCGGCCGGTGCTGCGCAGCTTGTCGCACTTCGGCCCGGGTGTCGTGGCGTGCTGACGGTCGCCGCAGGTGAGAATCCAGCCTGCACTCGCGGCCTGCGCCGCGACCTGCCTCTGCAACAGACAAGAAAGCAGCTTCATGAAAGTCACCGTAGTCGGCACCGGTTATGTCGGTTTGGTTACAGGCGCCTGCCTGTCGGAGATGGGCAACCACGTGGTCTGCCTCGACATCGACGCGCGCAAGATCCAGATGCTCAAGGACGGCGGCATCCCCATCCACGAGCCGGGGCTGGAAGCTGTCGTTCACCGCAACGTCGCGGCCGGCCGCCTGAGCTTCACCACCAACGTCGAAGAGGCCGTGGCCCACGGCACCATCCAGTTCATCGGCGTGGGCACGCCGCCCGACGAAGACGGTTCGGCCGACCTGCAGTACGTGCTGGCCGCCGCCACCAACATCGGCCGCCACATGACCGACTACAAGGTCATCGTCGACAAGAGCACGGTGCCCGTCGGCACCGCCGACAAGGTCAAGGCCGCTGTGCGCGCGGCCCTGGTGGCCCGCGGCCTGGGCGACACCGACTTCGCCGTCGTCTCCAACCCCGAATTCCTGAAAGAGGGCGCGGCGGTGGACGACTGCATGCGCCCCGACCGCATCGTGGTGGGCGCCGACGACGAGCGCGCCATCCTGCTGATGCGCGCGCTGTACACGCCCTTCATGCGCAACCACGACCGCCTGCAGGTGATGGACGTGCGCAGCGCCGAATTCACCAAGTACGCCGCCAACGCCATGCTGGCCACGCGCATCAGCTTCATGAACGAGCTGGCGCTGCTGGCCGAGCGCGTCGGCGCCGACATCGAGATGGTGCGCAAGGGCATCGGCAGCGACCCGCGCATCGGCACGTCCTTCCTCTACCCCGGCACCGGCTACGGCGGCAGCTGCTTCCCCAAGGACGTCAAGGCGCTGATCCACACCGGCAAGGAAGCCGGCATGAAACTGGGCGTGCTGCAGGCCGTGGAAGACGCCAACGACCGCCAGAAGCACGTGCTGGTGCACAAGATCGTGGCCCGCTTCGGTGAAGACCTGGCCGGCCGCACCTTCGCGATGTGGGGCCTGGCCTTCAAGCCCAACACCGACGACATGCGCGAGGCGCCCAGCCGCGTCATCGTCGACGAATTGACCCGCCGCGGCGCCCAGGTGCGCGCCTACGACCCGGTGGCCATGGAAGAGGCGGCGCGCGTGATGCAGGGCATACCCGGCCTGAGCTTCGCCAGCAGCCCGGCTGAAGCGCTGCAGGGCGCCGACGCCCTGGTGGTGGTGACCGAGTGGATGGAATTCCGCAACCCCGACTTCGACGCCATCAAGGCCGCGCTGAAGCAGCCGCTGATCTTCGACGGCCGCAACATCTTCGACCCGGCCTTGATGCGCCTGCACGGCATCGAGTACAGCGGCATCGGCCGCAGCGCGCCGCGGGCTGTCTGAGCGGACCGCTCGAAATGGTGCCCTTCTGAGGTGATTTGGTGCGGCATCCCATTTCCCGGTCCGATTCCGGCTACATTAGCTGGGTAGATTTGAGCAAGACGGTTTTTTGAGACAGTGTTTGGCGTGTTCCACCCCGGTGGTGATCGTTGGATTTCTTGATCGGTGATTCATCTTGGCCCGCATCTGCACTGCGTCAGCGTGTGCTGCGCAGCAACCGTGAAAGGAAATTCAATATGACTACGCAAACCGGTATCGTGAAGTGGTTCGACGACGGCAAGGGCTTCGGTTTCATCACGCCTGACGGCGGCGGCAAGGATCTGTTCGCTCACTTCAGCGAAATCCAGTCGACCGGCGGCTTCCGCAGCCTGGCCGAAGGCCAAAAGGTCGAGTTCGAAGTCAAGCAAGGCCAGAAGGGCCCTCAAGCTTCGACCATCAAGGCCATCTAAGCGCCTCGGAACCGGCGCCCTCGGGCGCTGGGTCCAAACAAGAACGCAGCCTCGGCTGCGTTTTTTTTGCCTGTCGCTGGGCGCTGGGTTCAGGCCGCTGGCAATTCGGCGTCGGCCAGCAGCGGCGCGGCAGCATCCTTGGGCGCCACCAACGGGGCGGCCAGACCCGCGGGCAGCGGCCAGGTGATGGCGATGGCCGGGTCGTCCCAGCGGATGGCCCGCTCGCAGGCCTTGGACCACACATCGGTGGTCTTGTAAAGGAAGTGGGTGTCGTCCTGCAGCGCCACGAAGCCGTGGGCATGGCCGGCCGGTATCCACAACTGCCGCTTGTTGTCGGCGCTCAGCTCCAGGCCGCACCACTGCCCGAAGGTGGCCGAACCGGGGCGGATGTCCGCCACCACGTCCCAGGCCGCACCCTGCACCACGCGCACCAGCTTGCCCTGCGCCTGCGGCGGCAACTGGTAGTGCAGGCCGCGCAGCACGCCAGCCTTGCTGCTGGAGTGGTTGTCCTGCACGAAGCGCGGCGCCGGCGGCAAGCCGATGTCGTCCAGCGCGGCATTGAAGCGCGCTTCGTTGAAGCTTTCGTAGAACCAGCCGCGATCGTCGCCGAAGACGGCGGGTTCGATGATGACGACGCCGGGCAGGGCGGTCGGGAGAAGTTTCATCAGAAGACCTTTTCGCGCAGCACCTGCATCAGGTACTGGCCGTAGCTGTTCTTCATCATCGGTGCAGCCAGCATTTCGAGCTGAGCCGCATCGATCCAGCCAGCGCGGTAGGCGATTTCCTCGGGGCAGGCCACTTTCAGGCCCTGGCGCTTTTCCAGCGTGGCGATGAACTGGCCGGCTTCCAGCAGGCTGTCGTGGGTGCCGGTGTCCAGCCAGGCATAGCCGCGGCCCATGATCTCCACGTCGAGCTGCTGCTGCTGCAGGTAGTGCGCGTTGACGGTGGTGATCTCCAGCTCGCCGCGTGCGCTGGGCTTGATGCTGGCCGCGATGTCGCAAACCTGCTCGTCGTAGAAATACAGCCCCGTGACAGCGTAGTTGCTCTTCGGTATCTGGGGCTTTTCCTCGATGCTGAGCGCGCGTTTGTTGGCGTCAAACTCGACCACGCCGTAGCGTTCCGGGTCGGTCACGTGGTAGGCGAAGACCGTGGCGCCGTGGCTGCGTTGGCCTGCGCGCGACAGCAGCTGCGCGAAGTCGTGGCCGTAGTAGATGTTGTCGCCCAGCACCAGAGCGCTAGGCCCGCCGCCGACGAAGTCACGCCCCAGGATGAAGGCCTGCGCCAGGCCGTCGGGGCTGGGCTGCACGCAGTAGCTCAGGTTCATGCCCCAGCGGCTGCCGTCGCCCAGCAGGCTCTTGAAGCGCGGCGTGTCTTGCGGGGTGCTGATGATCAGAACGTCGCGCATGCCGGCCAGCATCAAGGTGCTGAGCGGGTAATAGACCATGGGCTTGTCGTAGACCGGCAGCAGTTGCTTGCTGATGGCCAGCGTGGCCGGGTGCAGGCGGGTGCCGGAGCCGCCGGCCAGGATGATGCCTTTGCGTTGCATGTGTTGTTTCCTTCAGCGACCGAGTACTTCGGTCAGCATGCGCTCGACGCCGGCCTGCCAATGCGGCAGCACCAGGCCGAAATTCGACTGCAGCTTGCGCGTGTCCAGCCGCGAATTCAGCGGGCGCTGGGCCGGCGTGGGGTAGGCGCTGGTGGGGATGGGCTTGACGGCATCAGCCGCCACTTTGATCGCCACGCCGTGGGCGCGCGCCCATTCGATGACGAAGCGGGCGTAGCCCTCCCAGTGCGTCTCGCCGCCGGCCACGCAGTGGTAGGTACCGCCCAGTTCCGGCGTGGCGTGGGTGCGCAGCAGGCTGTGGGCGGTGACGTCGGCCAGCAGTTCAGCGCCCGTCGGCGCGCCGAACTGGTCGGCGATGACGTTCAGCGCATCGCGCTCGGCGGCCAGCTTCAGCATGGTGCGGGCGAAGTTGCCGCCGCGCGCCGCGTAGACCCAGCTGGTGCGCAGGATCAGGTGCTGGCAGCCGCTGGCCCGCACGAGGTCTTCGCCTCCCAGCTTGGTGCGGCCGTAGACGCTGAGCGGGCCGGTGGCGGCCGTCTCGTCGCGCGGCAGGCTGCCGCTGCCGTCGAAGACATAGTCGGTGCTGTAGTGGACCATCAGCGCGCCCAGCGCGGCCGCTTCCTGGGCCACCACGCCGGGTGCGGTGGCGTTCAGCGCGCGGGCGAAGTCGGGCTCGCTCTCGGCCTTGTCGACGGCGGTGTGGGCAGCTGAATTGACGATGACATCGGGCCGCACGGCGCGGATGAGCGGGCGCAGGCTTTCGGGCTGGCCGAAGTCCGCCTTCAGGTCGCCGGGTGTGTCGAAGTCACAGGCAACGACCTCCCCCAGCGGCGCCAGCGCGCGTTGCAGTTCCCAGCCGACCTGGCCGTTCTTGCCGAGCAGCAGGATCTTCATCGCGCGGCGTAGTTGGCGGCGACCCAGTCCTTGTAGCCGCCGCTCTGCACATTGGCCACCCAGTCGCCGTGCGTCAGGTACCACTGCACGGTCTTGCGGATGCCGCTGGCGAAGGTCTCGGCCGGGCGCCAGCCCAGTTCGCGCTCGATCTTGCGGGCGTCGATGGCGTAGCGGCGGTCGTGGCCGGGGCGGTCGGTGACGTAGGTGATCAGCCGGGCGTAGGGGCCGTCGGCGCTGGGTTTCAGTTCATCCAGCAGCGCGCACACCGTCTTCACGATGTCGATATTGGCCTGCTCGTTCCAGCCGCCGATGTTGTAGGTCTCGCCCAGCCGCCCGCCGGCCAGCACCGCGCGGATGCCGCTGCAGTGGTCGCCGACGTAGAGCCAGTCGCGGATCTGCTGGCCGTCGCCGTAGACCGGCAGCGGTTTGCCGGCCAGGGCGTTGACGATCATCAGCGGGATCAGCTTCTCGGGGAAGTGGAAGGGCCCGTAGTTGTTGCTGCAGTTGGTGGTGACCACCGGCAGGCCGTAGGTGTGGTGCCAGGCGCGCACCAGGTGGTCGCTGGCGGCCTTGCTGGCGCTGTACGGGCTGTTCGGTTCGTAGGGGTGGGTCTCGGTGAAGGCCGGCGCGTCGGGCGCCAGGCTGCCGTAGACCTCGTCGGTGCTGACGTGGTGGAAGCGGAAGCTGGTCTTCGCGTCGCCGTCCAGCGCGCCCCAGTGCTGCCGCACGGCTTCCAACAGCGTGAACGTGCCGTCCACATTGGTCTTCATGAAAGCACCGGGCCCGTGGATGCTGCGGTCGACGTGGCTTTCGGCTGCGAAGTGCACCACGGCACGCGGGCGGTGTGTGGCCATCAGGCTGTCGAGCAAGGCGCGGTCGCAGATGTCGCCCTTGACGAAGACGTGCGCAGGGTTGCCTTGCAGAGCCGCCAGGTTCTGCAGGTTGCCGGCGTAGGTCAGCGCGTCGAGATTGACCACGGGCTCATCGGACTGCGCCAGCCAGTCGAGCACGAAGTTGCTGCCGATGAAGCCGGCGCCGCCGGTGACCAGGATCGTCATTTGCCGGGGACCCGGCCGTAGGTGTCTTCGAAGCGCACGATGTCGTCTTCACCCAGGTAGCTACCGCTTTGCACTTCGATGATCTCCAGATCCATCTTGCCCGGGTTGCGCAGCCGGTGCACCTGGCCCAGCGGGATGTAGGTGCTCTGGTTCTCAGTGAGCATCAGCACCTGTTCGCCGTTGGTGACTTCGGCGGTGCCGCTGACCACGATCCAGTGCTCGGCGCGGTGGTGGTGCATCTGCAGGCTCAAAGAAGCGCCGGGCTTGACCATGATGCGCTTGGCCTGGTGGCGCGGGCCGTTGTCGATGCTGTCGTACCAGCCCCAGGGGCGGTGCACCTTGCGGTGCAGCACCTGTTCGCCACGCTGCTCGCGGCCCAGCTGGTTGACGATGTTCTTCACGTCCTGGCTCTTCTCGCGGCTGGCCACCAGGATGGCGTCAGGCGTTTCCACCACCACCACGTCGTCCAGGCCGACCACGCTGACCAGCCGGCTGGTGGCGTGCACCAGGGTGTTGCGGCTGTCGCTGATGATGGCGTCGCCGACGCTGGCGTTGCCGGCGGCGTCTTTCTCGGCCACCTGCCAGACGGCTTCCCAGGCGCCCAGGTCGTTCCAGCCGGCGGCCAGCGGCTGCATGCGGATGTCGAGCACGCCGGGGCAGTTTTCCATCACCGCGTAGTCCACCGATTCGCTGGGCACGGCGGCGAATTCGGCCTTGGCCGGGCGCACGAACTTGGCGTCGGTGGTGCGCGGGGCCCAGGCGGCGCGGCAGGCGCTGGCGATGTCGGGGCGGAAGCGCTCGAGAGCGGCCATCCACACCGACGCCTTCAGCACGAACATGCCGGCGTTCCAGTAGTAGCCGCCGGCCGCGACATAGTTTTCGGCCGTGGCCTGGTCGGGCTTCTCGACGAACTGCGCCACCCGGTCGCCGTCGGCGCGGATGTAGCCGTAGCCGGTTTCGGGGCGGTCGGGCGTGACGCCCAGGATGGCGATGGCGCCTTCGGCGGCCATCTGCACGGCGCCTTTCAAGGCGGCCGTGAAGGCCGCGCCGTCGGTCACGGTCTGGTCGGCCGAGGTGATCACCAGCACCGGGTCGCCGCCGCCGTCCAGGGCGTGCAGCGCCGCCAGCGTCACGGCCGGCGCGGTGTTGCGGCCCACCGGTTCCAGCAGCACGGCCGACGGTTCGGTCTTGATTTCACGCAGCTGGTCCAGCACCAGGAAGCGGTGTTCTTCGTTGCCGACGATCAGCGGGTCGGCCACCACGGTGCTGTCGTCGCCCAGGCCCTGCAGGCGCGTCGCGGCCTGCTGGAACAGGCTGGTGTTGCCCGACAGCACCAGGAACTGCTTGGGGAAGCCGGCGCGCGACAGCGGCCACAGCCGGGTGCCGGAACCCCCGGCCATGATGACGGGCTGGACTGCGATCTTGCTCATGCTTAAAATCCGGTGGGGTTCATCGATTGCCAGCGCCAGCTGTCCTCGCACATGCGCGCCAGGTCGTGTTTCGCGGTCCAGCCCAGCAGGTCGCGGGCGCGCGCCGGGTCGGCGTAGCAGGCCGCGATGTCGCCGGGCCGGCGCGGCATCACCTGGCAGGGCACGGCGCGGCCGCTGGCCTGCGCGTAGGCGGCCACCACCTCCAGCACGCTGTAGCCGCGGCCGGTGCCCAGGTTGACGGTGAAGGAGCCCGGTGCGTCGAACAAGCGGCGCAGCGCCGCGACATGGCCTTCGGCCAGATCGACGACGTGGATGTAGTCGCGCACGCCGGTGCCGTCGACGGTGGGGTAGTCCTTGCCGTAGACCGACAACTGCGGCCGGCGCCCGATGGCGACCTGCGCCACATAGGGCATCAGGTTGTTGGGCACGCCGCTCGGGTCTTCGCCGATGCGGCCGCTCTCGTGCGCGCCCACCGGGTTGAAGTAGCGCAGGCAGGCGGTCTGCCACTGCGGGTTGGCGGCACCCAGGTCGCGCAGGATCTGCTCGCCCATCAGCTTGGTCTGGCCGTAGGGGTTGGTGGCGGACAGCGGTGCGGCTTCGGTCAGCGGCAGGCTTTGCGGGTCGCCGTAGACGGTGGCGCTGGAACTGAAGACCAGGCGCTGCACGCCATGCTGCTGCATCGTCAGGCACACGTTCAGCAGGCCGCCGATGTTGTTGGCGTAGTAGTCCAGTGGCTTCGCATTGGACTCACCCACGGCCTTGAAGGCTGCGAAGTGCACCGCGGCATCGATGCGGTGGCGCTGGAACAGCGCTGCCATGGCCGAGGCATCGCAGACGCTGGCGCGTTCGAAGACGGGTTCCTGCCCCGACAGCTCGCGCAGCCGGTTCAGCACCTCGGGCGAGCTGTTGGAGAAGTCGTCGACACCGACCACCTGAAAGCCGGCGGCTTGCAGCGCCAGCCAGGTGTGCGAAGCGATGTAGCCGGTGGCGCCGGTCAGCAGGATGGTGGGCATCGACGCTCAGCTCGGTGGCGGGGTTGTTCAGCGCAGCAGCAACTGGCCGTTGCAGGCGATGGTGTTGGCGCTGTAGGGCCGGGTCAACAGCCCGCCACCGGTGCTGCGCCGTTCGCTGCCGATGTCGCAGCCGAGTTGCGAGCCGCGGGTCGGCGTCCAGCGTGCGCCCAGCGACAGGGCGCTGGTGCGGTCGTTGTCGCTGAGGGCGAGCAGCTGATTGATCTGCTTCAGCGTGCGCTGGGCCGTACTCGCGCTGGCCGTGGCCGCGACCTTGCCCGTCACTTCGTAGTCGAGTGCCAGGCGCAGCTGGGTCGTCGCGTAGACGTTGTCGGTGGTGACTTGCACCACCTCGGCCAGCGTGGGGCTGATGGGCACCAGCAGGCGCTGGTTGTAGGAGTCCTGGTTGGTGTTGCGCGTCAGCGTCGTGTTCAGCCGCAGCTTGCCGGTGGGCTGCCATTGCCAACCGGCGTCGCCGGTGAGGCCGGAAAAGTTGCCTGCGGCGGCGTTCTGGTAGGTCTGGCGGGTGGGACTCAGGCGGGCATAGGCGCTGCTCGCGCCGCCCGGTGTCCAGCTGGCGGTGAAGTCGAGGTAATAGGTCGTGAGCTTGTCGGACCGCGCCGGGAAATTGGTCAGGCTGTAGCGCAAGGCCGTGCCGAAATTGATCAGCGACGAGGGGCGCCAGCGCGCGCCCAGGGAAGCGCTCTGCCGCTTGTACTCGCTGCCGGCATAGGCCGGCTCCGAGTAGTCCGCGCGGAAGTAGCCCAGTGACGATTCGGCCGTCCAGCGTGTGACCACGCCGACGCGGAAGGCGGCGTCCACGCCCAGCGTGTTCTCGAGGTTCTTGCGCGGGTCGATGACCGTGCCGGTCGAGGCGTTGAACGCGCGCTGCGACTGGTTGGCGCGCAGGCCCAGGGTGCCCGAGACGCGCTCTACGGTTTCCCAGTCCAGGCCGCCATTCAGGCCGTAGCCCCGGCTGTTCAGGTAGTCGTTCCTGGCGTAGCGGTTGTCGCTCAGCGACAGGTTGCCGAAGGCGCGCTGGCGGCCGAACAGCTGGTCGATGTTGGCCAGCAGCGAGGCGGTGGTCACGGTGTCGGAGCGCGACAGGCCGGGCGCCAGCGCCACGTTGTCCCGGGCGCGGTAGAGGTTGGACTCGTTCTGCAAGCCGAGCGAGACGCCCAGGGCATAGGGGCTGGTCTCCGCCTGGGCCGTGGCGCCCAGGGACGCGAGGCCGGCGGCCAGCAGGCAGGACCGTAGAGTGCGAGGGGGCATGGGCGGGCTCCGGCGGTTGCGCAGCGCGATTCAGTACGCGTTGCGGTCGAAGAACACCAGTTTGATGGTGCGCACGATGATTTGCAGGTCCAGGCTGATCGACCAGTTGCGCAGGTACTCCAGATCGTATTCGACCCGTGCCTGCATCTTTTCCACGGTCTCGGTCTCGCCCCGCAAACCGTGGATTTGGGCCCAGCCGGTGATGCCCGGCTTGACCTTGTGGCGCACCATATAGGCCTTGATGAGCTGGCGGTACTGCTCGTTGTGCGCCACCGCATGCGGCCGGGGCCCGACGATGCTCATGCGGCCTTGCAGCACGTTGACGAACTGCGGCAGCTCGTCGAGCGAACTGCGGCGCAGGAAAGCGCCGAAGGGCGTGATGCGCGGGTCTTCCTTGGTCGCCTGCTGCACGATGGCGCCGTCGTCCATCGCGCGCATCGAGCGGAACTTGTAGATGACGATTTCTTCGCCGTCCAGCCCGTTGCGGCGCTGCGCGAAGATCACCGGCCCTGGCGAACTAAGCTTCACGCCGATGGCCAGGACCAGCAGCACGGGCGAGATCAGAACCAGGATGGCGACGGACAGGACCAGGTCGGACAGCCGCTTCACCAGGCGGTTGGTGCCCGTGAAAGGCGTTTCCTGCAGTCCCACGACGGGCACGCCGTTCATGTCCTGCAAGCGGCCCTGGATGATGCTGATGCCGAAGACATCGGGCACGAAGAACATGCTGGCCGTGGTGCCCTGCACCTGGGACAGCAGTTCGACGATGCGCGGCTGCGAGCCTAACGGCAGCGTGATGTAGACCTCGTTCACGCCGTGTTCGCTGATGTAGGGGGCCACCTGCTTGAGATCGCCCAGGCGCATGCCGGCGGCGTCGGGGTCGACGCGGTCGTCGGCGCGGTCGTCGAAATAGCCCAGGAAAGCCAGACCCAGCGCGTCACGGGCCTGGAAGGCCCGCGACACCTTGACGCCCAGACTGCCTGCGCCCACGACGATGGCGGTGCGCCGGTTGCCGGGCGCGCTGGCCAGGCTCTGCAAGATCATGCGGCCCGTGAAGTAGCCGCACCACTGCACCACGGGCGTGACCAGTGCCCACCACATCAGCACCTCGAACCTGAACAGGCGCTCGCTGTGGGTGGCGTAGCTGGCCAGCGCCAGGACGACCAGCAGGCTCAGCCAGGACGTGCTGATGTCGACGGCGGTGTTGAGGTGCCGGTCGCGGAAGCGGTTACGCCCTGGAAACGTGAGCGCAAAGATCAGCAGGCACAAGGTCAGGTCGGAGCGCCCGATCGGCTCGCTGAAGAAAGCCGACACGGCCAGGAACACCAGCACCGTGATGCTCGGTTCCAGGAACGCCGCAACCAGCGAAGTCACCGATTGGGGTGCGCTGAAGAAAGTGGTCTTGTAGCCTCGGTTTTCGAACATGCGGGCGGATCAGGGGCGGGAGCAGGAGGAGCGGCGGCTGTCTGGCACGCCGTGAAGCAAGGCCCGTGCAGGGTCAGACAGTTTCAGACCATACGTACCGCCCGGATTCTCTCCGAATTCGTGTGACGTTTCGGCAGGCTGTTCACGAAGCCGAATGGGGGCGCTGCCTACAATCGCGCCATGCTGCAAAGTCTTCACGCTCTGCTCGCGCCGGCCCTGTCCGAGCGCCTGACCTTGGTCATCAACCACGTGCTGGCCGGCGAAGCGGTGGCCATGGCGCGGCTACAGCCCCACGCCGGCCGGTCTGTGGCGCTGGCCATCCGGGGCTGGCCCGCTTTGCTGCCCGCGCCGCCGTCGCTGGCCTGGCGCGTCACGCCGGCTGGCCTGCTCGAGTGGTGTGGCATCGAGCCCGTGTCGGCACCCGACCTGGCCGTGACCCTGGACGCGCCGAATCCGGCCTTGCTGATCGGCCGGCTGGTCGGCGGCGAGGTGCCTGCGGTGCAGATCGACGGCGACGCCCAGCTCGCCGGCGACGTGAACTGGCTGCTGCACAACGTGCGCTGGGACGTGGCCGCCGATCTCGAGCGTCTCTTCGGCCCGACCGTGGCGCTGCCGTTGCAGCGCATCGGCTCGGCCCTGGCCCAGGCCCTGCGGGCGGCGCTCGACCTGGGCGGCCGCCTGCGCTCACGCGGCAGCTGACCTTGGCACACATCGGCAGACTGGTGACGATCGTCGTCACCGTCCTGCGCTTCGGCCTGGACGAGGTGGCGCTGTCGGCCTTCCGCCAGCCCTGGGTGCGCATGATGGTGCGCCTGGCCACCATCGGCCGCCGGCTCGACGCGCCGCGCGGCGAGCGCCTGCGCATGGGCCTGGAGCGGCTGGGGCCTATCTTCATCAAGTTCGGCCAGGTGCTGTCCACCCGGCGCGACCTGGTTCCGCTGGACGTGGCCGACGAGTTGGCGCGTTTGCAAGACCGCGTGCCGCCGTTTCCCGCGGCGCAATCGCGCGCCCTGGTCGAGAAGGCTTTCGGTCGGCGCATCGAAGACGTCTTTGCCAGCTTCGACGCCGAGCCGGTGGCCAGCGCATCCATCGCGCAGGTTCACTTTGCGGTGCTCAAGGACGGCCGCGACGTGGCGGTCAAGGTGCTGCGCCCGGGCATGCTGGAAGTCATCGACCAGGACATGGACCTGCTGCACCTGCTGGCGCGCTGGGTGGAACGGTTGTCGGCCGACGGCCGGCGGCTGAAGCCGCGCGAGGTGGTGGCCGAGTTCGACGGCTACCTGCACGACGAGCTCGACCTGGTGCGCGAGGCCGCCAACGGCGCCCAGCTGCGCCGCAACATGGAAGGCCTGAACCTGGTGCTGGTGCCCGAGATGGTGTGGGAGCTGTGCACCCCCAGCGTCATCGTGATGCAGCGCATGACCGGCGTGCCCATCGGCCAGATCGAGCGCATCCGCGCCGCCGGCGTCGACTTCAAGAAGCTGGCCCGCGACGGCGTCACGCTGTTCTTCACCCAGGTTTTCCGCGACGGTTTCTTCCACGCCGACATGCACCCCGGCAACATCCAGGTCAGCCTGGAGCCGGCCACTTTCGGGCGTTACATCGCGCTGGACTTCGGCATCGTCGGCACGCTGACCGACAACGACAAGGAATACCTGGCCTACAACTTCTTGGCCTTCTTCCAGCGCGACTACAAGCGCGTGGCCGAACTGCACATCGAAAGCGGCTGGGTGCCGGCGAACACCCGGGTGGACGCCCTGGAAAGCGCCATCCGCGCCGTCTGCGAACCCCAGTTCGACCGGCCGCTGAAGGAGATCTCGCTGGGCCAGGTGCTGATGCGCCTGTTCCAGACCTCGCGGCGCTTCAATGTCGAGATCCAGCCGCAGCTGGTGCTGCTGCAGAAGACGCTGCTGAACATCGAAGGCCTGGGCCGCCAGCTCGACCCCGACCTGGACCTGTGGGTCACCGCCAAGCCTTTCCTGGAACGCTGGATGAACGAGCAGATCGGCTGGCGCGGCCTGCTCGACCGGCTGCAGAACGAAGCCCCGCGCTACGCCCAGATGCTGCCCGAGCTGCCGCGCCTGCTGCACCGGGCGCTGCGCCAGCAGGGCGACGCCACCGAGCGCGCTGCGCTGCAGGCCCTGCCGGCGCTGCTGGCCGAGCAGCGCGCCACCCGCCGCCTGCTGCAAGGCCTGATCTGGGCGCTGGCCGGTTTCTTGATCGGTCTGCTGCTGACCACCTTCTGGACGCGAGGCGGCGGCTGAGGCCGGCTGAACCCGGCCGCCTATACTCCGGTCCTTTTGGATCGCCGTTCCCACCATGCCGATTTACGCCTACCGCTGCGCCACCTGCGGCCACGCGCAGGACGTGTTGCAGAAGATGTCCGACGACGTGCTGACCGTCTGCCCGTCCTGCGGCGCTGCGGCCTATGTGAAGCAGGTGACGGCGGCCGGTTTCCAGCTCAAGGGTTCGGGCTGGTACGTCACCGACTTCCGCGGCGGCAACACGGCCGGCCCGGCCAAGGACGCCAAGGACGGTGCTGCGGCCCCGGCTGGCGACAAGCCGGCTGAAGGCGGCGACAAGGCCGCGGCGCCGGCGCCCGCTGCGGGTGCCCCCGCGGCGCCCGTGCCGGCTGCCGCGCCTTCGCCTGCGCCCGCCACGAAGGCGGCTGCACCCGCGTCGCCGCCGCCGCCGAGCAGCGGATCATGATGTCCGGGCGGGCCTGACGCCGTGAGGAAATACATCGTCGCCGGGCTGCTGGTGTGGCTGCCGCTGGCCATCACCATCTGGCTGCTGTCGTGGTTGCTGGGCGCCCTGGATGGCGTCTTCGCCGCCTTGCTGTCGGCCACCCAGGCCGTGTTGCCCGAGTCGACCCGCGCCGGCATCGAGCAGTTGCGCCATGTGCCCGGCCTGGGCGTGCTGGCCCTGGGCCTGGTGATGCTGCTGACGGGCGTCTTCGTCACCAATATCTTCGGCCAGTGGTCGGTGCGGCAGTGGGACAGGCTGATGGGCAAGATTCCCATCGTCAAGAGTATCTACAACTCGGTCAAGCAGGTCTCGGACACGCTGTTCTCCAGCAACGGCAATGCCTTCCGCGAAGCCGTGCTGGTGCAGTACCCGCGCCACGGTTCCTGGACCATCGCCTTCGTCACCGGCAAGCCCGGCGGCGAGGTCGCGGCCCACCTCGACGGCGAGCACCTCAGCGTCTACGTGCCGACCACGCCCAACCCGACCTCGGGCTTCTTCCTGATCATGCCCCGCGCCGATGTGCGTTCGCTGAACATGAGCGTGGACGAAGCGCTGAAGTACGTCATCTCCATGGGCGTCGTCGGGCCGGGCGCCGACACGCCGGCCGCCCTGCCGGCCGCCGCTGCGCGAAATTGACCGGGCTGGCCGGCCCGGCAGCCGGTCAGCCCTGATGGGCCTCGCCACGAAGCCCAAGCGAGCGCCGCAAGACACCCGATACCGACATCCGTTTGGAGTGAAGCTATGAGAACCACCTACTGTGGCCTGGTCAGCGAAAAGCTGATGGACCAGACCGTCACCCTGATGGGCTGGGCCCACCGCCGCCGCGACCATGGCGGCGTCATCTTCATCGACCTGCGCGACCGCGAAGGCCTGGTGCAGATCGTTTTCGACCCCGATCGCGCCGCGACCTTCAAGGTCGCCGAAGGCGTGCGCAACGAGTACTGCGTGCAGGTCATCGGCCGGGTGCGGGCGCGCCCGGCCGGCACCGAGAACGCCGGCCTGACCAGCGGCAAGATCGAAGTCCTGGCGCATGAGCTGGAGGTGCTGAACGCCAGCGTCACGCCGGTGTTCCCGCTGGACGACGAGAACCTCAGCGAAACCGTGCGCCTGACCCACCGCGTGCTCGACCTGCGCCGCCCGCAGATGCAGAAGAACCTGATGTTGCGCTACCGCGTGGCCATCGAGGTGCGCAAGTTCCTCGACGAGCAGGGCTTCATCGACATCGAAACGCCGATGCTGACCAAGAGCACGCCCGAAGGCGCGCGCGACTACCTGGTGCCCAGCCGCGTGCACGACGGCCAGTTCTTCGCGCTGCCGCAAAGCCCGCAGCTCTTCAAGCAGCTGCTGATGGTGGCCGGCTTCGACCGCTACTACCAGATCGTCAAGTGCTTCCGCGACGAAGACCTGCGCGCCGACCGCCAGCCCGAGTTCACGCAGATCGACATCGAGACCAGCTTCCTGGGCGAAGAGGAAATCCGCGCCATCACCGAGGCCATGATCCGCACCGTCTTCCGCAAGACGCTGGGGCTGGAGCTGCCGGTCTACGCGCAGATGACCTACGCCGAGGCGATGTTCAAGTACGGCAGCGACAAGCCCGACCTGCGCGTCAAGCTGGAGCTGACCGAGCTGACCGAGGTGATGAAGACGGTGGACTTCAAGGTGTTCTCGGGACCGGCGACCACCGTGGGGGGGCGCGTGGCGGCCCTGCGCGTGCCTGGCGGCGGCGAGATGAGCCGCGGCGAGATCGACGCCTACACCGAGTTCGTCAAGATCTACGGCGCCAAGGGCCTGGCGTGGATCAAGGTCAACGACGCCGGCAAGGGCCGCGAAGGCTTGCAGAGCCCGGTGGTGAAGAACCTGCATGACGCGGCCATCGCCGAGATCATCGCCCGCACCGGCGCGTGCAACGGCGACCTGATCTTCTTCGGCGCCGACAAGGCCAAGATCGTCAACGACGCCATCGGCGCGCTGCGCCTGAAGATCGGCCACAGCGAATTCGGCCGCAACCACGGCCTGTTCGAAGACAAGTGGGCGCCGCTGTGGGTGGTCGACTTCCCGATGTTCGAATACGACGACGACGCCAAGCGCTGGAACGCCGTGCACCACCCGTTCACGGCGCCCAAGGACGGCCACGCCGAACTGATGAAGACCGACCCGGGGGCCTGCATCGCCAAGGCCTACGACATGGTGCTGAACGGTTGGGAAATAGGCGGCGGCAGCGTGCGCATCCACCGCGCCGATGTGCAGGCCCGCGTCTTCGAGGCGCTGAACATCACGCCCGAAGAGCAGAAGCTGAAGTTCGGCTTCCTGCTCGACGCGCTGCAGTACGGCGCGCCGCCGCACGGCGGCCTGGCTTTCGGCCTGGACCGCATCGCCACGCTGATGACGGGCGCCGAAAGCATCCGCGACGTGATCGCCTTCCCCAAGACGCAGCGTGCGCAGTGCCTGCTGACCGGGGCGCCGAGCTTTGTCGACGAAGCGCAGCTGCGCGAGCTGCACATCCGGCTGCGCAACACGACGGCGACGGCTTGATCAGGCGGTTTAGCTAAAATGGCCGGGTTCTGAACAGGAGCCCGGCCATGGACGTCACCGCCACCGAAGCCAAGAACCGACTCGGGCAGATGCTCGACCACGCGCAACGCGAGCCGGTCTTCATTGAAAAGTCGGGCCGCCGCCATGGCGTGCTCTTGTCCGCCGCCCATTACGAGGCCCTGGTGGCCGCTGCGGCTGCGCCCCGGGATGCCGATGCCGGCCTGGCGTTCTACCAGCAGCACCGCTCGTGGATCGACGAGATGAACGCCGAGGTCGGCCAGCGGGGCCTGTGGAACGACGGCCTGCGGGTGTGGTGAAAAGGCCATGGCGCAGTTCGACGTCTACGTCAACCCCAACCCCGCGTCGCGCGACGTGGTGCCCTATGTCGTCGATGTGCAGAGCCGCTTGCTGAGCGCGGCCGCCACGCGCCTGACGCTGCCGCTGCGGCGCTTGTCGCCGGCGCACGCGGGCCTGCCGCGTCGCCTGGTCCCGGAAGTGCGGGTTCTGAAGGAAGCTTTTGTGCTCTATGCCCACCAGGCGGCCGCGGTCGAGACCCGTCTGCTGAACCAGCCCGTCACCTCGCTGGCGGGGCAGTCGGCCGACATCGTGGGCGCCATCGACGCGGTGATCAGCGGTGTCTGAGGCCAGCGCCCGCCCGCCCAAGATCCCGGTTTCCGTGCTGGTGGTGATCCACACCCCGGCCCTCGAGGTGCTGCTGATCGAACGCGCCGACAGCCCCGGTTCCTGGCAGAGCGTGACCGGCTCGCTGGACGCCATCGACGAAGTGCTGGACGCCACGGCACGCCGCGAGGTCTTCGAGGAAACCGGCATCACGGACGGCCTGTTGACCGATTGGCAGCAGCGCAACGACTACGAGATCTTTCTGAAGTGGCGCCACCGCTACGGGCCGGGCGTCACCAGCAACACCGAGCACGTCTTCGGCCTGACCCTGCCCGCGCCGCGCCCGGTGGTGCTGAGCCCGCGCGAGCACCTGGCCTGGCGCTGGCTGCCCTGGCAGGAGGCTGCAGCGCTGTGCTTTTCGCCCAGCAACCGGGCGGCCATCCTGCAGCTGCCCGTGCGGGCCGGCCTCGAGGGCGCGCCGCCGTGAACGCGCTCAAGGCGCTGCAGTCTTCGCTGATGCCGCCGCGCAGCCGGGGCAGCGATGCCTTGCGCGTGGCCACCTACAACATCCACAAGGGCGTGCGCGGCCTGGGGCTGCGCAAGCGCCTGGAGATCCACAACCTGGGCGAGGCTGTCGAGGCTTTCGACGCCGACCTGGTCTTTCTGCAGGAAGTGCGGCTTTTCCACACCCGCGAGGCGCGCCGTTTCGACCGCACCCGCTTCGGCTGGCCGGCGCAGGGGCAGGCTGAATTCCTGGCGCCGGCGGGCTATGCATCGGCCTACCGCACCAATGCCGTCACCCGCGGCGGCGAGCACGGCAACGCCTTGCTGTCGCGCTGGCCGATGGGCGATATCGGCCACCACGACGTCAGCGACCACCGCTTCGAACAGCGCGGCCTGCTGCACGTGCCAGTGCACTGGAACGGCCTGACCGTGCATGCCGTGGTCGTGCATTTCGGTCTGGTTCACCGCAGCCGCCTGCGCCAGGTCGAGCGGCTGGCGCGCTTCATCACCGACGAAGTGCCGACCGGCGAGCGGCTGGTCGTCGCGGGCGACTTCAACGACTGGGGCGAGCGCCTGGACGCCCCGATGGCCGAACTGGGCCTGACGCGCGCCGTCGACCCGCGCGCGCGGCGCCAGGACTGCGTCACCTTCCCGTCGCTGGCGCCGTTGTTCGCGCTGGACCGCTTCTACCTGCGCGGCCTGGCCTGCCGCAGCACCCTGGTGCCGCGCGGCGTGAGCTGGGCGCGCATGTCCGACCACCTGCCGCTGGTGGCCGAGCTCCACGCGGTCTGACATGGCGCTGGACGTCGCCAGCCTGCGCAGCTGGGCTAACGTGCCCGTGCCGCGCTACGCCGGCGGCAACCGGGTGGACCTGCTGCAAGGCGGTGACGAGCTGTTTCCGCGCATGGTGCTGGCCATCGCCGCCGCGCAGCGCGACATCTGGCTGGCCACCTACATCTTCCACGACGACCCAGCGGCCTGCCAGGTGGCTGAAGCCCTGAAGGCGGCGGCCGCCCGCGGCTTGGCTGTGCACGTGGTGGTCGACGGCTTCGGCTCCATTGCCACCTTGCCGGCGGTGCGCCGCCTGTTTGCCGGCAGTGCCGTGCAGCTGGAAGTGTTCCGCCCGCTCGACCGCTGGTACGCCTGGCTGCAACCCGGGCAATTGCGCCGCCTGCACCAGAAGCTGTGCGTCTGCGACGAATCGGTGGCTTTCATCGGGGGCATCAACCTGATCGACGACCGCCATGACATCAACCGCGGCTGGGGCGCCGCGCCGCGGCTGGATTTCGCCGTGGTGGTCAGCGGCCCGCTGGCCGCTGCCGTCCATGCCACAGCCCGCGCCATGTGGGCCCGGGCCCACCTGTGGCGGGGCTGGCGTGAAGAAGTCCGGGTGCTGGCGCGCAGCCAGCGGCCGGTGAAGCAGGCCATGGCCCTGGTGCGCGAACTGCGCGGTGCCCACCCGGACGCGGCGGCCCCGGCCGTGCCGGTGCCTGCGCTGGAGCCCGTGCGGGCGGCCTTCCTGGTGCGCGACAACGTGCGCCAGCGCCGCACCATCGAGCGCAGCTACGTCGAAGCCATCCGCCATGCCCACACCCGGGTGGACCTGGCGGTGCCGTATTTCTACCCCGGGCGCAGCTTCCGCCATGCGCTGCGTTCGGCGGCGCGGCGCGGCGTGCGCGTGCGCCTGCTGATGCAGGGCCAGTTCGACTACCGCATCGCCGCGCTGGCCGCCCGCGCCATGTACGACGACCTGCGCGACCACGGCGTGCGCATCTACGAATACATGCCCGCGCCGCTGCACGCCAAGGTGGCGGTGGTGGACGACGACTGGTCGACGGTGGGCAGCTCCAACATCGACCCGCTGTCGTTGCTGCTGAACCTGGAAGCCAATGTGGTGGTGCGCGACGCCGCCTTTGCCGCGGTGCTGGCCGAACGCTTCGAAGCCGTCTTCGCGGTGTCCAGCGAGATCACCGGCGCCCCCCAGCGCAGCGGCTGGCGGCGCTGGCTGCACGCCGGCCTGGTGGCCTGGATCGCCACGGTCTACCTGCGGGTTGCCGGCATCACCGGCCGGTATTGACCCGGCAGGCGGCCCACAGCGTTACGCTCAGCCTATGGCCCGCATACCCCTTCCAGCCCAGCCTGTCGCCCTGAACCTGGCGCTGCAAGGCGGGGGCTCGCACGGTGCCTTCACCTGGGGCGTGCTCGACCGCCTGCTGGACGAGACCACGCTGACCTTCGCCGGGGCGTCCGGCACCAGCGCGGGTGCGCTGAATGCCGCGGTGCTGGCCACCGGCCTGGCCGAAGGTGGGCGGGCCGGCGCGCAGGCCGCGCTGCGGGCTTTCTGGCTCGACGTGGCCGCACAAGGCGCCTGTTTTGGCCGCTGGCCGCACGCGCCGGGCGCCGGGCTGGCGGGCTACAACCTGGACACCAACCCCTACTTCGCCTGGGGTAATCTGTTCCTGCGCGCTTTCAGCCCCTACCAGTTCAACCCGCTGGGCGACAACCCGCTGCGCGCCGTGCTGCAGCGCCACGTCAAGCTGCACGCGCTGCGCGAAGGCGAACTGAAGCTCTTCATCACCGCCACGGCGGTGCGCACCGGCCAGCCGCGCGTCTTCCGCCGCGCCGACCTCAGCATCGACGCGCTGCTGGCGTCGGCCTGCCTGCCGCAGATGTTCCGGGCCGTGGAAATCGACGGCGAGCCCTATTGGGACGGCGGCTACAGCGGCAACCCCGCCATCTGGCCGCTGACTTACAACACCGACGCGCTGGACGTGCTGCTGGTCAAGATCAACCCGCTGCAGCGTCCCGACCTGCCCGACACGCCCGCAGAGATTGCCGACCGCGTCAACGAAATCACCTTCAATGCTGGACTGATCGGCGAGATGCGGGCCATCGACTTCGTGCAGCGCCTGATCGCCCAGGGCCGTGTCGACCCCGGCGAGTACAAGAACCTGCGCCTGCACATGGTGGCCGACGACGTCGGCCTGGCGCCCTTGCACGCCAGCAGCAAGCTCAACACCGACGGCGAATTCCTGGAGGCGCTGCACGCCCTGGGCCGTGCGGCCGCCGACCGTTTCCTGCTGCAACACCGCGCCGACCTGGGCCGGCGGTCGACGCTGGACCTGCGCAAGACCTTCCTGGAACCGCCCGCCGCGGGCTGAGCGCCGTGGCCGACCCCGCTGCCGACCTGATCGTGCTGCGCCCCGAGGGCCTGTACTGCCCGCCGGGCGATTTCTACATCGACCCCTGGAAACCGGTGCCGCGGGCCGTCATCACCCACGCCCACGCCGACCACGCGCGGCGCGGCCACGGCGCCTACCTGGCCACCGCCATCAGCGCCGGCGTGCTGCGTGCGCGGCTCGGTGACATCACGCTGCAGGGCCTGGCCTACGGCGAAACCGTGGTCCGCCAGGGCGTGACGATCAGCCTGCACCCGGCCGGCCACGTGCTGGGCTCGGCGCAGGTGCGCGTCGAACACGGCGGGCAGGTCTGGGTGGCCTCGGGCGACTACTTCGTGTCGGGTCATGCCGACGACCACAACCGCACCTGCGCGCCTTTCGAGTCGGTGCGCTGTGACTGCTTCATCACCGAGAGCACCTTCGGCCTGCCGATCTACCGCTGGGCGCCGCAGGCCGCCGTTATGGCCGACATCGATGCCTGGTGGCAGGCCAACGCCGACGCCGGCCGCGCCAGCCTGCTGCTCGGCTACAGCTTCGGCAAGGCGCAGCGCCTGCTGGCCGGCGTCGACGACAGCATCGGGCCTATCCATGTGCACGGTGCGGTGGAACCCTTGAACGAGGCCTACCGGGCGGCCGGCGTCGCGCTGCCAGTGACCCGCAAGCTGGACGCCCGCAACAAGGCCGTCGACTTGCGGCGGGCCCTGGTCGTGGCGCCGCCTTCGGTGCTGGGCAGCCCCTGGGCCCGCCAGCTCGGCGACTGCAGCGACGCCTTCGCCAGCGGCTGGATGCAGTTGCGCGGCGCCCGCCGCCGCCACGGCGTGGACCGCGGCTTCGTGCTGTCCGACCACGCCGACTGGCCGGGCCTGCAAGGGGCCATCGCGGCCACCGGCGCCCAGCGCGTGATCGTCACCCACGGCTACGAAGCGGTGATGGTGCGCTGGCTCAGCGACCAGGGCCTGCAGGCCGGCAGCTTCAGCACCGAGTACGGCGCGGACGATGAAGCGGCACCTGCGGTGGCGGCCGCGGCGGCGCCCGACACGGCGCCGCTGCCCAGTGCGTGACGGGCCGGCTGACCCCGGCCCCTGGCCACCCGGCGGTGGCGGCAGGGCCGGGCTGCGACACCGGGCCGGGGCGGTGCGGACTGGCCTGCAGCCTGCTGCAGAACCTGACCTGAAGGCCTGAGACCCGCATGCAACGCTTCGCCCGCCTCTACCAGGACCTGGACGCCAGCACCGCCACCGGCGACAAGGTGGCCGCGCTGGTGCGCTACTTCGCCCAGGCGCCGGCCGCCGACGCCGCCTGGGCGGCCTATTTCCTGGCCGGCGGCAAGCCGCGACAGGTGGTGCCCACGGCCTTGTTGCGGGCCACCGCCTGCCGCATGGCCGGCGTGGACGACTGGCTGTTCGAAGCCTGCTACCAGGCCGTGGGCGATCTGGCCGAAACGCTGGCGCTGATCCTGCCGCCCGGCGTGCAGCGCGATGCGGCCGGCCTGGCCGAGTGGCTGGAAGGCCGCCTGCTGCCGCTGCGCGGCCTGCCCGAAGGCGAACAGCAAGCCCGCATCGAAGTGGCCTTGAACGAACTGGATGCCGCCGGCCGCTTCCTGCTGGTCAAGCTGATCGGCGGCGGCTTTCGGGTCGGCGTCAGCAAGCTGCTGGTGCAGCGGGCCCTGGCCGAGCACGCCGGCCTGGACCCCAAGCTGCTGGCCCAGCGCCTGATGGGCTGGACCGACGCCCGCGCCACGCCCAGTGCCGCGCGTTTTGCGGCCCTCGTCGCGCCCGTTGACGCTGTCGATGCCGCCGCGCCGTCGGGGCTGCCCTATCCCTTCTTCCTGGCCCATGCGCTGCAGGCCGAAGCCGCCACGCTGGGCCCGCTGGCCGACTGGCTGGTCGAGTGGAAGTACGACGGCATCCGCGCCCAGGTGGTCAAGCGGGCCGGGCAGGTCTGGGTCTGGTCGCGCGGCGAAGAACTCGTCAGCGACCGCTTCCCCGAGGTCGTCGCACAGGCCGCGCACTGGCCCGACGGCACGGTGGTCGACGGCGAATTGCTGGTCTGGCCCGACGGCAGCGCCGCGCCGGCTGCCTTCAACCTGCTGCAGCAGCGCCTGGGCCGCAAGACGGTACCCCGCAAGCTGCTGGCCGAGGCGCCCGTGCGCCTGCTGGCCTACGACCTGCTGGAGCAGGGCGGGCACGACCTGCGCGAACAGCCGCAGTGGCAGCGGCGCGCGGCCCTCGAAACCTTGGCCGCAACCCACGCCCTGCGCCTGTCGCCCGAGGTGCAGGCCGCCGACTGGCCGGCGCTGGCTGCGCTGCGGCTGCAGTCCCGCGAACGCGGCGTCGAGGGCTTCATGCTGAAGCAGCGCGACGCCCGCTACGGTAGTGGCCGCACCAAGGCCGATGGCATCTGGTGGAAATGGAAGGTCGAGCCCTACACCGCCGACGCCGTGCTGGTCTACGCCCAGGCCGGCCACGGCCGCCGCGCCAGCGTCTACACCGACTACACCTTCGCCGTGTGGAGCCGACCGCCGGCCGACGCCGCCGAAGCGCAGGCCGTCGTCGAAGCCATCGCCCGCAAGGAACCTGCGCCGCCACGCGACAGCGGCAGCTTGCAGCTGCTGCCTTTCGCGAAAGCCTATTCCGGCCTGAGCGACGCCGAGTTCGCCGCTGTCGACAAGGTCATACGCGCCACCACGCTGGAAAAATTCGGCCCGGTGCGCAGCGTGATACCCAGCCTGGTTTTCGAGATCGCCTTCGAAGGCCTCAACGCCAGCCCGCGCCACAAGAGCGGCATCGCGGTGCGCTTTCCGCGCATGCTGCGCATCCGGCACGACAAGCCGCTGCATGAGGCCGACACGCTGGCCATGCTGCAGGCGCTGGCTGCGCCAGGGCCTGCCACCAGCGACGCGGCTTAACCGGGCTGCTTCGCCGTCCGCAGATAGGGCTTCAGCGTCTTGAAGCCGGCCGGGAACATCGCCTTGGCGTCTTCGTCCGACACGCTGGTGACGATGATCACGTCGTCGCCGTTCTTCCAGTTCACCGGCGTCGCCACCTTGTATTTCGCGGTCAGCTGGATGCTTTCCAGCACGCGCAGGATTTCCGCGAAGTTGCGGCCCGAGGTCATCGGGTAGGTCATCGACATCTTGATCTTCTTGTCCGGGCCGATGATGAACACGCTGCGCACCGTGGCGTTGGTGGCGGCGGTGCGGCCGTCGCTGGCCACGTCACCGGCGGGCAGCATGTTGTAGAGCTTGGCGACGTTCAGGTCTTCGTCGCCGATCATCGGGAAGTGCGGCATGTGGCCCTGCGTTTCGGCGATGTCCTGCGCCCACTTGTCGTGGTTGGCCACCGGGTCCACGCTCAGGCCGATGACCTTGGTGTTGTGCTGGGCGAATTCCGGCGCCATGCGGGCCACTTCGCCCAGTTCGGTGGTGCACACCGGCGTGAAGTCTTTCGGGTGGCTGAACAGGATGGCGTAGCTGTCGCCTATCCACTCGTGGAAGCGGATCGTGCCCTGGGTGGTCTGGGCGGTGAAATCGGGGGCGACGTCGTTGATGCGCAGAGACATGGTTGGGCTCCTGGGTCGTTGAAGAGAGCTCGCCAGCAGGGCAAGCGGGCGGCGATTACAGCACGGCTACATTGCACCTTCAACCGCGCAGCGCGCACCCTCATTCGGAACCCCCACAACCATGCTCACCGGTGAACTTCGCAGCCAGATCGACCGCATCTGGGACAGTTTCTGGTCCGGCGGCATCAGCAACCCCATGGAGGTGCTGGAACAGATCACCTACCTGCTGTTCATGCGCCGGCTCGATGATTTGCACACGCTGGCCGAGAACAAGGCCATCCGTGTCGGCAAGCCCATTGAAGGGCGCGTGTTCCCGTCCGGCGTGGACGAGCAGGGCCGGGACTGGGGCGACCTGCGCTGGGCCCGCTTCAAGAGCCTGGAGCCGCGCGAGATGTACGCCCGCGTCGCCGACCGCGTCTTCCCTTTCCTGCGCAGTCTGGGCGGTGAGGCCGGGGCCGACGGCCAGGGCAGCAGTTACGCCGTGCACATGGCCAACGCACGTTTCACCATCCCCACGCCGACCCTGCTGGCCAAGGTGGTGGACCTGCTGGACGCGGTGCCGATGGAAGACCGCGACACCAAGGGCGACCTCTACGAATACATGCTGGGCAAGATCGCCAGCGCCGGGCAGAACGGCCAGTTCCGCACGCCGCGCCACATCATTCGCCTGATGGTCGAACTGACGCAGCCCACCGCGCGCGATGTCATCTGCGACCCGGCCGCCGGCACCTGCGGTTTCCTGGTGGCGGCGGGTGAATACCTGCGGGAACGGCACCCGGAAATATTGCGTGATGCAGCCAGCCGCCAGCACTTCCACCACGGCATGTTCCACGGCTACGACTTCGACCACACCATGCTGCGCATCGGCAGCATGAACATGGCGCTGCACGGGGTGGAGGGGCCGCAGGTGCGGTATCGCGACAGCCTGTCGCAAGACAACCTGGCCGATGCCGAGGCCTACACGCTGATCCTGGCCAACCCGCCTTTTGCGGGCAGCCTGGATTACGAAAGTACGGCCAAGGATTTGCAGGCCATCGTCAAGACGAAGAAGACGGAACTGCTGTTCATGGCGCTGTTCCTCCGGCTGCTGAAACCCGGCGGCCGGGCGGCGGTGGTGGTGCCCGACGGCGTGCTGTTCGGCAGCAGCAAGGCGCACAAGGAACTGCGGCGGCTGCTGGTGGACGGGCACAAGCTGGATGCGGTGGTGTCCTTGCCCGGCGGCGTGTTCAAGCCCTACGCGGGGGTGAGCACGGCGATTCTGTTTTTCACCAAGACGGATAGCGGTGGAACGGATGACGTTTGGTTCTACGACTTGCAGGCGGATGGGTGGAGCCTGGATGACAAGCGGGCGCCTTTGCTGTCGGCCGAATTGCTGGGGCCGGTGCCGGAACGGGCGTTGACAGACGTCGAGCATGCGAAGAACAACCTGCCGGATGTGTTGGCGCGGTGGGCGTTGCGTTCGGGTACCGAGCGGGAACGACCGCGAACAGCGCAGAGCTTTTGCGTGCCGCGGGCCGAGATTGAAGGCAATGGGTATGACTTGAGTTTGAACCGCTACAAGGCGGTGGTGCATGAGATGGTGGCGCACCGGACGCCTTCCGAAATTCTGGCGGAATTGGAGAAGTTGGAGGCTGAGATTCAGCGGGGGATGAGGGAGTTGGCGGGGATGGTGCAGTGAGCGATCCTGTCATTCGCCAGCTTGGCGACATCTGCGAATTCGTTAGGGAATGTCTGCAAAAGTCCCGCCCGAATGTGGTTGTCGGGTGCTGAAGC
>JBBAPI010000035.1:0-30416 GCA_040400915.1 Rubrivivax sp.
AGCCCGCGCTGCTTTAGCGCCCCCAGCAGCGTCACGACGATGCGCGCGCCGCTGGCGCCGATGGGGTGGCCCAGAGCGCAGGCACCGCCGTGCACGTTGACGATCTCGTGCGGCAGGCCGAACTCCTGCATCGCGGCCATGGTCACCGCCGCGAAGGCTTCGTTGACTTCCCACAGGTTGACGCTCTTGGCGTCCCAGCCCGCCTTCTTCAGCACCTTGTTGATGGCGCCAGCCGGCGCGGTGGCGAACCACTGCGGTTCCTGCGCGTGCACGGCGTGGGCGGCGATGCGCGCGATCGGCGTGCAGCCGTGCTGGCGCGCTGTGCTCTCGCGCATCAACACCAGCGCGGCGGCGCCGTCGCTGATGCTGCTGGCGTTGGCGGCCGTGATGGTGCCGTCCTTCTTGAACGCGGGTTTCAGGCCGGCGATCTTGTCGAGCTTGGCCTTGAAAGGCTGTTCGTCGAACTTCACCACCGTCTCACCGCTGCGGCCCTGCAGCGTCACGGGCGCCATTTCCCAGTCGAAGCTGCCGTCCTCGTTGGCCCGCCTGGCGCGGGTCGTGGAAGCGATGGCAAAGGCGTCCTGCGCTTCGCGCGTGAAGCCGTACTTCACGACGCATTGCTCGGCGAAGACGCCCATCGCTTTGCCCCGTTCGTAGGCGTCTTCCAGGCCATCCATCGCCATGTGGTCGAAGAGTGGCGCGGCGCCGTACTTGATGCCCTTGCGCGCGAACATCAGGTGCGGCGCATTGGTCATGCTCTCCATGCCGCCGGCCAGCATCACGTCGGCACTGCCGGCGGCCAGCATGTCGTGGGCGAACATGGCCGCACGCATGCCGCTGCCGCACATCTTGGTCAGCGTCACCGCACCGGTGCTGTCGGGCAGCCCGGCCTTGCGCATCGCCTGGCGCGCCGGCGCCTGGCCCTGGCCGGCCATCAGGCAATTGCCGAACAGCACCTCGTTGATGGCGTCGCCGGGCACCCCCGCGCGCTCGACTGCGGCCCGGATGGCCACCGCGCCCAGTTCCCAGGCGGCGAGTGACGAGAAGTCGCCCAGCAGGCCGCCGATGGGCGTCCGCGCGGCGGAAACGATGACGATGGCATCAGACATGGTGGTCTCCTTGCGAGGTCGAAAAGGGGCCGCTGCCGCGGCCGGCCCGAAAGCGCTTGCCCGGTTCGTAGGGGAAGACGTCGTGCACGTGGCCGGCCAGGATGCGGTCCTTGTGGCCTTGCCAGAAGCTGGCCTCCAGCAGGTCGGCGTGGTGGGCCATGAAGACCTCGCGCACCGCCGTGTTGCCCAGCAGGAAGGGGCCGAAGGTCTCGGGGAAGACGTCCTTCGGGCCGACCCGGTACCAGATCTCGCCGCTCATCTCTTCTTCTTCGTTGCGCGGCGTGGGCACCTTGCGGAACTGGCAGTCGGTGATGTATTCGATTTCGTCGTAGTCGTAGAACACCACCTTGCCATGGCGGGTCACGCCGAAGTTCTTCCACAGCATGTCGCCGGGGAAGATGTTGGCCGCCACCAGGTCCTTGATGGCGTTGCCGTACTCCACCACCGCATGGGCCAGCTGCTCGGGCGACGCTTCCTGCAGATGGATGTTCAGCGGGATCATCCGGCGTTCGATGTAGACGTGGCGGATGACCAGGGTGTCGCCGTCTTCTTCCAGCAGGCTGGGGCAATAGTGCTTCAGCTCGGCGATGAGCTCTTCCTCGAAGCGGTGGCGCGGGAAGGCCACGTTGCTGTATTCCAGCGTGTCGGCCATGCGGCCGACGCGGTCGTGCTGCTTGACCAGCAAATACTTGCTCTTGATCTGCTCGCGCGTGGTGTCTTTCTGCGGCGGGTAGAAGTCCTTGATGACCTTGAACACGTAGGGGAAGGACGGCTGGTCGAAGACCAGCATCACCATGCCCTTGATGCCCGGCGCGATGCGGAACTTGTCTGAGGAGTGACGCAGGTGCGCCAGAAAGTCGCGGTAGAAGATGTTCTTGCCGTGTTTCTGCAAGCCCAGGCAGTTGTACAACTCGGCGCGCGGCTTGCGCGGCATCAGGCCGCGCAGGAACTGCACATAGGCCGACGGTATCTCCATCTCGACCATGAAATAAGCGCGGGCATAGCTGAAGATCATCAGCAAGTCGTCTTCGCCGAACAAGGCCGCGTCGATGACCAGCTGGCCGTTCGGACCATGCAGGATGGGCAGCGCCAGCGGCGTTTCGTTGAAGCCGTTGATGATCTTGCCGACCAGGTAGGCGCCCTTGTTGCGGTAGAACAGGCTGGCCAGGACCTGTATCTGGAAGTTGGTGCGCGGCCTGAAACCGCCCAGTTCAGCCAGCATGGCCTGCACGACGTTTTCGATGTCGCGATCCAGATTCTCGAACTCACGCTGCAACTGGAAGTTGTTGACGATGCGCGCCCAGGTCTCGTGCAGATTCGCCTTGCTCGGGTAATAGGCGCGGTAGGTCGGCGACGACCCGGGTTCGTCGTCCTCGATGTATTCGGTGCTGACCGCCGGCCGCACGAAGATGAAATCGTTCTTGAAATAACTGCGGTGCAGCAGCTTGGCCGTCACCGAGTTGAAGAAGGTCTCGGCCAGCTCGGGCTGGTGGTGGTCGGTCAGCAAACCGATGTAGTGCAGCTTGGCCTGCTGCCAGGTGTCCATGCTCAACTGCTCGATGGAAAAGCTGCTCCGCAGCTTGGCCACGGCTTCGTTGACGCGCTCGTCGTAGAAGGCGATGCGCTGGGCCTGCGCCTGCTGCTGGCCGTGCCAGTCGGCCTGCTCGAAACGCCCCTTGGCCTGAGCCGTGGTTTCGCTGAACAGCCGGTAATGGCGGTTGAAGCCGTCGACCAGGGCCTGCGCGATGTCGAAGGCCGTGCGGTCGGTCAGGCGGTGGGGAAACATGGGCGGCGCTCCGGTCTTGGCGTGGCGGCCGGCGCTGTCACAGCGCGCCGGGGCCGAACTGGGTGTCGGCGTCGTCCAAGTCGTCCTCCACAGGCGCTGCAGCCGCACCGCGCGGGTAGCGCTTGATGGCCTCGCCGAAGACGGTGACGATCTCGTCGGGACGGCTCATCGTGACATGCAGGTTCTTCAGCAGCCCGTCGCGCACGCCGTAGACCCAGCCGTGCACCGACACGTCCTGGCCGCGCGCCCAGGCGTCCTGCATCACGGTGGACAGGGCCACGTTGCCGACCTGCTCGATGACGTTCATCTCGCACAGGATGTCTTCCTGCTGGGCCGCGGGCAGGTGGTCCAGCCGCTTGCGGTGGCGCAGGCGCACGTCCTGCACATGGCGCAGCCAGTTGTCGGCCAGGCCGATGCGGATGCCGCGCATCGCGGCGCGCACACCGGCGCAGCCATAGTGGCCGACGACCATGATGTGTTGCACCTTCAGATGCTCCACCGCGAACTGGATGGTCGACAGCGCATTCAGGTCGGAGTGCACCACCACGTTGGCCACATTGCGGTGGACGAAGACCTCGCCCGGGTCCAGGCCGGTGATCTCGTTGGCCGGCACGCGGCTGTCGGCGCAGCCTATCCACATGTAGCGCGGGTTCTGCTGCCGCGCCAGGCGGGTGAAGAAACCGGGTTCGCGCGCCTCGGTGGCGGCGGCCCAGGCGCGGTTGCTGGTGAAGAGTTCGTCGAGTTCTTGGGTCATGGTGACAGCGGGGCGGGGCGGGCGGTCCGGTGCAGCCGCGCCACGGTGAGGGCTCGGCGGAGCAGTTTACGAGAGGCTAGCGCCACCCATCAGGCTGCGCCCTGAATCCGCCGCCTGCCGCCGAAACCTTCACCCAGCCGCTGAAGCCGTCAGCCCGCGCGCGTCGGCAGGTCCAGCCGCACGCCAAAGCGGCTGGCCGCCTGTTCGCCCTGTGCGTCGAAGACCTGCCAGCCGCCGCCGTCGGCCACGATCCAGACCTCGACCGCGCCGGCTTCCAGGAAGAGCCGCGTCTTGAAGGCCATCTCGGCGTCGGTGTTCGAGGGTGAACGCACTTCGACGCAGATTTCCGGGGCTTGCGGGAACGGCGTCGCATCGCCGTGGCTGGCCATGAATGAGGCCGAGGCCCATGCGACGTCGGGCACACGGACGCCATCTGTCGTGAACACCGAGCATTCGACCATGGCCGTTCCCTGCGGCAATTGTTCGCCCAACGCACGACCGATGGCCATTTGAAGAATGCCATGGCGGTTGCTGGCCGGACTCATCTCGATCACCCCCATGCCGTTGAGTTCGAGCCTGGCGCCCAGGTCGTGCCAGCGCGGGTCGCTGCACAACTCGGCCCAGCGCAAGGCCAGGGCCTCATGCGGCGTGACGTGTCCCATATCGGCGTCTCCCAACCATCCACCGTCCACATTATCCAACCGAGGGCGAAGGCCGCGCTACATCGTCTCGGCGAACAGTTCGCGCCCGATCAGCATGCGGCGGATCTCGCTGGTTCCCGCGCCGATTTCATAGAGCTTGGCGTCACGCCACAGACGGCCCAGCGGGTAGTCGTTGATGTAGCCGTTGCCGCCGAAGATCTGGATGCCTTCACCGGCCATCCAGGTGGCTTTTTCGGCGCACCACAGGATGACGCTGGCGCAGTCCTTGCGCACCTGGCGCACGTGGTCGGTGCCCAGCAGGTCGAGGTTCTTGCCCACCGTGTAGCAGAAGGCGCGGCCAGCCTGCAACACGGTGTACATGTCGGCCACCTTGCCCTGGATGAGCTGGAATTCGCCGATCGATTGCCCGAATTGCTTCCTGTCATGGGTGTAGGGGATCACGTTGTCCATCACCGCCTGCATGATGCCCAGCGGCCCGGCGGCCAGCACCGCGCGCTCGTAGTCCAGGCCGCTCATCAGCACCTTGGCGCCGCCGTTCAGGTGGCCCAGCACATTGGCGGCCGGCACCTCGACGTTGTCGAACAGCATCTCGCCGGTGTGGCTGCCGCGCATGCCCAGCTTGTCCAGCTTCTGCGCGGTGGAAAAGCCGGGCATGCCCTTCTCGACAATGAAAGCCGTCACGCCGCGGGCGCCCAGTTCGGGCTCGGTCTTGGCATAGACCACCATCACGTCGGCGTCGGGGCCGTTGGTGATCCACATCTTGGTGCCGTTCAGCCGGTAGCCGCCGGTCACCTCGGTGGCCTTGAGCTTCATGCTGATGACGTCGCTGCCCGCGCCGGGTTCGCTCATCGCCAGGGCGCCGACGTGTTCGCCGCTGATCAGCCGGGGCAGGTATTTCTGCCGCTGCGCCGGGCTGCCGTTGCGCTTGAGCTGGTTGACGCACAGGTTGCTGTGCGCGCCGTAGCTCAAGCCCACGCTGGCACTGGCGCGGCTGATTTCCTCCATCGCGATCATGTGCGCCAGGTAGCCCATGCCGGCACCGCCGTCGGCTTCCGGCACGGTGATGCCCAGCACGCCGACATCGCCCATCTTGCGCCACAGGTCCATCGGGAACTGGTCGCTGCGGTCGATCTCGGCGGCGCGCGGGGCGATCTCGGCCTGCGCGAAATCGCGCACCGCGTCGCGCAGGGCGTCGATGTCTTCGCCGAGTTGGAAGTTCAGGCCGGGCAGGTTCATGGTGGGTCTCCGTCTTGCGCTGGGGGTGGGGTTGCTCGAGGGTGACGCGCCGGTGACACCGTCAAGGGCAGGCATCGGTAGACTGAGATCCACGTCAACGCAAGTTCACCCGCGAATATACAAACCATGGCCAACGCCCAAGAGAGCGCCCTGCACTACCCGCATGGCGACACCCTGCCCGCGCCGGGCCGGACGCTGGAATTGGCCCCCGGCGTGCGCTGGCTGCGCATGGCCCTGCCCTTCGCACTGGACCACATCAACCTGTGGCTGCTGCGCGATGTGCAGGACGGCATCGAAGGCTGGACCATCGTCGACTGCGGCATCGCCAACGACGCGACGAAAGCGCTGTGGGAAGAGATCTTCGCGAACGAGTTGCAGGGCCTGCCGGTGCTGCGCGTGGTGTGCACCCACATGCACCCCGACCACATCGGGCTGGCGCAGTGGCTGTGCGAACGCTGGACGACGCCGCAGCGTGAATGCCGGCTGTGGATCAGCAGCACCGACTGGAACGCCGCGCGCCTGGCCAGCCTGGGCCTCACCGAAGGCTTCGGTGGCGAGGGCGCGGCGCGCTTCTTCGCACTGCACGGCCTGACCGACCCCGAATCGCTGGCCAAGGTGCGCGGCCGCAACAACTATTACGCCAGCATGGTGCCGGCCGTGCCCGGCCGCTACCGCCGCCTGATGGACGGCATGGTGCTGACCGTCAACGGCCGCGCCTGGCACGGCATCGCCGGCTACGGCCACGCGCCGGAGCACATCGCGCTGCACTGCCCGGAACTGGGCGTGCTGATTTCCGGCGACATGGTGCTGCCGCGCATCTCCACCAACGTCAGCGTCATCGACATCGAACCCGAAGGCGACCCGCTGCCGATGTACCTGCACTCGATCGCCGCGATGCGCAGCCTGCCCGCCGATGCCCTGGTGCTGCCCTCGCACGGCAAGCCCTTCACCGGGCTGCACGAACGCATCGGCCAACTGCTGCAACACCACGAAGACCGCTACGCCGAAGTGCTGCAGGCCTGCGCCGAAGCCCCGTGCAGTGCGGCCGACATCCTGCCCGTGATGTTCAAGCGCAAGCTGGACCTGCACCAGACCACCTTCGCGATGGGCGAGGCCATCGCCCACCTGCACGCGCTGGCCGGCCAAGGCCGCCTGCGGGCGGCGACAGGCGCAGACGGTGTGTTGCGCTACCGCGCCGCCGGCTGAACCCGGCGCGCCAACGAAACAGCGGCAGAGCCGGTTGCCCGGAACTGCCGCTGCCCGGGCGAGCCTCCCAGCTTGCCTCTGCTTTTGCCTGCGTGATGACGACTGACACTTCAGTATCGGCGGGCCGGGGCGCGCCGAACATCCTCACAAGGGTGGATGTGGCCCACCGCACAGACGGCCCCCGGCAAGTTCAGTCGAAGACCGGCAGCACCTCGTGGCGCAGCGCGCCGAGCGCCGACTCGTAGTCGGGCAGGGCCTGTTTCACCACGTCCCAGAAGGCCGGGCTGTGGTTCATCTCGCGCAGGTGGGCCAGTTCATGGGTCACGACGTAGTCGATCACCGGCAGGCCGAAGTGGATCAGCCGCCAGTTCAGCCGCACCGAACCGTCGGCGCTGGCGCTGCCCCAGCGGGTGGCCGCCGAACTCAGCGACAGCCGCTTCATGCGCACACCCAGGCGGGCGGTGAACAGCGCGCAGCGTTCCTCGAACACCCGCCGCGCCTGGCGCTGCAGCCAGCTCTGCACGGCATCGCGGATCTGAGCCGGCGCCGCCGACTGCGGCAGCCCCAGGTGCAGCGTCAGGCGCGGCACACCCGGCAGCGTGGCGCTAGCGGTATGCAGCACGGCACCCGTGGTGCGGCTGTCGAGCAGCAGGATCACCGGCTCGCCGAGGAACGGAATGGCCGTGCCTTCGCGCCAGTCCACCTTGGCCGCCGCCAGGCGCTGGCCGCGTTCGCGCTGCTCTTGCAGCTTGCGCAGGATCCAGGCCGCCTTTTCGCGCAGCGCGGCTTCGATGTCGCCCACGCCCACCCACTTCGGCGCGCTGACGCTCAGGCCGTCAGCGCCCACGACGAAGCCGATGCTGCGGCGGCGCGAGCGGCGCAGCTCATAGGCCACACGGTGGCTGCCCAGGGCGATCTCGCGCTGCGAGCGCGGGTGGCTGAAGTCGATCGCCGGATGGGCCTCGGGAAGGGCTGCAGCCGGCGGTATCGGCGGCTGCGCGGCGGGGGGCAGCGCGGTGCGCGCGGCGGGCTGGCGGGACGGCGCCGGCGGCTCATCGAACAGCGACAACTGCAGCAGGGAATGGACGGCGGACCCGAACGGCATGGCCGCGATTCTAGGTGCCGGGACGCTCAGGACCGGTAGGCCTCGGGGTCCAGGCGCCGCATCTCGGCCTCGATCCAGGCCTCGACTTCCTTCATCAGTTCGTCGGGCTGGCGCCCGGTGCTGGCGATGGGTGCACCGATGGACACGTCGACCACACCCGGCCGCAGCAGGAAACTCTTGCGCGGCCAGCACTTGGCACTGCTGGCGGCGATGGGCACGATGGGCACGCCGCTGGCGATCGCCAGACGTGAAGCGCCGCTCTTGTAGACACCCTGAGCACCGCGCGGCGTGCGCGTGCCCTCGGGGAACATGATCACCCAGATGCCCTCGTCGGCCATGCGCTTGCCCTGCGCGGCCACCTTGTTCCAGGCCTCGGTGCGCTTGCTGCGGTCGATGTGGATCATGTCCAGCCGGCCCATGGCCCAGCCGAAGAAAGGCACGTAGAGCAGTTCGCGCTTGAACACATAGGCCAGCGGGTGCGGCATGAAGGTGGGGAAGGCGAAGGTCTCCCAGGTGCTCTGGTGCTTGGCAGCGAGCACCACCGCGGCGTTGGTGTCACCGGCCGCGGGCAGGTGCTGCAGGCCGTGCACGCGGTACTTGACGCCACAGATGACCTTGGCGCCCCAGATGGCGATGGCCAACCAGTACATCGTCGGCCAGTACAGCTTCTTGCCGCGAATGAAGATGGACAGCGACAGGGCCATCACGGCCCAGGGGATGACGGTGGCCGCCATCCACAGCACGAAGAGCAGCGAACGGACGGCCCAGATGACCCGCATCACGACAGGTCCCCCGAGGCCGAATCGTGGACCTCGCCGCGGCGCAGCAGGAAATCGGCGAAAGCGGCCAGGTTGTCATGGACGCGGGTTTGGGGCACCTGCTGCAGGATGTCTTCCAGCTGTTCGTCGCTCAACGCCGCCGCACGACCGGTCTGCACCAGATGCGGCTCGCAGCCGGCGGCCTGCGCAGCCAGCAGGTCGCGCAGCGTGTCGGAGGCAAAGGGCACCTGCGACAGGTCGGTGCCGTAGCGACGGCCGATTTCGCGCAACAGGCCGGGCTTGGGCTTGCGGCATGCGCAGTCTTCCTCGGGGGTGTGCGGGCAGAAGAAGACGGCATCGATGCGCGCGCCCTGCGCCATCATCTGCTGGTTCATGTGGGCGTGCACGGCGTTGATCACCGCCATGTCGATCATGCCGCGACCGATACCGGACTGGTTGGTGGCCACGACGACGTGCCAGCCCGCGTTGTTGATGCGCGAGACGGCCTCGAGCGCACCGGGCACGGCGGTCCATTCCTCGGGGATGGTGACGTGACCCTCGCGGTAGATGTTCAGGATGCCGTCGCGGCCCAGGATGACGAGCTTGGTGGCATGCATCGCGTGACTCCGGTTGCTCGCGCTCAAGTGGCCAGTCGGGCCAGGTCGGCGACCCGGTTCATCGCCGCGTGCAGACCCGCCAGCAGGGCCTGCCGGTTGGCGCGCAAGGCGGCGTCTTCGGCGTTGACCATGACGCCGTCGAAGAAGGCATCCACCGGCGCTCGCAGCGCGGCCAGGGCCTGCAACGAGCCGGCGTAATCGTGCGCCTCGAACAGCCTGTCGGCCAGCGGCTGCACGCTGGCCAGCGCCTGCGCCAGCGCCTGCTCGGCGGGCTCCTGCAACAGCGCGGTCTGCACCGTGGTGGGCCGCTCGCCTTCGATCTTCTTGAGGATGTTGCCCACGCGCTTGTTGGCGGCCGCCAGCGAAGCGGCTTCGGGCAGGGCGGCAAAAGCGCGCACCGCAGCCAGCCGCTGGGGTAGCGAGCCCCAGCCGCCGGTGCGGATGGCGGTGACCGCTTCGACCTCCTGCGCGCTGTAGCCCAATTCGCGCAGGTAGCCGACCAGCCGGTCGTAGACGAAGTGCAGCAGCGCCTCGCGAGCCTTGTCGGTGGGTTTGTCGGTGTCGCCCAGCATGCCCTCGGGGAAGGCGCCGAAGGCCGCCGCCACCATCTCGGGCAGCGCCAGCGGCAGGTTCTTCTCGACCAGGATGCGCAGCACGCCCAGGGCGTGGCGGCGCAAGGCGAACGGGTCCTTGTCGCCGGTGGGCAACTGGCCGATGCCGAACAGCCCGGCCAGCGTTTCCAGCTTGTCGGCCAGCGCCAGCACCGTGCCGGTGTGGTTGCGCGGCAGCGCGTCGCCAGCGAAGCGCGGCCTGTAATGGTCTTCGATGGCGATGGCCACGCCGTCACGCAGGCCTTCATGCCGGGCGTAGTAGCCGCCCATCACGCCTTGCAGTTCCGGGAACTCACCCACCATGTCGGTCAGCAGGTCGGTCTTGGCCAGCAGCGCGGCCTGTTGCACCTTGCTGTCGAGCACCGCGAATTCGTCCTGCGCGTCCACTGTGTAGGGCAGGGTGGCCATGCGCAGCTGGTTGACGAGTGCGTGGGCGATGGCGCGCACGCGTTCCGCGCGCTCGCCCTGGCTGCCCAGCTTGCCGTGGTAGACCACCTTGCCCAGGCCTTCGACGCGGCTTTGCAGCGTGCGCTTCTTGTCCTGCTCGAAGAAGAACTTGGCATCGGCCAGGCGCGGCCGCACCACACGCTCGTTGCCCTGGATCACGCGGCTCGCATCGGCCGGGTTGATGTTGCTGACGATGAGGAATTTCTCGGTTAGCTTGCCGTGGCCGTCCAGCAGCGGGAAGTACTTCTGGTTGGCCTTCATGGTCAGGATCAGGCATTCCTGCGGCACGGCGAGGAACTCGGGCTCGAAGCGGCACAGCAGCACCTTGGGGCGTTCGACCAGGCCGGTCACCTCGTCCAGCAAGGCCTCGTCGTCGATGGGCGTGAGGCCCTGCTGCGCGGCAACGGCCTGCAACTGGCGCACGATGTCGGCGCGGCGCTTGGCAAAGCTCGGGATCACCGCACCCTGCTGCTCCAGGCAGTGCTCGTAATCGTCCGCCTGCGGGATCGCGATAGGGTCGAGTGCGGCCTCGAAACGGTGGCCGCGGGTCAGGCGGCCGGCGCGCAGACCGAGCACCGAAACCGGCACCACAGCGCTGCCATGCAAGGCCACCAGGCCGTGTGCCGGGCGCACGAAGTGGACGCTGGTCCAGCCCGGCTGGACGTCGGCGCCAGCGCCGGCTTCCAGCTGGTATTGCATGACCTTGGGGATGGGCAGCTTGGCGATGGCCTCGCTCAGCGCCTGTTGCAGGCCCGCGGCCAGCGTCGCACCGGGCAGCACGCTGTCGAGGAACAGCGCCTCGGCCTTGCCGTCGGGCAAGCGCCGCAGCTGCGGCACGACGCTGGCGGTGTGGCCCAGGGCGGCCAGCTTCTTCAGCAGCGCCGGCGTGGCCAGACCGTCGGCGGTGAGGGCCACGGCCACCGGCATCAGCTTGGTCTGCGCCGCCTTGTCGGCGGCCTGGTCGAGAACGCCCGCCACCTGGACCGCCAGCCGGCGCGGCGATGCGTAGGCCACGACATCCGCCCCCGCCGCCGCCAGCCCTTGCGCCTGCAGGCTGTCGGCCAGCAGGGTGGCGAAAGCCTCGCCCAGCTTCTTCAGCGCTTTCGGCGGCAGTTCCTCGACGAACAGTTCCACCAGCAGGTTCGCGGTCGTCATGGTCAAGCCACCTTCTTCGTCAGTTGCGCGGTGACTTCATCGGCCCAGGCCCGGGGCGCCATCGGGAAACCCAGCCGCAGTCGGCTGTCCAGGTAGCTGGCCGCCACGCTGCGGGCCAGGTTGCGGATGCGGGCTATGTAGGCCGCGCGCTCGGTCACGCTGATGGCGCCGCGGGCATCCAGCAGGTTGAAGGTGTGGGCCGCCTTCAGCACCTGCTCGTAGGCCGGCAGGGCCAGTTGCTGCTCCATCAGATACTTCGCCTGCTTCTCGTGAGCCGTGAAGGCGCCGAGCAGGAAGTCGACGTCGCTGTGCTCGAAGTTGTAGGTGCTCTGCTCGACTTCGTTCTGGTGGTAGACGTCCCGGTATTTCAAGGTCTCGGTCCACTGCAGGTCGTAGACGTTGTCCACCCCTTGCAGGTACATCGCCAGGCGCTCCAGGCCGTAGGTGATCTCGCCGGTGATGGGCTTGCAGTCGATGCCGCCGACCTGCTGGAAGTAGGTGAACTGCGTGACTTCCATGCCGTTCAGCCAGACCTCCCAGCCCAGGCCCCAGGCACCCAGCGTGGGGTTCTCCCAGTCGTCCTCGACGAAGCGCACATCGTTGGCTTGCAGGTCGAAACCCAGCGCTTTCAGGCTGCCCAGGTAGAGCTCCAGGATGTCGGCCGGCGCGGGCTTGAGCACCACCTGGTACTGGTAGTAGTGCTGCAGGCGGTTGGGGTTGTTGCCGTAGCGGCCGTCCTTCGGGCGGCGGCTGGGCTGCACATAGGCCGCCTTCCAGGGCTCGGGGCCCAGGGCGCGCAGGAAGGTGGCGGTGTGGCTGGTGCCCGCGCCGACTTCCATGTCGTAGGGCTGCAGCAGGGCGCAGCCTTGGGCGTCCCAATACGACTGCAGCTTGAGGATGATCTGCTGGAAGGTGAGCATGGGCTGCCGGTTGCGTGCGGTGGGCGGGCCGGAGGCCCAAGGTCACGAGTTTACGCAGCCGCATGGGCGCACCGTCAGGGCCAGGGGCCGGTCGGATTCCGCATCCCCTTGATGGCCATCAAGTGCGAACGATTCGCATTGCGAATAGACTCGGGCTGCGTCATGCACACCCACCCCCCCTCCAACCTGGCCGCCCTGCCCGACGGCCGCCCTGCCACCGTCACCGGTCTGAACACCGAGGTGCCGGGCGCTGACCCTGCGTTGCTGCGCCGCCTGGCCGAGATCGGCTTCGTCGCCGGTGAGCCCGTGCAGGTGCTGCGCCGCGGCCCCGGCGGGCGTGAACCGCTGGCGGTGCAGGTCGGCGACACCTTGTTCGCGCTGCGCCTGCTGGAAGCCCGCTGCGTGCAGGTCGAACCCCTGACAGCCGGCGCAGGCGGCGATGTCTGAGCTGGCCCTGTCACCGCTGACGGTGGCCCTCGTCGGCAACCCCAACTGCGGCAAGACCGCGTTGTTCAATCGCCTGACGGGCGCACGGCAGAAGGTGGCCAATTACGCCGGCGTGACGGTCGAACGCAAGGTCGGCGTGGCCAAGCTCGACGAGCGCCACAGCGTGGCCATCATCGACCTGCCCGGCACCTACAGCCTGACCCCCGCCACGCTGGACGAGCAGGTGACGCTGGACGTGCTGCAAGGCCAGCGCGTCGGCGAAAAGGCGCCCGACCTGGTGGTGGCCGTGCTGGACGCCACCAACCTGCGCATGGGCCTGCGCCTGGTGCTGGAACTGCGGGCCGAGCTGTCGCGCAGCGGCCGGCCCATGCTGGTGGCGCTGAACATGGCCGACGCAGCGCGCGAACAGGGCCTGGTCATCGACATCCCGGCGCTGTCGGCCGAGCTCGCCTGCCCGGTGGTCGAGACCGTGGCGGTCCAGGGCGACGGCCATCTGGCCCTGCGCGTGGCGCTGCAGAACCACCTGGCGCAGCCGCTGCCAGCACCCCGGGTGCTGCCGGCGGTGGGCGACGCCACGGCGCTGGCGCTGGCGGTGCGGCGCATCCTGCAGCGCGTGGTGCCCAAACAGGCGCCGCGCACCCGGCTGCAATACCGCCTGGACGCCGTGGTGATGCACCCGGTGTGGGGCCTGGTGCTGCTGGCCGCGCTGCTGTTCCTGATGTTCCAGGCGGTCTTCGCCTGGGCCGTGCTGCCGATGGACGCCATCAAGGCCGGCGTCGGCGCGGTCGCCGACTGGACGCTGGCCCACATGGCCGACGGCCCGCTGCGCAGCCTGCTGGTCGACGGCGTGCTGGCCGGCGTGGGCAGCGTGCTGGTCTTCCTGCCGCAGATCCTGATCCTCTTCGCCTTCATCCTGGTGCTGGAAGACAGCGGCTACCTGCCGCGGGCGGCCTTCTTGCTCGACAACCTGATGGGCAAGGTCGGCCTGTCGGGCCGCGCCTTCATCCCTTTGCTGAGCAGCTTCGCCTGCGCCGTGCCGGGCGTGATGGCCACGCGCACCATCGCCAACTGGCGCGACCGCCTGGCCACCATCATGCTGGCGCCGCTGATGACCTGCTCGGCCCGGCTGCCGGTCTATGCGCTGGTCATCGGCGCCTTCGTGCCGACGCGCAGCGTCGGGCCGTTCAGCCTGCGCGGGCTGACCCTGTTCGGCCTCTACGTGGCCGGCGTGGTGTCGGCCATGGCCGTGGCCTGGGTCTTCAAGCGCACCTGGCTGAAAAGCCGCTACCAGCCGCTGATGCTGGAGCTGCCGCCCTACCGCTGGCCCAGCCTGGAGAGCCTGGGCATCGGCCTGCTGGAGCGCGCACGCATCTTCCTGCGCCGCGTCGGCGGCATCATCTTTTCGCTGATGGTGGTGCTGTGGTTCCTGTCGAGCTGGCCCGGCCCGCCGGCGGGGGCGACGGGGCCGGCCATCCAGTACAGCGTCGCGGGGATCATCGGCCACGCACTGGAACACGTCTTCGCGCCCATTGGCTTCAACTGGCAGATCAGCGTGGCGCTGGTGCCGGGCATGGCCGCACGCGAGGTCGCGGTAGGGGCGCTGGGCACGGTCTACGCCCTGTCGGCGGCCGGTGATTCGGTGGCCGAGAGCCTGTCACCGGTCATCGCGCAGGGCTGGTCCTTGGCCACTGCCTATGCGTTGCTGGCCTGGTATGTGTTTGCGCCGCAGTGCCTGTCGACGCTGGCCGTGGTCCGGCGCGAGACCAACTCCTGGCGCTACCCCGCCATCATGGCCGGCTACATGTTCGCGCTGGCCTATGCGGCAGCCTTCATCACCTACCGTGCCACCTTGTGGCTGGGCGGCTGACGATGGACTGGCAGACTGCCCTGAGCGCCTTGCTGGTCGCTGGTTGCAGCGCCTTTGCGACGTGGCGGGTGATGCCAGCCGGTCTGCAGCGACGCCTGGCCGCCTGGGTCGGCCAACCGCTGCCGGCCGCCAGCGGCGGCTGCGGGGGCGGCTGCGACGGCTGCACTGCAACGCCCGCAGCGGCCCCGGCGCCGGGCCTCGCCGCCGGGGTATCGGTGATCCGCATCGTGCGGCAGACGCCGCGCTGAGGACAGACGCCCTCTCCCTCGGGAGAGGGCTGGGGCGAGGGCTCGTGAACGCCACCGCGCCCGGCGCAGACCCTCACCCCTACCCTCTCCCGCCAGCGGGAGAGGGGGCAAGACGAGCCGACACCAGCACCACCGCCAAGGCGCCCAGGAACAAGGGCCACAAGCCCGCCAGCGCCGCCCAGCGGGCGTAGGGCGTGACGCCTTCGCGCCCCTGCACCCGGCTCTGCAGCACACCCCGCGTGTAGGGCGCCAGGCGCGCCGTGACCCGGCCCTGGTGGTCGATGACGGCGGTGGCGCCGGTGTTGGTGGCGCGGATCATGGGCACCTGGAATTCCAGGGTTCGCATGCGCGAGATGTTCAGGTGCTGGCCGTCGATCGCGCTGGGTCCGAACCAGGCGATGTTGCTGATGTTGGCGAAGACCGTCGGCGCTGTTGCGACATCGACGAAGCGCCGCGCCAGTTCCTCGCCGAACAGGTCTTCGTAGCAGATGTTGGGCGCCACACGCTGGCCGTGCACGGCGAAGGAAGGCGGGTTGGCGACGCCGCGGGCGAAGTCGCCCAGCGGGATGTTCATCATCTCGGTGAACCAGTGAAAGCCCTGGGGCACGAACTCCCCGAAGGGCACCAGGTGGGTCTTGTCGTAGCGGTAGGCGGGCGCGGGCGACAGGCCGGTCACCGAGTTGGTGTAGCCGCGCTCGAAGTCGCCCAGCGGCACACCGATCAAGGCGCGCGAGGCTGAGGTCTGGAAGTGTGCGACCAGGGCGGCCCAGTAGCCGGGCGCGAATTCGGTCAGCTGCTCGGGCAGCAGCGGCACGGCCGTTTCCGGCGCCAGCACCAGATCGGCGCGCGCCACCAGCAGTTCGCGGGCGGTCCAGGCCAGCGCCTCGGGCATGCGGTCGAGGGCGAACTTTTCGTCCTGGCTGACATTGGTCTGCAGCAGCGCCACCGACAGCTCGCCGGCCGGCCGCGTGAAGTCGGCGGCGCCCCAACGCGGCAACAGCCAGACGGCGGCCAGCAGCAGCGCGGGCCCCACCGCCCGGCGGGGCGCCGTGGCGGCCGTCACGGCGACCGCCGCGCTCAGCGCCACCACCGCGCCGATGCCGTAGACGCCGACCCAGGGCGCCAGCGGCGCCAGCGGACCGTCGAGTTGCGAATAGCCCACCGCCAGCCAGGGAAAGCCGGTGAAGATCACGCCACGCGCCAGTTCGGCCAGCAGCCACAGGGCGGCGAAGACCACGGCGTCCCAGCCGCTACCGCGCCGCCACCGTGCATAGACCGCACAGGCGCCAGCCAGGTAGAGCGACAGCGCCGCCGCCAGCCCGACCACCGCCAGCACGGCCAGCGGCGCCGCCAGGCCGCCGTAGCGGTGCAGGCTGATGAAGATCCACCAGGTGCCGGCGGTCAGCCAGCCCGTGCCGTAGCACCAGCCCAGCAGCGCCGCCCGGCGCGGGCTGGCGGGCTGCAGGCACCACAGCAGGCCGGCCACGGCCAGCAGCGGCAGCGGCCAGAACGCGGTGTGCTCGTAGGCCAGCGTCTGGACAGCCCCCAGCAGCGCGATGCCGGCCGCTTCGGGCGCGACCGGCCAGCGGCCGTGCCGGTTCAATCGAGCACGCCGTCGTCGGCCGGCTGCACCACACCGGCCACGCGCGAAACCCGGAACCAGCGCACCGCGCCGCCGCGGGTGATCATCACCACGAAGCGCAAGCCGCCGACCTCGACCGCCTCGCCGCGGCGCGGCACGCGCCCCAGTTCCTGCGCCACCAGGCCGCCGATGGTTTCGAAGTCGGCCTCGGACAGCCGGGTTCCGAAGGCTTCGTTGACCGCCGTGATGGCCACATCGCCGGCCACCCGGTGGCTGCCATCGGCCAGCGTGTAGATGCCATTTTCCTGTTCCTGCTCGTCGAACTCGTCTTCGATCTCGCCGACGATTTCTTCCAGCACGTCTTCGATGGTGATCAGCCCGGCCGTGTTGCCGAATTCGTCGACCACCAGGGCCAGGTGGTTGCGGTTGCTGCGGAAGTCGCGCAGCAACTCGTTGAGCCGTTTGCTTTCCGGCACGAAGACGGCGGGGCGCAACAGCGTGCGCAGATTGAGCTCGGGCGCGCGCTGCAGCTTGAGCAGGTCCTTGGCCATCAGGATGCCGATGACCCGGTCGCGCTCGCCCTCGTAGACAGGGAAACGCGAGTGCGCGGTGTCGATCACCACGGCCAGCAGTTCGTCGTAGTCGGCGGCGATGTCCAGCAGGTCCATGTGCAGCACGGGCACCATCACGTCACCGGCCGTCATGTCGGCCATCTTCAGCACGCCTTCCAGCATCAAGCGCGATTCAGGCTCGATCAACTCGCGCTCCTCGGCCGCCGCCAGGGTGGCGAGGAGTTCGGCCTTGCTGTCGGGGCCGGGCGAAATCAGCTCGGCCAGGCGTTCGAACAGCGACCGCTGCTTGCGGCGTTCAGCGCGTGCGGCCCGGGCGTAGCTGCTGGAAGCGCGCGCGGGCCTGGACGGGGCGGGGTCGGACACTGTGCGGTGCCGGGCAGTGAATGGGCTTCGAGAATAACCGAGGCCCACCACGGCAGGGCGCGCGGCGCAACAATCGAGGCTCGGACTGCTACGGCGCCGGGGCTTGCAACAGCGTCCGCCGCCCCCATATCAACCCCTCTGCTCTTCTGCCACACGGAAAGCCGCGCGCACCATGAAACCAGGCCTGATCCCCGCCACCATCCTCACCGGCTTCCTCGGCTCGGGCAAGACCACCTTGCTCAAGCGGGTGCTGTCGGAAGCCCACGGCCAGAAGATCGCGGTCATCGAGAATGAATTCGGCGAAGAAAACATCGACAACGAGATCCTGGTCTCGGACACCACCGAGCAGATCATCCAGATGAACAACGGCTGCGTCTGCTGCAGCATCCGTGAAGACCTGCGCACCACGTTGAACGAGCTGGCCGAGAAGCGCCGCAAGGGTGAGCTCGACTTCGACCGCGTGGTCATCGAGACCACCGGCCTGGCCGACCCCGGCCCGGTGGCGCAGACTTTCTTCATCGACGACGAGATCGCCGAGAGCTACCTGCTAGACAGCGTGCTGACGCTGGTCGACGCGGTGCACGCCGATACCCAGCTCGACGAACGCCAGGAAGCGCGCAAGCAGATCGGCTTCGCCGACCAGATCTTCATCAGCAAGACCGACCTGGCCAAGCCCGCCGATGTCGACGCGCTGATCCACCGCATCAAGCACATGAACCCGCGCGCGCCACAGCGCGCCGTGCACTTCGGCGAGGTGCCGATCGCACAGGTCTTCGACCTCAAGGGCTTCAACCTGAATTCGAAGCTCGACATCGACCCGGAATTCCTCAACGCCGACGAGCCGCACGGCCACCACGACCACGCCGCCGGCGAGGCCTGCGACCACCCCTCGCACCAAGGTCACCACCACGCCCACGACGACGACGTGAAAAGCTTCGTCTTCAAGAGCAAGAAGGCCTTCAACCCGGCCAAGCTGGAAGACTTCCTGGGCGCCATCGTCCAGGTCTACGGGCCCAAGATGCTGCGTTACAAGGGCGTGCTGAACATGAAGGGCAGCGACCGCAAGGTCATCTTCCAGGGCGTGCACCAGTTGATGGGCAGCGACCTGGGCCCGAAATGGGCGCCCGGCGAGGACAAGACCAGCAAGATGGTTTTCATCGGCATCGACATGCCCAAGGACATCCTGCTGCAGGGCCTGGAGCAATGTCTCGTCTGAGCGAGGCGGCCTGCCGGGCGCACGCTCTGGCCACCCTCGCCGGGGCGTGGCTACAATCCGCGCGCCTTGAGGGTCAGACATGATCCCGAGCGCAACCCGCCGTCGGCGGGTCCACGGCCGTGTCAGGCCATGACAAGAGGTGAGGAGGTCCCCGTGAGCAAGCCACCGGCCAAGGCAGCGGCCGTCAGCACGACCGCGGCAAAGACCGCGAAAACACAAGCACCGGCACCCGCACCGGTGGTTGCCAGCGCGCCTGCGCCCACGCCGTACAAGCCCGTCAGCCGGGGCCCGATCGGCCCTGCCCTGCCTCCGACACCACCCAGCAAGCCGCCGCCCAAGGGATCGGCCAAGTCGGCCGCTTCCAAATCAGCGCCGCCAGCGCCCCCTCCAGCCCCGATACCGGCACCGGCATCGAACCGCTTTACCGATCGATTCGCACCGGCCCGCCCCCAGACGAGACCCATGACAGAAACGGCCGATTTGCCAAAGACCGCGCACAAGCCCGACCCCAAGCTCGCCAATGCCTGGAAGACCAAGGCGGGCCGCGACCTCACCGAAGGCGAGCTCCAGGCCATGCCTGAAGACGCCTACATGAACGACAAGCAGATCGACTTCTTCCGCGCGCGCCTGCAGCAGCAGAAAGACGACCTGCTGTCCAACGCCGGCGAAACCACCGAGCACCTGCGCGAAGACACCTCCATCGTTCCCGATCCGGCCGACCGCGCCACGATCGAGGAAGAACACGCCCTGGAGCTGCGCACCCGGGACCGTGAACGCAAGCTGCTGAAGAAGATCGCGCAGTCGCTGGGCCGCCTGGATACCGGCGAGTACGGCTTTTGCGACGAGACCGGCGAACCCATCGGCCTGGCGCGCTTGCTGGCGCGTCCGACGGCCACCTTGTCGCTCGAAGCGCAGCAACGGCGCGAACTCAAGCAGAAGATGTTCGGGGACTGAGCGGCCCATGGCCGAGAACGAGAGCTTCTTCCGCAAGGTGGTTCGCTTCGTTGCGAACCCGGCCACCGACTGGACCGCTCTCAATTCACGGCAGGAAGACACGCGCGAGATCGATCTCGAGAAGACCGAACTCAAGGCGATGATCGAGCGCAAGCGGCGCAACGATTTCGTGCGCAAGCGTGAATTCGACATGCTGCGACGGGTGCGCCGTGAGGGCCTGTCCCCCGAGCAGCTGGCGGCCCTGGGTGGTTCCTCGCGGCTGGACGACTCCGAAGTGCGCCAGTCGGAAAACAGCGCACCGCGGCAGGATGGCGTGAAGGCCAAGATCGACGAGATCGAGCAGCAGATGGTCGGTGATGCCGGCTTCAGTTCGAGCCGCGACCGCGGCATGTCGACCACCCGCCCGGCGACGCTGAACCGCCCGCCAGCCGCGCGCGCAGCCCCCGCGCCCGATGTCGAGTCGGCAGCCCGGCCCGGCGCGCCCCGTGCACCGGCCGCGGCGGCCACGCCAGCGCCAGCGCCAGCGCCGCCTTTCCCGGTGATGAATCTGCCTTCCGCGGCCGCGCCCTCGCCGGTGCAGATGTCGGCAGGCCTGCCACCGTTGGCCCCGCTGTCCTCGGTGTCCTTTGGCGGCAGCGGACCGGGTGCTGCGATGGACAACGACAGCGGGTTCGGCAGCCCCTTCGCCGTCGAAGTCAACGAAGTCGTGCACGACCCCGAGCTCGACGAAGCAGTGATCGCCTTCGCCAACGCCGATTTCACGCAGTGCGAAGAGGCCCTGCAGCGCATCACACAGTCCAATGGCGCACGCGCCCAGCATGCCGAGACCTGGCTGGTGCTCTTCGACCTCTACCGGGCCACGGGGCAGCAGCAGAGTTTCGAGAGCCTGGCGGTGGAATACGCCCAGCAGTTCGGCTGGTCGGCGCCGCAGTGGTACTCCATGCCCAAGCTGGTGGCCGACGCGCAGGCCGATGAACCGATGATGGCGAGCACCACGGCATCGGGCAGCGATGACGGGGCCGTGGGCTGGGTCAGTCCCGAGTACCTCGACATCGAGGCCGTCGCCCGCCTGGGCTCGCAGACGCTGCAGATGCCGCTGCCCTGGGTCTTCGACTGGCAGGGCCTGCGCCGCATCGATGCCGAGGCCGCCATGCAGTTGGCGGCGCTCTTCCGCGGTTGGTCCGGGCAACCGCTGGAACTCCGCTGGGTGGCCGGCGAGCGCCTGTTTGCGGTGCTGGCCGAGGCCGCACCCAGCGGCGTGCGCGACGCCGACCCCGCCTTCTGGCTGACGCGCCTGGAGGCCCTGCGTCTGGCCAACCGCGTCGACCAGTTCGACGAGGCCGCGATCGAATACTGCATCACCTACGAGGTCAGCCCGCCTTCGTGGGAGCCCACGCGGTGCAAGGTGCATGTCAGCGGCTCCAGCAACTCGACTCGCACGCCGCCCCTGTCGATGGTCAGCGAGGTGTCGACCACCTTCATGGAGTCGGACCTGTCCGACTTTCCGGCCGGCAGCATCGAGGTCGCGCACGTCGAGTTGTCGGGCCAGTTGATCGGCGACATCGGCCCGACGCTGGCCAAGCTGCAGAGCGAGGTCAACAGCGCCCCACTGGTCAGCGTGTCCTGCGCGCGCCTGATCCGGGTGGACTTCATCGCCGCAGGCGACCTGCTGAACTGGGTGCTGACGAAGAAAAGCCAGAACCGGGCCGTGCACTTCGTCGAAACCCACAGACTGGTGGCGCTGTTCTTTGGCGCCATGGGTATCAACGAGCACGCGAAAGTCCAGGTTCGCAAGGTCTAGGACGGAGCGGCGCGCGCACCACCGAGAGCGCAAGGCCCAGGCTCTGCGCTCGGGCTCACGCACCCTGGCGTGGTCTACTTGAAGGCGGCGACCTGGCTGCCACCGAAGTCCAACAACAAGCAAGGCCCACCCTCCATGGCATCTCTGCCCCATTTCATCGCCCCCGCCCGTTTCGACGACGCCGACGCCGCGCTGGCCCAAGTGCAGGCCATCTACCGCAACAGCGTCGAACACCTGCGCGGCAACCTGCAGCGCTTCGTCGCGGGGGAAGACATCGGGCAGCACGTGCGCGCCTGCTACCCCTTCGTCCGCGTCCACACCGACACGGTGGCACGCGCCGACTCACGCCTGAGCTACGGCTTCGTCGACGGCCCCGGCACTTTCGAGACCACGCTGACGCGGCCCGATCTCTACGCCCGCTACTACGCCGAGCAGTTCCGCCTGCTGCTGAAGAACCACAGCGTGGGCATCGAAGTGGGCACCAGCAGCCAGCCCATCCCGGTGCACTTCTCGCTGGCCGAGAACGACCACATCGAAGGCAATCTGCCGGCCGAACGCCGCCTGCTGCTGCGCGATGTCTTCGACCTGCCCGACCTGGCCGCGATGGACGACGGCATCGCCAACGGCAACATCGAACCGGCACCCGGCGCCGCGCAGCCGCTGTCGCTGTTCACCGCACCGCGCGTGGACTACTCGCTGCACCGTTTGCGCCACTACACGGGCACGGCGCCCGAGCACTTCCAGAACTTCGTGCTGTTCACGAATTACCAGTTCTACATCGACGAATTCATCAAGCTGGGCCACAGCCTGATGGCCGACGCGCAGGGCGAGTACGACGCCTTCGTCGAACCGGGCAACGTCGTCACCCGCCGCGCCGGCCGGCCCGCGTTGGCCGGCGACGAACTGGGCAAGGCTCCGCCGCGGCTGCCGCAGATGCCGGCCTACCACCTGGTGCGGCCGGACAACAGCGGCATCACCATGGTCAACATCGGCGTCGGCCCGGCCAACGCCAAGACCATCACCGACCACATCGCCGTGCTGCGCCCGCATGCCTGGCTGATGCTGGGCCACTGCGCCGGCCTGCGCAACAGCCAGCAACTGGGCGACTACGTGCTGGCCCATGCCTATGTGCGCGAAGACCATGTGCTGGACGAGGAACTGCCGCTGTGGGTGCCCATCCCCGCGCTGGCCGAGGTGCAGGTGGCGCTGGAACAGGCCGTGGCCGACGTCACGCAGCTCACCGGCTACGAGCTGAAGAAAGTGCTGCGCACGGGCACCGTGGCCAGCACCGACAACCGCAATTGGGAACTGCTGCCGCACCCGGGCCCCGAGCGCCGTTTCAGCCAGAGCCGCGCCGTGGCGCTGGACATGGAAAGCGCGACCATCGCCGCCAACGGCTTTCGCTTTCGCGTGCCCTACGGCACCCTGCTGTGCGTGTCGGACAAGCCGCTGCACGGCGAGATCAAGCTGCCCGGCATGGCCAACACCTTCTACCGCGAACGGGTCGACCAGCACCTGCGCATCGGCATGCGGGCGGTCGAATTGCTGCGCCAGGAGCGCCCGGGCAATCTGCACAGCCGCAAGCTGCGCAGCTTCGCCGAGGTGGCCTTTCAGTAGGCGCAGGGACTGAAAGCCGACGGCCGCGATGCCGCGCAGCCTGCGCCAAGTCAAAGTCGAATGGCGGGTCGGGTCTATGGTGTGAAGCTGGCTTTTCGCCCGCAAGCGAAAGGCGACGCCACCCTGTCCGAGGAGACCCCCATGCCCAGCTCCGTCACCGGCGGCCCTGCCGCCATCCGCACCCTGGCCCTCGTCGGCCCGGCTGCCGCCGGCAAGACCAGCCTGGCCGAAGCCCTGCTCTTGCGCAGCGGCGCCATCGCGTCAGCCGGCACGCTGGAGCGCGGCAGCACGGTCAGCGACTTCGACCCGCTCGAACGCAAGATGCAGCATTCGCTGAACGCTGCGGTGTTGAACTTCCAGCACGCCGACACGCGCATCCACTGCATCGACACCCCCGGCGCCGCCGACTTCCTGGGACTGTGCCTGCCCGCGCTGGAAGCGGTGGAGACGGCCGCCGTGGTGATCAACGCCGCGTTCGGCATCGAGCCGATGGCCCTGCGCGTGATGGCCTATGCCGCCGCCCGGCAGCTCGACCGCCTGATCATCGTCAACAAGATCGACGCGGCCGGGGTGGACCTGCCCGGCCTACTGGCGCAGATACAGGCCACCTGGGGCAAGGCATGCCTGCCCGTCAACCTGCCGGATGCGGGTGCGTCGCGGGTGGTCGATTGCTTCTACCAGCGTGAGGGCCACAGCGATTTCGGTGCTGTCGATGCCGCCCACCGCGCCCTTGTCGAACAGGTGGTCGAAGTCGACGCCGCTTTCGTCGAGCGTTACCTGAACGACGGCGACATCGCCGCCACCGAGCTGCACGCGCCGCTGGAACAGGCGTTGCGCGAAGGCCATCTGATACCCGTGTGCTTCGTCTCGGCCAAGTCCGGGGCGGGCGTGGTCGAGTTGCTGGACATCATCGTCCATCTGCTGCCCAAGCCCGGCGAAGGCAACCCGCCGGCCTTCCTCAACGGCGAGGGTGAGGCGGCCGTGCCTCTGCAGGCCCGGCCCGACCCGGCCCTGCATGTGCTGGCCCATGTCTTCAAGGTCACGGTGGACCCCTTCGTGGGGCGCGTGGGCATCTTTCGCGTGCACCAGGGCACGGTCGGCACGGGCAGCGTGCTCTACATCGGCAACAGCCGCAAACCCTTCAAGGTCGGCCACCTATTCAGGCTGCAGGGCAAGGGCCTGGCCGAGGTGGCGCAGGCGCTACCGGGCGATATCGCAGCAGTGGCCAAGGTAGACGACATCCACTTCGACGCGGTGCTGCACGATGCGCCCGAGGACGCGGACATCCACCTCGTGCCACTCGATTTTCCGAAGCCGGTCTACGGCCTGGCCATCACCCCCAAGCGCCACGGTGACGAGCAGCGGATGTGGGAAATCGTCACCAAGCTGGTCGACGAAGACCCTTGCCTGAAGCTGGAACACGTGGTCAGCACCAACGAGACCGTGCTCTACGGCCTGGGCGAATTGCACCTGCGCGTGCTGCTGGAGCGGCTGCGCGAGGTCTACAAGTTCGAGGTGCAGACCCAGCCGCCGCGCATCGCCTACCGCGAAACCATCACCACGGCTGCCGTTGGCCACCACCGCCACAAGAAGCAGAGCGGCGGCGCGGGCCAGTTCGGCGAGGTCTTTCTGCGCGTCGAACCGCTGCCCCGCGGCGTCGGCTTCGAGTTCGTCGACGCGGTCAAGGGCGGCACCATCCCAGCCCAATACATCCCTGCGGTCGAGAAAGGCGTGCGCGAGGTGCTGGCCGGTGGCGCCATCTCGGGCCACCCGGTGGTCGATGTGCGCGTCACGGTCTACGACGGCAAGCACCACAGCGTGGACAGCAAGGACATCGCCTTCGCCACCGCCGGCCGCAAGGCCTTCCTGGCTGCGGTGCGCGAGGCCAGCCCGCAGGTGCTGGAGCCCGTCGTGCACATCGAGATCAGCGCCCCCGACCACGCCGTGGGCGACATCACCGGCGACCTGTCGTCACGCCGCGGCGTGGTCAGCGGCACAGCCAACGGCGCACCCGGGCACATGGTCGTGCACGGCCAGGTGCCGCTGGCCGAACTCAGCAGCTACCAGAACCGGCTCAACGCGATGACCAGCGGCCAGGGGCGCTACGCCATCGAGCTGTCGCACTTCGAAGCCGTGCCGCCGGCGGTTCAGGCGCAACTGGTGGGTGCATTCAAGGTGCATGACGAGGCCTGACCGGCGTCTGGCGATGCGCTGCGGACGCGCCGCCACAGGTGAACGGAGATTTATCATCGACGCCGATGCCTAGCAGCCCCCCCGACCTCGCCCAGGTGCGCCTGGATAACGCCCTGGCCCTCTTAGAGGAATTCGTTCGCGCCACCGCGCGCCACGCCGATGCGGCCACGCTGCGCGGGCTGGAACGGCGTTTCGCGGAACGGCTGCAGATCCAGCCCAGCTACTGGAGCCAGATCAAGGGCCGCTCGCGACAGATCGGCGAAAGGCTGGCCCGCCAGTTCGAATTGCTGTGCCACAAGCCGACGGGCTGGATGGACGCGACGCACGGTGGCGGCGCCGCAGCCGCGCCGCGCCCCACGGCGTCCGCGCCGACCGCGACCGACGGGGCGGACGCCACGCAGGCGTTGGCGCCGCGCGACGACGACGAGCGCTTCATCATGGGCCTGGTCCTCACCTTCTACCGCCGCCACCCGCAACGGGCCCGCACGCGTTTGCTGGACCTGCTGGGCGAGGTGCTGACGGCGCCCGCTGCGACGGCGCCGCCGCCTCCCGCTGCAGCCCCGCCATCGACGGCGCCTCAGCTGGCGCCCGGCGTGGTGCGCAAGCCGCCGCCACCGCCAGCACCGCCGGAAGACCCGCGTGACCTGTGGCTGCGTACGCAGACGGGCGTGGCGCCGCTCAAGCGCAAGCCCTGATCCGGCGCAGAGCAATACCACTTGCGCCTTGATAATGATGTATTTATCATTTGCGCAATTCTGTGAAAACGCAGCCCTGCCAGCCAGCAGGGGCCCGCGCACACAGCCGATCCACCCCACCTTGGACCCCATGACCTTGTTCCCGTCGCACACCAACCGCAGTCGGCAGCAGCCGGCTGTGCCTGCACCACAGGGCCAGGCTGTGAACCGGAATCCGGCCGTGGCGAACCGCGACGATGGCGCTCTTCCCGGAGCGCCAGTGAGCTGAGCGCCAGCGGCACGCGCCGCTGTGCGGATCGGCCCTCCATGGCCCGGGTTGCCCCAGCAGCCCGGGCCATACGCATTTTGGCCCCCGAAACTCGCCACCCACCCCAGGAGACTCCCGATGAAGATCACGCTCAAGACAGCCAAGCCACGCAACCCCTACGTCGCAGCCAGCCTGCGACGCCAGGCCGGCAGCCACCGCCCGCAGCCTGGCGCGCGCCGGCAACAGGCTCGGCAGGCCCTGCGCCGCGAAGTCGCTGCCTGCGCGGACACCGTCAGGCACAAGCTCAGCCCCTGAACCGACCCTGGAAGCCCGCTGCACGACAGCGGCCATGGCTTCTGCCGGAGAACACCCATGTCGACGACCGACGACCGCTACGCCGCCGACCGCGACGGCGACCACCGCACCCGCCTCTGGGCCAGCGCCCTGCTGCGCGCCGCCAGCCGCCTGCTGGACAGCCTGGCGGCCCGTCTGGCCCTGGCGCCGCGCGAACCGCCCGTGGACCGCGTGATCGAGTTCCACGCCGAAGCCGGCGCCGCCGAAGGCGCCTTGTACGTGGACGGCCGCCTGGTCGGGCACGTGCTGGGCGTGACACGCCTGTGATCCCGGCCGGCCTCAAGTCCGCCGCTCGCGCGCCGATAAGGGGGAAGACGAGCCATGTGGCAATCGCTCTCGCACGACCATGTCCAGCCTCCCACACCCCATCCATGCCGCACCGCGAGATCTGGCCCGCTGGGTGGGCCTGTTCGAACCGGCGCAGCTGCCCATCCTGAACCAGACGGCTCAGGCGCTGGAGTTGCTGCGCGACAACGAAGATGCGGTCGACGCCCACCTGCTGGCTGAAGTGGTGGCCTACGACCCGCTGATGACGCTGAAGCTGCTGGCTCACGTGGCGCATTTGCGCCGCGGCCGGGGCGGCAGCGACACCGAAACGGTGACCGAGGCGCTCGTCATGCTGGGCATCTCGCCCTTTTTCCGCGCCTTCGGTCCGCAGGCCGAGACGGTCGAGGCCGTGCTGGCTGATCAACCCCTCGCCGAGGCCGGCTTCCAGGCCGTGCTGATGCGATCGCGCCGCGCCGCGCGTTTCGCCATCGGCTTTGCTGTCCACCGCATGGACTACGACGCGCCGGTGATCCACGAAGCCGCGCTGCTGCACGACTTCGCCGAACTGCTGCTGTGGCTGCGCGCGCCGGCGCTGGCGCTGCAGATCGCCCAGCGTCAGCAGGCCGACCCGACCCTGCGCTCCAGCGCCGTGCAGCGGGAGGTGCTGAACATCGAACTCGACGCGCTGGAACACGCGCTGATGCTGGCCTGGCGGCTGCCGGCCCTGCTGGTGCAGATCACCGACGAACACGCGCCGCAGGCCAGCTTGCAGATGCGCAATGTCCAGCTGGCCATCCGCCTGGCGCGTCACAGCAGCCTGGGCTGGGACAACCCGGCCCTGCCCGACGACCTGCGCGACATCGCCGAGCTGCTGAGCATCTCGCCCGAGGCCGCGCAGCGCCTGGTGCTGGAGATCGACGCTGAGTGAAGCAGCGCCTCGACAAGCCGGGGCGCAGGGGCCTAGAGTCGAGTCCTCCAGCACCCTGACCGCCGACCATGCACCCCTCAGACCTGCCCGCAGCGGCAGCCGACACCGATCCACTCGCGGGCGTCACGGCGCTGGGGGGTGTTGCAGCCAGGGTGGGCACCGCACGGGCTGTCAATGCGGGTGTTGCGCCCGTCACCTATGGCACTGGCGATCGCCTGCCGCGCGGTGATTACGGCCGCGCCGCTGCCGATTACACCTGCGAGCAGGACTGGTCGCGCTACACCGAACAGGATCACGCGGTGTACCGTCGCTTGCACGCGCGTCAGATGCAGCAATTGCCAGGACTCGCCTGCGAAGAATTCGTGTCTGCGGTTCAGCAGCTGGGCGCAACCGAGGAGGTGCCGCACTTCGACGCGGTGTCGGAGCGGCTGTATCGTGCAACCGGCTGGCAGATCGTCGGCGTGCCGGGGCTGATCCCGGAAGAGGCCTTCTTTGCCCTCCTGGCGCAACGGCGCTTTCCGGTCACCGACTGGATGCGCAGCGCTGAAGAATTCGACTACGTCGTCGAGCCCGACGTTTTCCATGATCTTTTCGGTCATGTGCCGCTGCTGTTCAACCCGGTTTTTGCGGATTACATGCAGGCCTACGGCGTGGGCGGGCTGAAAGCGGGGCGCCTGTTGGCCTGCGAGTTGCTCGCGCGCTTGTACTGGCACACTGTGGAGTTCGGCCTGATCTCGACGCCGCAGGGCCTGCGCGCCTACGGCGCGGGCATCCTCAGTTCGTCTGGCGAATTGCAGCACAGCCTGCACGCCAGCCAGGCCCGGCGTTTTCCCTTCGACCTGCGCCGGATCATGCGCACGCGCTACCGGATCGACAGCTTCCAGGCTGGCTACTTCGTCATCGAGTCCTTCGACCAGCTCTTCAAGGCCACGTCGCCGGACTTCTCGCTGCTGTATGCCAGCGTGCAGGCCGACATCGAGCACCTGGGCGAGGTGGCGGCGGGTGAGGGGCTGCCGGGCGAACAGGAAGTCCCCCGCTCAGTCTGACTGGCGGAGGCTGTGCAGAGCGGCTGCCAAGATGCCGGGATGGTCGACCATCGCCACGTGACCCATGGTCGGTAGTTGGCGGTTGTCGGCGCCGGGCAGCGTGGCATGGGCGCTCGGGATGACCATGGTGTCGCCGTCGCTGTAGAAGCAGATCGTTCGGGCTGCATGCGCAGGAAGATCCTGGGCTCGCAGACGGACCAGCCAATCGGCATCGACGCGCATCTGGGCCACATTGGCACCCCAGCCGAAACGCGCCAGCAGCATGCCCTGATGGGGGCTGCCGATGGTGATCAGCCTGTGCAGCCTGGACGCCGTCCTGTCCTGCACCCACCACGCTCGGGCGGCCAGGCCGCCCATGCTGTGGGCGACCAGCACGGGAGCCTGCCCCGTGCGCTGCTGAAGATCAGCAACCGCCGCCTCGATGAAGTGGCCGTAGTTGTCGATCGAGCCGAACAGAGGCTCGAGGTTGATGGCGATGCAGGGAATCTGCTGACGCCGCATCTGCGCCAACCATGCTGACCAGATACCCCTGTTGCAGCCGTAGCCGTGAACCAGCACCAGCCCGCGGGGGCCCTGCGGCCCGGCGGCGACAGCCGGCTGCGACCGCTGGCTGAGTAGCGGAAGGCGCCAGACCATCAGGCGGTACATCGCCCAGAGTTCCTGCCACCACGCTGCCAGCAAAGCGTGCAACGCGGGTGCCGCCGCTTGCTGGCGGTGCGCCAGGATCCTCAGCAACGCAAACTCGCCGGCCAGGACCACCGCCAGCATGATCCACAGTGCGCCCAGCAGCATGGGCAGCGCGTAGGGCCCCCAGCTGTCCGGCCACCGACAGGCAGCAACCAGGCCCACAGCCGCGATCAGGATCAGACCGTATCGCGCTTGACGCGGGCTCATCAGCCGGCCGGATAGCCAGTTACTGCGCGGCCGGGCATGGCAGACTGCGGCCGTGATTAATATGGCACAAGTTGTTCAAGGGCATCTGCTGGACGTGGCGTCGGAGCGGGCACGGCGCACGGCCGACCCGGTGCTGGGTCTGCGTGTTCATGAAGTCAAGCGGTTCCAGCACGCTCGATTCTCTTCCACCTACGGCGATTTGTTGGCTGATCCCGCCACGAGCCAGGCTGCGCGCTTCTTTCTGGAGGAGTTGTACGGACCGATGGACTTCGTGCGCCGGGACGAACAGTTCAGTCGGGTGGCACCCAAGGTCAGTGGGCTGTTCCCTGGTGAGATCGGGCGGGTTGTCCTGGCCTTGGCCCGTTTGCATGCGCTGTCGGAACGGCTGGACACTGAAATGGGTGCGGTGGTGACTCAGGTCCCGCTGGACGGCGATAGCTATGCGCGAGCCTGGCGCAGCGTTGGCCGGGCCAGCGCGCGCGGTGAACAGATCGAACTGGTTCGCGAGATCGGGCTGACCCTGGCCAAGCAAGTCAGGAAGCCGCTCATACGCACGACATTGCGTTTGATGCGCGGCCCGGCCAAGGCAGCGGGCCTGGACAGTCTGCAGGCCTTTCTCGAGGCCGGTTTCGATGCTTTTCGCGGCCTGCAGGATGCGGCAGGGTTCGTGATGACGGTAGCGAATCGCGAAACGCAGCTGGCAGCGGCGCTGTTTGCGACTACAGATTAACAGGCTGCGGGCGCGATACCTGTTTCCGG
>JBBAPI010000036.1:0-24185 GCA_040400915.1 Rubrivivax sp.
CTTATCGAGTGAAAAAGTGTCCGCGAAATCGGGGGAACTTCAACTTCAACTTCAAGTCCAACTTCAACTTCACTTCCTGGCGGCCGGTGCCGCCGAGCCGCTCTCCTCGGCGGCGGCCTCGAGCTTCTCTGCCGCCCTTTGCACCTTCTGGATGGGGCCCTCGGACGTGCCCCGCGTGACCCGCAGCGAGTCGCGAACCTTCTGCGCCGCGTCGGGCAGGGCTTCGATCAGGGCTGCAGCGTCGTCGCTGAGCCTGTAGGCCGTCGAAGCGAGACCGCCCACGACCGCGACCAGCAGCACCGCAGCCCCGAGCGCCCGCGGGATGTGCCAGCGTTTCAGCTGATCCACCGCCGGTGACAGGGCATAGCTGGACATCAAGCCGAGCAGGACCGGAATGAACACCGCGCTGGCCCAGTGCAAGGCATAGGCGCAGGCCACCAGCGAGATCACTACCAGCGCCGCGCCGCGCACGTCGACGGGCGCGCGCAACTGTGTCGGCTCGGCCGGGGGCAGCGCGCCGTCGGCCGTGTCGGCCCGGGCCTCGGACGGCGCGCCGGGCAGGTGGTCAGGCTTGACGTCGGTGCTGGCGACCATCGGTAAGCTCCGAGGCTGGACGGGCGTTGCGCAGAGCGGCTGGCAGCCTGCTCGGGACCCCTGCGGTTGAGTCGCTGCGGTGGAGTCTAGGCAAGGGCAGGGCGGCCATCTGTTCGACAGCCAACGGAAAACCGGTCGCAAGCACCTGGAAAGGGGGGCGGTGCTGACGACTGCGCGCGTCACCGGCTGGTCTGGCACTTCTGCACCCAGTCGCCGATCTGGGCTGCGGTGCCAGGACCGCAGCGCTACCAGTTGGCTTCGCGTTCGGGCGTCGCGCCGATGCGGTGTATCGACAGGTCGGCGCCTTCGAATTCTTCTTCCTGTGTCAAGCGCAAGGGCGTCACGCGTTGGATGCCGCCATAGACCCCTGCGCCCACCAGCAGCGCCCAGGCCACGCCGCCCAGTGTGCCCAGCACCTGCGCCATCAAGTTGACGCCCCCGGTGCCACCCAGGGCCTGGGCGCCGAAGATGCCGCAGGCGAGGCCACCCCAGGCCCCGCACAGGCCGTGCAGCGGCCACACGCCCAGCACGTCGTCGATCTTCCAGCGGTTTTGCGTCAGCGTGAACATCGAAACGAAGATGGCTGCCGCCGCGCCGCCGACCACCAGCGCGCCGGCCGGATGCATCACGTCGGAACCGGCGCAAACGGCCACCAAGCCGGCCAGCGGGCCGTTGTAGGTGAACCCGGGGTCATTGCGGCCCATCACCACCGCCACCAGCGTGCCGCCCGCCATGGCCATCAGCGAGTTCACGGCCACCAAGCCGGATATCTTGGCCACGGTCTGCGCGCTCATCACGTTGAAACCGAACCAGCCGACCGTCAGGATCCAGGCGCCCAGCGCCAGGAAGGGGATGCTGGACGGCGGATGCGCACTGATGCCGCCGTCCTTGCGGTAGCGGTTGGAGCGGGCGCCGACCAGCACCACGGCGGCCAACGCCACCCAGCCGCCGAAGGCATGCACCACGACGCTGCCGGCGAAGTCGTGGAATTCAGCGCCCGTCAGGGCCTTGATCGCCGCCTGCACGCCGAAGCGTTCGCCCCAGGCCACGCCTTCCAGCAGCGGGTAGGCCACGCCGACGATGATGGCCGTGGCCATCAATTGCGGGCCGAAGCGTGCCCGTTCGGCAATGCCGCCCGAAACGATGGCCGGTACCGCTGCGGCGAAGGTCAGCAGGAAGAAGAAGCGCACCAGTTCGTAGCCGTTCTTCTGCGACAGCGCTTCGGCCCCGGTGTAGAAATCCACGCCATAGGCGACGGTGTAGCCAACCAGGAAATAGGCGACCGTGGAGATCGAGAAATCGACCAGGATCTTCACCAGCGCATTGACCTGGTTCTTCTTGCGCACCGTTCCGAGTTCCAGGAAGGCGAAGCCCGCGTGCATGGCCAGCACCATGACCGCACCCAGCAAAATGAACAGGGCGTCCGTGCCCTGCTTGACCTGATCCATCGATGTCGTCCCCGTCGTTCCCACCGGCCGCACCAATTGCGGGGTGGCTGCACCACGAAAGCAACTTTCGTTCCTTATGTGGTGCGTTCCTGGGTGACGGCGCCCGGTTGGGCTGGCTGACCCGGCCAATACGCACTGAATTAGAGCTTTTTCGGGCTGCGTTCGCACCAATTAAATGCGTCGCACCTTGTTCGTGCGCAATCCAGCCGCCGCCGCCAGCGAGCCTTGGGACCGGACCGCACTACACCGCGCGCAGTCCCAGGCGGTCGAACAGCGCTTCGTCGCGCTGCATGTCCGGATTTCCCGTGGTCAGCAGCTTGTCGCCGCAAAAGATCGAGTTCGCGCCAGCCAGGAAGCACAGGGCCTGCACCGCGTCGCCCATGCCTTGACGGCCGGCCGACAGCCGAACGTAGGCAGTCGGCATGGTGATCCGCGCCACCGCGATCGTGCGCACGAACTCGAAGGGGTCGAGCTTGTCGGTACCCGCCAGCGGCGTGCCTTCGACCTGCACCAGCTCATTGATCGGCACCGACTCGGGGTAGGGCTCGAGGTTGGCCAGCTGCGCGACGAGGCCGGCGCGTTCGTGCCGGCTCTCGCCCATGCCCACGATGCCGCCGCAGCAGACCCGCATGCCGGCGTCGCGCACATGGGCCAGGGTCTGCAGCCGCTCTTCGTAGACGCGGGTGCTGACGATGCGGCCGTAGGCCTCGGGCGCGGTGTCCAGGTTGTGGTTGTAATAGTCGACGCCGGCGGTCTTCAAGACCTGCGCTTGGGTCGGGCTCAACATGCCCAGCGTGCAGCAGGCCTCGAGCCCGAGCGACTTGACCTCGCGCACCAGTTCGGCCACCTTGTCGATGTCCCGGTCCTTGGGTTCGCGCCACGCCGCGCCCATGCAAAAGCGCGTCGCGCCGGCGTTCACCGCGGCCTGGGCAGCGGCTCGCACCGCCACAACGTCCATCAGCTTGTCGGCCTCGACGCCGGTGTCGTAATGGGCCGACTGCGGGCAGTAGGCGCAGTCTTCCGGGCAGCCACCCGTCTTGATGGACAGCAAGGTCGAGCGCTGCACTGCGTTGGCATCGTGGTGCTCGCGATGCACCTGCTGGGCGCGGAAGATCAGGTCGTTGAAGGGCAGCGCGAACAAGGCCTCGATGGCCTCGACGCTCCAGCGCTCGCGCGAGGGGTGCAAGGCGAGGGGCTGCGGGCGGACGAAGTGGAGGGGGAGCGAGGCAGACATGGCGTCATTGTGCAGCGGTACGTCGCGCTCGGCGTCGAGGAGGCTGCCGTCCGCTTCAGACCGGCCCGCGCGCCCTTGCAGTCCCGCCAGCCAGCAAGGCGTGGACGGCCCGCTCGGCGGCGAGCACGGCGCCTTCGAGATAGCCGGGAAAGTCGGCTGCGAATTCACTGCCCGCCAGGTGGATGACATCGCACCACGGCGCCGGCAAACGTATGGCCAGGGGACGCGGATGCACAGAGGCCGACTGCTCGTCGGCCGGCGTCGCGGTTTGCGCTTCAGCTGCCCAGTCCTGCAGGTGAACGGCCTGTGGCCTGAGCGCTTCGGCGCCAAAGAGCCGGCCGAGCTGGGTGACGGCGGCATCCATCAAGGCTTGCCGGCCCATGCGCCGGCGCCAGACGGCCGGTACGCCGACAAAGCCGAACAGCGCGGCCTGCCGGCCCCCGGCGTCGCTGGCGTCGTGCACTTCGGCCAAGGGCCCGATAGCACTGCCCGCGCTGCCGGACAGGCCGGCCTCACGCCAGAAGGCCCTGGGGTAGTGCGCCACGAACTTGGCGTGGCCGGCCATCCAGGTGGGCGCTTCGGCCCACCGCCGCGACAGTTCGGTCGGCAGCGCCGGTGACCAGCGCAGCGCTGACGCCAGCAATCGCGGTGGTACAGCCAGGATCACCGAAGTCGCCACCAGGGTGCCGGCCTGTCCGCCGCGTTCCCACTGGACGCTGACTGCGCCGGCCGGATCCGCAGCACCCGCATGCAGCCCGCAAACCCGGGTGCCCAGCAAGACGGGGCTGCGCACGAGGCGCGTGCGCAGGGCGTCGGTGAGGGCTGCCGTGCCGCCGACCACGCGCATCGAGGGCGGCTGCTGCGCAAAGCCGATGGCCTGGCGGCGCACGGTCTGCGCATCCTGTTCGACCAGGCTTGCGCCCTGGCCGTATTGCGCAAACAGCTCCAGGCCCAGCATGCTGAGCGTCTCGGCCAGCCGAACGTTGATCTCGGGCCACACCCAGGCCGGACCCAGGTCGACACGGTGCACGCTGTCTGCCGCAGCCCAACCCAGAATGCGCCCGCCGATACGGTCGCGGGCCTCGAGCAAAACGACTTCCAGGCCCGCCTCTTCCAGCAGGTGCGCCGCCAGCAGCCCCGACAAGCCGGCCCCGACGACCACGATCGCTGCGCTGGATGGCACCTCGGCAGGCGTTCTTGAAGCGATGTCAGTCCTGGGCGCGTGTGAGCTCATGTCCGTGACCCTGACAGCGAGATCTGCCTGTGGTCAGGGACTGGTTGCCGGCTCGTCAACGCCATCGTTCTGCCTGGATGCGCCGCGGCTCAGCCCAGCACGCGCCCGAAGAAGCGTAGGCTGCGGTCCCAGGCCTGTTGTGCCCAAACCGGGTCGTACTGGGTCATGGCGATGCGGCCCGGACCAACGGCCGTTTCGTTGGCGAAGCCGTGTTGCGCCAAGTAGCGGTGGAATTCGAATTTCACGCCGGCCTCGGCCAGCTTGGCTTCCAGCGCATCGACGCTGGCAATCGCAAAGGCCTGGTCCTGCGTCGCCCAGTGGCCGAGCAAGGGTGCCTTGATCTGGCTGGCATCGATATCCTCCAGCGGCGGCAGGCCGTACCAGGTGACTGCGGCATCGACCTCGGGCACGAAGCAGGCCGCCAGCAAGGTCAGCGCGCCGCCCATGCAGAAACCGGTGACGCCGACCTTGGCACTGCCTTGCTTCAGCCACTGCACGGCGCCGGCGATGTCCTGCGACGCCGCATCCGCAAAGTTCAGGCCCGTCATCAGGTGGTGGGCTTCCTCGGCTTCGACGGTGGATCGGCCCCGGTAGAGGTCGGGCACCAGGGCGCGGTAGCCGGCCAGCGCCAGCCGGTCGGCGACGCCACGGATCTGGTCGTTCAGGCCCCACCACTCCTGGATCACGACCACGCCCGGTGCGCCGACCGGGTTCGCAGGCTTGGCGAGATAGCCAGCCACGGTCTGCCCGTCGGGGCGTAGAAAATTGATGGTCAGTCCCATGTTGATCTCCTGGGTGTTGAACGTGCGGCCGTCGAGCGTAGCGCAGGCAGGCAGGCAGACAGGCAGGCAGACAGGCAGGCAGGCAGGCAGGCAGGCCGTCGTCCACCCAGGCGCGCCCGTCTGTTCGTTGGGCAACAGACCGCCATCGCACGGCGGCTTAGCGTGGCGCGACACAGCCCCAGGAGCGCCCATGCCCTTCGCCCTTCGCCAACGGGCGATCGAATTGCCCCCGCGGGAACCGCGCGCCGCCGTCGTCATGGCCCTGCCGATGCCGGCCTGCACGCGCTGTCACCTGTGGCAGCTCTGCACGCCTTGCACCCAGACTGCCGGGCATCAGCCTGGCGTCGAACCGGTGGTCTTCGCGCGCCGCCGCCTGGTCACCGGCGACGTGCTGTTCAACGAGGGCGACACCTTTCACTCGATCTATGCCGTGCGCAGCGGCAGTTTGAAGGCCACGGTGATGCTGCCCGACGGCCGCGAGCAGGTTGGCGGCTTCCTGCTCGCTGGCGACCTGCTGGCGCTGGACGCCATCGCCAGCACGCGGCACGCCTGCACGGTGACGGCCATCGAGGACACCCAGGTCTGTGCCATCGGCTACAGCTCGCTGTCCGGCGCCATGCAGAGTCACGCCACCCTGCAGCGCAGCTTCAGCCGACAGCTGAGCCTGGAAATGGTGCGCGCGAATCGCCTGCTGCTGGTGCTGGGCCGCATGAGCGCCCAGGAGCGGCTGGCCACCTTCCTGTTGGACCTGTCCAGCCGTTTCCATGACCGCGGCCAGTCGGCGCGCGAGTTCAACCTGCGCATGACCCGGGCCGAGATCGGCAGCTACCTCGGCCTGACGCTGGAAACCGTCAGCCGCACGCTGTCGATGTTCCAGCAGCAGGGCCTGCTGGCGGTCGAGCACCGGCGCATCCGGTTCGTCGACCTGGAAAACTTCGCGCTGCGCTTCGAGGCCGTGCTGCAGGGTTGACGCCCAATCGGGCCCTGCGCCGGCGCCAGCTGCCCACCGCAGCCAGTCCGCCGAGCATCAAGGCCCAGCTGCCGGGCTCGGGCACGGTGGCGGCGTAGTTGTGACCGCTGCTCGATGTCAACCCGCTGCCACTGACGATCTCGATGGTGGTGAAGAATTGGGCGTCGAGCAGCGCCCAGCCAGGCGACTCACTGTAGAGGCCGTTCGGATCGACGTACACATGGGCCTCCAGGGTTGTCATGAGGCGCGTGGTCTGGCCTGCGCTCAGGTGCAGCACGTCGGTCCTCAGCGGGGGCGGGCTGCTGTTGCCCGTCGGGCCGGCGTAGAGGGTTTCGTTGAAGCCGATGGCGGGGCCGCTGACCTGCAGGTTGGCGCTGACGTCGTTTCGGTCTTGCCCCGGGTTCGAGACCATGCGGCTGCCGGTGTACAGCAGGACGCCGGTGATCCTGAAGGTGGTGTCGACGCTGGCGGTGAGGACATCGACTTGGCGCGCGACACCGTCATAGCCAGCGAAACCGCCGAGCTCGCCGACGATGTTCTTGGCGTCCAGTGCTGCATGCACCGTCTGCAGGCCGAAATCGACCGTTGCCGTGGCCGTGCCGTGGGCATGGCCGCGGTCGGTGGCGACGCTGCGGGTCAGCGTCAGCGGCGTGGTCTGGCACAGGTTCAACAGGATCCGGTGTCCGTCGCTGACGCGAAGGTCGGTGTTGAGTTGGATGTAGGTGTCCGGGTGCGGCGCACCGCTGTCGCAGTCGAAGGACAGTGCCTGCGCGCTACCGGCCAGGCCCGCCCCAGCGAGGCCCAGCAAGAGGTATGCGTAAGGGGATCTGCTGCAGAGTGACATCACCAGCCTTCACGGTCGGACCCAGACTCTGCATTAGGCCGCTATTCCAACCGCGCCACCAGATCGAGCCACCCCTGATCCGGGGGGTTGCGCGACGGCGCATCGCCCGGGACCCGGTTGATGCCAGCCCGGCCCGGGCGCAGGCCGCTTCAGTTCGCGATGGCCGTCTGCCGGTTGCTGGCGTTGCCTTCCATCTGCGGCGTCTGCGCGAACTTGCCGGCCATGGCGGCGCGCATCTTGGTCAGCACGTCCTTGCGCGACAGCTTGTTCTGGGTCGCGTTGACGACTTGCAGAAAGTAGTAGGTGAAGGCGCCGTTGTAGCGGCCGCTGAAGTAGGCATCGGCGCTGGTCTGGTCGGCCTTGCAGCCGCCCCAGAGGATCTGGTGGATGGCCGGGTTCAGATCGACCGCGCGGTCTTTGGCCGCCTTGGCGGCCTTCTTGGTGGCGGGGACGGCCGCGTCGCGCCGCAGCATGCGGTGCAGGGTGAAACCGCGCACCTTCTTCTGCTTGACGACGCCCTGCAGTTCACCTTCGGGCGGCGCGACGTAGCGCGCCCTGGGCGCATGCAGGCCGAATTCGGCGCCGCGCAGGCCGGTTCCCGAGTGGCAGGTGTCGAGGTAGACCTCGAGCAGCACGCTGGCCGGCACCTGCTGGAACAGGTCGTGGAATTCGTCGTCGCAGATGATGTGCGCCGGGTCCCACAGGTTGCCCTTCTGCGCGATGTCGGCCGGCACGAAGGCCTCGTCCATGCCGTCGGGCTCGTCGCCGTTCTTGTCGGCCATCTGGGTGCCGTGGGACGACAGGCTGAACAGCAGGTAGCTGATCTTGCCCGCCTTGGCGTCGGCCACCGCCGCGTTCAGCTGGGCCATGATGGCTGCCTTGGAGGCCTGTGCATCGGTCAGCGTCACGACTTCGCTGGACTTGAAGCCCAGCAGTCCCTTGCATAGCGCGGCCATGTCCTTGGCGTCGTTGACGCAGCCCTGCAGCGTGAACTGCGGATAGTTGGCGAACTTGTTGATGCCGACGCAGATTGCCTTCCTGGCCATGTGGAGTCTCCTCTCGGGGTTAGGGAGCTTCGATGCTTGCGCCCTTCAGGCGCCCGCGCCATCCCTAGCGTGAAGGCGGTGATGCGTGGCCGCCGGGGTGGCGGCTGCCGTGGCCCGGGCCTGGGTTAGCCTAAGCCAAGGCGATCGACCACCCAGCCCGTTCTCATGTTCACCCAGAAGGAGACCCATCCGATGAACCCCGAATACGTCAGCTGCCGCAACGACGGCGACACGGCCGTGATCACCATGAACAAGCCGCCGGTGAACGGCCTGGGCTTCGACTTGCGAGATGGCATTGCGCGCGCGCTGGAGCAGGCCAACGCCGACGCGGCGGTCAAGGCCATCGTCCTGACCGGCACCGCCCGGGCCTTTTCGGGCGGCGCCGACGTCACCGAATTCGGCAAGCCCAATCAGCTGCTCGAGCCCAACTTGCGTGTCGTCATCGCCTTGCTGGAAAACAACCCCAAGCCGGTGATTGCGGCCATCGCTGGCGTGTGCCTGGGCGGCGGGCTGGAACTGGCCATGGGCGCGCATTTCCGCGTGGCGCTGGCTGATGCGTCGCTGGGCCTGCCCGAAGTCAAGCTGGGCCTGCTGCCCGGCGCGGGCGGCACGCAGCGGCTGCCGCGCCTGATCGGCGTCGAAGCGGCGCTGAACGTCATCGTCTATGGCCACCCGGTGGCGGCCTTGCGCTTCAAGGGCACGCCGCTGATCGACGCCATCATCGAAGGCGACCTGCTGCCCGGTGCCATCGCCTTTGCGCGCCAGGTGGTGGCTGAAGGCCGGCCGCTGCGCCGCGTGCGCGACCTGAAGGTTCAAGACCCGCAAGCCGAGGCCTTCCTGCAGTTCGCGCGCAAGACGGTGGCCGCCACCTCGCCGCATTTCCCGGCGCCGCTGAAGTGCGTCGAGGCCGTGGCCCATGCCATCAGCAAGCCCTTCGACGAAGGCCTGCGCCTGGAACGCGAGGCCTTCGTGGCGCTGATGGGCACGCCCGAATCGCGCGCCCTGCGGCATGTTTTCGCGGCCGAGCGGGCGGCGGCCAAGCTGCCCGATGTGCCGGCCGACACCCCGCTGCGCACCATCGCCAAGGTGGGCGTCATCGGTGCCGGCACCATGGGCGGCGGCATCACCATGAACTTCCTCAACGCCGGCCTGCCGGTGACGCTGCTGGAAACCAAACAGGAAGCGCTGGACAAGGGCCTGGCCACCATCCGGCGCAACTACGAGAACTCGATGAAGAAGGGCAAGCTGACGCCGGCCCAGGTCGAGCAGCGCGTGGCGCTGCTGACGCCCACGCTGGATTACGCGGGCTTCGCCGATGCCGACCTGGTCATCGAAGCCGTGTTCGAGAACATGGCCGTCAAGCAGCAGGTCTTCGAAGCGCTGGACGCAGTGTGCAAGCCCGGCGCCATCCTGGCCAGCAACACCAGCTACCTCGACATCGACCGCATCGCCTCCTTCACGAAGCGCCCGGCCGACGTGCTGGGCCTGCACTTCTTCAGTCCGGCCAATGTGATGCGCCTGCTGGAGGTGGTGCGCGGTGCGGCCACGGCGCCCGACGTGCTGGCCACCGGCATGGCGCTGGCCAAGCGTATCAAGAAGATGGCGGTGGTCTCGGGCGTCTGCGATGGCTTCATCGGCAACCGCATGCTGGCGCGTTACGGCGCGGCGGCCAGCGGCTTGATCAACGCCGGCGCACTGCCCCAGCAGGTCGACGGCGCGCTGCAGAAGTTCGGCCTGGCGATGGGCCCCTTTCGCATGGGCGACCTGGCCGGGCTGGACATCGGCTGGGCGACGCGCCAGCGCAAGGCCGCCGAAGCGGGCGTCGAGATGCAGCCGCTGGTGGCCGACAAGCTGTGCGAAGCCGGGCGCTTCGGCCAGAAGACGGGGGCCGGCTGGTACCGCTATGAAGCCGGCCGGCGTGACCCCATTCCCGACCCGGTCACCGAAGCGCTGATCACGCAGTACCGCACGGCGCAAGACATCACGCCGCGCGCCATCAGTGACGCGGAGATCGTCGAGCGCTGCATCTACGCCCTGGTCAACGAAGGCGCACGCATCCTGGAAGCCGGCATCGCGGCGCGGGCCTCGGACATCGACATCGTCTACCTCAACGGCTACGGCTTCCCGCTGCACCGCGGTGGGCCGATGCTCTATGCCGACATCGTCGGTTTGCCGAACGTGGTGCGCAGCCTGCGGCGCATCGCGGCCGAACCCGGTGCCGATGCCTCGTGGCAGCCTGCGCCCTTGCTGGTGCGGCTGGCCGAGGCGGGGCAGACCTTCAACTGAAGCCTCTGCGGGCCGGGCGCCGCCCGGACCTGGGACTTCAATACCCGGCGCTGCGGTCCACGGCCAGCGGCTGCGGCAGGCCGGCCCGGGCACAGCGCAGCGCGTCCAGCAACTGTTCCACCACCACCTGGGCGTCGGCTTCGCCAGCGATGTGCGGCGTGGCCTGCATGCGCGGGTGCTGCCAGACCCAGTTGTCGGGCGGCGGCGGTTCGCGTTCGAACACGTCCAGCGCCGCCCCTGCCAGGTGGCCGTCGTCCAGCAGGGCGCGCAGGTCGGCTTCCACCAGCTGTTCGCCGCGGCCGATGTTGATGACATAGGCCCCGGCCGGCAGTTGCGCCAGCCTGGCGTGGTCCAGCAGGCCCTGCGTGGCGGGCGTGAGGGGCAGGGCGCAGACCAGCACGTCGGTCTGCGCCAGCAGCGCCGGCAGGCCGGCGTCACCGGCGAACACCGTCACGCCGGGCAGCGTTCGCGGGTCCTGCGGCCCCCGCGGGCTGCGCGCCCAGCCGGCCACCGGGAAACCCAGCGGCACGAAGGCCTGCGCGATGGCGCTGCCCACCGCACCCAGGCCCAGCACGCCGATGCGGCAGCTGGCGAGCGGCCGCACCGGGTGGCGCGCCCAGTGCGAGGCCGCCTGCTGCGCGCGGTAGCGCGGCAACTCGCGCAGGTGGCTCAAGGCGCAGGCCACCACGTACTGGGCGATGCGCAGCTGCTGCGTGGCGTCCACGGTGCGCGTCACCGGCAGGCCCGGGAAGCCGTCCAGCAGTTCGGGCACGGCCAGCAGCTTGTCCACGCCGGCCCCGGTCGAACACAACACCCGCAGGTTGCGGTAGGGGGCCAGCGCGCCGGGCTTCAGGCGCCAGGCGAGGATGGCTTCCACCGCCAAGGGGTCGTGGGGCGCGTCGGCGGTGGACACGGGCAGCCCGGGCGCCGCGGCGTGCAGGGCGTCGAGCAGGGGTTGCGCCGGAATGGGCGCCGTCATCAAGAGGATGGTCATGCGGTGATACTGTCACAGTCGCTCGCCACCATGGCGCGCCCCACCCGACATCCAGCCGGCTGGCCACGCCGTATCCGGAATCCCGTTTTCCCCTCTCGCATGCCGTCCTGCGCCTCACGCCGTCCCGCAAGCTCTGCCTCCCAGGCCTGGGTCTGGCTGCTGCTGTGCGCGGTGCTGCTGCAGGGTGGCGCCGGTGCGCTGGTGCAGGTGCTGGGGCGCGCGCACACCCATGCTGCCGTCTCCGCCGCGCCTGCAGCGGGCTGGTTGGGGGCCTTGCTGGCCTGGCGTGAGGCCCGCCTGCAGGCGCTGCAGGCCAGCGGGGTTTTCAAGCATGCCGCGGTGGCCCCGGCGGCCCACCACCATGACGGCCTGGAGCGCCACCACCATGAGCCGGGCGACGCGACGGTGCAGGCGGTGGACAGCGTCAGCGCCGATGCCACGGCCGACAGCGGTCAGGGCGCGGCTGGCAGCGCGGCATCACCCTGGGGGCCGACCGCCGAGTACCGTGCACCACCGGATCAACAAGCGGGCGCCGTCTGGCCGCCCGTGCAACCGCCCGTCTGGACCAGCGCGCTGATCCGGCTGCCAGAGCGCCCGCCCCGGGCCTGAGGGAAACCGCCCCGCCGACCGCCTGAGCGCGCGCCGCAAGTCTGCTGCGCGCCCGGGCGGCGCATCCCCCTCATCCGTTCCCGGAGCCCGCATGAAGTCACCCCTGTTCCAGCGTCTGGCGCTGGCCTATCCCTTCCTGGCCATCGGCTGCGCTGTGCCCGGCGCTGCAGGGGCCCAAACCAGCTCCCCCGCCAGCGCCGAGCAGATCCAGATCACCGGCCACTACGACAACGCCGTCGGCAGCAGCGACGCCGCTTCGCAGGGCACCATCCGCGCCGACATGCTGAAGAGCCGGCCCGCCCTGCGGCCCGGCGAGGTGCTGGAATTCGTGCCCGGCATGATCGTCACCCAGCACTCGGGTGACGGCAAGGCCAACCAGTATTTCCTGCGCGGCTTCAACCTGGACCACGGCACCGACTTCGCGACCAGCGTGGGCGGGATGCCGGTGAACATGCCCGGCCATGCCCACGGCCAGGGCTATAGCGACCTGAACTTCCTGATCCCCGAACTGGTTCAGCGCATCGAGTACCGCAAAGGCCCTTACTTCGCCAAGGGCGGCGACTTCGCCTCCGCGGGCTCGGCCGACATCGTCTACCGCAGCCGGCTGGACGAGAACTTCGGCGAGGTCACCCTGGGCCAGCGCGGCTACCGCCGGGCGGTGGCGGGTGCCTCGGGCGAAGTCGCCGCCGGCGTGACCGCTCTGGGCGCGCTGGAGGTGATGGCCAACGACGGCCCCTGGACGTTGCCCGAAGGCCTGAAGCGCAGCAACGGCGTGTTCACGCTCAGCGGCGGCACCGCTGCCGAGGGCTGGCTGGGCAGTGCCATGGGCTACCAGGCCCGCTGGGCGTCCACCGACCAGGTGCCCCAGCGCCTGATCGACGCCGGCCGTTTCCAGGGCCGGCCTTTCGGGCGCTTTGATGCGGTCGACGCCAGCGATGGCGGCGACACCGCGCGCTACAGCCTGTCGGGCGAGTGGCACCAGGCTACGGCCGCCGGCACGACCCGGCTGTCGGCCTACGTGATGCGCTACCGGCTGCAGTTGATCTCGAACTTCACCTACGCGATGGACCGCCCCGCCACTGGCGACCAGTTCCTCCAGCGCGACCAGCGCGACATCGTCGGGCTGGCTGTCAGCCATGCCGTCGAGCACACCCTGTTCGACCTGCCAGCGCGCAGCGAAGCGGGCCTGCAGCTGCGCCAGGACCGCGTCCACGTGGGCCTGTTCGACACCGAAGCGCGCAGCATCACCGGCACCACCCGTGACGACCGGGTGCGCGAGACGCTGGCGGGCGTCTACGGCCAGACCGCGCTGGAACTGGCACCCTGGTTGCGCAGCATCGTCGGCCTGCGTGGCGACCAACTGCGCAGCCGCGTGGACAGCCTGTCGCTCGCCGTCAACTCGGGCTCGGCCAGCGCCCGTCAGCTCTCACCCAAGTTCACGCTGGTGGCCGGACCGTTCGCGAAAACCGAATTCTTCCTGAACGCCGGACGCGGCTTCCACAGCAACGACGCCCGCGGTACCACCATCCGGCTGGACCCCAAGACCGGCGCAGCGGTGGACCCGGTGCAGCCCCTGGTGTCCAGCCGGGGTTATGAGCTGGGCGCGCGCAGCGAATTCATCCCCGGCCTGCAAAGTTCGCTGGCCCTGTGGAAGCTGGACTTCGATTCCGAACTGGTCTATGTCGGTGATGTGGGCGCCACCGAGGCCGCCGCCGCCAGCCGCCGGCACGGCGTGGAGTTCAACAACCGCTACACGCCGCTGCCCTGGCTGCTGCTGGACGCCGACTTCGCCTGGTCCCATGCCCGCTTCGTGAACGGCGGGCGCATCCCGAATGCGGTCGACCAGGTGGCCTCGTTGGCCGCCACGGTGCGCCAGCGGGGCCCCTGGAGCGCCAGCCTGCAGTGGCGCTACCTGGGCAGCGGTGCCCTGGTCGAGGACAACAGCGTGCGCAGCCAGTCGTCACTGACCACCAACCTGCGTTTCGGCTATCAGCTGGCCGCGCTGGGCAAGGGCAGTGAGCTGACGCTGGATGTCTTCAACCTGTTCAACCGTCCCGTCGATGACATCCAGTACGTCTACGCATCGCAGTTGCCCGGCGAGGCCGCGCCCGTGGCCGACCGCCATGTCCACCCGGCCGAACCGCGCACTATGCGGCTGACCCTGCGGGTGGGCTTCTGAAGCGCGCTTCGCCCAGGCCTCATTCATGCCGCAGGGCCTCAATGGGGTCCATGCGCGCCGCACGGCGCGCCGGAAAGTAGCCGAAGAGCACGCCGATGGCGGCCGAGAACAGCAGCGACAGTGCATTGATGCCGGGGTCGAAGACATAGGGTACGCCCATCACGCTGGAGAGCCCCCAGGAGGCCGCCGTGGCGATGACGATGCCGACCACGCCGCCCAAAGCCGACAGCACCACCGCCTCGATCAGGAACTGCAGCAGCACCTCGCTTTCCAGCGCGCCCACGGCCAGCCGCAGGCCGATTTCGCGGGTCCGTTCGGTGACGCTGACCAGCATGATGTTCATGATGCCGATGCCGCCGACCAGCAGGCTGACGGCGGCCACTGCGCCCAGCAGCGTGGTCAGCACTTCGGTGGTGCTGGACAGGGTCTCGGCCAGTTGCTGGGTTTCGAAGATGTTGAAGTTGTCGTCGTCGCTCTCCGACAACTTGCGCCGTTCGCGCAGCAACTGGCGCAGGCTGGCTTTCAGCGGCGTGCTGTCGCTGCCGTCTTCCATCGACACCAGCAGGGTGTCGACGCGGCGGCTGCCGGTGACGCGGCGCTGCAGGGTGTGCAGCGGCAGCACCACGGTGTCGTCTTGGTCGCCCATGCCGCCCTGACCCTTGGCGGCCAGGATGCCGACGACGTCGCAGGAGAACTGCTTGACGCGCAGCCGCTGGCCCAGACCGGTCTGCCCGATGGCGCCGCCGAAGATCTCGCGGCGCACGGTTTCGCCGATGATGCAGACGGCCGCGCCGGCCAGCTGTTCGTCGGGTGCGAAGAGGCGGCCGCTGAAGTGACCATGGTGATGACCGCACTGACCCCGATGACGATGCCCAGGATGGTCAGGAAGGAGCGCAGCAGGTTGCGCTGCACCGAGCGCAGGGCGAGCAGGAAGACGCTATAAAGCATCAGGTCGTCTCGGCGAGCGCCTGTGCCGGCGCGGCGGTGGTCGGCTTGGGGTTGATGGCGTCCTGGGCGATGCGGCCATCGACGAAGTGCACCATGCGCCGGGCGTAAGCCGCCATGTCGGGCTCGTGGGTGACCATCAGCACGGTGATGCCCTTGTCACGGTTCAGGGCCATCAGCAGGCCCATGATCTCGTGGCTGCGCTGGGTGTCCAGGTTGCCGGTGGGTTCATCCGCCAGGACGACGGCCGGTTCCGTCACGATGGCCCGGGCGATGGCCACGCGCTGCTGCTGGCCGCCCGACAACTCGCCCGGCGTGTGGCCTTCCCAGCCGCCCAGGCCCACCGCTTGCAGCGCGTGGGCCGCCGCCACCTTGCGCACGGCGGCGCCGTCGCCGCGGTAGAGCAGCGGCAGTTCCACGTTCTCTTGCGCCGAGGTGCGGGCCAGCAGGTTGAAGCCCTGGAAGACGAAGCCCAGGTAGCGCCGGCGCAGCCGCGCCCGCTGGTCGCGCGACAGCGCTTCGACGTGCGCGCCCTTGAACAGGTACTGCCCGGCGGTGGGCGTGTCCAGGCAGCCCAGGACATTCATGGCCGTGCTCTTGCCCGAGCCGCTGGGGCCCATGATGGCGACGAACTCGCCGGCCGTGATGTCCAGGTTGATGCCCTTGAGCGCCATCAACTCGCTGGCCCCCGCGCCGTAGCGTTTGGTGATGCCGCGCAACTGGATCAAGGGGGTGGTCATTTCGGCGCCGTCTTCTGGTCCGTGATGACCCGCATGCCGACCTGCAGGTCGCCACCGGTGATCTCGGTCATGTGGCCGTCGCTGATGCCGGGCGTCACCGACACGGCCTTGGGCGCCCCTTGCCCGCACCCTGGTCATCGACCGGCAGCACCCAGACCTGCTTGGCGGTGGCCGTGCTGGCGCCGGCGGCGGCCGGCCGGCGGTTGCTGCCGCCGGGCATGCGCGGCGTCAGGCTGGACAGCACGCCGCCCTTGCTGGCCGCCGATGCCGCCGCGCCGGGCGTGTAGCGCAAGGCGCTGTTGGGCACCAGCAGCACGTCCTTGCGCTGCGTGGCCACGATGCTGGCGGTGGCCGTCATGCCCGGGCGCAGGCTCAGGTCGGCGTTGTCCACGTCCAGGTAGGTCAGGTAGGTGACCACGTTGTCGGTGATGGTCGAGCCGAAGCCCACTCGCGTGATGCGCGCCGGGAAGTGGCGCGTCGAGTAGGCGCTGACCGTGAAGCTGGCGTTCTGGCCCAGCTTCACGGCGCCCACGTCGGCTTCGTCCACATAGACCCACAGCCGCACCTTGGCCAGGTCTTCGGCCACGGTGAACAGCGTCACCGCCTGCAGCGAAGCGGCCACGGCGTTGCCCGGGTCCACATTGCGGGTCAGCACCACGCCGTCGGCCGGCGCGCGGATCTAGGCTTTCGACAGCGTGATCCTGTCGGTCGACAGTGCCGCCTGCGCATCTTTCACGCCCGCCCTGGCGCTGGCTTCGGCCCCCGTGGCGCGCGCCAGGGCGGCGCGCGCGGTGTCCAGTTCGGCCTTGGCCGGCACCTGGCCGCCCGAAATGCGCGCCACCTCGTCCAGCCGGGCCAGGTTGCTGCGCACCTCGGCCCTGGTGGCGCCGGCCTGCGCCACCTGCGCCTCGGCCGCAGCCACCGTCGCGCTGGAACGCAGGATCTGGTCGCCCAGCTTGGCGGTGTCCAGTTCGACCAGCACCTGGCCCTTCTTGATGCGGTCGTTGACGTCGACATGGACCTTCAGCACCGTGCCCGACAGCTCGCTGCCGATGTTGATCGAGCGCGTCGGCTGGATGGTGCCGTTGGCGGTGACGGTCAGCGTGAGGTCGCCGCGGGCCGCCGCCTGCGTGCTGTAGCTGGGCGCCGCGTTGGCGGCCCGGCCTGACCACCACCACCACAGGCCGCCGCCGGCCAGCAGCAGGGCCACGATGGCGGCCCACAGGGCAGGGCGGCGGTACCAACTGCGGGCTGTGGGCTCGTCCAGCAGGGTGTCCACCCCAGTGGTCGGGTCCGGGGCGGCTGGCGCAGCTGGCGCGGTCGGCGGCGCAGCCGGTGCGATCGGGGGAGGTGAGGTGCTCATCGCGTGCTCATGCTGGCTTCGGTGGACAGGGCGGGCGCCCCTTGGTCGTCGGGTTGCCAGCCCCCACCCAGCGCCTTGTAGAGGCGCACGTGGTCGGCGCTGAGGCTGGCGATGACGTTGGCCAGCCCGTCCTGGGCAGCGAGCTGGCTGCGCTGGGTTTCCAGCACGGTCTGGAAGTCGACCAGACCGCTGCCGTAGCGTTGGCGGGCCAGCGTGGCGGCGTGGGTGGCGGCCGCGGTTGCGGCCTGCAGTCGGCTGGCGCGCAGGCGGTCGTTGCGCAGCGCCACCAGGGCGTCTTCCACCTCCTGCAGCGCCAGCAGCACCGTGCCACGGTAGATCGCCCGCGTCTGGTCCAGCGCGGCCTGCTGGGCGCGCACCTGGGCGCGCGCAGCGCCGCCGTCCCACAAAGGCAGGCTGACGCTGGCCAGCAGCGAAGTGACCACCGCTGCGCTCTGGCCCAGGCCGCTGAAGCTCAGGGCGTTGAGGCCCAGCGAGCCGCCCAGACTGAAACTGGGCCAGCGGTCGGCATCGGCCTGCGCCACACGGCTTTGCGCGGCCATCACCTGCTGTTCAGCGGCACGCACATCGGCGCGCTGGCGCAGCGTCTCGGCGGGCAGGCTGAAGGCCAGTTCGTCGGCCGGTTGCGGCACCGGGGCAGGGCGGTCCACCAGGGCCTGCAGTGCCGCGGGCGGGCGGCCGCTGAGCACGGCCAGCGCATGGGCGGCCTGCTGCACCTGGGTTTGCAGCGAGGGCAGCAGGGCCTGCGTCTGCGCGGCGGCGGCCCGCGCCTGCTCGGCCTCCAGGCTGCTGAGCAGGCCGGCCTGGGCGCGCCACTCGGTGATCTGCAGGGTCTGCAGCTGGCTGGTCAGGTTGTCGCTGGCGATGGCCTGCTGCGACTGCGCACCGCGCAGCGTGATGTAGCTCAGCGCCGTCTCGGCGGCGACCGACACCTGCACATCGCCCAGGCTGGCCGCGCTGGCCCGCGCCGTGGCGTCGGACGCCGCCACGGCGTTGCGCTTGGCGCCGAAGAGGTCGACTTCCCAGCCGGCGTCCAGCCCAGCTTGGAAACTGTTGCCCGTCCTGCGGCCGCCGACGCTGCCGCGCTGCACGCCCGCGGAGCTGCCCAAGCTGGGTTGCAAGCCGGCGGCCGAAACATCGCGCAAGGCGCGGGCCTGGCGCAGGGCGGCCTGCGCGCCGACGACGCTGGTGTTCGCGCGCAGCGCGTCGGCGATCAGGGCGCTCAGGGCCGTGTCCTGGAAACGCAGCCACCACGCGGCCAGCCCGGTGGCGCGTGCCGCAGCCACGGTGTCGGACCAGCCGCGCGGCAGGTCGGCCTGCGCCGGTACCGCCGGGCCCATCGGCACGGCCGCGCAACCCGCCAGCGCCATCGCTGCAGTCACGAAAGGCAAGCGGGCCAGAGCTCCGCAGCCCTGCACGAAGGCGTGCCCAGGGCGCTTGTTCACACGCCCTTGTCAGCGCTTGATGCGGGTGATCTTGGTGCCTTCGATGCCCAGGCTGGCCATCAGGCCTTGCTGGTCGGTGATGAAAGCGTAGGCGTCGTCTTTCAGGGTCGAGGTGGACAGGTTCTTGGCCACGCCCTCGTTGACCACCACCACGCTCGGGCCGACGCCGAATTCCCAGCCCTTGGACTTCTCCAGGTACTGCACGGCCTTGTCGCTCATCAGGAAGACGACATAGGCGTAGGACTCGGCACCGGCCTGCCAGCCCCAGGAGGCCGACACGGTGTTGAAGTATTCGGTGACCTTGGCGCCCTTCAGCAGCACGCCTTCACCGTAGCTGCCGCCGAACACCAGACCGGCCTTCACGACCTTTGGAAAGACCAGGATGGCCCTGGCCGTCTTGCTGATGGTTTCGGCCACCGGGCGGGCCTTGTAGAGGGTCTGCAGGGCCTGGGCGGCGTCCTTGTCCAGGTCTTTGGCAGTGGCGGCGCTGGCGCTGCCAGCCCAGTTGCCCAACATCAGGGCCATGCCGGCCGTCAGGGTGGCGTGGTGGAAAGTGCGGCGGCTGGTGATCATGGTGTGGGCTTTCAGGGCTGCGGAGATGGCGCGGAGCGCGCATCGAACCCTGGTTGTAGGGGCGGCACCCCGATCAGGTCTGTTCGGCAGCGCACGGCCCGCTGTCGTCCAGCGCGCAGCGGGTGCCGGCAGCCGCTCGCCAGATGGGTTGTTTCCGCAGTACGACCTCGCGCCCTCCGAAGGTCCAAAATACGGCCGTCTCCGCCTCTTCCCCACCTCTGACTTGCACCAAACCATATATGCCCAGCTACGTCGAAGACGCCCTTGTTGGCGGCGAGAGAATTGTCCATCAGGGAAAAATCAGTCTCTGGTCGGTCTGGCATCTTCTGGCGCTGGGCCTGGTGCTGTTGCCCGTATTCGGAATCGGCCTCATATTCTGGGGTATCGCCTATATCCGGATCCAGTCGACGGAGATTGCAGTCACGACCAAGCGATTGATTGTCAAGCGGGGATTCATCCGTCGCAGCACGATAGAGATTAATATCCCTAAAGTCGAGAGCATCCAGATCGATCAAGACATGATCGGGCGACTGTTGAACTATGGGACTCTGGTCATCTCAGGAACGGGCACATCGCACGCACCGATCACAGGCGTTTCTGAACCCATGGCCTACCGCAAAGCCTTCATCGAGGCGCAAGAGGGCGCTCAACGCGATACCTGACCCCGGGTTCCGTTTGAACCAGCGTACACCGTGATCGTTGACGACAGCGCCCAGTGGCCTGTGTGCCGTTGGAGGTCAGCTCGAGCGCAGGGTCAGGCGGAACTCAGGGTGGGCGGCCGTTGTCTGGTCAGCATGTTGCTGGGCGGACTGAAGGACGCGAGGGACTAGATACCGCTTGCCGCCGGCAACAGCCAACCCAGTCCGACGATGAGAATCGCCGAATACGCGTTCGTGAGTTTCTGTTCTTTGCCGCGCAGGCTGGCATCCCACCACGTGTCGGGCGGGTCAGACGGTGCAGAATGGCTTTTCGTCCTTATCGTGGTCTCCAATTTCCAACCGTCTCTGAGTCGAGCCAGGACGGTGGCGCTCGACTGGTTGATGATCAAGGACGGTGCGCAGCAGATGTAATTCACGAAATACTGTAGCGGCGCGATCAGGAGCAGCCAGCCAGCCAGTCCAAACAGCATGATGAAGATGAATGGAATGCAGAATAGAAGATCCAGACCCAAAGCGTGATGACCCCGGTACTTGCGGTCGAGATGCACACCCAACACAAACAGGGGTAGTGCTATGAGTTGCAGAGAGCCACTGAGGTAGACAAGCGGATCTCTGCTGGTGATGGCGGTATTGTTCTCGATGTCCTTCCAAGCCATTTCCAGCAGGAGCGTGCCGATGGCCACTGCGGCGCCAGCCTTGGCGTAGAAGCCAAGGTAAGTTGTCCCCGCCCATGCAGGAAAAAGTAGATAGTTGAGCGTACACATTCCCAAGAGCAAAAACAGCAACCCCACTCGAGCGGTTCGAGGATGACGTTGAATCAGGGCTCCGAGCGACATGATGGGTGCTCCTTGGCGATGCAGACGTGGTTGCAGCGCTCACCGCTCAATTGTGGTTTTGTAAACGGCAGCGGCACGCAGGTTCATGTGCGCGTCATGCCGTTCGGGCTCAGCGGCGACGGCGGCGAGCGAATGGACGCCTGCTGAGCGGCCATGCAGACGACGACCAACAGTTGATGCGGCGGTAAGTCCCTGTCGAGGGGTTAAGCCGCGCACGCAAGGTATTTGCTCATATGCGCCAGGACGATGCCGGGCTGTGGCTCCGTGCGATCTTGAACTTGATAGCCGTGCTTTTCATAGAACCGTACATTGCCCTGCATCGACAGGTTGGTGGTGAGATCCACGCACGTCGGTCTGGTCAAAGCCGCTTCGAGCGTTCTAAGGAGGAGCGAACCCGTGCCTTTGCCTTGGTGCTCGGGATGAACGATGAGGGCTCGAACCACATAGCCGCGATCTCCCTTGACGCCGCGCACACTACCGACCAGCGCTCCATGCTGTTCCGCGACGAGTGCGATCTCATGCTGTATATGCTGTGCTATCGAACTGACTGACTCTTGCAGGGGCGGAATTTCTCGAGTTCCAGATTGGCGACCCTCTTCTGTGAAGGCAAGTTGCTGCAACTCGCGCATCGAGGCGGCGTCTTCAATTCTGGCTTGGCGGACCGTGAGCATTGGATTGCGATGCCGTGGGTTGAGTTTTGCGGGCGCCACGCCGTTGGTGTACAGCTGGAGCGAAGGGTCAGGCCACAATCGGTGCAGCCTGTAGTCGAAGTGTATTTCGGCTAGCCCGGAATGGAACTGGCGAAAACAAAGAGCAAGCGTATGGCGGCGGCGACCAGCGGCGTGAGGGTCAGTGCCATGCCAGCCACACGGAACGCAAAGTTTTCCCGTACTTGACTGACGCCGTAGGCATGAAGTATTCGGCCAATGATCATACTCAACCCCAATGCATCCACAAAATATGTGCTGGCACTGGTGGCTTCGACAAAGTAGAGCAAAACTATCGAAAGCGGCACATATTCTGCAAAATTTGCGTGCGCCCTCATGGCCCGAAGCATTAATGGATTGTCTGCATCGCTAACGGCTATTTGGAGTCGGCGTCTCAGGCGGAGCGTGCGCACGCTGAGGACGACGAATAGGAGCGCCAAAAGTGCTGCGTAGAGCGGAACAATATGCATGGGTATATTTTGTGACGACCAGCGTGACACGCCGTTGGTGCTCAGCTTGAGCGAGGGGTTAGGCCGACGCGTCGCGAAATGCGCGAAGGACTGCATTGATTCTGGTTTGGTAGCCAGTACCCTGTGATTTGAACCATTCAAGAACATCCTGATCTACTCGTAATGAAACGAGTGACTTTGAAGGGGCAGGTTGCAAGCCCTTCCGGACAATGCCACGAACGATGTGTTTGACATCGGCTTCGGGATGCTCGCTGGTTGGCGTGCCAGGAGTTTCGGGACTTGCGAGTCGAGCCCAGTCAGTCTTGGATTTGCTGGAAGTAGATGTTTGCTTCACGCTTCGTGGCTTTGCGGAAAGAGATGACGCGGATTTCATTGTCGGACTCCGTGTGAACAATCGAAACCGGGACCCCAGCCAAAAGGCCGAGCGTCTCGAACCGTAGTTCTCCATAGTCGAATCTTGCATCCTCAAACGTGTACGTCGCGCCTTCAAAAACCAGTGGTACGTCGATGAAGTCAAGGCCGTGATCTTTGAGGTTGATGGCGCGCTTGCGCTCTGACCATGTGAACTGAATCAACGCAGTGTAGCTACAGAATGAAGCTACGGCAAGGGGAGGTTCTTCCTCGGCGGCCTAACGTTTGAGCTAAGCTGGCGCCAACGGTGTGGCGCGCTGGGCGGCTGGCGCAAAATAGGCCGCTGGCCCTGCGCCGGGCGACCAGCGTGACATGCCGTTGGTTCTCAGCTTGAGCGAGGGGTTAGGCGACGTTGGGACTGGCTTCGCAGGCGGGTGTCACCGACCGCCATATAGGAGCCGTTGGCGCTCCGCTTGAGCGATGGGTTAGACCGCGTTTTTGAAGACAGTTGACGCGCGCTGGTAGTGCAACCATAATGGTTGCATTTTGGAGTGAGCGGCCCCATGCCTACAACCCTGACCCTGAAGAATATTCCTGACTCGGTGTACGAGCGGCTCAAGGCGGCCGCCGAGTTGCACAGGCGGAGCATGAACAGCGAAGCAATAGTGTGCCTGGAGGCTGTGCTCTTGCCCGCGCGCGTTGCTCCGACAGAGCGCTTGGCGCGTGCGCGTGAAATGCGGGCGGCGCTTGGATCAGTGAAGTTCTTGGCTCGTGACATTGACGCCCTGAAGCTTGAGGGGCGCATGTGATTGTTGTTGACACCAACGTTCTTGCCTACTTGTACCTGCCCGGTGATTTCACGCAGGCAGCCGAAGCGCTGCTGATCAGTGATTCGCAATGGGCAGTGCCATTGCTTTGGCGTAGCGAATTCCGGAACATTCTTGCTGGCTACCTGCGTCGAAAGAGCTTGAGTTTTGAGCAAGTGATCGCTTTGCAGGTAGAGGCGGAGGAGTTGCTGGCTGGGTCTGAGTACGAAATTGATTCAGAAAGCGTCTTCGAACTGGTGCGTGACAGTGACTGCTCGGCATATGACTGCGAGTTCGCTGCGCTGGCCGTGAAACTTGATGTGAAGCTCGTGACGATGGACAAGAAGCTACTCAAAGCCTTCCCCTCTCGCGCAGTTGCATTAAACGCGGTCTAACGTTCGAGCTAAGCTGGCGCCAACGGCGTGACACGCTGTTGGTGCTCAGCTTGAGCGAGGGGTTAGGCGGCGACGCGTAAAGCCGTGCGCAGAAACTCTGGTGCAAAGTCAGCGCCGTTAGGCCACACGACAGTTCGTAATTCCGGATGCAACTTGAAATCCTTGAAGTATTCAATGTCCTTCAAGGGTTCGAAGACTTCCCCATCAAGTTCACCTTCGAGGTTGACTTCGCCTTCTGTTAAGTCAGCAAAGCGAAGCCAAATCGTATGTCCTTCGACGTATCGTGCATCAACAATGCGAGGAAGCATGGGCCTACTCCAGTGGTTCGATTCGCGGCAGCGGCTTGCTTGCGCGAGCCAGGGTCCAAGTGTTCGACAGTTCGTCCCTGTGAAGGGTACGCCATTCCTGAACATGTGCCAGCGCGCGCTTGGGGAAGTTGCCGTTGACCTCCCCTGTCGCGATGTCGATTGTGACTTCGTGTTCGCCGTACAAGGCATGGAAGTGCGGTGGCGCATGGTCGCGGTAGTACATGGCGATCACGATCCCGAGGAAGCGACTGATTTCTGGCATTCGGCAGTGTAGCGCGGTGCCTGTTTTCGACGCCTAAGGAATGTCTGCAAAAGTCCCGCCCGAATGTGGTTGTCGGGTGCTGAAGCG
>JBBAPI010000037.1:0-23293 GCA_040400915.1 Rubrivivax sp.
GCTTCAGCACCCGACAACCACATTCGGGCGGGACTTTTGCAGACATTCCCTAGCGTATGTTCCAGCCCTTGCACAGCGCGCACAACCGACGACAGGCCCCATGGACCCCGCAGCACCGCCCCGCCACATCCGCCTGACCTCGCACCCCGGCCAAGGCACCGCCACCGCGCCGCCCATCCACTGGGGTGCGGCCGATGCGCAAGCGCGCGGGCCCATCGTGGGCAGCACCAGCAGCCGCAGCCAGCGCAACGTCATTGGCACGCACAGCGGCAGCTACGGCGTCTACCGCGCGCTGGCCGTGGCCGCCGGCAACCTGGAACGCGGCCACCGCGCCGACCTGACCGACACCGCGCCCACCGACCTGGTCGGGCCCTACCCGCAGTGGGGCGACGCAAAGCGCATCGTCAGCATCGACCCCTGGGGCGCCAGCGTGCAGTCGGTCTATGCCGACTACCTGGACCAGGGCTACGACATCCGCCCGACCATCGCCGTCACCAAGGCTCACATCCACCTGCCGGAAATCAAACAGGCTCTGGCCTTCCAGCGCCTGGCCATCGACGGCAAGGTCTTGCTCGACGACGCCAGCGCAACGGTCACCAAGGTGGCGCTGGAACCGGTGTGGTGGCTGCCCGGCGTGGCCGAGCGCTTCAAGGTCAGCGAGGCCGACCTGCGCCGCGCGCTGTTCGAGGAAACCGGTGGCATGTACCCGGAACTGGTCACGCGCAGCGACCTGGAAGTCTTCCTGCCGCCCATCGGCGGGCAGACGCTCTATGTCTTCGGCGATATCCGTGATCTGGCGCGACCCGAGGTCACGCTGACCGCCCGCGTGCACGACGAGTGCAACGGCTCCGACGTCTTCGGCAGCGACATCTGCACCTGCCGGCCCTACCTGACGCACGCCATCGAAGAGTGCATCCGCGGCGCGCAGGCCGGCGGCGTGGGCCTCATCGCCTACAGCCGCAAGGAAGGCCGCGCCTTGGGTGAAGTGACGAAATTCCTGGTCTACAACGCGCGCAAGCGGCAGCTCGGCGGCGACCGCGCCGACAAGTACTTCCTGCGCACCGAATGCGTGGCTGGCGTGCAGGACATGCGCTTCCAGGAACTGATGCCCGACGTGCTGCACTGGCTGGGCATCCGCAAGATCCACCGGCTGGTCAGCATGTCCAACGACAAGTACGACGCCATCACCGGCAGCGGCATCGAGGTGGTCGAACGCGTGGCCCTGCCCGACGCGCTGATCCCGGCCGACGCCAGGGTCGAGATGGAAGCCAAGATCGCTGCCGGCTATTTCACCGAGGGCGTGGTGCCCACGGCCGACGATCTGGCCCGCGTGCAGGGGCGTACCCTTGAGTGAGACCGGCGTGGCGCCCGACGTGCCGTCCCTGCACCCGCTGGCCCTGCTGCACGACCCGGGCACCATCCGCGCCCGCTGCGCCGGCATCCTGCGCGCCGTGGAAGCCAACGTCAGCGAGCACTTCACGCTCGACCGCAGCGCCCTGCCGGCGGTCGCCGCGCGCGTGGCGGCGCTGACGATCCGGCGCTTCCCCGACCTGCGCATCCCGTACCACAGCCGCTGGCGGCATTTCGAAGCCGGCGGGCTGGACCGCAAGCCCGCGCTGGACGCGCTGCTGGTCGGCCGCAGCGCGGCCGACGCCGCCCGCGTGCGCTTCGATCTGACCGTCGTCAGCGTGCTGCTGGACGCCGGCGCCGGCGCCGCCTGGCGCTACACCGAAGCCGGCACCGGCCAGGTGCTGGGCCGCTCGGAAGGCCTGGGCGTGGCCAGCTGGCACGCCTTCATCGACGGCCGCTTCTCGTCGTCGGCAGCCGACCCGCTGCGCGCCGATGCGGCCGCGCTGGGCCGTGTCGATGCGGCTGTGCTGCGCGCACTGTTGCAGTCCAGCCCGTCCAACCCGGTGGTGGGCCTGGAAGGCCGCGCCGGGCTGCTGTCGCGACTGGGCGCCACGCTGCAGGCCGAGGCCACCCGAACCGGGCTGCCGGCGCGCCCGTCGCTGATGTTCGACCGCCTGACGGGCCACGGCACACTGAGCAGCGTCAGCGCTGCAGCGGTGCTGGGCGAGGTGCTGCGCACGCTGGGCCCGATCTGGACCAGCGGGCGCAACGTGCAGGGCCTGATGGCCGGCGACGTCTGGCCCCACCGCTGGGCCGGCTCGGCCGTGGTCGGCGGTGGCGATGACCCCAGGACAGACGCAACCACAGGCGGCTGGGTGCCCTTCCACAAGCTCAGCCTGTGGCTGAGCTATTCGCTGCTGGAACCGCTGCAGTGGGCCGGCGTCAGCGTCACCGGCCTGGACGCCCTGCCCGGCCTGCCCGAGTACCGCAACGGCGGCCTGCTGCTGGATGGCGGCGTGATCCAACCGCGCCATGCCAGCGACCTGGCCAAGACCTTCAAGCCGCAGGACGACTTCATCATCGAATGGCGCGCACTGACCGTGATGCTGCTCGACGAAGTGGCGGTGCTGGTGCGAAAGCAGTTGGGCAAGACGGCCGATGAACTGCCACTGGCCTGCATCCTGGAAGGCGGCACCTGGGCCGCCGGCCGCGAGATCGCGCTGGAACGCCGGTCTGACGGCTCGCCGCCGCTGAAGATCGACAGCGACGGTACGGTTTTCTAGCCGCAAGCCGGTCACGCTGGCTGGCGGTTTCCACGCCGTCAGGGGCCAGTGTCGGGCGCCACCACAACGGACCGTTGTCGTCCAAAATGCAGCAGCATTACATAATGGACGAATGAAATCCGGTTCGCCCATCGACTACCCACGGCACGCGGCGGCGACCATTGCGAGGGCCAGCCAGCAGTTCAAGGTGCTGCTGGTGACCGGTGCGCGCCAGGTGGGCAAGACCTCGCTGCTGCGCGCCATGGCGGCGCCGGATCGGGCTTACGTGAGCCTGGACGACCCCTTGCAGTTGCAACTGGCGCAGCAAGACCCGGCGCTGTTCGTGCAGACCCACACCCCGCCGGTGCTGATCGACGAAATGCAATATGCGCCGCAGTTGCTGCCGCACATCAAGCTGGCGGTGGACGCCGGGGGGCGCCAGGGCGACTGGTGGCTGACCGGCTCACAGCCCTTCCATCTGATGCAGGGGGTGTCCGAATCACTGGCCGGACGCGTGGCCGTGGTGCCGCTGCTGGGCCTGTCGCGGCGCGAGACCCTGCGCCTGCCGCCACCACCGCCTTTCGCGCCCGGGCCGGCGTGGTTCGCCGCCATGCAAAGCAGTGACTGCCCGGCTGACGATCTGACCACGGTCTTCCAGCGCATCTGGCGCGGCAGCTACCCGGCACTGGTGGCGCAGCCAGCCATGGACCGCGACCTCTTTTATTCGTCCTATGTGCAGACTTATCTGCAGCGTGATGTTCGCGACCTGGCCCATGTCGGCAATCTGACGAGCTTCCTGCGCTTCATCCGCGCCGCGGCGGCGCGCACCGGCCAACTCCTCAACATGGCGGATCTGGCGCGCGATGCCGATGTGGCACCCAACACCGCCAAGCAGTGGCTGACCGTGCTGGAAGCCTCGGGCGTGGTGCATCTGCTGCAACCCTGGCACGCCAACGTCACCAAGCGGCTGGTCAAGACACCCAAGCTCTACTTTCTGGACACCGGCCTGGCCGCCTGGCTGACCCAGTGGAGCAGCCCGCAGACGCTGGAAGCCGGGGCCATGGCAGGCGCCATCTTCGAGACCTGGGTCGTTGCCGAAATTCTCAAGAGCCGCTGCAATGCGAATGTGCAGGCGCCCCTGTATTACTTCCGCAACAAGGACCAGCGCGAAGTCGATCTGCTGATCGAGGCCGACGGCCGATTGCACCCCGTCGAAATCAAGAAGACCGCGTCGCCGGGCCGCGATGCGCTGGCCGGCATGCTGTCCTTGCAAGGCCTGGGTGTTGCGCTGGGCGCCGGTGCGGTGGTGTGCATGGTGCAGCAAGCTGTGCCGCTGTGCAGCGCGCCCCAGGTCATCGCCTGGCCTGCCGGGCTGTTGTAGAGGCCGGCTGCGCACCGGTGCCGGCTGCGCTGTGGCACGATCGCTGCAAGACCTCGGCCCGGGGGCGTTGACCACCCCGGCCATCGCCCGTCGCAACCGGAACCCGCCCATGCCCACCCCCATCGTCCACCTGATCAGCCACCCGCTGGTGCAGCACAAGCTGACGCTGATGCGTCAGAAGGACCTGTCGACCAGCAGCTTTCGCCGCCTGCTGCATGAAATTGCGATGCTGATGGCCTACGAGGTGACGCGCGACATGCCGACGCAGCTGATCGAGATCGAGACGCCGCTGGAGACCATGCAGTCGCCCGTCATCGAAGGCCGAAAGACGGTCTTCGTGGTCGTGATGCGGGCCGGCGCCGGCTTCCTGGACGGCATGCTGGAGGTGGTGCCGGGCGCGCGCGTCGGCCATGTCGGCCTGTACCGCGACCCCAAGACCCTGACGGCCGTGGAGTACTACTTCAAGATGCCGCACAACATGCAGGAACGCGACGCCATCGTGCTCGACCCCATGCTGGCCACCGGCAATTCGGCGGTGGCCGCGGTGGACAGGCTGAAGGAAACCCAGCCGAAGTCGATCCGCTTCGTCAGCCTGCTGGCCGCGCCCGAAGGCTTGAAGACCTTCCACGCCCACCACCCCGATGTGCCGGTCTACACGGCCTGCATCGACCGCCAGCTGAACGACCACGGCTACATCGTGCCCGGGCTCGGCGACGCGGGCGACCGCATCTACGGCACGAAATGAAGCCCCCAAGCTCGCTAGCGCTCGCTACCCCCCAGGGGGGCCGTCCGCCGACGGCCCGGCGGAGCCGGTTCCGTGGCGGGAAGCTTGGTCGGATGCATTAGGCGTACGGATCGGCGTAGCCCAGCGCCAGCAGGATGGCGCTCTCGCGCGCTTCCATGGCCGCGGCTTCGTCGTCGACCTCGTGGTCAAAACCTTGGGCGTGCAGCGTGCCGTGGACCAGCAGGTGCGCGTAGTGCGCCTGCAGCGTCAGGCCCTGATCGGCCGCTTCCTGGGCCACCACGGGCGCGCACAGGATGAGGTCGGCGCTAACCACGGGTTCATGCGCGTAGTCGAAGGTCAGCACATTGGTCGCGTAGTCCTTGCTGCGGTAGTCGCGGTTCAAGGCGCGGCCTTCTTCAGCGCCGACGATGCGCACCGTGATCTCGCCGGGGCTCTCCAGGGCCGCACGCACCCAGCGCTGCACCCGGTGGCGCGGCAGGTGGGCGCGGTGCGTGGCGTCGGCGAACTGCAGCGACAAGGCCAGCGCGGGCCGGGCGCTGCGGCTCATCGCACGCCCCGCGCGCCCTGCAGGCCGCGGTCGCGTTCGTAGGCGTCCACGATGCGCGCCACCAGGGGGTGGCGCACCACGTCGGCGCCGCTGAAGTGCGTGAAGGCGATGCCCTCCACGCCCTGCAGCACCTGCATCGCATCGACCAGGCCGCTGGCCGTGCCCTTGGGCAGATCGACCTGGCTGGTGTCGCCATTGACCACGCAGCGGGTGCCGAAGCCGATGCGCGTGAGGAACATCTGCATCTGTTCGCGGGTGGTGTTCTGCGCCTCGTCCAGGATCACGAAGGCGTGGTTCAGCGTGCGCCCGCGCATGAAGGCCAGCGGGGCGATTTCGATCAGGCCCTTGTCGAAGGCCTTGGTCACGCGGTCGAAACCCATCAGGTCGTAGAGCGCGTCGTAGAGCGGGCGCAGGTAGGGGTCGACCTTCTGCGCCAGGTCGCCGGGCAGGAAGCCCAGGCGTTCACCGGCTTCCACCGCCGGGCGGGTCAGCACGATGCGCTGGACACCGTGGCGCTCCAGCGCGTCCACCGCGCAGGCCACGGCCAGGAAGGTCTTGCCGGTGCCGGCCGGGCCGATGCCGAAAGTGATGTCCTGCGCCAGCATCTGCTGCAGGTACTGCATCTGGTTGGGCGTGCGGCCGCTGAGGTCGGCATGGCGCGTGTGCAGCACGATCGGCTCGGCGGTGGCGTCGACATCGGCGTCGACCGTCGCGCCCTGCCTCGGCGTGGGCAATCCGCCGTGGCGGGTGGCCATGAATTTCAGCAGCGCGAGCTGCAGGGCCCGTTCGCCGATGGGCGCGCCGGCCATGTCGTACAGCGCATCCAGCAGGCGCACGGTGCGCTCGACGCCGTCACGCGGGCCTTCGATGCGGAAGCTGGCGTCGCGGCGCACCAGCTGCACGCCGAGCGCGGCCTCGATGCTGCGCAGATGGGCATCCAGGGGGCCGCACAGGTGGGCCAGGCGGCGGTTGTCGGGGTTGTCGAAGACGTGGCGTCGGATCACGGGTGCGGGGCATCGGGAAGGTGTGCCGAAGGGCACGGCGGCGCATTGTCGCAGCCGGCTCTGCGGCCGGCTGCCATGCACAATCGGCCGCGTGCAAAGAGCCCTGGACCGTTGTCGTATTGCGTTGGCCGCGCTGTCGCCGTTGTGGCTGTGGCTGTGGCTGGGGTTGCTGGCCGGGGCCGGGTGGGCGCCAGCGGCCCACGCCGTGTCGCTGGAAATCCGCAGCGCGCTGAGCACGCCGGCCCTGCAGGCCAACGACAAGGCTTACCCCGAAAGCGGCCAGCAGGTGCCGGTCAGCCTGCCCGACGAATGGGCCCGCAGCCGCCCCGGCAGCAGCGGGCCCATCTGGTACCGCGTGCAGTTCCAGCCGCTGACCGACCTGGAGCCCGACGAGCTGATGGCGCTGTTCATCGAACACGTCTGCAGCAGCGCGGACGTCTACCTGAACGGCCAACTGGTGCACAGCAGCGGACGCCTGACGGAGCCGCTGATCAACAACTGCAACCACCCGCAGCTGGTGACGTTGCCGGCCGGGCTGATCAAGGCCGGCGGCAACCGCATCGACATCAAGCTGGCCGGCTACCCCTTGGCCGAGGTGGGTTCGCGCCAGCGCGCCGGCGCCCTGTCGGCCCTGCGGGTGGGGGCGCAGTCCGAACTGGCGCAACGCCACGCCCGCTTGACAGCCGTGCAGGTGTGGGCACCGCAGGCCGTCAGCGCCACGCTGCTGCTGATGGGCGGCTTCATGTTCGTGCTGGGCTTCATCAACCGCCGCGAAAGCCATCTGGCCTATCTTGGCGCGCTGTCGGTGGGGTGGGCGCTGATCGATTCGCGCCTGTGGCTGCGCGGCGTGCCCGTGCTGCAGCTGGGCCACTCGGCCATCGAATTCCTGCTCTGCGCGATGCTGGGCTTCATCACCTGGGCGGCCGTGCAGTTCCTGCTGCGCTACGCCCGCAAGCGGCACCGCGCCGTGGACGTCGGCCTGCCCGTGCAGTCGGCCCTGCTGGCGGTATCGCTGGTGCTGGCGGGCAAGGCAGGCCTGCATGACCTGGCTGCGGTCTGGTATGTGCTGCTGGCGCTGGAGGTGGCGGCGGCTGCGGTCTGGCACCTGCATCACCAGCGGCATGCGCGCTCGGTGTGGCTGATGGCTGGGCTGCTGTCCACGGTCATCCTGGCGGGCGGCATCGAATTCGCAGCGCAGTGGACGGGCGCCCGGCCGCTGGCGGCGCACCTCGCGCAACTGGCGGTGCCGGTCATCTTCGTCGTGGTCGGACTGCGCCTGGTGCAGCAGCACGGGTGGGCGCTCTACAGGGCCGAGCAGGGCAAGGCGCAGCTGGAACTGCGGGTGCGCGAAGCCACGTCCGAGATCGAACGCAACTTCCGCCAATTGGCCGAACTGCGCGTCGAGCAGGTCACCGAGCGCGAGCGCAAGCGCATCGCCGCCGACCTGCACGACGACCTGGGTGCCAAGCTGCTGACCATCGTGCACACCAGCGACAACGAACGCATCAGCACGCTGGCGCGCGAGGCGCTGGAAGAGATGCGACTGAGCGTGCGCGGCCTGACCGGCCGGCCCGTGCGGCTGGCCGATGCCCTGGGGGATTGGCGGGCCGAGGTGGTCTCTCGCCTGGCACAGGCCGGCATCGAAGGCGATTGGGAAGCGCCCGAAGACCTGCCGCAGACGCTGTCCGCCCGGGCCTACGTGCAGACCACGCGCATCCTGCGCGAGGCCACCAGCAACATCATCAAGCACAGCGGCGCCGACCACTGCTCGGTGAGCGCCAGCCTCACCGACGGCGACTTCCATCTCGTGGTGCAGGACAACGGCCATGGCATTTCCGCCGAAGTCGACGGCCGGCTCGACCGCGGCCACGGCCTGGCCAGCATGAAGAACCGGGCCAAGCAGCTGCAGGGTCAGTGCCTGGTGGAATCGGGCCCGGGCTACGGAACCGTGATACGCCTCACGCTTCCGCTGGACAGGGCCATCGAAGGCCCATGAAAGCGCTGCGGGCGGCCGATAACATCGGATGACCACCGGACACATCACCATGAAGACCATCCTTCTGCTCGAAGACCTGCCCGAGATCCGGGTCTGGTTGCGCAAGCTCGTGCTCGAGGTGTTCCCCGGGGCGACCATTTCCGAAAGCGCGCGCGTGCACGACGCCATCGAACTGGTGGCGGCGGTGAAATTCGACCTGGCCTTGATCGACCTCGGCCTGCCCGACGGCAGCGGTGTCGACGTGGTGACGCGGCTGCGCGACATGCAACCCGAAGCCCAGAGCGTGGTGGTCACCATCCACGACGACGACGAACACCTCTTCCCGGCGCTGCAGGCCGGCGCCTTCGGCTACATCCTGAAAGAGCAGGCGCGCGAACTCATCACCGAACAACTGCAGCGCATCAGCCAGGGCGAACCACCGCTGTCGCCCAGCATCGCGCGCCGCGTGATGGCCTATTTCAGCGCCAAGGCCAAGCCGCAGCCCAACCTGAATGCGATGCCCCATGTCAGCCTCACCGACCGCGAAAGCGAAGTGCTGCTGCGCGTGGCCAAGGGCTACACGCTGCCGGAAATCGGCGTGCAGCTGGGCCTGAGCCGGCACACCATCGCCGACTACGTCAAGCAGATCTACCGCAAGCTGAACGTCAGTTCGCGGGCCGAAGCGGCGCTGGAAGCGCAGCGGCTGGGCCTGTTCCGCTGAGTGTCCGGGGCGCCCGGGCCCGCAGGCAGGCAGGCTGGCTGGCAGACCCCCATTCGGTACCAGGCCAGCGCAGGCCTTAGGATTTGCGGCTGCGCCACCACCGGAATCACCGTGACCCCACTCACCGCCCAGGATTTCCAGCCCGAAGTGCTGCAGCTCTTCGACCGCTACGTGCACGGCGACCTGAGCCGGCGCGGCTTCATCGACGAGGCCAGCCGCTACGTTGGCAGCAGCGCTGCCGCCGTCGGCCTGCTGGCGGCCTTGAGCCCGCAGTTCGCGCAGGCCACGGTGGTGCCGGCCAACGACGCGCGCATCGTGACGCGCCAGCAGGCCTTCGATTCGCCGCTGGGCAACGGCAAGGTCAGCGGCCTGCTGGCCCAGCCGGCGAAGCCCCAGGGCAAGCTGCCGGTGGTGCTGGTGGTGCACGAGAACCGCGGGCTGAACCCGCACATCGAGGACATCACGCGCCGGCTGGCCGTGGACGGCTACCTGGCGTTCGCGCCTGACGCCTTGGCCCTATCGGGCGGCTACCCCGGCGACGAAGACCAGGCGCGCGAGGCCTTCGCCAAACTCGACCAGGCCAAGGCCCGCGCCGACTTCGTGGCCGCCGCGCGCGCCCTGCTGACGCTGCCCGAAGGCAAGGGCAAGGTCGGCGTGGTGGGCTTCTGCTACGGCGGCGGCATGGCCAACTACCTGGCCACGCAGGTGCCCGAACTGGCGGCTGCGGTGCCCTTCTACGGCGGCCAGCCGCCAGCGGCGGATGTGCCGAAGATCAAGTCGCCGCTGCTGATCCACTACGCCGGCAAGGACGAACGCATCAACGCCGGCTGGCCGGCCTACGAAACCGCGCTGAAGGCAGCCGGCGTGCGCTATGAGGCCCACATCTATGCGGGTACCGAACACGGCTTCAACAACGACACCACGCCGCGCTTTGATGCCGCTGCGGCCCAGTTGGCCTGGTCGCGCACCCTCGGCTTCTTCAAGGTCCATCTGGCCTGAAGCAGGGCCCGCGCGGCGGCGCTGATCGGCGCCCTGCTCAGGTGAGGTAGGCCGCCACGCGCGGCAAAGTGCGCCGCAGCGCCCAGGTGCCGGCCAGTGCCAGCGCGAAAATGGCCAGCGGCAGCGCGCTTTCGGAGAGTTCGGGGCCGTGCGCCAACAGCAGCGCGAAGACCAGGCTGTGCGACAGGTAGACACCGAAAGCGCAATCGGTGATGGCGCTCAGGCCCGGCGACCCAGGCCGACCGGGCTGGCGCAGCAGCAGCAGCAGGCTGGCCGCCAGACCCACGGCGTAGGGCGTGCCCACCCAGTCGACCGCGGCCAGCAAGGCGGCCAGCAGCACCAGCACGGCGGCCATCGCCAGCGTCACGGGGCGTGACCAGCACTCATCACGCGCGCCCAGCGCGAAGACCCCCACCAGCACCGGCGCCAGCGCGTCGGCCCACTGCAGCGCCGGGTAGGGCAGGCCCAGCGTCACCGGGCGCCACCACGGTGCCGTTGCCATCACCAGCGCGGCCCCGGCGAAGGCCAGGGCGGACAGGGTGCGCAGCGCGATGTGGGTGCGCAGCGCGTCCAGCGCCACCAGCACCAGGAACACGAAGGGCAGGTACCAGAGGTGGATGCTGGGCCCGGCCAGCACGCCGGCGACCCAGCCCGCGTCCAGCGGCAGCACGGGCAGGCCGCGCTGCGCGTTGAAGGCCGCGTACAGGCCGAACCACAGCAGCCAGGGCCGCAACAGGCGCAGCGCGCGCCGCTGCAAGGTCGCCAGGTCGGGCTGACCCGAACGCCCACCCAGCGCCACCGACAGCACCAGGAAGACCACCAGCCCGCTGTAGGCCAGCGCGAGGCCGCTGCGGCCGGCGTGGAACCAGACGATGCCAAAGGCGCTGACCCAGCGCAGCCACTCGATGTCGGCGCGCTTGGGGGTCGGCATCGGCGGCGGCCTTTACTTCACTTCGGTCAGGAACTCCGCCAGGGGGCGCCGCACCTTGGTCAGCTTGACCAGCCAGTCGCCCTCTTCCTGGCGGTAGCCCAGCGGCAGGATGACCACACTGCGCAGGCCGCGCGAGCGCAGACCGAGGATCTCGTCCAGCTTGGCCGCGTCAAAGCCTTCCATCGGCGTGCTGTCCACCTCGGCTTCGGCCGCAGCGGCCAAGGCCACGCCGACCGCAATGTAGGCCTGCCGCGCGGCGTGCTGGTAATTCACTTCCGCATCGCGCTGCGGGTAGCTGCCCAGCAGCATCTGCCGGTAGTTTTCCCAGCCTTCGTTCTTGAAGCCGCGCACCGCGTTCGTCAGGTCGAACATGTGATTGATACGCTCGGCGGTGTAGTTGTCCCAGGCCGCGAAGACCAGCAGGTGCGAGCCGTCGGTGATCTGGGCCTGGTTCCAGCCGATCGCGCGGATCTGGGCGCGCACTTCGGGGCTGGTCACGGCAATGATCTCGAAGGGCTGCAGGCCGCTGGAGGTGGGTGCCAGGCGCGCGGCTTCGATGATGGCGTCGACCGTGGCTTGCGGCACGGCGCGCTCGGGGTTCATCTTCTTGGTGGCGTAGCGCCAGTTCAGGGTATCGATCAGGGACATGGGGTGAGTACGGGAAAGTGTTGGGGGAAGCCCGGATTGTGGGTGCCTGCACCAAGTTCCCACCCAGGCCCCGGCTCGGCGTGCCGCTTCAGCGCTCGCGGAAGGCTTCCTGCGTCTTCACCAGCGGCCGCAGCAAGAAGCCCAGCACGCTGCGCTGGCCGGTGCGGATCTCCACGCTGGCGGTCATGCCGGGCAGCAGGTCCAGCGGCTTGTCGAAGGTCTTCAGCTGGCTGCGGTCGGCCTTGATGATGGCGCGGTACCAGGTGCCTTCGGCACTGGTCGACTTGTCGGGTTCGCTGGCGACGTCGGGGCTGATCGACAGCACCGTGCCCTCCATCGCGCCATAGATCGCGAAATCGTAGGCCGTGAGCTTGACCTTCACCGGGTGGCCCACCTTGACGAAGCCGATGTCGCCGGACAGCACGCGGGCCTCGACCAGGATGCGGTTGCCCAGTGGCATCAGCTCCATCACCGGCGCGCCCGGCGCGATGACGCCGCCCACGGTGCTGTTGCGGATGGTCTTGACGATGCCCTTGACCGGCGCGACCAGCGTCGTGCGGCGCAGCGCGTCGTCACGCACCACGGCCTGCTCTTCCATCAGCGCCAGTTCATTGCGCACGCGCACCCCGTCGGCCGCGGCGTCCTGCCGGTAGCGATTGATGCGCTCCTGCGTCTGCAGTTCCAGGTCGTTGAGCTGGCGGCGCACGCGCATCACTTCGACCTCGCTCATCAAGCCCTTGGCCGACAGCCCTTCGGCCACGGCCAGCTCGTGGGCCAGCAGCCTGGCGCTGCGGCGGTTGGTCTCGACGGCCTGGTTCAGGGCCCGCTGGCGGGCGTCATAGCTTTCGGTTTCGCCGTCCACCACGGCCATGGGCAGCCCGTCGGGGAAGGCCAGCGGCTTGCCCACCGCCTCGGCCTGCAAACGCGCCTGCGTGCCCTGCAGCGACTGCTTGCGGCTGGTGCCTTCGGCCGCCTGCGCCTCAAAGCGCGTGGGGTCGAGCATCGCCAGCGCCTGGCCTTCAGCCACCTGCTGGCCTTCGCGCACCAGCAGTTCGCGCAGGATGCCGCCTTCCAGGCTGGCGATGATCTGCTCGCGGCCGTCCGGCACGATGCGGCCGTTGGCACGGGCGATGATGTCGACCTGGGCAAAGCCGGCCCAGGTCAGCGCCACGCCGATGGCGGCCAGCATCAGGTAGACGGCCCACAGCGCCGCCGGCGCCGGCTCGATGACCTGGGCCGCGTTGACGGCGCTGAGGTAGGGCAGGTCGCGCTGCTGCAGTGCGGCAGCGGGCCGCGGGCCGCGCTTGAAGATCGAAGTCAGGTTCATCGGATGGCGGTCAGACGCTGGCTTCGCGCTCGACGGTGCGCGCCGTCGGGTGCAGGTGCAGATTGCTCGGCGGCGCGGTGGCGGCCTGTTGCGCAGGCTGCGGCGGCGCGGCCGGGCGCTGGCCGCTCAGGGCCGCCAGCACCTGGGCTTTCGGGCCGTCCATGACCACGCGGCCGGCGTCGACCACGACCACCCGCGTGACCAGTTCCAGCACCGCCGGGCGGTGCGTCACCATCACCAGCGTGCAGTCGCCGCAGGCTTCCTTCAGCTGGCGCAGGAAGGCCACTTCGCTTTGCGCGTCCATGCTGCTGGTGGGTTCGTCCATCAGCAGCACCTGGGGCTTGGTCACCAGGCAACGCGCCAGCGCCACCAGCTGGCGCTGGCCGCCCGACAGCAGCGCGCCCGACTCGCCCACCGGCAGTTCCCAGCCCTGCGGGTGTTGCGCCACCAGGCGGTCCAGCCCGGTCAGCCGCGCCACGTCGCCCAGGCGGGAGGGGTCGGCGCTGGGACGGTCGAGCAGCACGTTGTCGCGCAGCGTGCCGTTGAACAGGCGCGGGTCCTGCGCGACGAAGCCGACGCGGGCGCGGTAGTCGGCCGGGTCGATCTGGCGCAGGTCGATGCCGTCGGCCTCGACCTGGCCTTCACTGGGCAGGTAGAGGCCAGCCAGCAGGCGCAGCACGGTGCTCTTGCCGCTGCCGATGCGGCCCAGCACCGCGATGCGTTCGCCCGGCGTGATCTGCAGGTTCATGCCCTTGAGCACGCGCGGGCCTTCCTGCTGCGGCCGGGCCGGGCCGTGGCCGTGGTGGATGGCCTCGACGACCGGGTAGGAGAAGCCGACTTCGTTCAGGCCCAGACGGCCGGTGAGTTCACGCTTGGGCACGTAGACCTTGCCCGGTTCGCGGTCCACCGGCTTGGCCATCATCTGGTCGAGTGCGCGCATGGCGGCGCGCGCGCCCTGGTAGCGCGTGGCCAGTGAGGTCACGCTGGCCAGCGGCGCCAGGGCCCGGCTGGCGTACATCACCGCACCGATCAGCGCGCCGCCGGTGATGACCTTCTCGTCGATCAGGTAGACGCCCCAGACCAGCATGATGAGGGTGACGATCTGCTGCGTGACGGCCGAGATGTTCATCGTCCAGGCGCTGATGCTGCGCGAACGCAAGATGGCCTTGACCGCCGCCGCGGTGGACTCCTCGTAGCGGCGCAGGAAGCGGCCCTGGGCGCCGGCCGCCTTGATGTCTTCCATGCCGTCCACGGTTTCCACCAGCACGCCGTGCAGGTCGGCCTGTTGCTGCATGTGGCTGCTCATGGCGCGGCGCAGCGCGCTCTGGATCAAGGCGCTCATGGTCATCAGCAGCGGAATGCCGATGACCAGCACCCAGCCCAGCGGCCCGCCCGCGATGAAGGTCATGGCCACGAAGACCAGGATGAAAGGCAGGTCGGAAATGGCCGACAGCGTGGCCGAGGCGAAGAATTCGCGCACCGTTTCCAGCTGGCCCAGCTGGTGGGCGTAGGCGCCGGCGCTCTCGGGCCGGTGTTCCATGCGCATGCCCAGGGTCTGGCGGAACAGCAAGGAGCCCACGATCAGGTCGGCCTTGCGCCCGGCGATGTCGATGAGGTGGGCGCGCAACTGGCGCGACAGCAGGTCGAAGAGCACCGCCAGCCCGGCGCCGATGGCCAGCGCCCACAGCGTGACATAGGCCTGGTGCGGGATGACCTTGTCGTAGATGATGCTGGTGACCATGCCGGTCACCAGCATCAGGACGTTGCTCAGCATGGCCGCCAGCAGCGCACCCCGGTAGTAGGGGATGAAGCGGCGCATCGTGCCCCACAGCCAGTGCGAACCGGGGTTGCGCAGCAGCGAGGGTGCCGCGTCGGCCTGCTCGGCCACGGTCTGCGGCGTGGCCACCAGGGCCAGGCCGGTGTATTCGGCGTCGAGTTCGGCCTCGGTGGCCGTGCAGGCGTGGTGCTGGCGGCCGGGCATCACGATGTCGTAGACGCCAGCGCCCAGGTCTTCGCGCCGCGCCACCACGACACAGGCGTCGCCTTCCTTCAGCAGCAGGATGGCCGGCAGGAGCAAGGCGTGCATATCGGCGATGCGGCGCTGCATCAGGCCGGCGTTGAAGCCCGCTTCGCGCAAGGCGCGCAGCGCCTGGTCGGGCGCCAGACGGCCAGCCAGCGGCAGGCCGGCCAGCAGCGACTCGGGCGAACGTTCGCGGCTGTGGTGCCGGGTCAGCCACGACAGGGCATGGGCCAGGGCGTCGTTCTCGACGTCCCAGGCCGCGGGCTCGGCTGCAGTGGGGGCGCCGGTTGGGGGCGGCGCGTGGGGGTCGTTCATGGCGCAGGCGGGGTCAGACTCCACCACCCGCGCGGGCCTCGGTGGCCAGGCGCTCGAAAGCGGCTTCGATGTCGCGCACCACCTGCGGCATGTCGAACAGGGGCGACGTGCGGCCATGCTCGGCCAGGTAGCGCTTGCAGGACGCCACACGCGCCGGGTTGCGGCCCAGCGTCACGGCCAGCTTCTCGTAGTCGGCGAGGTTGTCCGTCACCAGGTCGGGCAGGCCGATGGCGTTCAACAGGCTGCCGGCCATGCGGCTGATGTAGGTGCGGCCGGCGCGCGTGACGATGGGCGTGCCCATCCACAGCGCATCGCTGGCCGTGGTGCCGGCATTGAACGGGAAGGTGTCCAGCATCACGTCGGCCAGCGCGAAGCGGGCCAGGTATTCGGCCGGCGCCACGCGCGGCGCGAAGACCAGCCGTTCGGGCGCGATGCCGTGCTCGCCCGCCACGCGCAGCATGTTGTTGCGCGCGGTGTCGTTGTCGGCCAGCAGCCAGAGCACGCTGCCCGGGACCTGGGCCAGGATGCGCATCCAGGCGCCGAACATCTCGGGCGTGAACTTGTGGTTGTTGTTGAAGCTGCAGAAGACGAAGGCGTCGTCGCTCAAACCGTAGCGCGAACGCGGTGGCAGGGGTGCCACTTCGCGCTGGCGGTCGCTGACCTGGTAGCAGTGCGGCAGGTAGATGGGCTTTTCGGTGCAATACGGCAGCAAGGCTGCGGGCATGACGTAGCGATCGGCCAGGATCCAGTCCACACCGGGCAAGGCACTGGTGCCGGGCAGGCCCAGGTAGCTGACCTGCACCGGCGCGGCGCGGTGGCCCAGGATGGCCGGCCGCGCACCGTTGGTCAGGCCTTGCAGGTCCACCAGCACGTCGATGCCGGCCTGCGCGATCAGCCGCGCGGCCGTGGTGTCGTCCACGCCGGCCAGGCGCACGTGGTGGTCCCAGCTCTTCATCAGCCGGGCACGCTGCGCCATGCCGCTGTCGGGCGTCCAGTCGAAGGCGTGGATCTCGAAGCGGCTGCGGTCGTGCAATTCGAAGAGCTCGGCCGTGAGCAGGCCCACGGCGTGCATGTGCAGGTCGCCCGACAGGTAGCCGATCTTGATGCGCCCGGTGCGCGGCGGCATCTGGGTGTGCAGCGGCACGGCCGGGGGCTTGGGCACCTTGTCGTTCACGAAGCGGGTGGCCGACAGCAGTTGCAGCGCCGGGTCGTCGGACAGGCCCATGGTGGCCAGCAGCGAGGTGCCCATCAGGAACTGGTTGGGCGTGACCTCGCCGGCCGGCAGGTCGTGCGGCCAGGCGCATTGCTTCTGGCGGATGTGCACATAGTGCTGGATGACGTCGGGCTGGGCGGCTTTCAGCGCCAGGCTACGCCGCATCAAGGCTTCGGCCTCGGGGTAACGGCGCTGCATTTCCAGCATCCGCGCGCTGTTGTTCAAGGCGTGCAGGCGGTGTTCCAGCGTGGACGGCGGGTCGGCCGCTTCGACTGCTTGCCACTGCGCCAGCGCGCCCTCGATGTCGCCCTTGCGTTCCAGCAGATGGCCCAGGTTCAGCTGCGCGGGCGCGAAGCCGGGCACGGCCTTGAGGGCTTCGAGGTAGGCGGCTTCGGCCTGCGCGTCGCGCTGCAGGGCCGACAGCACGGTGCCCCAGTTGAAGCACACCACGTGGCGCAGCGTCGACTCGGTGTGGGCCAGCCAGGTTTCGTAGAGCAGGGCAGCGGCTTCGGCACGCCCGGCGTTCTGCAGGGCCTGCGCCTGCGCCATCAAGGGGCCCAGCGCCATGCCGCCGCTGCGCGCGGCGGCGTAGGGCCAGGCCGGGTCGTCCGGCGCGGTGGGCGCCGCTGGCTCAGCCGGCGGCGCCGTCGAGGCAGGCGCACGGGCAGCCAGGGCCGCAGCAGCCGCGGCGGCTATGGCGTTCAGGACGTTGGTAGGGGCGATGGTGGCGTCCACGGGGCACATCAAGGGGAACGGATCACACCGATGCTAGGCAGGCGGCCCGCCGCCTAAAGCCGCATGAAAGGCGGCTAGACGGGGCTATTCCGAGGCTGGCGGCCTCAGGCCGCGTGCCGCCTCAGCCCGCGCAAGACTTCCACCAGGCGGTCGGCCTCCAGCGCACCGAACAGCGATTCGGGGCCGGTGGGGCTGATGTCGATGAAGGGCGGCTCATAGAGCCGGCTCTCATCCATCACGCCGAGTTCGGTGAGGTGATCGACCAGCAGGTCCAGGAATTCGATCTGGCTGGCCGAGGGGCGGCCCGCCGCCAGGAAGTCGTTGAACAAGGCCTTGGCAGCCACGCGGTCCAGCCCGACCAGGCTGCGCACGAACGCGGCCAGGCCGCTGTCCTGCGCTTGCGCCTGCGCGAGGTCGCCGGCCGAGGCACCGGCCTCCAACAGCAGCCCTTCCAGTTCGTGCAGGTCTGTCGGCGTCAGCGGCAGGGCGCGGCGCAGCTTGTGCAGAGCCAGCCGGTCTTCGTGGGCGCGCAGGAAAACGCGAGCCTTGGCCTTGAAGCGTTCGAAATCGGTGCCCTGCGGCGTGATGCCGGCCAGCGCCACCAGACTGGCCGGGCCGATCTCGTCTTCGAAGTCGCTGTAGACGGTCTTGCGCGCCAGGCGTTCGATAAGCCGGATCAAACCGCGCAGCCGACGCCGCACCACTTCCAGTTGCGGCACCGTGCAGTCCTGCCACCACGGCTCACCCTGAAGCGCTTCGATCAACACGAGTTCCTGCTGCACCATCGGAATGGCCGTCTGGTCCGCGAGCAGGCCAGCGATCTGCATCACCTGCTGCTTGCAGCGCTCGAAGCCCGGTTCGGCGTGCAGCACAGCCAGTTGCGTGCGCAACATCAAAAGGTCGAAGCGCTGCGCCTCTTCGTCTTCGGCTAGCAAGGCATGCGGCAGGTTGGCCAGGCCGCTGCGGGGATCGACCAGTTCGCCAGCGGCTTGCGCCGACAGCGTCTTCCAGGGGGCTGCATCGCGCCAGGATTCGACCAGACGGCGCCGCGGGCGGACCAGGAAGTTGTCGACATTCATCGCCGCCACCTGCGCGCGCAGGCGCTCGGCCGTATCGCGCCGCACCGAGGCGACGTCCAGACCCGCCCAGCGCGCGGGCGCGTCGGCAGCGTGCGGCACCGCCCCGCCCTGCTCTACCGTGTCAAGCCCGACGATCAATTCCAGCCGGCAAGCGAACAAGCGGGCGCCCAGTGACTGCGACAGCGGCGCGTCTGCGGTGGGCAATTCCTGCGAAAAGAATTCCAGGTTCTGGCAGAAATCGAAGATCAGGAATTCGGTCTTCGGTTTGCCCGGTCCGAAGATGTCGGGGCACAGCCGCGTGCCGCGGCCAACCATCTGCCAGAACTTGGTGGGGCTGCGCACCAGTTTGAAGAAGACCAGGTTCAGCACCTCGGGCACATCGATGCCGGTGTCCAGCATGTCCACCGAAATGGCGATGTGCGGCGCCTTGGCCGAATTCGAGAAATCGTCGATCAGCGTTTGCGCGTAGTCGGTCTGGAAGGTGATGACGCGGGCGAACTGACCCGCCAAGTGTGGGTAGTGCGCGTCAAAGCGTTTGGCAATGAATACGGCGTGCGCATTGTTCTTGGCGAACACGATGGTCTTGCCCAGCCGTTCGCCGCCGGCCACCTTCAGGCCGTTTTCCATCAGGTGCGCCAGCACCTTGTCCACCGTGTCGGCGTTGAACAGCCAGCGGTTGACGGATTCGGCGTTGATTTCGTCGGGCACTTCGCCGGTTTCATCGTCCCAGGCTATACCGTCCCACTGTTCCTGCTCTTCCGCGCTGAGTTCGTCATAGCGAATGCCCTGGCGCTGGAAGCGCAGTGGCACCGACACCGCCTTGGCCGGCACCAGGTAGCCGTCATTCACCGCGTCCTGCAGACCGTAGGCGTCGGTCGGCACGCCGCGTTCCAGGTTGAAGAGGCGGTAGGTGTCGCGCGACACCTCGTCGCGCGGCGTGGCAGTCAGGCCGACCAGCAGGCTGTCGAAATACTCGAAGATGGCGCCGTATTTTTGATAGATCGAACGGTGCGCTTCGTCGATGACGATCAAATCAAATGCACCCGGCCCGTAGCGCTTCTGGCCACCTTTCGTCTCTTCGATCAGGCCCATCATCGTCGGGTAGGTGCTGACGTAGACGCGGCCCTCGGTGTCCTTCTCGGTCACCAGATTGACCGGCGGCACGGAGGGCAAGAAGGTCTTGAAAGCGCGCACCGCCTGGTTGACCAGGGCCACGCGGTCGGCCAGGAACAGCACGCGCAGCGCCCAATTGCAGCGCATCAGCAAATCGACCAGCGCAATGACGGTGCGCGTCTTGCCGGCGCCGGTGGCCATCACCACCAGGGCGCGGCGTTGCTGGTCCAGCTCGAAAGTTTCAGCGATGCGACGGATGGCGCGGTGTTGGTAATGGCGTTCGATGATCACGCCATCGATCTCGGCCTTGGCCAGCGGCAGGCGGCTGCTGCGGCGCTGCACGGCCAATAGCAATTCGGCCCGCGTGTAGAAGCCCTGCACGGCGCGCAAGGGCTGGCGCGTGTCGTCCCACAGCTGGTGTTCGTAGCCGTTGCTGCAGAAGATGACGGGGCGCTGGCCGAACATCTTTTCCAGGCAGTCGGCATACAGCTTGGCCTGCTGCTGGCCTTCCAGCGCGCTGCGCGTGGTGCGCTTGGCTTCGACCAACGCCAGGGGTTTGCTGTCGCTGTCCCACAGCACGTAATCGACATAACCGACGCCGGCGGTATTGGGCATGCCCTGGACTTCGAATTCGCGGTCACGCGGCTGGTCCAGCGGCCAGCCGGCTTCGTGCAGCAGCAAATCGATGTAGGCGCGGCGCGTGTCGGCTTCGGAATAGTCGTGGGTGTCGGGTTGGGCGGCGCTGGCGGCGCGGGCCTGCGCCACTTGGGCGCGCAATTGCGCCAGTTCGTTGGCCATGGCTTGCCGCGTGGTGGCGTCGGCGGCGCGGGTGTCGGCCAGCGCCTGCAATTGCGCGTCACGCTGCTGCAATTGGGCTTGCAGCCGGTCGAGTTGTTCGATGGTTTGCGGGCGTTCGGTCGGTGCTGCAACCGGGGCTGCCAGCCAGGCCAAGTCAAAAGTCAAGTCGGGCGCCGGCCGCGACGTGCGACCGTAATGGCGGGCCAGCCAATAGCCGAAATGGAAAAGTTCACGCACGGCAGACAGCGCGTCACGCGCGGGCACGACGCGGGTGTCGTGGGCCGCGCCGTTGCCCAGGTCCTTGATCAACCGGGCTTTGGTGACGATCACAACGCCAGCCGCCTGCGCAAAGCCCGCGTCATGCACCTTGGCCGCCAGGTCGTCGCGGTAGGGCATTCGCAGCGCGGGGTCGTGGCGGAACAGCCAGGCCATGGCCAGTTCCAGCGCCCGGCGGGCGTAGAAGCAGGCAGCGCGTGGGTCGGAGTGGACGTGGGTTTCGGCCTGACGGGCGGCTTCGAAGACGGCGGGGAATTCGGGCTGCAGGAAGGTGAAGTTGCTCATGCCGGGCTGCATCGCGATCAACCCGCCCGGTCCAGTCGGTCCAGCAGACTCAGACCCCGCGACACATCACCTCGGGCGGCGCGATTCTCAAATCCAGCACGCGCCTCTTGGCGACTGAGGGCTTGCGCGGCCAGTTCGTTCATCAACTGGTTCAGGCTGACGGACTTGGCGCGTGCCAGAGCCTTCAAGCGCTGGTGTTTGTCGTCAGGCAGTCGCAGGGTCAAGGCCGACATCAGTGCTCCCGTTTGCCGCGCTGGGTCGTCTGCTTCACGCCACCTGGGCCAATGGCAGCAGGATTTCTACTGCGTCGTAAGGCACGAAGACGGTGTTGTCTTCGTTGCGCTCGATCAGACCCAATTCTTCCAGTCGGACTACATCTGTGTGGACATTGGAGTAGTTACGTTCGGCTGCCTTGGCCAGGGCGTAAACGCTGCAGGACCCGGCTTTGCGCAAGCTGTCCAGCAAGTCCAGCCGGGCAGGCGTCAGGTCGGCGAACAAGGCACGGGCCGATTCGAAGCTGAGGCGGAAATCGGGTGCTTTCCCCAGGCGCGAGGCAGCCAGCTGCTGGCGAGCGGCGCGAACGGCGGAACCTGGGCGGGCGACTTCGATGATGGCTTTCATGGGCTGACTCCTAACTTTGCGTGTCGCGTTCGAAGTCGTCCAGCAACTGTTCAACGGTGGTGAAGTTGTAGGCGGATTCAAGGTTGGCGACGTGGCGGTGGTCACCCTTTCCACGTTCGTTGTCGTACCGAACGTGGCAGGTGCCTGCTGTTCCAAAATACAGGCGGTACTTGTAGCGGTGGGCGCACGGCGGCAAGGGTTCCGGCAGTTCCCAGATGACGATTTCGACCACGCTGCCATCGTCGCGAATTTCCTTGGTGCGGGCCAGGAGCGTGGCGTTCATGTATTGCATGGTAGCAATACATTTTGCTGCTGTCCATCGGGGCTGGTTTTGGTCCCGCGCCAACGCGGCAGGCGGTGCCCGGCGGGGGCGCTGGCTGTGACGGTCGGCGCTTTGCGCCGACTGCGCTGCGCTCCTCGGCTTGATGGCGGTCTCGCCGCCCCAGACAGCGCCCCCGCCGGGCACCGCCTGCCGCTCACCACCACCTTCGCGCACCGAAAGACGAAAGACCGAACGCCACCACTGCATCCGCAAAGCGCTGGCCGGGCAGCCTGCAGCGGGCGTGGGCAGCGCCGAGGAACGCAGGGCCCGGGGCCGCGCGCGACAGCGCGCTTCGTCAACTGACTTGCCGCAGCTGTTTGAGCGCAGCGGTCGCAGACCGCGTAGCGAGTTCTGCGGCAGGCCCCGGGCCCGAGTACCGCAGGGCAGTCGGCCACCGGCCGACCGCTGCCGTCGCCCGCTGCGGGCTGCCCGGCCGGCGCTTTGCCGCGCCACGCTGCGCGGGTCAGAGTTCGCCGCGGAAGGCGCGGTGTTGGAGGGAGCCGAAGAGAGCGTCGAGTTCTGCGCGGTGCTGCTGCTGCAGAACCTTTTGCTGAGCGATAGCGGCACGACGTACAGCGAACTCTTGCTGAAGATCCGCCGGCGGCGCGATGAACTCGACAGCCTCAAAACGTGACTTGCTGACCATGCCCTTCATGCCGTCAGTCGAAGCCATCTGCAGTAACTTCTGTCCGAAGACGAACTGCGAAAACCAAAACTCTACTGATCCTCGGCTTGGCACCAGGGCATTGATTTGCTGGTTGAACGCGACTTCGCGGTCAACCATCGCTGCGTTGCCAATGCAGGCGGGGCTTCCCGCAATGCAAGTAACGAGTATCGAACCCGGTGGTACAACTCGCGCCGAGCGGCGCCCCACCTCCGAAAGATGTTCAGTCGAAGCGGTCGCAAGGTCGTGCGGTGTGTTCAGGTTGTCGGACTTGATCCACTCCAATCTGCCGCCGTAGTTTTCCGGCTCAGCACGCGAAGGCGTGTTTCCAGTGATGACTTGACCTATCTCACCCAGCTTTAGCCGTGGCCACTGCTTGGGATTGCTGACAGGGTCGCCAAACATATCCAGAAAGATCGATTCCCCCAATGCATCCAACAGCGCCAGCGCCTGCCGCCGCTGGGCGCGCAGAGTCTCGGCGCGGTCCAGGATTTCGGCGATGCGGAGTTGTTCTGGCAGCGCTGGTAGCCGCACCGCTATCCGCTCCACGATTTCCCGCGAGACACCTTTGATCGTGGCGCCACGCGAGGCCCGGATCAATTGCGTCTGTTGCGTGCGAAGGAAATGCGCGAGATAGGTTGCGTCAACTGCACTCGGACTTGCACGCAATGCCGTAATGTCCTGGCTGAAGCTCAACGGCGAATCGGCTATTGCCACCTTGCCAACGCTGGTTCGGGTAACAAGCAGCAACGTTCCGCCGGGAACAACGTTCGCAGCTGAAGACTGCAACGCCCTTTCCGTGATGCGGCTTCGCGCCTCCTGAACCCTCGAATCAACGATGTCTGCGCTCGTAATCCAGGGAATCGTTCCGTCCCACATTGCTTCGTCATCGCGCGCCGGTGTTCCACCGCTAAGGAAGGTCTGAAAAATGGCCATCCAGTACGCACACCTTGGTAGCCCCG
>JBBAPI010000038.1:0-19951 GCA_040400915.1 Rubrivivax sp.
TGCAACGGGCCACCACGATGCGGCCGGAGCGCTTACCGCGCGAGCGGTTTAGTCCACTGGCCGGGAGCTGAGACCCGCGCCAGCGCCAGTAAGCTGACCTTCGTGTCGCGGGGTCCCTGGCCGCCAAGGTCAGCTCACTGGCGCTTCGCTGGAGACCCGGTGTCGGCCACTTCCGGTCATACGATCGATCACGAAATCGCCACGCCGATGACCGGTTTCAAAGTACAGCCGCCATAGGCCGACAGCAGCTCGAACGTGGCCCTTCTACAAAGCAGTCGCTCACGGTCTTGCGGCTCTGATCGACACGCGATGCAGGCGGGACGTCAGCAGTTGCTTCGGCTGAACTGGCGCTGCCGATCCAAGGCGGTCAACCGAAACCTGCAGGATCGGACGTTCGTTGATACCTCGGAGAGTTGCGTCACTGTTTGGAATCGGAAAGGTCTCAGACCCGCTTTGTGCACCGATCAAGTCTTTGTTCGCCATCCGGCAATAGCGTGCTTGAGGTAACGATGAAATACTCCTGTTCGCAAACGGCATTGCGACATGAATTCACACTCCTACCTGTTCGTTCCGGGTGACCGTCCCGAACGCTTCAACAAGGCCTTGCAGTCCGGCGCCGGTGTCGTCATCGTGGACCTTGAAGACGCGGTGGCCCCAGCCAACAAGTCCGCTGCTCGCGACGCACTGGCTGCATGGCTCGACAGTTCCGATTCCATGCCCGTGATGCTGCGTATCAACGCGGCAACAACCGCAGCGTTCACCGACGACTTGCGCTTGAGCACGCACCCGGGCATTTGCGGCGTCATGGTGCCGAAGGCCGAGCAGGCCCAGGTGCTGGCTCATGTGGCCGCCTGCCTGCCTGGAAAACGGTTGCTGCCCTTGATCGAAAGCGCTGCTGGCTTCGATTCCCTGCGCACGATGGCCGCGGCGCCCTGCGTCCAACGGCTGGTATTCGGGTCCATCGACTTCCAGGTGGATCTCGGCATCGAAGGTGACGACGACGCCCTGCTCTACTTCCGATCGCAACTGGTGTTGGCCTCGCGTCTGGCCGGATTGGATGCACCCGTGGACGGCGTGACGCAGGCACTGGACGATGAAGCTGCCGTAGTGCGCGACACCGCACGGGCGCGGCGGCTGGGTTTCGGCGCCAAGCTCTGCATCCATCCTCGCCAGGTGGCAGCCGTGAACCGTGGCTTCAGCCCCAGTGCAGCGGAGATCGAATGGGCGCAACGGGTCGTCGCCGCAGCGCAGAACAGCGCGGGCGCTGCCGTGGCTGTCGATGGCAGCATGGTGGACGCTCCTGTGCTGTTGCGCGCCCAAGCCCTGTTGGCGCGCGCGCCGATCAGCAGCTAGCGCGGCATGGCCCCCATTGCCGCGCGCGGCACGGGCCAAAGGCAGGCGCCGGCTGCGTCGCCTTCAGACCGTGCGGCCGCCGTCGACCGGAAACTCGACGCCGCTGATGAAGTTGGCGGCGTCGCTGGCCAGGAAGACAGCCGCGGCGGCCACGTCAGACGGCTTCGAAAAGCGGCCCAGCGGAATCGTGGCCACGAACTTGGCGCGGTTCTCGGGCGTGTCGGGTACGCCCATGAACTTCTCCAGCAGCCCGGTCTCGCCGATGACCGGGCAGATGGCATTGACGCGGATGCCGTCGGGCCCCAGTTCCACCGCCATCGACTTCGACAGCAGGTTCACCGCGCCTTTTGATCCGTTGTACCAGGTCAGCCCGGGCCGTGGCCGGATGCCGGCCGTGGAGCCGACGTTCAGGATCACGCCCGCGCGGCGCTCGCGCATCAGCGGCACCACCGCGTGGGCCATGTGGAAGATGGACTTCACGTTGACCGCGTACAGGCGGTCGAACGTAGCCTCGTCGACTTCCAGCATCGGCCGGTTCGGATGCGTGGTGCCGGCGTTGTTGACGACGATGTCCGGCGCGCCGAAGCGCTGCACGCAGGCGCGCACCAATGCAGCCACGTCGGCGCTTTGCGCCACGTCGCAGGATACGAACAGCGCGCGTTCAGCGCCCAGTTCGGCGGCCAGCGCGCGGCCCTTGTCCTCGGCCAGGTCGGCGATTACGACACGTGCGCCCTCGCTGACATAGCTGCGGACGATGCCTTCGCCGAAACCCGCCGCACCGCCGGTGACGATCGCGACCTTGCCTTGCAGTTGTGCCATGTGCTTGCTCCTCAGCCGTGCCAGTGAACCAGGGTCTTGGTGCTGCTGACTTCTTCCAGCGCCAGCAGGCCTTTCTCGCGGCCGTGGCCGCTGCGCTTGGTACCGCCAAAAGGCAGTTCCACGCCGCCGCCGGCACCGTAGCAATTCATGAACACCTGCCCGGCCTTCACGGCCTTGGCCACGCGATGCAAGCGGCCGGCGTTTTCGGTCCACACCGCGGCCAGCAGGCCGTAGTCGGTGCCGTTGGCCAGGCGGATGGCGTCGGCCTCGTCGTCGAAGGGCATGGCCGCCAGCACCGGGCCGAAGACTTCCTCGCGCGCCAGCGCGGCCTCGCGCGGCACCGGCCCGAACAGCGTGGGCTTGACGTAGTAGCCGGTGGGTGACGTGCCAGCGGCGATGCTGCCTTCGGCCAGCACCGGGATGCCCGCGGCGCGCGCGCTGTCGATGAAGCGCTGCACGCGGCGCTGCTGCGCGGGGTTCATCACCGGGCCGCAGTCCAGATCCATCGCCGGGCTGCCCACGCGCACCATCGCGAAGGCGTCGGCCACGCGGCCGACGAAGCTGTCATAGATACCACGCTGCACCAGCAACCGGCTGCCGGCGGTACAGGTCTGCCCGGCGTTCTGCACGATGGCGCGAACGATGATGGGCACCGCGCGTTCCACATCGACGTCATCGAAGACGATCTGCGGGCTCTTGCCGCCCAGTTCCAGCACGCACTTCACCGCATTCTTGGCCGCGGCCTGCTGCACCAGCGTGCCGACCTCGTTGCTGCCGGTGAAGCTGATGAAGGCTATGCCGGGGTGCGCGGCCAGCGCGGCGCCAGCTTCCTCGCCCAGGCCGGTGACGATGTTCAGCGCGCCATCGGGCAGGCCCGCAGCGGTGGCGATGGCGGCGAAGCGCAGCGCCGACAACGACGTGTCCTCGGCCGGCTTCAGCACCACCGCATTGCCCATGGCCAGCGCCGGTGCCACGGTGCGGCCCATCATCTGCGCCGGGTAGTTCCACGGGATGATGTGCGCGGTCACGCCCAGTGGTTCGCGCAGCAGGCTGACCTGGTGGCCGTTCAGGAAAGGAATGGTCTCGCCGTGCACCTTGTCGGCTGCGGTGCCGTAGAACTCGAAGTAGCGCGCCAGCACCCTGATGTCGTTGCGCGCCGTCGACAGTGGCTTGCCCGTGTCCAGCGCCTCGATCTGCGTCAGCTCGTCTTCATGCGCCAGCACGGCGTCGGCAATGCGGCACAGGATGCGGCCGCGCTCGGTGGCGTTCAGGCGGCTCCACGGGCCCTCCAGCGCCGCGCGCGCGGCGGCCACGGCCTGGTCGACTTCAGGCGCGCTGCCGCGGGCAATCTGGTCGAAGGCTTCGCCGTCGGCCGGCGAGATCACAGGCAGCGTGCGGCCGTCCTGCGCTGGCAGCCAACGGCCACCGATGAACATCTGTTGCATGTGGGTCTCCTTTGCCGCAGCGTTGAATGCCGGCGCACTGTAGGCAAGGGGCGGCCCGCGTGGAATTGGAACTTGGGCAACGGCGCGTTGTCGCGAATGCAAAGCGCGGGGCGCGGCGACTGTCGCACCCCGGCACCCAGGGCATCACCCATGGCAAACGACGCGCCCGGACTGGAGAATCCGCAGCCATGCTGCCCGACATCGACACCCTGGCCCTCTTTGTGCGCGCCGCAGAGATGGGCAACCTCACGCGTGCCGCCGAGGCCAGCCACATCACCGTGCCGGCGGCCAGCCGCCGGCTGGCGCTGCTGGAGCACCAGTTCAAGGCCAAGCTGTTCGAACGCCACTCGCGCGGGCTGCAGCTGACGCCGGCCGGCGACCACCTGCTGAGCATGGCTCGCGAGACCATCGCCGGCGTGCAGCACATGCGTGCCGAGATGGCCAACTACGCCGACGGCCGCCACGCCGTGCTGCGCATCCACGGCAACACCTCGGCGATGACGCAGTTCCTGCCCGCCGACGTGGCCGGTTTCCAGGCCGCGCACGACCATGTGCGCATCGTGCTGGAAGAGTGCTGGAGCGACGAGGCGCTGCGCCGCGTGAAGAGCGGCGACGCCGACCTGGGTGTGGTCGTCGAAGGCTGCGACACCAGCGGCCTGTGGACGCGGCCCTACCGCGGCGACCGCCTGGCCGCGGTGATGCATGCCGACGTCGCGCCGGCCGCGCAGGAAGTGGCCTTCGCCGACCTGCTGGAGCACGACCTGGTGGGACTTGAAGGCAGCAGCACCCTGACGCGCCTGCTGACCGCGCAGGCCGCGCAGCAACTGCGGCCGATGGCGCTGCGCGTGCAGGTGCGCAGCTTCGAATCGGTTTGTCGTGCGGTCGAGGCGCGGCTGGGCGTGGGTGTGCTGCCGATGGCAGCGGCACGCAGCTTCGCGCCGGCCATGCGGCTGCGCGTGCTGCCGCTGTCTGATGACTGGTCGCGTCGCACGATGCTGCTGACCTTGCGTGCCCAGCCGCCACGGCAGACGCCGCTGGGCGTACTGGTTGCGCATCTGGAAGCCTGCGCGGCGGGTGAAGCGGAAACCGAAACCGAAAGCGAAGCCGATTCGGGCGGACCAGCGCCCGAACCCAGCCGCGGCGGTCAGCTGGGGATGTAGGGCTTGGTGCTGGAGAACGACGGCCGGGTGTTCCATGCCGCCGCCAGCGCCTGCAGTCGCGGCGTGGCCGGCAGCCAGGGCTGGTCAGCGAAACGCAGCTGCTGGTAGTCGACCAGTGTCACCGCCGCGATAGCGTCCAGCGTAGGGGTGCCTGTGGAAGCCATCGCATCGGCCTGCGCTTCCAAGCGCAGCATGCCTTCGACCATCGAACGGCGGCGGCGCAGGCCCACCGGCGTTTCATCGAACAGCACCGGCGCCGTGACCTTGCGCGTGATGATGGTGATGGTGGAAGCCTCGATGGCGCCGATGGCGATGCCGGTGCGCGACAGCACGCCGGCCACAGCCGCGCCCTGGCCGCTCAGGCTGGGCCAGTCGGGCGCCGGCCGCGCCTGTTCCAGCCACTGCACGATCAGCAGGCATTCGGCCAGCGGCGTGCCGTCGTCCAGCACCAGCGTGGGCACGCGTGTGGCGGTGTTGGCGGCGCGCAGCCGCGCGTCGTCGGCCCAGGGATCGACCAGCGTGGGCTCGAGGTGGATGCCCTTTTCGATCAGCGCCGTGCGCGCGATACGCACAAAAGGTGATGTCGTGTTGGCCAGCAGCTGCATGGTGCGTTCTCCTTCAGCTGGTGATCAGCCGGCGATTGCGCCGAGCTGTTTCAACATGCCCAGGTTGTCGAGCAAGGCCCAGTGTTCGACCAGCACGCCGTCACGGATCTTGAACAGGTCCAGCACACCGATGTCGATCTTGCGACCCGTGGCCGCCATGTCGCCGAAAGCGCCGGTGTGCGTGCCCTTCACGCGCAAACGCACCAGCACCTTCTCGCCTTCGGCCACGAAGTCCAACAGCGGCAGTTCCATGTCGGGGAAGGCCGGCAGCAGCGCGTCGTGCAGCTGCGCCACGCCTTGCGGGCCGCGCACGTCGAAGGGCAGGCCGGGATCGTGGCGCACGAAGTCGGGTGAGATGTGTTTCGCCATCCACGCCGTGTCACGGGCCAGGAAGGCCTTGAAATAGTCGCGGCAGATCTGCTTGTTAGTTTCCAGGACGCTCATGGTGGTGTCTCCGTGTGTGATGGGTCTTCAGCTGGCGCGCACGTCGAAGCCGGCGCGCGGGAAGTGGATGTGCAGGTCGCCGGCCTGCGCGTCCTTGCGGTGGATGACGACTTCCTGCGCGCTGGCGGCCACCAGCGTGCCGCTGACCGGCACGCGCGCGTTGTCGTCGGGTGTGATGGTCACCGGGCAGCCGGCCTTCAGGCCGCCGGGGTCGCCATCGGGCCGCAGGTGCGTCACTGCGGCCGGTTGCGCCGCGCGCGCCACCTCGAAGGCCTGCTCGGACGTCATGCCGATGGACGGGCCATGGCCGATGCGGGCGATGCTGTCGTACCAGGGCAGGATGGGTGATTCGGGGCTGATGCCCAGCAGCGCATCGACCTCGGGCGGGCAGTTCTTGCGCAGCAGGAACAGCGTCTGCCAGCAGGCCAGGTCGGCCGCGCTGGGCACGTCGCCGAACAGGAAGGGGCGCGCGCTCAGCGCCTGCGCCAGCCAGCCGATCTGCCCGCGCACGAACTGCACATGGGTGTCGAATTGCGGGGCCATCGCATCCTTGCTGATGTCCACCATCAAGTAGCCTTCCTTTCGGTCTTTCAGGAAGTCCGGTGGGATGTGTTCGCCGATGTAGTGCACCAGCACGCCGATGGTCGGTATCCACATCTGCCGTTCCCACGCGAAGCCCAGGCCTTCGGCCACGCCTTCGCTGCCGGCGGGATACAGCGCGGCACCCGCGCGCAAGCGGTCCAACGCAGGCAGGATGATGTGGGTGTCGCAGTAGATGTCGGCGCCCACCTGCATCACCGGCGCGCGGCGGTAACCCCCGGTCAGGGGCGTCAGCAGCGGCCGCGGCGGCAGGCCGGCGATCTCCACCGAATGCCAGGCGATGCCCTTCAGGCCGAGGGCGGTGCGGACCTTCTCGCTGAAGCTGGAGAAGGGGTAGTGGTGAAGGATGATTTCATTCATTGCTGTCTCCGTCCATTGGTGTGATGAATGCTCAGTACATGATGTGGCCGCCATCGACGACGATGGTCTGGCCGCTGACAAAGGCGGCGAGGTCACTCATCAAGTACACCGCCGTGCCCACCAGGTCGTCCGGCCGCTGCTCGCGGCTGATGGCGCGGGCCTTCAGGAAGCTCTGCTGCCATTCGATGGGGCGGTTCCTGGTGGCGTCGGTGATCACGAAGCCCGGCGCGATGACGTTCACGCGCACGTTGTACGGACCGCATTCCTTGGCCAGGCCCTTGGTCATGGACAGCACCGCGCCCTTGGTGGCCACGTAATGCAAGTAGCCCGGCTGCCCGGCAAGCGCCACCACCGACGCAATATTCACGATGGCGCCCGACTTCTGTTCGCGCATCGCCGGCATCACGGCCTTGCAGCACTGCCACACGCCCTTCACGTTGACGGCGAAGATGCGGTCCCACTGCGCCGGGTCCAGTTCCTCGAAGGGCGTGAGCTTCACTTCGCGGAAGTAGGCGGCGTTGTTGACCAGGCCGTCGATGCGGCCGAAGCGCTGCACCGCGGCACGGGCCATCGCCAGCACCGATTCGTTGTCGGCCACGTCGACGCGCACGGCCAGCGCCTGGCCGCCGGCGGCTTCGACCGCGGCCACGGTCTCATCGGCGGCGTTCATGTCGGCGACGACGACGTTGGCGCCCTGGGCAGCGGCGCCGACCGCGAAGGCCTGGCCGATGCCGGTGGCGGCGCCGGTGACGATGATGGTGCGACCGCTCAGCAGGTCATGGGTGGGCATGTTGGTTCCTTTCGGAGGTTGCAGTCTTTGACGTTGAAAAACGCTGCAGCCAACGGGCTGCGGCATGAACGCTTGTTTCGTCCAGCAGCCCGCGCGGCCGCCAGCGCAGGAACAGCGCGACCGCGCCGCCGAAGATCACCATGCGCCAGCCCTCGAACCAGCGGCTGGCCTCCAGCACGCCGATGTCCAGCGCCGTGCCCAGCAGCGGGCCGGCCGCTGTGGCCAGGCCGCCGACCATGGCATAGCCCACCGCGTGCACGCCCAGCATGGGGTCGAAGACGGCGGGGTCGATGAAGGTGGTGCGGTGCGCATACAGCCCACCGCCCAAGGCCGCCACGGCGCCGGCCAGCGCGGCGGCCGTGATCCGGATGCGCGCCACCGGCAGCCCGGAGGCAGCGGCCAGCGTGTCGTCCAACCCCACGGCCTGCAGCGCGGCGCCGAAACGCGTGCGGGCCAGCGCGAACCAGCCCAGCAGCACACAGGTCAGCACAGCCAGCGCCAGCATCACGAAGAGGTCGGGCGTGACCTGGTTCTGCAACAGCCAGCGGATGTCGCGGAAGCCGTCGACACCCGCGGGACCGACCAGCGTGCCATCGGCCATCGTCCGCTGGAAATGCCACGACGACAGGCCCAGCCGCAGCAGTTCGGCAAAAGCCAGCGTGGCCACCGCGTAATGCAGCCCCGACAGGTGCTGCGTGCCCAGCGCCACCGCAGCCGAGGCCAACGCGCCCAGCAGCATGCCGGCCAGCAGCGCTGTTGCCAGCGGCCACTGCGCCAGCGCCGTGCCCATGCCGGCGCCGTAGGCTCCCAGCGCGAAATAGGCCTGCTGGCCCAGCGAGATGCGACCGCTGCGCAGCACCAGCCAGGCCGACAGCGCCAGCAGTGACAGCACGGCCAGGTCCGTGATCAGGCCGCCTTGCGTGCTGCACAGCGCGTCACGCATGGCCGTATCCGGCGGGGGCAGCACCGGTGGGCAGACTGAAGTTTCGCGCGCTGCGCCAACTGCGCCACACCAGCACCGCCAGCAACAACATCCAGGCCGTGGCGTCGCGGCCCAGCGCACCGAAAGCGGCTTGCGCATGCGCCTCCACCACGCCCAGCACCACGGCGCCGATCAACACGCCGCGCACGGAGCCCAGGCCGCCCAGCATCGCAGCCACGAGGCCCTTGACCAGCATCCACATGCCGAACATCTGCGTGACCTGTCCTTCCAGTGTCAACACCGCCGCCGCCGCCAGGCCGGCCAGCGCGCAGGTCGCGACGAAGCTCCAGCGCTGCAGCCGCGACACGTCCAGGCCCACCAGTTGCGCGGCCGTGCGCTGGTCGGACACCGCGCGCCAGGCCAGGCCGCCCCAGCTGCGGCGCAGCGCCTGCGCCACCGCCAGCACCAGCGCCACGGCCCCTACCAGCAGCAGCTGCCGGTCAGGCCGCAGGCCCAACGGACCCACCGTCCATTCGCGCGTGACGGCGAGCGTCGGGAACGGGTTCAGGTGCCTCGGCAGCAGGCCCACGGCCAGCTGTTCCAACTGCATCCACAGTGCAAAGCTGGCGGCCAGCGCCACCACTTCGCGCCCATCGGCGCCCGGCAAGGCCACGCCGCGCCGCGCGCTCGCATCGTCCTGCGGCGCGAAGCAGATCCATTCGACATACAAGCCCGCTAGCGCTGTTCCAACGATCACCACCAGCAGCACCGGCAGCAGCGGCAGGCCGTGGCGCGCATGCAGCCAGGCGCCCAGATACGCCGCCGCCATCGCGCCCGCGCCGTAGGCCAGGTTCACGCGCTTCAGCACACCGAAGCCCAGCGTCAGCCCCAAGCCCACCAGCGCATACGGGCCGGCTTCGAGCAGGCCGTCCAGGGTGCGCTGAAGGAAGTCGATCATGTGGCGTCCTCAAGCTGCCTTGCGTTGCCCGAGATAGGCGCGCTGTACGACGTCGTCCTCAGCCAGTTGCCCCGGCGTGCCGCTGAAGCTGACCTTCCCTTGCTCCATCAGGTAGAAGTGCTGCGCCACCTTCAGCGCCATGTGCGCGTTCTGCTCGACCAGGAAGATGCTGGTGCCCTCGGCGTGCAGCGTGCGGATGATCTGGAAGATCTCGGCCACCACCTTGGGCGCCAGGCCCACCGAGGGCTCGTCCATCAGCAGCAGCCGCGGGCGCGACATCAGCGCGCGGGCCACGGCCAGCATCTGCTGTTCGCCACCCGACAGCGTGCCGGCCAGCTGCGCCATGCGTTCGCGCAGGCGCGGAAAGCGGTGAAACTGGTGTTCGACGTCGCTGTCGATCGCCTTGCGGTCGCGGCGGCTGAAGGCGCCGGCCAGCAGGTTCTCGCGCACGGTCAGCGCCGGGAACACCAGGCGGTTCTCGGGCACCAGCGCCAGGCCGCGCCGCACGATCTCGGAAGTGCTCTTGCCCAGCAGTTCCTCGCCCTCGAAGCGGATCGACCCGCGCTGCGGCTTCAGGATGCCGGCCAGCGACATCATCAGCGTGGTCTTGCCCGCGCCATTGGGGCCCAGCAGGCAGGTGACCTCACCGGCCCTGGCGTTCAGGCTGACGCCCTTCAGCGCCTGGATCTGGCCGTATGAAGTGGCCAGGTCTTGGATCTCCAGCATCGTGGTCTCCAGGCTCAGGCCGCGAGTGCCGCGGCCATCATGTCGTCGCCGTCGTCGCTGCCCAGATAGGCTGCGCGCACCTCGGGGTCGTCCTGCACCGCAGCGGGCGTGCCCTCGGCGATCTTGCGGCCGAAGTTCAGCACCGCCACGCGGTCGCACGCTCCCATCACCAGCTCCATGTGGTGCTCGATCAGCACAATGGTGCGGCCCTGATCGCGCAGCGCGCGGATGCGCTGGTCCAGCTCATCGATTTCTTCTGAATTCATGCCCGCGGCGGGTTCGTCCAGCAGCAACAGCGGCGCGCCGGAAGCGGCTGCGCGTGCCAGTTCCAGCCGGCGCTGTTCACCGAAGGCCAGGTTGCCGGCCAGGTGGTCGCGCTTCCCGGCCAGGCCGCTGAATTCCAGCAACTGCTCGACTTCGTCGCGCGCAGCGCCGGCGCCGGCCAGCCAGCGTTTCCTGAAGCCGGCCCAACCTGTTTCGCGCACCACGCGCGCGGCCCACACGTTCTGCCACACCGTCAGCTGGCTGAACAGACGGATGTTCTGGAAGGTGCGCGCAATGCCCAGCTCGGCGCGGCGGTGGGGCGGCAGCGCGGCGATGTCGTGGCCTTCGAAACGCAGAGTTCCCTTGGTGGGCGCGTACAGCCCGGCGATCAGGTTCACCGTGGTGCTCTTGCCGCTGCCGTTGGGGCCGATCAGACCCAGGATCTCGCCTCGCTGCACGCGCAGGCTCAGGCCGTCGACGGCCTTCACACCGCCGAAGTAGCGGCTGACGTTGTCGAGTTCAAGCATGCCGCGTTTCCCCTTCGACCGCGCGCGGCCGCGTCACCGGGCTGCGGGCGGTGCCGCGCTTCCAGAGTGGCGCAGTCAGTACACCGCTGGGTCGCACCAACATCACCAGCAGAATCAACGCACCGAACAGCAGGCTGCGCCAGTCGCCCAGGAAGCGCAGGCCTTCGACCAGTACGCCCTGGATGAAGATGACCGCCACGACCGTGCCCGCCAGGCTCTTCAGGCCGCCCAGGATGGGATAGGCAATGGCGAAGGTGGCCAGCAGGATGGTGAAGTTGCCGTGTTCGATGTGCGTGGTGGTGTGGCTGAACAAGCCGCCGGCCAGCCCGGCGATGGCGCCGCCGATGCCGAAGGCCGAGACCTTGGCCGCCGTCAGTGCGATGCCTGCGCTTTGCGCCGCCACTTCGTCTTCACCCACCGCGCGCCACAGCGTGCCGATACGCGAACGGTCCAGCGCCCACAGCGCCAGCATCACCAGCGCCACCAGGCACCAGATCAGCGCCAGCACATCCCACGCGGTCCAGCCGTGGGTCTGGAAGTAGCGGATGCCGCCGAAGCCCAGGCCCGCGTCAGGTCCGATCATCTGGCCCTGGCCGTTCGGGCCTTCGACGCGCCACTTGAAATTGAAGAACACCAGCCGCACGATTTCGGCGAAGGCCATGGTGGCCACCACCAGCATCAGCCCCTTCACGCGCAGCGCCGGAAAACCCACCGCCACCGCCACCGCCGCAGCGGCCAGCGCGGCGACCGGCAGCGCCAGCAGCAGCGGCCAGCCGGCCATCGTCGTCAGCATGCCGGCTGCATAGGCGCGGATGGCGAAGAAGCCGCCCTGCGCCAGGCTGACCTGACCGGTGTGCAGCACGCACCAGGCCGACAGGCCCAGCAGCGTGTGCACGCCGATGACCTGGGCAAGACCGAGGTAGAAGTCCATCGTCGATGGCTCCTCAGTCGCGGCCGCCGGGGGCTGCGAACAGGCCGCCCGGACGAAACACCAAGAAGGCGAACAGCATCAGCATCACGTAGATGTCGCGCTCGCTGACCCCGCGCAGGAACTGGAACAGGTTCTCGGTGCCGCCGACGATCAGCCCCGCCACGATGGCGCCGGGGATGCTGCCCAGGCCGCCGATCACCGTCACCACCAGGCCCTTCACCGTCAGCGGCAGCGTCAGCAGCGGCGACAGCACGCCGATGGCCGCACCGGCCATCGCGCCCGCGGTGCCGCCCAGCAGGCCGGCGATGACGAAGGTGCTGGCGTTGGTGGCGTCCACGCCCATGCCGCACAAACGCGCCGCCACCGCCTGCTGCGCCACGGCGCGCGTGGCCAGGCCCAACTTCGTGCGCTGCAGCAGCAGCTTCAGCCCGACCATGGCCGCGCAGCCCAGGCCGAACACCGCCAGCAGGTCGCCGCGCAGCATGAAGGGGCCGATGTTGAAGACCACGCCGCTGAACATCGCCGGGTAGTTCTGCGGCATGCCGGCGGTGGCGTGGATGATGGCCTCCTCCAGCAACAGCAGCATGCCCACGGTGGACATCAGCGTGGCCAGCGGCTGGTTCAGCGGCAGGAAGCGGAAGCACACCAGGTAGACCAGCAAACCCAGCACGCCACCCAGCAGCGCAGCTGACACGTAGACCACCAACGCCGGTGCCGCCGGTGCGAACTTCACCACCAGCAGGCTCAGGTAGGCCGCGCCGATGGAAGCGGCGGCATAGGACAGGTTGATCTTGTGCATCACGCCGAAGATCAGCGTGAAACCGATGCCGATCAGCGCGTAGGTGGTGCCGAACATCACACCATCGGCCACCGACTGAATCAGATCCTGGAAGTCGATCCAACTCATGGCTGCACCCTAAGCGCTGCGCGCGGTCCCGCCAGGCGGGAACTCGCTCTCGGGAAACCCTCGCTGCTCATGCCCGGCGCCTGATCAGTTTGGCTGGTGGGCGACGACCCAGTTGCCCTTGTCCGCGCGGACAAAGAGGAAAGGCTTGACGGCCTCGCGGTCGTCGGTGCGGCCGACCTTGCCGAGCAGCCCTGTGGTCTCCTTCATGCCGGCCAGCGCCTCGCGCATCTTCACGCGGTCGGCCTGGATGGACTCGGGCTTGCCGATGATCTTGTTCTTCTCGATCAGGTCCTTCAGGGTGTAGATGTTCTCCCACGCGGCTGCGTTGTGCAGGTCCATGCTGGCGCCGGCAGCGGCCACCGCGTCGGCGGCCTTCTTGGCTTCGGGCGTCACCGGCGCGAAGCTGGTGGGGATGACGATGCCCTCGGCCTGGGCGGCGCAGCCCTGCAGCGTTTCCAGACTGGAACTGCTGGTCAGGCCGACCAGCATCTTGGGCTTCACGCCCTGGCGCTGCATCTCCTTCAGCACGCCGCAGGTGGTGAAGGGGTGGGCGCTGATCATCACCAGGTCGGCCTCGGCTCGGCGCATCTCGCGCACCTGCGTGCTGAAGCTGGTGTCGGCCAGCAGCCATTCGCTCTGGCCCTTCACCTCGAAGCCGGTCTTCTCGGCGTGGCCCTTCATCACGTTGTAGGTGGCGTTGCTGTGCGCGAAGTCTTTCTCGACGCCGCCCCATACGCTCTTCACCTCAGGCCGTGTGGCTTTGATCCAGTCGAACAGCGCCTTGTACATGGCCGTTTCGCTGGGCACGTTGCGGAAGGCCCATTGCGACATGCCGGCCAGCCCGCCCTTGGCGGCCACGTCGGTGTACAGCGGGAACTGCAGACCGCTGTCGGATGCATCGCCCGCCTTCTTCTGCAGAATGCCGAACACCGGCTCGGCGACGTTGCTGCAGGTGGGGCCCACGGCGACGAAGGCGTCGTTCTGCGCGGCGATGCGGCGCAGTGCGTTGATGCCTTCCTCGGCGTTGCAGCGGTCGTCCAGATATTCGATGACCAGCTTGGCCTTGGCGCCGTCGCCCATGGTCACGCCGCCGGCCTTGTTGATCTGTTCGGACGCAGCCTTCATCGCCGCTTCGCTGTTCAAGCCGAAGATGCGGACCACACCGCTCTTGGCGCCGAAGCCGTAGATCTTGACCACGCGTTCCTGCGCCAGCGCAGGTGCCGCGACCAGCGTAACGGTCAAAACAGCGGCCAGTGCAGTGAGGGAAAACGCGAAGCGGGAATGGCGCAGCATGTCAGTCTCCGATAGTGGTTGTAGGGTGGCGGCGGACTGTCGCGCCACAGACCGCGCCCGGCAATTTCAAGTTGGTACATGCAGCGTTGCCGGCGCCGCAACGGGCGAGTTGCTGCACCGGCAATGCTGGATACACGCAAAAGCAATTCCGCCGCGAGCCCCGTGATTTCCACAATCATTGCCGACAACGTTCCCAGGAGAGACCATGCCCGGCAGCGACAAGCCCAAGCCCCCGCAAGCACTCAAGCCCGAGCCGCGACCGCTGGATGGCGTGCTGGTCGTGGCGCTGGAACAGGCGGTGGCGGCACCCTACTGCAGCAGTCGCCTGGCCGACGCCGGGGCGCGCGTGATCAAGATCGAACGCATCGAAGGCGACTTCGCCCGCAGCTACGACCGCGCCGTGCACGGCGAGTCGTCGTACTGGGTGTGGATCAACCGCGGCAAGGAGTCCATCGCGCTGGATGTGAAGCAGGGCGACGACTTGGCACTGCTGAAGCGACTGGTGGCGCGCGCCGATGTCTTCATCCAGAACCTGGCGCCCGGCGCCACCGAGCGGCTGGGCCTGGGCTCGGCCGCGCTGCGCCAGCGCCATCCGCGGTTGATCACCTGCGACATCAGCGGCTACGGCGACGACGGCCGCCTGTTCGGCATGAAGGCCTACGACTTGCTGGTGCAGGCCGAAAGCGGCCTGATCTCGGTCAGCGGTGCACCGGGCGAGGGCGTCGATGCACTGGGCCGCATCGGCGTGTCGCTGTGCGACATCAATGCCGGGCTCAATGCGCTGATTGGCATCCAGCAGGCGCTGATGCAGCGTGAACGCACCGGCGTCGGTTCAGCCGTGAAGGTATCGCTGTTCGGATCCGCGGCCGAGTTGATGGCCGTGCCGTATCTGCAGACGCGCTACGGCGGCAAGGCGCCCGAGCGTGTCGGCCTGAAGCACCCGACGATCGCACCCTATGGCGCCTTCACCTGCGCCGACGGCCGCGACATCGTGATCTCGATCCAGAACGAGCGTGAATGGCTCGCGTTCTGTCAGCAGGTGCTGCTGCAGCCGGAACTTCCAGGCGACACGCGCTGCGCCAACAATGCCGCTCGCGTCGCCCATCGAGCCTATGTGGATGGCGTGGTGGCCGAGGTCTTCGGCGGCCAGACGGCCGCGACCATGGTCGACCGCCTGACCGCTGCGCAAACGGCGTTCGGCAATGTCAACTCGGTGTACGAACTGATCGACCACCCGCAGTTGCGCACGCGCCGCATGACGGTGGGCGGGCGCAGCGTTGAAGTGCCGGCATCGCCGTGGGGCGTCGAATGGGAGACTGAAGAATTCGCTGCTGCACCGGCACTGGATGCACAGGGTTCGGCGATCCGCACCGAATTCACAGCCATGTCCCCGGCGGAGCGACTGGCCGAATCGGCACGCGACACCGTCGCCCGCTGAAGTCGCCGCTCAGACCGGCAGCGCGGCCATCAGCACCAGCACCGTAACGGCAATACCATCCAGTGGCGCACCCGCCGCCGTCAAAATCCAGGCCGCAACCCAGTTCGGCATCGGGTGCAGAAAGCGCAGCTCGTAGAGCACGACCAGCTGGACGTCGACGCGCTGCGGCGTGGAAGGCGTCGAGGCCGTAGGCGTCTGGCTTCTTCGGATCCAGGTCACGCGGAAAGACTGCGGGACGCACCGAATAGCGAACAACAAGAGCACGGCACTGCCCAAGCTTGTGAGTGCCGCGCGACTTTGCAGCACCCATGTGCTGCGAGAGTCCAACGAACGACATCTTGGACGCTGCAGCACCAAGGACCGCTCCTGGCCGGAGCGTAGGTACACGGCGGAACCAGGAAGCTGACCTCCGATGCCTGGGCCTCGCCCCCGCGGTGGTCGTTGGCGACAACGGCCCATGCGCGCCCTGGTTCCTGCGCCGCAACGAGCTCTGGTTCAACCTGCCATGAGGCATCGTTGCGGGCTAAGCGACGCTGTCGAACGTCCGTGCGCAGGCATGGTCAAACGTCTTCAGTCGGCATAGGTCCCGGCGGCTCGGATCAGGACGCCCCACTTGTCGATCTCGGGCTTCAACCAGCTGCGCAGGCCTTCCGGCGTCTGCTTGGCCTCGGGCACGATGTCGGCGCCCAGCTCGACCATGCGCTGCACGATCATCGGGTCCTTCAGGGCCGCACGCAGTGCTACGCCAATGCGGTCAAGGGCCGCCGCCGGTGTGCCCTTGGGCGCGTAGATGCCGTGCCAGACCTTGACCTCGAAGCCCTTCAGGCCGGCTTCTTCCAGCGTCGCCACCGCGGGCAGGGACTTGATGCGTTCGCGCGTGGTCACGCCGTACAGCTTCACGGTGCCGGCCTTGATGTGCGGCAAGGTCTGCGTCGTCTGGTCGCACAGCAGGTCGACCTGACCGCCCAGCAGCGCGTTCAGCGCCGGGGCCGTGCCCTGGTAGGGGATGGTGCCCATCTCGACGCCGACGGCCTGCTGGAAAAGCATGCCGCACAGCTGCGACACCGCACCCAGCCCGGCATGCGCCAGGTTGGCCTTGCCGCCCTGCGCCTTGACCCAGGCGAACAGTTCGGCCGCGGTGTTGGCCGGCAGGTCCTTGCGGCCCAGCAGCGTCATCGGCACGTCGACCACCTGGCCGACGTACTCGAAGTCGGTCAGCGGGTTGTAGGCCAGCTTGCGGTACAGCCCGGGCGCGGTGGCCATGCCGTTGTGGTGGATGAGGAAGGTGTAGCCGTCGGGCGCGGCCTTGGCGACATAGCCGGCGGCCAGCGTGCCGCCGGCGCCGAGCTTGTTTTCGATGACCACGCTCTGCCCCAGCGACTTGCTCATCGTTGCGCCCAGTGCGCGCGCCACCACGTCGGCGGGCCCGCCGGCAACGAAGGGCACGATCAGCGTGATGTTGCGCGTGGGGTAGCCCTGTGCAAAAGCGGCCGGCGCAACGGCCAGGGTGGCGGCGCCCAGCAGGGCGGTGGTGATGAGGACGCGGCGAGGGTTCATGGTGTCTCCTGGTGTTGTTCGGAAAGTTCGATCAGGTTCAGGTCGGGGTCGTGGTCAACACCAGATGGTCGAGGTGGTGGATTAAGCGACGAGCCAGCGGCCCAGCTGCGCTTCACTGTCCAGCGCCCACACCCGGTCGATGACACCGCGCATCTCCGCAGCGCTGGCGCCACCGCGGTAGGCGGCCAGCTTCAGCGCCTTGGTCTCCAGTTCAGGCCGGCTCAGCGTGTTGCCCGGGTCGCCCTTGGGCTCATCGACGCGGCCGGCCAGGCGCCGGCCGTCCTTGGTCAGCACCTCGACCTTGCCGATCCAGCGCGCCGGGTAGGCCGCGTCGACCTCGGCGTCCAACACCATGCGCACGCGCTCGCGCAGGGCCGTCACGCGTGCGGCGCGGTAGTCGGCGTCGAACTCGCCCAGACCGGCGTGGCCGTGGATGGCAGCAATGGCCAGCACCGTGCCCATCGAGAACTTGGCCTGGTGCACGGTCTGCGGGTCGGTCACCGGCCCCAGCACGTCGATGGCGCCCTGGTGCACGAACGTGGTCACCTGCTCGATGTCGTCGGTGGACAGGCGGTGGCCATGCAGCACCTGCAGCAGCGCATCGGCTGCCGGGTGGGTATGGCGGCAGCAGGCGTGGTACTTGAACGAGGTCTCGGCCGTGGCCCAGCGGCGGCCCAGTCCCGAGACCAGGCGCGTTGGATCGGCGTCGCTGGACATGCCGGCCGCCATGCCCTGCGGGCCTTCCAGGATGTGCCGTGCGCCGGTCAGGCCATCGGCAGCGAGGTAGGCCGCAGCCAGGCCGGTGGACGCCGCATGCGCGGTGTGCAGCTGCTTGGAATCGGCGCCGTCGCGCAGGAACTCCCACAGGCCCGCGGCCTGCGTGCCGGCGCTGCCGAACGCGTGCAGCATCGCCTCGGCTGACAGGCCCAGCAGCCGGCCCACGGCCGCCGCGGCCGCCAGCGAGCCGGCGGTGCCGGTGGTGTGGAAGAACTTGTAGTGCGATCGGCCCAGGAACTCGCCGACGCGGATGCCGACCTCGTAACCCGCCACGCTGGCCACCAGCAGCTCGCGCCCGCTCCTGCCCAGGGCCTGCGCCACCGCCAGCGCCGCCGGAAACACCACCGCCGCCGGGTGGAAGACCGAGCCGTTGTGCACGTCGTCCTGCTCGGCGAAGTGCGAGGCCGCGGCGTTGACGGCGGCGGCCACCAGCGGGCTGCTGCCGCGGCGGTGGATCAGCACTTCGGCGGTGCCCTGCGCCGGGCCTTGCGACAGCCAAAACTTCGCCAGCGCCTCCACCGGCCGGGCTCCCTTGCCGGCCAGCGCCGAGGCGAACCAGTCGAGGAACAGGTCTTCGGCGCGCCGCAGCACCGGCGCCGGGATGTCGGCATGGCGCAGCGTGGCGGCAAAGGCCGCCAGCGTGCGGCTCGGGTCGGGATCGGGGTCGGTCATCACAGCATTCCTTCAGGCGGCACCGCTGGTGTGCGGCGCGGCAATCTCGTCAGCGGTGTAACCCAGCTCGGCCGGCGGTGCATCGGTGTACGCCCCCGGGGCCGGGATGTCCCCGAGCTTTTTGGCGGGCTGGGGTCAGAAGCTCCGTGGCAGGCCCAGCAGGTGCTCGGCCACGTAAGACAGGATCAGGTTGGTCGAGATCGGCGCCACCTGGTACAGCCGCGTCTCGCGGAACTTGCGCTCGACGTCGTATTCGCAGGCGAAGCCGAAACCGCCGTGGAACTGGATCGCCGCATTGGCGGCTTCCCAGCTGGCCTTGGCCGCCAGGTACTTGGCCATGTTGGCCTGCGCGCCGCAAGGCAGCTGCGCGTCGAAGCGGCGGCAGGCTTCCCAGCGCATCAGGTCAGCGGCCTCTACCTCGATCTTGGCCTCGGCGATCGGGAACTGCACGCCCTGGTTCTGGCCGATGGGCCGGCCGAAGACGACGCGCTGCTTGGCGTAGGCCGTGACCTTGTCGATGAACCAGTGGCCGTCGCCGATGCATTCGGCGGCGATCAGCGTGCGCTCGGCGTTCAGGCCGTCCAGGATGTATTTGAAGCCCAGACCTTCCTGCCCGATAAGGTTCTCGGCCGGGATCTCGAGGTTCTCGAAGAACAGCTCGTTGGTCTCGTGGTTGACCATGTTGGGGATCGGCCGCACCGTCAGGCCGCGGCCCACCGCGTCGCGCAGGTTGACGAGGAAGATCGACAGGCCCTCGGTCTTCTTCTTCACTTCGGCCAGCGGCGTGGTGCGCGCGAGCAGGATCATCAAGTCGGAGTGCTGGACGCGGCTGATCCAGACCTTCTGGCCGTTGACCACCCAGCGGTCGCCGCGGCGCACGGCGGTGGTCTTGATCTTGGTCGTGTCGGTGCCGGTGCTGGGCTCAGTGACGCCCATGCTCTGCAGCCGCAATTCACCGTGCGCGATGCGCGGCAGCCAGCGCTGCTTCTGCTCGGCCGAGCCATGGCGCAGCAGCGTTCCCATGTTGTACATCTGGCCGTGGCAGGCGCCGGCGTTGCCGCCGCTGCGGTTGATCTCTTCCATGATCACACTGGCCTCGGCCAGGCCTAGGCCCGAGCCGCCGTAGTCCTGCGGAATCAGCGCCGCCAGCCAGCCAGCCTGGGTCAGCGCATCGACGAAGGCCTCGGGGTAGCCGCGTTCCGCATCGATGCGGCGGTGGTATTGGGCGGGGAAGTCGGCGCACAGCGCACGCACGCCGTCGCGGATGTTGGGGTAGAGCTCGTCGGTCATGGCGGTCATCGGGTCCTATGGGTGATGCGGTCGCTGTCCCGGCACGCAGTGTGAGGCCGTCTTGGTGATCGCGGCCCTTGACGAAGCAAAGCACGTAAACCAAAAGCGATATC
>JBBAPI010000039.1:0-19627 GCA_040400915.1 Rubrivivax sp.
ATACTCAGCAAAAAGCTGCATGACACAGGCGGCAACTACCTTGACGCGCGCCGGTTTGTCGGCGAGTTGGCCTTTCAGTTCGGGCGTGGCTTTGGCCAGCGTGTGGTTGAGCGTGGCCAGCTTCTCGGCCAGCAGCGGCTCGTGCTTCGCAAAGATGGAGTCCAACGAGGTGTTGCGCGCAATGCTTTTCAGCGTGATGTGCGGCACCGTCTTGCAGTCGAATGTTTTGGGCTCTGGCCCACCGTTGCGCAGCCAGGTACCGCGCGGGTTGCGTTGCAGGTCTTCGGGCGACAGCGGGCGCAGCCTGTGGTGTTCGAAACTCGCCGTCATCAGACGGTGCTTGGCCAGGGCCAGCGCCACGCGGCTGGAATCGATGGTGATCCAGCGGCGGCCCCATTTCTCGGCCACGAAGGCGGTGGTGCCGCTGCCGCAGGTGGGATCGAGAACGAGGTCGCCGGGGTCGGTGGTCATCAGCATGCAGCGTTCGATGACCTTGGTGGCCGTTTGAACGACGTAGGTTTTGTCGGTTGCACCCTGCGTATCGCTCCAAAGATTTGTGTATTCCTGGACAGGGTAGTCTGCATGGCGAAACAGATAGGACAGACTCGAACTGCCGGCCAATATTCTTTCGGCTAACACCAGGCGTGCAAATCCTTCCCGATTGGTCTTCCAGCTTTTCCCACTGGCAGTCGAGAACACTTGGCCGTTTACAGGCGCGTCAAAAACGCAGCTTTCTGTACGCCCAGAAGATACGAAGTCAATTCCGCGGAATAGCGCATAACCTCGTGACTGCAATTCTTCAACGCTCTCATCCTCCTTTATCGGACGGCGAAACCCCGAGGGCTCTTGCACCGCTGAAAAGAGAGTGTCATCCCCAACTCCGCGCGCCGCGAACAGTCGGTTGAATTTCATCTTCTCTATGTCTTTGGCGAACCAAATTAAATAGTCGGAAATTCCAGCGAGATGCGTCGCCCCCAACGGAATTTTGGTCCGGAAGGTGATCAGCGAGATGAAGTTCGCGGGGCCAAATACCTCATCCAATAGCGAGCGAACCCGATGCAAGTTCTCGTCTGAGATTTGCACAAACAAGCTGCCGCTGTCGGTCAGCATCTCGCGCGCAAGCGTCAGTCGGTCGCGCAGATAGGTCAGGTAACTGTGGTTGCCCAGCGTCCAGGTGTCGCGATAGGCCTTGACCATCTCCGGCTCTCGCGTCAGGTCCTGCTCCTGATCCTTGACATTCTTCTGCCCCAATTGGGGCTGAAAGTTGCTTTTGAAGCTGATGCCATACGGCGGGTCGATGTAGATCATCTGCACCTTGGCCGCCAGGTCTTCCCGCCGTGCCAGACTCGCCATCACCGCGAGGCTGTCCCCCAGCACCATGCGATTCGACCAGTCGATGTCGTGCTTGTAGAACTGCACCGCCTCGGCATAGCTTTGCTGCGAGTCGGCGAACAGGTCGCGGTTCACGTCTTCCCGGGCCAGCACGCGCAGCATGGCCTGGGTACTGACGCGTTCGTGAATGTGCAGCGCCGGCGGGTCCACCTCGAACCAAGGCCGTTCGCGCTTGCCGGCCCATTCCAACCAGGGCTCATGCCGGCGCAGCGCTTCGGCCAGCACGGCAGCTTCGTCGGCACTCAGCGCGCGTTCGCGGGCAGTCGCCAGCAGTTGCGGCAGGCGGTCGGCGGCTGCCGGGTCGTTGGACACCCGCAGCACCGGCGGCAGGTGCGGGTTGTAGGCCAGCCGCACCTTGGGGCTGTCTTCCACCCGGCCCTGCGCTTCCAGCCCGGCGGGCGGGATGTTCTTGCGCTTGGCGCGGTGGTGAATGGCCTGCACGGCGGCGGTGTCGCCAGCCGGGGCGCTGCCCGATTCGAGGTTCACTTCAGCCGGCACCGGCTGGGCACGCTTGCGTGTGGGCATGTTCGAAGACCTATCCCTGCAACGGTGTGTCCGTCTGTGCGGCCAAGTCTAAGTCGACCCCACCGGGGGCGCGTCGCTGGGTGGCAAATGGCTAGCATCCGCTGCATGACATCCAACCCGCGCTGGACGCCCAGCACCACCGTGGCGGCGATCATCGAACGTGATGGCCGCTACCTGCTGATCGAGGAACACACCCCCGAAGGAATGCGGCTGAACAACCCGGCAGGGCACCTGGACCCGGGCGAATCGCCGCAGGAAGGCGTGGTGCGCGAGGCGCTGGAAGAGACGATGCGCGCCTTCACGCCCACCGCACTGGTGGGCATCTACCTGTCGCGTTTCCAGCGACACAGCACCGGCGAAGACGTGACCTACGTGCGCTACGCCTATGCCGGCAGCGTGGGCGACGAACTGCCCGGCCTGGCGCTGGACACCGGCATCGTCCGCACGCTGTGGATGACGCCCGATGAAGTGCGAGCCAGCGCCGCACGACACCGCAGCGCACTGGTGCTGCGCTGCATCGAAGACCACCGGGCCGGCCGGCGTTTTCCGCTGGATCTGGTCACCACCGACGCCAGCGTTTATACGCCCGAGATCAAGGGCTGAACCGCGAAGTTCACGGGGCGCGGGTATCCTGTGCCGATCCACCTTGCCACCTTCGAGCCATGAGCGCCATCGCCCCTTTCCACCTCGCCTTTCCCGTCAACGACCTGGCCAGCACGCGCGCCTTCTACGGCGGCCTGCTGGGCTGCCCTGAAGGCCGCAGCAGCAGCGAATGGATCGACTTCGACCTCTTCGGCCATCAGCTCGTCGCCCACCTGGCGCCGCCCAAGTTGAAAGGCGACCACCACAACGAAGTCGACGGCCACGACGTGCCGGTGCCGCACTTCGGCGTGGTGCTGGACTGGGAGCAGTTCGACAGCTTCGCCGCCCGGCTGCGCGATAGCGGCGTGAAGTTCGTCATCGAGCCCTACATCCGCTTCGCCGGCCTGGTGGGCGAGCAGGCCACGATGTTCTTCCACGACCCCTCGGGCAACGCGCTGGAGTTCAAGGCCTTCAAGGACCGCGGGCAGTTGTTCGCCAAGTGACTGAATTACTGTTCATTCGCCACGGCGAAACCGACTGGAACCGGCAGCAGCGCTTCCAGGGCCAACTGGATGTGCCGCTCAACGAACTGGGCCTGACGCAGGCGCAGCGCCTGGCTGAACGCCTGGCAGCCGACAAGCCCGACGCCTTCTTCAGCAGCGACCTGCAGCGCGCCCTGCAAACGGCGGCGCCCCTGGCTGCGCAGTGGGCGCTGGCACCCACCCTGCTGCCGGGCCTGCGTGAGCAGCGTTTCGGCATGCTGGAAGGGCTGGACGTGCCGACCATCCAGCAGCAACACCCCGAACTGTGGCGGCGCTGGCTGGAACACCATGGCGACTACGCGCTGCCGGAAGGCGGCGAAAGCCTGCGCCAGTGCCACCAACGCGTGCTGAGCACGGTGCGCGAGCTGGCCGAACAAAGCGCCGGCCGCCGCGTGACCGTGGTGACGCACGGCGGCGTGCTGGACATGCTCTGGCGCACCTGCCATGGCCTGCCGCTGGACGGGCTGCGCGATTGCGACATTCCCAACACCGGCATCAACCGCCTGCGCTGGGCCGACGGCCGGCTGCAGATCGACCGCTGGGCCGACGACAGCCACCTCGCAGGGCTGCCCGAACAGCCACCGACGCGGGTGCAGCCGGCACCCTGAAACGCGCGACCCACCGCGCCACCAGCACGGCGCCCTGCGCGCTTTTCAGGAGGTACGCGTGACCTTGTTCAGGTGGCGCGGATGGTCGGGGTCCAGCCCGCGCGCGCGGGCCAGCATTTCGACCAGGCGGTAAAAGCTCTGCGCCAGGGCTATCGGGTCGAGGTCGACATGGCCGGTGGCGGCCAGCGGCAGGTCGCAGCCGGGCGTGCCGGGCGGCGCCGCCAGCAGCACGCGGGCGCCGCGTTCGCGCATCTGCGCCGCCAGCAAGAGCAGGCCTTCGTGCGCCGGGCCGCGCGGCGCGAAGACCAGCATGGCGAAGCCGGGTTCGACCAGCGCCATCGGCCCGTGCTGCACCTCGGCGCCCGAGTAGGCCTCGGCCTGGATGCCGCAGACCTCCTTGAACTTCAGCGCCGCTTCCATCGCGATCGGCAAGCCGGTGCCGCGCGCGATGACGTAGAGGCGGTCGGCGCCTTGCAGGGCGGGCACGGCAGCGCTCCAGTCCTGCGCCCAGGCCCGTTCCAGTGCAGCGGGCAAGTCCGCCAGCGCCGTGCTGAAGGCGGCGTCCTGTTCCCAGGCCGAAGCCAGCGCCGCGCCGGCCACCAGCTGCGCGATGCAGCTCTTGGTGGCGGCCACGCTCAGCTCGGGGCTGGCGTGCAGCGCGATGGTCTGCTGCGCGGCCTGCGCCAGCGGGGAAGCCGCATCGTTGACGAAGGCCACTGTGCGCGCGCCCTGCTCGCCGAAATAGCGCAGCGGGGCGACCAGGTCGGGGCTCTGGCCGGACTGCGAAAAGGCCAGCGCGACCAGGCCGTCGCAGACCAGGCGGCTTTGGTAGAGCGTGACCAGCGACATCGGCAGCGAGGTGACCAGGCGCCCCAGCCGCGCCATCACCAGATAGGCCACGTAGTGGGCGGCGTGGTCGCTGCTGCCGCGCGCCACGGTCAGCAGGCTCCGCGGCGGGCGGTGGCGCAAGGCCGCACCCAGTTCGGCCAGTGCAGCGCCTTCGGCGGCCAGCAGGCGTTCCGCAACGGCCGGGCCTTCTGCAGCCTCGATCAGCATCTGCGAATTCACGCGAGATCCTTCAGCGGTTCACCCTCGACCCACACCTGCTGCAACTGCAGCGTGGCGGCGTCAAGCACCACGATGTCGGCCACCGCACCCGTTTGCAGGCGGCCGCGGTCCGCCAGGCGCAGGTAGTTCGCGGCGTGGGTGCTGACGCGGGCGGCGGCGTCTTGCAGGTTCAGCCCGATGTGCACCAGGTTGCGCAGCGCCTGGTCCATCGTCAGCGTGCTGCCGGCCAGCGTGCCGTCGGCCAGGCGCACGCCGCCCAGGCACTTGTTCACCGTCTGGCGGCCCAGGCGATAGTCGCCGTCGGGCATGCCGGTGGCCGATGTGGCGTCGGTGACGCAAAACAGGCCCGGTATCGCGCGCAGCGCGGCGCGGATGGCGCCAGGGTGCACATGCAACAGGTCGGGGATGATTTCCGCGTGCTCGGCGTGGGCCAGGGCCGCGCCGGCCGCGCCGGGCGCGCGGTGGTGCAGCGTGCTCATGGCGTTGAACAGGTGGGTGTAGCCGGTGGCGCCTTGCTGCATCGCTTCCAAGGCCTGCTCGTAGCTGGCCGCGGTGTGGCCGATCTGCACCCGCATGCCGGCTTCCACCAGCGCCGGAATCAGCGCCAGCATGCCACTCACTTCGGGCGCCAGCGTGACCAGCCGGATGGGCGCGATGGCGTGCAGCGCCATCACCTCGGCCAGGCTCGGCGCGCGGGCAAAGGCCGGCTGTGCGCCCAGTTTGTCGGGGCTGATGTAGGGACCTTCGAGGTGCACGCCCAGCACCCGCGCGGCGCCGCTGCTGCGCTCGCGCACCGCCGGCGCCAACGCGCGCAGGGCGGCTTCGATGTCGCCCAGCGGTGCGGTCATCGTCGTGGCCAGCAGCGCCGTGGTGCCGTGGCGGGCGTGCAGGCGGGCCAGCGTCTGTACGGCGTCGCCCGCGTCCATGGTGTCGGCGCCGCCGCCGCCGTGCACATGCAGGTCGATGAAGCCGGGCAGCAGCAGTGGCGTCTGGCAGTCAGCCCGCACGGTGGCTTCATCGACAGGCGCACCGTCCAGTTGCAGGATGCGGCCGTCGGCGATGTCCAGCGCGCCCCGAACGAAGCCGGCAGGCGTGAGGATATGGCCGCTCAGGCCTTGGGTCATGCTGCACCCAGGGCCGTGCCCAGGGTCTCGTGCAGCAGGCGCAGCGCGCCTTCGGCGCTGTCGCCGGCGGTAGCTACCAGGCGCGCGCGCAAGGCCGGTGGCCAGCGCGCGGCCAGGCGGACGCCGATGCTGCCGTTCAGCACGATGGGCAGATCCGATGCCGCAGCGCCAGCTGCGCTCAGTGCTTCGGCCAGACGGGCCAGTTCGGAGGCGGCCGTTTGCAGCAGCGACAGGGCCTGCGGGTCGCCCTGCTCAGAGGCAGCGAACACCAGCGGTGCCAGCTGGGCGCAGGCGTTCTGACCGGCGAGCCCCGACCAGGCTTGCACCGCAGCCGCATCGGGGCCGATGGCAGCGGCCACCGCGAGCGACAAGGGCCCGCCGGGCCCGCGGCCGTCCAGCGCGTTCTGCAGGGCGCGCACGGCCTGCAAACCCAGCCACGCGCCAGCACCTTCATCACCCGCCGGCCAGCCCCAACCGCCGCAACGGCGCACGCTGCCGTCGGTGTACTTCGCCGCCGCCACCGCACCGGTGCCGGCAGAGACCACGATGCCCGGTCGCCCCGCATGCGCGCCAGCCAACTGGGTGATGCCGTCGTTTTCCAGCACCACCAGGGCATAGCCCGGGTTGCCGGCCAGGAAGTCGGCGTGCAGCGCCGCCACCTCCGCACCGGCCAGACCCAGGGCCAGCGTCACCGAAGCGGGTGCCGCCCACGGCAGCCCGGCTTCCTGGAAGGCGGCCGCGATGGCCTGCTGCACATGCCGCCAGGCCTGCTCCGTGCCCCCTGACAAGCCCGAAGCCCCGGCCGAGCCCTGCCCCAGCGTGCGGCCGCTGGCGTCTTGCAGGCGGGCCCGCGTGCCGGTGCCGCCGCCGTCCACCCCCACCCGAAACGGCAGCGCGGCGGCGCGGGCGCGCTGCGCGGCGTTCAACAAGGGTGGGTACACCTGAGGCTTGAAAACAGGCGTCAGAAAGGAATGTCGTCGTCCATGTCGTCAAAACCGGTGGCCGTCTTGGCCGGCGGGCGCGGCGCCGGGGCGCTGCGGGCCGGCATCGCGGCGCGCGCCGCGGGGGCCGAACGCGGCTGCGAATCGCCCATGTCGTCGCCACCACCGCCCATGCCGGCGCCACCGCCAGTGTCACGGCCGCCCAGCAGCTGCATTTCCGTGGCCACGATGTCGGTGCTGTATTTCTCGACGCCGTCCTTGTCGGTGTACTTGCGGGTCTTCAGGCGGCCTTCGACATAGACCGCGCTGCCCTTCTTCAGGTATTCGCCGGCAATTTCGGCCATGCGGTCGAAGAAGGTCACGCGGTGCCACTCGGTTTCCTGCTGCTTCTCGCCGCTGACCTTGTCTTTCCACTGGCGCGTGGTGGCGACGGACACATTGCACAGCGCTGAACCGCTGGGCATATAGCGCACCTCGGGGTCTTTACCGAGGTTGCCGACGATGATGACTTTGTTGACTGAGGCCATGGGCTGCTCCGGCAAGGCGGTGTGGGTGGGTGCCGCATTATCGCGCCGGGGCCCTGTGACGCCGACACCCCGAGGCGGGCGCTCTTGCGGGGGCGCCCTGTCGAGGGGGGTGCGGCGCAGGCCCCTCAAGTACCATCCACGCAGCCCATGTCTGCCGTGCTCACACCGTCCCCAGCCGCCGCACCAGCCACTGCGGGCCGCACCCCGCAACAGGTGCTGCACGAGGTCTTCGGCTACCCCGCCTTCCGTGGCGCGCAACAGCACATCGTCGACCACGTCGTGGCCGGCGGCGACGCCCTGGTGCTGATGCCCACAGGTGGCGGCAAAAGCCTGTGCTACCAGGTGCCGGCCATCGTGCGCCACCGCGCCGGCCAGGGTGTGGCGGTGGTGGTCAGCCCGCTGATCGCCTTGATGCACGACCAGGTCGGTGCGCTCGACGAACTGGGCGTGCCGGCGGCCTTCCTGAATTCGTCGCTCGACGGCGACGAGGCGCGGCGCGTCGAGCGCGACCTGATGAGCGGCAAGCTGGTGATGCTCTACGCCGCGCCCGAACGCATCCTGACGCCGCGTTTCCTGGCCATGTTGCAGTCGCTGCACGAACGCGGCCTGCTCAGCCTGTTCGCCATCGACGAAGCGCACTGCGTCAGCCAGTGGGGCCACGATTTCCGCGAGGAATACCTCGGCCTGTCCGCCCTGCACGAACAGTTCCCTGGCGTGCCGCGCCTGGCGCTGACCGCCACCGCCGACGACCACACCCGCGCCGACATCATCGAACGCCTGGCGCTGGAAGACGCCCGCGTCTTCGTCGCCAGCTTCGACCGGCCCAATATCCGCTACACCATCGCCGAGAAGGACGAACCCAAGAAGCAGCTGCTGCGCTTCATCCGCGACGAGCATGAAGACGATGCCGGCATCGTCTACTGCCAGAGCCGCAAGAAGGTCGACGAGACCGCCGCCTGGCTGGCCGACGAGGGCCTGAACGCGCTGCCGTACCACGCCGGGCTGGACGCCGCCGTGCGGCGCAAGCACCAGGACCGCTTCCTGCGCGAAGACGCGGTGGTGATGGTGGCGACCATCGCCTTCGGCATGGGCATCGACAAGCCCGACGTGCGCTTCGTGGCCCACCTCGACCTGCCGAAGAACATCGAGGGCTACTACCAGGAAACCGGCCGCGGCGGCCGCGATGGCCAGCCGGCCGATGCCTGGATGACCTACGGCCTGGCCGACGTGGTGAACCAGCGGCGGATGATCGACGAAAGCGAAGCCGGCGAAGACTTCAAGCGCCTGCAGCGCGGCAAGCTCGATGCCCTGCTGGCCCTGGCCGAGGCCCACGACTGCCGCCGGGTGCGGCTGCTGGCCTATTTCGGCGAGCCCAGTGAGCCTGGCTACCGTTGCGGCAATTGCGACAACTGCATCCATCCGCCTTCGACTTGGGACGCGACCGAAGCCGCGCGCAAGGCGCTGTCCTGCATCTACCGTTTCCGGCAGAACGGCGGGCAGCGTTTCGGCGCCGGTCATTTGATCGACGTCTTGCGCGGTAAATCCAGCGACAAGGTCCTGCAATACGGCCACACCCAACTCACAACTTTCGGAATTGGCGCAGATGTGAGCGAAATGCAATGGCGTTTGGTCTTGCGCCAACTCATTGCATTGGGCCATTTGCAAACCGAAGGCGAATTCGGCACACTGGCATTGGCCGTCAGCGCACGCGAAGTGCTGCGCGGCGAAGTGAACGTGCAGTTGCGCATGCCCAGCGAAACCAAGGCCCGCAGCAAGGCCAGCCGCAGCCGTGGCGCCAGTGGGGCTGTCGCCCCGGGCGGCGCCGGCAGCAGCAGCCGCAAGCCACCGCCCTTGCCGCTGGACACCGCCGCCACCGCCCTGTTCGATGCGCTCAAAGCCTGGCGCGCCGAGGTGGCGCGCGAACACAACCTGCCGGCCTACATCGTCTTCCACGACGCCACGCTGGCCGAAATGGCGCGCGAACAACCGGCCACGCTGGACGCGCTGGCCGGCATCAGCGGCGTGGGCGCGAAGAAGCTGGAAGCCTACGGCGCCGAAATTCTGCGCGTGCTGAATACCGCTCACTGAGACCCGGGTTGATTCGAATGCAATGGCATTCGAAATGGCTGCGGGCAAAGGCACAGTCCGCCCGATGCCACGCCGAGCCGAGCCGGCGATGAGCACAGCATCCTCACGGACGGGAACCCGAGCGCATGGCAGCAGCACAGCCGGAAGACACAGCCCAGCCCACCGAAGCGGCAGCCTTGCCGGCCGCCGGCGGCAACTTTCACGGCTTCGTGGTCGGCATCGGTGCATCGGCCGGCGGGCTCGACGCCCTCGAGCGCCTGTTCCAAACGCTGCCCTGCGACACCGGTGCGGCCTTCGTGGTCATCCAGCACCTGTCGCCGGACTACAAAAGCATGATGGACAACCTGCTGGCACGCTACACCGCGATGCCGGTGCAGGTGGCCGAGCACGACATGCCCCTGGCCGCCAATGCGGTGTTCCTGATTCCACCCGCCAAGAGCATGCGGCTGCTCGGCAACCGCCTGCTGCTCAGCCCCAAGGCCGAACACGGCCTGTCCTTGCCCATCGACATCTTCTTCAACAGCATGGCCGAGCAATGCGCCGACCGCGGCATCGCGGTGGTGCTGTCGGGCACCGGCAGCGACGGTTCGCGCGGCGTGCCGGCGGTCAACGCGGCCGGCGGCTTCGTCTTCGTGCAAGACCCGGCCAACGCCAAGTTCGACGGCATGCCCCGCAGCGCCGTGGGCACCGGCCTGGCCGACGTGGTGGCACCGGCAGAAGAACTGGCGGCGGCGCTGGACGCGCACCTGCGCACACCGCGCTCACCGGGTTTGCGCTTGCTGGCGGGCGGCGTGTCGGCGGCACTGATCCAACCCTTGGACGGCATCCTGGAATTGCTGCTGGCGTCCAGCGGCATCGACTTCCGCGACTACAAGTCCACCACCGTGCTACGCCGCATCGAGCGGCGCATGCAGGTGCAGCGCCTGCCCACGCTGGCCGCCTACCGCGAACGCCTGGCCGCATCGCCCGACGAACAGAACGTCCTGCGCCGCGAACTGCTGATCCCGGTGACCCGCTTCTTCCGCGACACCGAAGTCTTCGACAAGCTGGCCGAACAGGTGATTCCGGCACTGGTCCAGCAGTCCGGGGTGATGGAGCCGATACGCGTCTGGGTGGCTTGCTGCGCAACCGGCGAAGAGGCCTACACCATCGCCATCCTGTTCGCCGAAGCCTTCCAGAGCCTGGGCATGCAGCGGCCGGTGAAGATCTTCGCCACCGACGTGGAAAGCCAGTACCTGGACCACGCCGCCGCCGGTGTCTACAGCGACGCCATCGCCGCCGAGGTGTCGGGCGAACGGCTGGAACGTTACTTCGTCCAGCACCAGGGCCACTGGATGGTGCGCCCCGAGATCCGCCAGATGGTGATCTTCGCGCGCCACAACCTGGTGGCCGACCCGCCCTTCACGCGCATGGACCTGGTGACCTGCCGCAACGCGCTGATCTACTTTCTGCCCGCCGCACAAGAACGCGCCCTGCGCCGCCTGCAGTACGCCCTGGCCCCCGGCGGGCACCTGCTGCTGGGCCCCAGCGAGTCGCTGGGCGTGCTGCACCGTGACTTCACCGACCAGCACGGGCGCCACAAGATCTACCGCCTGTTGCGCCGCGACCGCCTGGCCCTGAGCCTGGAGGGCGGCGCTCGCCACCAGCCCACCAGCCGGCGTGCCTTGCCGCATGCCCGCAGCACGACGGCCAGCCCGCTGCCGGCCTTCAAATGGGTCAACCAGGGTCAGCGTCAGTTGCAGCAGGCCTACACCCCGCCTTCGATGCTGATCGGGCCCGAGCGCGAGTTGCTGCACGTCTATGGCAGCGCCCGCGACCTGCTGCAGATCGCCGAAGGCGAGGCCACGCTGGACGTCGTCAAGCTGCTGCCCCGCGAACTGGCCTGGGCCGCCGCGCTGCTGCTGCAGTCGGTCAGCAAAGAGGACACACCGCTGCGCGCTGCGACAGTCAGCCTGGAAAGAGAAGGCGTGACCCGCCACCTGCGCATGGTGGCGCGGCGGCTGGCCCAGCCCGAGCCCGAGCCGGCGCCCGAGGGTGAAGCGCCGCCGCCCGGCCTGCCGACCTTGCCCACGAGCCAGACGCTGATGACGCTGATCAGCTTCGAGCCGCTGGACGCACCGCCCCCCGTCAGCAGCAACATGGCGCAGCTGGACGACGAGCAGCGCTTGCGCGTCGAAGCACTGGAACGTGAACTCGACCTGACCAACGAAAGCCTGCAGGCGACCATCGAAGAACTGGAAACGGCCAACGAGGAACTGCAGGCCACCAACGAAGAGCTGATGGCCAGCAACGAAGAGCTGCAAAGCACCAACGAGGAACTGCAGTCGGTCAACGAAGAGCTGTACACGGTCAACTCCGAATTCCAGGAAAAGGTCGACGTGCTGAACTCGGTGAACGCCGACCTGGAGAACATCGCCAAGGCCACGGCCATCCCCACCGTCTTCCTGGACGAAGAGTCGCGCCTGCAGCGCTTCACGCCCGAACTGAGCCAGCTTTTCAAGGTGCGCGAAGGCGACCGCGGCCGATCGCTGGAAGACTTCGCCACCAGCCTGGACTACCCCGAACTGTTCAGCGACCTGCGCCGCACGTTGCGCGATGGCAGCGCCAGCGAGCGCGAGGCGCGCAGCAGCGACGGCCGCTGGTGGCTGGTGCGCATCCAGCCCTACGGCCGCGCCCAGGGCAACACGCGGGTGGTGGTGAGCTTCGTCAACGTGACGGCCGTGAAGGACAGCGAGCGCATGCAGCACATCCTGGATTCGCTGCCCGAGCACCTGGCGGTGCTGGACCACCAGGGCACCATCGTGCGCGTCAACCGGGCCTGGCGGCAATTTGCTGCGGCCAACGGCGACCCCGAACTGCGTCACTCCGGCATCGGCTGCAACTATTTGCAGATTTGCGGCAACGCGGCCGGCGCCGAAGCCGACGCCGACGCTCAGGCCGCGCACGCCGGCCTGAGCGACGTGCTGGCTGGCCGCAGCGAGCGTTTCACCCTGCAGTACCCCTGCGTGTCGCAGGGCCGCGAAATGTGGTTTCTGATGCATGCGGCACCGGTCAGCCACGCTGCTGGCGGCGCGGTGGTTACCCACATCGACATCACCGACTGGGTGCGCGCCAACCCGCAGGGCGCCGCGCCGGAGTGCCCGGCATGACCCCGCTGGCCCTGAAGCAGCGCGTTCAGGCGCGCGACCGGCTGGTCGTCCAGGCCGAGGTCGTGGGCCAGTTGCTGCACGAGCAGGTGCTGGGCGCCTTCGCGCGGGGCGAAGTGGCGCAGGCCGAAGCGGCCATCCACCGGCACGACGAGCAACTGCGTGATCTGACCGAAAACCTCGGCATCTACCAGGCCGAACTGCACGCCCAGGCCGACGAACTGGCCGACAGCCATGCCCGCACCGAAGCCCTGGTGCGCCGTTTTGCAGCCCTTTTTTCCGGCATGCCGGTGGCCTGCCTGCTGGTCAGCGACAAGGGCGAACTGCTGGAGCACAACATCCGGGCAGCCCGGCTGCTGGCCCTGTCGCTGCGCGCGGCGACGCCGCGCTTTCTGCACCGCCTGATCGACCCCAGCGATTTCCAGGCCCGTGTGCGCCCGGCTTTCCACGAGGCCCAGGCCAGCGGCATCAGTGCGCTGGACGGGGTGACCTTCTTCGGCGAGGGCGGCCATCGCTTCGTCGGCGAACTGCATGTCTCGCGGCTGACCGACGGCAGCCCGCTGGATGGCGGGGCGGTGCAATTTGTCTGTGCGGTGATCGACCGCACCGAACACCTGCGCGATCTCAGCGCACTGGCCGATTCGGCTGAGGCGCTGCGCAAGAGCGAAGCCGCGCTGGCCGACGCGGCGCGCCTGGCGCGCACCGGCGGGTGGGAACTGAGCCTGCGCCCGCGCGCCATGTCGTGGTCGGCCGAACTGCGCAGCCTGCTGGACCTGCCGGCCGACCTGCCCGCCACGCTGGAAACGCTGCTCGGCCACTGCGCGCCCTATGACCGCGCGGCCCTGGCCGGCGCGGTGGCTGCTGCGGAAAGCGGGCGCGCCTTCGAACTGGAAGTCGACATGCGCAGCGCACGCGGCGCAAGCCTGCGCATGCTGGCCGTGGGCCATGCCGATGTGGTCGACGAGCGCGCCACGCGGGTCAGCGGCGTGCTGCAGGACATCTCGACGCAGCACCAGGTGCGCCAGCAACTGGGCGATCTGACCGAACGTCTGGCCATCGCGAACGATGCCGGCGGCATCGGCGTGTGGGACTGGGACGTCGCCCAGGGCCAGTTGGTCTTCGACCACCGGCTGCTGAAGATGCTGGACCTGCCGGCCACGCCCGCCGGTTCGCTGGACGCCGCGCTGCGCCCGCAACTGCAGGACGGGGCCACGGCGCTGCTGCAAGCCGCGCTGGCGGCAGCCATCGACAGCGGCGAACCCTTGAACCTGGAACTGCAGCGCAGCGACAGCCAAGGCCAGGAACGCTGGTTGCATGTCACCGGCCGCGCCCATGCCGACGCCAACGGGCGGGCCGTGCGGCTGATCGGTTGTGCCTGGGACAGCAGCCCTGAACACGTGGCTTTGCACCTGCTGGGCGCCAAAGAGGCGGCGGAAGGCGCCAACCGCGCCAAGAGCGCTTTCTTGTCGCGCATGAGCCACGAGTTGCGCACGCCGCTCAACGCCATACTGGGTTTCTCGCAGCTGATGCGCCTGGAAGCCGATGCCGGCGACCTGGTGCTGAAGCCGCACCGCGTGGCGCTGATCGAAAGCGCGGCGCGCCACCTGCTGGAACTGGTCAACGAGGTACTCGACGTCTCGCGCATCGAGTCCGGCAAGCTCGCATTGAGCCTGACGGCCTGCGATCTGGCCATGGTGGTCGGCGAAGTGCTGGCCCTGACGCAGCCCCTGGCCGACCAGCGCAGCGTCGCGCTGACCAACCTGCTCGACGCGCAGGCCGCGGCCCCGGCGCTGGTGGTGCTGGCCGACCGGCTGCGTTTGAAGGAAGTGCTGATCAACCTGTTGTCCAACGCCGTCAAGTACAACGTCGAAGGCGGGCGGGTGGTGGTCACTGCACAGCGGCGGGGCGCGCAGGTGGAACTGCTGGTCAGCGACACCGGCCACGGCCTGACTGCCCGCCAGCTGGCCGGCCTGTTCCAGCCTTTCGACCGCCTGGGCGCCGAGGCCTCGGGCATCGAGGGGTCGGGCATGGGCCTGTTCGTCAGCCGCCGCTTCATCGAACTGATGGGCGGGCGCATCGACGTGGAAAGCCTGGTCGGCACGGGCACCACCGTCAACTTGCTGCTCCCGACGCCGGCCTGAGGCGCCAGCGGGCGCCGCGCTGGCCGGGCCGTGGCCGGGGCGGCCAGCGCCCGTATCATCGCGGGTTGCCCTCGTGAAACGCCACCATGCCGCGCCCCGACCCTGAAGTTCCCGCCAGCCCGCGTACGCCCTACCAGGAAGCGCGCAGTTTCAAGATCCGCGGTGCGCGCACGCACAACCTGAAGAACATCGACCTCGACATCCCCAAGCACGCCTTGGTGGTGATCACGGGGCTGTCGGGATCGGGCAAGAGCAGCCTGGCTTTCGACACCCTGTACGCCGAAGGCCAGCGCCGCTATGTCGAAAGCCTGTCGGCCTACGCGCGGCAGTTCCTGCAGCTGATGGACAAGCCCGATGTCGATGTCATCGAAGGCCTGAGCCCGGCCATTTCCATCGAGCAGAAAGCGACCAGCCACAACCCGCGCAGCACGGTGGGCACGATCACCGAGATCCACGACTACCTGCGTCTGCTGTACGCCCGCGCCGGCACGCCCTACTGCCCCGACCACGACGTGCCGCTGCAGGCGCAAAGCGTCAGCCAGATGGTCGACGCCGTGCTGTCGCTGCCCGAAGACACCAAGCTGATGGTGCTGGCGCCGGTGGTGCGCGACCGCAAGGGCGAGTTCACCGAACTCTTCGAGGACATGCAGGCCCGCGGCTATGTGCGCTTTCGCGTCGGCAGCGACGGCCACAGCGGCGCGGTGGTGGAAGCCGACGCGGTGCCCAAGCTGCAGAAGAACCAGAAGCACGACATCGACGTCGTCATCGACAGGCTGAAGACGAAACCCGACGTGAAACAGCGCCTGGCGGAAAGCTTCGAAGCCAGCCTGCGCATCGCCGACGGCCGCGCCATTGCGCTGGAAATGGACACCGGCAAAGAGCATTTGTTCAGCAGCCGCTTCGGTTGCCCGGCCTGCAGCTACTCGCTGAGTGAGCTGGAACCGCGTCTGTTCAGCTTCAACAGCCCGGTGGGTGCCTGCCCGTCCTGCGACGGCCTGGGTCAGGTCACCGTCTTCGACCCCGAACGCCTGGTCGCCTTCCCCAGCCTGAGCCTGGGCGCCGGCGCCATCAAGGGCTGGGACCGCCGCAACAGCTACACCTACACGCTGCTGGAAACCGTGGCCGCGCATTGCGGCTTCAACATCGACACGCCCTACGAAGACCTGCCGGCCAGCGCACAGCGGGTGTTGCTCTACGGTTCGGGCACGGACGAGATCGAGTTCGTCTACCAGGCCGACGGCCCGAGCAAGAGCGGCAAGGGCAAGGCCCGCGCGGTGAAGCGCTCGCACCCTTTCGAAGGCATCATCCCCAGCTTCGAACGCCGCCTGCGCGAAACCGATTCGGCCGCCGTGCGGGATGAGTTGACGCGCTACCAGGCCGCCAAGCCCTGCCCCGACTGCCACGGCACCCGCCTGCGCCGCGAGGCCCGCCACGTCTTTCTGCAGCACGCCGACACCGACCCGCATGGCCGGCGCGGCAAGCCCATCTTCGAGGTCGAGCACGACACGCTGGCCCATGCGCTGATCTACTTCGAAGGCATGAAGCTGATCGGTGCCAAGGCCGAGATCGCCGAGAAGATCGTGCGCGAGATCCGCAGCCGCCTGCGCTTCCTGAACGACGTCGGTCTGAACTACCTCAGCCTGGACCGTGGCGCCGACACGCTGAGTGGCGGCGAAGCCCAGCGCATCCGCCTGGCCAGCCAGATCGGCAGCGGCTTGAGCGGCGTGATGTACGTGCTGGACGAGCCCAGCATCGGCCTGCACCAGCGCGACAACGAACGCCTGATCGGCACGCTGCAGCACCTGCGCGATCTGGGCAACAGCGTGCTGGTGGTGGAGCACGACGAGGACATGATCCGCGCCGCCGACCACGTCGTGGACATGGGCCCCGGCGCCGGTGTGCACGGCGGCCAGGTGATGGCGCAGGGCACGCCGCAGGAAGTGGCCGACAACCCCGATTCCTTGACCGGCCAGTACCTGGCCAATGTGCTGCGCATCGAGGTGCCCACGCGCCGCCGCCCGGCCAGTGGCTTCGGTGCGGCACCCTTTCGCCTGGGCATCGTCAACGCGCGCGGCCACAATCTGCGCGGGCCTGAAGGCCAGGGCGTCAGCGTCGAGATCCCGGTCGGCCTGCTGACCTGCGTCACGGGTGTCAGCGGCAGCGGCAAGAGCACGCTGATCAACGACACGCTGTACACCGCCGTCGCGCGCAAGCTGTACCAGAGCCACGCCGAACCCGCGCCGCACGACCGCATCGAAGGCCTGGAGAACTTCGACAAGGTCATCAACGTCGACCAGAGCCCCATCGGCCGCACGCCGCGCAGCAACCCGGCCACCTACACCGGCCTGTTCACGCCGATCCGCGAACTCTTCGCCGAAGTGCCGGCGGCGCGCGAGCGCGGCTACGGCGCCGGGCGCTTCAGCTTCAACGTCAGCGCGGCCAGCGGCGGCGGGCGCTGCGAGGCCTGCGAAGGCGACGGCGTGATCAAGGTCGAGATGCACTTCCTGCCCGACATGTACGTGCCCTGCGACGTCTGCCACGGCGCCCGCTACAACCGCGAGACGCTGGAGATCTTCTACAAGGGCAAGAACATCACCCAGGTGCTGGAACTGACGGTGGAGGACGCCTATGCCTACTTCAACGCCGTGCCCAACCTGGCGCGCAAGCTGCAGACGCTGCTGGACGTGGGCCTGGGCTACATCCGCCTGGGCCAGGCCGCGACGACGCTGAGCGGCGGCGAAGCGCAGCGCGTGAAGCTGGCTTTGGAACTGAGCAAACGCGACACCGGCCGCACCTTGTACATCCTGGACGAACCCACCACCGGCCTGCACTTCCACGACGTGGGCATGCTGCTGAAGGTGCTGCACCAGTTGCGCGACGCCGGCAACACCATCGTCGTCATCGAGCACAACCTGGACGTCATCAAGACCGCCGACTGGGTCATCGACATGGGGCCTGAAGGCGGCGCCGGTGGTGGGCTGGTGGTGGTGGCCGGCACGCCGGAACACGTGGCGGCGCACGAGGGCAGCCACACGGGGCGGTTCTTGAAGGCGTTGTTGCCGGCGGTGGTCGAAGCAGCGGCATGAACCCGGTCATTGCCCGAAGCCGCCGGGTGTCAGTAAAATTCGCTGCGTTCGGGGGCGAAATTCGGCTCCATGCCGTGTGTGATCCGGGCCTTGTTGCCCGGCACCTATACCCCCGACGCCCCACACCCCAGCCGCTGGTTCAGATCAGCGGCTTTTTCTTGGTGTAGTACACGCCGTAGGCGGCCTGCTCAGTCTGGTCGACGGCATGCACCAATGCCACTTGCGGCCACAGCAGTTCCAGGTAGCGGCTCTCCCCTCGCTCGAAGTGCCGCTGCAACGCCCAAAGAAAATAGTCGGTGGCTTGCAGTGCAGCCTCGGCGGTGGGTGAAGCCTCGCGCACCTGGATCGCCGACGACACAGGTCGCTTCCACCTCACGGTGAATCGCATTCGGGCCTTTTCCAAAGCCGCCGCCAGAGCCAAAGACCGGTCCGAGCTTCCGCGTCGCGCAAAGCACACCCGCACTTCCGGGCTCAGGTGCAGGCGGTCTTTGAACAACCGCGAGAAGAGCGAGTCGTACAACTCGTTGGGGTTGTAGCGGTAGGCGTCGTCGAAGGCGTTGCGCTGCTGCACGTAGTGCAGCACGGCCTGTTTGTCGCGCACCACCGCAAAGAAACGCAGGGGGTGGCGGGACAGCACTTGAAAAACCTCACGGCGCACCTCAGGCACGTCATCCTTGGCGTGAAATGCCAAGGCCGTCTTGCGCTGCTCGGGCTGCATGGACGGCACGCGCTTGAAGTAGGGGTCTGCCAGCAGCTTCAAGCGAAGAGCTTGCAGTTCGGCGGAAAGGGCAGGCGCATCGGCGACATGAAGCACACCCAACATGAAGTGCCGAGAACAGCCTTCAGTGCCCACCAGCGCTTTGCCACGCGCGCCGAACAGCGTCGGGTCTCCGGCCTAGTCGACGAAGTAGTCCAGCATGGCGGGTGGTGTGGCTTGCGGTGTCATTCGGCTGACGGCTCCGCCATCGACGTGAGTTGCAGGTACACCGCAAACAGAAACGCCACCCGCTGCGCGTCGCTGTCCAGCTTGGGCTTGCTCTTCATGCCCGACGGCAGCACCGCCAGGTAGGCGGCATCAACCACGCGGTCCAGCGCGCGGTGCGCCTTCACCAATTCGGGCGGCATCAGGTTGGGGTCGTACAGATCGGCCAGCGACGAACCGGGGTGTTCATCCCGCGCCGTCAGCACGGCCTGCGCGGCGGTGGCGATGGCCGCCTCGCGTTCGGCATCGCGCTGCAAAGGCCAGGGGAAATTGTTGTAGACGATGCCGGCGCTGTAGCGATAGCGGCTTTCAAGGCGGCCGCAGGTGTAGCGGATCCAGGCGTTGTGCATTGTTGAACTCAGTACGCCGAAATCGCTGAGCTGTGCATCAGCCAATACGTACAGCTGGTTCGATGCAATAACGTCCGGATCGAGAAAAGCCATCGGTACGAAACTACGTCGTTCGGAACAAACGGTGGGAATGGCAATGTAACGACTCGATGGCTGGCGGATCTCTGCGAAGCGCGTCGGCATATCAGCCAGTTTGCGCGTAGTAGGACGGCTACTTGCGGCCCGCCAATGCCGAACAGCCTCGATCCTGCGCATCACTTCAGGCAGCGATATGAGTTGCGATGGATGCGATCCGTACAACCACAAGCACCAGCGGTCCTGTCCATTCAGAAGTTCCTGACCACCGACGAACCTGCGCACCAATGGAGCCGCTGCGGCACCGCAGGCCAGCACTCGCACTCGATCATCGGCATCCAAGGTGTAATTCCCGTCGTCGAGCGCAAAGCTTCCATACGAAAGTGGTCTCGCCCCCGCTAAGGAAGGTCTGAAAAATGGCCATCCAGTACGCACACCTTGGTAGCCCCG
>JBBAPI010000040.1:0-17712 GCA_040400915.1 Rubrivivax sp.
GCTTCAGCACCCGACAACCACATTCGGGCGGGACTTTTGCAGACATTCCCTAACGGAACCTTGCGCGACGGTAGAACCACGTCTGGCGCATCAACCAAGTACGGATTGATGTTACCCACTCGCATTTCGTGCGGTGCCTTATCAATCGCGGGATAGTCGAATAAGCGCTTTGCACCCGCGCCATCGAGGCCAAAGCCAACGATCACGCAATGCACGGCGGCACGCCCCGGTGCTTCGTTCGTCCATTTGAAAGTTCGGTGCGCGAATTGAATGCGCACACCCTGGTCCAGCAACCAGCGCCACAGCACGCCCACCTGCTCGCCCTGGGTGATGCTGTTGGTCGAGACGAACGCACAGCGCACGGCGCGCCGGGCGGCCACTTCAACGGCATCGGCCTGGCCGAACAGATCACCCAGGCCGCGCTGGGCTTCAGCGCCGAAACGCATGTCCTTGAACTTGCGCCGGCCACCCGCAGCCTGCGTGGCGATAGCACCAAAGGTGTTTGGCACATCGGTCATGTAGCGGGCGGTCTTGATGTACCAGCCGGCCACGAAGTCCAGCACGCCGGCGCCGGGCAGGCCCTGGGTGACGGTGGCCAGGTCGGCTTTCTGGGCATCGCTCTGAAACTGTTTGCCGATGAAAGGCGGGTTGCCCAGGATAAAGGACAGGCGCTGCGGCGGTACGAATTCAGCCCAGTCGATCTGCAGCGCGTTGCCGTGCCGGATGTGCGCGCTTTTGGTCAGCGGGATGCGCAGGATGGCTTCGCCGAAAGCCTCGCCAGTTTCGACATTCATCTGGTGGTCGGTGAGCCACATCGCCACCTGTGCAATCTGAGCCGGGAATTCTTCGATCTCGATGCCGAAGAACTGGTCCACATCGACCCGCAGGAAATCGAACACCAGCCCGATGCGTTCGCCGAATGTGGCTGCGGCACGCAACACGTCCAGCTCCAGCCGGCGCAATTCCCGGTAGGCCACCACCAGGAAATTGCCGCAGCCGCAGGCCGGGTCCAGAAAAGCCAGCGACTGCAATTTCTTGTGGAACTGGAACAGCTTGTTCTGGTGGCCTTTGACGGCTTCGAATTCGGCGCGCAAGTCGTCCAGGAACAGCGGGCCGATCAAACGCAGGATGTTGGCCTCGCTGGTGTAGTGCGCGCCCAATTCGCGGCGCCGCGCCTTGTCGTCCAGCTCCATCACCTTCTGGAACATGGCGCCGAAGATGGCCGGCGAAATGGCGCCCCAGGCCAGGCCGCACAGGTCCAGCAAGCGGCGGCGCATGTCCGTATTGAAAGACGGCACCGTCAGGTGTTCTTCGAACAAACGCCCGTTGACATAGGGGAAGACCGAGAAATGATCAGCCAGTGAGCGCTGGCGCAAGTCGGTCTTGCGGTTCAGCGTGGAAAACAGTTGTTCCAGCGCCGGGCCCACATCACTGCCGTCTTCGCGGGTGTGGAATTCGATCAGGTCGTGGAAGCTGTCTTTGGGCTGGAAGATGCCGGTGTCGTCGGCAAACAGGCAGAACAGCAGCCGCACCAGAAAGACTTCCAGTTCGTGCCCCGCGTAGCCGTCGCGCTTCAGCACATCGTGCAGGCCGCCCAGGGCCTGCACCGCGCGAACGTTGATCGGGTCTTGCTCGCGCACACGGTGCAGCGTGTAGCCGGCAATGAAATGGAAGAGGTGGATCTTGGCCGGCAGTTCACGCAGGGTGAACTTGTGCACGCGGTCTTCGTCCAGGTCGTGCAATTCGAAATGCCAGAAATCTGAGACGAGCACCCAGCGCGGCAATTCGTCATCGGACAAGCCGGGGAAATAGTCGATGGCCTGCCGGTAAGCGCGGGCCAGGTCCTTGCCCCGGCTCTTCTGCTCGATCAGCAGCGTGCCTTTCCACAGCATGTCGACGTAACCGTCGCGGCCGTCCAGCTTCTTGACGCGCTGCTCGAAACTGGCGACCTTGCGGCGCTTGACACCGAAGACGTCAAAGAAGGCGTCCAGGAAACTCTTGGCGTCGGCGTCTTCGTTCTGGGTGTGTTTCCATTCGACGGCGAAGGCGGTGGCGCGGTCGCGTATCTCGTTCCAGCTGAGCGGCATCTTGGCTCCCCCTGCGGTGCATTTCAGCACAGGGGCTGCTGGCCAGCCGCACCCCGGCGCAGCGCCCACGAAAAAGGGGCCCGAAGGCCCCTTGCGGATTGCAGCTTCAGCGCCTCACTTGAGGTGCTTGCTGATTTCCTTGGTCATGCCGAACATGCTGATCGACGCGACGCCGACCACCGCCTTCAGCTTGGCGTCGGCATTGATCATGGTCCGCTTGACCGGGTCTTGCAGCTTGTTCTTCTTGATGTACTCCCACACCTTCTTGGTCACCTCGGTGCGCGGCAGCGGCTTGTCGCCGATGACCGCAGCCAGGGCCGCGCTGGGCGTCATGGCCTTCATGAAGGCCGCGCTGGGCGTGCGCTTCTTGGCCGGGGCGGCCTTCTTCGCGGGCGCAGCCTTCTTGGCCGGCGCAGCAGCCGGTGCGGCGGCCTTCTTGGCCGGTGCAGCCTTCTTGGCCGGTGCGGCCGGTGCGGCCTTCTTCGCGGGAGCTTTCTTCGCAGTTGCCATTAGGATCTTCTCCGTCGTGTTTGAGGGACGCCAGTCGCCACGCGGACCTCACCGGACCGGGGGTCCTGCGGGCCTGTCTATCCTGGCAAACAAGCAGGCGTGATGCTAAACCCTGCACGGGGTACTGAGAAGCTGTTTTCATAGGTGAAAGCGCCATTTCCGGCATCGCCGTCACGTTATGCTGCCTCTATGAAGATCATCGTGCGTTGGATGTTGCTGGCGGCGGCCCTTTTGCTGGTCGCCCACCTCTACCCCGGGGTCACCGTGAAGAGCTTCGGGTCGGCCCTGATCGCGGCCTTCGTGCTGGGGCTGTTCAACACCTTGGTGCGGCCCTTGCTGGTGCTGCTGACGCTGCCCGTCACGCTGATCACGCTGGGCTTGTTCCTGTTCGTGATCAACGCGCTGATGTTCTGGTCGGCGGCCGGCGTGCTGGACGGCTTCCACGTCACCGGCTTCGGTGCGGCGCTGATCGGCTCGGTGCTCTACAGCCTGTGCGGGATGGTCATCGACGTGGCCACCGAAAGGCTGTTCAACCCGGCTGCGCTCTAGCCCGCACGCGCTGCGGCGGCGGCGGCGCGGCGCGCACTTCGAAGCGCACGCGGTCGACGCCGGCCGCGCCGGCTTCGCTGTCGTCCGACAGCCGTTCCAGCACATGCAGGCCCGGCCGCGGCGACCACGGCAGCGATGCACCACGGCCCAGTTCGCGCCCGTCCAGCCGCCAGCGCCCGGCGGCGCCTTCGAAGACCAGGCGCTGCGCGGCGATGGGGATGTCGGGGTCCAGCACGACCACCGTGCCCTCGCGCGGGCTCAGGATGCCGAAGGCCTGCGCGCGGCCCCGCAGCGCGGGTGCGGTGGCGCTCGGCGGCGCGGTGCCCGCCAGGTAACGCTCGCCACCCACCGTGACCACACCGGCAGGCGGCAGCGGCGCCGCCGCGGGCGCCTGCGCATGCAGATGGCCCATCACCGCGTGCCACACCGGGGCGGCACCGCTGATGCCGCTGACCCCGTGCATCGGGGCGCCGCTGGCATTACCCACCCACACGCCCACGGTGTAGCGGCGGCTGAAGCCGACGCACCAGTTGTCGCGCAGGTCCTTGCTGGTGCCGGTCTTCACGGCCGCCCAGCCGCGGGTGACCAGCGGGCTGTCCAGGCCGAAGGTGGTGGCGCGGGCGACGGGGTCGGCCAGGATGTCGGCCACGATGAAGGCCACGGCCGGGTCGAAGACCGCGCGCGCCGCGCCGGCCGCCGGCGTGACCTGCCAGCGCACGGGGCCGTGGCCGCCGCCGTTGGCCAGCATCCGGTAGGCGTTGGTCAGGTCGAGCAAGCTGACATCGGCACTGCCCAGGGCCAGCGCCAGGCCGTGGTAACCACCACTTTCACGGAGCCGCAAGCCGGCGCGGTTCAGGCCGTCGAACAGCGCGCTGGGCCCCAGCATCGCGGCCACGCGCACGGCCGGCACGTTCAGGCTGCTGGCCAGCGCGGTGCGGGCGCTGACGACGCCTTTGTAGCCATGGTCGTAGTTCTGCGGCTGGTACAGGCCGGCACCGGCAGCCACCTGCAGCGGCGCGTCGTCGAGCAGGCTGGCCGGCGTGATCAGGCGCTGCTGCAGGGCCAGCGCGTAGACGAAGGGCTTGAGGGTGCTGCCGGGCTGGCGGCGGGCCAGCACGGCGTCGACCGCGGCCGCCGACGACAGTTCGCTGCCCGACGAGCCGACCCAGGCCAGCACCTCGCCGCTGGCGTTGTCCAGCACCAGCACGGCGCCGTCCTCGACATCGCGCCCGCGCAGTTCGCCCAGTTGGCGGCGCAGCGCGTTCAGGGCCACCCGCTGCAACGGCGCGTCCAGCGTCGAGCGCAACGCAGACACGGGCGCAGCCGCCCGGGTGCCTGCCGCCGCGCGGGCGGCCGCGTCCACGGTCCCGCCCGCAGCCGGGTCGGCGTTCAGGCCCGCAGCCAGCCGCGCCGCCAGGTGCGGGGCCAGCGTTTCGCTGCTGGCGCCCATCAAGGCCCCGGGCCGCCGTGCCAAGGCCAGGGCCAAGGTCGTGGCCAGGCCGTCGCAGGGCTCGGCCTGCGCGCGCAAGACCTCGCAGGCGCGGCGTTCGATGGCCGGCGCGGCGGCGTTCGGTGCGCGCACCAGGGCGGCCAGCAAAGCGGCCTCGCCGCGGTCCAGGCCGCTGGCCTGCTTGCCGAAAAGCACATCGGCCGCCGCGGCGATGCCGACCAGTTCGCCGCGCAGCGGCACGCGGTTGAGGTAGGCCTCCAGGATCTGCGCCTTGGTCCAGCGCGCCTCGAACTGCTGCGCGCGGCGCATCTGGCTCAGCTTGGCCGTCACGCTGCGGCCGCCGGCCGGGCGGGCCAGTTCCTCGTCGGTCAGCCCAGCCAGCTGCATGGTCAGCGTGCTGGCGCCGCGCGTGCGCGTGTTCCAGACATTGGCCCAGGCGCTGCCCGCCAGGGCGCGCCAGTCGACACCGGCGTGGTCCCAGAAGCGCCGGTCTTCGCCCAGCACGATGGCCACCCGCAGCGCGGGCGAGATGTCGGCCAGCGCCAGCCACGGCCCGCGGCGCACGCGGGGGTCGATGCGCACCATCTGCAGCGGCGCGCCATGGCGGTCGAGCAGCGGCACGTCGGACGGCGCATGGGCCGCGCGCACGGCCTCGAAGGCCGGCACGGTCTGCGCCGCAGCGCCGCCGGCCAACGCCAGCAGCACCACCGCGACAGCCCGCCACCGCGCGGCGGTCGGCCTGCGCGTCAAGGCCGCACCTCCAGCACCGGGTTGGGCGTCTCACCGAAGGTCTCGGGCGCGTACAGCGCCTCGACGCGGGTCGGCGGCAGGCTGAAACGGCCGCTGGCGTTCAGCCGCAGCGTGTATTCGACGACGTGGCGGCCGCGCGGCAGCCATTCGTAGTGGCCGCGCCAGGCCTCGGCCGCGCGCTCGATGTAGACCGGCCAGGCCCCCGTGCGCTGCTCGCCGGTGGTGGCGATCGCGCTGTCGCGGCCCAGGCCGCTGCCCAGCAGGGTGGCGCCGGTGGGCACCGGGTCGTTGACGACCACCCAGCTCATGTCGGTCTGTGCATCGATCTCCAGCCTGACGCGCAGCGTGTCGCCGCGCGACCAGGCGTCAGGCTGCCGGCGCTCGACGGCGCTGACGCTGCGCGTCACCCGGTAGCCCGCCGCCAACGGCGCGCGCAAGGGCACGGCGGCCAGCGTCTGCACCGTCAGCCAGGGCTGGCCGGTGCCGGCGTGCTGCGCGGTCAGCGCGGCGTCCGCGGCCGGCCACGGCAGCGCCTGGGTGCTGCCTTCGGGCTGCGCGGACCAATCCTGCGTGCGGCTGGCCGCCGCCCACTGCAGGCTGCTGCGGCCGGCCACCGGCACCGCTTCAGCCAGCGCGCTGAAGCGTTCCAGCGCCAGCACGCCCCACAGGTTGGCGGTGGTGGTCTGCCAGGCGCCGCGGCGTTGGCGGGCCAGCGCGCCGGTCACCAGTTGCGGCAACTCGCCGCGCCAGGCCGGGCTGTCGGCGGCGGCCAGCAACAGCCGGGCGGCGTTGCTGTCGGGGCCGTCCATCAGCCACCACCAGTCGTCGCTGGCCTCGGTGCTGAAGCTCAGCGTGGTGCCGCCGGCCACCAGGCGTGAGCGGATCAGGCGCTGCAACTCGTCGAGGCGCGCGGCCCGCTCGGGCAGCGTCGGCACCAGCCGGTACAGGCTCCAGGCATCGAGCACGGCCGAGGTCGGCCAGGCCGCCGGCACCCAGGCGATGGAGCCGAGCTGGCGCGGCTGCACGCGGCCGTGGCGGGCCAGGGCTTCCAGCGCGGCCAGCTTGCGCACGTCCAGGTCGGGCCGCGGCGCGCGGTGCTGGCGCTCCAGCCGGCCTTCGACGAAAGCCGTCAGGCCGCGCAGCATGGCCTCGCGCGCGGCCTCGGGCCAGGGCTGGCCGGCCTGGTGCGCGCTGGCGACAAGGTAGGCCGTCAGCCGGTCGCTGCCCTGCGGTGCGCTGCCCGCCGCGATGGGGTAGTAGCTGGCCAGGCCGTCGCTGTCCAGGTAGCCCTGCAGTTCGGCCTGCAGGCGGGCCCAGCCCGCTGCGTCGTGCAGGGCCAGCGCGCGCGAACTGCGCTGCTCCAGGCAGTTGTAGGGGTAGGTCTCGAAGTAGCGCCGCAGGCCGGGCAGGGCGCCGCTCAGGCGCGGCTGCAGCGTGACGCGCACACCGCCGGCGCCGGGCAGCGCATCGGCCGGGCGCTGCAGGGCGATGCGCAAACCCGCCGCGCCCAGCTGCTGCAGGCTGGCCTGCCAGACCCGCACCGGCACCGCCGGCTGCACGGCCTGCACCACCTTCAGGCTGTCGCGCGCAGGGGTCTTGCCGCCGGTCTCGACGACCTCGGCCTGCCAGGCGATGCGGCTGGCGCCGGCCGGCACAGTGACCGTCCAGCTCAGCGTCTGCGCCACGCCCGCGGCCAGCGCCACGGTCTGCGCGGGCAGCGTGAGGGCCGGCGCCGGGCCATCGGCCTGCCCGGCCAGGCTGGCCTGCACCGTCATCGCACGCGCCGTGGTGTTGCGCAGCGTGAAGCTGGCGTCCAGGCGGTCGCCTTCGCGGGCCAGCGGTGGCAGGCCGCTCAGCATCTGCAGGTCCTGCGTGACTCGCACGCTGGCGCTGCCGGTGCCGTAGCGTTCGGCCCCGGCATCGGCAATAGCCACCAGGCGGAAGCGGGTCAGTGCGTCGTTCAGCGGCACGTCGATCCGCGCTTCGCCCTGGGCGTCCAGCAGCACCGTGCCGCGCCACAGCAGCAGGGTGTCAAAGAGCTCGCGCGTGGCGCTGCGGCCACCGCCACCGCCGGGTGGCAGCGCCTTGCGGCCGAAGTGCCGCCGGCCGATGACCTGGCCCTGCGCGGTGGCCGTTTCCACACCCCAGGGCCGCGGCTGGAACAGGCCCTGCAGCAGGTCCCACGAGGCATTCGGCTGCAGCGCCAGCAGGCCTTCGTCCACCGCCGCGAAGGCCACCTCGGCGCCGGCCACGGGCTGGCCCTGGAAGCGCACGCGCACCGTCGTCCTGACGGTCTCGCGCACGCCGTACTGCGCCTTTTCGGGCTGCACCTGCACGTCCAGCTGGTGGTCGGCCAGGCCCACGGTCAAGCGCGCCACGCCCAGCTTGTAGGCCGGCTTGGCCAGGTCGACCTGCGCCGTCGGCGCCCGCCATTCGCGGCCTTCGTAGCGGAAGGCCTGCCACCACTCGGCGGGCTCGCGCCAGCCCCAGGTGAAGGCCGACCACCACGGCGCTTCGCGCAGCCGCCCGCGCAGCACCAGCACGCTGACCACCACATTGGGCGCCCAGCTGGCGCCGTCTTGGGTGGCCCGCGGTATCGGCAGCTCGATCACCGGCTCGCGCCCGCTGAGCGTCAGCACGCGGCTGTCGATGACGCCCTCGCGTTCCACCGTGACCAGCGCCGTCGCCTGTCGAAAGGGCATGCGCACCTGCAAGCGGGCGGTGTCGCCGGGCATCAGCTCGCGCTGCTCGGGCAGCAGGTCGATGCGGTCGTCGTTGTCCTGCGCGAACCACCACTCGCCCGCGCCGCTGAGCCAGACCGTGCTGGCCGCCTCCGAGACCCGCCCGGCGTCGTCCTTGGCGCGCACGATGAGTTCGACCTCGCCCACGGCGTCCAGCGTCAGTTCGCAGACGACGCGGCCGCTGGCGTCGGTCTTGCCGCTGCACAGCGGCCCCAGTTCGCGCGCCTCGCGCCGGTTGTCGTAGCTGTAGAGGCCGCCGACGATGCGCTTGCGCGTGCTGATCGTCTGGTGCAGCCGGCCGACGACCTCGACCGCGCGGTCCTTCAGCGGCTGCCCGTCGGTGGACAGCACGACGGCCGTCACGCCGGCCTGCCCGCGCGCCGCGGCCCAGCCCGGCACGCGCAGGCCGGCCACCACGGCGGCGGGCCACAGCTTCAGCCTCTGGGCCACGGTCTGGGCCTCGCCGTTGGGGTCGGTGTAGCCCAGCTCGGCCAGCAGCTCCGCGGGCCCGTCCAGCGGCGGCAGTTTCGCGACCGCGATGCGCGCCGCGCCTTGCGCGTCGGTGGTGGCGGACAGCTTGTCGGCCACCACCTTTTGCGTGTCGCGCGCGCTGTCGTCTTCGGCGCCGCGCAGCGGGCCGGCGGCCTGGAAGCTGAAGTCCTCATAGCCCTTGAAGGCCACCGTCGCCGGGCGCAGCAGGGCCGACAGCTTTAGCGGCGCCGCGGCCATCGGCCCACCGGCCAGCGCGTTCAACTGGGCGCTGAAGTTCAGGCTGGCCGGCGCCACCAGCAGGCCCGAAGGGCCGCTCAGCGGCGCGTCGACCAACGGCACGCGGAAGGCCTCGACGCGCAAGCTGCCGCTGAGCCAGCGCCGGGTGCCGCGCAGCAGGCTCACGTCGTAGCCGCCCAGCGCGGCGGTGGCGGGGATGGTCCAGCAGCTTTCGGCCGAGCGGGCGCCGCGCGGCCAGGCCAGCGGCAGGCGCACTTCGGCGCCGCTGCCCTGGTGCGTCAGCAGCACTTCGCCGGGCAGCGCGGCGGCCTCGGGCAGGGCCAGCCCGCGCTCGGTTTGCAGGCGCAGGAAGTGCTTCATGCTGACCGTGTCGCCCACCCGCAGCAGCGTGCGGTCGAACACGGTGTGGGCCAGGCTGTCGGGCTGCAGGCCCTGCGCCGTGGGCAGGTTGAAGCGCCAGGCCTCGATGCCCTGGTTCCAGCCGCTGAAGACGAAAGACAGGTCTTCGCTGCCCGCTGCGCCACTGCGGGCGGTGACGAACAGGCCTTCGCTGTTGGCGCAGCGCGGGTTGCTCCAGCGGTCGTTGTCGAAGCCGCGCGGGATGCGGGCGATGCCGGCGGCATCGGTGGCGCCGCTCCACAGCGCTGCGCCCTGGCAGTCGTTGACCGCCACGCGGGCGCCGGCCACCGGGCGGCCGCGGTCCAGCGCGGTGACCCAGACCAGGCTGGACGTGCGGGCGCTCTTGAAGTGCACGCCCAGGTTGCTGACCAGGGCGCCGGTGCGCGCGTACATCGGCGCCTTGCTGGCCAGCAGGGCCGTGCCCAGGATGCGCGATTCGACTTCGACGAGGTGGTAGCCGCGCTGCGGCAGCGGGATGCCGATGACTTCGGTGGCGCGCGGCGCGCTGCTGCTGAGTTGCGGCAGCTCGGCGCGGCTGGCATCGGGCTCGGCGGCCAGCATGGGCTGCGCGCGGCGCGTCCAGGCCTCGCCGTGGTCGCTGCGCAAGCGGCCGATCCAGCGCAGCAATTCAGCGTCGGGCGTGCGCGCATCCAGGCGCTTGATGCGCACCTGCCCGCCGGTTGCGGCGCCGGCCAGGTCGGCCTGCACGTGGCGCAGCGTCAGCGGCAGCAGCGGTGGGTTGGCCGGGTCGCTGCCGGCTTCCAGGATGCCGAAGGGCGCACCGGCGAACTTGGCCAGCGGGGGCATGCCGCCGGTGGCCACGGCCAGCGGGAAATCGGCGGCGTTGGCCAGCCTGCGGCCCGCGTCGTCGCGCAGGTCGGCGGGCAGCGTGATGCGGTAGCGCGTGTTTTCGGCCAGCGGCGCGGCAAAGCGCAGGGCGTTGACGGTCTCGCCACGCGCTTCGCGTTCGGCCGCCGGTGCGATGGCCGCGCCGGTTTCGGGCTGCAGGCGGATGGCCAGCGCCAGCGCCCGCGGCACCGCGGCGTTGAAGCGCAAGGTCAGCGGGCGCAGCGGCAGGCAAGCCGCCGCCGCGTTCTCGCGTTCGCAACTGAATTCGGCCGTGAAGCGTTCGCGCACCGGCCATTCCCAGCGCCGCTGGCGCGTCGACAGCCACTGCGGCTGGCCGGCCGCCGCCACGCCTGCGCCCCACACCAGGCGCACCCTGCCACCCGCGGGGAAGGCCCGGGTGCAGGCCAGCAGCAAGGCGGGGCCGCTGTCGCGCGCGCCGCGGCGCTGCTTTTGCAGCTCGGCCAGCGGCGGGCCGTCGACGTTCTTCACCGCGATGCGTTCGCCCAGGCCGTCGACTTCGCACCAAACGTGGGCCAGCACGCTGGGCAGGTCGACCGGGCCGTTCAGGCGCAGCAGGAAGTGGCTGTCTTCCTCGATGGCCATGCCCGGGTAGGGCTGCACGTCCAGCACCACCGGCGTGCCGGTGGAAAAGCGCGCCACACGCGGTGCGTCCAGGGGCTGGCCGCCCAGCGGCTTGAAGTCGGCGCGCAGCGTCAGCGTGCAGCGCACACCGGCCGCCAGCGGGGCCTGCAGGTCGTAGGCCCAGCTGCGGTCGTTCAGCCAGCGCGCACTGCCGGCCGGGGTGGCGGCCGGGCTCGCCGGGGCCGTGCCGCCGTCACACGCCAGGTCGTAAGGCGCCGCGCTGCGCAGGTCGCCGGCGGCCACCACGGCGGCATCGAAACGCACCAGCACCTGCCGCACCTCGGCCACGTCGCCCTGCGGCGAGATGCTCTGCACGCGGGCGGCCTGCACGCCCCCGCACAGCCCGGCGGCGCCCAGCACCAGCGCCCAGCGCCCGACCCTCTTCAGCCCACTGCGGTGATCCAGCCTCGTCATGCGCGCCTCCCGTGTGACGGGATTCTGGCGCCATCGCAGCCTAGGGCGGCGCTTCGTCGCCGGGCCGGCTGCTGCGGCTTTCGCCGCGCGCTTCCAGCGCCAGCTGGCGGCGCTGCGCGGTGACCTGGCGCAGCCGGGCGTCGATCACCGAGGCCTCAATGAAGTCCTGCCCCACGGCCGTCCGTGAAGCGCCCTGCGCGGCGCGCAGGCGGTCGATGGCGCCGGTCAGGTCGCCCAGCACCACGCGCGCTTCGGCGGCGGCGCGCATGGCGCGCAGCTTCAGGCCCAGCGCGTCGGCGGTGATGGCCAGCAGGTCCCAGGCCGCCGCGTCGTGGGGCGCGTCGGCCAGCCAGGTCTGCAGCGCTTCGGTGCTGCTGCGCAGGGCCTCGTCCGACGCCGCCGGGTCGGCGCGGCGCAGCGCCAGCGCCGCCTGGGCGCGCAGCAGCAGCGGCGGGCGTTCGCCGGCGCCAGCGCCGGGCAGCGCATCCAGGGCCAGCAGCGCAGCCGCCGGCTGGCCGGCGGCCAGGCGCACTTCGGCCTGCAGCAGCCGCAGCACGCGTTCAGCCTGCGGCTCACGCGGGGTCAGGGTGGCTTCGAGCTGCAGCGCCTGGTTGACCTGGGCTTCGGCCGCGGCGTGCTCGTTCAGCCGCGACGAGGCCAGCGCGCCGCCGTAGAGCGCCGCCACGCGCTCCAGGCGCAGGGGCGACGTGGCACCGCCGGCCAGCCGCTGCAGCGGCTGCGCGCTGTCGGCCATCAGCACGCGCGAGCGCATCTGCATGATGGCGTGCAGTAGCGTGGCTGCGGCCGGCGCGCCCGGCATCAGCAGGGTGCGGTTGCGCGCTTCGCTGATGCGGTCGGTGGTCAGCGGGTGGCTGCGCAGGTAGGGGAAGCCGCCGCTGTCGTTGATGCGCGAGGCCAGGTCCAGCTTTTCGAACATGGCGGCCATGCCGGCCGGCGCGTAACCGGCGTTGGCCAGCAGGCCGTAGCCGATGCGGTCGGCCTCGCGCTCCATGTCGCGCGAGAAATTCAGCTGGCTCTGGATGGCCGCGCCCTGCCCGCCCATCACGGCGGCGTTGAAGACGTCGGCGTTGTGGCTCTTGCTGGCCGCGATGATGCCCAGCAGCAGCGTGGCGATGGAGATCATCGAAGCCCGCGACGAGGGCGCGATGCTGCGCGCGATGTGCCGCTGCGTGACGTGCGACAGCTCGTGCGCCAGCACCGAAGCCAGCTGGTCGCGCGTGGTGGTGATGGCGATCAGCCCCAGGTGCACGCCGACGAAACCGCCAGGCAGCGCGAAGGCGTTGACGCTGCGGTCCTTGACCAGGAAAGGCTCCCAGGCGAAGGCCAGGTCGGTGTCGGCGTCGATGTTGCCCATCTGGCGCGCGGCCGACACCAGCGGGCTGAACAGCGACTGCAGGTATTCCTGCAACACCGGGTCGTCGAGGAATTCGGGGTCGCGGCGGGCCTCGCGCATGATCTGCTCGCCGAGGCGGCGTTCGGCGCCGGCGCTGAGGTCTTCCGATGCCGTTTCGCCCAGCGAGGGCAAGCGCACCTGGGCTTGCACCGGCAACTGCCAGGGGCCGCAGATCGCCAGGCTGGCCAGGGTGCAGGCCAGCGCGCGGCGCCACAGAGACAGGGGTTCATACACGGTGGCTATGATGACACCGCCATGTTGCTGAACGTGCAGGAAGCGATGACGTCCCCCACCGAACCCTCACCGCTGACCCATTTCGACGCCCAAGGCCAGGCGCACATGGTCGACGTCGCGGCCAAGGCCGAAACCCACCGCGTCGCGCGGGCCAGCGGCAGCATCCGCATGCAGCCCGCCACCTTCGCGCTGATCGCCAGCGGCCAGGCCAAGAAGGGCGATGTCATCGCCGTCGCGCGCATCGCCGCCATCCAGGGCGCCAAGCGCACCTCGGACCTGATCCCGCTGTGCCATCCGCTGCCCATCACCCGGGTGGCCGTCGATTTCGAACTCGACGTGGCGGCCAGCGCCGTGCACTGCAGCGCCCAGGTCGAAACCCTGGGCCGCACCGGCGTCGAGATGGAAGCGCTCACGGCCGTGCAGATCGGCCTGCTGACCATCTACGACATGTGCAAGGCCGCCGACCGCGGCATGGTCATGACCGACATCCGGGTGCTGGAAAAGCGCGGCGGGAAGTCAGGTGAGTGGGTGGCTCAGCTCTAGGAATCAGGCTGCACCGGCCCGGCGCCGCGTTCTGGCCACGGCGCCCAGGGTGGCAATCCCTGCGATCCACAGTGCCCAGGTCTGCGGCTCTGGCACAGCCATCACGCTGACCGTGCCATCGACGTACAGCCGCGAGGTGTCCAGGACGGTGCCGTCGGCGATGGCGAAGCCGCTGGCGTCGATCGACGCGAAGTTGCCGCTGACGCTGCCCCAGTCCAGCAGGTCGAAACTCTGGCCGGCCTGTGCGACGAAGCCGTTCCAGCTCGTCAACTTCAGGCTGCCGCCGAGGCTCAGGTGGCCGGCCACCGCGTACTTGTCGAAGCTGCTGTTCTTCACGCCTTCGTCGGTGTCGCAGGCCGCCGTGCAGGCCGTGATGCCGCCCACCTCGGCCAGGTAAGTGCTGCCGTCGCCGAAGTTCACGCTGCCGGCATCGGTGCCCAGGCCGGGTGAGGCGCCCACGCTGAAACCGCCTTCGTAGAACTTGGTGCCGCTGCCGGTGAACAGGCTGCCGGTGCGCTGGAACACCTGGCCGAAGAACACGGCGGTGGAGCCGGTGCTGACGCGCAATTCACCGCCGCTTTTCACATCGACGGCGTCGTAGAAGGCGGTGTTGCTGTTACCGGACAGGAGGACCTTGCCGCCGCTGTTGGTGGTGCCGGCGCCGAACACCGAGGCGGTGCCGTAAGTCATCGTCAACTGGCCGTTGTTGGTCAGGCCGGCGCTGGTGTTCAGCCGGCTGTTGTTGGCCAGCAGCACGCGCCCACCGGCGTTGTTGCTCAGCGTGCCCGTCACCTGCAGTTCGCCACCGCCTGAAAGGTCCACCGTGCCGCCACTGGCGTTGCCGACCAGGTTCAACCGCTGGCCGGCGTCCACGCGCACGGTGCCGCCGCTGAGGTTGCTGACCAGGCCCGTCAGGCGGCCGTTGCCGGTCAGCGTGCCGCTGTTCGACAACCCGCCGGGCAGCCCCAGGTTCACCGCATTCACCGTGCCCGCATTGCTCACCGCGCCAGTGATCGTGCCGTCGCCCGTCAGCACGCCCTTGGCGGTGATGGTGGTGAACTGGCCGGCGTTGCCCAGCACGTTGATCGTGCCGCCATAGAGATAGAGCGTGGCGATGCCGTTGTTGCCGGTGCCGTCGCCGCCCACCGTCAGCTGCTTCACGTCGGTGTTGACCGAGGGCCCGTAGACCGTGGCGCTGACGGTGGGGTCGATGAAGACGCTGGTGTTCTTGTTGGGCGCCGTCAGGTAAGACCAGCCGCTGGTGCTGGCGAAGCTGCCATAGCTGCCACCTTCCCAGACCGTGGTGTCCAGGGTCAGCACATAGCTTCGGCCGGAGCCGTTGTACGCCACGATCTGGCCGGCATCGTTGATTGCATCGCCGCGTTGCAAAAAGACGCTGCCGCCCGCCACGCCATTGAGCAAGTTCAGGTCGGTCATGCTGCCGTTGCTGTACAGGAAGGCGCGCGAGGCCGCATTGCCGGTGGTGGAGGCAGATCCCGTGACCTGCCCGGCGGCGTTGATGGCGTTGCCGTAGCTGTTGGTTCCGCCCAGGGTGCCCAGGTCGGTCATGCTGCCGTTGCTGTACAGGAATGCGCGGGTGGCCGCGTTGCCGGTGGTGTAGGCATTTCCCGTGACCTGCCCGGCGGCGTTGATGCCGTAGCCGTAGCTGTTGGTTCCGCCCAGGGTGCCCAGGTCGGTCATGCCGCCGTTGCGTACAGGAATGCGCGCTGGGCCGCATTGCCGGTGGTGCCGGCATATCCGGTGACCTGCCCGGCGGCGTTGATGCCGTAGCCGTAGCTGTAGGTTCCGCCCAGGGTGCCCAGGTCGGTCATGCTGCCGTTGCTGTACGGGAATGCGCGCTGGGCCGCATTGCCGGTGGTGCCGGCATATCCGGTGACCTGCCCGGCGGCGTTGATGCCGTAGCCGAGGCTGTAGGTTCCGCCCAGGGTGCCCAGGTCGGTCATGCTGCCATTGCTGTACAGGAAGGCGCGCTGGACCGCATTGCCGGTGGTGTAGGCATATCCGGTGACCTGCCCGGCTGCGTTGATGCCGTTGCCGTAGCTGTAGGTTCCGCCCAGGGTGCCCAGGTCGGTCATGCTGCCGTTGCTGTACAGGAATGCGCGGGTGGCCGCGTTGCCGGTGGTGTAGGCATTTCCCGTGACCTGCCCGGCGGCGTTGATGCCGTAGCCGTAGCTGTTGGTTCCGCCCAGGGTGCCCAGGTCGGTGAGCGTCCAGTGCGCCGCCACGGGCGCTGCGTGGGTGGGGGCGACCAGGCCGCTCAGCGCCATGGCGATGGCAGCGGGCAGGCGGCGCAAGTTGAAGGGCCTGGGCGCGCAGCGGCGCATGAAGCTGGGGCTCATCGATGAACTCCGTGTCAGGGGTTGAAGCCGGCGTGTGGAAGGTTCCTGGCAGACCATCAGCCCGCCACTTGTCCAAGGCGTTTGATTGTCAGCATGCCGCAGCGCCGGCTTCAATCCCCGGAATGGGTGGCCGCCTGCAGCAACGGCAAACACCGAAGCGCAGATTGAGACGCCGCTGGCACTGCCGCGCCGCTGCAAGCTGGAACGCGGCTCCGGCGTCAAGTCAAAGGCCGGTCCAGCACGGCCAGTGGCGCGGTGTAGTCGGCCGGGTGCTCGCGCAAGCCGGTGTCGTGAAAGCCCGCCCTGCGCCAGAAGGCGAGCGCGGCGCTGTTGTTTTCGGCCACCGCCAGACAGAGGCGCCGCACACCGGGCCACGACCGCATGCGCTGCCGCGACAGCTTCACCATCTGCGCGCCCAGGCCATGGCGGTGCAGGCGCTCGACGACCACGATGAAGGCGATGCAGGCACAGTCGCGTTGCGGCCAGTGCCGGATGACTTCCAGGCAGCCCACCATTTCACCGCCTGACCACGCGCCCCACAAGAACTTGTCGTCACGCGACGCGCCCCGGGGCAGCGACTGCAAGAGGCTGGCGCCCTCGTTCGCCGTGGGCAGCCGGCGCTGGGTCTGCAGCCGGAACGAGGGCGTGGCCAGCAGCAGGCTGTTCAAGGCCGCGATGTCCGGCGACCGGGGGTCGGTGATGCGTTCGAGCCTGACCGGAAGGCCGCCCAGCGGCATGGGGCTGCTGTCGGCGTGTTTCGCGTCCGAGCTCATGCTGCAGGGCCCCTGTTCATGCCGTGGATGTGTTCCCGGTGCAGCCTAACCGAAACGGCGAGACGGGCATCAACGCAGCGCCAGGTCGCGCCAGCCCAGCGCACGCAGGGGCTGCTCGCAAGGGAAGGTTTCGGGCGCGGCGCCGGCGGACGCAGCGCCCGACGCAGCCGACGCAGACCCCGTTGCCCCTGCCGGGCAGGCCTGGAAGAAAGTCTCGGCGTCGGCCTTGCGGAATTCACGCAGGCGCGCTGCAACGTAGCGGGCCGCGTCGAGCTGCCCGCGTTCGGCCAGCGACCGCGACCAGGCGATCATCAAGCGCGCGTCCAGCAGGTAATGCGTGGCGCGGTCGAAGTCGTGTGCCGGGTCGGCCGAGGGCACGCCCGAGGTGGCCGCTGCGTAGTCGGCATGGTGGGCGAAGAGCACGCTGCGCCGGCCGGCGGCGATGCGCTGTTCCAGCGGCGCGGCGCCGTCTTCGGCCACGAAGATGGCGGCCACGCGGCTGTAGTCCAGCACCGACAGGGCTGCCGCGATCACGATGGCCCCATTCGCAGCGGCCAGCGCCATCGACGGCCTCCCGTCAGCTTCGTCAGCTTCGGCCGGTTCTTGCGCCAGAGTCTGGCCAGGTGCCGGCTGCCACAGCGCATAACCCCAGGCCCAGGCCGCGGGCAGCAGGAAATAGCTGTACCACAGCGGGTACTCCAGCAGGCTGTGCAGGCCGATCATCAGCACCATCACCATGGCGCTGCGCTGCGCAGTGCCCCGTTTAGCCTGCGCCAGCCAGGCCCCGCGCAGGCCTTGCCACAGCGCCCACAGCAGCAGGCCGCTGACCAGGGCGGCCAGCGGCAAGCCCAGTTCCACGGCCAGTTGCAGCAGCAGGTTGTGGGTGTGGTCGAACAGCGCGGTGGGCCGGTGCGGTGACGGCGTCAGCGACCAGGCGTAGTTGAATTCGCCGAAGCCCACGCCCGTCCACGGCTGCTGGCGGATCAGGGCCAGTGTGTCGCGCCAGATCGCGAAGCGCGAACTGGAGATGTCGGTCTCGGCCAGCCTTTCGGTACCGCCGAAGCTGTGCGCCGACGCCGCCGCCCACTGCGCCATGCCCAGCCACGACACGGCGTAAAGCAGCGGCGCGGCGATCAACAACCCGCGCACCGGGCGTGCCAGGCGGCGGTCCAGCCCGCCCCACACGGCCAGCAGCACCACGCTGACCAGGCCCGTGCGCGAAGCCGTCAGCACCACCGCGAAGACGAAGGCCGCGAACAGCGCCGCCG
>JBBAPI010000041.1:0-17392 GCA_040400915.1 Rubrivivax sp.
AATACCCTTAAGCCATCACCCCCGCAATTGGGGGTGGGATTTGCAGGTGGGGTATGCGCCCACCGGGTACACCCGCGCCCTGGCGCAGGGTGCCCGGCGTGTCCGGTGGCGTATTGCGACGCGCTGGGGGCGCGCCCCGGGCTGCAACTTGGGCATGATGCGGCGACCACCACACCGGACCTGCCATGGACCTCGCGCCCCCCCTGCGCCCGCCTGCTGGCCGGTCACCGTTCGATCCGCCAGTACCGCGACGAGCCCATCCCGCCGGGCCTGATCGACCGCCTGCTGACCGATGCGCTGCAAGGTTCGTCGTCCAGCGGCAACCTGAACCTGGTCTCGGTCGTCAAGACGCAGGACCCGGTGCGCAAGGCGCGGCTGCACGAATTGCATTTCGAGCAGCCGATGGTGCTGCAGGCGCCGCTGGTGCTGACCTTCTGCGCCGACAGCTTCCGCACCCGAAGCTGGCTGGCCCAGCGCGAGGCGCGGCTGGGCTTCGGCGACCTGATCAGCTGGCACGTGGCGGCCTTCGACGCGGTCATCCTGGCGCAGACGGTGGCGCTGGCGCTGGAAAGCCACCGCCTGGGCATCTGCTACATGGGCACCACGCTGCACAGCATGGGTGCCATCGCCGAATTCCTGGAACTGCCCGACCACTGCCTGCCGGTCACCAGCCTGGTGGTCGGCTGGCCCGCCGAACAGCCGCCGCAACGCGACCGCCTGCCCGGCGCCGCGTGGATCCACGCCGAGCGTTACCAGCGTCCCACGCCGGGCGACATCGACCGCCATTTCGGCGAACGGGAAAGGCGCGGCCGCGAGCGCTACCTGAGCCTGTCGCCCGAGATGGCCGCACGCTGGCAAGCGCACGGCATCACCGCGCTGGCGCAGTTCTACACCAGCAAGATCAAGTACGACCCTGACCAGTTCGCCCTGAATTCGGCGGCGCTGGAAGCGTTGCTGCGCGAGCGCGGCTTTCTGGGCTGAGCGCCGCGGTGGCGCCCTGCTGCGAAGGGCGCCTGAGCAGGCCGGTGGGCTCAGGCCGTGGCGTGCTAACGCAACCGCTGCAGCGGCGCGAACGTGATCTCGATCTCGGCCCGGACGCTGTCGCCCGCGGCGGCGGGCGACACCGGCGCAGTCGGCCCGTCGGGCCGGGCGCCCAGCTTCAGGAAGGTGGCCATGCCGCCGGGCTTGCCGATGTCCAGCATCAGGCCCTTGCGCCGGACCAGGGCCTGGCCCAGCGCTGCCTCGTCCAGCAGGGGCGTCGGCACGGGGACCTTGGCCCGGGTGCGCGTCAGCGTCGCGTCGAAAGGCAGGCGCACGCGCAGGGTCTCGATCACCATCGCGGCGCTGGACTCGCCCAGTTCCGTCGGCTGGCCGGCCTGGGTGGCGATGTAGTCGACCGCGCTCTGAACCTCGTGCTGGATGCACAGGATCAGTTCGGTGAGATGCAGCGTTTCGACGGCCATCACTCGGTCATCGACTTGAAGGTGATCTCGACTTCGCTGGTGATCTGGGTCTGCAGGCGCAGGAACTCGGGTCCGCGCGCATGCACCGCCGTGACCCGCAGGCGCGGCCGCGCGCCCAGACCCGTCAGCAGCGAGGCCGCCGGCGCCACAGCGACGTCTTCCTCGACACTGAACATCAAGCGGGCGCTGACGCGGCCGTGATCGACCAGGATGCGGGGCAGGCCGCGTCCCAGCGCCGCCTGCAGGACGCCACGCTGCGTCTGGGCCAGCGCCAGACGCACGGCCGCCGCGTCGGACGGCGGCGCTGCGCCTGAAGCGGGCCGCGCGGCGATCGCGGCCTGGACCTGCGCGTCGCTGACATAGGCCTGCGCAAAGGCCTCGTCGCCCAGCGTGGCCGCCAGCCGCAATGCGTCCAGCTTGCGCACCTGGTCCAGTTGCGCGCCGATCAGGGCGTCGAACACACCTGCCAGCAAGCCCGCGGTGAACTCGGCGAAACCCGTGTCGATGACGGTGGCCATCGCGCAGCCCGCTCAGCTGGACAGCGGCTGGTAGTCGGTCTTGAAGTCGATCTGCACACGGCCGAAGACCTGCACCGAACTGCCGGAGATGTCGCGGTCGGTGCTGCGCGCCGTGGACACCGTCAGGGTGTTCGTGGACGTGCTGAACGACGGTCCGCCGATCAGGAAACCCATCAGGCCGCCGCCGACCTTGGCTTGCGTGGACAGGCCCGCTGTCGTGTAGTTGTTGGATTCCTGGGCGTGGTAGGCCGACGCGTAGGTGTTGTAGCAAAGCCGGGTCTCGATCACGCCGTGCTCGACGACCAGGCGCAGCAGACCCATCTTCACCGTCTCCTTGAGCAGCGTGTACTTGTCGGCGGCGATGCGGCGTGCCGCGGCCTGCACGATGACCTCGAACCAGGGCCGCCCGCCGCTGTCGACGGGGTCGGCCAGCTTGAGCGGCGCGGCCGCGCCATCCAGCTTGCTCAGCAGGCGCCGTGGGCGGCATCGGTGTCGTTCGCGATGGTCAGCGACTGGCCCAGGGCCTTCGCGTCCTGGGGCTGCAGCGTGCCGCCCTTGACCACCTTGGAACTGCCGGTCGCGGAGTCCGGCAGCAGCCGGGTCAGCAGGTCCAGGATCTGCGCGCCGGCGATGTCGTCCTGGGTGTCGTTGATGAAGGTCGTCAGGTCTTTGGCGACGCCCTGCATCAGCAGCAGGTAGGACTGGGTCTGCGTCATGTTGGCCGAGACCAGCGCGTTGAACACATCGGTGATCAGTTTGGCCGTGAACTCGGCGAAGCCGATCTCGTTGAGGGGGGTGTCGTTCACCGGTCTCGAGCCGCCGGCCCCTTGCATCTGCTGCAGCAATTCGGTGTTGGGCATGATGTTCCTCTGTCGTTGTCGACCGAAGACCGGTCGCCAGGCCGCTGCCCCGCGCAGGATCGGTCCTGAGCGTATTGACGCGCCGACGGCACAGGCCGGGGTTGCGCTGCATCAATCGGGGCGCTAAAAGCGTTGCGGGGCGCGTGCGCGTGCGCGTGCGAATGCGAATGCGAGTGCCAGTGCCAGTGCCAGTGCCAGTGCCAGTGCGGGTGCGGGTGCGGGTGCGGCTTCCTGCGCAGCGCCGATTCAACATCGGGCGCGGCGGTGCCGCGTCAGCGCGCTTGCAGGGTGCGCAGATAGCGCACCAGGGTGTCCAGATCGGTGGCGTTCATGCGGGCGTAGTAGGCGGTGCCCATCGGCGGCTTGAGGCGGCTGCCGTCGGGGCGCACGCCGGTGGTGATGATCTGCTTCAAGGCGGGGTCGCTGTAGCGGGCCAGGGCCGGGGCGGTGATGGCCGGCGCTGCACTCACGCCCCAGGGGCCGCTGAAGGTCATGCCACCACCGCCCAGGCCCCGGTTCAGGTCGGGCACGCCGTGCTCGTCGGGCGTGGAATGGCATTCCAGGCAATGGCCCAGTGGCCCGGCGAGGTAGCCGCCATAGGCCAGCGACGCTGAAGGCGCTGGTGCGGCGACGCTGGTGACCGGCGGGCCCCAGGCGGGTGGCAAGGGCATGCGGTAGTCGGACGGGGCGACCTTGTTCTTCACCGGCTGCACGGTGCGCAAGTAAGCCACGATGGCCTGCACGTCGCTGTCGCCGATCTGGCGGTAGAAGGCGAAAGGCATGGGCGGACCGATCAGGCGGCCATCCGGGCGCTTGCCCTCGCGGATGGCGGTGATGATCTGGCGGTCGGTCCAGCGGCCGATGCCGGTCTCGAGGTCTGGGGTGATGTTGGCCGAGTAGGCGCTGAACGGCGGCTCGATGAAGGCCAGACCCCCGGCCAGCGTCTGTTCGGCGATGGGGCCCTGGGGGCCCTGCGGCGTGTGGCAGTTGCCGCAGCCCGCAATGCCTTCGACCAGGTAGCGGCCGCGTTCGACGGGACTGGATGTCGGGCTGGCTTGCGCCATCGCCAGGGCTGCGGGCAGGCTCCAGCCGACGAGAGTCGAGGCCGCCCGGGCCCAGTGGGTGCGCGCAATGGATTGCATCGTGATGTTCATGGGGCCTGCTTTGTAGGGTCAGGGAAACACACGCTGGCCTGAGTTCGCAAGCGCTGCAAGCCGGCTGTGAAGGTAGCCGGACTCGGCGCGGCGGTGCATCCCCAAGGCGGAGGGTGGCTGCGGCCCCGGGCGCTACCATGCGTGCATGCGAGACGACCTCAGCACCCTGCGCCGCATCCTCCAGGCTTGCCACACGGTGGCCATCGTCGGCCTGTCGGCGGAGTGGCACCGGCCCAGCCACTTCGTCGCCAAATACCTGCAAAGCCACGGTTACCGCATCGTGCCGGTGAACCCGCGCTACGCGGAGATCCTGGGCGAGACCAGCTACGCACGGCTGGAAGACATCCCCTTTGCGGTCGACATGGTCGATGTCTTTCGCCGCACCGAAGACGTGCTGGCCATTGCGCAGAGCGCCGTGGCCATCGGCGCGAAGTGCTTCTGGCAGCAGATCGGCGTGCTCAACACCGAAGCCGACACGCTGGCGCAAGCCGGCGGGCTGGACAGCGTGATGAACCGCTGCGTGAAGATCGAGCACGCACGGCTGTTCGGCGGCCTCAACTGGGTCGGCGTCGACACCAAAATCATATCGGCACGCAGGCCCTTGTGATGGCCGACCACGTCTTCAAACCCGAGACCCTGGCCATCCACGCCGGCCAGATACCCGACGCTGCCACCGGCGCCCGCGCGCTGCCGATCTACCAGACCACCAGCTTCGTCTTCGACAGCGCCGACCACGCCGCCAGCCTGTTCAACCTGCAGACTTTCGGCAACGTCTACAGCCGCCTGAGCAACCCCACCGTGGCGGCTCTGGAAGAACGTGTCGCGGCGCTGGAAGGCGGCCGCGCGGCAGTGGCCAGCGCCAGCGGCATGGCCGCCGAGGCGATGGCGCTGATGACCATCCTGCAGGCCGGCGACCACGTGGTGGCGGCCGGTGCTCTCTACGGCGGCAGCGTGACGATGCTGGCGGTCAGCCTGAAGAAGTTCGGCGTCGAGACCACCTTCGTCGACGGCCGCAGCGCCGATGCCTACGCCGCCGCGATGCGCCCCAATACCCGCGCGGTGTTCGCCGAAACCCTGGGCAACCCCAGCCTGCTGGTGCTCGACATCGGATCCATCGCCGACGTGGCCCACGCTCACGGCGTGCCGCTGGTGGTCGACAACACGGTGCCCTCGCCCTTCCTGTGCAACCCCATTGCGCACGGCGCCGACATCGTCGTGCACAGCGCCACCAAATACCTGGCCGGCCACGGCACCACGCTGGGCGGCGTGGTCGTCGAAGGCGGCAAGTTCCCCTGGGACAACGGCAAGTTTCCGGGCATGACGGAACCCTCGCCGGGCTACCACGGCGTCAAGTTCTACGAGACCTTCGGCGACTTCGGCTTCAGCATGCGCTGCCGCATGGAAACGCTGCGCGTTTTCGGCGCGGCGCTGTCACCGATGAGCGCCTGGCAGATCCTGCAAGGCGTCGAAACGCTGCCGCTGCGCATGGAACGGCACTGCAGCAACGCGCTGAAAGTGGCCGAATTCCTGCGCGCCCACCCGGCGGTGGCCTGGGTCAACTACCCGGGCCTGCCCGATCACCCGCAGCACGCGCTGCTGCTGCGCCAGATGCGCGGCGCTTCGGGGCTGCTGGCTTTCGGCGTGAAGGGCGGCGTGGCAGCTGGCGTGAAGTTCATCGAGGGCGCGCAGTTCATGAGCCACCTGGTGAACATCGGCGACACCCGCACGCTGATCAGTCATCCGGCCAGCACCACGCACCGGCAGCTCGACGCGGCCCAGCAGGTCGCCGCCGGCGTGCCGCCGGACATGGTGCGCATCTCGGTGGGCCTGGAGCACATCGACGACATCCTGTGGGACATCAATCAGGCGCTGACCCGGGCCAGCGCCTAGCGGCAGCGAATCGGCATCGCCTTCAGCGGCGCTCAGCCGACAGGCCCGCTGCCCGTTGGCGACGCGGCCACGGTGCCAGGGCCAGCGGTCTGTGCCGTTTCGCCAGCGGCCTTGTTCGTGGCTGTGCCGGATGCAACCGCCGGGTCCTTGGGCTCGCTGGCGCCCATCGCCCGGTTCAACTTGTCGAGCAGCGTGAAGACACTGTCGATGCTGAAACCTGCGAGGAAGGCCACGCCGAAAGACACCGAGGACACGGTGATGGCCGAGGAGTTGGTGGTCAGCGCGTTGGGGACCCAGAACCAGCCGATGATGATGCCGGCCAGCCCGCCGAGCGCGATGCGCAGCACCAGCGACAGCAGATCGACGATGCGCGCGTCGCCCTGGCCGTTGTGCCAGCCGTTGACGAAGAGCAGTCTGCGCATCAGGAAGACACAGGCGCCCAACAGGCCGTACAGGCCGGGCAGCATCCAGGAAACGAGCAGGAAGACCTTGTTGCGCGTCGCGTAGATGAACTCGTCCAGCGGCAGGCTGTAGCCCTGGTCGATCTGCAGCGACTTCACGAAGCAGGCAATGCTGCGTTCGTAGGTCTCGAGGTCGACCCTGGCGTCAGCGCCCGCCAGCTTGCCCTTGACGCCATCCGGCAACTTGGGGCAATCGAGCTCCGGGGGCAACTCTTCCTTCAGGCTGCCCACCGTGCTGATCGCGTCGGCTGGCGACGCGCATTCGGCAGACGGGCTGTTGGAGTCGGAATTGAGGGCTTTCGACAGGCCCTGTGACCAGCAGGGTCCATAGGTCTGGAACAGCGCGGGCACGTAGCGGATGACCGCCGAATCGACCAGCATGGCCCGCACCGCGACCAGCTTGCCGAAGAGCCGCTTGGCATCGTGCACCAGCTTCTGGTAACCATCCAGATGGGCCAGTGTCGGTGCCTGGACGTTCAGCACCCGCTCGTAGCGGTACATTTTCCAGGCGAAGTAGACCTTCTCGGGCAAGCGCTCGCTGACCAGTTCCTGGTACTCGCGCAGGGCCAGATCGGCCTTGTGCAATTCCGAGCTCTGGAACGAGAGGTACAGCGTCAGCAGCAGCGTCAGCAAGCCGACCAGGTAAGGCGTCATCTGTGCGGCACGGCTGCTGAAGCGGCCCAGCCAGGTTTCGCGGTGCAGCAGCTGGTCCACCGTGATGCCCAGTTCGGCCGAGACGGCTTCCATGGCCGTGTTCAGCGGCGTGGCGCTCGGGCGCTCACCGGCCTCGAGCGCCTGGGTCGCGCGGTCGATTTCATCGAATATGGGGCTGCCCGGGGGTAGCCTGCCGCGCTGAAAGGCGTGCATGGCGATCAGGCGTGCCCGGGGCAGGACTTCGTCGATGCTCAGCTGGGCCATGGTGGGTCGAAAAGCGGGGCGTTGCCGGTCCGGCGACTACTTCAAGACGCCGCGTATCCAGCCACTGGGTGACTGGCAGGCACAGGGCGCGCCCGGCGGCCCCGGCTGCACGGCCCGGCACCAGGACTGCGGGGTGATGCAGACGGTGCCGGGCCGCGCGTCCTTGGGCTGGGCAGCAGCCTCCGCCAGCAGGGCCAACGCAAGCGGCAAACCCAGCATCAGCAGGCGTCTGAAATCGGACATGGCCCATCTCCTGGCATCAAGGCACTTGCAGGAACCCGTGCCCGACGGCGTGCCGCCGAGGGTGACTCCCAGCCCACGGCAGCCTCTACCGGCCGGCCGCCGCGCGTTCAAGCCGTCAAGCTAGCGCAAAACGAGCATGGGCGCCATCCCCAGGCCTGCGGCGTGCCGCCGGACACGGTGCGCAGCCCGGTGGGTCTGGCGCCCACAGCCGACACCCTGCGGGACATCGATGAGGCGCTGCCTGCCAGCAGCGCTTAGACGCTGGCCCGGCCTGATGGCCATAGGGGCTAGCCCGCACCACCAGGTGGGGATGACAAGCCGGCGCGGGCTCGGCATCGTTGCCAGCGGCCGTCGACCCCGCCGTCGCCGGCATCTCTGGAGGAGCCAGCGACATGAGCCCTGTTCCCAACGCGACCGACTACCTCGTCATCGGCGGCGGCGCCACCGCCATGGCCTTCGTCGATGCCTTGCTCACCGAACAGCCGCAGGCCACGGTGACGATGGTCGACCGCCGCCACCGCCCGGGTGGCCACTGGAACGACGCTTACGCCTTCGTGCGCCTGCACCAGCCCTCGGCCTGGTACGGCGTGGCTTCGCGGGAACTGGCCAGCGGCAGCAAGGACGAGACCGGGCCCAACCGCGGCCTGTACAGCCTGGCCTCGGGGGCCGAGGTGCTGGCCCACTTCGACCAGGTCATGCAGCAGCGCTTCCTGCCCTCGGGGCGGGTGCGCTGGCTGCCGATGAGCGTGTACGCGCCGGCTGCCGATGGCGGCCACCGCATCACCTCGCTGACCAGCGGCGAAACGCAGACCGTGACGGTGCGGTGCAAGCTGGTGGATGCCACCCACGCGCGCACCGAAGTGCCTGCCACGCGGCCGCCGAAATACGCGGTGGCGCCGGGTGTGGCCTGCGTCCCGGTGAACGGCCTGCCCGGCATCACGCGGCCCCACGCGGCCTACACCGTCGTCGGATCGGGCAAGACCGGCATCGACGCCTGCCTGTGGTTGCTGGAGCAGGGCGTGCCGCCAGCCCGCATCCGCTGGGTGATGCCGCGCGACGCCTGGTACATGGACCGCGCCAACTTCCAGCCCGGGCTCGAGAACTTCGAACACAACATGGCCTACAACCGGACGCAGTTCGACGCCATGGCGCAGGCCAGCTCGATGCCCGACCTGCTGGCCCGGCTGGAAGCCGGCGGCGTGCTGCACCGGCTGGACCCGGCGGTGCAGCCCACCACCTTCCGCTGCGCCGTGGTCTCGCAGGGCGAGGCGGCGCTGCTGCGCGGCATCACCGACATCGTGCGCCTGGGTCGCCTTCAGGCCATCGAGCCCACCCGCCTGGTGCTGGACCAGGGCAGCGTGGCGGCCGACCCCGACACGCTCTACATCGACTGCAGCGCCTGCGCCATCCAGACGCCGCCAGCCCTGCCGGTATTCGATGGCGGGCGCATCAACCTGTTCATGCTGCGCATGTGCCAACCGCTGTTCAGCGCGGCCCTGATTGCCTACGTCGAAAGCCACGTGACGGAGGCGGGCGAGCAGAACGCCTTGTGCCGGCCCGTGCCGGTGCCCGAGCTGCCGTCGGACTGGGTGCGCATGTGGGCGGTCTCGCTGGCCAACCTGGGCCGCTGGCGGCAGAACCCCGGGTTGAGCGCCCGGTTGCTGCGCTGCCGGCTGAACGGCGCCGCGGTGCAGATGCGCGGCGTGAGCCCCGACGATGCGGCGCGCATGGCGCTCGTCAAGGCCATAGGCGCCAGCGCAGCGGCGGCCGGTGCCCGCCTGCCGGCGCTGCTGGCCCAGTTGCAGCCTGCTGCAGCCCCGGCATGAGTGGCCTGCGATGGGCGCAGCCTAAAGTCCGCATCCTGCAACTGGGCAGCTTGCGCATGCAGGTGGCCTTGCAGGGCAGCGGTCCACTGGTGCTGCTGTGCCACGGGTTTCCCGACCTGTGGTGCAGCTGGCGTTCGCAAATGGCGGCGCTGGCCGCGGCGGGTTTTCGCGCCGCGGCGCCCGACATGCGGGGCTACGGCGGCACCGACGCGCCGGCCGACCCGGCGCAGTACACCATGCTGCACCACGTGGGCGACCTGGTGGCGCTGGTGCAGGCCCTGGGCGAGACGCAGGCCGTCATCGTGGGCCACGACTGGGGCGCACCGACAGCCTGGAATGCCGCGCTCATGCGGCCCGATTGCTTCCGCGCCGTCGCCGGGCTGAGCGTGCCCTATGCGCCGTCGGGCCCCATCGACCTGCTGGGTGCGCTGGAACGCCAGGGCATCGGCAACTTCTACATGCAGTATTTCCAGACGCCTGGCGTGGCCGAAGCCGAACTGCAAGCCGACGTGGGGGCCACGCTGCGCCGCAGCACCTTCAGTCTGTCGGGTGAGGGTGCCGGCGGTGTCGCCGGCCTGATGGCGCCGGGCGCGGGTTTCCTGTCCGCCACGGTGGACCCGCCGCAGATGCCAGCCTGGGTCGATGCCGCCGACCTGGCCCACGCCACGGCCGAGTTCCAGCGCACGGGTTTTCGCGGCGCCCTGAACTGGTACCGCGCCATCCGGTCTTCGTGGGAACTGATGGCGCCGTGGCGCGGCCTGCCCATCCGCCAGCCTTCGCTGTTCATCGCCGGTGACCGCGACGACGTGATGAAGTTCCCCACCTCGCGCTCCGCCATGGCGCGCTTCGAGAAGACGCTGCCCGGCCTGCGCGGCTGCCACCTGCTGGAAGGCGCGGGCCACTGGGTGCAGCGCGAGCGGGCTGAAGCGGTGAACGCGCTGCTGCTGGCCTTTCTGCGCGGGCTCTGAAAGCGCCGTGGCGGTGGTCGGCGCGTACCATGCGCCTTCCGATTCCAGCCCTTGCGCCATGAGCATCTACGACCAGCATCTCGACCGGAACCCGGCCAACTTCGCGGCCTTGTCGCCGGTCAGCTTTGTCGAGCGCAGCGCCGAGGTCTTCGCCGACCTGCCGGCCGTGGTGCATGGCGCCCGGCGCTACACCTGGGCGCAGACGCGTGACCGGTCGGCCCGTTTGGCGGCGGCTTTGCGCAGCCTGGGCGTGGCGCGCGGCAGCACCGTCAGCGTGATGCTGCCCAACACGCCCGAGATGGTGGAAGCGCATTACGCGGTGCCGGCGCTGAACGCCGTGCTGAACACCCTGAACACGCGGCTGGACGCGCCGCTGCTGGCCTGGCAGATGAACCACTGCGAAGTGCAGGTGCTGATCACCGACCGCGAGTTCGCGCCGCTGATAGCCCCGGCGCTGCAGAGGCTGCGCGACGACTTCGGCCGCACGCCCGTCGTGATCGACGTGGCCGACAGCGAATACGGCGGTGCCGGCGCGCTGCTGGGCACGCTGGAATACGAGGCCCTGCTGGCCGCACACGCGCCGCTGGCGAAACTGGAAGGCCCGGCCGACGAATGGGACGCCATCGCCGTCAGCTACACCAGCGGCACCACCGGCGACCCCAAAGGCGTGGTCACCCACCACCGCGGCGCCTACCTCAACGCTGTGTGCAACGCAGCCACCTGGACCATGCCGCACTTCCCGGTCTATCTCTGGACCTTGCCGATGTTCCACTGCAACGGCTGGTGCTTCCCCTGGACCGTGGCGATGCTGGGCGGCACCCACGTCTGCCTGCGCAAGGTCGAAGCGAAAGCCATGCTGGACGCGATGCGCGAGCACGGCGTGGACCACTACTGCGCCGCGCCCATCGTGCACAGCCTGCTGATCCAGGCGCCGGCCGACCTGCGCAGCGGCATCACGCAGCAGGTGCGCGGCATGGTGGCCGGCGCGGCGCCGCCGGCGGCCATGATCGAAGGCATGGCGAAACTGGGCTTCGACATCACCCACGTCTACGGCCTGACCGAGGTCTACGGCCCGGCCAGCGTGGCCGTGAAGCGCCCTGCGTGGGCGCAGGAGTCGCTGTCGGAACAGACCCGCCTGAACGGCCGCCAGGGCGTGCGCTACATGCTGCAGGACGGCATGACGGTGCTGGACGCGCTGACGATGGCTGTGACGCCCGACGACGGGCAGACCATGGGCGAGATCATGTTCCGCGGCAACATCGTGATGAAGGGCTACCTGAAGAACCCGGCGTCCACCGCCCAGGCCTTCGAGGGCGGCTGGTTCCACACCGGCGACCTGGCCGTGATGGAGCCCGACCGCTACGTGAAGATCAAGGACCGCAGCAAGGACATCATCATCAGCGGCGGCGAGAACATCAGCAGCCTGGAAGTCGAAGACGCACTCTACCGCTACCCCGCCGTGGTGGCCTGCGCCGTGGTGGCGAGGCCCGACCCCAAGTGGGGCGAGACGCCGGTGGCCTATGTCGAACTGAAGCCCGGCGCCGCGGCGACGGCCGCCGAGCTGGTGGCCCACTGCAAGGGCCTGCTGGCTGGCTACAAGGTGCCGCGCGAGATCCGCTTCGAAGCCATCCCGAAAACCAGCACCGGCAAGATCCAGAAATTCCAGCTGCGCGAGCGCGCGAAAGCTGACCCCCAAGCTCGCTGACGCTCGCTACCCCCCGAGGGGGCCGCTCCGCTGACGGCCCGGCGAAGCCGGTTCCGTAGCGGGAAACTTGATCAAAGAGGAGTCGTCATGGTTGTTGAACCCTTGGTGCTCGTTGAGCACGACCCGCGCGGCGTCGTCACGCTGACGATGAACCGGCCGTCAGCCTACAACGCGCTGTCCGAGGCCATGCTGAGCGCACTGCAAACCGCGCTGGACCGCGTGGCCGACGACGAGCGCGTGCGCGTGGTCGTCATCGCCGCCGCCGGCAAGGCCTACTGCGCCGGGCATGACTTGAAGGAGATGCGCGCCGAGCCGTCGCTGGGCTACTACGAAGCCCTGTTCGCGCAGTGTGGCCGCATGATGATGAGCATCCAGCAACTGCCCGTGCCGGTGGTGGCCCGGGTGCAGGGCATGGCCACCGCGGCGGGCTGCCAACTGGTGGCGATGTGCGACCTGGCAGTGGCCGTGCGCGAGGCGAAGTTCGCCGTCAGCGGCGTCAACCTGGGCCTGTTCTGCAGCACGCCCAGCGTGGCGCTCAGCCGCAATCTGGGGCGCAAGGCGGCTTTCGAGATGCTGGTGACGGGCGACTTCATCAGCGCCGACGAGGCGCTGGCGCGCGGCCTGGTCAACCGCGTCGTCGCTGCCGATCAACTCGACGCCGAGGTCGCCGCGCTGGTCTCGCGCATCGCCGCCAAGCCGCGCGCCGCGCTGGCGCTGGGCAAGGCGCTGTTCTACCGCCAGCTGGAAAGCGGCATCCAGGCCGCCTATGACGACGCGGCCACCACCATGGCCTGCAACATGATGGACGCCAGCGCACTGGAAGGCGTGCAGGCCTTCATCGACAAGCGGCCGCCGGACTGGCGTTGACAGCGCCGCCCGCCGCCTGGCTGCACAGCGCCTTCTACCGCTTCGCAGCCGTTGCCGACCCGCTGGCCCTGGCCGACCGCCTGCGCGGGCTGGCGGCCGGCCTGCGCGGCAGCGTCGTGGTGGCCGCCGAAGGCATCAACGGCACCGTGGCCGGTGCGCCCGACGCCGTCGCGGCCTTCGAGACCGCCTTGCAAGCTGGCGACGTCCTGTCCGGCGCCCTGCGCGGCATGCCCTTCAAGCACAGCGCCTGCTCCACGCCGCCGTTCGGGCGGCTGAAGGTCGCCGTCAAGCCCGAGATCGTGGCGCTGGGTCTGCCCGCCACCGGCGCTTGGTCCGCGCCCGATGAAACCGACGACAGCCACGTGCCGCCGGCCGCCTGGCGCGAACTGCTGCAGCGTGACGACGTGGTGCTGCTGGACAACCGCAACCACTTCGAAGTCCGCCTGGGCCACTTCCAGGGCGCGGTCGACCCCCAGGTGGACAACTTCCGCGACTTCGTGGCCCACGTGCAGGCCCACGCGCCGGCCTGGCGGGCGGCGGGGCGCACCGTGGCGATGTACTGCACCGGCGGTATCCGTTGCGACAAGACCGCGCCGTGGATGCGCAGCCTGGGCCTGGACGTGAAGCAACTGGACGGCGGCATCCTGAACCACTTTGCGCAGATGCCCGATGCCGAGCGCGACTGGGTCGGCGAGTGCTACGTCTTCGACCGCCGGGTGGCGCTGGACACGCGCTTGCAGGAAACGGCGACCACGGTGGACCAGGTCTACGACCCGCGCCACCCCGACGAAGCCTGGCGTTTGCAGCGGGCGCGCCAGCTCGACGCCACGGACGCCGACAGGTCACCTGCCGCACCCGAAGCACCACCCGTGCCGTGACGCGGCCGCGAGCCCCTTGGACGCCGCCGCTGCGCGACGGTGTCAGCGCCAGCCGCGTGGCGGTCAGCACCGGGCCATGGGCCCTGCTGGCCGATTTCCTGGCCGCGCGCCTGCCCGCCGCCACCGACTGGCCCGAACGCCTGGCGCGCGGTGAGGTGTTGGACGCACAGGGCGAGCCCGTCGCACCCGACGCAGCCTGCGTGCCGGGCCAGGTGCTCTGGTACTGGCGCGCGCCGCCGCCCGAAGCGGCGCCGCCCGAGGACATCGCCGTGCTGCACCAGTGCGAACACCTGGTGGCCGTCGACAAGCCGCACTTCATGAGCGTCATTCCCGGCGGCCGCCACCTGCACCAGACGGTGCTGGTGCGGCTGAAGCGGCTGCTGGGCATCGCGACGCTGACCCCGATGCACCGACTGGACCGCGAAACCGCCGGCGTGCTGCTGTTCATCGTCCGCCCCCAGGACCGCCACGCTTACCAGACCCTGCTGCGCGAGCGCGAGGTGCACAAGGTCTACGAAGCCGTCGCGCCGTGGCGCGAGGACTTGAACTTCCCGCTCGACTGCATCGACCGCCTGGTCGAGCCGGCCGGCCACGACTTCATGCAGATGCAGGTGCAGCCCGGCGAACCGAACGCCCAGACGCGCATCGAACTGATACGCCGCCTGGACCCCGACCGGCCCCATCTGGCTCACTATCGGCTGCTGCCCTTGACTGGCCGCAAGCACCAGTTGCGCATGCACTTGAATGGCCTGGGCCTGCCCATCGTGGGCGACCGCATCTACCCCCGGCTGTGGCCCGAGCCGCCGCTGGACGCGCCGCCCGACTGGTCGAACCCGCTGCAACTGCTGGCCCGCGAGATCGCCTTCACCGACCCCGTGACCGGGCAGGCACGGGCCTTCTGCAGCCGCCGCCGGCTGGCCGGGGTCGGTTGACCCCAGCCGGCCCGCTGAAATGCCCCGGGCGCCTTAGGATGCGCGTCTCCCGACGTCGTCTCTGCCTCAGCACCAGCCCATGACCCAGCCCCGCATTCCCGGCCGCCGCTTCCTGCACTCGCCCGGCCCCACGCCGCTGCCCGATGCCGTGCTGCACGCCATGGCGCAGCAGCCGATGGACCTGTCCGATCCGCGCGTCGACGCCAACATCGCGGCCTGTGAAAGCGGCCTGCGCCGCCTGCTGAACAGCCCGTCGGCCGACGTCTTCTTCTTCGCCGCCAACGGCCACGGCGCCTGGGAAAGCGTGGTCGAGAACGTCGCCGATGTGGGCGCCACGGTGTTGATGGCCGGCACCGGCCACTTCAGCGAATCGTGGGCGCTGCAGTCCGAGGCGCTGGGCCGCCGGGTCCTGCGCACGCCGTGGCGTGAAGGCTGGGCGATCGACGCCGGCGCCATCGAGCAGGCTCTGCGCGATGACCGCGCGCACCGCGTGCAGGCCGTCTTCGCGGTCCACACCGACACCGCCAGCAGCCTGACCAGCGACCTGGCGGCCATCCGCCGGGCGCTGGACGCCGCCCGGCATCCGGCGCTGCTGGTGGTCGACGTGGTGGCTTCGGCGGGCGCTGCGCCTTTCGACATGGACGCGCTGGGCGTTGACGTGGCGATGGGCGCTTCGCAGAAGGGCCTGATGTGCCCGCCGGGCATCGGCTGGGTGGCTGTGAAAGACCGCGCCTTTGCCCAGGCAAAGGCCAACCCGGCGCCGCGCTACTACTGGGACTGGGTGCGCCGCAAGGACGACCTCAGCTACCGCAAGTTCTGCGGCACGCCGCCGCAGAACCTGCTCTTCGGGCTGGAAGCGGCACTGGGCCTGATCTTCAGTGAAGGCCTGCAGCAGGTTCATGCCCGGCACGCCCTGCTGGCCGGCGCCGTGCACGCCGCCGTCGAGGGCTGGGCCACGGCCGGCGCCCTGGGTTTCTTTGCGCAGGACCTGGCGGCGCGCTCGGTCAGCGTGACCAGCATCACGGTGCCGCCGGGCACCGACGTCGAGGCGCTGCGCAGCGTGGCGCGCGAACGCTTCCAGGTCTCGATGGCCGGCGGCCTGGGCCCGCTGGCCGGTCGCGCCTTTCGCATCGGCCACCTGGGCGACTGCAACCCGGCCATGATCCTGGGCGCGCTCGGGGGTATCGAGGCCGCGCTGCGTGTGCAGGGCCTGCCGGTGGGCGACGGCGTGAGCCGCGCCGTGCACTACCTGGCCCGCGGGGCTGCAGCATGAGCACCGCCCCGCTCCAAGCGCCAGCCGTTGCGCTGCCGGCTTTCGTGCCGCGCGCTGCCGCCAACGATGCCCCGCCGGCCGATGAGTTGCGGGTCGGCCTGCAGTTGCCACGGGCCACGGTGTCACCGAAATTCCTTTATGACCGGCTGGGTTCGGCGCTGTTCACGGCCATCACCGAGTTGCCCGAGTACTACCCCACCCGCACCGAAGCCGCCATCTTCAGCGCGCACGCCACCGACATGGCCGCCTTCCTGCGCCCGGCCCTGCCGGCGTCGTATGCCCTGGTCGACCTGGGCGCTGGCGATGGCGCCAAGGCCGCGCGCCTGTTCCCGGCGCTGCAGCCCGCGCACTACGTGGCGGTGGACATTTCCGAGGACTACCTGCAGCAGGCGCTGGCCGCGCTGCAGCGCCAGTTCCCGGCGCTGCGCATGACCGGCGTGGGCCTGGACTTCGCACAGCACCTGGCGCTGCCCGACGGGCTGCTGCAGGGGCCCTCGCTGGTCTTCTACCCGGGTTCGAGCATCGGCAACTTCAGCCCCGACGCCGCCTTGCGGCTGCTGCGCCAGGCCCAGGTCCTGTCGGCAGGCGGTGCCTTGTTGATCGGCGCCGACCTGCTCAAGCCGACTGCGGTTCTGCAAGCCGCCTACGACGATGAACTCGGTGTCACGGCGGCCTTCAACCTGAACCTGCTGAGCCACTTGAACGCCTGCATAGCCAGCAACTTCCGCGTGCGCGACTGGCGCCATGTGGCGCTGTTCAACGCCGCTGAATCGCGCATCGAGATGCACCTGGAAGCGCGCCACGCGCTGCACGTGCAGTGGCCCGGCGGCGGGCGTGATTTCGCCGCCGGCGAGCGCATCCACACCGAGAATTCCCACAAGTGGGAGCCGGGCGATTTCGAATCTCTGCTGCGCGACGCCGGCTGGCGCCAGGTGCGCCGCTGGACCGATACGGCCGGCTGGTTCGGCGTCTTCGCAGCGCTGGCTTGAGGGCGCTCGGCCGGCGTCGGTCCTGACCGATTCAAGTCGACGCCGCGCGGGGCCGATATTCCGGAGATGCCGGGTGGGTGTGCCGGCGCTGTTGACCGCCATGGGGGCGTGTGGGCAGCGCGCGGGCGCCATGCCGCCCGCAGCGTCTCCGCATGCCTGCACCTGCCCCACTGCCCAAGCCCCGCCCGCGCCGCCGATTGCGACGGGTGCGCCGCCGTCGGCGCAACCGCCTGCTGCGCCGCCTGCGCGGCGTGCTGGTCCCGGCGCTGGCCCTGGCCGGGCTGGGCGCCGCGGTGGCCGCCGTGGCCTGGCAGGCCGGCCTGTTCACGCCGCGCAGCCCGCGCTGGTTCGCGCCCGGCGAGCAACATGAGGGCGAGCCCCTGCCGGCCACGCATGCACTGGCGCGGCACCATGCCCATGCCGCGCTGGAAGCGGCGTCCGAGGCGG
>JBBAPI010000042.1:0-16797 GCA_040400915.1 Rubrivivax sp.
CTCGGACTCCTTATCGAGTGAAAAAGTGTCCGCGAAATCGGGGGAACTTCAGGTCGACCTCGCCGGCCAGGCTGACGGCCTGCTGGTTCAGGCCCTCGGCCGCGCCCACCGTCTGTTCCACCAGGGCCGCGTTCTGCTGGGTCATGCGGTCCAGTTCGTTGACGGCGCTGCCGACTTCGGCGATGCCTTTGCTCTGCTCGGCGGCCGCGGTGGAGATGTCGGCCAGCAGCGTGTTCATGCGCTGGGCGTTGGCCACGATGTCCTGCATGGTCGCGCCCGCGCCCTGGACCACCCGCGAGCCGGCCTGCACCTTGTCGACGCTGGCGCTGATCAGGCTCTTGATTTCCTTGGCGGCCTGGGCGCTGCGCTGGGCCAGGCTGCGCACCTCGGCGGCCACCACGGCGAAGCCGCGGCCCTGTTCACCGGCGCGGGCGGCTTCGACGGCCGCATTCAGCGCCAGGATGTTGGTCTGGAAGGCGATGCTGTCGATGGTGCCGATGATGTCGCCGATCTGCCGCGACGCGGTGTTGATCTCCTCCATCGTGGTCACGACTTCGGCGATCACCGCGCCGCCCTCCCGCGCGGTCTTCGAATTGCTGTCGGCCACCGCAGCGGCCTCGCGCACGTTGTCGGCGGTCGACTTGACGGTCGATGCAATCTCCTCCATCGACGCCGCCGTCTGCTCCAGGTTGGCGGCGGCCTGCTCGGTGCGCCCCGACAGGTCCATCGCGGCCGAGGCGATCTCGCTGCTGGCGCTGACGATGGCGCTCGCCGAGCCGCGCACCCGGGCCACGATCTGGCGCAGCGAGTCCTGCATGTCGCGCAGGTCCAGCATCAGCAGCGCCGTCTCGTCACGGCCCCAGGGCGCCGGCGAGGTGGTCAGGTCGCCTTCGGTCATGGCCCGCAGGTGGCGGCTGGTTTCCTTCAGGCCGCCGTCCATCACGCGGTAGAAGATCAGGAACAGGTAGCCGGCGACCAAACTGGCCGCCGCAAAGACGCCCAGGGCGAGTGCTGTGCGGTGGCGGATGGCGTTCTTCAGGTCGTCGGTGTAGACGCCGGAGCCGACCACCCAGCCCCAGGGCGTGTAGCCCTGGGCGTAGGAGATCTTGTCCACCGGCAGGCTGCTGCCGGGCTTGGGCCACAGGTACTCGACGTAGCCCTGGCCCTGCTGGCGCACCGCCTCGGCCATGACCTTGAAAATCGCCAGTCCGTTGGGGTCCTTCAGCGCGCCGATTTCGGTGCCCACCAGTTCCGCCTTGAACGGGTGCATCAGCATCACCGGTTGCTGGTCGAAGACGAAGAAGTAGTCCGCCCCGTGGTAGCGCATGGTCTGCAGCGTGCGCAGGGCCTGCTGCTGGGCCTGCTCGCGGGTCAGCGTGCCGGCCACCTCCTGCTCGTGGGCCCGCTCCACCGCGCCCAGCGCGACCTCGACATGCTGGCGCGTGGCGTCCATGCGGGCCTGCATCGCCTCGGTGGCCTGGGCGTTCAGGAACCAGACCAGCAGGCCCGACATCGGCAGCATGAAGGCCGCGGAAATGATCAACGCCTTGGCGGTGAAGCGCAGGTTGCGGAACAGCCGCACGCCAGGCGCCCAAAAGCCGTGGTGCGTGAAAAAGGCATCGGCGGGCGCCTTGTGCGGCGGCGGCAGCGCCGCCAGGGAAGGGGAAGCGCTGAGGGCGATGGCGGTCATGGGCCAGTCTCCGGGGGGGGGGGGCCGAGGGTGCGGCCTGGTGCATGTGCGGGTGCCCGGCTCGAGGAGATCCTGACAGTCTGGTGAACGACTACCCCTCCTTATCGACAGCGGAATCCAGCGCCGCGAAAGGATACATTTTCTTTACAAAGAGGGTGGCGCGGACGAACCGGCGCCCGGTCGACCCGGTTGGCGATCCACAGCAAAAGATAGACTTTGTACGCTACCGAACACAAACAACGGCGACCCTGCCGGCGGCGCGGCGGCGCGGCGGCGCGACGGCCGGAAACCGGCCGGCTCAGCGAAAACGCTTGGTGAATTCGCGCACCACGCCGATGACCTTGGCGCTGCCCAGGGGCTTGATCGGGTAGCGGGCGTTCAGCGGCCGCAGGTAGAAATCGCCCGCGTCCTTCACCAGTTGTTTGAAGATGGTTTCGTTGGCGGTGTTCAGCGCGATCACGTAATCGCCCGCCCGGGGCGTCAGTTCCGGCTCGACGACGACGATCGAACCCTCGGGAAAGGAGTCGCCGGTCTCGCTGGCCATGCTGTCGCCGTGCACGCGCAGCGCGTAGGTGTGGCGCTTGACCTCCACCGACACCGCCACCCGCTCGTAGCGCCCCTTGGGCTTGAAGTTGTCGATGACCGTGTAGTTGCCGGCCTCGACCTCGGAGACCAGCGGCACCTCGGCGCGCAGGGCCAGCCGCCCGCCGACATTGGGCGCGCCGCCCATCAGTTCCGGCACCGAGATGCCCAGGGTCTGCGCCACCCGCGGCTGGTTGCTGCGCCGCGGCGCCGTCCCGCCCTCGCGCTCCCATTGCTGCACCGCCGCCCGGCTGACGCCGACGGCATTGGCGAACTGCTGCTCGCTCAGGCCCAGGCGCTTGCGGCCGGCCTTGATCAATTGATGAATCGTCACGCTGCAGAAGATACCCGGGGCACAGGATTGTAATTAAATCAGTGATAGACTTACTTTCAGTCATTTAAGCGGATCACCCAAGCCAGGCTGCGCAAGTGCTCGACAGACCCGCCGTTCATCCGATCGGCCTCGGCACAGCCTGCGGTGCCGGATTTCCGATCTCGATCCCCCTCTTATCCGAGCCCGACGACGGCCCGCAGGTGCGCCATGAATCCTTCGCGGTCCCCGGATTCCGAACCACCCGCCCTGCTGCCCGCTGCGCCGGCCCCGGCGGCGCTGCCGATCGTGCCGGCCATGGTCACCCACTGGGGCGCCGACTTGCGCTGCGGCTTCGCCAACGAGGCCGTCGGCTCGTGGTTCGGCCAGCCGGCGGGCACCTTCCTGGGCCAAGCGCTACAAACGGTACTGGGCGACGAGCAGTTCACGCTGAACTGGCCGCAAATCGAAGCGGCCACGCTCGGGCAGGGCCAGCAATTCGAGCGCGTCGTGGTCGACGCCCAGGGTGTCGAGCGGCACCTGCTGGTCTTCTACATCCCCGACCTCGGCCCGCGGCCCGCCAGCGGCGGTTTTGCCGCCGTGGTGGCCGACGTCACGAACGCCCAGTACACGCAGGTCATGCTGAACAAGGCGCTGGCGGACTTGCGCCTGCGCACCGCCCAGGCCGAGCACTCGGCCCGCGCCAAGGCCGATTTCCTGGCCAACATGAGCCACGAGATCCGCACCCCCATCAACGCCATCATCGGCCTGGGCCATCTGCTGCGGCGCGACGCCACCGACACGCTGCAGGGCAGCCGGCTGGCCAAGCTGGAAGGCGCGGCCCAGCACCTGCTGCAGCTGGTCAACGACATCCTGGACCTGGCGAAGATCGACGCCGGCAAGGTCACGCTGGAGCGCCGCGCCTTCACGGTCGACGGGGTGTTGGAGCAGGCGGTGGCCATGGTGCGGCTGAGCGCCGACGACAAGGGTCTGGCGCTGTCGGTGGACAGCAGTGGCCTGCCCGAGCCCCTGGTGGGCGACCCCCTGCGCCTGACGCAGGTGCTGATCAACCTGCTGTCCAACGCCGTCAAGTTCACCGACACCGGCGGGGTGCATGTGCGCGCGCTGCGGCTGGCCGGGCCGGCCGGGGTCAAGACGGTGCGCTTCGAGGTGCAGGACAGCGGCCCGGGACTGACGCCCGAGCAGCAGACCACGCTCTTCGGCCGCTTCGAGCAGGCCGACAACGCCCTGGCGCGCCCGCATGGCGGCACCGGGCTGGGCCTGGCGCTGGTGCGCAGCTACGCCGCGCTGATGGGCGGGCAGGCCGGCGTCGACAGCCAGCCGGGGTCGGGCAGCACCTTCTGGTTCACGGCCGAACTCGAACCAGCCGCCGCCGAAGACACGGCCCGGCCGTCCGACACCGCAGCGGCCACGGCGCAGGGTGAGGGTCAGGGCTGGGCCGAAGCGCAGCTGCGCCGCTGGCATGCCGGCCAGCGCATCCTGGTGGCCGAAGACAACCTCGTCAGCCAGGAAGTCGCGGTCGAGATCCTGCAGGCCGTGGGCCTGGTCGTCGACACCGCCGGCGATGGCCGGCAAGCCCTGGCCATGGTGCAGGCGGGGCCTTATGCGCTGGTGCTGATGGACATGCAGATGCCGGGCCTGGACGGGCTGGCCGCGACGCGGGAAATCCGCCGCCTGCACGGCCCGGGCCTGCCCATCGTGGCGATGTCGGCCAATGCCTACGCCGAAGACCGGGCGGCCTGTCTGGCCGCCGGCATGAACGACCACCTGGCCAAGCCGGTGCCGCCCGAGCAGCTCTACCTGACCCTCCTGCAATGGCTGCCCCAGCCGGGCGGCCCCGACAGCCAGGTGGCTGGTGGAGCCGGCGGCGTCAGCGGCGTCAGCGGCGCCGACGGCATCGGTGCGGCCAGCGGCGCCGGCGGCGACATGGGCGACGACGTCGGTGGCGTCGCCGCGCCCCACCCCCCGCTCGCCGAGCGGCTGGGCGGGATCGCCGACTACGACCTGGCCCATGGCCTGGCCACGATGCGCGGGGACATGGACAGGCTGGTCCGCATCCTGCGGTCCTTCGTCCGCCAGTACCGCGGCGGCGACGGCGCCCTGCGGGCCGCTGCGGCCCGCGGCGACCGGCCGGCGCTGGGCGCCGCAGCGCACTCGATCTGCGGCGCCTGCGCCAGCCTCGGCGCGCGGGCGGCCAGCGCACGCGCCGAGGCACTGCAACTGGCGGCCCCGGCGGCCGATGTGGATGCACTGCGCGCGGCGGCCTACGCCATCGATGCCGACCTGCACCGGCTGGCGGCGGCCATCACCCACGAACTCGACCTGCCCGACTGAACGCCAGCGCGTTTTCCGGCGCACCCGCCTGGGCTCCCTCGTCCCTGCGGGAAGCGGGCTGGGTCTGACGCATGGGCTCCCTCGCCCCTCCGGGGAGAGGGCTGGGGTGAGGGGCTGCGCTGGACGCGATGGCGCTTCGCCTGCCCTCACCCCTGCCCTCTCCCAGAGGGAGAGGGAGTCCATTCAGAAGATGCTCACGGGCTGGCGCGACCAGCTGCCTGCGGTCAGGCCTGGGGCCGGGCCAGCCAGGCTGCCACGCCGGGGTGGTCGGCCACGGCGCGGGACAGCCGCAGCAGCTTGGGGCTGGCGTCGAGCACGCTGGCGGGGATGTGGTCCAGGGTGCCCGAGGTCAGCCAGCGCACGATCATGTAGAGCTTGAGGTCGGCGACCTGCAGGCGCTCGCCGGCCAAGAAAGGGCCGGCGCCGAGCTGGCGCTCGACCTGGCTGCCCCAGGCCGGCAGTTCGTTGGCAGCCAGGGCCTCGCGGGCCTGGCGCTTGGCCTCGGGCTCGCTGAGGCGCAGCGAGGGCGTGATGGCGTGGCGCAGGGCCTCGACAGCACACATCAGGGCCTCATGGCGCGCCGCCTCGAAGGCGTCGGCGGGGTGCAGGCCCTGCTGGCGCCCGACCAGCACCAGGATGGCGTTGGATTGCCCCAGCGGCGGCTGGCCCGGCCACTCCAGCACCGGCAGCTCGCCGAAAGGCGTGGCGGCCTTCATCGCCGGCCAGTCGGCGGACGGGACGCGGACGTCCTCGAAGTCGACGCCCGCCAGGTGCAGCGCGATGCGGCATTCCTCGCCACGGCTGCCGGCGAAGTCGAAATAGATCAAACGGGGCTTGGTCATGCGGTTCCTCGGGATGGGTGTTTCAAACCGCGCAGCGTAACGCGGATGGCGGGCGGACCGCGCCGCGGGCCCGCTTTCGTGACGCAAGTCTCGGGGGTAGGACTTACCCGCCCCCGAGGGGGGCACAGACCCGCATTCTTCAGGTTGATTTAACCCTGGGGGTCAACACTCGGGCCTAGCCTGAAAAGGGGACGCAGCGCACCGCCCGCGCCCCCGGCCTTCAGCCCCGAACCCCTGTGAGCGCCGTCGCCATGAAGCACCCCGACCCCCGTCCCTGCCACCGCCATGCACGCCGCACAGCCGGCTTCACCCTGCTGGAACTGCTGGTGGTGATGGTCATCATCGGCCTGCTGGCCAGCATCATCGCGCCGCAGTACTTCGGCCAGATCGGCAAGAGCAACGTCAAGGTCGCGCGGGCCCAGGTCGAGGCCCTGGGCCAGGCGCTGGACCAGTACCGGCTGGACGTCGGGCGCTACCCGACCTCGGAACAAGGCCTGGTGGCGCTGCGCGTCGCGCCGGCCGACGTGCCCAAGTGGCGCGGCCCTTACCTCAAGCGCGACGTGCCGCTCGACCCCTGGGGCCTGGCCTACCAGTACAAGGCGCCGGGCCAGCATGGCGACTACGACCTGCTGAGCCTGGGCTCGGACGGCCAGCCCGGCGGCGAAGGCGAGGCCAGCGATGTCACGTCCTGGTGAAACCGCCTTGCGCCCAGCAGCCGTGAACGCCGTGCGCAAGCCGGTGCGGGCCGCCGGCGCGCCGATCGACGAAGAGCGCCTGGCCGAAGACCTCAGCCTGATGCTGAAGTCGGGCCTGACGCTGCTGGAAAGCCTGAAGACCCTGCGCGAACGCGCGGTGGCCGGCGCCAATTTCCGGCTCAACGCCGTCATCGTGCAGCTCAGCCAGGGCGAGACCCTGTCGGCAGCGCTGGCCCAGGCCGGCGGCTGCAAGGCCGCGCTGGTGGCCTGCGTCAAGGCCAGCGAGATGACCGGCGACATGGCCGACAGCCTGCAGCGCTACGCCGCCAATGCCGCCCGCGTGCGGGTGTTGCGCTCGCGCCTGGTGTCGGCCCTGGTCTACCCGGCGATGCTGGTCAGCGTCGCGACCTGCGTCGTCATCTTCCTGCTGATCTTCGTGGTGCCGCGCTTCGCGCTGGTGCTGGAATCCAGCGGGCACGACATGCCGGCCACCTCGCGCGCGCTGATCGCCGTCGGCCGCGCGCTGAACAGCGTGCCCGACCTGGCCTGGCTGGGCGCGGCCGCAGCGGCCGTCTGGGGCGTGGTGTCGCTGGTCCGCGCCGCCCGTGAACGCCGGCTCGAAGCCCGCCTGACCGACCTGGCCGCCCGCGTGCCGGGTGTGCGCGACGTGGTGCGGGCTTTCGGCCACAGCCAGTTCGCGCGCAGCACCGCGATGCTGGTGCGCTCGGGCGTGCCAGCGCTGAAGGCGCTGCGCATGTGCCGCGACCTGCTGGTCGGCGCCGACCGCCAGGGCCTGGACCGCGCGCTGGGCGTGGCTTCGGCCGGCGCCCCGCTGGCCCAGGCGCTGCACGACCAGCAGCTGGTCGACACGCTGGGCCTGCGCGTGCTGCGCGTGGCCGAACAGACCGGTGAACTCGACGCCGCGCTGGAACGCCTGGCCGACGTCCACGACCGCGCGCTGGAACGCACGCTGGACCGCGTCAGCCGCCTGATCGAACCGCTGCTGATGCTGGGCATCGGCCTGGTCGTCGGCGGCATCGTGGTGCTGATGTACCTGCCGATCTTCCAACTCGCGGCGAGCATCTGATGGCCACCAGCACCCTGCCCACCGGGCCGACCCTGCCCAGCCATGTGCAGAGCCTGTCGGCCGCGCTGCAGGCCCGCCGCGCCGCGGCGCGCCCGCCGGTCGAAGGCAGCCTGGGCGCCTGGCTGGAACGGGCCAGCGGCATGCCGCTGGCGCGCCTGGCGCAATGGCACACCGACGACGTCGACACCCAGCTGGTGCCCTTCGCCGACGGCCAGCGCCGGCTGTGCGCTGCGCTGCGGCTGGCCGACGGCGTGGTCGAGATCGTCATCGCCGACCCTTTCGATGCGGCCACGCGGATGTGGCTGGAAGCGCGCCTGCGCGCCGGTGGCCGCCCCGCGACACAGTGGTCGGTGGCCGAGCCCGAAGAGCTGGCGGCCTTCTTCTCGCGCCTGGAAGTCGAGATGCGGGCGCTCGACGGCCAGGGCGCCGGCCCGGCGGGCCTGCCCGACGCCGGGCGCGATGCCGACGTCATCCAGCTGTCGCTGGCCGACATCAGTTCCGACGAGAGCCCCGTGGTGCGCTTCGTCAACAGCACGCTCTACGACGCGCTGAAGGCCCGCGCCAGCGACATCCACCTCGAATGCGGCGCCGCCGGCCTGGCGGTCAAGTACCGGCTGGACGGCGTGATGCAGGCCATCACGCGCCCTGAAGGCCGCGAGTTCGCCGAACGCGTGATCTCGCGCGTCAAGGTGCTGGCCGACCTCGACATCGCCGAGCGCCGGGTGCCGCAGGACGGTCGCCTGAAGCTGCGCCTGGGCGGCCGCTCGATCGACGTGCGCGTCTCCATCATGCCCAGCCTGCACGGCGAAGACGCGGTGCTGCGCATCCTGGACCGCTACCAGATCGCCGCCGACCAGCAGCTCAGCATCAAGCACCTCAGCTTCAGCCCGGCCGAGGCGGCCTTCATCCGCCGCATGGCGGCCATGCCCTACGGCCTGTTCCTGGTCACCGGCCCCACCGGCAGCGGCAAGACGACCACGCTGTATGGCGTGCTCACCGAGGTCAACACCGGGCTGGACAAGATCATCACCATCGAGGACCCGGTCGAGTACCAGGTGCCCGACATCCTGCAGATCCCGGTCAACGAGGCCAAGGGCCTGAGCTTCGCGCGCGGCCTGCGCTCCATCCTGCGCCACGACCCGGACAAGATCATGGTCGGCGAGATGCGCGACGCCGAGACGGCGCAGATCGCCATCCAGGCCGCGCTGACCGGCCACCAGGTCTTCGCCACCGTGCACGCCAACAATGTGTTCGACGTCATCGGCCGCCTGTCGACGATGCAGGTCGACCCCTACAACCTGGTCTCGGCGCTGAACGGCGTGCTGGCCCAGCGCCTGATGCGCCAGGTCTGCGACGCCTGCGCCGCGCCCGAGCAGCCCAGCGCCGAACAGCGCGACGCCGCCGGTCTGCCGCCCGAGGCGGCCGGCTGGAAATTTATGCGCGGCCTGGGCTGCGCGCAATGCCGCGGCACCGGCTACCGCGGCCGCCGCGCCATCGCGCAGACGCTGGCGCTGGACGTCGAACTGCGCAGCCTGATCGCCGAGCGGGCCAGCCCCGCCAAGCTGCGCGAGGCCGCCCGCGCGCGCGGCCTGCAAACCCTGCGCGACGCCGCGCTGGCGCTGGTCGCCACCGGCGCCACCACACTTGAAGAGGCCAATCGTGTCACTGCTGCTGAAGAATGAATTGCGTCTGCGCCTGGGCGCACAGGGCTGCGCAGCCGAAGTCTGGCGCGCCGGCTGGGCCCGCCGTCCGGCCGCCGAAGTCCGCGTGCAAGGAAGCGACGGCGCGCAGCTCGAGCAGGCCCTGGACGCCCTGCTCGACCAGGGTCAGGCCCTGCCGCGCAAGGCCACGATCTGCGTCGGCGATGAATTCCTGTATTTCGCCGTGCTGCCCGCCGATGGCAGCTGGCAGCGCGCCCAGGCGCAGGCCGAGGCCTGCTTCGCCGACAGCCTGGGCGGCGACGAAAGGCTGGTGACGCTGCAACTGTCGCCCGACGGCGGCCAGTGGCTGGCGGTGGCGGTCGACGCCGCGCTGGTCGACGGCTGGCGCCAGACGCTGGCCACGCAGGGCGTGACGCTCAGCGGCCTGCGCCCGGGCCTCTTCGAGGACCTCTGGCGCTGGCAGCTGGCGTGGCCGCTGGACGACGCGCTGATCGTGCTGATGCGCGACCAGGGCGTGATGTGCCTGGGCGTGCTGGCGGGCGCGGTGCACAGCATCGCCTGGGAGCGTTGCGACGTCAGCCAGCCCGAGCTGTGGTGCGCCCGCGTGCAGGCCTGCGCCGAGCGCCTGTCGGCGGCGCGCGAGGACGGCGATGACGGCGAACCCGGCAGCACGGTGCCGGTGATCCTGGTGCCCGAACACGAAGCAGAAGCCGCCGCGCTGCAGATGCTGAGCCCGATGCTGGGCTGGCAGGTCCTGTCGCGCGCCGCCACCCCGGTCTGAATGCACCATGTCCACTGACCTGAGACTCGATTTCCTGGCCAGCCACCGCTGGCCCCCGGCCGGCCTGCTGCTGGCTCTGGCCGCGCTGGCCTTGGCCGGCTGGCAAGGCGCGCAAGCGCTGCGCGAATCCGATGCCGTGCGGCAACTGCGGGGCGGCGCCGCCGGGCCCGCAGCGCAAGGTGCGACCGCGCGCCAGCCGGCGCTGAGCGCGGCGGCGCAGGCCCGCCTGCAGCAGATCGACCAGCTGACCCAGTACCTGGCCACGCCCTGGGGCCCGCTGCTGGCCTTGTTCGAGGCCCATGCCTCGCCGCAACTGCGCTTGCTGCGCCTGGAGCCCAACGCGGCCGAGTCCCGCGTCGAGGTGCGGGGCCGCGCGCGCAGCGTGTCAGCCCTGAGCGCTTACCTGCGGGCCCTGGAAGGCGACAAGCGCCTGAACAACGTGATGCTGCGCCACCACGAACGCGTGCAGGACGACGACACCGGCGACATCGAATTCACGCTGGCCGCCGGCTGGACCACGGCCAGCGAGACCGCCGCCGCCGTGGCGGCAGCGCCGGCCGCCACGCCCGCCAAGCCCGCCAAGCGCGGAGCCGCGCGATGAAGCGCGCACCCGACAGGCAGACGCGGCTGCGCCAACTGGCCTGGTGGTGGCGCCTGAACCTGGGCGGTCCGGGTCTGGCGGCGCTGGCGCTGATGTTCGTGGCGGCCGTTCTGGCGCTGGGCGTGCGGCCGGGGATAGCCAGCGCACGCACGCTGGCGCTGGGCGCCAGCGCCCAGCGCGAACAGGCCGCGGCCCGCCTGTCGCAGGCCCGCCTGGTAGCGAGCCAGCGCGACCCGCGCGAGGACTGGGTCGACGCCCTGCCCGCCGACACCCGACGCAGCGCCACGGTGGTCCGCCTGATGGCCCTGCTGCATGCCTCGCCACTGACCGCCGACACCGCCGACTACGTCGCCGAAGCGCAAGAACCCGGCCTGCTGCGGGTGCGGGTGACGGTGCCGCTGAATGGCAGCTACGGGCAGGCGCGCAAGCTGGTGGCGGCGATCCTGGACGGCCTGCCGAACGCGGCGCTGGACGGCCTGGAACTCGAACAGCAGCCCGACGACGACAAGGCGCTGAGCGGTCAGATGCGCCTGAGCCTGTTCTTCCGCCGGAGTGCACCATGAGCCCGCGCTCGCGTCTGCTGGCGCTGGGCGCCACGGCCCTGGGCCTGTGGCTGGCACGCGGCCAGTTCGTGACCACCGACGACGCGCTCGGCGTCAGCCCGGTGCGGCGCACGGCCGGCGCCGATGCCCGCCCGCCGAACGCCGGCAGCGGCGCCACGGTGAACGCCAGCACCGACGCCGGCCTGCCGCGCACGGCGGCCAGCCTGCCGCTGCGCGAGGCGCTGGCCGGCACGGGCGCCGACCCCTTCGCCGCGCCCCGCGTCGTCGTCAAGGCGCCGCCGCCACCACCCCCGGTGGTGGTCGCCAGCCCACCGCCGCCACCACCGCCGCCACCGCCACCGCCGCCCCGCGTGCCCTACCGCTACGTCGGAATGCTCAGCGAAAACGGTCAGGCCGCCGGCGTCTACCTGGCGCTGGGCGACAAGCTGATCGACGCCCGCCCGGGCGATGTGCTCGAGGGCGGCTACCAGCTCAAGAGCATCAGCGCCACCGAGCTCCTATTCCTGCAATCGCAGAGCCAACTGACAGTCCGACTGGCCGTCGACGGAGAACCCTTGTGAACCCCACACCCAAACTGCACCGGCCCCAACGGCGCCTGCTGTCCGCCCTGGTCGCCATGACCCTGCTGGGCGGCTGTGCCGCGCAACTGGAACACCGCAAGGCCATGACCCTGCTGTCCGACGGCAAGCCCGTCGAAGCCGTCGAAAGCCTGCGGCGCGCCAGCAGCATGGAGCCGGACAACAACCCCTACCGCCTGGACTACCTGAAGCAGCGCACCCAGGTCGCCTTCACGCTGGTCGACCAGGGCGACGAAGCACGCCGCCAGGGCCAGAGCGAAGTGGCCGCGCAGCGCTACCGCGAGGCCAGCCGCATCGACAGCGGCAACGACAGGGCCAAGGCCGGCCTGCAGGCGCTGGACGCCGAGCGCCGGGTGCAAACGCAGCTGCTGGCGGTCGACCGGCTGATCCTGAACAACCAGCCCGAGCAGGCGCTGGAGCAGTTGCGCATCGTGCTGCGTGAAGCACCGCAGCAGCCGCGCGCGCTGGAACTGCGCCGCCAGCTCGAAGAACGCGCCGAAAGCGAGCGCGCCGCCCGCGAGGACCAGCTGGCCGCACGCGCCGCCTTCAAGCGTCCGGTGACGCTGCAGTTCCGCGACGCCACGCTGCGCATGGTGCTGGAAGCGATCTCGCGCGCCGGCAACATCAACGTCATCCTGGACCGCGACGTCAAGGCCGACACGCGCACCACGCTGTTCGTCAAGGACGCCACCATCGAAGACGCGCTGGACGTGGTCCTGTTGCAGAACCAGCTCGAAAAGCGCGTGCTCAACAGCAATTCGCTGCTCGTCTACCCGGCCACAGCGGCCAAGCAGAAGGAACTGGCCGAACTGAAGATCCGCACCTTCCAGCTGAGCAACGTCGACGTCGGCTTCATGGCCAACATCGTCAAGACCATGCTCAAGACCAAGGACATCGTCACCGACGCCAAGAGCAACACCCTGGTGATGCGCGACACGCCCGAAGCCATCGCGCTGGCCGAGCGCCTGGTGGCGGCCAACGACCAGGCCGACCCCGAGGTGATGCTGGAAGTCGAGGTGCTGGAAGTCTCGTCGACCCACGCCAGCGAGATCGGTCTGAAGCTGCCGACCTCGTTCACGCTGAGCACGCCCACGTCGGGCGCCGACGGCAGCGGCCTGACGCTGGGCGCGCTGCGCGCGCTGGGCCGCAACAGCCTGCTGGCTTCGCCGCTGTCGGCCAGCCTGAACCTGATGCTGCAGGACGGCGACACCAACATCCTGGCGCGGCCGCGCATCCGCACGCGCAACAAGGAAAAGGCGCGCGTGCTGGTCGGCGACAAGCTGCCCGTCATCACCAACATCATCTCGCCGCAGCAGGCCGGCCAGGCCAATGTGCTGACCGGGTCTATCCAGTACGTCGACGTCGGCATCAAGCTGGAAGTCGAACCCCAGGTCTACGCCGACGGCGACGTCGGCATCAAGCTGAACCTGGAGGTCAGCAACGTCAGCGACACCATCGTCACCCAGGGCGGACGGGCTTACCAGATCGGCACGCGCAGCGCGCAGACCTCGCTGCGCCTGCACGACGGCGAGACGCAGATCCTGGCCGGTCTGATCAGCGACGCCGACCGCCAGGCGGCGCAGAAAGTACCCGCCATCGGCCAGTTGCCGGTGCTCGGGCGCCTGTTCTCCAACCACACCGACGACAGCAGCAAGCGCGAGATCGTGCTGTCGATCACGCCGCACATCATCAGGCCGCAGGCCCAGCCCGACATGCGCTACGCCGACGCCTGGTCGGGCAGCGAAGGCAGCCTGCGCGACCGGCCGCTGCGGCTGGATCCGCTGTCGGTGGTCAAGGCACCACCGCCGCGCACCGGCGCCCCAGCGGCACCCGTGCCGGCCGCCCCCGTGGTGCCGCGCGCCCCGGTGGCAGCGCCGCCGGCCCCGGCACCGCTGCCGGCAACGGCAGCACCGGCGGCAGCGCTGGCCCCGGCCGGACAGCCGGCCGCAGCCGGCGATACGGCCAGCACAGCGGCCGGCGCCGGGGCCGGCGAAGCCGGCGCGGAAGCCCCACGTCCGGCGGGGCCCGCCCAGGCCAACAGCGGCACCGGCATGCCAGGCATACCGCCGGTGCAGGCACGCAGCGTGCCGGGCAAGGCACCGCTGCCATGAAAGCGCGCGGCTTCACCCTCATCGAACTGGTCGTCACGCTGGCGCTGCTGGGTGTGATGGCCCTGCTGGCGGCACCGCTGGCCGAGCTGTCGGTGCAGCGCGCCCACGAGCAGGAACTGCGGCTGGCCCTGCGCGAGATCCGCAGCGCGCTGGACCAGTACAAGGCCGCCGCCGAGCAGGGCCTGATCGAGCGCAAGGTCGGCGATTCCGGCTACCCGCCCGATCTGGAAATTCTGGTCAGCGGCGTGCGCAACCAGAAGTCGCCGGGGCGCGAGCCGCTGTATTTCCTGCGCCGCATTCCGCGCGACCCGCTGACGGCCGGCCGCGGCGACGCCAGCTGGGGCCTGCGCAGCTACGCCAGTTCCTCAGCCGACCCGGCACCCGGGGTCGACGTCTTCGACGTCTACACCCGCGCGCCCGGCAATGGCCTGGACGGACGCCCTTACCGAGACTGGTGAAGCCATGCATCCCACCCCCTGCCTGCGCATGCGCCTGCGCCAGCGCGGCTTCACGATGGTCGAGCTGATGGTCGTGCTGGCCCTCATCGGCCTGCTGCTGTCGATCGCCGTGCCGCAGTACATCGACGCGCTGGAACGCGGTCGCGAACAGGCGCTGGCCCACAACGTGGCGCAGTTGCGCAAGGCCATCGACCAGTTCTATGCCGACCGCGGCAGCTACCCCGACCGGCTCGAGGAACTGGTCGAACGCCGCTACCTGCGCGCGCTGCCCGAAAACCCTTTCACCCAGGCCGTCGACTGGAGCACCGTCAGCCCGCCTTCGGGCGCCAAGGGCGGCGTCTACGACATCGTCGACCCGGTGGTGCCGCGCCGCGCCACCGCGCCGCGCGACGAGGCGGCGCCCGGTCAACCCGCGCCGCCTGCGCAGCCCACGCAGCCCGCGCAGCCCGGCCCAGCCGCGCCAGCTGCGCCGGCCGCCAACACCGGCAGGGCCGCACCGTGAGGCCCGGCAAAAGGCCGCCCGGCGCGCGCCGCCAGCAGGGCTTCCTGCTGGTCGGCGTGCTGGTGGGGTTCGCTTTGATCGCGGCCGGCGGCGCGCTGGTGGCGCAACGGCTTGCCGACCAGCGCCAGCGCGAAAAGGAGCTCGAGCTGCTGTTCATCGGCGAGCAGTTCCGCGGCGCGATCCTGTCCTACTGGAAATCCGGCCCCGGCGGCGTCCGCAGCTGGCCGGTGCGGCTCGAAGACCTGCTCGAAGACCGCCGCTTCCCGGCCGTACGCCGCCACCTGCGGCAGATCTACGTCGACCCGATCAGCGGTTCGCGCACCTGGGGCCTGGTCAACCAGGGCGCAGCCCTGGTCGGCGTCTACAGCGAGGCCGCCGGGCTGCCGTTTCGCCAGGCCGGTTTCACGCCGGCGCAGAAGGGTTTCGACGGCGCCAGCCGGTACGCCGACTGGCGCTTCATCGCCGAGCCGCCCGCCCCGGCCACTGGCGGCACGGCCGGCGCTGCGGCCCAGCCCGGCGCACCGGACACACCCACCGCCAAGCCCGGAACACCCCGGCCGCCGCCGCCCGGCGCCAAGCCCCGCACATGAACACCCCGATGAACGCCCCCCAGAACGCCCCCCTGCGCGCGCGCATCCTGCTGGCCGACAGCCACTGGTTGATCCGGGCCGGGCTGCGAGCGGCGCTGCAGCAGGCTGGCACGCACCAGGTGGTGGGCGAAGCCGAAGACCTGTCCGACACGCTGCAGCAAGTGCAAGCCCTGCAGCCCGATCTGGTTCTGCTGGACAGCGCGCTGCACGGCGGCGGCGGTATCGCGGCGGCGGTGCAGATCCGCGCTTTCAGCCCGGTCCGCGTGCTGCTGCGCACCGGCGAGGGCTGCGGCACCGATGCCGCGCGCCAGGCGCTGCGTGCCGGCTGCAGCGGCGTGCTGGACGGCCAGGCCGGCGTCAGCGAACTGCTGGACGCCATCCGGTCGGTGCTGAATGGCGGTGTCTACCTGGACGCCGGACAGGCGCTGCGTCTGGCCCAGACCGAAGCAGCAGCTGTGCCTGCCACCCCGCCGCTGCTGGACGGGCTGACGCCGCGTGAACTCAGTGTCTTCCGGCTGATCGCCCAGGGCAGCACCAACCGCGGCGCCAGCGAGCAGTTGCAGCTCAGCGCCAAGACGGTGGAGAAGTACCGCGCCGCGGTGATGACCAAGCTGCGCCTGCGCAGCGCCGTCGACCTGCGCCTGCTGGCGCTGGAGCTGGGCGTCGTCCAGCACCCGTCGGCGTCATCGCGAGCGCGCGGCTCTTGAATCGATTCTGAAGATATTCTGAAGCGACCCAGAATCGATTCTGAATCGATTCTAAATGAACAGGCCCGATTTCGGGCCTGTCTCTATTCAAGCTTCCATTCTGCCGCGCCGGCAAAATCCGAATAAGGGCCAACCCTGGGTATGGCACCTCAGCCGGCCGCATGAAGAAGTTCACAGAATTTCCAGAATCATTCGCTGTCCGATCGAAGGCCCTGCCGACCGGATATTCAGGCTGAATTCAGAAACGCCGGTCGGTGGGCGCCTGAAGGGCCCGTCTGCGGCTGCGGCCGTGGCCCTGCCAGGACCCGAACCGCGCGCCCTGTATAAAGATAAAAGTCATATCTATCAATGACTTGCCGCGTTTTCAGTGGGTTTTGCACGGACCCAGCTGGCGCGGGTGAGACCGGGGCACCGGGGTCGGAAACCCGCCTCCCCCTGCGGGTGTACCCGGTAGGTTATGACCCCGCCTGCAACGCCCCCCTCCAACTGCGGGGGTGTTGGCTTCAGGGTATTTAAATATTCACCGGTCAACATCCGTCTCGGTCCTGCTGTCAGGCCTTTCAATTGCGCGTCCGGCCATCCAGCCACCGCGCACCTTGCGAGACCCCTCAGGCTGACCCATCGGCGGGATCGAATGCAGACACCGGAAGTTCGGCGCTGTCCTGACCCCGACTTTCGGTTCCT
>JBBAPI010000043.1:0-2961 GCA_040400915.1 Rubrivivax sp.
GCGGTGAGCTTTGGAAGAATGTTGTGTTCAAGCCAATATCGAAATTCCTCAACGTCAGGCAGGCTGCTGCGGCTGATAACTCCACTCAGACCATCGAGGTTGGTTGTGTATGCGGCCCGTGCCCCACGAGGCCCTTCGAGGAAAACCTCACCAAGCTGCCCGCGTTTCTTGAGGGCTGCAATGCGGGCACTACAGGCGTCGGGATTAGTAGCACCGCTTCCCATACCGATAATTACATCTCGAAGCACAAACCAAGGAGCCCCGTCGATGTTTTGGACTCGGAGGCGACGGGCTTCTTGTGGTTGGCCTGAGGGTGTGAATGAAAAGGTCTGGATTGTTGGTATGTTCATACTATTTCTCTTATCTAAAGGTGGGCCATTGATATCCGCGAAGCGGTAGACCAATGGGGATTGGTTTTAGTAGGTGGCTTTGGAGGTAGACACAAAGTGAAGACCAAATAGTTGTGGTCCTTGGATGTCTGTCTCCTCTGGAGCTTCTGAAGATGGTTTTCGGGTGTGGCTGCGAAGCAGGTAACCGAAGGTGTGCCTTCAAAAGGTGGTGCTGGAGAAGAACAACACCAAGGAGCCGTAATCGTGGTCGTCCTTGATGACTATCCCCAAGTAGAGAGCCCTCAGCCCCGCAACGGATTGCCCGTGCTGGCCTATAGAGGTATCCGATAAAAGCCTCCTGAAGATTTCTCCCTTGTACTGAGTGATTAAGGATTCCGAGAGATTTCTCCTTTGTACTGAGCCCTTAAGGATTCCGAGAGATGGTTCCCTTGTACTGAGTGATTAAGGATTCCGAGAGATGGAAATCAGTACGGGACATCAGCCTCAGTGATGAACTTGTAAGGGTCAATTACTCCGACATTGCATCGAGCGTTTGCTACCTCACACCTTGCATCGTCTGCCGCTTCTTGCCTACGGTTTCGGTATTCAAGTTCCTCAATTGGGCGCATGTGTCCACCGACATTGCCGGAGAAACATTGCACAACCTGACTGCGGCCCTGCCCATACCCATTGGCAGACCCGAAGGAGATTCCAGCGGCCTGCATCTGTTCGATGATGGTTCGCATGACAGCCGGTGAGGCGAAGCTGACCCGCTGATTCATTTCCAAAACATAGCCGTACTTTTCTGCTTCAGCTTGGTTTCCAAGAATGACGCGGAGTGCATCGAGGTACTGCTCAGAGCATCGGACAGCACCGAGGGTTTCCCGTGCGAATTCACGGAGGAGCACATCAGAGATGTCAGCAACAAAGCAAGCCCTCAGGCGAACTCCAGCGGCCCCCTTATGGGATGTTTTTGACTCTGCTGGGCCTTCTGGAGGCAGTGCGGCCATTGCTGCATCGAGGTCGAACGATTCACGGGCCTTTTGCTGCCTTTCGGTAATCACTGAGCCGCTGCCTTCACGGCCCGGTCAATGACCGAGCAATAAACCATTCCGTTGTCATCAGTCCGAAAGGCAATGCCAATAACGTCATCAATCAAGGTGGTGGTAATCAATGTCTTGGCGTGGAATATGTGGTGGATGTCATCACGGGTGAGCCGATTGTTTGGCGCTAGCGTCAGGTGCGCCTTGAGGAGCGTGGCGCAGCCCACAAAGGCAAACGAACGGCGGTACATCGTTGTCAGGAACTGGGGAGCGTCAAAGGGGATATTGGTGGTGGTCATGGTCTTGAGCCGCCTTGCGGCGTGGGTTGGTTGATTACAGGATTGGCTGGCACTTCTGACGTGCCTTCTTGGAGTACGGGGCGGGTGAAGGAACAGGAGTCACCATGTGGTTAAGTACGGCGGTCTCGCTGGCAAACCCTTCGGGGCTTTTCATCCGCTCCAGGTAGATATCCACTGCCCGCCTTGCGATCAGCGAGAGGGAAGGCTTCTTGTTTGCCTTGAGGGTGATGGACTGAACCAGCATGCGGAGCCTGTTGGCATCCGGTCGGGAGTACGTCAGGAGCACGGTCGTGCGGTCGTGGGCTTGGATGCGTTTGGCTAGCACCTTCCCGGTGTTGTCTGATGGGGTCATTGGGGCTCTCATTGAGATTTAGAAAAGCAGACCATCACAAAGAAGTTAGCGACTACTAACGTAAAGTGACGATCAGGAATGGAAAAGGCCACCGGAGCACTCTCAGCCGCCTTTCGGCGTGGGCAGAGCATTCGGGTGGCCTCTCAGTCGCGTCTGGCGACGCTGGCGGGGCGGTGGGTATTCCTAGAGTGCGTCTTTCAAGATCAGTCGCGTCTGCGACGCTGGCTTCCTTTCCTAGGGGGCACCTTTCAAAAGTTCGGCCTCTTTCCTAAGGTGCAGGTTTCAAGTTCGGTACTCTTCTCTAAGGTGCAACCTTCAAACAGAGCCAGCACTAGCGTTGGCACAGGCCCTCTGCACAGTCGATGGCGACACCCCAAAGTGATCCGCAGTGACTTGCTTGCTGGCCTGGTTGGCTTCCCTCCATGCCTTGATCTGTGCAGGGTCAGTTTCATGGGGCCTGCCGAGACTGAGCTTGCCGTTCTGGGTCATGCCCGTGGGGCCTGCCAGTAGCTCACGGGCCTTCGCCCGGCCTGCCTCAGTCCTTCGAGCAATCTGGGCACGCTCCATCTGAGCCACACCTGACAGGATGGTCACCAGCAGCTTGCCGATGTCGCCTGCTACCACACCCATGCCCAAGACATCAACGATCACACCCTTACCAATGAGCTTGGCGAAGGTTTGCTGTACGTCGATGGCATTGCGCCCAAGGCGATCCAAGGCAGTGACCCGAAGGACATCACCAGAGCGGGCATACGCTGCACACTTGGCAAAGCCCGGGCGGTCGAGAGCATCAACGGCACCACTGACACCTTCATCCATGAAGACATGGCCGGGGTCTACGTCTGAGGGGATGCCAAGGGCTGACCGCTGGGACTCGGTGGTCTGAGAGTCAGTCGAGACACGGAGGTAGTAGAGGGTTGTCATGTTGTGGTCCTTTG
>JBBAPI010000043.1:3061-16598 GCA_040400915.1 Rubrivivax sp.
CTGCTGTAGACGCCATAGCTCAAGGTCTTCTTCTCATGCCCGAGGATGTCCGCTGCCACACCTTCAGGAACCCCTGCTTGCTCCAGCATCGTGGCGAAGGTCTTCCTGATTGAGTGGAAGACATGACCGGGGCCAAACCCGAGGGACTCCTTCAGCCTGCCAAACCTCTTGGACAGTGGATCAGAGCGAACCCCGTATTTACCTGTCGCAGTGGACGGGATCAGGAAGGCGTCGGTCGATTCCCTCTTCATCGTGGCGACCAGTGCAGCAAGGGCAGGGTGGATCGGAATCTCCCTCACGCCTGCCGCAGTCTTGGAGTCAGTGATCGTGAATACACCCCTTGCACAATGGTCGAGGGTCAGTGAGCAAAGCTCCTCGATACGTGCCCCTGTATAGGCCCCCAGAGCGATCAAACGAGACAGGGCGATGTCACCCCCCTCGGTCGCCTTTCGATGTACCTGAGCGAGTTCATCAGCAGTGAACGCCTTGCGGTCGATGGTGTTCCTTGGAGCCCTCTTTTTGGCAAGCCTGAAGGAGCCAATGAAGGGGTCGGCAGCATCGACGGGGAGGGTGCTTGAATCTTGAAGGTAGCTCCAAAGTGAACGACATCCATTCATCATCCGTTCAAGGGTCACGGCGGAGGCTCCTTCGGTTATGAGCATGTCCGTCCATGCCTTCACCTTCTTCGGTTCCAACGCTTCGATGTTCACGAAGTGATCCGCCATCTTCATCACATCCCGGTGTTGCTGGTCGATAGTCTTCTGAACCAATTTGAGCGACTCCTTCCAGTCGGTCACCAGTGGGGCAAGCGGGGTCAGCCTAGGAAGCTCGGGGAGCGGTGGCAGTGCTGGAAGCTTACCGATGGCGGTCTGGTACATGAAGGAGGATTCCTCGTTGTCCTTGATCTTCAGGGCTGCGTCTCGGATCACCTCCATGACTTCCGTTGCCAGAGCCCCGTCATCGTCACCCTCGTTCGCCCTTGCTGCCGTGTATTCCTTTCGGATGTCGTGCCAGAACGTATCTCTCGGATCGGTAAGCGTGCCCCGTGCCTTCTCAATTTCAGCCTGCCACACGGCCACCAGAAGGGCGATCCGAGGGGCTGCGACTGAGTTGATGCCCGTCTGTGTGGACTGTGAGAAGCGGGCTTTGCCAACGATCTGGCGTAACTCCTTCGGGACGGTCAGGACTGCGAACCAAGTGTTGTGGCGTTTGATGGCGTGCTTCATGGGCGGAAAGTTTAGCTCACTTTCACGCATGTTTTTCACGCATGTCTGAGCCTCTGACGCCCGGTAACCTATGAAGAATGGTCGAAAAGTGGAATGTCCCGTCCACTCCGCCAACAATCAAGCAAACACGGACCCCAGCGGCCCGTTTTTGTTTTCTGCCTACACACGTACCTACACAGCAAACGCTGTTCTTGGTGATAGCTCTGTGTTGTCGGCGCGCCACCGATCGAGTGGTGCCGCCTGAGTTCGGGGTGCTCGGTCTTCCGTGCGCAACGCGCACCGAGAGTCGAGATGCCGTGAGCCGCGCCCGAATCGTTTTCTGGACACTTAGCGGGGACGCGACGGGCGCTCGCGCAAGTTCCACAGGCTGCCTTGCCAGTTTGAAATGCGCCCCTCCGTCTGGCCCTTCGTGCAGATTTAGATGACGGTGTCGCCGGCAGCTTTGAGGGCCACGACCTCGACTTGGAACTGCGCGGTAGCGAGCGCAGGGCCTTTGACCCGGCCGATGGCACCGGAGCTGTCGAGAAAGTGGGTGAGGTCCGTGGCGTACATGTGGGCGGGACAGTGGTTTCTATGCGACTTTTTATTGCTCGGCGGAGGGCTTCCGGGAAATTTTTGATCGCAAATCCGGCGGGCTGATCTCAGCCTATCTGACCGCGATTTGAGATCGGGCTTGGCTCGCTGCATCCGCGTCTTGACAACCTGGCCACCTCCAACCGCTTGAAGCTCAGTTGACGGTGCCCGACAACCTGCTCGTGCCGGTCAGCGATGCCTGTCGCGACGAGCCCAAGCCTCAGCCCACGGTTCACGGTTCACGACTTTGCGCGCCACTGAGGCGACGCCGTTCTGCCAGCGTGCGACAACTCAGACCACTGATGAATATTTCGGACCAAAACGCGGGTGATTCGGAGTCAATCTCGCTACAGATTCCGACCGAAGTTCACCAGCACGATGGCCCGCCGAGCGGCAGGCGCAGACATCAGCTGCTGCGGAACCAAACGACGCCTCCAGGTGAACGTCAAGTTGATGCGCGGAAGCCGCCGTCCACCCGCGCAGTTCGAAGACCCGGACCCGACTCTGAGCTGACATCCGGGTTAAGGCATGGGCGGCGTCAAAGTGGTCGTCCAAGACCGTGATGCAGCGCGCTTCTGCAAACGCGCCACAATCCGGGTGCTCCGGGGTGTACGCATCAGCGTTCTGAGATCCAAACCCGCGAACTTGATCCGGTTTATGCCGGCGTAAGAAGAGCAGCCGCTGTCAAGCCATGTTGGCGACAGTGGCGCGTCCTTCGGAGCATTGCTTGTCACGCACGCTTGGAGGATCGATGAACACCCCAGTCACCACGCCCGTTTCCACTGAGCCACCGCCCAGTGCGCAGTATGTGCGGGTGCTCTCGATTGCCGGTTCCGACTCTGGCGGCGGCGCCGGCGTGCAGGCCGACCTGAAAACTTTTGCCGCTCTGGGCTGCTTCGGCACCACTGCCATCACAGCGCTGACCGCTCAAAACACCACCGGCGTGCGCGCGATTTACGCCGTGCCGCTGGACATGCTGGCCGACCAGATCGATGCGGTGGTCGACGACATCGGCGTCGATGCGGTCAAGATCGGCATGCTGCACTCGGCGCCGACCATCGAGACGGTCGCCGCGGCGCTCGACCGCCACCACCTGCGCAAGACGGTGCTGGATCCGGTCATGGTGGCCACCAGTGGTGCCGCGCTGATCGACCCGTCGGCGATGGCTGCCCTGGTGCGCCTGCTGTTCCCGCGTGTACTTTTGGTGACGCCCAACCTCGACGAAGCAGCGATGCTGGTCGGCCGTCTTCTGCACACCGAGGCCGACATGGCGGACGCGGCGCAGCAGCTGCTGGACATGGGCGCGCGGGCCGTGTTGCTCAAGGGCGGCCATCTGGCTGGCGACACCGTTGCCGACCTGCTGTTGCAAGCGGGCACGCCGCCGCAATGGCTGCGCGCACCGCGCATCGCCACGACGAACACGCATGGCACAGGCTGCACGCTGTCCAGCGCCATTGCGGCCCGTCTCGCGCTGGGTGACGGATTGCTGCAGGCGGTTCAGCAGGCCCGCGACTTCGTGCGCAGCGCACTGGCCGCGGGGGCGAGCGTGCGCACCGGCGCGGGCAGCGGCCCCTTGAACCACGGCTTTGCGCCGCAGCCCATGCGACTGCGGCCGCTGTGATGCGGTGTCTTCGGGCTATGGCGCCATGAACCACGTCTTGCCGTCGGCGATTCATCCCCTGGTCGACCGCCTGTTGGCATTCCTGGCCCAGGACGGTTGCAGCGACGCCGAATTCGACGACCTGGCCGCCGCGCTGTTCGAATTGCAATACACGTTCAACGAGCCCTACCGCCGCTTCTGCCAGCGGCGGGGCGCGATGCCGCGCCGCGTGAGTGGCTGGCGCCAGGTGCCGCCGGTGCCCATCAGCGCTTTCAAGGACGCCACGCTCAGTTGCGTGCCGCCGGCCGACTGCGAGCGCGTCTTCATGACCAGCGGCACCAGCCGCGGCGAGGTCAAGGGCCGCAACCACCACCCGACGATCGCCGTGTGGGACCGCTCGATGCAGCGGCATTTCGAGCAGCGCTTCATGCAGGGCAGCGGCCGGATGCCGATGCTGCTGCTGTTCCCCGACGAAGTTCAGCTGCCCAACTCGTCGCTGGCGCGCTACCTGTCGCTGGCCGCGCGCTGCCACGGCACGCCGGACAGCGGTTCCTACATCGGCCCGCAGGGCTTGGACGTTGGCGGCCTGCGCGCCGCGCTGGACCGCGCCGTGGCCCAGGCGCAGCCGGTGGCCTTGATGGGTGCGAGCTTCAGTGTCGTGCACTTGCTGGATGCGCTGCGCGAACAAGGCCTGCGCTACGCACTGCCCGAAGGCAGCCGCATCCTCGACACCGGCGGCTACAAGGGCCAGGCGCGCGACCTGCCGCCAGAGGCCCTCTACAACGGCCTGGCCGAAACCTTCGGCGTGCCGCGCAGCCGCTGCATCAATATGTACGGCATGACCGAACTGAGCTCGCAGTTCTACGACGCGGGTAACCAGACCGTGCCGTCGGTCAAGCACGCACCGCATTGGGTGCGCAGCCGCGTGCTCGACCCGCTGAGCGGCCAGGAACTGGCGCGTGGTGAACGCGGCGTCCTGGCGCATTGCGACCTGGCCAATTTCAACTCGGCGATCGCCATCCTGACGGAAGACGTCGGGGTTGCGGTCGGCGATGGATTCCTGCTGCTGGGCCGCGCCGAAGGCGCCGAGGCCAAGGGCTGCTCGCTCGCGGTGCAAGAATTTCTGGAGGCGACACGGCCATGAGCTCGCCGTGGCGCGCGGGGCATCTGCCGGGGCTGGCCCCGGACGCGGTGCAGTGGCAGGCGCTGCATTACGCCGCGCAGGGCGGCCATCTCGACGTCGAGGTGCCGATGCTGACCGACGCGCAGATGCAGGCCCTTGCCGCACGGGTGCGACGCGCGGCGCAGGCGCAACTGCAGACCCTGACGGTGGACACCGTCATCGGCATCATCGACCGCGCCGTGGCGCGCCTGCTGGACGCGAAGGACCCGGTGCGGCGCGAAGCCGATGCCTTGCTGCCCATCGTCACCGGCTTCGACGCCGAGATGGTGCGCCTGGGACTGACCGCCTACCTGCAGGCCTTCAGGGCCCCGCAGTTGCAGCGCTTCGTCGCACAGGACTTCGCCAATCCCAAGGTGCTCGACGGGTTCCAGCCTGCGGTGAAGGGCGGTGCGGTGCGGGCCTTTGGGCCGGCGCTGCTGGCCCATGTCTGGGCCGGCAATGTGCCCGGTCTGCCGCTGTGGAGCCTGGCCTGCGGTCTGCTCGTCAAGGCCGGCAACATCGGCAAGCTGCCCAGCGCCGAGCCGGTTTTCGCGTCGCTGTTTGCGCGGCTGCTCTGCGAGGTGTATCCGCCCCTTGCCGACTGCCTGGCCGTCGTGTGGTGGAAGGGCGGGCAGCCCGGGCCCGCGGCCACCCTCTACCGCGAATCCGATACCGTGCTGGCTTACGGGAGCAACGCCGCCTTGCGCGAGGTGCGCGAGCAGGTGCCCGCGTCGACGCGCTTCATTGCCTACGGACACAAGCTGGGCCTGACGCTGGTCGGGCGCGCCGCGCTGGACCGCCAGCGCGGCCCCGCGGCCGCTCGGCGGGCGGCGCTGGACATCGTGCGCTGGGAGCAGCAGGGTTGCTACTCCTCGCACGCGGTTTACGTCGAGCGCGGTGGTGCTGTGTCGCCACGCGACTTCGCGCAGCACCTGGCCGCCGAGTTGGCCAACCTGGGCCATCGCCACCCGCGCCGCGCGCTCGCGCTGGATGAAGCCGAGGCCGTCGCAGCCTGGCGCCGTGCGGCCGAGTGGCGCGCACTGGCAAGCACAGACGGCGGCAGCGCTGGCAACGAACTTTGGGGCGACGAGGCCGCTTCCTGGGCTGTGGCCTACAGCGACCGGCCCCAGCCGCTGGCCCCCACGGCCGGCCAGCGCTGCGTGCAGGTCAGTGCGGTCGATGCCCTCGACGTCGTGCTGCCATTGCTGGCGCCGCACGCGTCCTTTCTGCAGACTGTGGGTCTGGCAACGACGCCGGCCGAGTTGTACCGGCTGGGCGAAGCCCTGGGTCGCGTGGGCGTCACCCGCATCGCACCACTGGGCGGCATGACGCAGCCCGAAGCCGGCTGGCACCACGATGGGCGCTTCAACCTCGCCGACCTCGTGCGCATGGTCGAGATCGAGCAGGCCGCCGAGCGCGCCGCCGACGCGCTGGCGCCCTATGCGCAGGAGTCAGGTGGATGAGCTTCCTGACACTGCGCGGCGTGGGCTTCGGCTATCCGGGCCATGCCCCGGTTTTCGAGGGCCTGGACCTCGATCTGACCGCCGGCGAGATTCACTGCCTGGTCGGCCGCAGCGGCTGCGGCAAGAGCACGCTGCTGAAGCTGGCGGCCGGGCTCCTGCGGCCCACCGCCGGCACGGTGTCGGTACGCGGCGCACCGTTGACGGACCGCCGCGCCGTGGGCTTCGTATTCCAGCAGCCGACGCTGCTGGAGTGGCTGACCGTGCGCGACAACGTGCTGCTGCCCGTCACGCTGCAGCACGCACCCAGCCGCAGCGACGTGCAGTCCGCCGACGCGCTGCTGTCCCGGCTCGGGCTGGCGGGATACAGCCAGCGCCATCCGCGCCAACTCTCCGGCGGCCAGCAAAGCCGGGTCGCGCTCGCCCGCGCCCTGGTGCTGGAGCCGCCGTTGTTGCTGCTGGACGAGCCTTTCGCGGCGCTGGACGCCATCACCCGCGAGGACCTGCAAACCGACTTGTTGCACCTGTGCCGAGCGCAGGGCACCACGGCGCTCTTCGTGACCCACGACATCGTCGAGGCGGCGTTCCTCGGCGATCGGGTGTCGGTACTGGCGCGCGGCCGTCTGGTGCAGAGCGTGGCCGTGCCGCCGGGCGCGGCGCGCGACACGCCGGCCTTCGGGACTTTCTGCACGGCGCTGCGCGCGACGCTCGGGCGCACTGGGGTCGAGGCATGAGCCTGCGCGAACGCGTTGCCGCCTTGCTGCTGTTCGCCCTGCTGATCGGCGGCTGGGAAATCGCAGCCCGGCGGCTCGGCCTGTCGGCGCTGGTGCTGCCTCCGCCCAGCCGCGTCGCCCAGGCGCTGTGGCAGGGGCTGGCCAGCGGCTACCTGTGGCCGCACCTGGGCGCGACGGTTCTAGAACTGCTGCTCGGGCTGGTTGCCGGCTGCACCATCGGCTTTGGTGCCGGCGTGCTGCTGGCCGAGGTGCCCGCGCTGCGGCGGCAGCTGATGCCCTACGTCGTGATCAGCCAGGTGGTGCCCAAGTTGGCGCTGATGCCGCTGTTCCTCGTCTGGTTCGGCTTCGGCCTGGCACCCACTGTCGTCATTACCGCGCTGATCTGCTTCTTTCCCTTGCTCGAGACCACGCTGACCGGTCTGGCCCAGGTGCCACCGGCGCAGTTGGAACTGTTCCGCATGCTCGGCGCCAACCGGTGGCAGACGCTGCTGCGACTGAAGCTGCCCAGCGGCCTGCCGGCCGTGCTGGCGGGCTTTCGCGTGGCGGTGGTGCTGGCGCTGGTGGGCGTCGTGGTCGGCGAGTTCATCGGCGCGAGCCGTGGGCTCGGCGCACTCGTCATCGCCGCTCAAGGCAGCATGGACACGCCATTGATGTTCGCGGTGCTGATGCTGGTTTCGCTGCTCGGACTGCTGCTCTACCGGCTCGCGCTCGGCCTCGAACGACGACTGCTGCGAACCTACACCATACGCTGACCGCCATCCAGGCGACCACCGCCGCAACCCACCCTGACTCCACCCCCGACTCACTGATGACCATGCTTGAAACTCGCCGCCACTTCCTCACCGTCGCCTGCGCAGCGCTGCCCTCCCTGGCCTGGCCGCAAGCTGCCGCCGCACCAGACGCGTTCACCGTCGCTGGCTGGAGCAAGCCCATCACCGAAGTCACGTCCTTGCTGGTCGATGAAGACAAGGGCTTCTACCGCGCCCAGGGTCTTGCGCTGACTTACCTGCCCGGCGCGGGTGGTGGCGATGCCGTGCGCAACCTGCTGTCCGGCCAGGCCGACGTGGCCTTCACCGACCCCGGCTCGCTGTTCGCCGCGCTGGACAAGGGCGAGCGCTTGCGCGCGATCTACGACATCTACCCGCAGAACGTCTTCAACGTCGTGTCGCTGCGCAAGAGCGGCATCAAGAAGCCGGCCGACCTGAAGGGCAAGAAGATCGGCGTCTACAGCCTGGCCAGCGGCACGCGCCAGGCGCTGCAGGTCTTGCTGCACCAGGCCGGGTTGACCGAGGCCGACGTCACCGTCGTCGTCACCGGGCTGCTGAACTTCGCACCGCTGCTGCAAGGCCAGGTGGACGCGACGGCGGCCACCGACACTGGCCTTGCCATCGGCCGCCGGCGCGGCCTGGGCGAGGTCGACGTGATGGAGGTCGGGCAATTCCTCAACGTCTCCAGTGACCTCTTCGTCGTGCGCGAAGACACCTACCAGCGCCGCAAGGACGTGCTGCGCCGCTTCCTGCGCGCCTACCGCGACGCGGCGGCCTGGATGATCGCCGAGCCGGCCGAGGCCGCGCAGCTGGCGGTCAAACGCGCCATCGACGGCAGCGACCCGCAGCTCAACCTCGAATTGATCAAGCTGCGCAATGCGTCCAGCGTGTCGGCCCTGACGCGCGAGCAGGGCCTGGGTGCGCTGGATCTGGCCTCCTTGCAGAAGGCCGCCGACGTCTACCGCCAGCTCGGGCTGGTGCAGCGGCAGCTCGACATGGCCCAAGTCGTGGCCGCCGACCTGCTGCCCGGCCGCTGAGCCGCTCGAAGGTGCGCGACATGCGGGACTTCCAAGGCAAGGTGGTGTTGGTGACGGGTGCGTCGCGCGGCATCGGTGCGGCCATCGCACGGGCCTTCGCGGCGCGCGGGGCGGCCGTGGCCGTGAACTACTTGAACCGGCACGAAGCGGCGCAGGCCGTGGTGCAAGCCTGTCGTGAATCGGGCGGCGACGCCGTGGCGCTGGCCGCCGACGTGACGGAGCCGGCGGCGGCCGAGGGATTGGTGCAACGCACGGTGGCCGAATTCGGCCGCCTGGACGTGTTGATCAACAACGCCTTCCCGCCTTATGCCTTCGACCCCGAGCAGCGCCTGTCCGTCGACGCGCTGGCTTGGCCGGACTTTCAGCGCCAGTTCGAAGGCGCGGTGGGTGCCGCTTTCCACCTGTGCCGCGCGGCGCTGCCGCACCTGCGGCGCGACGCGCAGGGGGCCATCATCAACATCGTCAGTGACCTGGTCGAGGACCCCGTGGTGCCTTACCCCGACTACGCAACCGCCAAGTCCGCGCTGGTGGGATTCAGCCGCCAGCTGGCGGCTGAACTGGGGCCGCAGGGCGTGCGCGTGAACTGCGTCGCACCGGGCCTGGTGCACCCCACCGAAGGCAGCGCTGGCACGCGCGCCGCCTTCCGCGAGGCCCTGGCCGCCGCCACGCCGCTGCGGCGGCTGGCACGGCCCGAGGACGTGGCCGGCCCAGTGGTGTTTCTGGCCTCGGCCGAAAGCGCCTTCGTCACCGGTCAGGTGCTGTTCGTGGATGGTGGCAGGGTGATGCGATGAATCGATTGATTGGACCCCGCGTGTTCGTTTTAGGCGCCCTGCGGGACGTGCCGAACGAAGTGCCTCTGGCGCAGGCCTGCCAACAAGCCGGTCTGCCGGGCGCAGCAGCGCCGGGCGCTTGGCCCCTGCTGACCGCGGCGCTGCGTGCGCGAGGTGCGGCCGCCGTGCTGGTGACCGCAGAGGCATCGGTCCAAGCCCCGCCCGCCCACTGGCTCGATGCCGCGCACGCGCGCGGCTGGATTGCAGCCCAGGCAGGCGGCGACATCGACAGCAACAGTCTGCTGGCCGCCTGGCAGGCCCAGCTGGCGCAGGGGCACGTGCCCGTCGATGCCGCGCTTCTGGCCTGGCCTCAGCTGCCGTGGCTGTCGTGGGGCGACCAGCCAGGCTTCCAGAGGACGGCGCCCGTGTCGGCGTGCCACGCCGTAGACCCGCCGCTCGGCCTTTACGCCATCGTCGACCACGCCGCCGCGCTGCGCCGGGTGCTGGAGGCCGGTGTGCGCACGGTGCAACTGCGGGTCAAACGCCCGCCCGACGCCGACGCGGCCTGGACTGAAGCGTTGCGCGGCGCAGTCCGCGACAGCATGGCGGCGGCCAACCAGCATGGTGCGCTGCTGTTCATCAATGACCACTGGCGCCTGGCTGCCGAACTGGGCGCACGCGCCGTCCACCTGGGCCAGGAGGATCTGCTGGCGCTGGACCAGCGTGGTCAAGCCGAGTTCCGCGCCACCGGCCTCGGCCTGGGCGTCAGTTCGCACGCCGTCTGGGAGCTGTGCCGGGCGCGCGGCCTGGCACCGCGGTACATCGCCTGCGGTCCGGTCTGGCCGACGACCACCAAGGACATGCCCTGGCGACCCCAGGGCCTGGACAACCTGGCCTGGTGGTGCCGTGTCGCAAACACGCCGGTGGTGGCCATCGGCGGCATCATGACCCCCGAGCAGGTGCGCCAGACGGCGGCGGCCGGCGCGGCGGGCGTCTGTGTCCTGCGGGGCCTGGGCAGCGACCCGCTGCTCACCGTGGCTGCTCTGCAGCAGGCTTTTGATCAGGGCCGACAAGACGCGCTGGCCCGGACAGACCCGCCGGACCCCACGCTGCACCCCACGCTGGACAGCGCGTCATGACGGCGCTGACGATGCGACCGCTGCGCATCGGCATTGCCGGCGCCGGGCTGCTGGGCAGGCTGCTGGCGTTCACTCTCTCACGCGCCGGCCATCGGGTCGAGGTGCATGACCCGGCTGTGGGCCCCGAGGCGCGTGGCGCCGCCGGCTGGACCGCCGCCGGCATGCTCAGTCCGTTGGCCGAGCTGGAGTCTGCCGACGAGCGGGTCTTCCACTGGGGACTTCGCTCCATCGACCTGTGGCCGCAGATCCTGGCCGCGCTGCCGGCGCCGGTGGAATTCCGCCGCGACGGCAGCTTGCTGGTCGCGCACCGCGAAGACGCTGGCGCTGCGCGGCGCGTGCTGGACGTGCTGGCGCACAAGGCCCCGTCGGGCCATGCGGCACAGCCGATCGCGGCGGCCGAACTGGCACAGCTGGAACCCGCGCTGCGCAGCGGCCTGCACGCCTGGATGCTGCCCGGCGAGGGCCGCATCCATACCGTGCAGGCGATGGCCGCGCTGGTCGCCGGCCGGCCCGGCGTCGACTGGCACTGGGGCTCCTCGGTGACCGCGGTCGAGCCAGGGCGGCTGCTGCTGACCCGTGGCCCGACCGCCTTCGACTGGGTCTTCGACGTGCGCGGCGTCGGCGCCCGTCCGCAACTGCCGGTGCGCGGCGTGCGCGGCGAGATCTTCTGGCTGCAGGCACCGGGCCTGGGCCTGTGCCGGCCTGTGCGCCTGCTGCACGCCCGCCACCGGGTCTACCTGGTGCCGCGGGCGCCTGACATCGTCATCGTCGGCGCCAGCGAGATTGAAAGCGAAGACCGCTCGCCGATCTCGCTGCGCAGCACCGTCGAGCTGCTGGCGGCAGCGCACAGCATCGTGCCCGCGCTCGCCGAAGCGCGCATCGTGCACAGCGAGACCAACCTGCGCCCGGCGTTGCCCGACAACCTGCCGTGCATCGAAATGCAGCCTGGCCTGGTGCGCATCAATGGCCTGTTCCGCCACGGCTGGCTGATCGCGCCCGGGCTCGTCGAGACCGCGCTGGAGACCGCTTTCGGCAGCGGTTTCTCCCGTCCGGACGACACTCGCCAGCAGAGCCTTTGATGATCGAGATCCGCCTCAACGGGAAAACGCACCAGCTCGAGGCCGGCACCACCCTGGCCGCGCTCCTCGAGTCGCTGGGCCAGACACCGGCCGCGCTGGCCACCGCGGTCAACGCCAACTTCGTGCCGCGCGCGGAGCGCCAAGTCTGCTGCCTGCAGCAGGGCGACGCGGTCACCACCTTCCAACCCATCACCGGGGGATGACACCATGAACCTCGCCATCGCGGGCGTCGAACTTCACAGCCGCTTCTTCCTCGGCACCGCCAGCTACCCGTCGCCCTCGGTGCTGCGCTGCGCCATCGAATCGGCCGGCACCCAGGTCATCACCGTCAGCCTGCGGCGGCAGATCGCCAGCAGCGGTGAAGCGGGCGAGTTCTACCGCGACATCCGCGAGTCGGGTGCCCACCTGCTGCCCAATACCGCCGGCTGCAGCACTGCGCGCGAGGCCGTCACACTGGCGCGCATGGCGCGCGAGATGTTCGGCACACACTGGATCAAGCTCGAGGTCGTGGGCGACGAGTACACGCTGCAGCCCGACCCGTGGGAGCTGGTCGTGGCCGCACGCGAACTGGCAGCCGACGGCTTCGAGGTCTTTCCCTACTGCACCGACGACCTCGTCACCTGCAACCGTCTGCTCGATGCGGGCTGCCGCATCCTGATGCCGTGGGGCGCGCCCATCGGCTCGGGTCAGGGCTTGCTGAACCCGTCGGCCCTGCGCACCCTGCGCGCGCGACTGCCCGGCGTGCCACTCATCGTCGACGCGGGCATCGGTTCGCCACGCGACGCGGTGCACGCGATGGAACTCGGCTACGACGCCGTACTGGTCAACTCCGCCGTGGCGCTGGCCCAGGACCCTGTGACCATGGCCCGCGCCTTCCGCCTGGCCATCGAAGGAGGCCGGCTGGCCTGGGAAGCCGGCATCATGGCCAAGCAGGAGATGGCGGTTGCCACGACACCTGTCACGGGCCGGCCCTTTCTTTTGTAGCCGCCCACGCTCCTAGGAGTGTGGGCGGCAGAAGGAACGTCGGCTGCAAGACGGCCGCAGCGGTCCATTTTTTACCGGCTTTTTGTCCCATAGCTACGGCTATGGGCCTGCAAACCCGGCAAAAACTGTCCTCGCTGGGGCCGCCTTTCGCATCGACGCCTTCTGCCGCCCACACTCCTAGCCATCACGCTTTTCACGAATGGCCGACTCGCGGTCTGTGGAACGCGCCATGTCGCCACACGCGAGCCCGGCGGCCTCCGATTTCATCGGCCGGTTTCCGGCTCACTCGGAGTTGTCTTTAGGCGGTTTCGGCTGTTGGCCGGGAGTGTGAGTACGCCGGAACGCCGGGAAGCTGACATCAATCGCCAGAGGCGACTCATCCGCAACGTCAAGGTGTGTGCGCAAGGCAGGCCCTGACGGGGGTTTGGCCGTCCGGCAGGCGTTCTGTGGGTCACCGATCGGACAGCCGCACTGGGATCAAATCTCAGTCTGCTCCGGGATTTCCAAGGCGTCGTCCACCTCGATGCCAAGGCAGCGCACGGTGGGTTCAAGTTTGGAATGGCCCAGCAGCCACTGCACGGCACGCAGCTTGTTCGTGCGCCGGTAGATCAACGTCGCCTGGGTGCGTCGCATCGAGTGCGTGCCGTAGTCGGCGGGATCGAGGCCGAGCTCCTCGACCCGGCTTTCGAGAATCCGCGCGTGCCGCCGCCTGCCCAGATGTGGGGAGTCGGGTGTGCGGCTCCTCGGCGTCACCAGCATCACCAGCCTCACCAGCGTCAGCAGCGCCATCAGCGCCATCAGCATCACCAGCGCCATCGAGCGTCGTGGCGCGGAGCAGTTTGCCATCGGGCCAGATGACATCGCCTGCTGCTAAACTATTGGGCATGCGTCGTTGCTTGTCGATTCTCCTGCTGGTGTTGATGCCGTTCCAGTTCAGCTGGGCGGCTGTGGCCACTTACTGCGAGCACGAATCGGGCACCCGGTCGCAGCATTTCGGGCATCACGA
>JBBAPI010000044.1:0-15489 GCA_040400915.1 Rubrivivax sp.
CATCTCGGACTCCTTATCGAGTGAAAAAGTGTCCGCGAAATCGGGGGAACTTCAAGTCCAACTTCAACTTCAGACTGAGCTGGCGCCGTGCTCTGTGCCGTCGGCCGCAAGCTCGGAAGAACCTGCGGTCGTCGTCGATCGCGCGACGCCGCCGCAAGTCGAAGTCGTACCTCCAATTCCGTTCGCCGGCGCGATCTGGATCGCCGGCTACTGGCGCTCGAGCGCGGGCCCGCACGTTTGGGTGCCCGGCCGATGGGAGCATCCGCGTCCGGGCTCTTGGCGACCCTGTTCAACCTTTGGCGCGGCGTGAGCCACGCGGGCTACTCGGCACGCGAAGGGCTGAAGGGCTTCCAATCCTGCTTTTGCTCTTTGGCCTGCCAGCGACGACGGCGCTCCTGGTTCGCTGGAAGTTCGCCTGAGCCCCTTCATCCGAGCAGAAACAGTGCCACGCCCATATGCCTCTGAATGGCGGCAATGAACTTCTTGCAGTCCTTCTTCGCGCAGCCTTCTCAGAACAACCGTCTGCGCGGCTCCCTCAAGACTCATACCCGTTCGTACATGGGCTGCGAGATCGCATCTTCCCTGGAAGGCCCCGGCGTTCCGCGCGATGGTCGACGACGCGCAGGGACTGCCGGCGCGGTGCCGCCGCGCTGTGCTCGCCGGCCGGAACGCACAGGCAAAGCGGGCACCGGCTGTGTTTCCTTGGTCGCCTCCGCTTCAATGAAGTCAGCCACCGTTTGCCAGGCGGCGCGCAACTGCGCCTCGCTCTTGCCGACGTAGTGGCCCAGCGTGACGTCTCCGCCGGTTGCGTGGTTCAGCATCCGCTTGAGGGCGCCGCCCGAGACGAGTTCTTCGGCGACGCTCGCAAAGGTGGAGCGCAGGCCGTGCCCCTGCACGGTTGTCCCTGCTTGGGCGTTGATCCAGGTCAGCGTCTTGCGGGCATCGACGATCGGGAACAGCGCATCGTCGGGCTTCCTGCCGGAGCAATGACGCGCCGCGATCTCCAGCGCCTGTCGAGAAAGCAGCAGCTTGTGGTCGCTCCGGTTCTTCGTGTCGCGCAAGACCACTTTGCCGAGTTCGCAGTCGACGTCACCGACCTTGATCGGCGCGTAGCCATGACGCTTGTCGCCGTGGATCTCGCCACCGCGGCAGCCGGTCAGCAACTGGAAGCGGTAGTAGTCCGCCGCGACGCGCGAGGGCGCGGCACCCGCAGCCCGCCACCACGCGCCGAGTTTTTCCGGCGGAAGTGGCGACGGGTTGCCTTTGGCCGCTGCAAGCACGATGCGATCTCGCCCTGCGGTGTCGCGGCCCAGTGGATTGCCAGGTACCACGACACCGTGCCAGCGCAACACCGCGCGCAGCACTTGCATCGCGTACGTCGCCGGTCGCTCGGATCGCTTCATCAGTGCCGCATGGACGGCGCGGATGTCGTCGGCCGTGAGCTTCGAGAGCAACTTGTCTGCGATGGCGTGGAGCTCGCCATCGGCGAACTTCTTGCCGGCCTTTGAAGTCTTGCCCGGCTCGAGCATGGCCAGGTAGTCCGCCTTCGTGCGCGCCTTCAGCGCCAGACCATCCTTCGCACGCCGCTTCTTCTCGACGTATTCGCGAAGCGCCTTCGCTAGCGTCAGGCCGTCCTCCTTGTCCGCCTGCTCTCGCGCCGCTGCCTCCGCACGCAGCCTTGCCTCTTCCGCTGCCGGCCAGTCCACGCCGTCGCGCGCCAGGGCTCGGATGCGCGCGGCCTCGGCGCAGGCCGCCGCCAACTTCAACTGCCCCGGTCCCTCGCCGTACTCCTGCGAAAGGCGATGCTGGCGCTCGACCTCCGAGCCTTTGACGACGTACCGGACGAGCAAAGTGCGCGCCCCGTCCGGCGCGATGCGCAACTGCAGGCCACGGTCGATCGTGAGCTTGTAGGGCTGTGCGCGAGGCTTGTGGGCCTCGATCGCTCTGAAGGTCAAGAGCGGCATCCTGGCGTTCCGTGTCCGGCTGGTGTCCGAAAAATCTTGAACTCGGATGCTATCGGCCAGGACCATCTGACACAAAGAAAACCGCGTAACCTATTGATCTGTAATGGTTTTTGTCCGTCCCAAGAAATCCCAAGACATCCCAGAAAACACGGTAAAAGTAGACTGTTAATCCGTAGGTCCCTGGTTCGAGCCCAGGTCGAGGAGCCATACAAATCAACGGGCCAGGAGCGAAAGCTGCTGACCCGTTGCCCTTTCTGGGCCGCCCTTCACGGGCCGCTGCGCAGCCGCCGGGCCGGGTGTCACGGCGCCGCGCAGAAACTGTTCTTGATCCCCAGGCACACCAGGTTGCCGCAACACTTGGCTTGCGGCGCCGCGCAGGACGCGCCTTCCTTGACGCATTGCGGCAGTGGCCTGCGCCGGCTGCCGGCGGAGGCCGGCGCCTTCGAAGCCGCTGCTGACGACGGTGATGGCGTCGCTGGCGCGGTTGGCGACAGGACGGCGGGTTTTGGGCGATCGGGGGCGACCTGCTGCGCCACGGCCAACTGCGGTGCCGAAAGCAGCGCAAGCGCTGTGAACACGACGCCTGTGCAAGTTCGAATCAACAACATGGCGGTCCTGGCATCGAATGGAGTGTCAACGTGGGTATCTGAAAGCGGATCGACTGTATCGCGACACCACGGTGACCCGCGCTGCAGCCGGGCACCCCGCCTCCTCGGATGACGCAGCCCTCAGCAGCATCGCCTTCAGCGCCGCGACGCTCTGCGTCAGGCACTCTGGCCTCGCAGCGGTGCCAGGAAGGCCTCTTCCGACTGCTGGAGCAGGCTCTTCAGCAAAGGCGGCTCGAAGCGCCTTTGCAGTGAGATGGCGAAAAAGGTCTCGTACAGACCCGGCACCACGGCGTATTCGACCAAGCGGCCGCTGCTCAATTCATCCTGCACCACCACGGTGGGCACCAGCGCCACGCTGTCGGAGTCGCGCGCCAGCAGGCGCAGCAGGGCCATGTCGTCGACCTCGGCGCGCAGCCGGTAGCGCAGCCCATGTTGCTCGCACAAGAGATCGAAGGCCGCCCGGATGTCGTTGTCGCGGCCCGGCAGCAGCAGCGGCACCTCGGCCAGTTCTTCAGGGTAGCGAAACGGCTTGCGCCGCGGTCGCGGCTTGCCCACCAGACTGACGGGCTGGCGCGCGATGGGCCGGCAGCGCCAGGGGTCTTCGGCGCTGGCGTGCACGCGGCGGTTGGACAGGATCAGGTCCAGCGTGTGCACCCGCAGCCGCCCGAGCAGGTCCACCAGGTTGCCCGACTGCAACACCAGTTCGACATCGTCACGCTGCAGCAGCGGCCGGATGAAGTTCTCCTGGAAATTGCGCGACAGGGTGGCCACCGCACCGATGCGCAACACCTGCCGCTCTTCGCGTCGGCCTTCGCGCAGCAGCGCCAGCAGTTCGTTGCCCGAAGCGAAGATGGTGTCGGCATAGCCCAGCGCCAGCTGCCCGGCCTCGGTCAGCTTCAGCGTGCGGCCGACGCGCGCGAACAGCGGTTGCCCGAGCTGTTCTTCCAGCTGCTTGATCTGCTTGGACAGGGCCGACTGCGACACGTGCAGCTTTTCGGCGGCACGCGTCAGGTTGCCGTCCTTGGCCACAGCCCAGAAGTAGTGCAGGTGGTGAAAGTTCAGCCGCGACATCGACAGACTCCTTGGTGCAGCGGGGTGATGTGCATCGTGTCGGCCCGACCTTCGTGTTGCCGGCTGCATGCTGGCCAGCGACCGTCAGCGCCAGCCATACGTTCTTTTAATGGCAATGAACCGTTCCAATCTATGTATTTTACGGTAGACGATGCTGTCGTCACACTCGCGCTCATCCCTGTCCCGGAGTGCCGGCCATGACATCCTTTTCCACCGATATGCCGCTGCTGCGCACGGCGCTGCTGGCCGCCGTGCCCGTCGTCTATGGGCTGGCGGCGCTGGCAGCCGGTCTGTTGAGGCAGACGCAGGGAAGGGGCTGGCGCCTGGCGCGCTGGAGCGCGGCGCTGGCCGGCACCGCTGCGCTGCTGTCGCTGGGCTGGCTGCTGGCTGCAGGTGGCGGGCTGGCCCGCGGGCCTGAACTGCTCACGCTGGGCGATGCCGGGGCCTTGCACCTGAGCCTGCGCAGCGACGCCCTGGGCTGCACGATGCTGCTGCTGGTCAGCTTCATCGGCTGGGTCATCGTCGGCTACTCGCAGCCCTATCTCGACGGCGAAGGCGGACAGCCGCGCTACGTCCGCGGCTTGATGCTGACGCTGGCGGCGGTGTCGCTGCTGGTGCTGACGAACAACCTGCTGGTACTGGCCGTGGCCTGGATCGTCACCAGCCTGGCGCTGCACGCCCTGCTGACCTTCTTCGACCAGCGACCACAGGCCCTGATCGCCGCGCACAAGAAGTTCCTGGCCAGCCGCGTGGCCGACCTGTGCCTGCTGGGCGGCTTCGCGCTGCTGGGGGGCACGCTGGGCACGCTGGAGATCGACCGGGCCATCGCCGCCGTGCAGGGGCTGCAGCAGACGCCGGCAGCGCTGCAGGCTGCGGCCCTGCTGATGGCCACCAGTGCGCTGCTGAAATGCGCACAACTGCCGGTGCACGGCTGGCTGATCCAGGTGATGGAAGCGCCGACGCCGGTGTCGGCGCTGCTGCATGCCGGCGTCGTCAACCTCGGCGGCTTCCTGCTGATCCGAATGGGCGTGCTGGTGGCCGACGTGCCGCAGGCGCAGGCGCTGCTGGTCATCGTGGGCAGTGTCACTGCGGTGGTGGCGGCGCTGGTGATGACGACGCGGGTCAGCATCAAGGTCGCGCTGGCCTGGTCCACCTGCGCGCAGATGGGCTTCATGCTGATGGAGTGCGGCCTGGGCCTGCACGATCTCGCGCTGCTGCACCTGGTGGCGCATTCACTGTACAAGGCGCACGCCTTCCTGGGCGCCGGTGGCGCCGTCGAACAGAACCGCCTGCAACAAATGACACGGCCTATGCCGCCTCTGGGCTTGGCCGCTTGGCTGATGGGCGCCGCGCTGGGTGGCGTGCTGGTTGGCGCCGCGGCGCTGTTGTGGGGCGTCCGGCCGACGCAGGCGCCCGCGCTGTGGGCGATGGCGGGCATCTTTGCGCTGGCGCTGGCGCGCCCGCTGGCCGGCCAGCTGGTGCTGGGCCGCGGCGCGTGGCGCTGGGGCGGTCTGCTGGCGGCCTTTGCGGTGGCGCTGGCCTACTTCGGCCTGCACCTGCTGAGCAGCCGGTGGCTGGGTGTGCAAGCGGTCGGCGCGCCGCCCTCGCTGGTGGTCGTGGCTTGGGTGCTGGGCTGCTTCGGTCTGCTCTTCGCCGTCCAGGCCGCGGTACGCGCCTTTCCCCAGGGTGCACTGGCACGCGGCCTGTACCCGTGGCTGTTCGCCGGTCTCTATCTGGACGAACTCTTCACCCGCCTGACCTTCCGCGTCTGGCCCGCGCGCAAGCCCGCGACCAGCGCCCATCCCGCATCGTCTGTCGCAGCCCCTCTCGCCAGCCGCCCCACAGGAGCCCTTTGATGAACGCCCTTGCCGAAGTTTTGGTCGCGTCCGACACCCGCCTGGACACCCTCATCGACAGCGCCTGCGCGCGCATCGCCCCCACCTGGCCGCTGGACCGCTTCATCGCCGTCAACCCCTACTGGGGCCATCTCGACAGAACCATGCCGGCCGCCGCCGCGCAGCTGACGGTGCTGTCAGGCAGCCCGATGCTGATGCCCAGGCCCTGGTTCCGTGCGCAGTGGGAAGCCGGCCGCATCGGCCGCGAACACCTGGAAGCAGCCCTGGCTGCCGCTGGCGCCGTTGCGACGGTGGACGACCTGATCGCTGCGCTGCACGCCGAGCCGGCCGGCCCCGGGCGGCTGCCGCTGGCCACCGATCTCGTCGACGCCCGGCGCGACCTGGCCCATGCGATGGCCTGGCGCGACTACGTCACCCACCATGTCAGCCAATGCTGCGCCGCCTACTTCGACGACGGACAGGCCAGCTGGGGCCCCGACCGGGCTGGTGGCCTTTACCCGAGCTGGCTGCGCCAGTCGGCGCACGACTTCGGGCCGGCGATGCTGATGGGCTACCCCGGCTTCACGGGCCGGCTCGCCAGCCTGCCCAGCGAACCGCGTGCGCTGATCCAGGCGGTGCTGCGTGCGCTGCGCATTCCCGAAGCGGCACAAGAGGCCTATTGCACCGCCCTGTTGATGAGCATCAACGGCTGGGCCTCCTGGTGTGCCTACCAGCGTTGGCAGGCGCGCCTGGCGCAGCGCGACGACGGGCAGATCGTGCACCTGCTGGCCATCCGCCTGGCCTGGGAATGGCTGCTGCACGAAGGCCACGCCGAGGCTGGCGTGGCCGACAGCCTGCACGCAGCTTGGCAGGACTGCGACAGGGCCGTGGCCCGCGCCGAGGCTGCCCAGCAGCACGACTGGCTGTGGCAGGCCGCGCTGGAGCGCAGCCACCAGGCCCCGCTGTGCCGCGGCCTGATGGCTGCGCCGCTGATCCCGGCCCCGGCCGCCGCTCCACCGGCGGTGCAGGCGGTGTTCTGCATCGATGTGCGTTCCGAGGTCTACCGCCGCGCCCTGGAAGCCAGCAGCGCGGCCGTGCAGACGCTGGGCTTCGCCGGCTTCTTCGCGATGTTCGTCGACTACCGCCCGCTGGGCACCGAGATGCAGCGCCCGCAGTTGCCCGGCCTGCTGGCGCCCGCGCTGTGCGTCACCGACGAATGCGACACCCCGGCGCTGGGCCAGCTGCTGGCCGAGCGCCGGCGCGGCCAGCTGCAGTGGCGCCAGCAGTGGCAGGCCTTTCGCAGCGGGGCCGGTTCGGCTTTCTCCTTCGTCGAATCCTGCGGGCTGCTCTATGCCGGCAAGCTGTTCAAGCAGGGCCTGGGCGGCGCGCTGCCCACGGGCACGGTCGAGCAGACCGGCTTGCCCGCCGCGCAGCGCAGCCCCTTGCGCCCCCGCCTGCCGGACCCTGCTGCCCCGGGCAGCCCGGCGCTCGATGCCCGCTGCACGATGGCCGCCACGGCCCTGAACGCGATGGGCTTGATGGGCATGACCAACGGGCTAGCGCGGCTGGTGCTGCTGGCCGGCCACGGCAGCCAGACCGCCAACAACCCGCATGCGGCGGGCCTGGACTGCGGAGCCTGCGGCGGCCAGACCGGCGAGGTCAACGCCCGCATGCTGGCCCAGCTGCTGAATGACCCCGCCGTGCGCCAGGGCCTGCAGGCGCGCGACATCCGCGTGCCCGTCAGCACAGCCTTCGTCGGCGGCCTGCACAACACCACCACCGACGAACTGGCGCTGTACGACACCGACCTGCTGCCCGCCAGCCACGCCGCTGATCTGGCGGCCTTGCGCGGCTGGCTGGCCGAAGCCGGCCGGCGTGCGCGCACCGAGCGCGCGGCATCGCTGGGACTGGGCGCGCTGGCCCACCATGCCGGCGCCCTGCGCGTAGCCGTGCAGGCGCGCAGCCACGACTGGGCGCAGACGCGGCCCGAGTGGGGTCTGGCCGACTGCGCCAGCTTCATCGTCGCACCACGCGGCCGCAGCCGCCATCTGAACCTGGGCGGGCGCAGCTTCCTGCACGAATACGAATGGCGTCGCGACGCCGGTTTCGGCGTGCTCGAACTGGTGATGACGGCGCCGATGGTGGTGACGAACTGGATCAACCTGCAGTACCACGCCTCGGTGGTGGACAACCTGCGTTACGGCAGCGGCAACAAGGTGCTGCACAACGTGGTGGGCGGCAACGTCGGCGTTTTCGAGGGCAACGGCGGCGACCTGCGCATCGGGCTGCCGATGCAGTCGCTGCACGACGGCGAGCAGTGGCGCCACACGCCCTTGCGGCTGAGCGTCTTCATCCAGGCGCCGCAAGCGCCCATGGACGCCATCATCGCCAAACACAGCACCGTGCGCCACCTGCTCGACCACGCCTGGCTGCACCTGTTCCGCCTGGACGACGAAGCCGGCTGCTGGCGTTATCTGCCGGGCGGCGGCTGGCAGGCCCTGGCGGCGTGAAAGCAGCCGGGCTTCAGGGCCCGGCTGCCCGTATGGTCAGACCCCGAACGGTCAAGGCGTCACGACCTTGAACGCCTGATCTGCACCCTCGAACTGGCCGCGGGCTGGCGGGCTGCCCATGTTCGATGTGATGGTTGCTGAAATAGTCTGCAGGCCCACTGTCAAAAAAGTGACGGTGAAAAGGCCATTGCCGACGACCCGGCCGAAGTTGACCAGGAAGGTCTTGGGCACGAATGTCGCGCGCGGATCGCTGGAGTCCAGGCTCACCGTGTAGGACCCTTGATCCAGACCGCAGTTGACCCGTATGCCGCCAGTAACAGCAACACCCAGCAGCAGGGGTTTCGCCGCAGCGTTGCTGGCTGCCCCTGCCGGTGGGCACGAGGCAACGCCGGGTTCAAGGTAGTAGAGGGTCTGGCAGTGGCCGTGTCCAGCGACCGCAGCCCAGGCAAGCACCAGCAGGGTCTTGCCGGCTGCAAGCATCAGGGCACCGTGTGGCTCATTTCAGGGACAGCACGTAGCTGGCCAAAGCGCGCGCCTCGTCAGCTGACACTTGCGATTGCGGCGGCATCATGTCCATGCCCCAGACCCCTCCTCCACCGCGCCTGATTTTCTTGGCCAGCACATCGGCGGCATTCTTCTGATCGGCGTACTTGGCCGCGACCTGCCGGAAACTCGGACCGTTGCTGGTCCTTTCGAGGTTGTGGCAGGCGAGGCAATTCTTCTTGATGACGAGATCGTAGTCAGCGCGCACCGGCCCCGCCGCGCCCAACAAACCGATGATGAACAACCCGTGGCATGCAAATCGCAAGGGGTACTCCTGACTTCGAGGAAAAGAAAAACGCGCTGCCGCGAAGCAGCGCGTTCTTGGCTTGCAGTCCGTGCGCTGCGATTACTCCGGCTTCACGCGGATGATCTTGCCCTGGTCTTCGAGCGCGACGAAGAGATCGCCGTCCGTGCCCAGTTCACAGGCGCGGAAACGCCCTGCCACCGTCGGCCATGAAAAATCGGACTTGCTTGCGGTCAGCCCGTCGGCACTGACCTTCAACAGGTCCAGGCGGTTGCCCACCGGTGTGCCGTGGATGCCGATACCGGCATAGCCGACGACCATCTGACCGTTCCAGTCTTTCCACTTGGCACCCGACAGAAAGGCGTTGCAGAACATGCCCTGCGACAGCCCGTTGTTGTTCCAGGCCGGCTTCATCGCCTTGGGGTAGGTCTTGAGGTCGGTCATGGGCATGAAGGAGGCACGCTTCTTCGGCTCCATCGCGCCCATCTGGTTGGGCGAGTAGCCGCAGTAGTCGTCCGGGCAGTCCTTGCGGCCCGCCATGTTGGGGCGCGGGTCCCAGCCGGCATTGCCGCCATTCGACAGAGCGGTGACCTCATCGCTGTGCCACGGGCCGTTTTCGGCCGTGAACGGGCGGTTGTCACCGGGCCGGAAGGCGATGCCTTGCGGGTTGCGGTGGCCGTAGGTGTAGATGCGTGCATCGAAGCCGGCCGGCGGCTTGTTGTCCGGGGCGGCCTTGCCGTCGCGGTCGATGCGCAGCACCTTGCCGCCGATGTAGGTCGGGCTCTGCGGCGCGATGCCCAGGTGGTTGTCACCCGTCGTGACATACAGGAAGCCGTCGGCGGGGCTGAAGCGGATGCGACCGCCGTTGTGGGCACCCGGGCCGCCGAAGGGGTGCTTGGTGGCCTTGGGCTTGTAGCCGATGTCACCGACGATGTCGGTGCGGTCAGAAACCGCCGTCATCGCGTCGTTGAGCTTGAACCGCATCACGCGGTTGCCCAGCTTGTCGTTGAGTTTGGAACTGGAATAGACGTAGATGTAGCGGTTGCTGGCGAACTGCGGGTCGACGGCAACGCCCATCATGCCGGCTTGTCCGTCGCAGAACAGGTCGGCGCTGGCCGACGTATAGCCTGCGGTGGTACCGACGCCGTGCAACTTGTTGATCGCCCCCGATGGCATGCGGACGGAAAGTCCTTTGCATTTCTCGGTGAAGAACATGGTGCCGTCGGCCATGAACGCCATGTCCCAGGGCAGTTCCAGCTTGTCGACGAAGTCTTGCGTCGTCACGGTGGGTACCGCTGCCAATGCGGCGCCCGAAAGTGCCAAGCCTGCGGCGGCTGTCAGCACACTGATCATCATTCTTGCCATCTGTCACTCCTGGGTTTACGGTGTGCCTTGGAATCGCTTCATTCCTTTCGGCTGCTCACGACTGCAAGCAGGTCCGGGGAGGGGCCACCAGTCTCGCGGCGTATGACACAGCAGCCGCAACGCAGAAACCACCCGTGCAAACCCGATCGTTGCCCAGTTGCCCCTCAGCTCAGCCCTCGGCCAGGGCCTCGGCGACCAGTTCGCACAGGTGGTCGAGCGTGTTCTCCTTGCCCAGCAGATGGCGCACCCCCAGGGCCGAGGCCTCGGCCACCAGCGCTTCGTCGAAGTAGCCCGAACTGAGCACCACCGGCAGGCCGGGCCGTATGATGGCCAGCTCACGCACCACATCCAGCCCGTTGCGGCCGGACATGTTGAAGTCGGTGACCAGCACGTCGCAGGACTCGGGCGCGGCGCGCAGTCTGAGCAGCGCCTGTTCCGGATCGCTGAGGACGCTGACGCGGTAGCCCGCGCGCTCCAGCAACTTCGCTGACACCAGGCCCATGAGCTCGTCGTCGTCCAGCACCAGCACATGCCGACCACGGCCCTCGCCATCCTCGCCGTTTTCGTCGCCGACAGCGTCCAAGGTGCCGAAGACCGTGCTGCAGCCCGAGACCCCGTCACTTTCGGCGTCGGCCTGCGCGTCAGCGCCGGGCAGGTGCAAATGGAACACCGAGCCCAGGCCCGGGCAGCTGTCCAGCGTCACCGTGCCGCCATGGCTGACGACGATGCCGTGAACCACTGAAAGGCCCAGACCCGTGCCCTGGTCGGTGGACTTGGTGGTGAAGAAGGGCTCGAAGATGCGTGCCCGGGTGGCGGCGTCCATGCCCCTGCCGTCGTCGCGTACCCACAGGTGCACACGATCACTGTCGCCCACCGCCTCCAGCCCGACCTCGATGCAGCCGCGCCCGCCGTGCAAGGCGTGCCAGGCATTGGTGCACAGGTTCATCAGCACCTGCTGAATCTGCGTGGCGTCACACCGGACCCACAGCGCGGCGGCAGGCAGGCGTGTGGTCAGCTGCACGGTGGCAGGCAGGGTGCTCTGCAACAGCTCCACAGTCTCCAGAACCGCGGGTTGCAGCGGCTGTGGGCGCAGGGCCAGCGGCTGCTGGCGACTGAAGGCCAGGATCTGCTGCACCAGGCTGCGCGCGCGCAGGCTGGACTGTTTGACGAGTCTGAGCGGCTGCTGTGCGGCATGCCTGGCATCAAGCAGGTCGCGGGCCAGCGCCACGTTGCCGATGATCGCGCCCAGGATGTTGTTGAAATCGTGAGCGATGCCGCCGGCCAGGGTGCCGATGGCCTGCAGCTTCTGTGTTTCGCGCAGCTGCTCCTCCATCGCGGCCTTCAGCGCTTGGGCTTCGCGCTGCTCGGTGGTGTCGGTGGCCTGGACGATGTAGCAGTCCAGCGCCCCGTGCTCGTCCCGCACCGCATGCACGGCCGCCGAGGCACAGCGGACCTGGCCGGTCGACGATGTGTAGCGGTCCTCGCTGACCACAGGCGCCGGACTGGCGGCGGCGGCGGCCAGCCGGCGTGGCCATTCGGCCTGCATCGCGGGCTGGTCCTGCCACCAGGGTGTATGCCAGAACAGCTGGCCGATGATGGCGGCTCGCGGCAGGTCGATGCCGGGGACCAGTTGGGCGTTGAAGTCGATCACTCGGCCGTCGGGCGCCAGGATGGCCATGAATTGGAACTGGTGGCCGAAGGCGCTTCGAAAGCGCCGCTGCAGGCGTTCGAGCTCGTGTTGCGACTGGGCCAGCGCCTCGGCGAGTGCCTGCTCTCGTTCGTTGGGGACTGAATCGGGTTGCATGATTCATCATCCACGGAGGGCTGCAGCGGCGTCAAGGGCCGACAGGTGGAAGGGCCTACGGTCCCGCCGGGTCCCGCTGAAACGCCACGGCGCTCGCTTCCGGCAGCGGGCAGGCCACCCGTTCTGCGGTGTTGAAAGTTGCACCGTTGGCCGAGACTCGGTCATGGACCGGCGTCATCCAAAACGGTCATCCGGGCGGGTTGCCGTCGAGTTGCCGGCCCGTCGCTTCAGCATCACCCTGCCAGCGGCCGCCTGACCGCGATGGGCAAGGCTACACGCCGGAATCGATCCGGCTGCTGAAGCCAGCCGGGCTGCCCAAGCAGTTCCAGAACGGACCCATGGGGCTCGCGCACCGGGCAATCGCCTGTTGGTGGTGTGCCGCAACCAGGTCGTGGTCCGTGCTTCGGAGCCCAGCTACCGCGACCGGCATGCTCATGCGTCGCGGCGGCGTGTGACCTTGGATTCGTCTTGAGTAACGGGGGGTGCGCCGCAGCCGGGCTCAGCGCTGGGCGCGGCGGGTCAGGCCGATGGCGCCCAGGCCGGCCAGCAGCAGGGCGATGCTGGCGGGTTCCGGCACGGCGCTGACCGGGGTCAGCGACGCGTTGTCGATGAAGGCGGTACGGTCGCCGCCCATGGTCACCACCTTGAAGGTCAGGTCGCCACCGCCGGCAGCGGTGAATTGGGCCTGATGCTGTTTCCAGCCGGCGCCGCTCGTGGTCTGGAAGGGGCTGCTGCTCAGGGCCAGGCCGTCAAAGTACACGTCGTAGGCGATGCCACCCTGGCCGTTGCGACCGGCGTCGAACCAGCTCAGCGCGTAAGTGCCGGCGTCCAGCGTCAGCGTCTGGGTGACGGTGCCTAGGTTGGTTCCCTTGTAGCTTTGCAGACCGATGTACTGGCTGCCATCCTGGGCCTGCGTGCCGCCCCAGGCTCCGTTGCCGCTGCCGATGATGGGCGAGACGCCAGTCCACCCGGTCAGGGCCACACCGCTGCCACAGGGCGCGTAAGGCGCGTTGGTGTAGCAGTAGCCGCCGTTGGTGATGTTCGGCGATTCGAAGCTGCCGTTTTTCAGCAGCGCCGCCTGCGCGCTGGGCGCGATGGTGGCGATGGCGAACAGGGCGACGGCGAGGTGGTGACGGGTCTTCACGGTGGGCTCCAGCAAGGGGTTGAAGTGAGCCGTTAGTATCTGAAGCGGCCTGCAACGCCGCGAGCCCCCCGAACCAATGGTTTGTGCCCTGCTTCACGGGCAAACTTCACGCCGTGCCCGGCGGCGAGCAGCGCCCACGCTGCCGGTGGCGCCGCGAGGGCCCCGGTGGCGTCGCGCTGCGACCGCAGCGGCGATCGACGTTCTCCACATCAAGGCGGTCGCGCGGGGCATGGGTGCCCATCAACCTCACCCATCGCCGTTTCCGAAATCGTGAGCTTCCTGAGCGAAGATTGGGGTTTTGCAGCCGTTCAGTCGCTCCGTTCGCGCCATCCATTGCCCACCATGCAGCCCAGCCCTTGCCATCCATCTCCTGCGGCCCGCCGCCGTCGTCGCGCCCGTCCCTGGCCCGCCTGGCTTGCGCTCGTGGCAGGTCCGCTTGGGCTCATCGCTGCGGTCGGGTTGTCCGCGTCCGCACAGGCGCAGCCGGCAGCGGCGGCGCCCGCGCCGGCGCCGGTGTCCTCGTCTGCCGCCGGCAAGACTCTCGTCGCGCACCCGGCGGATGTCGCGTCGATGGACGCTGTGTTGGCCGCTCTGTACGACGTCATTTCCGGCCCTGCCGGTCAGAAGCGTGACTGGAACCGCATGCGGTCGCTCTTCGTGCCGGGCGCGCGGCTGATTCCTGCGGGCGGGCCGGCCGGCCAGCCGGTGACAGCGCGGATGTGGAGCGTCGAGGATTACATCGAACGCGCTGGCCCCCGCCTGGAGAAGGACGGCTTTTTCGAGCGCGAGATCGGGCGCAGCGTCGACACTTTCGGCCACATCACCCAGGTGTTCAGCGCTTATGACTCGAAGCGCAGCCTGGGCGACGCGCAGCCCTTCGCGCGCGGCATCAACAGCATCCAGCTGCTGCACGATGGCACGCGCTGGTGGGTGGTGAACGTGTACTGGGACTCGGAACGCCCCGAAAACCCGATCCCGCCGAAGTACCTGGCGAAATGAGCTGGCCGCGCCATGTGCAGAAACATCAAGGCGCTGTTCAATTTCGACCCGCCCGCCACCGAGCTCGAAATTCGTGACGCCGCGCTGCAATTCGTGCGCAAGTTGAGCGGGTTCGCGGTGCCTTCTCGCGCCAACCAGGCGGCGTTCGACGAGGCCGTCGATGCGGTGGCCACGGCCGCCCGCACCCTGATCGCTGGCTTGTCCACACCAGCTGAGCCTCGCGATCGTCAAGTCGAAGCGGCCAAAGCCAGAGCCCGGTCGGCTGCGCGATTTGGGGCATGACCGCGGATCCCAGCGCGGCTGGGGAGAGACACCACGGTGTGGACTATCCCTGGTCGGCTGAACAGCGTGAGCCCTCTACAGTTGCTGCCATCAGACCACCCATGACCGACGCCCGGTACACGACCTTGCCACAGTGGCCCCGCGCTTATCCGGCCAGTCACGCCTGCGCCACCCTAAAACTCCTCAACGAGGATTTCATCGTGACCGAGCTGCCGCTGCAACTGCCCTACGGTGAGGGCGAACACATCTGGCTGGACATTGAGAAGAACGGTGCCAACACCGCGTTCGTCGCCCAGCAACTGGCCGAGGCTGCCAGCGTGCAGGACAGGGACGTGGGCTATGCCGGCCTCAAGGACCGCTACGCCATCACCCGTCAGTGGTTCAGCATCTACCTGCCCAAGGGCGAGACGCCCGACCTGACCCAGCTTCAGCACCCGGAATTCACCGTCCTGAGTCAGAGCCGCCACCTTAGAAAGCTGCGCCCCGGTGATCTGCAGGGCAACCGATTCCGCATCGTGCTGCGTGACGTCACCGGCGACCGCGATGCCATTGAGTCCAATCTCAAGGCCGTTGCGTTACACGGCGTGCCCAACTACTTCGGCGCGCAGCGATTCGGCCACGACGGCGGCAACGTGACGCAGGGACTGGCCATGCTGGCACGCGAAATCCGCGTGCGCAACCCGAAGAAGAAGGGCATTTACTTGTCGGCGGTGCGCTCCTTCGTCTTCAATGAAGTGCTGGCACTGCGCATTCAGCGGGGACTCTGGGGTCAGACTCTGCCCGGTGACGTGATGGATGAGGCGGGCCGGCCTACCGGTCCGCTCTGGGGACGGGGCCGCGTGACCACCACCGATCAAGCGGCGGCCCTGGAAAGCGGCGTGGCTGAACAGCACGCTGCCTTGTGCAACGGCATGGAATACGCCGGACTGAATCAGGATCGACGCGCCCTGGTGGCAAGCCCGGTGGACATGTCATGGGCATGGCCGCAAGCCCAGCAACTGGTGCTCACGTTCGCCTTGCCCGCCGGGAATTACGCCACCTCTGTTCTGAACGAGATCCTCGGCATGAAGTTCCCCCGATTTCGCGGACACTTTTTCACTCGATAAGGAGTCCGAGATGC
>JBBAPI010000045.1:0-13869 GCA_040400915.1 Rubrivivax sp.
CATGCACTGGCGCGGCACCATGCCCATGCCGCGCTGGAAGCGGCGTCCGAGGCGGCTGCGGCCGCGCTGCAAGCGCCTTCGGCCCGGACTCTGGCGCTGCGTTACAGCTCTGTCTGGGGCCAGCCCGGCCGCGACCCCTACCGGGGCACCGTGGAGCAGGCCTTGCGCAGCGCGGCCTTGCCCGAAGAGGTGGTGTCGTCCATCGTCGCCCAGGTGGTCAGCGGTCAAGTCACCGACCGTCTGGAGATACGCAGCGACGGCATCCAGGCGGTGGCCAGCGGCCGCGTCTTCAACGCGCAGAACATCGCCATGACCACCGGCAAGACGCTGTGCCTGAACACCCGCGTCAACTTCCTGCCGGGCCACATGGAGCCGGCCGCGCTGTATGAGGCCCGGACGGCCAGCGGTCGCATCGTCGCGGTGATGGTGCCCGAGGTCTGCGGCAACGTCACGGTGCTGGGGCAGAGCGAGACCGCGCGGGGCGTGGTGTTGGCCGGCGGGGTGGGTGATGACCTGAATGCCCTGCGCTGGATGCCGGCGGTGCTGGACGGGCCGGGCGCCGCGGTCGGCCCCTTGGGCACGTCCGACACCCAGGATGTGCCCGAACCCGGCACCCTGGCTTGCGTGCTGGCGGCGCTGGGCGCCATGGGTGTGCTGCGCTGGCTGCGCAGCCGGTCCTGATCCGGCGCGCAATCGGCGCTGAATCGGCCCTCAAGGCGCTGCCGCCAGCCGGTCAGCTCGAACCGACGAAGGTCTTCACGGCCCTGACCGTCGCGGCCGCATCTTCTTCCTGGGGAACATGGCCCAGGGTCTCGAACACGATGAGTTGACTGCCGGCGATCTGCTGCTGGAATTGCTGCGCGACGCTGGGCGGTATCAGCCGGTCGCGGCCACCCCACAGGATCAAGGTCGGCAGCTTCAGCGTGGCGATGCGTTCGGCGTCGACCCCGGCTTGCACCTGCTGCAGGCGGGTCGACAGAGCGCGGCGGTTGCCTTCGCGCAGCGTCAGCTCGTAGTAGCGGTCGACGAGTTCATCGGTCACCAGGGCTGGGTTGCCGTAGACCGCCGCCACGCTGCGGGCGACCAGCGGGCGCGGCAGCAGCAACTCCATCACGCGGTTCAGCACCGGCACGCGCGCCAGGCGAAAACCCAGGGGTACCGTCAGTGGCGTGTAGACCGGGCCCGCCGCGTCGACCAGGATCAGGCTGGCCACGCGTTGCGGTGCCAGGAAGGCGCTGCGCCAGGCCACTTCGCCGCCCAGCGAATTGCCGCCCAGCACGGCACGCTGCACCTGCAGCGCGTCGAGCAGGGCCAGGGTGAAGCGGGCGTAGGCGTCGCCCTCGTAATGGTCGTGCGGGTAGGGGCCGTTGAAGGTGTCGCTCCAGGGTCCGGTCAGGCCGAAGCCGGGCAGGTCGAAGCGGATCACGCGGCGCTGGCCCTTCAGCGCAGCCGCCCAGCCGTCCCAGGTGTGCAGGCTGGCGCTGGTGCCGTGGATCAGCACGATGGGCAGCGGGTCGTTGCGCGGGCCTTCGTCGCGCAGATGCACGACCTGGCCCTGCACCTCGATGAAGTCCGACGGCGGCAGCGCCCAGCGCGCCACCAGGCTTTCGGCGCTGCGGTCGGGCGCGCGCGACAGCGCGATGGCCAGCGTGGTCAGCATCAGCAGCACGCCCAGGGCGCGCAGCAGCAAGCCGCTCATCCCGCGGTCGCCGCGGAAACGGCCAGCGTGACGTCCAGGCCGTTGCGCTCGTCGAAGACGAAACAGCGGCCGCGCCAGTGCGGTGCGCCCGGCGCTGCCTCGAAGTAGCGCAGGATGCCGCCGTCCAGCTGCAACACGTGCTCGACCCCGGCCTGGGCCATCCACAGCGCGGCCTTCTCGCAGCGGATGCCACCGGTGCAGTAGCTGACGACCGTCTTGCCCTGCAGATCGTCGCGGTGCGCATCGAGGGCCGCCGGGAAGTCGCTGAAGCGGGCCAGGCGCCAGTCGACAGCGCCTTCGAAGGCGCCGGCATCGACTTCGAAGCCGTTGCGGGTGTCCAGCAGCACCACCTCGCGGCCGGCGTCGCAGTGGCCGCTGTCCAGCCAGCGCGCCAGCGTGGCGGCATCCACCGCCGGGGCGCGGCCGGCCAGCGGGCGCACGGTGGGCTGGTTCATGCGGATGATCTCGGGCTTGAACTTCACCTTCAGGTGCTGGAAGGGGATGCCCGGGCTGTGGTGCGTCTTCAGCTCCAGCGTGCTGAACCGCGGATCGGCCTGCAGCCCCTGCAGCCAGCCGAGCAGGGCCGCCGTGCCACCCGCGAGCGACAGGTTGATGCCCTCGGGGGCGATCAGCACCGTGCCTTTGAGCTGCCGCTCGCGGGCCGTCGCTTCCAGCTGCTCGCGCAGGGCCGGGCCATCATCGATTTCAACGAAGCGGTAGGCCGCAATGACGGTGTAGGGGGCGGCGGTTCCAGGCACGGCAATGATTGTAGGGAGGGCCTCGATAATGGCCGGATGAGCTTCGTCCACCTCCGTACGCACACCGAATATTCCGTCGTCGATGGCACCTTGCGCATCGCCGCCATCGCCGCCGCGGCGCGGGCCGACAGCCAGCCGGCGCTGGCCATCACCGACCTGAACAACCTCTTCGGCGCGGTCAAGTTCTACAAGGCCTGCCGCGGGGCGGGCGTGCAGCCCCTGATCGGCGTCGACCTGCTGATGGAACCGCGCGCCGACATCTCGGGCAGCGACAAGCAGGCCAGCCGCTTGCTGCTGCTGGTGCAGAACACGCAGGGCTATCTCAACCTCAGCGAGTTGATCGCGCGGGCCTGGGTGACCAATGCCCAGCGCGCCCAGGCCTGGGTGAAGTGGGACTGGCTGGACACCCTGGGCACCGGCTTGATCGCGCTGTCGGGCGCCGATCCGGGTGCTGTCGGCGCGGCCCTGCTGGCTGGCGACAGCGAGCGGGCCGAAGCCAACGCCCGGCGCCTGGCCGAGCTGTTCCCCGGGCGCTTCTACATCGAGATCCAGCGCGCCGGGCTGCCGACCAACGAGGCACATGTGCGCGCCGCCGTGCCGCTGGCCGCGCGCCTGGGCCTGCCGGTGGTGGCCACCCACCCCATCCAGTTCCTGGAGGCCGACGATTTCGACGCCCACGAGGCGCGCGTGTGCATCGCCGAGGGCGAGACGCTGGCCAACCCGCGGCGCGCCAAGCGCTTCACGCGCGAGCAGCATTTCCAGAGCGCCGCCGAGATGGCGCAGCGCTTTGCCGATGTGCCTTCCGCCATCGCCAACACGCTGCAGATCGCCCGCCGTTGCAACCTGAAGCTGGTGCTGGGCAAGCCGCAGCTGCCCGACTTCCCGACGCCCTTCATCGACGGCGTCGAGGGTGGCCCGCGCATGCCCATCGAGGCTTACTTCCGCCAGGCCTCGCACGACGGGCTGGAGCGGCGCCTGCAGGCGCTGTACCCCGACCCGGTGAAACGCGATCAGCAGCGGCCGATTTACGTGGAGCGCCTGGAATTCGAGCTGACGACCATCATCAAGATGGGCTTCCCGGGCTATTTCCTGATCGTCTCGGACTTCATCGTCTGGGCCAAGGACAACGGCTGCCCGGTCGGCCCGGGGCGGGGCTCGGGCGCCGGTTCGCTGGTGGCCTATGCGCTGTTCATCACCGACCTCGACCCGCTGCATTACAAGCTGCTGTTCGAGCGCTTCCTGAACCCCGAGCGGGTGTCGATGCCCGACTTCGACATCGACTTCTGCCAGGCCAACCGCGACCGCGTCATCGAGTATGTCAAGGACAAATACGGCCGCGAGGCGGTCAGCCAGATCGCCACCTTCGGCACCATGGCCAGCAAGGCCGCGCTGCGCGACGTGGGCCGCGTGCTGGGCATGGGCTATGGCCATGTCGACAGCGTCGCCAAGCTGGTGCCGGGCCTGCCGGGCAAGACCTACACCCTGGCGCCGGTGCCCGAGAAGCCGGACCCGGGGCTGATCTATGTGCGCGCCGAAGTGCCCGAACTGGAGCAGCGCGAGTCCGCCGAAGAAGAGGTCGCCGAGTTGCTGAGCCTGGCCACGCGGGTCGAAGGGCTGGTGCGCAACATCGGTATGCATGCCGGCGGCGTGCTCATCGCGCCGGGCAAGATCACCGACTTCTGCCCGCTCTACCAGCAACCCGGCAGCGACAGCGCGGTCAGCCAGTTCGACAAGGACGACGTCGAGTCCATCGGCCTGGTGAAGTTCGACTTCCTGGGCCTGGCCACGCTGACCATCCTGGAACTGGCCAAGAACAGCATCCGCGCGCGCCGGCCCAAATTGGCGGACTTCAATTACGAAGCCATTCCGCTGAACGACGTCCGCGTCTACAAGCTGTTCACCGACGGCCTGACCGAGGCGGTGTTCCAGTTCGAGTCCCGCGGCATGCAGGCCATGCTGCGCGAGGCCAAGCCAACGCGGCTGGAAGACCTGATCGCGCTGAACGCCATGTTCCGGCCGGGCCCGATGGAGAACATCCCCAGCTTCTGCGCGCGCAAGGCCGGCAAGGAAGAAATCATCTACCCCCACCCGCTGCTGGCGCCGGTGCTGGACGAAACCTACGGCATCTTCGTCTACCAGGAACAGGTGATGCAGTCGGCCCAGGTGCTGGGTGGCTACAGCCTGGGCGGCGCCGACATGCTGCGCCGCGCGATGGGCAAGAAGAACGCCGAGGAGATGGCCAAGCAGCGCAGCATCTTCCGGGACGGCGCAGCGAAGAAGAACATCGGTGCCGAGAAGGCCGACGAGGTCTTCGACCTGATGGAGAAGTTCGCCGGCTATGGCTTCAACAAGAGCCATGCTGCCGCGTATTCGCTGCTGGCGTATCACACGGCCTGGATCAAGGTGCACTGCACGGCGGAGTTCTATGCCGCCAACATGACCATCGAGGCCGACAACACCGACAAGCTGAAGGTGTTGCTGAACGACGCCAAGCTCTTCGGCATCACCTTCGACCCGCCCGATATCAACCAGGGCACCCTGCGCTTCGAGCCGGTCAGCGACACCCGCGTGCGCTACGGCCTGGGCGCCATCAAGGGTTCGGGGCAGGGCGCCACCGATGCCATCGTGGCGGCGCGCGAAGGCCAGGGCACACACCAGGGCGGCGGCGGCGGGCCCTTCCACAGCCTGTTCGATTTCTGCGCCCGCGTCGACCGCAAGGCGGTCAACAAGCGGGCCGTGGAGGCCCTGGTCAAGGCCGGTGCCTTCGACCGCCTGCACGCCGACCGCGCGGCCACGCTGGCCAGCGTGGGCCTGGCTTTCGACTGGGCCGAAACCCAGGACGCCAACGCCCAGCAGGGCGGCCTGTTCGACCTGGGTGACAGCCACGGCAGCAGCACGCAGGAGCCGGCGCTGGTCAACGTGGCGCCCTGGGACGTGCGCGAACGCCTGATGCAGGAGAAGGCGGCCCTGGGTTTCTTCCTGTCCGGCCACCTCTTCGACGCCTGGCGCGACGAGGTGCAGCGCATCGCCCGCACGCCGCTGGCCGAACTGGCCGCTGCAGCGGCCGGCCGGCGCAGCGCGGGCGAGCCGCAGGTGATGGCCGGCATCGTCACCGACGCGCGCAGCGTCAACGGGCAGCGCGGCAAGGCGTTGATCTTCAAGCTCGATGACGGCAGCGAGGCCATCGAGGCGGTGGTCAACGACGAGCTCATCGCCCAGCAGCGCGAACTGATGGTCGAAGACCAACTCGTCATCGTGCAAGGCAAGCTGCAGCAGGACCGCTTTTCGGGCGGCGTGCGCCTGAATGTGCTGCAGGTCTGGGACCTGGCGGCGGCGCGGGCGCGCTTCGGGCGCTACATCGCCGTCGACATCAACGGCAGCACGCCGCCAGTGGCCGATGTGCTGCGCCTGTGGCCGGCCCGCCGCGTGGCCACCGAACTCGGCGACCTGCAGCAGGGCCTGGCCATCCGCCTGCGGATGCGCCGCCCCACCGCCACGGCCGAGATCGAGCTGGGTGACGATGCCCGTTTCTGGCCCTGTGACGAGGCGCTGGGGCGCTGGCGCAGCCTGGCGCAGGGTGGCGCTGCGACCATCGTCTACGAATAGCGGCGGCGCTGGGGCGTGCAGCCTGATGGCCAGCGCCGAGCCGCCACGGCGGCCCCGGTGAACAGGCCGCCGTAAAGGCCGGTATTCGGCGGGCCGGCCCGGCGCGGATGGGTGCAGAGTGCGTCTATGCATGAAACACCGCTCACCGCCCTGGTCCTCAGCGGGGGCGGTGCACGCGCGGCTTACCAGGTCGGCGTGCTGCGCGCCATCAGCCGGCTGCGCCGGCAGGCCCTGGGGCCGGCTGCCTGGCCCCGCAACCCCTTCGGTGTGATCTGCGGCACCTCGGCCGGCGCACTCAACGCGATGGCGCTGGCCACCCAGGCCGACCGCTACGACGAGGCCGTGGAGGCCCTGGCGCAGGTCTGGGAGAACTTCAGCGCCGAGCAGGTCTACCGCTCCGATTCGCTGGGCGTGATCCGCAGCGGTGCGCAATGGCTCACCATGGTCTCGGTGGGCTGGGTGATTGCCCGCTGGCGGCGCGCGCGCCCGCGGTCGCTGCTGGACAACACGCCGCTGCAGGCGCTGCTGGAGCAGATGGTGCCGTTGGAGCGCCTGCCCGCCATGTTCGAGCTGGGCCACCTGCACGCGGTGGCCGTCACGGCGTCGAGCTACACCAGCGGAGAGCACTGCACCTTCTACGACAGTGCCCGGCCTATCGAACCTTGGCTACGGTCGCAGCGGCTGGCCTTGCCGGGCACCATCACGCAGGCCCACCTGCTGGCCTCGTCGGCCATCCCCTTTGTGTTCCCCGCCACGGCGCTGACCTCGTCGGGGCACGCCGGCTGGTTCGGCGACGGTTCGATGCGGCAGACTGCACCGCTGTCACCGGCCATCCACCTGGGTGCGCAGCGCCTGCTGATCATCGGGGCAGGGCGCCTGCACGAGCCCACGGGTCGCGTGGTGGCCGACGCCGGCTACCCCAACCTGGCGCAAATTGCCGGCCATGCCATGTCGAGCATCTTTCTCGATGCCCTGGGGGTGGACGTGGAGCGCATGCGGCGCATCAACCGCACGCTGGCCTTGCTGCCCGCCACGGTGCTGAACGACACCGATCTGCGCCCGCTGGAAGCGCTGGTCATCGCGCCCACGCAGCGTCTGGACGACATCGCCGCGCGCCACCTGGGCGCCTTGCCGGCGCCCGTCCGGGCCTTGCTGCGGGGTGTGGGTGTGGGCGGTAGCGGCGAACAGGCCCGCGGCGCGGCGCTGGCCAGTTACCTGCTCTTCGAAGCGCCTTACACCCGGGAGTTGATGGCCCTGGGTGCCGCCGACACCGAAGCGCGCAAGACCGAGGTCCTGCGCTTCTTCGGTTGGGACCGGGTCGCGCTGGCGCAAACCGCCCGCCCGGTACCGGAGCTGGATCTGGCGCTGCCCTGAGGCCCCGCAAAACCGGGTCTTGGGGCTGTGCCGTTCCTGGCCTCAGGCGGCTTCGGCCGCCTTGCGGGTCTTCTTCGCGGGATTGGCGTCCTTGGCGTCCTTGGGTGCCTTGGCCGTCTTGGTGGTCTTGGCCGGCGCGTTGGCCGCGCTGTCGTAGGCCGCGCCCGCAACGGTCAGGCCGGCCTGCGACAGCTTGGGCGCATTGCCAGCGCCGATGCCGCCGACGCGTTCGACCAGGTCGCTCCAGTTCTTAAACTGGCCGGTTTCGCGGGCCTTGACGATCTTGCCCGACAGGCCCGGGCCTATGCCCTTGACCGTCTCGAGTTCGGCGCGGCTGGCCTGGTTGGCATCGGCGGCATAGGCGTTGAGGGCGAAGACGGCGAGCACGGTGGCGATGAGTTGGCGGATCATGGTGGTTCTCCTGGGTGGCGGTTGAAGGGAGGTCGGCCCGTCGCTGACGGTGTTGGGCTACGGGCTGGTTGCCATTCTTCGATCGTCACCGCGCCCCGTCACTCCCCCGCCCGATGGCTCGGTGGGGGCCCCCGGGAGGGTCACCCGGTCAGGGGATGGACCGCCCGGCCGCGGCTGTCGGGCCTTCAGTCCAGGGCCAGCGCGCGCCGCACGGCCTGCCTGACCGCGTCGGCGCTGGGCCACCCCGCAGCGCCTTGGACCTGCTGGACGGCAGGCCCCCAGGCCCGCCACAGCGCCGGGTCGCTGGGGCCCAGCACCGAGACCAGCGGCGTGCCCACCGCCGCCGCCATATGGCCGGGGCCGGTGTCGTTGGCCACCATCAGGGCCGCGTCTTGCAGCAGCGCGGCGTAGACGCCCAGGCCGACGCCGCACAGCACCGTGGTCGACCCGTAATGGGCTTGCGCCAGGGCTTCTTCACCCGGCCCGGGGCAGACCACCACCTGCTTCCCGAAGCCGGTCAGCGTGTGCGCCACGAAGGCCGGGAAGCCGGGCCAGGTCTTGTCCTGCTGGGCCCAGGTGCCGCCGGCAAAGGGGCAGATGAAGATGCTGCGCGCGGCCAGGCCGCGGGCGGCGCGCAGCGCCTGTGCCTGGGCCCGGTGCACTGCGCTGACGCGCAGGCCGATGGTCGCCGGCAGCGGGGCCGCAGCACCCAGCAGCGCATCGGCCATCTGCCAATACACCTCCAGCGCGTGCAGGGTACGCGGCAGCGGCAGGGCACGGGCCAGCAACAGGCTGCGGCCCTCGTGGGCATGGCCCAGGGTGCGCAGGCCGGCGGCGCGGAATTCCAGCGCGCTGGAAAAGGAGTCGGGCAGGCACAGCGCGTTCAGGCGCCGGTTGAAGCCGGCATCGGTGGCCTGTGCACTGGCCTTCAGCCGGCGCAGCAAGGCGATGCGTTCGGTCAGCGTCCCCGGCAAGGCCTGCACGGTCCAGCCGTGGCCGGCAAGCAGATCGCGGGCCCATCCCTTGCCGATCAGGTGCAATTCGAAGCCGGCGGCCTCGATGCGGCGCAGCGTCGGCACCGCCAGCGTGACATCGCCCACCCAGTTGCGCAGGCGGACGATCAGGGGCAGTCGGGGTGGCGGCATGGTCGGCACATAATCTGTTGTCATTCTGACAGCGCATGCCATGACGACTGCCCCGGACCGTGAGCCTGCTTCGCCCCCTTTGCACCCTTTGCATCCTTTGCCGCCCGCGCCGCCTTTGCCCCTTGCCGCCACCGTGATGGGCCTGCATGACAGCCTGCTGGCCAGCCCCGGCTGGCCCCAGGCCGAGCCGCCCCAGGCCGCGCCCGGTCTGTGGCACTGGGTGCACAGCAACCACCGCTACAACAGCCTGCTGTGGGCCGAGGAAGACCTGGCGCGGCGCACCACGGTGGCCGATGCCGAGATCGCTGCCAACAAGCGCGCCATCGACGGCTACAACCAGGCCCGAAACGACGCCACCGAACGGGTCGACGAGATCCTGCTGCTGGCCCTGGGCCTGGTCGATGCCGACTCGGCGCGCAGCGATGCGCCGCAGTCCCGCGTCCCCCCGGGGGCCCGGCTGAACAGCGAAACGGCGGGCAGCATGGTCGACCGCCTGTCCATCATGGCGCTGAAGGCCCAGGCCATGCGAGCGCAGACGCTGCGCAGCGACACCGACGAGGCCCACCGTGCAGCCAGCCGGGTCAAGCTGGAACGTCTGCAGCAGCAGCGCGGCGACCTCGGCGCCTGCTTCGACGCCCTGCTGGCCGACGCTGCGGCGGGGCGCGCCTACTTCAAGGTCTACCGCCAGTTCAAGATGTACAACGACCCGCGGCTGAACCCGGTGCTGGTGGCCGAAGCGCGCCGCGGATGAGCTTGAAACTGCTGATCGTCAAGACCTCGTCGATGGGCGACGTGGTGCATGCCCTGCCGGTCATCAACGACATCCGCCGCCACCATCCCGGGGCGCAGATCGACTGGCTCGTCGAAGCGCCCTTCGCGGCCATACCGAAGATGCACCCCGGTGTGCGCCGCGTGCTGCCGCTGCAATGGCGCAAGTGGCGCAGGGCCTTGCTCAGGCGCAACACCTGGGCCGCGATGGGGAAGCTGCGCGACGAGCTGCGGCAAGAGGGCTATGACCGTGTGCTCGACCTGCAAGGTCTGCTGAAGAGCGCACTCTGGGCGCGCCAGGCCGGCGCCCCGGTGGTGGGCTATGACTCGAACAGCGCACGTGAACCCGCGGCCGCCTGGTTCTACCGGCGCACGGCAGCGGTGGACCCGGCGCTGCAGGCCGTCCAGCGCTGCCGCGATCTGGCTGCGGCACACCTGCGCTACGCCACACCGGCCAGCGCCCCGGACTTCGGCATCCGCGCGCCGGCAGCGACCTGGGCGCCGCGCGGTGGCGATTACGCGGTGCTGATCCCCAGCGCCAGCCGGGCCTCCAAGTTGTGGCCTGAACGCCATTGGGTTGCGCTGGGCAATCGATTGAAGGAGCGCGGCATGACGCCGGTCGTGCTGTGGGGTGCGCCCGACGAGCAAAGTCTGGCCGAAAACATCGCGGCCAGTTGCGAAGGCGATGTGCCGCCCTTTCTGAAGGTCGGCGAGATGGCTTCGGTGCTGGCCGCGGCGCGCCAGATCGTGGGGCTGGACACCGGTTTCACGCACCTGGCCGCGGCCCTGGGTCGGCCGACCCTGGGCATCTACTGCGACCACGATCCGGGTCTGGCCGGCATCACCGGCGCGGGCCGCGTGGCCAGCATCGGCGGCAAGGGTCAGGTACCCAGCCGCAGCGACGTGCTGGCTTTGCTCAATACCCAACTCGGCCCCTGAGGCGGCCGGGGCGGGCCCGGTCGTCAGAGCGCGTCGATGCGCTGCGGCGGATAGCTGTCCCAGTTCAGGCAACCGGGGCATTGCCAGAAATAGTGCTGGGCCTCGAAGCCGCAGGCAGCGCAGCGGTAGCGCTGCAGCGGGCTGGCGCTGCGGGCCAGCGCCTGGCGCAAGGCCTGCCAGGCGGGTGGCGTCCAGGCCTCGGGCGGCACTGCCAGCAGCATCTGGGCGGCCGACAGGCTGGGGTGTTCGCGCAACTGCGTCAACAGTCGCGGCAGGTGCGCCGCAGCGGGCTCACCTTCCAGTTCCTGCAGCGCGCTCAGCAACTCCACGGCAGGCGTCTGTTCGAAGGCCTTGGTTATCGTCTGGTGTGCCTGCTCGGTCTGCCCGCACAGCCGTGCGGCCTTCAGGTAGTCGCCCACGACCAGCGCGAAGGCCAGCGGGTGCAGCGCGCGCAGGGCGTCCCAGCTGCGCATCGCTTCGGCCGCATCGCCGCGCTGCAACTGGCGCCGGCCTGTCAGCAACAGGGGCCGGGTCGAGTCCGGTGCGGCGGCCCGGGCGCGCGCCAGGGCGGCGTCGCCGGCCGTCAGGTCGCCGCGGGCGTCGGCCTCCTCGCACTGCTCGCACTCGCAGTGGGCGATGCGGGCGGCAAAAGAACCGCCGCCAGCCGCTTCCAGCTGACGCGCCATCGTCACGGCCTGGGCCCAGTCGCGCGAGCGTTCGTAGAGCGAGAGCAGCGCCAGTTGCGCATCGCCCTCGAAGGGCGTGCCGAGCAGCTCTCGCCAGGCCGCTTCGGCGCGGTCGAAGAGGCCGGCTTTCATGTAATCCTGGGCCAGTGCCCGCTGGGCGCGCTCGCGGTCGCCGCCGCGCAGGTCGGAACGGCCCAGCAGGTGCTGGTGCACGCGCACGGCGCGCTCGATCTCGCCGCGCCGGCGGAACAGGTTGCCCAGGGCGAAATGCAGTTCGGTGGTGTCGGGGTCGTTCTGCACGGCCTCGATGAAGGCGTCGATGGCCTTGTCCTGCTGCTCATTGAGCAGCAGATTCAGGCCCTTGAAGTAGGCGCGCGGTGCATCCTGGCGTTCACGCTTGAGCTGGCGCAGGTCGAAACGCGAGGCCATCCAGCCCAAGGCGAAGGCCAGCGGCAGACCGATCAGCAGCCATTGCAGGTCGAAGCCCATGTGCAGTCGGTAGCCGGCCTAGACGCCGTCTCGCTGTGGCTGTTCGGGACCGAATCCGGCCGGCATCGGCAAGTCGGGCGGGGCCGCTGACGGAACGGCCGGGGTGGCGGTGTGGCGTTTGGCCAGCCGGCGGTGACGCCACCAGGCCGGCACCATGGCCAGCACGCCGATGGCGCAGCCGGCTGCGAAGGCCACCAGCACCACGATGACCAGCGGAGCGTGCCATTCAGCACCGAAGAACCAGTGCACCGCCGCCGACTGCTGGTTGTTCAGCGCGAAGGCAAACAGGGTGAAGAAGACGAGGGCCCGGAAGAGCCAGACGAGGGGTCGCATACCAGTCCGATTCTAGGCACAGGCCCGGCCACCCGCCGCATCCGGCGCGGCGACCGCGGTGCCCGTCAGGGGCTGTCGGACTCGGCCGGCTGCTGGGCGTCCACCGCCTCGCGCAGGGCCTTGCCCGGTTTGAAGTGGGGCACCCGCTTCTCGGGGATCACCACCTGTTCGCCGCTGCGCGGGTTGCGCCCCACGCGGGGCGGCCGGCGGTTGATGCTGAAGCTGCCGAAACCGCGGATCTCGATGCGGTGGCCCCGCGCCAGCGCGTCGGACATCGCGTCGATGATGGTCTTGACGGCGAACTCGGTGTCGCGCTGGGTGAGCTGCGCAAAGCGCTCAGCCAATCGGGTGACGAGGTCGGATCTGGTCATGGGGGTGTCTTGGAGATGAAAACGCCGGGCCAGCATCCGCTGGCCCGGCGCATCAAGACCGGCGGGACGATTACTCGCGGTTGTCCAGCTTGGCACGCAACAAGGCGCCCAGGCTGGTGGTACCGGCGTTCTCACGCTCGCTGGTCTGGCTCAGGCGCTGCATGGCCTGCTGCTCGTCGGCGTTGTCCTTGGCCTTGATCGACAACTGGATCGAGCGCATCTTGCGGTCGACGTTGATGACCATCACGGAGACGTCGTCGCCTTCCTTGAGCACGCCACGCGCATCTTCGACGCGGTCACGGCTGATTTCGGAAGCGCGCAGGTAGCCCGTCACGTCCTCGTTGAGCTGGATTTCGGCGCCGCGCGGGTCGACCGACTTGACCTTGCCGTCAACCACCGCACCGCGGTCGTTCAGCGTGGTGAAGCTGGTGAACGGATCGACGTCCAGCTGCTTGATGCCCAGGCTGATGCGCTCGCGTTCGACATCGATGGCCAGCACCAGGGCTTCGACTTCCTGGCCCTTCTTGTAGTTGCGCACGGCGGCTTCGCCCGGCTCGTGCCAGGACAGGTCGCTCAGGTGCACCAGGCCGTCGATGCCGGCGGTCAGGCCGATGAAGACGCCGAAGTCGGTGATCGACTTGACCGGGCCCTTGACCTTGTCGCCGCGCTTGACGCTGGAAGAGAACTCTTCCCACGGGTTGGCCTTGCACTGCTTCATGCCCAGGCTGATGCGGCGCTTGTCTTCGTCGATTTCCAGAACCATGACTTCGACTTCTTCGCCCAGAACGACGACCTTGGCGGGTGCGACGTTCTTGTTGGTCCAGTCCATTTCCGAAACGTGCACCAGGCCTTCGATGCCCGGCTCGATTTCCACGAACGCGCCGTAGTCGGCGATGTTGGTGATCTTGCCGAACAGGCGCGTGCCGTTCGGGTAGCGACGGCCCACGCCGTGCCACGGGTCGTCGCCCAACTGCTTCAGGCCCAGGCTGACGCGGTTCTTTTCGGCGTCGAACTTCAGGACCTTGGCCGTCAGTTCCTGGCCGACCGTCACCACTTCGCTCGGGTGACGGACACGGCGCCAGGCCATGTCGGTGATGTGCAGCAGGCCGTCGATACCGCCCAGGTCGACGAAGGCACCGTATTCGGTGATGTTCTTGACCACGCCGTGGACGATGGCGCCCTCGGACAGGGTTTCCAGCAGCTTGGCGCGTTCTTCGCCCATCGAAGCCTCGACGACAGCGCGGCGCGACAACACGACGTTGTTGCGCTTGCGGTCGAGCTTGATGACCT
>JBBAPI010000046.1:0-13386 GCA_040400915.1 Rubrivivax sp.
CGAACACGCACAATCAGACCGGCTGAAAGAAGACAAATTCAAGCCGGCGCCCACAATCGGGCACGGCCGAGCCCGCGCGCCACCGCAGCGGCGCCGTGGCGCGCATGCTGGGCATGCCGGTGGCCACGCTGCGCGTCTGGGAGCGCCGCTACAGCGTGACGCAGCCCGCGCTGTCGCCCAGCGGTCAGCGTCTCTACGCCGCCCAGGACGTGCGCCGCCTGGCCTTGTTGAAACAGCTGACGGAGCGCGGCCACGCCATCGGCAGCCTGGCAACGCTGGACCTGGCGCAATTGCAGCAGGTGGCCGCCACGCACGCCGACGCGCTGGCGACCACACAAGCTGCCGAACGCGCGGCTGCGGCCGCAGCGCCACCCGTTCGCGTCTGGCGGCTCGCGGTGATCGGCGCTGCGCTGGGCGCGCGCCTGCAGCGGCCCGGGCTGTTGCGCTGGCTCGGCCCCACGGTGCGGCTGCTGGGACCTTTCGACGATGCGGCGCAGGCGGCCGCCGCCTTGCGGCCTGCCGACGTGGATGCCTGGCTGGTGCATGAACCGCAGCTGCACGCGGGCTGGCTGGAGGCCCTGCGTGCGGCCGCGCCGGCTTTCGCGGGGCTGCCGGGGGCGGTGCTCTACGGCTTTGCGGCTGACCCCGTTTGTGAAGCCTTGGCCACGGCCGGCACGGCCTTGCTGCGCGAACCGCAACCCGATGCGGTGGTGGCGCAGTGGTTGCGCCATCTGTCCCTGGCGGCTCTGGGGGCCCAGGCCGCCCCGTCGCCGCGGCCTGCGGCCGACGAGCCCGCGCTGGCCACCGCTGCCCTGACGCCGCGTCGCTGGGACGACGCGGCCCTGGCCGACTTCGCGGGCCGCTCGTCGAGCGTGGCCTGCGAGTGCCCGCGTCATGTCGCCGAACTGCTGGTGCAGCTCGCGCACTTCGAGACCTACAGCGCTGAGTGCGCGCAGCGCAACGCGGCCGATACCGCCTTGCATGCCCACTTGCAGCAGGTGGCCGCCGCGGCACGCCTTCGCTTCGAGGCGGCGCTGGAGCACGTGGCCTTGCACGAAGGGCTGATGCTGCCGGCGTCACCGCAGCCGTCCGAGGCGGTTGCAGCGCCGCGAGCGCGCCGGCCCCGCGGGCGCTGAGCGGCCCGCTGCCGGCCGTAGGGGCGTTCAGTCCGTAGCGGGCTTGGCCGTGTCGGCTGCCGCAGACGCTGCGGACGGGACCGGCGGAGCGGCCGCGGGTGCCTGGCGCAAGCGCGCGAGCAGGTGCTCGGTCTGGGTCTGGCGCTCGGTCTGGTCGTTCCCGGCGCGGGGTGCAAAAGCCAAGGCGCTGCGCGACAAAGCGGCACGCTGCAGGCCCGGCAGGCCGCGCCACAGGCGGGCTGTCAGCGCCAGCGCCAGCAGGGACAGCAAGGTCAAGGCACCCAGCAGCAAGGTGCGCTGCTGGACGGCGCTGCGAGTCTGCGCTGCCAGCGCTGCAGCGGCCGTGCCGTGCGCCCGATCGAACAGCAGGGTCTGCGCCTGCACCGCAGCCAGACCTGCGGCCCGGGCTGCTGCCGAGGACGGACTGGACCCGCGCAAGAGGCTGAAGTAGCGCTCGGTGGCAGCGCCGGCTGTTGCGCCGGCCTGCAGCAGGGCCTCGTCGGTGGCGGGCCGGGCGCCCCGCGGGCTGTGCATGCTTTCCAGCAGGCCCAGCGTGCGCGCCCAGCCCGCTTCCAGCGTGCCGAGGCGGGCCTGCAGCGCCACCGCCCGGTCTGCCGCAGTCCCGGCGGCAGGCGCTGCGTCGCCCAGCGCCAGCAGGCGGGTCTGCCAGATCAGGCGCGGCATCGCGTGCACCACGGCCAGCGTGCTCGACGGCACAGGGTCCTGGCGCAGGGCGCTGTCGCTGCGGTCTGCGGCCTGCGGGGCCGAGCCGACGAGATCGATGACCTGCAAGGTCTGCTCGACCAGCAGGCGGTGGGCTTGGTCGCTGCCCGGTGCGTCGATGCGGCGTGCGGCCACTTGTTGCACCAGGTGCAACCAGTCCTGGTGCAGATCGTCGGCCTCGCCCAGGGCCAGTTCCCAGCGACCCGTGACCAGTGTCACTGCCAGGCCCGACAGGCTGCCTTCGACATCGTTCTGGCGCACGCGGCGCTCGGCTTCCAGCTGAGGCAGGCCGCCCAGCACCCGCGCGGTGATGTCGCGGTGGGCCAGCAGTCCGCGTTGCACCTGCACCGCGCGGGCCACCGGGTCGAGCCGGGCGCGGCCGGCCTCCAGGGCATCCAGTTCGGCGGTCTGGTAGCGCAGCAACTGCACCACCGGCAGCGCCACCAGTGCCGCACCGACCAGGCTCAGGGCCGCCAGATTGCGCCGCAAGCCCCGCGTCGACCGCGCCCGGTCATCCGATCGGTCATCGGGCCCTGGGGCCGCATGGGGCGGTGGCTGTGGCGGGGTGTGCTCGGGCATCGTCGGGCGGGCGCAGAGCGGCGCCGGCAACAGGTGGCGGCCGGCGGGGCGCTCAGCCGGTCCATCGGCCGGCGGCGGTTCAGCTTGAGCGCGCCAGCGTTGGCGGGCCCTGCCTGGCTTTCAAACCGTCAACATTCCACGATGTTGACGGCCAGGCCGCCGCGGGCGGTTTCCTTGTACTTGGTCATCATGTCGGCGCCGGTTTCGCGCATCGTCTTGATGACCTGGTCGAGGCTCACGAAATGCGTGCCGTCGCCGCGCAGCGCCATGCGCGCGGCGTTGATGGCCTTCACCGAAGCGATGGCGTTGCGTTCGATGCAGGGGATCTGCACCAGGCCGCCGACCGGGTCGCAGGTCAGGCCCAGGTGGTGTTCCATGCCGATCTCGGCGGCGTTTTCCACCTGCTCGGGCGTGCCGCCCATCACCGCGCACAGGGCGCCTGCGGCCATGCTGCAGGCCACGCCGACTTCGCCCTGGCAGCCCACTTCGGCGCCGCTGATGCTGGCGTTTTCCTTGTACAGGATGCCGATGGCGGCGGCGGTGAGCAGGAAGTCGATCACGCCGCTGTCGGACGCGCCGGGGTAGAAGCGCGTGTAGTAGTGCAGCACGGCCGGGATGATGCCGGCCGCGCCGTTGGTGGGCGCCGTCACCACGCGGCCGCCGGCGGCGTTTTCCTCGTTCACCGCCAGCGCGTAGAGGTTGACCCAGTCCAGCACCTGCAGCGGGTCGCGCAGGGCCGCTTCCGGGTGCGCCGTCAAGGCATCCCGCAGGGCCTTGGCCCGGCGCTTGACCTTGAAGCCACCGGGCAACACGCCTTCGGTGGCGCAGCCGCGCAGCACGCAGTCCTGCATCACGCGCCAGATCTTCAGCAGGCCCTGGTCGATCTCGGCGTCGCTGCGCCAGTGGTTCTCGTTGCGGCGCATCACCGTGGCGATGGAGCCGCCGATTTCCCGCGCGCGGACCAGCAGTTCGTCGCCGCTGCGAAAGGGGTGGGGCAGGGCGGTGGCGTCGGGCGCGATGACCTTCTGCCGCGCCCCGTCGGCCAGCACCTCTTCGCTGACCACGAAGCCGCCACCCACCGAGTAGTAGACGCGCTGCGCCAGTTCGACACCGGCCGCGTCGAAGGCCGTGAAGCGCATGCCGTTGGGGTGCAGCGGCAAGCTGTCTTGACCCAAAAGACTGCGGCGGAAGAACTTCAGGTCGTCCTTCTCGTTGAAAGCCACGGCGTGACAGCCCAGCAGCGGCAGCAGCGCCTGCGCCCGGATCGCGGCCAGGATGCCGTCCACCGCGTCGACATCCACCGTGTCGGGCTCGTGCCCGGCCAGGCCCAGCAGCACGGCCTTGTCGCTGCCGTGCCCCTTGCCGGTGGCGCCCAGGCTGCCGTAGAGCTGGCTCAGCACGCGGGCCGTCCGCGGCAGCAGGCCCTCGTGTTCCAGCCGCAGCGCAAACAGCCGCGCCGCGCGCATCGGGCCCACGGTGTGGCTGCTGCTCGGTCCGATGCCGATCTTGAAGAGGTCGAAGACGGAGACGGCCATGGGTCAGTGGAGGGTCAGCGGATCATCAGCAGATCGAAGCCCTTGAGCTTCTTCCAGGGGCGGTCGGCGGTCACGGCCTGAACACCCCGTTCTTTCGCCAGCGCCAGGCAGCAGCGGTCGCCCAACGAAAGACCCAACTGGCGCGTCGCCGGCCGCAAGCGCGCCGCGCCCAGCGCCACGCCAGCATCCAGGGGCTCGATGTGCAGATCCAACTGCGCCAGGGCTTCGAGCACCGCCGCTTCGTCCGCCCCGCCTTCCACCAAGGAGGTCACGACCTCGCACCAGTTCACAGCGCTGATCCAGGCCTCGTCGACCAGCATGGCTTGGGCCACCACGTCGGCACCAGGCTCGCTCTTGATCAGCGCAACGACAGCCGAGGCGTCGTAGACCTTCATTCGCGGGCTGCTTCGCGTCGGCGTTCGGCAATCAACTCATCGACGCTGCTCTGCCCAGGCTGGTTGTAGGGGGCCATGATGGCTTGCGCCCGGCGTATGGCCGCCATCTTGGTGCTCAGAATGAGCTGCTCGCCGTCTTGCCGCCAGACCAGGACATCGCCCACGCCGATGCCCAACTTCAAACGAAGTTCAGCCGGGATGACGACGCGGCCGCCGTCAGACACCGTCGATTGAGTCGCCATGTCATCATCTTCGAAAAATGGCAGGATGGCCAGATTCTGTCACCCCAAGGGCTATGCGTCACGCCGCGTATGCGCTGACCGGCGGGCAGCTGCAACTCAGGTTGCGATCACCCCAGACGTTGTCCACCCGACCCACCGGCGCCCAGTATTTCTGCTGCCGCAAGCCCGCCACCGGATAGGCCGCAGCCTCACGGCTGTAGGGGTGCGGCCAGTCGGTCTTCAGCAGCGAGGCCGCGGTGTGCGGCGCGTTCTTCAAAGGGTTGTCGTGCTGCGGCCAGACGCCGGCCTCGACCTGGGCGATCTCGTGGCGGATGGCGATCATCGCGTCGCAGAAGCGGTCGAGTTCGGCCAGCGGCTCGCTTTCGGTGGGCTCGATCATCAGCGTGCCGGCGACCGGGAAGCTGAGCGTGGGCGCGTGGAAGCCATAGTCGATGAGGCGCTTGGCCGCGTCTTCGGCGCCGCAGCCGCTGGCCTTGGCGAGCGGGCGGATGTCGATGATGCATTCGTGGGCCACGCCGCCGCCCTTCAGGCTGGCGTTGCCGCCGCTGTACAGCACCGGGTAGTGGTCGGCCAGGCGTGCCGCGATGTAGTTGGCGCTGAGGATGGCCACTTCGGTGGCGTCGCGCAGGCCGCCTGCGCCCATCATGCGGCAGTACATCCAGCTGATCGGCAGCACGCCCGCATTGCCCAGTGGCGCCGCGCTCACCGCGCCCACGCTGTGCGCACCGCCGAGGCCCGCCGTGCGGTGCGCCGGCAGGAAGGGCACCAGGTCGGCGACCACCGCCACCGGCCCCACGCCCGGCCCGCCGCCGCCGTGCGGGATGCAGAAGGTCTTGTGCAGGTTGAGGTGGCTGACGTCGCCGCCGAACTCGCCCGGCGCGGCCACGCCGACCAGCGCGTTCATGTTCGCGCCGTCCACGTAGACCCGGCCGCCGTGCTGGTGCACCAGCGCGCAGAGCTCTTGCACGCGCACCTCGAAGACGCCGTGGGTGCTGGGGTAGGTGATCATCACGGCGGCCAGCTTGGCGCTGTGTTTTTCGCACAGGGCCTTCAGGTCGTCCATGTCGACGTTGCCCATCGCGTCGCACTTCGTCACCACCACCGTCAGGCCCGCCATCTGCGCGCTGGCCGGGTTGGTGCCGTGCGCGCTTTCGGGGATCAGGCAGATGTTGCGGTGGCCTTCGCCGCGGCTGTCGTGCCAGGCCTTGATGACCAGCAGACCGGCGTATTCGCCCTGGCTGCCGGCATTCGGCTGCAGGCTGACGCCGGCGTAGCCCGTGGCCTGGGCCAGCCAGGCACACAGCTGCTCGTTGATCAGCCCGTAGCCGGCCTGCTGATCACGCGGTGCGAAGGGGTGGATCTGGGCGAACTCCGGCCAGGTGATGGGGATCATCTCGCTGGTGGCGTTCAGCTTCATGGTGCACGAACCCAGCGGGATCATGCTGCGGTCCAGCGCCAGGTCCTTGTCGCTCAGGCTGCGGATGTAGCGCAGCATCTGCGTTTCGCTGTGGTGGCTGTTGAACACCGGGTGGGTCAGGAAGGGGCTGGTGCGGCGCAGGGCCGGCGGTATCAGGTCGGCCGTGGTGGCCAGGTCGTCCACGCTGGGCAGCACTTGGCCGTCCTGGGCGAAGATGCGCCACAGCAGCACGATGTCGGCGCGCGTGGTGGTTTCGTCCAGCGCGATGCACAGGTAGTCGCCCCAGGCGCGGCGCAGGTTGACGCCCAGGTCCAGCGCGCGCTGCAGCAGCCGGTCGGTGTCGGCACCGGTCTTCAGACAGACGGTGTCGAAGGCGCCCGCTTGCAGGTGGTGCGTCTGGCTCAGGTCGTGACCCAGTTGCGCCAGCCCGGCCCAGAAGATGCCCAGGTAGCGCGCGATGCGCTGGGCGATGCGCACCAGGCCCTGCGGCCCGTGATAGACCGCGTACAGGCTGGCCACCACCGCCGGCAGCACCTGCGCCGTGCAGATGTTGCTGGTGGCCTTGTCGCGGCGGATGTGCTGTTCGCGGGTCTGCAGCGCCAGCCGGTAGGCCGGGTGGCCATGGCTGTCCACGCTGACCCCGACCAGCCGGCCGGGCAGGTTGCGCTTCCACTCGTCGCGGCAGGCCATGTAGGCGGCGTGGGGGCCGCCGGCTCCCATGGGCATGCCGAAGCGCTGGGTGCTGCCCACGACGATGTCGGCACCCATCTCGCCCGGGGATTTCAGCAGCGTCAGCGCCAGGATGTCGGCCGCGACGATGAAGGCCGCCTGTCGGGCGTGCACCCGGGCGGCTTCGGCGGTCCAGTCATGCAGCCAGCCGCTGCTGACCGGGTACTGCACCAGTGCCGCGAAGTAGTCGTCCTGGTCGATGGCGGCTTGCCATTCGTCGGCGGAGTTGGCCACCTTCACCACCAGGCCCAGCGGCGCCGCACGGGTCTGCACCACTTCCAGCACCTGCGGGTGGATGTCGCCCGCCACCACCAGCGTGTGGCCCGGGGCGCGCACGCTGCGCCGCGCCAGCGTCATGGCCTCGGCCGCGGCTGTGGCTTCATCGAGCATCGATGCATTGGCGATGGCCATGCCGGTCAGGTCGCAGACCAGGGTCTGAAAGTTGACCAGCGCTTCCAGCCGGCCCTGGCTGATCTCGGCCTGGTAGGGCGTGTAGGCCGTGTACCAGGCCGGGTTCTCCAGCACGTTGCGCAGGATCACGCCCGGGGTGTGCGTGCCGTGGTAGCCCTGGCCGATGAAGCTTTTCAGCACCCGGTTCTGCGCCGCCAGGGCCTTCAGTTCAGCCAGGGCGGCGGCCTCGCCCAAGGGCGCCGGCAGGTCCATGGCCTGGCGGCGTGCGATGGCGCGCGGCACGATGGCGTCGATGAGGGCCCGGCGTGATGCCGCACCGATGACGGACAGCATGTGCGCTTCGTCGTTCGCCGTCCCGCCCAGGGCGGGGCCGATGTGGCGCGCGGCGAATTCGGTGGCGTTTTCCAGTTCACCGAGCGGCTTCAGGGCAGACATCAACATGGGCCGCTTCCTTTCAGACCGTCTTCAACAGCGCGTCGTAGCCTGGGCCGTCCATCAGGTGCTCGAACTCGGCCATGTCGGCGATGCGCACCTTGAAGAACCAGCCGGTGCCCAGCGGGTCGATGTTGGCCAGCGCCGGGTCGGCGCGCAGCGTTTCGTTGACGGCCACGACCTCGCCACTGACCGGCATATAGAGGTCGGCAGCGGCCTTGACCGATTCGACGACGCCGGCGATCTCGCCTTTCTTGTAGCTGCGGCCGACTTCGGGCAGGTCGACGAAGACCACATCGCCCAGTGCATCCTGGGCGTGGTGGGTGATGCCGCAGACGGCTGCTGCGTGGTCTTCGATGTTGATCCACTCGTGATCGGGGGTGTACAGGGTGGTCATCAGCAGGGCTCCGTTGGGGTGGGGTTGATCAACGCTGGTAGCGGTTGGGTGTGAAGGGCAGGGTCGTGACGCGCATCGGCACGCGCTTGCCGCGCACCTCGGCCTGGACTTCGTGGCCGACGATGGCATGGTTCAGCGGCAGGTAGGCCATCGCGATGCAGGCGTTCACCGTCGGCGCCAGCGTGCCGCTGGTCACGGCGCCGATGGCATGGCCCTGGCCGTCGAACAGGGCCGTGCCTTCGCGCACCGGCACCCGTTCCAGGCCGATCAGGCCGACCCGTTTGCTCGGCGCGGCGCCGGCCAGATGGGCTTCGATGACGGCCGCGCCGGGGTAGCCGCCGGCACGCGCGCCAGCGGGGCGGCGCACCTTCTGGATAGCCCAGTTCAGGCCGGCTTCGATGGGGCTGGTGGTGGCGTCGATGTCGTGGCCGTACAGGCACAGGCCGGCTTCCAGGCGCAGGGTGTCGCGCGCGCCCAGGCCGGCGGCTTGCACCTCGGGCTGGGCCAGCAGGGCTTCGGCCAGCGTGATGGCCTGTTCCTGCGGCACCGAGATCTCGAAGCCGTCTTCGCCGGTGTAGCCGCTGCGGGTGACGAAGCAGGCTGCACCGGCCAATGCGAAGATGCCACCGGTCATGAAGACCAAGCCGGCCACAGCCGGATTCAAGCGGGCCAGCGCGTCCACGGCCTTGGGGCCCTGCAGCGCAAGCAAGGCGCGCTCCGGCATCGGCACCACCTGGCAGCGGTGGCCGATGTGGGTCCGCAAATGGGCGATGTCGGCGTCCTTGCAGCCCGCGTTGACGACCAGGAAGAGATCACCGAAGCCCGCATCGGGCTCGGGCCTGACCACCATCAGGTCGTCGAGCAGGCCGCCGCTGCTGTTGGTGAACAGCGCATAGCGCTGTTTGCCAATGCCCAGGTCGATCACGTCCACCGGCACCAGGGTTTCCAGCGCGGCCGCGGCCTCGGTGCCCACCAGGCGCACCTGGCCCATGTGCGACACGTCGAACAAGGCGGCCGACAGGCGGCACTGCTTGTGCTCGGCCATCAGCCCGGCGGGGTACTGCACCGGCATGGCGTAACCCGCGAACGGCACCATGCGGGCGCCGAGGCGCAGATGCAAAGCGTGCAGCGGGGTCTGGCGCAGGGGTGCGGCTGGCGAGGCGGTCATGGCGGGCTCCTTCAAGGGCATCGACGCGGCGCACCTTGAGTCAGGGTGCGCCGAGAGGCCCTCGCTGTCCGCTTTACCTGAGAGATTCGGTGCTGCCCCGCCGCGGGCTGGTACCCGCGATCGGCAGACCTTGCCCCTTCGGTGGGCCTTCCACAGCTGCAGGCAGCAGTTGCGTCGGGCCTCTCTCCAGTGAGGAAGAAGTCAGTCCTTTTGCCTGAGCGTTCGGGGCCGGCTTGCACCGACTCCTGCGCCTTCGGCGGCCCCGTCGGGCGGGGCTCTCTCCTGACGGCACCGAGTCTAACAGCGCCTCAGCGCGTGCCGGCCCGACGGTTCGTCTGCCGGTGCGCCGACCGCCCGGTGCTGAACGACACCGCACAGCGGCAACGCTTGGCTGCAGCCTGACGCTGCCGCGCTGTGGCATCACCGTATCCGGCGTGACAAGGCGCTGGCGGCGATGTTGCCGCTGGCGCAGCGGCGCCCTCGGCCGGCCAACAGCCGCTGCAACGCGGCCATGGTGATCAACGAAATCCGTATGAATGCTCTGCAGCGCAGCGGCCCAGGCTGGTCGTCCACGTGAAGCCGATCGCGCGCGGGGCGGCTGGGTGCGGCGTGCGCCGGTTCGGCTGTCTGCTGCTGCTGGCCCTGGCCGCCGCGCTGTGGGCGCCCGCCTGCCGGGCGGCGGCCGGTTCGATCATCGAGCAGGCTTATTTGGTCGACCCGTCCGGGCGCATGAACCTGGCCGAGGCCCGGCAACAGCCGCAGCAGGTCTACAGCGGCGCGCTGCTGCTGCGCGGGCTGGACCACTCGGTGGTCTGGGTACGCTGGCGGCTGGCGCCGGCAGCGGCGTCCGGGCGCCTGGTGGTGGTGCCCTTCCGCAGCCGGGCCATGGCGCTGTACGACCCCTTGCAGCGCGATGCCGCGGGCCAGTGGGCCCGGCTTGACGCACCGGCCGCGGAGGCGCCGTTCGTCGGGCAGGTGTGGGTGCTGCCGCCAGCGGTCGAAGCCCGCGACCTGTGGCTGCGGCTGGATCCCGACGGACCGCTGTACCTGAAGGCCAGCCTGCTGTCGGCTGTCGGCTGACGGCGCCGAGGCGCGCGAACTCTTTGGCCGCATCTTCATGGGCCAGATCATCGGCGCCGAGTTCATGGCGGTGCTGCTGGGCGTGCTGGCCTGGGTGGCGGACAGGTCGGGCCTCGGCCGCGCCCTGTTCGTCAAGCAGTTGGCCAACCTGAGCGTGGTGCTGGTCAATGCCTGGCTGGCCTTGCCGCCCGACATCCTCGCGCACACGCCGCTGGCGGGCCACGCGCTCCATCCCGCCGCCATCGATGGCCTGCGGCTGCTGAACCTGGCCGTGACGCTGTGGTTCTTCGTCAAGGTGCTGGTGCAGCTGCGCGCCGCCCGCTGGCTGCTGCGCCTGGCCGGCCTGCCCGCTGCGGCGGTGGTCGTGGCCTTGGTGCTGCTGCTGGCCGGGCAGCTGGTGGCGTTTCGGCTGTTCTACGTCGGGCTGCTGCTGCTGATACCGCTGGGGCTGTTGTTCAGCGGCCTGGCCCGCCAGCGCGAGCCGCAGGCAGCCGCTTCACGCCTGCACGCAGCCCGCGAAGGGGCCTCGCGCCTGGGCTTCGGGGTGCTGATGGCGGCGGCCTGGGTGGCGTCTTTTCCCGCCGGTTTGCACCAGACCCAGGACCTCGGTTTCGCGCAGATGGCAGCGCCGGTGGGCATGCTGATGGCGGTCGGCGTGGTCTTCCTGGTGGCCTGGCGCAGCCTGCGTGACGACCGCCGGCGACTGCGCGACGATCAGCGGCGAACCGAGCTGGCCGTGCAGGCCCTGGCCTCCGAGCGCGGCGATCGCCAGCGCCAGCAGGAGTTCATGACCATGCTGACGCACGAACTGAAGGCGCCGCTGTCGACGCTGGGCCTGGTGGTCGGCTCGCCGCTGGCCAACGACAGCATGCGCCGCCATGCCGAGCTGGCACTGGCGTCGATGCGCCAGGTGATCGACCACTGCGCGCCGTCGGCCGACCTCGACGACGCCAGCCCGCCGCTGCAGCGCCAGGCCTGCGTGCTGGCCACCGAGCTGGAACTGCGCTGCGCCGCCCAGGCCGGGCAGAGCCGCATCCGCTGGGCGCCGGCCGAGGCCTTGCCGCCGGTGCTGGCCGACCCGCGCCTGCTGGCGGTGATCTTCAACAACCTGCTCGACAACGCGCTGAAGTACGCGCCGGCCGATGCGCGGGTCGACATTGCCGTGGTCCGCCAGCCCACGCCCGAAGGCGCGGTGCAGCGGGTCAGCGTCAGCAACCCGGCGCAGGACGGCCCCTTGCCCGACGCCGCACGGCTGTTCCAGAAGTACTACCGCGGCGAAGCGGTGCAACGCCTCAGCGGCTCGGGCCTGGGGCTGCACCTGTCGCGCCTGCTGGCGCGCCGCCAGGGCGGCGATCTGCCTTACCAGGCCGACGGCCGCACGGTCACCTTCACCCTGGTGCTGCCGGAGGCGGCGGCCGCCGCCGGCTTGCCGCCGTAGGCTTCTGTAGCCGGATCGCAGTCGCCCTGCGCTATCTTCAGACTCCGCGTCACCCGTTTCCAGAGCTCAGGTTCCCCTTGCCCTCCCGCTTGCGCATCACCGTCGTCGAGGACAACGAGAGCCTGTGTGCGGTCACTGTCGAGCTGCTGCGCCAGCAGGGCCACCGGGTGGTGGGCGTGAACAGTGCCGAGGCGCTGAGCGACGAGGACGTGCCCGGTCTGATCGATGTGCTGCTGGTCGACCTGAACCTGCCGGGCGAGGACGGCTTCAGCCTGGTGCGGCGCTACCGGGCGGCCTATCCCGGGCTGTCGGTGATCGTGATCAGCTCGCGCGACCGCATCGAGGACCGGCTGGCCTGCTACCAGGCGGGCGCCGACGCCTTCATCGCCAAGCCCACCCACCCGGACGAGTTGCTGGCGCTGATCCAGGCCCAGGTCCTGGCCCGGCGGCACAGCGCCCCCGCGCAGGCAGCGCGGACCGACCCGGCCGCGGCGCTGTCCACCGCCACGCTGGACTTGCGCCGCCTGCGGCTCGGCGGGCCCGGCGGCGAGGCGCCGATCACCGACGCGGCCGCGACGCTGCTGGCGGAGCTGGCCCTGGCGTCGGGCCAGCGCCTGGAGAACGGGCAGCTGATCGAGGCCTTGAAGCAGGACGTCGAGCCGTACACGGCGGCCGTGCTGGGCGTGCGGATGTTGCGGCTGCGCCAGTTGCTGCGCTCGGTCGGCTTCGAAGGCACGACGCTGCGCGCAACGCGGCAGGAGGGCTACCCGCTCTGCGTGCCGACCGTGGTGGTTGGATACGGTTTCCGCCGCGGGCACCCTGTTCGGTGCCCGCGGCGGGTGCTGACCCTTTTCGGGGGTCAGGCTTGCAGTTTGGATTTGCGCTGGCGGGAGATACCGCCCATCAAACCAAATCCTGCCAAAACCAGCGCGTAACTTGCCGGCTCCGGAACCATATTGGCCATATTCTGGCTGCTGGCAATTTTCTGGCTGCCGGATTGCTCGACATAGGCGGTCGGTGAATAGGAGCCCAACCAGACGCAGTTGCCATAACCACCGTAAGGGCATCCGGTGTTATCGCCGGACCATTCCACACCGCTGAAGCCGCCGGTGCCTTGCTGTATCCAAAAGCCCTTAGCTGACCCTTGAAAGTTGAAGTAGAGCCCATCGGCTGCCGCTGAAAGTCCGCCCAGCAGGCCGAACACGCTGGGGCCCGTGCCGAATTCGCCGGCCTGCGTCGCGGTGAACGACGTGACTCCACTACCGAGCTGGATGCTGACGGACGCGGAATAGATGTTGGCCTCGGTGATCGTGCCGATGGTGCCGTCGGTGATGATGATGCCGGTCACTGTTGCGTCGCCAGCATTGAAGGCGTAGTCGTAAGCGGTCGAGCTGGCCTGGGCGCCAGCCGCGCCCGCGGCCAAGGCGGCCACCAGGGCCCACTTGCCGAGCCGTGCCGCGCCAGCGGCGGTCTGGCTGCGGGCCGTCGTCGTTTCTTGCTTGCTCATATCGTATCTTTCATCGTGGTTGGGGTGCAGCGACACGCTGCGGCACAAGGTGTCTCGCCATTGCGTGGGGGCTGGATAGCCGGACGCGCAGTTGACAGGCCTTAGATGAAGGCCGAAGGTAATGTTGAACGTTGAGCATTTAAATACCCTTAAGCCATCACCCCCGCAATTGGGGGTGGGATTTGCAGGTGGGGTAT
>JBBAPI010000047.1:0-13143 GCA_040400915.1 Rubrivivax sp.
CCCCCCCGGGGGGGGGGGGGGGGGGGGGGGGGAGAAGGCCCTCAACCCCCTGATTGCGGGCCCGGTGGACCGGCACTTTTCAACACAGCCAGACCCTTGAGGTATTCGCCCTCGGGAAACAGCAGCGTCGTCGGGTGGTCGCTGCTGGCCTCCAGGCGCTGCACGATGGCGCCGTCCACGCCGGCGTCGATGGCCGCCCCGGCGACGATCTTGTGGAAGAGTTCAGGGCCGATGCCGCCCGAACACGAGAAGGTCAGCAGCAGCCCGCCCGGTTCCAGCAACATCAGGGCCAGCCGGTTGATGTCCTTGTAGGCCCGCGCAGCGCGCTCGGCGTGGGCCGCCGTGGCGGCGAACTTGGGCGGGTCGAGCACGATGGCGTCGAAGCGGCGGCCGGCCTTCAGGCTGTCGCGCAGGAACTGGTTGACGTCGGCGTCCAGGCCCTGGCTGCGTGCCCCATCGTGGCCGTTCAGGGCCACGTGGGCCTGCACCCGTTCGATGGCCGGGCCCGATGAATCGACACTGGTCACATGGGCCGCGCCGCCGGCCAGCGCGGCCAGCGTGAAGCCGCCGGTGTAGCAGTAGCAGTTCAGCACGCGCTGCAGACCCAGCTGGCGCACCCAGCGGGCGAACAGGGCGCGGTTGTCGCGCTGGTCCAGGTAGAAGCCGGTCTTGTGGCCTTCGGCCACGTCCAGCGTCAGGCGCCAGTCGTGCTCGGTGATGGTCACCTCCGTCGAGCCTTCACCGCGCAGCCAGCCGGTCTGCGCGGGCAGGCCTTCCAGGCTGCGCACGCTGGCGTCGGAACGCTCGTAGAGCCGACTCAAACCCGTGGCCTGCAGCAGCGCATCGGCCAGCACCGGTTTCCAGCGTTCGACGCCGGCCGAACCGAACTGCGCGCACAGGGTGTCGCCATAGCGGTCGACGATCAGGCCGGGCAGGCCGTCGGCTTCGCCGTGCACCAGGCGCAGGCCGCTGCTGGCGGCCGCCAGACCCGGCAAGCGGGCGCGCAGGGCCACCGCCGCCGCGACGCGCCGTTCGAAGAAGCCGCGGTCGATGCGCTCGGCCTCGTCGAAGCTCCAGGCCCGCACGCGGATCATCGAAGCGCCGCTGTAGGCGCCCCAGGCCAGGAAGCGGCCGTCGGCGTCTTCCACGCGCACGGTCTCGCCAGGGTCGGCCTTGCCGCTGGCCACGCTGCCCTCGAAGACCCAGGGGTGGCGGCGTTGCAAAGAACGTTCGCGGCCGGCGCGCAGTCGAATGGCTTTCATGGCCGCCATTCTCGCTGGCCATCGGGCGAGCGCCCGTCTCGACGCCGGCAACGGCCCGGTTGACGTCCGGGCGCGCGGCCCGTAGAACCCGGTGGTGCCCGCAACGAAGGATCGCCATGAAGAGGATGTCCCGCTCCCTGCTGGGCAGCGCCGCGCTGGCGGCGCTGGCGGCCTGCGCCCTGGGCCCGCTGCAAGCCGACCGCACGGCCCGCGCACCCGAGTTGCAGGGCTTCGGCGAGCTGCAGGCGCCCATCACCACCGCCGTGCCGGCGGCCCAGCGCTGGTACACCCAGGGCGTGCTGCAGGCCTATGCCTTCAACGAGGTGGAAGCGGTGCGCATGTTCAAGGCCGGGCTGGCCCAGGACCCGAATTGCGCCATGTGCGCCTGGGGCGTGGCCTGGCAGCTCGGGCCCAACATCAACCACACCGAACGCGACCGGGTGGCCGAGGCGCTGCGCTACCTGGACTACGCGCTGACGCACGCGGCCGGCGCCACGCCCCGCGAGCGCGACTTGATGGCGGCCCTGGCCCTGCGCTATGGCCACGGCAGCCAGGCCCGCGAAGCGCGCGAGATGGCCCCGCTGCTGGCCGACCGTTGTGGCGCCAAGGACGATGAAGGCGAGAAGGCCGACCCGCTGGACCTGGCCTACGCCGAACGCCTGCGCACGCTGGTGGCCGCCGCACCCAGCGACCCCGAACTGCTGTCGCTGTGGGCCGAAGCCGAGATGGTGGCCACCCGCGCCGACTGGTGGGACGCCCAGACCGGCAAGGCCAGCGGCCGCATCGGCGAAGTCGCCACGGCGCTGGAAAGCGGCCTGGCGGCGCAGCCGCAGCACATCGGCCTGAACCACTACCTGATCCACGCCGTCGACGCCCGCGGCGTGGCGCAGCGCGCCGAAGCCGCCGCCGACCGCCTGGGCGCGCTGGCGCCCACTGCGCCCCACCTCGTGCACATGCCCTCGCACACCTACGGCCGCATCGGCCGCTATGCCGACGCCGCGCGGGTCAACGAGATCGCCGTGGCCGCCGACCTCACGCTGATGGCCGCGCAGCAGGCGCAGGGCTTCGACAACACCAAGGACTGGCGCAACCACGACCAGCACTTCCTGTGGTTCGCCGCGTTGATGCAGGGCCGGGGCGACACGGCGCTGCAGGCTGCGCGCGACATCGCCGAACGGGCAGCGAAGTCCGACCACATCTACGGCGAGTACCGCCGCAGCCTGCCGCTCTTGGCCCTGCTGCGCCTGCAGCGCTGGGACGCCGTGCTGGCCGAGCCCGTGCCCGACGCCCGGTTCGGTCTGGCGCAGGCCCTGGGCGAGCAGGCGCGGGGTGTGGCCTACGCCCGCAGCGGGCGCTTGCCCGAAGCCCGCGCTGCACTGATCCAGGCCGAAGCGGGCGCGGCCAGCGTCGCGAAAGCGCATGCCAAGGCCGGCGGAGGCGACCGCCTGCTGCGCGAGGTGGCCGCATCGGCCACGGCCCGCTTGCGTGCCGAGATCGCATCCGCCGAAGGCCGCCACGGCGTCGCGCTGCAGCAGCAGGCGCTGGCCGTGGCCGCATCCGTGCGCGCCGACGACAACGAACCGCCCATGCTGGCCGCCGGCGCCCGTGTGGCGCTGGGTGACCTGCAGTTGCGCGCCGGCCTTGCAGCGCTGGCCGAGCAGACCTTCCGCCAGGACCTGGCTTTGATGCCGGCCAACGGCTGGGCGCTGAGCGGCCTGGCGCAGGCGCTGCGCCTGCAGGGCAAGCCGGCCGAAGCCCAGGCGCTGCAAGGGCAACTCGACCGCGCCTGGGCGCAGGCCGACGTGGCGCTGAAAACGATGCGCTGAGCGCGCGAATGCGCTCAGCGCTTCTTGGCGCGCGGATGGGCGGCGTCGTAGACCTTGGCCAGGTGCTGGAAGTCGAGCTGGGTGTAGACCTGGGTGGTGCTGATGCTGGCGTGGCCCAGCAGTTCCTGCACCGCGCGCAGGTCGCCGCTGGACTGCAGCAGGTGGCTGGCGTAGCTGTGGCGCAGCATGTGTGGGTGCACGCGGGTCGGCAGACCGGCCTGCTGCGCCTGGGCTTGCAACCGGTTGCGCAACTGGTTGGGCGTCAGGCGGGTGCCGCGGCGGCTGACGAACAGCGCCGGCTCGTCGGCATCGGCCAGCTCGGCCCGCAGGTCCAGCCAGGCTCGCAGCGCGGCGAGTGCGGCGCGGCCCACCGGCAGGCTGCGCCGCTTGCCGCCCTTGCCCAGCACGTGCGCGGTGGCGTCGGCCAGGTCGACCCAGCCGCGCGCGCTGCGGCTGGCCACGCGGTCCAGGCCGACCAGTTCGGCCACCCGCAAACCGCAGCCGTACAGCAGCTCGGTGATGGCATGGTCGCGCGCGGCGAGCTGCGGCGCTTCGGCGGTGCTGCCGTGTTCGGTCTGGTGTCCGGCCAGTGCCACGGCCTGTTCCACCGACAGCGCCTTGGGCAGCGGCTTGGCGGCCTTCGGCGGGCGGATGCCTTCGACGGGGTTGACCCGCACCAGCCCCTGCAGCCCCCACCAGCGGTACAGGCCGCGCCAGGCCGCCAGCGCGATGGCGATGCTGCGCGGCGCCAGGCCGCGCAGCCGCAACTGCCCGACCCAGTTGCGGATGTGGTGGGGCTGCGCGGCGGCCAGCGGCACGGCGGCAGGCTGCGCGGCGGCGGCCGAAGCCTGCAGGCGCAGCAGCGCCTCGCGGTACAGGGCCAGGGTGCGGTCCGCCAGGCGGCGTTCGACGCGCAGGTGGTCCAGGAAGCGCTGCAGTTCGGCAGCCAGCTCGATGCCGGCCGGGCCTGCAGGCGCCGCGCTCATCGCTGCCTCACAGCGTGGGATCGGCGCCGCCAGGGCGCAAGCGGGACAGCGCGGCCGCCGTCACCTCGCCCAGCCGGGACAGGAACTCGGTGCCCATGTCGGCCGCGTAGCGCGTGGGGTCGGGCGAAGCCAGCACCAGCATGCCGAAGCAGGTGTCGGCGTGGCGCAGCGGAATCATCGCCATCGAGGTCATCGCCGCCGCCTCGTCGACCCATTCGGCCGCCTCGAAGCCGGCATTCACACCGCAATACGGCAGGCTCAGGCTGGCGGCGAAGCTCTTGATGTCGTCGCTGGCCGGCTGCGTGTAGTCGGCACCCTCGTGCCCGGCGCCCAGGCCCCACAGGCGGATGGCGGCCTGCGGAATCTGGAACTCGTGGCGCAGCGTTTGCACCATGCGGGCCGGCAGGGCCTGCGCGTCGGCGGTCAGCAGGATGGCGCTGGTGTAGCGCTGCAGCCGGTCGGCGATGGCCACGTTTTCCTGGCTGTGGCGCACCATGTCCATGATGCGGGCCTCCAGGCCCTTGATGCGCTCGCGCAGCATCTGCATCTGCCGCTCCTGCAGGCTGACGGCGCGGGCGCCGTGCGGGCTGCTCAGTTGCACCGCCGACAGCAATTCGGCATGGCGCTCGAAGAAGCCCGGCGTGTTGGCCAGGTAGTTGGCGATATCGGCTTCGGTGATGCCCTGCACGCCGCTGGTGTTGGTGGTGTTGGTCAAGGTGGGCTCGCAGTTGTCTGAGGGGGATCGATTCAGAGTTCGATTTCGCCGTGGAAGACGGTCTCGGCCGGGCCGGTCATCAGCACCGCGGCGTCGTCGGCGGACCATGCGATCAGCAGGTCGCCGCCGCGGGCGTGAACCTCGACGCGGCGGTCCAGCCAACCCAGGCGTATGCCCGCCACCACCGCCGCGCAGGCGCCGGTGCCGCAGGCCAGCGTCTCGCCGGCGTCGCGCTCGTGGACGCGCAGGCGCACCGCGCTGCGGCTGAGGACTTGCAGGAAGCCGACGTTGACGCGGCGCGGGAAGCGCGGGTGGGTCTCGATGCGCGGGCCCAGCGTGGCGACCGGCGCGGTGTCGACATCGGTCACCCGCAGCACCGCATGCGGGTTGCCCATCGACAGCACCGCCACCTCAGCGCCCGACGCGCCTTCCAGCGGCCACAGCGCGAAATCACCCTCGGCGCGCGGCTTCAAATCGCTGGCGTCGAAAGGAATGCGGTCGTGCTCGAAGACCGGCCGATTCATGTCCACGGTGACGCGGCCGTCGGGCTGCAGGCGCAGTTCCAGCACGTTGTTGACGGTCTCGACGCGGATGCTGGTCTTGTCGGTCAGGCCTTGGCCGTGCACATAGCGCACAAAGCACCGCGCGCCGTTGCCGCAGTGTTCGACCTCTTCGCCGCTGGCGCCGTTGACGATGCGGTAACGGAAGTCGATGCCGGGGGTGCGGCTGGGCTCGACGATCAGGATCTGGTCGGCGCCGACACCGAAACGGCGGTCGCCCAGCGCCTTCAACTGCGCCGGGCTCAGGTCTATCGGGTGCTGCACGCGGTCGAGCACGACGAAGTCGTTGCCCGCGCCTTGCATCTTGGTGAAGGGAACCCGCATCGCTCGATTATGGCCACGGCCGGCAGCAAAGCCGCCTTCACGTCGCTGCGCGACAGGAGCCTTCGCCGCGGCGCGCCAGCGCGCTGTCCGCACTAGATTTTGTAGACCGGCGGCGCACCCTCGGGGCGCGACTTGAAGCGCTTGTGGACCCAGAAATACTGCGCCGGCATGCTGCGGATCTGGGCCTCGATGAAGGCGTTCATCGCCGCCGCATCGGCCACCGGGTCGGCGGTCGGCCAGTCGGTCCAGGCGGGCATGAAGCGCACCCGCCAGCCCTGGCCGCCGGGCAGCATCTCGACCACCAGCGGCTGCACCACCATGTTCAGCGAACGCGCCATGCGCGAAGGCGACAGCAGCGTGGCCGCGGGTTGCCCCATGAAGGGCACGAAGGCGGCGTCACGCAGGCCGAAGTCCATGTCCGAGGCGTTGAAGAAGGCCACGCCTTTCTTGATCGCCCGCACCACCGGCATCGCGCCCTGCTGGCGGTTGAACAGCAGGGCCAGGCCGAAGCGCGCGCGGCCCTTGTGGAAGGCGGCGTCCATCACCGGGTTGCTTTGCGCGGTGTAGATGTCGCAGCCCATGCGGGTCTGGAAGATCTGCGTCGCAGCACCGGCCACTTCCAGGCCGACGAAATGCGGCACCAGCCACATCACGGGCCGTTCGCTGCGCTCAGCCAGGTGGACGTCGCCTTCGACATGGATCAGCCGCTGCAGCCGCGCCTTGCTGGCGTGCCACAGCAGGCCGCGTTCGAGCAGGCTGCGGCCGGTCCACATGAAATGCTCGCGCACCAGGCGGCGGCGCTCGGCTTCGCTGAGCCCGGGCATGCACAGCGCCAGATTGGTCAGCGCCACGCCGCGCCGGGCGTGGGCGAAGGTGTGCAGCAGCAGGCCCAGACCCTGGCCCAGCGGCGCCAGCAGGGCCAGCGGCAGCCCGTGCAGCAGCCACACCAGGGCCAACGCCAGATGGGCCAGCAGGTTTTGCGGTGTGAAGGGGTGGGTCGGGGGCTGTGCCATCAGGTCGGCCTGTGCGCCTGTCTGGGTTTCTTGTAGCGGTGGTAGCCCCAGAGGTACTGGCTGGGCTTCATGCGGATCACCGCCTCCATGCTGCGGTTGATGGCCAGCGCGCTGGCCGCGTCGCCGGCAGCGGCCTCGGGCAGCGGTTCGGGCAAGGCCAGGGCGTGGACCACGTAGCCGGCGCCCCGCGCCAAGCGCTCGGTCCACAGCACGGCCACCGCGGCGCCCGTCTGCTGCACCAGCTTGGCCGCCAGCGTCATGGTGTAGGCGCGCTGGCCGAAGAAAGGCACCCACACGCCCATGCCTTCGGGCGGCACCTGGTCGGGCAGCAGGCCCACCGTTTCGCCGCGCTGGAGCGCCCGCATCATCAGCCGCACGCCGGCCAGGTTGGCCGGCGCGGTGGCCAGCGCCGGGCGCGCGCGGGCGGTTTCTTCCAGTTCACGGAGCCAGGCCTGGCGCGCCGGCCGGTAGAGCACGGTGATGGGCTGGCGGGCGCCGAAGCGTTCGGCATAGGCCTGGGCGCTGACCTCGAAACTGCCCATGTGGGGCGTCAGCAGCACCAGGCCCTTGCCGCGCGCCAACAGCGCTTCGAGCAGTTCGGCGCCCTCCCAGCGCAGCGGGTCGTCGATGGGCCGGGCCGGCGGGCGCAGCCACAGCCGGGGCAGTTCCATCACCAGCCGGCCGGCATCGGCCACGGCAGCGCGGCGCTCGGAAAGCAGCAAGCCTGCCAGGGCGGCGTTGTCATTCAGGCGGCGCCGGTAGGCGGGTGACAGCAGGTAGGCGGCCCAACCCAGCAAGCCGCCCAAGGCGTGCAGAAGCCGCAGCGAGCGCTTCGCCAGCCATCGAATCAGGATCAGCATGCTTTGTATACTTGTCGCATCGCCGGAGTTAAAGGACAACTTGCGGGGCGACTGCGGGGTGAAGCATAGCGACACACCGCCGGGCAACGGGCCGCGACGGCCGACAGCTCAACAAAACTGCTAAAGCGTTCGCCGCGGAACAACAAGCACCACCGGCGACGCACATCGTGCAATCAACCGGAGCTTCTCAAGTGGCGAACGACTTCCTTTTCACATCCGAATCCGTCTCTGAAGGCCACCCCGACAAGGTGGCCGACCAGATCTCCGACGCCATCGTCGACGCGATCTTCAAGCAGGACCCGCGCAGCCGCGTGGCCGCCGAGACGCTGTGCAACACGGGTCTCGTGGTGCTGGCCGGCGAGATCACCACGCAAGCCAACGTCGACTACATCCAGGTCGCGCGCGACACCATCAAGCGCATCGGCTACGACAACACCGAATACGGCATCGACTACAAGGGCTGCGCGGTGATGGTCTGCTACGACAAGCAGTCCAACGACATCGCCCAGGGCGTGGACCACGCCAGCGACGACCACCTGAACACCGGCGCCGGCGACCAGGGCCTGATGTTCGGCTATGCCTGCGACGAAACGCCGGTGCTGATGCCCGCGCCGATCTACTACGCGCACCGCCTCGTCGAACGCCAGGCGCAGCTGCGCAAGGACGGCCGCCTGCCTTTCCTGCGCCCCGACGCCAAGAGCCAGGTCACGATGCGCTATGTCGACGGCAAGCCGCACAGCATCGACACCGTGGTGCTCAGCACCCAGCACGCGCCGGAATATTCGCTGGGTCACAGGATGACCGACGCCTTCTACGAAGCGATCCGCGAAGAGATCATCAAGCCGGTGCTGCCGAAAGAGTTTCTGACGGCGGACACCAAGTACCTGATCAACCCGACCGGCCGCTTCGTCGTCGGCGGCCCGCAGGGTGACTGCGGCCTGACCGGGCGCAAGATCATCGTCGACACCTACGGCGGCGCCTGCCCGCACGGTGGCGGCGCCTTCAGCGGCAAGGACCCGTCCAAGGTCGACCGCAGTGCCGCCTACGCCGCCCGCTACGTGGCCAAGAACATCGTGGCGGCCGGTCTGGCCAAGCAGTGCCAGGTGCAGGTGGCCTACGCCATCGGCGTGGCCAAGCCGATGAACATCACGGTCTACACCGAAGGCACGGGCACGATCAGCGACGAACGGCTGTCGGCCATCGTTGCCCAGGTCTTCGACCTGCGCCCCAAGGGCATCATCCAGATGCTGGACCTGCTGCGCCCGATCTACGAGAAGACCGCCGCCTACGGCCACTTCGGCCGCGAAGAGCCGGAATTCAGCTGGGAACGGACCGACAAGGTCGAGGCCCTGAAGGCCGCTGCCGGGCTCTGATCCGGCTGCAGGCGAGCGGCCTGCGCCTGAGTGCCGAATGGGCGACGCGAGTCGCCCTTTTTCATGGGCGGCGGCGCGCAAGCGGGCTGGCCCGGTCATCCGTCACGGTCAGGGCCGGCACCACCCCCGCTGCTGCGGGATGGACCGCGCCGGGAAGGCTGGCTAGCATCGGCTCACCGCACTCGCTCCGGGCTGCCTTGCCAGACGACCGCCCTTGCGCCTCCTTTTTCTTGCCTGGTTCTGCATCCTGACACTGGCGGCCTGCGACCGCAGACCGCCGGCGCCTGCGCCAACGCTACCCACGACCCCCAGCTCGGCCAGCGCGGCCAGCGCCACCACCCCGGGCGCCACAGCGCCGCTGCCGGCCCCGCAGCGGGTGACTGCCGCCAGCCGCTACCGCAACGTGCCCTTGCTCGGCGACCTGGACGTGGCCAGCTTCGACCGCACCATGCAGTCGCTGACGCAGTGGGTGTCGCCGCAAGCCGGCTGCGGCCATTGCCATGTCGACGGCGACTGGGCCAGCGAGGCCAAACCGGCCAAACAGGTGGCGCGGCAGATGTTGCAGATGGTGCAGCACCTGAACACCAACTGGAAGCCGCATGTCGGCCCGTCGGGCGTGACCTGCTACACCTGCCACCGCGGCCAGCCGCAACCCCCGGTGGTGGCGATGGCGCCCACCCCCACCCTGACCGGCGCACCGAGCGACGCCGCGCAGCAGGCCCGCGCGGCGCAGGGCCTGCGCCTGCTGAAGGATCTCGACCACAACCCACTGGCCGGCGCCACCGGGGGCAAGAAGCTGGTCGGCGCCCGCTGCGCCAGCTGCCACCAGGGCGCGCAGCGGCCCGGTGCCGACGGCGAACCGCAGGCCCGCGACCACCTGGCGCTGAATCTGGCGCCTATCGAACCCGAAGCCGGCACCGCGCCCGGCGGGCTGCCGCTTCACGCCGCTGCGGCCGGCGACGCCTGCGCCGCCGCGGCGCTGGTCGCGGCCCGGAGCGGCACGCGCATCGCTGCCGAAGCCGGGCTGCGCCCGGTCATCGGCGGACCGGCGCTGGCGCTCTACGCCGCGCCCGACAGCGGCTGCGCGATGCTGGACCTGCACGTGCGGCCCGGCGACACGGTCGAGGCCTACGTCAACCACGCGGGCTACACCTCGGTGCGCTACCGCCGCGCGGCCACCGGCAGCGAAGCCAGCGGCTGGGTCTTCACCGACCGGCTGGGGCCGGGCAGCAGCGTGACCCTGGCGGCGGCAGCGGCAGCCCGCGTGCCGGCGTCGACGACGCCGCCCGCGCGCGGCTGCCAGGCGCCGGAAGCCGCCACTGTCGCGGCGCTGCCGGTTCAGGCCCGCCGCCAGGTGCTGGGCCAGGGCCGGCTGCAGTTCTATTCGGCGCCCGACACGGCCTGCCCGCTGCGAGGCATCTTCATCCTGCCGGGCGAACCGGTGCTTGCGCTGCAGCAGGCGGCGCGTTTCACCGCAGTGCACTACGTCAACCCGCGCACCGGCGGTCAGGCGTCAGGCTGGGTGCTGTCCGAGCGCCTGGGGGGCTGAGGCTGCGCGCCCGCCAGCCTGGCAGCCCGGTTGCTAGGCAGCCCGGCATGATCCGGGCCGCAGCGCCGAACCCGGCCCAACTGGGGACCTGAAGAAAAACGCCGCGCGAAGTGACCTTCAGCGCGGCGTTGGAAACTACCCGGGTGCGACAGCAAACCGGACCGGCCCGAAGCCGGCTGAAATCCTTCAGACCGTGACGGCGGCCTTGCGGCGACGGCCCATCCAGCCCACCAGGCCCACGGCACCGGCGGCGAACATCGCCCAGGTGGCGGGTTCGGGGACGGGGGCCAATTGCAGGCCATGGAAGGTGATCGAACCTGTCCAAGTACCCTGATCTGCGGCAGAACCGTTACCCACTGCGATGGTCAACATGTTCGCTGGGATCCCAAAGTCAAGGGGCTGGAGGGGATCCATGGACGCCGACCCGGTGACCAACTTGTCTTGAGTCGAAGAGCTGTCGCCGCTCCATTGGTAATTTTGGAGAGTGCTGTACGGCACGGGGTCGGAGCCACCGACCTGCAGCGGGGTCCCTAAGTTATCCTGCACAAGGATGGTCAGGTCGTTCGTCTTCGCAGGACCCACATCCACCAGCTTGGCCTCGACATCGACACTGGTCAAAAGACCCACTAGGCTGTTGCTCACGAGAGTTGCGGGGTAGCTGAAACCACCACTACCCCATTGGATGCCGGTGAAGCTGTAGGTCACCGTGGTTCCTGAGGAATTGGCAAACGTCTCGCCAGCCTGCGCACCAGCGCTCACAGCCACCATCGCCGCCGCTGCAGCCAAGTTCAAAAGGGTCTTGCGCATGGGATTTCTCCAAAAGGTCCGTCGAGTTGTGATCAGCTTACCCGAAGCCCGTTTTGAACGGGGCCAAAAAGGCTCGCCACCCCCCTGGATCGGTGGGCTCCGCGCGGGCCGGTTGATGCCGAAATGCGACTTTAGACACGCTCGGCCAGCAGCCGTCGCACCACTTCGGCAAAGCCTGCACCCCGTTCGGTCTGCGTGATGTAGGTCGGCCAGTGCTGCAACTGCCCGGCGAAGCGCCGCAGGTTGGCCACGCCCACGGCCAGCGGCAGGTGCTGGAACATCAGCTGGTCGTTGGTGGAATCGCCGACATAGACCCAGCGCCCGGCCTCGGCCTGCAGGTCGCGCCCGAACAGGCGCTGCACCAGCCACTGCGCGGCCGTCCACTTGCTGTGCAGGCCGATCCAGCCATTGATGTGGATGGAACTGACGGTGGCGGTCAGGCCGGCTTGCTGCATCAGCGCCACCACCTGCGCGATGGCCGCCGGCGGCAGGTGGGCGAATTCGCTGTGGTCGATGGCGATGTCGGTGACGCGGCCCGGGCTGTCCCGCGCCAGCGTCGCGCCGGGCACCTCGCGCAGCACGCACGCTGCGACGGCCCGCAGGCGCAGAGCGTTGGTGGCGCGGGTGGCGCTGTCCTGGGCGTACTCGGTGACGAGGCCGCCACCCTCGCGGATCAGCGCCACGGCGCCGTTCTCGGCCACGATGGCCGCCACCGGCCAGGCCTGGGCAAAGGGCAGGCTCCAGCCCAGCGGGCGGCCGGTGATGGCGATGACGGGCAGGCCGGCCGCGGCCAGTTCGTGCAGCGCAGCCAGGGCTGCGGCCTCGATGGCGCCGTCGCAGGTCAAGGTGTCGTCGATGTCGGTCAGCACGCCGACCACGCCCCGCAGCACGGTTTGCGGGGCCGCCGCCCAGGGTTGAGGTAATGGCCCCGTCATCCGCCAAGTCTTCCACATCCAAAAAACCGGGTGTTTCGGGGGCCGTGGCTAGAATGCACGCAGTTTTCGAGGAGCGTTGCAACCTTCAGCATGAAGGCCAGGCTCGAAAATCTTCATTGCAACCGCGCTCACCTGCACGATGGTCTTCGTGGGTGAGTCTTCAAGTCCCCGAATTGCCGCGTGCAGGTCCTACACCACTGTCTGGAGCCTGACGATGAACGCTGCCCACAAAACCCTGCACGACCACGCCGTGGCCGATCTGTCCCTTGCCACCTGGGGTCGCAAGGAAATCAAGATCGCCGAAACCGAGATGCCCGGCCTGATGGCCATCCGCGAGGAATTCGCCGCGCAGCAGCCGCTCAAGGGCGCCCGCGTCACCGGCAGCATCCACATGACCATCCAGACCGCCGTGCTGGTCGAGACCTTGCAAGCCCTGGGCGCCAGCGTGCGCTGGGCCTCGTGCAACATCTACAGCACCCAGGACCACGCCGCCGCCGCGCTGGTGGAACGCGGCACGCCGGTCTTCGCGCACAAGGGCGAAACCCTGGCCGAGTACTGGGACTTCACGCACCGCATCTTCGAATTCGCCGGCCAGGGCGAGGCCGGTGAAGGCCCGAACATGATCCTGGACGACGGCGGCGACGCCACGCTGCTGATGATCCTGGGCCAGCGCGCCGAGAAGGACATTTCCGTCATCGGCAACCCGACCAGCGAAGAAGAGATCTGCCTGTTCGCAGCCATCAAGGCCAAGCTGGCCGTCGACCCGACCTGGTACACCCGCAAGGCCGCCGAGATCATCGGCGTGACCGAAGAAACCACCACCGGCGTGCACCGCCTGAACGAGATGTCGGCCAAGGGCACGCTGCCCTTCCGCGCCATCAACGTCAACGACAGCGTCACCAAGAGCAAGTTCGACAACCTCTACGGCTGCCG
>JBBAPI010000048.1:0-12499 GCA_040400915.1 Rubrivivax sp.
GGGCTCCCATCAGCTGAACAACACACACGCCCGTTCGCCCTGAGGTATCGAAGGGCCTTGCACACACCCGTTTGCCCTGAGGTGGCTTTCCCGACCATCCTGAGCTGGTTCTTCCGACCATCCTGGGGTACCGAAGGAAGGAAGGAAGGGCCTTGCACGGGCCGTCCCTTCGATACCTCAGGGCGAACGGGTGTGGGTTTGTGAATTGCAATGCGAGAAAAGCGCGGGGTCACGCCAACGGAACCACCTCACAGCCCCAACTCCACCACCACCGGCGCGTGGTCACTGGGCCGTTCGTTCTTGCGCGGCAGCTTGTCGATCACGCAGGAAGTGACCTTGTTTTTGAGCGCCTCGCTGACCAAAATATGGTCGATGCGCAGGCCCTGGTTTTTGCGAAACGCGAGCATGCGGTAGTCCCACCAGCTCCAGCTTTTGGGTGCCTGATCGAAGAGGCGAAACGCGTCGTGCAGGCCCAATGAGATCAAGCCTTGAAAGTGCGCGCGTTCTTGCGGCGTGCACAAGACCTGACCCGCCCACAGCACCGGGTCGTGCACGTCGCGGTCTTCCGGTGCGATGTTGTAGTCGCCCATCAGCACCAAGTTCGGATGCGCTGCGATCTCAAGCGCCAGCCAAGCGCGCAGTGCGCTCAGCCAGCCCAACTTGTACTGAAATTTGTCGCTGTCCGGGGCCTGGCCGTTCGGGATGTAGGCACCGACCAGACGCACACTCTCGGCCCCCATCGCGCCTGTCGCACCCACCGCACCCACCGCGCCCACCGTTCCCACCACGCCGAGGGTGGCGGTGATGACACGCGCCTGCTCGTCGGCATGTCCCGGAATGTTCTTCACCACCTGCGTGGCCACCAGCCCCGATGCCACGCGCGTCAACAGCGCCACGCCGTTGTAGGTCTTCTGCCCAAACCATTCGCATGCATAGCCGGCAGCCGCTATTTCCGCATGCGGAAATTTGTCATCGGTCAGTTTGGTTTCTTGCAAACACAGCGCGTCAGGCTGATGCGCCGCCAACCAATCGAGCACTTGCGGCAAGCGCACCGCGAGTGAATTGACGTTCCAGGTGGCAAGTTTCATAAATTGGATAAGTATTTGATTTTTATAGATTAAAAATTTTCGACTTTCGTTCCCACCCCCAAATCTACCCCCAGAGAACTTCGCTCTGGCCCGTCTGATTCGCCGTCGAACGCCCTCATTGTCTTCAACCTGGCTCGCCTGCAGTTCGGTTCGCAAGGCCAGCTGCGAATCAAGTGCTTTGCGCGGGGCGATTGCCACAATCTGAAAACAGGGTTCTTGACTGCCGGCGCATCAGCAAAACGCTCACCAGCGGTGCGAGAAATGATGGTTGCAATGCCGTGCTGAACCGCGTCATTCCGCTTAAAACATTCAGTAAGCCTCGCAACGGAAACTTGACTGAACTGTCGTTCGGCTGCCGCTTTTTTGAGTGTGCCGTCGGCTGCTGATTTCCAGCATCGGCATGTTCAAAACCAAACACAACGGAAAGATGGATTTCCACCTGAACTTGCTCAATGAAAAAGAACGCGCGCCCGACGATGCGCCGTCCGTTGGTATCGCCTTGTGCGCCGAAAAAGACAACCTCGAAGTTGAGTTCGCACTGAAGAGAAAAGCCGACTCCATCGGCGTGACCGAGTACCAAATGAAGGCCGCATTGCGAGCGCGCTAGCGCGGGAAATTGCCGACCACGAAGCAGTTGGAAGACGCGATGCGCGGAGCTTTTCCTGGGCCGCGTTAAGCCACCGCGACATCAAGCGATTGATCAGCTTCTGCATGATTGGCGGGTTCCGGCTGCATACCGCGCAGCGCGCAACCGCGCATCGGCATCTGCCATGGATCTTCTGTGACCAATGACGTTCAGGTCACCACGGGCCGCTATGCAGCGATAGCGCCAGTTCGTGAGTCAAGAGAGCAGTCACTGGGCTTGTTTGTCTTGGCCGCGGCGTCGATCAGCCGCAAAGTTGGGGGTGAATGGCAGGTTTGTGTGTGGATCGGTCGGCCAGCGCAGCGGTGCCTGAATGACGGATTTCTGCCACCGCCTACATTCGCCCGCGACATCTGGATGACTGCATCCAGTCTCCAGCGGCAGCCCGCACTCAGCCCCGCCGTCCCTCGAGCAGTTGCTTGCGGCGCGCCTCCGCCTGACGCTCGAACATCCAGCCCGGGTATTCGATTGGCAGGCGGCTGACGGCTTCCAGGGCCTGCAGTTCTTCCGTGCTGAGGCTGACCTGCGTTGCGGCCACGTTGTCTGCCAACTGTTCGGGACGCTTCGCACCCACGATCACACTGGTGACCTGCGGCTGGTGCAGCAGCCACGCCAATGCGATCTGCGCCACCGAGACGCCCTTGCTCTGCGCGATGGCGCGCATGGCGTCAATGCAGTCGTAGGCGCGGTCGAGGTTGACGGGTGGGAAGTCGAAGGTGGTGCGGCGGCTGCCTGCCTGAGCCGTTTGGTCGCGTCCAAACTTGCCGCTGAGCAGGCCGCCGGCCAGCGGGCTCCAGACCAGCAATCCCACGCCTTCGCTGGCCAGCATCGGGATGAGTTCGCGTTCGAGGTCGCGCCCGGCCAGCGTGTAGTAGGCCTGCAGCGATTCAAAGCGGGCCAATCCCAGCCGCTCGGCCATGCCCAGCGCCTTGACGATCTGCCAGGCCGCCCAATTCGAGACGCCGACGTAGCGCACATGGCCATGGCGAACCAGCTGATCGAGTGCGCGCACGGTTTCCTCAATGGGTGTGGCCGGGTCGAAGCCGTGGATCTGGTACAGGTCGATGTGGTCCACCTGCAGCCGCTTCAGGCTCGCCTTCACGCCGTCCAGAATGTGGCTGCGCGTATTGCCGCGGCTGTTCGCGCCAGGGCCGGTCTCGCCGAAAACTTTGGTGGCGATGACGACGTTCTCGCGTGGCACCTTCAGATTTTTCAAAGCCTGCCCGGTGATCTGCTCCGATGCGCCACCCGCGTAGACATCGGCGGTGTCGATGAAGTTGATGCCGGCATCGATGGCTTGGCCAACGAGGCGTTCCGCATCGGCCTGCTGCAGGTCACCGATATGTGCCCATATGCCGGCGCTTCCGCCGAAGGTCATCGTGCCCAGGCAGAGTTCGGAGACGAAGAGGCCGGTTCGGCCCAGGGGTTTGTGGCGCATGGTGGAAGGTCCTCTGTCGTTGGGTACAGGCTGGGTGTTGCGCGGCGGTCGGTATCGCTGAGGTGCCGACCATGAGCGAGCATGCCATCACGCCGGCAGTCTTGCTAGTTGACTGCGGAGACTGCCGCCTGGCAGGAACGGGACGGTGTGCTGATTTTCCGCAGTGCATCCGAGGACCTGTGGTCCGGTACGGTGTCCGCGCCAGATCCCGGTCGCGCGTGGGTCTTCAATGCCGGTTCTGGCGCCCAGATCGATTTCGACCATAGCCACCCGATGCCTGCCGTAGCTGTGCGCCCCGGCGACGTAGCCCCTGCCATGCCAGAGCCACAGACGTACGCGCTGTTGCTGATGGGGCTTGGTGCCTTGCTGCTGGTACAGCGCAGGCGGCTTCGTTGAGCCCTCGGTGCTTTGAGGGCTTTGGTTCTGTCGCCGTGCCGTTCGAACGAGAAAATGATGCGCAGTGCGTAACGGCACCGGGTGGCTAAACTGACGACCATGCATCCCCTGATCGAAACCCATCGCGCCGAACTTGTGGCTCTGGCCCGCAGGCGCGGCGTCACGGGAGTGCGGGTCTTTGGCTCGATGAGCCGCAGCGACCACACCGATGAGAGCGACGTTGATCTGCTGGTGACTCTGGCCCCAGGGATCAGCGCCCTGGCGTTGGGTGGCCTGTTGCTGGATGCGCAGGAATTGCTGGGCCGTCGCGTGGACGTGGTCACAGAATCGAGCTTGCACCCTGCGCTGCGTGAGCGCGTGATGGCAGCCGCAGTGCCCCTGTGAACCCGGGACCTGAAGCGGACCACGTGTTGCTCGCGCACATGCGCGACTGTTTGAATCGGATCTTCGAGTACACCCTGGCCGACCGTGCTCGCTTCGACGCTTCGCGTCTGGTGCAAGACGCTGTGATCCGCAACCTTCAAACCTTGGCCGAATCAAGCCAGCGCTTGTCAAAGGAGATCAAAAGCACCGAGCCGCAGATTCCTTGGCGCGAACTTGCCGGCTTTCGCAATGTGATCGTGCACGGCTATCTGGGCGTTGACCTTGGGGCGGTCTGGCTGGTGGTCGAACAGGATTTGCCTGCGCTGACCGACGCTGTGGACCGCATGACCGCGCGCCTCGGTCCGCAGGGCTGATTCGAGCGGCAGCTTGGCCGCTGAACGGTTGACGGCTCCTGGCCGATGGCGGGTACTCAGGTAGACAAAGTCGACGCCACTTCGCTGACGTTGGAAGGCATATCTGACCGGCCGGTTTGAAGCGAGCAGTTCCGAGCGTCGGCCGTCGCCTGCCAGTCTGAAGCCGCGATTCGTTCCAACGGATGAGCCCTTGCTTCTGCCCCATGATGATCACGGGCCAGTCGATCACTTGTCGAGTGCGGCACCTCTCTCCGAGCGCAGTGGCCCGTCTCAAACCCCGCGCAGCACGCTGAACTCCCTGAACAGCCGCGCCGGCAACGGCGACTCCAGCCGCCAGACGATGCTCATGGGCCGGTCACCCTCAGCCGACTCCAGCGCCACGCGTCCGCAGGCGCGGTACGCCTCGCCCTTGCGCGGCCGCACGAAGAGTTGGAACTCCCAACCGTTGGTCACGCTCTCCAGATAGCGCCGACCACTGGGGGTGTCCGGCCCGGCGCTGTTCTGCGTCTGCCAATGGAAGCGCTCTGCGCTGATCGCGTAGTCGTGACACGAGATGCGCTCGTGGTGGCCCTCGCTCTTGTCGAGCGTAACGAACAGCAGCTCGGTCTTCCGGGTGATCAATGACAACACGCCCGCCTGGAACGGTACGCGGCGCGAGGCTGTCAGCCAGCCGACCGCCGTGAGCACCTCACGCGCGCCATAGGCGGCGTGCAGGCACAGCGGCGTGTCTTCGAGCCCCGGCACGGCGTTCGCGCCCAGGGTGCTGCGGGCCTGCAGCAGGCCTGACAACTCGACCAGCTCCGAGGCAATCGCAGGGTGACGTTCCAGCCGTTCGGCAAAGGCCTCGTGGCCGGCAGCCTGCTCATGCCGGGCATCGATTTGACAGGCCAACATCTGCACGCCCAACGCACCCTGCGCGTCGAGTGCTTCGGGCTGGCCCTTCCGCGCGCCGGCCTCGGCCATCACGTCAAGCCGGCACGGGTCGTTCACGTGCAGCAGGTCTCCGAAGCGGCGGCCGAAGTAGTCCTCTTCCGGGCCGGGCTCGGCAACGATCAGGCCGGCGTCGCGCTTCAGCGCCGTCCAGCCGCTGCAACCCTGGCCAGTGCCGGTGCGGTAGACGTCTTCGAGCTCAAGCGCCTGGTCGTGCAGAAAGTCTGCCAAGCGCACTGCCGTTCGGCCCTCCAGCGCGGCATACGTCTGCAGCTCTGTCTTCAGGCGGCGCCAGTTCTGCGACGTCAACGCACGCAAGCCTTGCAGCACCTGCTCTCGCGTCTGCCGCTGCAGGTGAATGTGGCAGCCCAACTTGTATTGAAACTTGTCGCTGTCCGGCGCCTGACCGTTCGGGATGTAGGCACCGACCAGACGCACACTCTCGGCCCCCACCGCCCCATCGCGCCCATCGCGCCCATCGCGCCGAGGGTGGCGGTGATGACACGCGCTTGCTCGTCGGCATGCCCCGTAATGTTCTTCACCACCTGCGTGGCCACCAGCCCAGAAGCCGCGCGCGTCAGCAGCGCCACGCCGTTGTAGGTCTTCTGCCCAAACCATTCGCACGCATAGCCGGCGGCTGCCCATTCCGCATGCGGAAATTTGTCATCCGTCAGTTTGGTTTCTTGCAAACACAGCGCGTCAGGCTGGTGCGCCGCCAACCAATCCAGCACTTGAGGCAAGCGCACCGCGAGTGAGTTGACGTTCCAGGTGGCAAGTTTCATCGTGGTCTTTTGGCGTTGATTGGATTGGCTTTTATCTTTGAGCTGCCGCTTGCTGCCCCCAAGCACACGTGCTGGGTGTAAGGATCACGCGGCACGAAGGTGGCTCTCATCTTTGTGCTGCTGCTGCGCAGTCCGAAGGCGCCATTCGATGGCATCGAATTTGATCCGCACGCCGATGAACATCGATGTCACCGTCGCACAGTGCCGCGCCAATCAAAGTCAGCAACCCGGCTCTCGCGACAGACAACGGTTCATCACGCCGCCGCCATCAGCGGTGCGCTGCGCAAAAGCGCCTGAATGTCAGGCAGCGCGGCCTCGGTGGCGCGGCGCCCGGCGTCCACCAGGTAAGGCATGGCCTGGGTGTCGAACAGGCCCACGCGCCGCTCCAGTGGCGGCACCAGGCTGAGCAGCCGTGCGCCGCCTGCACCCGATTCGGCCAGGCGGGCCTGCATCAGGTTGTTGGTCAGGGCCGAAGTCACTTGGGCCAGCATGCGCGACGGGCCGTCCACGCGGTAGGGCATGGGCGAAGCGAAGCCCAGCGCCAGCACGGCATGGGCGTCGGTGGCCGCGCTGACGGGCAGCGGGTCGGCCACGAAACCGTCGATCAGCCGCCGGCCGCCGATGTGCACCGGCTTGAACATGAAGGGCAGGGCGATGCTGGCGCGCAGCGCCTGCACCAGGCTGCCGCTGCGCAGCACCACGCGCTCGCCGGTGGCGGCGTCGGTGGTGGTGACGCGCAGCGCCAGCGGCAGGGCCTCGATTTGTACGTCGCCAAAGCCCTGCTTCAGGCGCTGCATCACGAGCCGGTCGTCGCGCAGCGCGAAGTCGGCGTCGATGCGGCCCAGGCGCGGCCACAGCATTTGCGGTATGGCGCGCCAGCGACGCTGCTTGGTGACGTCGGCCGACCACAGCGTGGTGGCGATGCGCACGGCCTCGTCGGCTGCGTGCCCGGCCGCGATGAGCGCGCCGAACATGGCGCCGGCGCTGCAGCCGACCACCAGATCAGGCCGCAGACCTTCGCGAATCAGCACCTCCACCATGCCCAGGGCGGCGATGCTGCGCACGCCGCCGCTGCCCAATACGATGGCGAAGCGGTGCGGTGGGAAAGACGGGGAGTGCGGAACGCTGTGCATGGGGTGGCCTCGTTGCGGTGGACGGTGCGCGGCCCCGAAATGAGGCGCTGCACAAGGTCAATCGCAAGGCGCGGCCAGAAACCGCCACGGCAAGCCGCGCGTGCCGCTTGTGGGGGCCGCCAGTGGCGGGTGCGGCTGCGGTGTGCGCGTGCGGCTGCGGTATTTGGCTGCGACTGCGGTGTGCGGCCGCGTCAGCGCGCCGCCAGAAACGCCACCGCTTCGCGCGTGTCGGGTGCCAGTTCGCCCATCGTGGCCTGCAGGTGCGGCAGCGCTTCTTCGGCGCTTTGGCGCGCTGTGTCAACCTGCCCGGCCGCCTTGCGAACGACGGCCTGAGCAATGAGCGCTTGACCCAGCCAGGCACTGTGCGGCAGGCCGGTGGCCGCGCCCGCCGACCACAGCGAACGGGCGCGGTTCACGGCCTCGTCCACACGCTCGGTGGCGGCCGCGTGGCGGCCCTGTGCCGACTCGGTGCGAGCCAGCAGCGCAGCCGCCAGCGTGCGCGTCGGCTGGAAGCGCGGGCTGGCGTCGAAGATGGCCACCGACGCGGCGAAGGCGCGCTGGGCCGACTCGATCTCACCGTGGGCCAGCGCCTCTTCGCCCGTCGCCATTTCCAACCGTGCAAACATCGTGTTCGATGGCTTCATCAGGCCTTCCAGCACGCGGCGTGACGCCTCACGGCGCTGGCGGCAGTTGGCGCGGCCGACGGCTGCCGGACAGCCGACATAAGCGGCGTCGAACATCGCCACGCCGAACTGGTCGCCGCTGGCACGCGCCGCGTTGCGGCCGCGTTCACCCACCTCCACCGCTTCCTTCGTGCGGCCGACCAGGTACTGGTACTGCGCCAGATTGATGCGTCCCATGGCTTGGGCTTCGGCGCCCTGCATCGACAGCACGCGTTCGAACGAAGTCACCGCCGCCAGCGGCTGCCCGGCCTGTGCCTCGAGGACGGCCAGGTTGTTTGTCGTGTTGACAACCTCGCTGTTGTTGCCACGGCCCATCTGCTCGAACGCCACCAACCCGTCGCGCAGCGTCTGGATGCCAGGGCCCAGCGCGCCCATGCGAGCGTTGTTCCAGGCCAGGCCCAGCCGCAGTGACAGCGCCAGTGAGCGCTGGCCGGGCCGCGGCGTGCCCAGCACCTGAAGCGCATCGCGGAACTGCTCTGCGGCATCCTGGGGCAAGCCGGCCTGCGTGGTGCGCACGGCGCGAAGGTCCAAACACCACACCAGCAGGGCCGGGTCGGCCTGCGGCCCGCTGCGCAGCACCGGCAGGGCTGTTGTGTACGCGGCGTCGGCCACGGCCGCATCGGGCGTGAGGGTCAGGTCCGAGGCACGCATGCAGTCGGCCATTGCGTGCAGGGCAGCGGCTTCGGGGCCTGCCGCGTCGGTGGCCTGGCGGGCGCTGTCGAGCACGGTGCGCATGCGCTCGGGTTCGTCGATTTCGGAGTAGAGGCCAGCCAAGGTGAGTTGCAGGCGCGCCTGCAACAGCGGCGCATCTTTGAACTGCAGCAGTGCCTGCGTCTCGCCTTGCGCCAGCAGTTCCTTGGCCGTCACCGCCTTGCCGGGCGCGCTGGTCAGCAAGAAACCCAGGAACTCGTCGGTGGCTTCTGCGGCGTCGCGTTCGCGCACCGCGCGCTGCGCCTGCGCCACCGCTTCCAGCCGTGCGGTTTGCGCCACGTCGCGCTGCGCGCGGGCTTCCAGGGCCTGCCAGCTTGTGCCCACCACGCCCGCCAGCAGCGCCAGCAAGGTGGTCGACGCCGCGCCCACCATCAGCCGGTTGCGGCGCACGAACTTGGTGGCGCGGTAGCCCACGGTGTCGGCCACCGCACTGACGGGTTCGTTGCGCAGGTGGCGTTGCACGTCGTCGGCCAGGGCCTGCGCGCTGGCGTAGCGACGGCTGGGTTCTTCGGCCAGCGCACGCATCACGATCTGGTCCAGCTCGCCGTGCAGCCGCCGCGCCAAGCCCGCCGGCTGCAGGCCGCGTGCGGCGGCCAGCGTTGCGGCCACTTCGCCCGTGCTGGCCAGCCGGCTGGGGCGCTTCATGTCGGGCTGCGCCGCGGCCTGCATCCAGGCGGTCAGCTCGCTGGTCCACGGCAGCCCGCTGGGGTGGCGGCCCGTCAGCAGCTGGCACAGCAACACGCCCAGCGCCCACACGTCGGTGGCGGTGGACACCGGCTCGCCGCGCACCTGTTCGGGCGCCGCCCAGGCCGGCGTGAAGGCGAGCTGGCCGGTGCGTGTGAGCGCCGCAGCCGCTGCGCCGGGTCCGCCTTGGCCCGGTTCGCCTTCGTCCAGCAGCCGTGCAATGCCGAAGTCCAGCAGCTTGACCTGGCCCTGGCCGTCGACCATCACGTTGCCGGGTTTCAGGTCACGGTGCACCACCAGCTGAGCATGGGCAGCGGCCACGGCCTGCACCACGTCGATGAACAGCCGCAGGCGGCTTTCGACATCCAGACGTTGCTCGTCGCACCAGCGGTCGATGGGCTCGCCGCGCACCAATTCCAGCACCAAGTAGGGCTGGCCGCCCTCACCGCCAGCCGCCACTCCGGCGTCGAGCAGGCGGGCGATGTGCGGGTGTTCCAGTCGCGCCAGGATGCGGCCCTCACGCTCGAAGCGCTGGCTGGCCTGCGTGCCGTGCAGGCGGCCGTGCATCAGCTTGATGGCGGCTTGGCCGTCGTGGCGGCCGTCGCTGCGCCGTGCCAGCCACACGCTGGCCATGCCGCCTTCGCCCAACGGCGCTTCGATGGTCCAGGGCCCCAGGTGGTGGCCGACATCAGGCGCGGCGACCCCGGCCTGCGCGGTGCCGACGAGAAAATCAGCGCGGCTGGCGGCTGCCTGCTGGTCGAGCAGGCCGCGCAGCAGTGCGGCGTCTTGCGGCGCACGCGCCTGCAGCGCGGTCAGCCAGGCGGCACGCTCAGCGTCTGGCAGGTCCAAGGCCTCGTCCAGCAAAGGGCTGATGCGCTTCCAGGTGGGGGCGTCAGGAATGTCGGGGTGGGTGTTCATCAAAGCGGTGGCTCCAGCTTGGTGAGGCGCGGACTGTGCACGGGAGATCGAAAACGGCGTGCCGAAGCCGCCAGTGCGGTTTCCTGTTGGGTGTCGTGTTTGAGGACGCGCTTGCGATTCACCTTGCAGGTCCGCAGCCCGCGGTGCCACCTTCCGGGAAACCACGCCATGACTTACGCCCTCGTTGCCTTGCTTGTCCTGACTCTGACGCTGGTCGTCGCCGCAGCGGTTCTTGCCTACGTGAACCGCCACCTTCGCGGTCTGGGCGTGCCGCTGACGAGCCTCTTCTGAAGTCCGACGCCAGCGCCACTGACCTCGGCACCCGCGTTGGCACTCACGTTGGTACTCACGTTGGTACCCGCGGTGGCACCCACGGTGGCACACGCCACCGTGGGCGGCCCGGCCTCAACCTCGCATCAATCGGTGCAGCAGCGCACGGGCTTTGTCCCAGTCGCGCTGCGCGGTGCGCTCTGAGCCGCCGCGCAGCGCGGCGATCTCAGTAAAAGTCAGGCCGGCAAAAAACTTCAGGTCCACGAGTTCGGCCAGCCGAGCATCGATGGAGGCCAACTTTTCTATGGCACCGCCGAGCTGTTCCAGGTCTTCCGCTGCCGCGTCCGCAGGGACCATCGCGTTCTCTGTGACAAAGGTGTCCAGCGCTGTGATGTCCAGGCCGCCGCCGCGCTTTTGCGCGCCGCGCGCACGCGCATGGTCGATGGCGATGCCGCGCATGGCGCGCGCCGCGTAAGCCATGAAGTGAGCGCGGTCGGCGAATTGCAAGCCCGGCCGGGCCGACATCTGCAGATAAGCCTCGTGCAACAGCGTGGTGGGCGATACCTGCCCGACCTGACCGCCGTTGAAAAGCTCGCGCCGGGCCATGCGCCGCAACTCGCCGTACAGCGATTCGAAGCTCGGGGTATCGGTGTGCGCTCCAGGCATGAACTATCTTATCCGCGCCTTGCTGGCGGACAGCCTTACCCGCCAGACGGGAGGTTCGCGCGCTGGCGCGCTGTGCACGCTCCGTAATTCGCTGGAGCGACCTTCCAGCGACAGCGAGAATGCGCGCCCAACTTGCACCGTGCCAAGCCGATACAACCGCACGATGTGTGTAACGTCTCCGCCCTATGGGCGACGTCTCCACCTCATGGGCGATGTCTCCGCCTGATTTAAATAACGCAACCGCCATGAGTGCACCCGAGCTGCCGTGTTCGCTGGCCTCTTACTCAACCCCCGGACAACCGTTCAGCCGACGCAGGATGTGAAGCCATACGATGCGCCTTGCCTATTCGGCCCGACAACCTGATGCCGCCTGTGGAATCTGTCTCTGACCGCGTGCCCTTTGAACAGGTGCGTGACCTGCTGCGCGTGGGCTACCCGTTGCCCTTTCGTGTGCTCGACGTCCAAGGGCGGCTGCTGCTCAACGCGGCCCAAATGCTGACCGGCGAGGCCATGTTCGACGGACTCGTGGAACGCGGCGCGTGGGCCGAGTTGGCAGACGTGATGGCGGAGCGCGCCCGTCGCGACGGCGATGCCACGCGCGCCGCGGCGTCGGCAGTTCAGCCGCCGACGCTCTTCGACCGCTGGGAAAAGCTGCTGTGGCAGTTCGATGTCTTGATGCGTGCACTGGTCCGCCACAGCGCACGGCAGGAAGACGTCGTGGCTTTTCATTCCAGCCTGGCGGCGTTGGTCGAGCGCGATGCCGATGTGGCGCTTTTTCACTGCGTGCGCCAGGACGATCAGCGCTTCGCGCTCTACCCGTTGACGCACGCCATCCACTGCGCCGTCGTCACCATGCTGACCGGCCGCAAGCTCGGCTACCCCGAGGCGAAGGTGGTCTCGACCGCTTGCGCCGCGCTGACCATGAACCTGTCGATCCTGGAGTTGCAGGCGCTGATGGCCGAGCAGGACACCGAGCCGACGAAGCGCCAGCGCGCGCAGATTCGCGCCCACCCCGAGGCGTCGGTGCAGCTGCTGCGTGCCGCGGGTGTCGACGACGTGGAGTGGCTGGCCATCGTGGCACAGCACCACGAACGCACCGACGGAAAAGGCTACCCGCTCGGCCAGGTCGACGTGTGCGACGCGGCGCAGCTGCTGCATGCGGCCGACGTCTACATGGCCAAAATCAGTCCGCGCGCCAAGCGCCCGCCGATGGCCGCGTCGCAGGCCGGGCGCCAGTTGTTCCAAGAGCGCGGCGGCGACGTGCTGGCCATGTCGCTGGTGAAGTCGGTGGGCGTGCACCCGCCCGGCAGCCTGGTGCAGTTGAAGTCGGGCGAGGTCGCCGTGGTCATACGCCGACATGCCAGCGGACCGCATCCGCTGGTGGCCACACTCAGCGACGGCCGCGGCCAACCCAACGCGC
>JBBAPI010000049.1:0-11170 GCA_040400915.1 Rubrivivax sp.
ACAGCGCGGCGCGACAACACGACGTTGTTGCGCTTGCGGTCGAGCTTGATGACCTTGAACTCCATGGTCTTGCCTTCGTACGGCGTCATGTCCTTGACAGGACGCGTATCGAGCAAGGAACCCGGCAGGAAGGCGCGGATGCCGTTGACCAGGACGGTCAGGCCGCCCTTGACCTTGCCGCTGACCGTGCCGGTGACGAATTCGCCGGATTCCAGCGAGTTCTCCAGCGACATCCACGAGGCGAGGCGCTTGGCCTTGTCGCGCGACAGGATGGTGTCGCCGTAGCCGTTCTCGACGGCGTCGATGGCCACCGACACGAAGTCGCCGACCTGAACTTCCAGTTCGCCCTGGTCGTTCTTGAATTCTTCGATGGCCACATAGCTTTCGCTCTTCAGGCCGGCGTTCACCACCACGTGGTTGAACTCGATGCGCACGACTTCGGCGGAGATGACTTCCCCGACGCGCATGTCATTGGACTTCAGCGACTCTTCAAACAGAGCGGCGAACATGTCTGCACCGCCAGCGGCGGTAACGGTTGTGATGACGGTCATGTGTTTCCTGGCTTGCCCGGGGTAGTTGGAAGCAGAGCGGGCGTGCTGGCGGCGGGTGCCGCGCAATGAAAGATCGGTCTAGAAAGGACGGCGCTGCTGCCAGTACTTCAAGACCAGTGCCACCGATTCATCGATGCCCAGTTCCGAGTTGTCCAGCAACAGCGCGTCTTCTGCGGGCTTGCAAGGTGCAACCGGGCGGTTGGCGTCCCGTGCATCACGGGCTTCCAAGTCCGCAAGAAGGACATCGATGCTAGCCGAAATCCCTTTTGAAATCAATTGCTTATGCCGCCTCTCGGCGCGCTGGGCCGGGCTGGCGGTGAGGAAGACCTTGAGCGCGGCGCCGGGGAAGACCACGGTGCCCATGTCGCGTCCGTCGGCGACCAGGCCGGGCGGGCGCTGGAAGGCCAGCTGCAGGCCGTGCAGGGCGGTGCGCACAGCGGGCAGGGCCGATACCTGTGACGCCAGCAGGCCGGTGCTTTCCAGCCGCAATGCATCCGAGACCTCCTCGCCGCGCAGCCAGGCTCGGCTGCCTTGCGGCCCGTGGCCGAAGCGCAGGTCGAGGAACTGCGCCACGCGGGCCACGGCCGCTTCGTCGTCGGGCGCGATGCCGTGTCGCTGCGCGGCCAGGCCGGTGGCGCGGTAGAGCGCGCCCGAATCGAGCAGGTGGTAGCCCAGCGCGTCGGCCACGCGGGCGGCCAGCGTGCCCTTGCCGGACGCGGTGGGGCCGTCGATGCAGATCACCGGCACGCGGGCCGCATCGGCCGTGGCCACACCGAAGAGGGCTTCGAAGTAGTCGGGGAAGGTCTTGGCCACGCACTTCGGGTCGAGGATGCGCACCGGCACCGGCGGCACCGCGCCCGCCAGCGGGTTGAAAGCCGCCAGCGACAGGCACATCGCCATGCGGTGGTCGTCGTAGGTGTGGATGGCGGCGGCCTGCCAGCGCGTCGGCGCGGTCACTTCGATGAAGTCCGGCCCCTCGACCACCGTGGCGCCGACCTGGCGCAACTCTGCGGCCATCGCGGCGATGCGGTCGGTTTCCTTGACGCGCCAACTGGCGATGCCGGTCAGCCGCGTCGGCCCTTTGGCATAGAGCGCCATCACCGCCAGGGTCATGGCCGCGTCGGGGATGTGGTTGCAGTCCAGCGTGATGCCGGTCAGCGGCCAGCGCCCGCGGTGCACTTCCAGCCAGCCCGGGCCGCTGCTGACCTGCGCGCCCATGGCCACGGCGGCATCGACGAAGCGGATGTCGCCCTGGATGGAATCGCTGCCCACGCCCTCGATGCGCAGCGGCGCGCCGCCGTGAGCGGCGATGGCGCCCATGGCGATGAAGTAGGACGCCGACGAGGCATCGCCTTCGACATGGATGCGGCCGGGCGTGCGGTAGCGGCTGCCTTGAGGAATCGTGAAGCGCGCCCAGGCTTCGCGCTGCACGGCGATGCCGAAGCGCGCCAGCAGGTTCAGCGTGATGTCGACATAGGGCTTGGAGATCAGTTCGCCCGTCACCTCAATGACGATGTCGTGGTCCTGGGCGACCAGCGGCAAGGCCAGCAGCAGGGCGGTCAGGAACTGGCTGGAGACGTCGCCGCGCACCCGGATGGGCTGCGCGGTGGCCAGTTGGCCGCCGGCCACACCGTGCAGGCGCAGCGGCGGATAGCCCGCCATGCCCAGGTCGTCGATGGCGCAGCCCAGGGGCCGCAGCGCATCCACCAGGTCGGCGATGGGCCGTTCGTGCATGCGCGGCACGCCGCTGAGTTCGAAACGACCGCCCTGGTTGCTGGCCAGCACCGCCAGCGCGGCGGCCAGCGGGCGCATCGCGGTACCGGCGTTGCCCAGGAAGAGGGCTGCTTGATGCACCGGCAGCCGGCCGGCGATGCCGGTCAGGTGCAGCACGGCGCCTTCGCGGTGCAGCGTGCAGCCCAATTGCTGCAGTGCCGTCAGCATCACGGCGGTGTCGTCGCTGTCCAGCAGGTCGTGCACCGCGGTCGTGCCCTCGGCCAGGCCGGCCAGCAACAGCACGCGGTTGGAAATGCTCTTGCTGCCCGGCAGGCGCACGGTGCCGGAAGCGCCGTTCAGCGGCGGCAGATCGAGAAACGGGATGTCGTACATGGGGTCGGCCGGGCCGCCTCGAAAAGATCAGCCTTTGGGGGTTCCCGAGACCCGGGGCGCACCCATCTGCCAGGCGGCGCGGCCTTCCGAGGGCGCGCGGATGAGGCCTTCCAGTGCGTCGGCATTGCCTTCACGGACCACGTGTTCCAGCGCGTCCAGCGCCTGGCGGAATCGGGCCGACTGCTTCAGCACCTCTTCGCGGTTGGCCACCAGGATGTCACGCCAGGTTTCGGGGCTGCTGGCCGCGATGCGCGTGAAATCGCGAAAGCCCGGGCCGGCCAGCGACAGGAAATCGCGGCCCGCCGGCTGGTTCACCACCGCACTGAAGTAGGCAAAGGCCAGCAGATGCGGCAGGTGGCTGACCGCCGCGAAGGCCGCGTCGTGGTTCTCGGGCGTCATCTTCAGCACCTGCGAGCCGATGGCCGACCACACGTCGGTGGCCTTCTGCACCAGTTCGCTCGAGGTCTGCGCCAAGGGCGTGATGATCACCTGGCGGCCCGCGTAGAGCGCGCCGTCGGCATGCTGGATGCCCGACACTTCCTTGCCGGTGATGGGGTGCGCGGGCACGAAGGAACTCAGGCGCTCACGCAGCACGCGCCGCGCGGCATCGACCACGTCGCGCTTGGTGCTGCCCACATCCATGAACAGCACGCCCGGCTCCATGGCGTGGCGGATGGCCTTGAAGGTGGTTTCGCTGGCCGCCACGGGCACGGCGATCAGCACGATGTCCGAGCCCGATACGGCCAGCAGCGCCGATTCCGCAACCATGTCGATGATGCCCAGCTTGCGCGCCTTCTCGGTCGTCGACGGCGACTTGCTGTAGCCGATCACGCGCTTGACCAGGCCAGCCCGCTTCAGCGCCAAGGCGAAGCTGCCGCCCATCAAACCGCATCCGATGATGCCGAGTTGCTGAAACATGGGGGTCACGGAGCGCTCAATGGGTATCGATGGGGTAGGTTCCCAGCACCTTGAAGTAGGCGCAGGCCGTGCGCAGTTCCTGCAGGGCCGCGGCCAAACGGGGCTCATCCGGATGGCCTTCGAGATCGACGTAGAAGTAGTACTCCCACTGGCCGGAGCGGGCCGGCCGCGACTCGAAACGGCTCATCGAGACACCGTGGTTCTTCAGCGGCACCAGCATGTCGTGCACGGCACCCGGCCGGTTGTTGACCGAGACCACCAGGCTGGTGCAGTCCTTGCCCGAAGCCTTGGGCGCGGGATGGCGGTCGGGGTGGGTGACGATGGCAAAGCGGGTGCGGTTGTGGGCGTCGTCCTGGATGGCGGGCGCCACCACATGCAGCCCGTATTCGGCCGCCGCGCGCTGGCTGGCGATGCCCGCGCAGTCGGGGTCCAGGCTGGCCAGGCGCGCGCCCTCGGCGTTGCTGGCCACCGGGCGGCGCTCGGCGTCGGGCAGGTGGTGGCTGAGCCAGCGATGGCACTGGGCCAGGGCCTGCGGATGGGCGCAGACCGCCTTCACGCCGACCCCGCTGTCGGTCTTGCGCAGCAGGTTGTGGCGCACCATCAGGCTGGTCTCGCCGATGATGAACAGCGGCGTCGTCAGGAACAGGTCGAGCGAGCGCGCGACCACGCCTTCGGTCGAGTTTTCCACCGGCACCACGCCGAAGTCCGCAGCGCCCGAAGTGGTGGCATGCATCACCTCGTCGATGCTGGCGCACATCACGCGCGCGATGGACGAACCGAAATAGCCCAGCGCCGCTTCTTCGCTGAAGGTGCCCGCCGGCCCGAGGTAGGCCACCCGCGTCGGCGTTTCCAGGGCCCGGCTGGCCGACATGATTTCACGCCAGATCGGTGCCACGCACTCGTTGGGCAGCGGGCCGCCGTTGACGGCCTTCAGGCCGCTGATGACCTGGGCTTCGCGCTCGGGGCGGAAGACCACCGAGCCTTCGCGCTTCTTCAGGGCGCCCACTTCCAGCGCCAGTCCGGCACGGCGGTTGAGCAGCGTCAGCAGTTCGCGGTCGACCGCGTCGATGCGGTCGCGCAGGGCCAGCAAGCCCGTCGCGGGGCCTGCGTTTGCAGCGCTGGTGTCGGCCATCGGCGGAGCGGGCAGCAGGCTACTTCTTGGCCGGCGGCGTGGCTTTGGGCGCCGCAGTGCTAGACGCCGAAGCCGCTGGCGCCACACCCAGGCGCTGACCCACCGACTGCTGCAGGGCGCGCAGGCGGGGTTCGACTTCGCTGCGGGTCTCGGCCACCAATTTCTCGGTCAGCGCGCGCTGCATGTCGGGAAACAGGGCCTGGAACTTCTTCACCGTCGGCGATTCGAGCAGGGCGACGATCTGGCGCAACTCGTCTTCGCTCAGGCGTTCGTCCAGCACCGTTCCGAGCGTGGACGGGGCCAGCTTGATGGCGCGCTCGCGGACGATGGGCCCCGTCTCGTCGACGTATTTGCGCAGGTCGGCCTGGATGTCCTGCGCCACGGCATCGCGGCGCTCGGCCGGCAGGCGTTGCAGGGCCTGCCCCGCCTGCTGACCGAGTTGCATGGCAGGTTGCTCGATCAGACCGCGGGCGGCATTCTCGATGTCGGATTGCTGCAGCTTCAACACCCGGGCGATCAGCTCTTTCTTGGCCGGGCTGGCGGGCGCCTGCGCTTGCGCAGAACCGGCCACCGCGATTGCGGCAGCCAGCAGGGTGGCCTTGATCATCAGCTTCCTTCTGTGCCGGGCGTGCCGGCATCGTCTGTGGGTTCTTCCGGGTCGCCCGGCGCGTCGTTCTCGACGATGCGCTGCAGACCCGACAACTTGGTGCCGTCGTCCAGTGAAATCAGCGTCACACCCTGGGTGGCGCGGCCGAGTTCGCGGATCTCGCTGACCCGGGTGCGCACCAGCACGCCCTTGTCGGTGATCAGCATGATCTCGTCGTTGGCGCGCACCAGCGTGGCGGCCACGATCTTGCCGTTGCGCTCGGTTTGCTGGATGGCGATCATGCCCTTGGTGCCGCGGCCGTGGCGGGTGTATTCGACGATGCTGGTGCGCTTGCCGTAGCCGTTTTCGCTGGCCGTCAGCACGCTTTGCGTCTCGTCTTCGGCCACCAGCATGGCGATCACGCGCTGGCCTTCTTCCAGCGCCATGCCGCGCACGCCGCGCGCCGTGCGGCCGAGCGGACGCACTTCATCTTCCGCAAAACGCACGGCCTTGCCGCCGTCGCTGAACAGCATCACATCGTGCTGGCCGTCGGTCAGCGCGGCGCCGATGAGGTGGTCGCCCTCGTCGAGGTCGACCGCGATGATGCCGGCCTTGCGCGGGTTGCTGAATTCGTCCAGCGCGGTCTTCTTGACCGTGCCCAGCACGGTCGACATGAAGATGTAGTGGCTGTCGGGGAAGGTGCGGGCGGGGCCGGTCAGCGGCAGCACCACGGTGACCTTTTCGCCCGGCTGCAGCGGGAACATGTTGACGATGGGCTTGCCGCGGCTGGCGCGGCTGCCTTGCGGCACTTCCCAGACCTTCAGCCAGTACACGCGGCCGCGGTCACTGAAGCACAGGATCCAATCGTGCGTGTTGGCGATGAAGAGCTGGTCGACCCAGTCGTCTTCCTTGGTCTGCGTGGCCTGCTTGCCGCGACCGCCGCGCTTCTGGGCCCGGTATTCGGTCAGCGGCTGACTCTTGATGTAGCCCGTGTGGCTGAGCGTGACCACCATGTCGGTGGGCGTGATCAGGTCTTCGGTGCCCAGTTCCAGCGCGTTGCGCTCGATGTGGCTGCGCCGCGCGGCCAGCTTGGTCTGTCCGAATTCCGCTTTCAGGTCGGCCAGTTCGCTGCCGATGATGGTCGCCACGCGCTCGGGCTTGGCCAGGATGTCCAGCAGGTCGGCGATCTGCGACATCACTTCGCGGTATTCGCCGATGATCTTGTCCTGCTCCAGCCCGGTCAGGCGCTGCAGGCGCATCTGCAGGATTTCCTGGGCCTGGTCGTCGCTCAGGCGGTACAGGCCGTCGGCTTGCAGGCCGTAGTGGGCGGGCAGGCCTTCGGGGCGGTAGGCCTCGCGGCCGCCGGCCGTGCTGTCCTCGGCGCGGGCCAGCATCTCGCGCACCATCGAACTGTCCCAGCTCTTGGCCATCAGCGCGGCCTTGGCGACGGGCGGCGTCGGGCTGGTCTTGATGGTCTCGATGAACTCGTCGATGTTGGCCAGCGCCACCGCCAGGCCTTCCAGCACATGGCCGCGTTCGCGCGCCTTCTTCAGTTCGTAGACGGTGCGCCGCGTGACGACCTCGCGGCGGTGGTCGAGGAAAACCTCGACCAGCAGCTTCAGGTTGCACAGCTTGGGCTGGCCGTCGATCAAGGCCACCATGTTGATGCCGAAGGTGTCCTGCAGCTGCGTCTGCTTGTACAGGTTGTTCAGCACCACCTCGGGCACTTCACCGCGCTTGAGCTCGATGACGACCCGCATGCCGTCCTTGTCGCTCTCGTCCTGGATGTGGCTGATGCCATCGATCTTCTTGTCGTGGACGAGCTCGGCGATGCGCTCGAGCAGCGTCTTCTTGTTCACCTGGTAGGGAATCTCGTCGACGATGATCGCCTGGCGTTCGCCCTTGCCGATGTCCTCGAAGTGGCACTTGGCGCGCATCACCACCTTGCCGCGGCCGGTGCGATAGCCCTCGCGAACGCCATTCAGCCCGTAGATGATGCCGGCCGTCGGGAAGTCGGGCGCCGGGATGATCTCCATCAATTCCTCGATGGTGGCGTCCGGGTTCTTCAGCAGGTGCAGGCAGCCGTCGACCACCTCGTTCAGGTTGTGCGGCGGGATGTTGGTGGCCATGCCCACGGCGATGCCGGCGCTGCCGTTGACCAGCAGGTTGGGCAGCCGCGTCGGCAGCACGGTGGGCTCGCTTTCCGAGCCGTCGTAGTTGGGCGCGAAGTCGACCGTTTCCTTGTCGATGTCGGCCAGCATTTCGGCGGCGATCTTCGACAGGCGGATCTCGGTGTAGCGCATGGCCGCGGCGTTGTCGCCGTCGACGCTGCCGAAGTTGCCCTGGCCGTCGACCAGCATGTGGCGCAGCGAAAAAGGCTGGGCCATGCGCACGATGGTCTCGTAGATCGCCGAGTCGCCGTGCGGGTGGTATTTGCCCATCACGTCGCCGACGATGCGCGCACTCTTCTTGTACGGCCGGTTCCAGTGGTTGGACTGCTCGTGCATCGCAAACAGGCTGCGCCGGTGCACCGGCTTGAGGCCGTCGCGGGCGTCGGGCAGAGCGCGCCCCACGATCACGCTCATCGCGTAATCGAGGTAGGAGCGACGCATCTCTTCTTCGAGACTGACGGGGAGTGTTTCCTTGGCGAAGGAGGTCATGCGCACACAGGTTGAGGGGGGACTCCGGGCCAAGCTTGCAGCGGAGCAACAGCGCACATTCTAAGGGCCCGGCATTGTCGCGGCTTTGCAACAGCGCCGGTCGGCTTCCCGCCGGCGAGCCCCAGAATGATGGGGTGCGTATGCCCTATGGCACAATATTTCGTTGGTGGTCGGTGCGCACGGCAGTGGGGATTTGTCCGTGCATCACATCCTTCAACCAGACGTTTCGCAGGGATCTGCGGCTTTCCTCGAGAGGAGATTCATGAAGAAATTGAACAAGGTCGCGGTGCTGTTCGCAGCTGCCGCACTGGCGGCCCCGGTCGTCGTATTCGCGCAAGCGAAGACGGTCGACAACTGGGTTTCTACCGACGGCACCGTTTGGAAGAACGGGACCAACGAACTGTGCTGGCGCGATTCCGGCTGGACTCCGGCGACGGCCAAGGAAGATTGCGACGGCGCCATCAAGCCGCCGCCTCCAGCCCCGCCGCCGGCGCCCCGCGTCGCGCCGCCCCCGCCGCCGCCCGCGCCGCCGCCCGCTCCGGTGGTCGCACTGCCGGTCGTGGTGCCCCCGGTTGTGGTTCCGGTTGCCCCGGTGCAGGAAAAGGTCACCTTCGCTGCCGATGCTTACTTCGACTTCGACAAGTCGAAGATCAAGCCTGAAGGCGCGGCCAAGCTGGCTGACCTGGTCGACAAGACCAAGGGCGTCAACCTGGAAGTGATCATCGCGGTCGGCCACACCGACATCGTTGGCGCTGATGGTTACAACCAGAAGCTGTCGATCGCTCGCGCTGAAGCCGTGAAGACCTTCCTGACCGACAAGGGCGTCGAGAAGAACCGGGTCTACACCGAAGGCAAGGGCTCCAAGCAGCCGGCCGCCGACAACAAGACCGCCGAAGGCCGCGCCAAGAACCGCCGCGTGGAAGTCGAAGTGGTTGGTACACGCACCAAGAAGTGAGACCGGCGGCCTTCGGGTCGCGCTCACCGGAAACCCCGCCTCGGCGGGGTTTTTTTATACCCTGTCGCATCGGGGGGCGGCGTCGCGCCCGGCCTCGCCCCAGCGCATCCGTAGGTACGATCGCAACATGAGCAACGTCGACGCACAAGAACTGGCCAAATTCAGCGAACTGGCCCACCGCTGGTGGGACCCCGAGAGCGAGTTCCGGCCTCTGCACCAGATCAATCCGCTGCGCCTGGAATGGATCGATGCCCTGGCTGGCCTGCGCGGCAAGCAGGTGCTGGACGTCGGCTGCGGCGGCGGCATCCTGGCCGAAGCGATGGCGCGGCGCGCCACGCATGTGACGGGTATCGACCTGGCCGCCAAGCCGCTGGGCGTGGCGCGCCTGCACGCGCTGGAGGCCGGGGTCGTCAACCTCGACTACCGCGAGATCGCGACCGAAGCCTTGGCCGCTGAACAACCGGCCAGTTTCGATGTGGTGACCTGCATGGAGATGCTGGAACACGTCCCCGATCCATCGGCTGTGATCCAGGCCTGTTCGACCCTGGTCAAACCCGGCGGGTGGGTGTTCTTCTCCACGCTGAACCGCAACCCCAAGTCTTTCCTGTTTGCCATCGTGGGCGCCGAGTACGTGCTGCGCCTGCTGCCGCGCGGCACCCACGAATACGCCCGTTTCATCCGTCCCAGCGAACTGGCGCGCTGGGCCCGTGACTGTGGGCTGTCGACGCAGGGCACCCGGGGCCTCGAGTACAACCCCTTGAGCCGGCGCTATTGGCTGTCGGACAACACCAGCGTCAACTACCTCGTGGCCTGCCGCAAGGTCGGCTAGGCAGGCCGCATGCGCCGGCCCATTGCGGGTGTCTTGTTCGACCTCGACGGCACCTTGATCGACAGCGCGCCCGACCTCGCCAGTTCGGTCAACGCGATGCGGCTGCAGCGCGGTCAGACGGCGCTGCCTTATGCAGCCTTGCGGCCCCACGCCGGTTCCGGCGCCCGCGGCATGCTCGGTGTGGCTTTTGGCGTCTTGCCTGCGATGAGCGAATACGAGGTGCTCAAGGACGAGTTCTACCGCGCCTACGAATTGCGCATGCTGGAGCAGACACAACTCTTCGATGCGGTCGCTGACCTGCTCGACGACCTCGACGCGCGCGGCGTGCCCTGGGGCATCGTCACCAACAAGGCCTTGCGTTTTGCGCAGCCTGGCAGCTTGGCCGTGGGGCTGCTGCCGCGGGCGCGGGCCCTGGTGGCCGGCGACAGCACGCCGCACACCAAGCCGCACCCCGAACCCCTGCTGGAAGCTGCCCGCCGCATGGGCCTGGCGCCGGCGACCTGCGTCTATGTCGGTGACGACCCGCGCGACATCCACGCCGGGCAAGCCGCCGGCATGGCCACACTCGCCGCCGCCTGGGGCTATCTCGGCCCTGACAGTCCGCCGCAACACTGGGGCGCCGACCGGGTGCTCCATCACCCGAGCGAGCTCTTGCATTGGCTGGATTTGCCCTAAACTCAGGGGTCTGGGACCGACTTGGCTTCGACGTGGGTTCGGAGTCGGCGCAGGGCATGTCGAGCACCAGTTCGCTCGTAAAACCACTGGAAACAAAAGTAACTGCGAACGATCAAACGTACGCCCTCGCCGCTTAAAACCGGTGAGCCTCGCAACAGCTTGTCTATGGGCTGGGTTTGAGGTCGCAAGACCGATAGCTGCGAGGTCATACACATAGGCTCGTTCTGCTGCGTGTCATTCGCAGTGGACCTAAAACCAAATGACTCGGGGGTCAGGTAGCGTGCTGCTGCGCGACCTGAGTCCCTAAATCCAAATCAGTCAGCTACACATGTAGAACTGTCCGGCGATGGCTTGCGGACGGGGGTTCGATTCCCCCCGGTTCCACCAGTATGGAAGCCCCAACTGTTCTCAGTTGGGGCTTTTTTTCGTCTGATGGCTACAGTTCCCGCGTGTTTGCGCGGGTTCTTGCGGAAACCTGCGGACTTCGCCGGTTCGCCATCTGGCCCGTTCTCGGCCACCTTTCGCTCTCTCCATGCCATTCTTCTCTCCGGCCTCGCTCTCCGCGAAAGGCCCGAAGTCCGCAGGGGGCCTGTCCGGCACCCTTTGAAATCAACGGGTTACGCGCGGACGGTTCAAGCGGTTGGATTGCGGCATTGCCTACCCGGAGGGGAACGACCGCGGCCAGGATGCTGTCCGTCCCTACCTTCCCCCCGCGTCAGAATAGTTGCCGCCTCTATAGAACAACACCGGGGGCGGCG
>JBBAPI010000050.1:0-9092 GCA_040400915.1 Rubrivivax sp.
GGCTGCGACAAGAACATGCCCGGCGGCATGATGGGCATGCTGCGCGCCAACGTGCCGGCCATCTACGTCTACGGCGGCACCATCCTGCCGGGCAAGTACAAGGGCCAGGACCTGAACATCGTCAGCGTCTTCGAGGCCGTGGGCCAGTTCAGCGCCGGCAAGATGTCCGAAGAAGACTTCTGCCAGATCGAACGTCGCGCCATCCCCGGCAGCGGTTCCTGCGGCGGCATGTACACGGCCAACACCATGTCGTCGGCTTTCGAAGCACTCGGCATGAGCCTGCCCTACGCGAGCACCATGGCCAATGTGGAAGAGCCCATCGTGGCCCACACGCAGGCCGCGGCGCGGGCGCTGGTCGAGGCGGTGAAGCAGGACCTGAAGCCGCGCGACATCGTCACCAAGCAGGCCATCGAGAACGCCGTGGCGGTGATCATGGCCACCGGCGGCAGCACCAACGCCGTGCTGCACTTCCTGGCCATCGCCCACGCGGCGCAAGTCGACTGGACCATCGACGACTTCGAGCGCATGCGCAAGCGCGTGCCGGTGCTGTGCGACCTGAAGCCAAGCGGCCGCTTCCTGGCCATCGACCTGCACCATGCGGGCGGCATTCCGCAGGTGATGAAGGTGCTGCTGAACGCCGGCCTGCTGCACGGCGACTGCATGACCATCACGGGCAAGACCGTGGCCGAGAACCTGGCCGAGGTGCCCGATGTGCCGCGCGCCGATCAGCAGGTCATCCGCACCATCGAGACGGCGATGTACGCGCAGGGCCACCTGGCCATCCTCAAGGGCAACCTCAGCCCCGAAGGCTGCGTGGCCAAGATCACCGGCCTGAAGAGCCCGGTGATAACCGGCCCGGCGCGCGTCTTCGAAGACGAGCAGACGGCACTGGCCGCCATCATGGCCAAGCAGATCGTGGCCGGCGACATCATGGTCTTGCGCTACCTGGGCCCCAAGGGCGGCCCGGGCATGCCCGAAATGCTGGCGCCCACCGGCGCGCTGATCGGCCAGGGCCTGGGCGAGAGCGTGGGCCTGATCACCGACGGCCGCTTTTCCGGCGGCACCTGGGGCATGGTGGTCGGCCACGTGGCGCCCGAGGCCTACGCCGGTGGCGTGATCGCCCTGGTGCACGAAGGCGACAGCATCACCATCGACGCCCACCAGTTGCTGCTGCAACTGAACGTGGACGAAGCCGAAATCGCGCGGCGGCGTGCGCAATGGCAGCAACCGGCGCCGCGCTACACGCGGGGCGTGATGGCCAAGTTCGCGCGCAATGCGTCCAGCGCCAGTTCGGGCGCGGTGCTCGACGGCAATTGACGCAGCGCGCCGCCGTCAGCGCTTCGCGTCGTTGCGCGGCGGCGGGTCTTGGGCAACCGAGCGATCGGCCTGGGTCGGATCGGCCGAAGCCGGGCGTGTGGCAGCGGCTTCGCGCGCTTGCTGGTCGCTGCGGCGGTCCAGGCCCAGCGAGGCCAGGGCGCGGTTGCGCCGGTCGGCCTTGCGCCGCTCCATCTTGTCGATGGCCTTGCGCTGGGTGAGGCCCGTGGCGTCGGAAAACTGCCACCAGACCACGGCCAGCCCGAAGGGCGCCAGCACGATCCACCACGACCACGTGGCGACCGGGCCCCACTCGGCCATCTTGCAAAGCAGCAACAGCGCACCGATCAGGGCCAGGGGCATGGTCAGTCTCCTGCGGGCACTCTAGCACCCGCAGCCGCCCCGTGGCCTCAGTTGGCCTGCGTCAGCTGGTCCAGGATGGCCGGGTTTTCCAGGGTGCTGGTGTCCTGCGTGATGGCCTCACCCTTGGCGATGCTGCGCAACAGGCGGCGCATGATCTTGCCGCTGCGCGTCTTGGGCAGGTTGTCGCCGAAGCGGATGTCCTTGGGTTTGGCGATGGGGCCGATTTCCTTGGCCACCCAGTTGCGCAGCTGCGTCGCGATCTGCTTGGCTTCGTCGCCCGTCGGCCGGCTGCGCTTCAAGACCACGAAGGCGCAGACGGCCTCGCCGGTGGTGTCGTCGGGGCGGCCCACGACGGCGGCCTCGGCCACCAGGTCGGTGCAGCTGACCAGGGCCGATTCGATCTCCATCGTGCCCATGCGGTGGCCCGACACGTTCAGCACGTCGTCGATGCGGCCGGTGATGGTGAAGTAGCCGGTCTTGGCGTCGCGGATGGCACCGTCGCCCGCCAGGTAGTAGCCCTTCAGCTCGGGCGGGTAGTAGCTCTTGACGAAGCGGTCCGGGTCGCCGTAGATGGTGCGGATCATGCTGGGCCAGGGCTTCTTGATGACCAGGATACCGCCGCTGCCGTTGGGCACGTCGGCCCCGGTTTCGTCGACGATGGCCGCGGTGATGCCCGGGAAGGGCAGCGTGCAGGAACCCGGCACCATCGGCGTGGCGCCCGGCAGCGGCGTGATCACGTGGCCGCCGGTTTCGGTCTGCCAGAAGGTGTCGACGATGGGGCAGCGGCCGCCGCCGATGTGCTCGTAGTACCACTCCCAGGCCGCCGGGTTGATGGGCTCGCCCACCGAACCCAGGATGCGCAGGCTGGACAGGTCGGACTGGCTCGGGTGGACGGCCGGGTTGCCCTCGGCGGCCTTGATCAGCGAACGGATGGCGGTGGGCGCCGTGTAGAAGATGCTGACCTTGTGCTTCTCGATCGTCTTCCAGAAGCGGCCGGCGTCGGGGTAGGTGGGCACGCCTTCGAAGACGATCTCGGTGCCGCCCAGCGCCAGCGGGCCGTAGGTGATGTAGCTGTGGCCGGTCACCCAGCCGATGTCGGCGGTGCACCAGAAGACGTCGTCGTCTTTCAGGTCGAAGGTCCAGGCCGTGGTCAGCGCGGCGTGCAGCAGGTAGCCGCCGGTGCTGTGTTGCACGCCCTTGGGCTTGCCGGTCGAACCCGAGGTGTAGAGCAGGAAGAGCGGGTGCTCGGCGCTGACCCATTCGGGTTCGCAGACGCTGCTTTGCCCGGCCAGCTCTTCATGCAACCAGCGGTCACGCGCGGGGTTCCAGGCGATGGCGCCGCCGGTGCGCTGGTAGACGATGACGTTGGCCACGCTCTCGCAGCCGCCCAGGCGAAAAGCTTCATCGACGATGGCCTTCAGCGGCAGGCTCTTGCCGCCGCGCGCCTGTTCGTCGGCGGTGATGATCATCACGGCACCGGCGTCCTGCACGCGGTCGCGCACGCTTTGCGCGCTGAAGCCGCCGAAGACCACCGAGTGGATGGCACCGATGCGCGCGCAGGCCTGCATGGCGGCCACGCCTTCGACGCTCATGCTCATGTAGATGACGACGCGATCGCCCTTTTTCACGCCGCGCGCCTTCAGCGCATTCGCGAACTGGCTGACCTTGGCCAGCAGTTCGCTGTAGCTGACGCGGGTGACGGCACCGTCGTCGGCTTCGAAGATGAGGGCCGTCTTGTCGCCCAGGCCGCGCTCGACGTTTCGGTCCAGGCAGTTGTAGGACACGTTCAGCGTGCCGTCTTCGAACCACTTGAAGAAGGGGGCTTGGCTGCTGTCCAGGGTCTTGGTGAAGGGCGTCTTCCAGCTGACGAATTCGCGCGCCAGCCGGGCCCAGTAGCCTTCGTAGTCGCGCTCGGACTCATCGACCAGCGCCTGGTAGGCCGGCATGCCCGAGACACGGGCGGCGGCCACCAGCGCGGCGGGCGGCAGGTGGGTCTTCAGTTCGGTGGGGGTGTCGCTGGGGGTGCTGGCCATGTGGGTCTCCTGGAGGCTGAAAGCGTGCGGACTGGATGTCTCTGCTTGGCTGCGGAAGCTAAAGCCCCGCTCTGACGGATGGCTGACGCGCTGCAGGGCCCATCATGGACGGCCCACTACAATTTTGCGCACCGGACTTGCCCTTGATCCCGGTCAAACCGAAGCCCCATGAAACCCATCCAAGCCGCCCAGAAAAACCGCCAGCAGGCGCTGCCTAACTTCATCTTCGCCAGCCGCTGGCTGCAACTGCCGCTGTACCTGGGGCTGATCGTGGCGCAGTGCGTCTACGTCTTCCACTTCTGGCTCGAGCTGACGCACCTGATCACGGCGGTCTTCGGCGACCAGCAGGCGCTGGACCTGCTGATCAAGAGCATCGGCTACAAGGCCGACGCGAACTGGGCGCCCAAGCTGAACGAGACGGTGATCATGCTGGTCGTGCTGGGCCTGATCGACGTGGTGATGATCAGCAACCTGCTGATCATGGTCATCGTCGGCGGCTACGAAACCTTCGTCTCGCGCATGAACCTGGAAGACCACCCCGACCAACCGGAATGGTTGAGCCACGTCAATGCGTCCGTGCTCAAGGTGAAGCTCGCCACGGCCATCATCGGCATCAGTTCCATCCACCTGCTGAAGACCTTCATCAACGCCGAAAACTACAGCGAAAAGGTCCTGATGTGGCAGACGCTGATCCACCTCGCCTTCCTGGCCTCGGCCCTGGCCATCGCCTACACCGACAGGCTGATGGCGCCGGCGCCCCACGACTGAAGCCGCCCGAACACGCCCGAAGAGAAAGCCCGCCATGAGCACCGTGATCCGCCAGAACGACCTCGTCGAAACCGTCGCCGCTGCGCTGCAATACATCAGCGTCTACCACCCGGCCGACTTCATCAGCCACCTGGCGCGGGCCTACGAAAAAGAAGCCTCGCCGGCGGCCAAGGACGCCATCGCGCAGATCCTGACCAACAGCCGGATGTGCGCCGAAGGCCGCCGGCCGATCTGCCAGGACACCGGCATCGTCAATGTCTTCCTGAAGATCGGCATGGACGTGCGCTTCGACGGCTTCACCGGCAGCGTCGAAGACGCCGTCAACCAGGGCGTGCGGCAGGCCTACCTGAACAGCGGCAACCCGCTGCGCGGCTCCATCCTGTCCGACCCCATCTTCGAGCGCAAGAACACCAAGGACAACACGCCGGCCGTCATCCACATGACCGTGGTGCCCGGCGACAAACTGGATGTGACCGTGGCCGCCAAGGGCGGCGGCAGCGAGAACAAGAGCAAGCTGATCATGATGAACCCCAGCGACAGCATCGTCGACTGGGTGCTGAAGACGGTGCCCACGATGGGCGCCGGCTGGTGCCCGCCGGGCATGCTGGGCATCGGCGTCGGCGGCACCGCCGAAAAGGCCATGCTGCTGGCCAAGGAGGTGTTGATGGACCCCATCGACATGTTCGACCTGCTGGCCCGCGGGCCGCAGAACAAGCTCGAGGAAATGCGCATCGAGCTCTACGAGAAGGTCAACGCCCTGGGCATCGGCGCGCAGGGCCTGGGCGGGCTGACGACGGTGCTCGACGTGAAGATCGCCACCTACCCCACGCACGCTGCCGGCAAGCCGGTGGCGATGATTCCGAACTGCGCCGCAACGCGGCATGCGCATGTCCAGATGGACGGATCGGGCCCGGTCTACCTGGACCCGCCCAGCCTGGACCTGTGGCCCGATGTGCGCTGGGCGCCCGACTACCAGCAGAGCCAGCGCGTGGACCTGAACACCCTGACGCGGGCCGAAGTGGCGGCCTGGAAACCGGGCCAGACGCTGCTGCTGAACGGCAAGATGCTGACCGGCCGCGATGCCGCGCACAAGCGCATCCAGGACATGCTGGCCCGGGGCGAATCGCTGCCGGTGGACTTCACCAACCGGGTCATCTACTACGTCGGGCCGGTGGACCCGGTGCGCGACGAGGTTGTCGGCCCGGCCGGCCCCACCACCGCCACGCGCATGGACAAGTTCACCGAGATGATGTTGGCGCAAACCGGCCTGATCAGCATGATCGGCAAGGCCGAGCGCGGCCCGACGGCCATCGCCGCCATCAAGAAGCACGAAAGCGCCTACCTGATGGCCGTGGGCGGTGCCGCCTACCTGGTGGCCAAGGCCATACAGGGTGCGCAGGTGGTGGGCTTTGCCGACCTGGGCATGGAGGCGATCTACGAATTCGACGTGGTCGACATGCCCGTGACCGTGGCCGTCGACTCGAAAGGCATCAGTGTGCACAACACCGGTCCGGCCGAATGGCAGGCCCGGATCGGCAAGATTCCGGTCACGGTGGCCTGAACCGCGGGCTGGTTCGCGTCTTGCTTGCAGCGGTGGGTTGAGTCTTCTGCCCTGACCCCGACGCATGAACCCATTGCCCCCGAACAGCGCTCCCCGCACCCGGCGCGACCTGCTGAGCCTGATCGGCAAAGTGGCCGGCAGCACCGCGATGTACCACGCGATGACCTCGCTGGGCCATGCGGCCGTATCGCCTTACCAGGGACCGCTGGATCTGCAGGGTGCGCCCCAGGGGGCGTCCATCCTGGTGCTGGGCGCGGGCATCGCGGGCCTGGTCGGTGCGTACGAGTTGCGCAAGGCCGGCTACAAGGTGCAGGTTCTGGAATACAACAACCGCGCCGGTGGCCGGGCCTGGACCTTGCGCGGCGGTGATGAATTCACCGAACTCGGCGGCGCCAGGCAGAAGGTGGAATTCGACCAGGGCTTGTACGTCAACCCCGGCCCTTGGCGCATTCCGTACCACCACCAGGGCATCCTGAGCTATGCCCACCAGCTGGGCGTTCCGCTCGAGCCGTTCATGCAGGTGAACTACAACGCCTACCTGCATTCGAAGAAGGCCTACGGCGGCAAGCCCCAGCGCTTCCGCCATGTGCAGGCCGACTTCCACGGCCACGTCGCGGAACTGCTGAGCAAGGCCGCCAACAAGAAGCAGCTCGACGCCGACGTCACCGCCGAAGACCGCGACAAGCTGCTGGAAGCCCTGAAACACTGGGGCGCGCTGGACAAGTCCTACCGCTACACCCCGGGCGAGGCCATGAGCAACCGCCGCGGCTACGACGTGTCGCCCGGCGGCGGCCTGATGGCGGCGCCGGTGCCTTCCACGCCGCTGGCGCCCAAGGACCTGATGCAGTCCAACCTGTGGCGCTACCTGACGGTGGGCCACGACGAGGAATTCCACACCGCCATCTTCCAGCCCGTGGGCGGCATGGACCAGATCGCGCAAGCCATCTACCGCGAAGTGGCCGACCTGGTGCAGTTCAACGCCCGCGTCACGGCCATAGCCCAGAACGACAAGGGCGTCACCGTCACCTACACCGACACCGCCGGTGGCGTCACGCACCAGGCCAAGGCCGACTGGTGCCTGTGCACCCTGCCTCTGTCGATCCTGAGCCAGATCGACATCCAGGTCGCGGCGCCCCTGCAGGCCGCCATCGAAGCCGTGCCCTACGAAGCCAGCGTCAAGGTCGGCCTGCAGTTCAAGCGCCGTTTCTGGGAACAGGACGAGCACATCTACGGTGGCATCACCTTCACCGACCTGCCTAACTCACTCATCGGCTACCCGGCCACGGGCTACGGCTCGCGCGGCAAGGGCGTGCTGCTGGGCGCCTACATCTGGGGCCCCAACGCCTACGAATTCACCGCCCGCACGCCGGCCGAACGCGTCGCACTGGCCGTGCAGTACGGCAGCCAGATCCACCCCCAGTACGACAAGGAATTCGAGACCGGGGTGGCCGTCGGCTGGCACCGTGTGCCCTGGACCCACGGCTGCTTCGGCAACTGGTCGGACGAGGCGCGCAAGGCGCACTACAAGAACCTGTGCCAGATCGACGGCCGCATCGTGCTGGCCGGCGAACACGCCTCGCTGATCCCGGCCTGGCAGGAAGGCGCCGTGCTCTCGTCACACGACGCCATCTCGCGCCTGCACGCCCGCATCAAGGCCAGTGCGTGAAGCCCGCCACCTACCCGCCCAACCAATCTGGAGTTGTCCGCATGACCATGCGCACGTCACGCCCGGGCACCACGGCCCTGCTGGGCAGCCTGCTGGCCTTGAGCAGCCTGGCGGCCAGCGCCGCCAGCGACGCCAGCGCGCCTATCACCGCCGGCCTGTCCGAAGGTTTCCGTTTCGGCCAGAAAGACGGCGAATCGCTGTACCGGGCGGTATGTCAAAGCTGCCACATGCCCGAGGGCCAGGGCGCCGTGGGCGCTGGCATGTACCCCGCGCTGGCCGGCAACCCCAAGCTGGCCGCGAGCCGCTACCCCGCCTACAACGTGCTGAACGGCCGCAAGGGCATGCCGGGCTTCAAAAACATGCTCGACGACGAACAGATCGCAGCCGTCACCAACTATGTCCGCACCCACCTGGGCAACAACTACAAGGACGCGATCACCGCCGCCGACGTGAAGGCGATGCGCTGAACGCCCTGTCCACGCCCTGCTTCCCAACCCAACCCGGAGACCCGATGAAAAGCACCTGCTCCCGACGCGCCGCCCTGGCCCTGGCCTTGCTGGCCTGCCTGCCCACCTACGCTGCCGACGTGGTGCGCCACAAGTTGCCCGGCTCGGACTTCCCCATCGCCCTGGCGGTGGAAGTACCGGCTGGCAACAAGGTGGTCTACCTCAGCGGCGCCGGCCCGGCCGTCATCGACAAGACCGCCAAGCCCAATTCCCTGGCGTCCTTCGGCGACACCAAGCAGCAGTCGGCCAGCACGCTGGAAGCCATCGCCAGCACCCTGAAGGGCCTGAAGCTGGAGATGAAGGACGTCGTCAAGATGACGGTGTTCCTGGTCGGCGACCCGGCCAAGGACGGCAACATCGACTTCGCCGGCTTCATGGACGCCTACCGGGTCTATTACGGCGGCGCGCAGAACCCCAACCTGCCGGCACGTTCCACCGTCAAGGTGGCCGGCCTGGTGAACCCGGGTTGGCTGGTTGAAATCGAAGTCATCGCCGTGGCGCCGTAGTCAGTTCCACGTTCTGGCCAGCCCAGGTCACTGGACGCGCAAGGCCGAAAAAAAGCGCCTCTTTCGAGGCGCTTTTGCATGGGGCATCCTGCCGGTCTTCAGAAGGTGTAGTTCGCCTTGGCGTAGTAGTAGCCACCGTTGATGCCGAAGGGCGAGAAGCTGGGGTATTTCTGCACCGCCGCGTTGTCGCCGTTCTCACGCCAGTCGGCGACCAGCGCCGGGTTCAGCTTGTCCGGGTAGGTGTTGAAGAGGTTGTTCGCACCGATCGAGACCGACAACTGCTTGCTGAACTTGTAATTCACGTCGAGGTCGGTGACGGCCTGGGGGTGTCAGAAATTCTGTGTGTGAGGCGATTTGCTGAATTGGCTGTTGACT
>JBBAPI010000051.1:0-7350 GCA_040400915.1 Rubrivivax sp.
GCTTAGAAGGCTGGTGCTCTATCCAGTTGAGCTACGGGCAGTTACCAGGCTGGATTCTCGGTGCAATTGCCCTGATTGCGCGGAATCGGTGCGGCCGATTCGAGCGGCAAGACGGGTGGCGCCGAATACACTGTGCTCTTCGTGCTCAAACGCCTGGGTGGCGCCGTCTTGGTGCCCCGACCTTGCGGGATCCCCATCATGCTCGAAGGCCTCAAGCGGCTGTTTTCCGGCGCCCCCGTGGCGCCGTCGCCCGAATGGGTCGGCATCGCGCCCTGGGCCGAATCGCGCCAGTACGCTTTTCGCGCCGTCCCCAACGCAGGCTTCGTCATCGACGGCAGTATCGGCGCGACGCCCTGGCGGATGGAGTGGGGCCCCTCGCAGCGGCCCTACATCACGGGCATGGAACTGCGTCTGCGCGCCGAGATGGGCTTGCCTGCAGACCTGCAGGTGGTGCTGATGAACCGGGTGTTGCAGGACGCGATGGAGACATCGGTCTTCGAGCAGTTCGTCGAAGGCGTTCAGACGCGCATCGACAACCAGACGCCGCCCGAAATGCGCTGGCTGGTGATGTACCCCAAGCTGCCCGGTAGCGACATGCCGCGGCTGCGGGAGCGCTATGTCGCCATATCCAGCGTGAAGGGCTGGCTGCAGCACTGGCTGGAAGGGCCGCTGACGAGCTCGTTGGCCGGGGTCATCGTGGCGGCCGACGTGCCGGTGGTGCTGATGATCGGTCGCGGCCGGCTGATGCTGCGCACCGCTGTGCCTGACGCGCAGATCGGCGCCGTGCAGGGCTGGTTGCGGGTCTTCGAGACCGCCATCCGCGAAGCGCGGCGCGTCGTGGAGGAGGGGGCAACTACCGACACCCCGGTCACTGCGCCCAGTCTGTGGCCGCCCAGCGCGCTGCCGGGCGACGAGCACCAGCCGTAGTCCCGTCGGCCGAGGCCCGTCGGGCCGGTCTGGCCTGACGGATGCCTGGCCTCAGGTCGGCATCAATTTGCCGAGTTCCAATTTCGCAATCGCGTTGCGGTGCACTTCGTCGGGGCCGTCGGCGAAGCGCAGGGTGCGGCTGAGCGTGTAGAAGTAGGCCAGCGGTGTGTCCTGGCACATACCGGCGCCACCGTAGACCTGCATCGCCCAGTCGATGATCTGGCAGGCCACCTGCGGCGCCACCACCTTGATCATCGCGATCTCGGCCTTGGCGCTCTTGTTGCCGGCGGCGTCCATCTTCCAGGCCGCGTGCAGCGTCAGCAGACGCGCCTGGTCGATCATGCAGCGGGCCTCGGCGATACGCTCCTGGGTCACCGTCTGCTGCGCGATGGTCTTGCCGAAAGCGGTGCGGCTGACGGCGCGTTCACACATCAGCTTCAGCGCGCGTTCGGCGATGCCGATCAGGCGCATGCAGTGGTGGATGCGCCCCGGCCCGAGGCGGCCCTGCGCGATCTCGAAACCGCGTCCTTCGCCCAGCAGCATGTTGCTGGCCGGCACGCGCACGTTGTTGAAGTCGACTTCCATGTGGCCATGCGGTGCGTCGTCGTAGCCGAAGACCGACAGCGGGCGCATCACGGTGATGCCCGGGGTGTCGCGCGGCACCAGGATCATCGACTGCTGCGAGTGTCGGGGCGCCGTCTTGTCGGTCTTGCCCATGAAGATGAAGATGGCGCAGCGCGGGTCGCCGGCGCCGCTGGTCCACCACTTGCGGCCGTTGATGACGTAGTCGTCACCGTCGCGGCGGATGTCGGATTCGATGTTGGTGGCGTCCGATGAAGCGACGGCCGGTTCGGTCATCGCAAACGCGCTGCGGATCTCGCCGGCCAGCAGCGGCGCCAGCCAGCGTTGCTTGTGTTCGGCCGTGCCATAGCGCGCGATGGTTTCCATGTTGCCGGTGTCGGGTGCCGAGCAGTTGAAGACCTCGCTGGACCAGGGCACGGCGCCCATGATCTCGGCCAGCGGCGCGTAGTCCTGGTTGCTCAGGCCGAAGGTGAATTCGGCATCGCTCTGGCCGTGTGCACCATCGGCATGCGGGGGCAGGAAGAGGTTCCACAAACCGGCGGCGCGGGCCTTGGGCTTGAGGTCCTCGATGACCTGCAGCGGCGTCCAGCGCTTGCCTGCAGCCGTGTTGGCCTCGATTTCGGCGAAGTAGCGCGCTTCGGCGGGGTAGACGTGCTCGGCCATGAAGGCGATGAGGCGCGCCTGCAGATCTTGGGTGCGGGGTGAGTAGCTGAAGTCCATGGAGGTGCTCCGGGTTGTTTGTGGTGAGGCGCCGACTCAGGCCGGCGTGTGTTTCTGTGCAAAGGCCCAGCCCATTTCGGCCAGCGTGCGCGCCGCGGCGCCGCTGTTGCGGGCCTGCGCGCTGGCCGCCGTGCCGTCGACCACGCGCTTGGCGATGCCTTGCATGATCGAAGCCAGCCTGAACAGGTTGTAGGCGAGGTAGAAGTTCCAGTCGGCGGCCAGGGCTTCGCCGTCCTTGCGGCCGGTGCGTTCGCAGTAGCGGCGCACGTAGTCGGCCTCGCTGGGAATGCCCAGCGCAACCAGGTCCAGGCCACCGATGCCGCGGAAGGCGCCGGGCGGGATGTGCCAGGACATGCAGTGGTAACTGAAGTCGGCCAGCGGGTGGCCCAGCGTGGAGAGTTCCCAGTCGAGCACGGCGATGATGCGTGGCTCGGTCTTGTGGAAGACCACGTTGTCTAGGCGGTAGTCGCCGTGCACGACGGTCGGGGCCTGTGCGCCATCCAGCGCGCCGGCCGGCAGGTGGCCCGGCAGCCAGGCGATCAGGCTGTCCATCTCGGGGATGACCTCGGTGACGGACGCCAGGTACTGCTTGGTCCAGCGTGCGATCTGGCGTTCGAAGTAATTGCCTGGCCGGCCATAGTCGGCCAGGCCCGCCGCGGCCACATCCACACTGTGCAGGGCCGCCATCACGCGGTTCATCTCGTCGTAGATGGCAGCGCGTTCGGCGGGCGTCATGCCGGGCAGCGACTGGTCCCACATCACGCGGCCGTCCATGAATTCCATGACGTAGAAGGCGCGGCCGATGACGGCTTCGTCCTCGCACAGCACGTGCATCCGGGCCACCGGAAAGCCCTGCGTGCCCAGGCCCTTCATGACGCGGAATTCGCGGTCCACGGCGTGGGCCGACGGCAGCAGCTTGGCCGCCGGGCCGGGCTTGGTGCGCATCACATAGGCACAGGCCGGCGTGATGAGCTTGTAGGTCGGGTTGGACTGTCCGCCCTTGAACTGCTCGACAGTCAGCGGGCCGGCAAAGCCGGGCATCTCGCGGGTGAGGAAGGCTTGCAGGGCGGCCACGTCGAAGCTGTGGCTCTCTGCGACGGGCTTGGTGCCGGTGAAATGGTCCATGGGGTGTGATCTGCCTTGTGCGTTCAGGTCATCGTTCGGATATCGCCAGCAGTTTTTCGCGCGACAGCACGACCAGCCGGGTCGGCTCGACGCGCACCGCGCCTTCGCGTTCGAAGCCTTTCAGTTCCTGGTTGACGCGCTGCCGCGAGGCCCCCAGCAGCTGCGCCAGGTCTTCCTGGGCCAGCGCCAGGCCGATGCGGATTTCCTCGCCCTGCGCCACGCCGTAGCTGCGCGCCAGCAGCAGGATCTGCTTGGCCAGCCGGGCCTGCAGCGGCCGCGTGTTGAGGTCTTCGAAGTGGTCGAACATCAGGCGCAGGCGACGGCAGTTCAGCCGCAGCAGGGCCTCGTAGAGCTCGACATGCTGGGCCAGCAACTCCTTGAAGTCGGCCTTGCGCACCGCCAGCAGCGTGGTCGCACCATGGGCGTCGGCATCGTGGGTGCGCGGCAGCCCGTCGAACAGGGCGATGTCGCCGAACCAGGTGCCCGGCTCGGCATAGGTCAGCGTGACCTGCTTGCCCGACAGCGACACCGAACTGATGCGCACCGCGCCCTTGGCCACACCGCACCATTCTTCGGCCGTCGAACCGCGCGTGGCCAAAGCCTTGCCGTCGCTCAGGCGGCGCACGGCGGCGCGGGACAGGATGGCTTGCCGCAGTGACAGGGAGAGCTTGCTGAACCACGCGCCTGATTCGATGTTCTGGAGCTCTTCGATTGTAGGAACGGGGGTATTCATGGCTTGTCTCTGAAGCGACAGGAGAGGGAGCATCGGATTCTCTATCGTCGCGTGCCAGACCCCATCTCGCTATCCGGAGCCACCCACATGCCCACACCCAAACTGCACATCCCTGAACGCCGCCATCAGGTCAGCGAAGCCGAATGGCAGACGCGCGTCAACCTGGCTGCCGCCTACCGGCTGGTGGCCTTGTTCGGCTGGGACGACCTGGTCTTCACCCACATCAGCGCCTGCGTGCCCGGCCCCGATGATGAACACACCGGGCACTTCCTGATCAACCCCTACGGCTTCATGTTCGAAGAGATCACGGCATCCAGCCTGGTCAAGGTCGACGCCCAGGGCAACAAGCTCGACGACACGCCCTTCGACGTCAATCCGGCGGGCTTCGTCATCCACAGTGCCGTGCACGGCGCGCGTCACGACATCGGCTGCGTGCTGCATGTGCACTCGTTGAATGGCATCGCGGTGTCGGCGCAGCAGGGTGGGGTGCTGCCCTTGTCGCAGCAATCGATCTTCGTGTTGTCGTCGCTGGGCTATCACGACTACGAAGGCGTGGCCCTGCGTGACGACGAGAAGCCGCGGCTGGTGGCCGACCTGGGTGACAAGAACTTCCTGATGCTGCGCAACCACGGCCTGCTGACCGTGGGCCGCACCGTGGCCGATGCCTTCCAGGCGATGTACCTGTTCGAGACCGTCTGCACCATCCAGGTTCGTGCGCAGGCTGGCGGTGGACCCCTGGTGTCTGTCGATCCGGCCATCATGGCCACCGCGCGCCAGCAGTCTGCGGTGGTCAGCCGCGGCTTGGGGTCGCAACTGATCTGGCCGGGGCTGCTGCGCCGCTTGGAGCGCCGCTCGCCGGGCTACGACACATGATGTCCTGCTGACGGCGCGGTTGGTGGAAGGGGCCCTGACCCAGGGCGCTGGCGCACGGGCCGCGCTGCGGGCCCCCCAGGGTGCTCGTGTAGAGCGGGTGGGCGCTATAACCAACCCGATGTCACCAACCCGTCGCACGCTGAACAGGCGGCCCTGCCCGCCCTTGGCTGTAGCCACGGCCAGCTTGGCGTTGTTGTACGCCCTGCCTGCGGCAGGCATGGGTCTGGGGTCAGGTTCCGGCACGGCGGTCTGGGGCCAAGGGTTGGACTTCAGCGTGGCCCTGCGCCCCGATGCCGAAGAAGCACTGACCGATGATTGCGTGTCGGCAGAGGTGCAAATCGGCGAGCGCATCGTGATGCCTTCGCAGTTGCGCGTGCAACTCGAGCGCCTGAACCCCCAAGCCGTGCGCCTGCGTGTGCAGACCCAGGTCGCGCTCGATGAGCCCGTGGTGGTGGTGCACCTGACGGCCAGTTGCGGCCATGCGGTGCTTAGACGCTATGTGCTCTTCGTCGACCCGCCCGCGCCTGCGTCGGTCAGCGGCGTGCCGGCGGCCGCCAGCGGGTCATCGCCGCCGGATGTCGATGCCACTCGACGGGCACCCCGGCCGCCGCTGCCGAGCGGCCCTGCCGCAGGGCGACCGGCAGCCCAGCCGGCCGAGGACGACGCCGTTGCCGTGCCGGCGAGCAGTTGGCGCAAGGTTGCACTGCGGCAACCCGAAGCCCTTGTCCGCAGGGCGGTGCCGTCCCAGTTGCCAGCCAGCACGCAGCTGCAGCGGCGGGCGCTGGCCGCCCCCCGCGCGGTACTGAGCCGATTGCGAGCCAGCGCTGCGGGCCCGTCCCGCTTGCGTCTGGACGTGCTGGCGCCGCAAATCAAGACGGACGGTGCCGTTGAACAGGCGCTGCAAGCCGTTGCGCAGGCGGCCGCAGCGGCCCGTCAGTCGGCATCGGCGGCATCGACAGCCGCTGATCGCATCGCCAGGCTGGAGCGCACGGTTGAACAATTGCGCGCCGAGGTGGGCAAGAACCGCGCCCAAGCCGAGTCGCTGAGCGCACAGCTGGCCCAAGCTGGATCTTCATCGTCGAGCGTGGTCTGGCTGTTGGGCGCCGTCGCCGCCGGCTTTGCCGGGCTGGCACTCTGGTTGTGGCGTCGACCGGGCCGTGCAGGCCGGCCTGCTCGCGCTGCTTTGCGCACTGATCGGGAGCAGCAGGGTCGGCCATCGGGGGTACTCGATGCGGCCGGCCGAATCCCGACGCAGGCTGTTGCGGTGCAGCCATTCGAGGGCGAAGCTCCGCAGACTACGGCCGCGCGCCTGGGGCCTGCACCGGCGTGGCCGCCCGCCGCGCCATCTGACGGTTGGGTGCCCTCGCAGTCACCCACCGAGCTGCGCGAACAGCCGGCGGCCGACCCCGAACCGCCGACGTTGATCACGGCGGTTCAGCCTGCGCCGGCCAGCGAAACGGATCTGGCAGGCCGTGAGGTGTCCATCGACGAGCTGCTCGACCTCGAGCAGCAAGCCGAGTTTTTCGTCGTGCTGGGCCAGGACGCTGCAGCCATCGATCTGCTGACCGAGCACCTGCAGCACACCGGGGGTAGCAGCCCCCTGCCTTACTTGAAGCTGCTTGAGATCCACCGCCGGCGCGGTGACCTCAACGGCTACGAGCGCATGCGCGTGCGCTTCAACCACCGCTTCAATGCCTACGCCCCCGAGTGGAATGTCGACCTGCAAAGCGGCCGTCTGCTGACCGACTACCCGGCCGTGCTGACACGCTTGCAACAGGTCTGGTCGAGACCGCTGGAGAGCATGGCCGAGCTGGAAAAATTGATGTTCAGAACGGCTGGAGGTGACATGTTCGACTTGCCGGCCTACCGCGAAGTCCTCTTGTTGTATGCATTGGCCCGCGACCTCCAGGACCACGAGTCGAACTACACCGGCAGCGTCGATCTGCTGTTGCCCCTGACGGACACGGGTGAATTTAGCAGCACCGCGCCGGCCGCCTTGCAAGTCGACCGACAAGATGGACACACCGGCTCCGTTGCCTTCCAGGATAAGCCCACCGCGCCGATCGACCTCGACCTGACCTTCGACAACCACCGACCGGCCAGCATTTTCGATCAGATGGATGGGCTGCCGTCACCCACCAAGGGACACTGAGGCCCAGCCCGCAACCAACGCCCGGGCCGCAAGCAGCCGGTAAAATGACCCAAACCTGTGCTACAGTCGAAGGCTGCGCTCGAGAAGTGCGGTCTGTCAGTCTGGTGCTGAGGGCCGAAACGGAAAGAGGGTCAGCCGGGAATTGACTTGTTGACAGGGTCTTGAAAGTCATGTCAAACTCACGGGCTGTGCTGAGAAGTCTGACAGGTCTGCGGGGAGTTACGCGGACGAAGCAGAA
>JBBAPI010000052.1:0-7319 GCA_040400915.1 Rubrivivax sp.
TTCGCGATCCAGGGCCCCGTGCCACACGCGCACCCGTTTGCGCGGGTGCTGGCCGAACGCGTCTACGGCGTTATTGCTGGGTAGGAGCGCGGGCGGCAGAGGGCGTCGCCTTGCAGCCGACGTTTCTTCTGCCGGCCACCCTTCGAGACAGCTCAGCCGCGAGCGTCGAACTGCAGGATCGCCGCAGCCACACGGTCGAGTGGCAGCACCTGATCGACGGCGCCCAGCTTGATGGCTTCCTTGGGCATGCCGAAGACGACGCAGCTGGCTTCGTCCTGCGCCACGGTGCGGGCGCCGCCGTCGTGCAGCAGCTTCATGCCGCGCGCGCCGTCGTCGCCCATGCCGGTCAGCATGATGGCCAGCACGTCGCCGCCGGCGCATTCGGCGACCGACTTGAAGAGCACGTCGACGCTGGGCTTGTGGCGGTTGACGGGCGGGCCGTCCACCACCACGGCGTAGTACTGGCCGCCGGCCTTGCGCAGCTGCATGTGACGGCCGCCGGGGGCGATGAGCACCACGCCACGCTCCAGGCGGTCACCGTCCTTGGCTTCGCGCACGTTCATCGCGCACAGGCCGTCCAGGCGCTGCGCGTACATGGCGGTGAACTTCTCCGGCATGTGCTGAACGATGGCGATGCCGGGCGCGTCGGCCGGCATCGCGGTCAGTACCACTTCCAGCGCTTGTGTGCCGCCCGTCGAACTGCCAATGACCACCGGTTTGTTCATCGACAGCGCGTGCAGACCGGGCCGCGGTGCGGCTGCGGCGGCGGCCGTTGCGCCAGCAACGCCGGGTGCGCCGGAAGCGCCAGCCCGGGCCGCATGCGGTGCGCTGCGCGCTGCCGCCTGTCGCGGCCGCGAGCGTGCGGCGGCCTTCAGCGCCGTGACCAATTCGCGGCGCGACGCTTCCAGGAACTGTTTCAAGCCCAGCCGCGGCTTGGCCACCACGCCCACGGCACCGGCGGCCATCGCCTCCAGCGCCATCTTGCTGCCCTCGGTGGTCAGCGTGCTGCAGATGACGGTGGGGATGGGCGACTCGGCCATCTGCTGGCGCAGGAAGGTGATGCCGTCCATGCCGGGCATCTCGATGTCCAGCAACAGCACGTCGGGACGTTGTTTGCGGATCATCGGCGCGGCGATCAGCGGGTTGGGCGCGCTGCCCTGCAGCTCGATTTCGGCGTCGCCCTGAAGCAGGTGCGCCAACGTCTGGCGTACCACCGCTGAATCGTCGATCACGAACACCTTGATGGCCATGGGAGGGTTCAGGTTGGGGGCGTGGATGAAAGAGGAAAGACGAAAGACGAAAGACGAAAGACGAAAGACGAAAGAGGCTCAGACCTCGACCGCTATCGCTACCGCCTGCGGTGCATCCGGGCCGACGGTCCAGGTCAGTTTTCGGTAGGCGCTGCCGCCTGTGTCGCTGTGCAGCACGCGCACGCCGTCGTGCGCCAGGGCCTGCAGCACCCAGTGCGCGTTGTTCGCGCCGACGTGCGAGCCGCTGCCGAACAGGCCGGGGAACATGTTGCCGCCGCCGTAAACGCGGGCCTCGCACAGCTGCGGCGTGATGCCGCGCTCGCGCAGCAGGTCATACATGCGGTCCAGCGCCACGTCGCCCCAGGTGCTGTCGCGCGCTGCGCTGGTGTTCGTGGTGGTGTGCACGATGTGGCACATCACGCCCACCGTGCGCCGCGGGTCGGTCAGCACCACGGCGATGCACGAACCCAGCAGCGTGGCGAAGCTGTCGCCGCGCTCGCCGCAGGCCACGTCACCGGGGTGCAGCGTCTGCGGCACGCCGTCGAGCGCGGTGACGGCGGCGGTCGAGGTCACGGTCAGCGTCACAAAACAGCGGCCTGGCAGGCAACCGCGTTCACGAAGCCACCGGTTTTCTGAACGCGCCCGGGGCGATCGCCTTGATCGGTGTCTTGCAGGGCACACGGCCTTCTGCGGTGCCGATGAAGAACAGCCCGCCCGGGCGCAGTTGCGTCAGCACGCTGTCGACCACCGCGGCCTTGGTCGGCGGGTCGAAATAGATCAGCACGTTGCGCAGGAAGACCACGTCGAAGGGGCCCAGGCTTTCGATGGGTTCGCACAGATTGAGCTGACCGAAGCGCACGCGGTCGCGCAGCTTCGGCGCCATCTGCACCAGGCCTTCGCTCTCGCCTTCGCCGCGCAGGCAGTGACGTTTGATGCGTTCGGGCGCGGTGTCGCGCAGCCGCTCGGCGGGGAAGACGCCGCGCGCGGCGCTTTGCAGCACGCGGTCGCTGATGTCGGTGCCCAAAACGGACCAGTCGCTGCCGATGCGGCCCTGCTGCGCCATGTCGGCCAGCAGCATGGCCGTGCTGTAGGCCTCGTCGCCGAAAGAGCTGGCGGCGCTCCACACGCGCGTGCTGCGCGGCTTCTCGCGGGCCAGCGTTTCTTCCAGCAGCGCGTAATGCGCGGGTTCGCGGAAAAAGTAGGTTTCGTTGGTGGTCAGCAGGTCCACCGCCATCTGGAATTCGCCGCCCTCGTCGGCCTCGATCAGCGCGGCGTAGTCCTCGAAACTGGCCAGTCCCAGACGTTGTAGGCGCGGGGCCAGGCGCGACGAGATCAGCGGCTTCTTGCTGATCGCGAAGCTCAGGCCGATGCTGTTTTGCATCAGGGTGGTGATCTGCTCGAAGGCACGGTCGCTCAGGGCTTGCATCGTGTCGGCTTTCTGGACTTTCTCATCAAGCCGCCAGCTGCGACGATTCGCACAGCGCGGCCATCTCGCCCATGTCGAAGGCGCGGTCGGGTTCGAGCAGGATGACGAAGCGGTTCGCCACCTTGCCCATGCCGCGGATGAAGTCGCGCTTCACGGTGGTGCCGAAGTTCGGCGGTGGCTCGATCTGGGCGGCGGCGATCTCGATGACCTCGCTGACCGCATCGACCATCAGGCCGAGCTCGACGCGCTCGCTGCCGCCGTCGGTGACGCGCGTCGAATCGAAGATCACGATGCAGGTCTTCTTCGACAGCTTGGCCGGCGTCCGGCCGAAGCGGGCGTGCAGGTCGATCACCGGCACCACCGCGCCGCGCAGGTTGATCACGCCGCGCACGAAGCCCGGCATCAGCGGCACCGTCGTCATCGGCCCGACCTGGATGATTTCGCGCACGGTGCGGATGTCCATCGCGAAGACCTCCTCACCGAGCGTGAAGGTCAGGTACTGGGCCGAGGCTTCGCCGACGGCTGCTGCTGCCGCCGCGGCGTTCAGGGATGTGCTCATCGCAGGCTTTCGTTCAATAAGGGCGGAAGTTGCCGTGGGTGCCGGTGCTGCCCGTTGCGGCCACCGCGCGCGCGCCGGCCGCTGGCTTGGCCCCGCGCAGGGGTGAGTTCGGCGCGCGGCGCTCGCTGTTGACGCCATCGGCCTTGGCCCCTTTGCCGACATGACGCGAGGCCGCCGTCGGCGCGGCCTCTGCGCTCAACGTGAAGAAGGCCACCGACTGCTGCAACTGTTCGGCCTGGCCGCTCAGCTCTTCGCTGGTGGCGGCCAATTCTTCCGAAGCCGAGGCGTTCTGCTGCGTCGCCTTGCTGAGCTGGCCCATCGCGCCGCCGATCTGCGTCACCGACTGGCTCTGCTCCTGTGACGCGGCGGCGATTTCCTGCACCAGCTCGCTGGTCTTCTGGATGCTCGGCACGATCTCGTCGAGCAGCTTGCCGGCGCGCTCGGCGGTGGACACGCTGTTGCCCGCCAGGTCGCCGATTTCCTTGGCCGCTTCCTGGCTGCGTTCGGCCAGCTTGCGCACCTCGGCCGCCACCACGGCGAAGCCCTTGCCGTGCTCGCCGGCGCGCGCCGCCTCGATGGCCGCGTTCAGCGCCAGCAGGTTGGTTTGGTAGGCGATGTCGTCGACGATGGAGATCTTCTGCGCGATCTGCTTCATCGCCTGCACCGTCTGCGTCACCGCGCTGCCGCCTTCACCGGCTTCCTTGCTGGCCTTGGTGGCCATGCTGTCGGTGATTTTGGCGTTGTCGCTGTTCTGCGTGATCGAGGCCGACATGACGTCGATCGACGCCGTGGTTTCTTCCACGCTCGAGGCTTGCTCGCTGGCCGCCTGCGACAGGCTCTGCGCGGTGGCGCTGACCTGGTTGGCCGCGCCGGTCAGCGCATCGGCCGCGCTGCGCACCTCCTCGATGATGCCGGACAGCTTTTCGGAACTCAAATTGGCGTCCTGCTTCACCTTGTCGAAGACGCCCAGCGCTTCGCGGGTGATGCGCTGCGTCAGGTCGCCCTCGGCCAGACCCGAGAACACGCGGCCCACGTCTTCGATGATGGAAGCCAACGCCTCGCTGGTGGCGTTGGCATCGTTCTTCACCTGGCCGAAAGTGCCGCTGTAGTCGCGTGTGATGCGCTGCGTCAGGTCGCCTGCGGCCAGCGCGCCGAAGCTGCGTCCGACATCGGCAAAGATCACGGAGGTGGTTTCGACCAGCACGTTGACGCCGGCGCACAAGGCCTCGATCGGGCCGCTCTTGCCTTCGAGCGGAATTCGCTTGGTCAGGTCACCGTCCTTGGCGGCGCTGGTCACGGCCTGGGCCTGCTCAACCGCCTGGCGCAGCATGTTGTTGGCATTGACGTCGGCGGTCACGTCGGTGGCGTACTTCACCACCTTGAACGGCTTGCCGTTCATGTCCATGATCGGGTTGTAGGAGGCCTGGATCCAGACCTCCTTGCCGCTCTTGCCGATGCGCTTGTACTGGCCCGAGTCGTACTCGCCGCGACCGAGCTTGTCCCAGAACTGGCGGTACTCATGGCTGCCGCTGACGCCGGGTGCCGCGAACATCGAATGGTGCTTGCCCTTGATCTCGTCGAGCGTGTAGCCCAAGGTGGCCAGGAAGTTCTCGTTGGCGCTCAGGATGGTGCCGTCGAGCTTGAACTCGATCACCGCCTGCGCCTTGCCGATGGCCTGCAACTGGCCTTCGAAGTCGGCCGCCTGCATCTTGGCCGCGGTGATGTCGGTGGCGTACTTCACCACCTTGAACGGCTTGCCGTTCATGTCCATGATCGGGTTGTAGGAGGCCTGGATCCAGACCTCCTTGCCGCTCTTGCCGATGCGCTTGTACTGGCCCGAGTCGTACTCGCCGCGACCGAGCTTGTCCCAGAACTGGCGGTACTCATGGCTGCCGCTGACGCCGGGTGCCGCGAACATCGAATGGTGCTTGCCCTTGATCTCGTCGAGCGTGTAGCCCAAGGTGGCCAGGAAGTTCTCGTTGGCGGTCAGGATGGTGCCGTCGAGCTTGAACTCGATCACCGCCTGGGATTTGCTGATGCCGGCCAACTGCCCTTCGGCATCAGACAGGCGTGCCTCCATTTGGGTCATCGTGGCTAGGCACTCGGTGCGCAAATCCTCCTGCTCCTTTGCCCCCGCCGCCAGGCTTTGGAGGCCGGCGTGGCGCAACAGGCGTGCGAAAAGAGAAGACTGTTTCGTGGTCATGATGGTTGTCCTGAACGTGATGGGCTGGTGGTTGGGCGGGGTTCACTGCTGCGCCGGGCGGCGTTCGACGTTGAAGGCGGCGGGTGTGCCGCAAGTTGAGCCAGCGAGCTGACGTCGAAAATCAACGCCACTTCGCCGTTGCCAAGAATCGAAGAGCCCGACATGCCACGCAGGCTGCGGAACATGCGGCCCAGGGGTTTGATGACGGTCTGGTGCTGGCCGAGCAGCTGGTCGACCAGCACGCCGTAGCGCGCGCCGCCCGAGCGGATCACGACCACGCTGCTGCGTTCGGGCTCGGCCGAGTCCAGCGCATAGAGCGCGCGCAGGCTCACCACCGGCAGCACCTGGCCACGCAGCTCGACGACGCTGCGGCCGCGCGCATCGGCCGCGCTGGCGGTGGGCCGGGTCTCGATGACCTCGACCACCGCGTCGAGCGGGAAGATGAACTTCGACGGCCCGACACCGACTAGGAAGCCGTCGATGATGGCCAGCGTGAGCGGCAGCCGGATGGCAATGTGCGAGCCTTTTCCGGCTTCGCTGGAGATCGTCACCGAGCCGCGCAAGGCTTCGATGTTGCGGCGCACGACGTCCATGCCGACGCCGCGGCCGCTGAGGTTGGTGACCTTCTCGGCGGTCGAGAAACCGGCCTCGAAGATCAGCTTGAGGATGTCGGCATCGGGCGGTGTCACGCCCTGCTCGACCAGGCCGCGCTCCCAGGCGCGTTGCAGCACGCGTTCGCGGTCGATGCCGCGGCCGTCGTCGTGGACGCCGATCAGGATGCTGCCCGATTCGTGGCAGGCGCTGATGGTCAGCGTGGCCTGCGCCGGCTTGCCCGCTGCCAGCCGTTGCGCGGGGGTTTCCAGGCCGTGGTCGAGCGCGTTGCGCACCAGGTGCATCAGCGGGTCGGCGATGCGCTCGACCACCGACTTGTCGAGCTCGGTATCGCCGCCGACGATCTCCAGCAGCACGTCCTTGCCCAGCTCGGCCGCGGTGTCGCGCACCACGCGTCGGAAGCGGCTGAAGGTTTCGCCGATCGGCACCATGCGCAGCTGCAACGTGCCGTTGCGGATTTCCTCGATCAGCCGGCCGATCTGGCCGTTCGCCTCGATCAGCGCGCTCTGGCGTGTTTGCCGCGCCAGCAAGGCGGCACCGGCCCCGGTAATTACCAGTTCGCCCAGCAGGTTGATCACCGCGTCGAGCCGATCGGCCTGCACGCGGATGTAGCGGCCGCTGGTGTCTTCGCTGCCGCCATCCTTGGGTGCGGCCGGCTTGCCTTTGGCCTGCTTGTTCAGCGCGGCGTTTACCACCTGCGCGCTGAGCCCCGTCGTGGCCTGCAGGATCTCGCCCAGCGGCGCCGCGGTTTGGCCGGCGGCGCGGGCTTTGCCTTGTGTGCGCAGACCTTGCTGCAGCTGGGCGCGGGTGATGGCGCCGCAGGCCACCATGATCTCACCGAGCCGCGGGTTGTCGGGCAGCTCGTCGATCAGCTGGGCGTGGTCTTCGGCGCTGGCGCCGGGCGCCAGCACATGCAGATTGCAGTCGTCGCGCACGAAGCTGAAGGCGCCTTCGATCTCGTCGCGCGTGGCCTCGGTTTCCAGGCGCAATCCAAAGGCCAGGTGGCAGGTCTCGGGGTCCAGCTGGTCGAGGGCCGGCACGGCAGCGCTGTCGCACACCAGGTGCGGCATATGGCCCAGGCCGCGCAGGTAATTCAGCAGGGCCATCGGGTCCATGCCGTTGCGAAAGGTGTCGGGGCCGAAAGCGGCCGAGACATGCCAGCAGCGCGCTGACGCGACCGGTGCACCGGTCGCGCTGCTGGCTGCGGAAGCGGTTGCGGAAGCGGAAGCGCCGCCATCGCAGACCGCCGGGCTGTCGCCGGTTGCGGCC
>JBBAPI010000053.1:0-4073 GCA_040400915.1 Rubrivivax sp.
ATTCGCGCCGGCGGCGGCGGGGTGTGGGGCGAAATGGCCATGCCGGCCCAGGCAACCGTCTCGGAGGCGGACGCCAGGAAGCTGGCCAGCTGGGTGCTCAAGGGCGCCAAGTGACCGGTGCGGACTGAATCGCGCCGGATGAAGGTCGCCGGGTGACGAGGGTTTGGCGAGCCCCGGACTTTCCCTTGTAGGTATCCCGCTAAAACCAGCCGGCAGGCCCCGGGTGCAACACTGGAATTCTTCAGGGCCGATGGACCCCCATCGAACAAGGCCCGCGAACCAGCAGGAGACAAGCATGCGTGTGATCCCCATCGCCCCTTCGGCTGTGGCCGAAGGTTCCGACTGCAACGAGAGCGAGGGCACGGTCCCGCGCCTGAATCTGCCGCTGGCGCGCCGCGAATTCCTCAAGGGCTCGGGCATCCTGATGGGCAGCATCGCCACCGGCTCGGTGCTGGCGGCACTGGCACCCTCGCCGGTCTGGGCTGTCGAGCTGAAGACCTTGAGCAAAGCTGAGGGCGAGACCCTGATGGCCATGGGCCGGGTGCTTTACCCGCACAAGAAGTTGCCCGACGCGGTTTACGCGCTGCTGGCCAAGGACCTGGACGGCAAGGCCGACGCCGCGTTGCGCGACGGCATTCGCGCGCTCGACCAGGCCGCCGGTGGCAGCTTCGTCAAGGCCCCTGCCGCGCAGAAGCTGCAGCTGGTCAAGGCCATCGAGGGCACGCCTTTCTTCAACACGGTGCGCGGCCAGTGCGTCACGTCCCTGTACGACAACGACATGGCCTTCGCCGTCTTCGGCTATCCCGGCTCGGCCTGGGAGAAGGGCGGGTACATCACCCGCGGCTTCCAGGACCTGAAGTGGCTGCCTGCGCCCAGCGCCGCTGCCAGCCCGCCGCCCTGGATGGGCTGAGCGATCAATTCCAAAACAAGACGGAGACGACATGGCGAAGTTCGATCAAGGTGACGAAGGGGTGGTGGTGATCATCGGCTCGGGGGCCGGCGGCGGCACCCTGGCCAACGAGTTGTGCCAGAAGGGCATCAAGGTGGTGGTGCTGGAGGCCGGGGCCCTGCAGTCCACCACCAGCTTCATCAACGACGAGTGGAAGTCGTTCAGCCAGCTGGCGTGGCTGGACCCGCGCACCACCTCGGGCACATGGCGGGTGGCCAAGGACTTCTCGGGCCTGCCGGCTTGGATCTGCAAGACCGTGGGCGGCACGACCACCCACTGGGCCGGCGCTTCGCTGCGCCTTCAGGACCACGAGTTCAGGACCCTGACGCATTACGGTGCGATCCCGGGCGCCAACCTGATGGACTGGCCGGTGACGCTGAAGGAGTTGGAGCCCTACTACGCCCGCGCCGAGGACAAGATGGGCGTGACGCGCACCAACGGCATCCCCGGCCTGCCCGGCAACAACAACTTCAAGGTGATGTACGCCGGTGCCACCAAGCTGGGCTACAAGGACGTGCATACCGGCAACATGGCCATCAACAGCCAGCCGCGCGACGGTCGCGGTCGATGCATGCAGCTGGGCTTCTGCTTCCAGGGCTGCAAGAGCGGGGCCAAGTGGAGCACGCTGTATGTCGAACTGCCGCGCGCCGAGAAGACCGGCAACATGGACCTGCGGCCCGAGAGCCACGTCACGCGCATCGAGCATGACGACAAGGGCAAGGTGACCGGTGTCGTCTACTTCGACAAGGACGGCCGCGAGCAGCGGCAGAAGGCGCGCATCGTCTGCGTGGCCGGCAACTCGATCGAGACGCCGCGCCTGCTGCTGCTGTCAGCCTCCACGCTGTACAAGGACGGGCTGGCCAACAGCTCGGGCCAGGTGGGCCGCAACTACATGCGCCACATGACGGGCTCGGTCTACGCCATGTTCAAGCAGCCGGTGAACATGTACCGCGGCACCACCATGGCCGGCATCATCCGCGACGAAGCCGGCCATGACACCCGGCGCGGTTTCGCCGGCGGCTACGAACTGGAGACGCTGGCCTTGGGCATTCCTTTCATGGCCGCCTTCCTGAACCCGGGCGGCTGGGGCAGCGAGTTCGCCGAGTACATGGACAACTACAGCCGGCTGGCCGGCATGTGGCTGGTGGGCGAGGACATGCCGCGCGAGACCAACCGCGTGACACTGAACACCAACGTCAAGGACAAGTGGGGCAGCCCGGCGCCCAACGTGCACTTCGACGACCACTCCAACGACGTCGCGATGCGCGAGCACGCCTTTCGCCAGGGCCAGCGCGTCTATGAGGCGGCCGGCGCCATCAAGAGCTTCCGCACTCCGCCGTACCCCAGCACCCACAACCTGGGCACCTGCCGGATGGGCGCCAAGGCCCGCGACAGCGTGTGCAACGGCTACGGGCAGACGCACGACATCGCCAACCTGTTCATCAGCGACGGCAGCCAGTTCACCACCGGCGGCGCCGAGAACCCGACGCTGACCATCGTGACCCTGGCCATCCGGCAGGCCGAGTACATTGCCCGGCAGATGAGCGAGCGCAGCATCTGAGGCTGCAGCCCGCGACTGCCACGTCATTGTGCCGCGCCCAGGGCATTAGAACGAGACACGCGAGGAGACAACCATGTGCGAATTCTTCGTGAAGGCCGACCCCATCAAGTACGAACAGCGCTCGCGCACCGTGCGCATCCATGGCGTGCTGACCAGCATCCGCCTGGAGAACATGGTCTGGGACGTGCTGGCCGAGATGGCCGAGGAAGAGGGCTGCACCACCAACGCGCTGATCGCCCAGTTCCACGACGAAATCCTGGCGCACCGCGGCGAGGTACCCAACTTCGCTTCCTTCTTGCGCGTCACCTGCATGCGTTTCCTGCAGCGCCGGCTAGCGGCGCTGGACAAGTCCCGCCACCCCCGCGCGGCCGCGCCAGCCCTGGCCAGCGTGCGGCCCCTGCCGCTGGCCCAGCCGACCTGACGGCCGTGGCCCCAATTCTTCCCTTGCCGCCCGCAGCGCCGGGCCTGCCGACATGAGCTTCGACACCGAAAACCACCCGGGCGTCTGCGCCCAGCCCGCCGCCACCAGCGAGGGCTTCGTGCTCAACCACTGCATGCTTCGGGTCAAGGACCCGACGGTGGCGCTGGACTTCTACACCCGCGTCTTCGGCATGCGCGTGCTGCGCAAGTTCGATTTCCCGGAGATGAAGTTCTCCCTCTACTTCCTGCACCGCGCCGTGCCCGGCCAAGACGTGCCCGAGGACGTGGGCGAGCGCACCGCCTGGACCTTCAGCCAGCCCGGCATGCTGGAATTGACCCACAACTGGGACACTGAGGACGACGCCGATTTCAAGTACCACGACGGCAACGCGCAGCCCCAGGGCTTCGGCCACATCTGCTTTTCGGTGCCCGACCTCGACACCGCCGTGCGCTGGTTCGACGAGAACGGGCTGACCTACGTCAAGCGCCCCGACCAGGGCAAGATGAAGGACGTGGCCTTCGTCAAGGACCCCGACGGCTACTGGATCGAGATCGTCGAGCCGGCCCGGCTGAAGAAACTGGGGCGCTGAGTCCGCGAGTGCCCTGGGCCTTGCGCCGCTGGGCGGTGATGACGGGCTGGCGGCCACGAAGGGTCGGGCAATACTGCCGTGCAGCGTTCTGGCACCACGCCCTGGCACCACGACGCCGGTGTCCCCCCCCGGGTAACACTCGGGTGCTCGCACCCCGCCAGACCGTTCCTGCCACGAGCCCAGTCGCCGCTGGGGATGCAGTTCGTCGCGGCCGCCCTGCAAAGTTTGCTTGAGAGCCGGGCGCAAGCACCGGCACACGACCCAGAGGCGCTCGTGACGGTTTTCGTGGGGAGAGACCCACCTACCCTGTAAATTGACCTCCAACGACGCCGTCGAGAAAGTCATGGATGGCGTTCTCAGCCCCATTCGAAAACGGACTCACTGGCGGCGGGTGCCGTCGTCCGGATTCGCTGGTGGCGCCGCAGGGGCCGGCTGAGACAGAAGAGAGCACCGAACCCACAGCCGCCGCCAAATGCGAGATCGAGACCGCCCAGGCGCGACCCGGCCGCATCAGCTGGGCGCGGCTGCTCCAGCGTGTCTCGACATCGAGATG
>JBBAPI010000054.1:0-2683 GCA_040400915.1 Rubrivivax sp.
CCCCGATGGCCACCCCAAACTGCTCCACTCATGGCCACCCAAACTGCTCCGGGCAGGACGGGGGAATTATGCGGGGTCTGACGCAATGGCCAGCCGGGCGGAGGCTTCTTTCAGGCGGTAGCTCTTGCCCTCGAACTCCAGCATCGCGCAGCGGTGCATGAGGCGGTCCAGGATGGTGGTGGCCATGGTCGCGTCGCCAAGATAGCGACCCCAGTCCTGGACGACTCTGTTCGACGTGATGACGATCGAGCGGCGCAACTTGTAGCGCTGATGTACCAGCATCTGGAGCAGCTCGGCGGCATGTTCGCCGATGCGCCGTGCCAGGAACAGATCGTCTAGCAGCAGCAAGTCTGCGGCGACCCAGTTCTTGAGCATCTTGGCGCGCTCAGCGGCGTCGGCCAGGGCATAGCGAGCCAGTGCCCCGTCGGCTTCGACGTAGGCCACGTCATAGCCCTGCAACGTGGCCTGGTAGGCCACGGCCTTGGCGATATGGCTTTTGCCGGTGCCGGGCTTGCCCACCAGCAGCGCATTGGCCCCCTCGCTCAGGAACTTCAAGCTGTGCAGCTCGAAGCAAGCGCCACGCGGCAGCTTCGGGTTGAAGCGCCAGTCGAAGTCTGCCAGGGACGGCTTCTCGTCCAGGCCGGAGAGCTTGTAGCGGCGGGCCATGAGGCGGCTGCGCCGCCGGTCGAGCTCGTCTTGCAGCAGCGACGCCAGCGTGTCCATGAAGGGCTCCTGGGCGGCCTGCGCCTGCATCACGCGGGTCTGCAGCGTCTGGGCCATGCCTGACAGGCGCAGTTTGAGCAGGGTGGTCTCGATGTCTTGGGCATTCATGGGATGAGGTTTCCTTTGTGGGCGGCGGTTGCAGCGGCGGCGATCGTGGCGGCGGCGGTGGCGGCGGCTTTGGCGAAGAGCTCCCCGTATTCCTCTGGGCCGCGGATGAGGTCGTGGGCCTGCGTGGGCGGCAGCTCGGACGTCGGCGCCACGGGCGCCGCCTCCTCCAGGCGCTGCAGCGCTTGCGCCAGCCTCTGCTCGGTGATGGTCTTGACGTGGCGATAGCTGTACAGGCCATCGTTCAGAGCCTGCGCGCAGGCGGCGTTGACGATCTGACGCGGGTGTCGATCGGCCAGATGCACGATGCCCCAGAGCTTGCGCTGGCCCACGCGGCCCTCAACGGCGAACATCAGCTGGCACAGCCGGGCGGCCTCAACGCCGATGGCTTCGGCCTGCTTGAGGATCGACCGTGTCTCGCGCGAGGGATTGAAGACCCGCTCGTCGTCGGGCAACACCACCGTGCCCGGTCGCTCCGCCTTGGTGTGCGTGCGCAGCAGCGCCCGAGTGCTGAGGTCGCGGATGTCCAGACGGTGCTCGAAGATGCGCACCAGCACCGTCGAGCCGATGGGGGCCGGACGGGCCGCATAGCTGCAGTGGGCCACCCGCACGCAGCCGTCGTCGCAGACGGTGCGTTGCTCATCGCGGAAGTACTCCATGGGCCGCACGGGCAGCGGCTGCAGATAGGCCCGCTCCTCCTCGAACATCGCCTGCACCTGGCGGCGCTCGGAGCCGTGGATGCGGGGCGCCGCCCACTTGGTCTCCCAGTGCTCGAGGTGCTCGTTCTGCGCCTCCACGCTCGCGAAGCGCTTGCCCTTCAAGGCGGTGCCCTGCGTGTGGCCAATCGCGTTCTCGACGCTGCCCTTGCGATTGGGGTCCCGCACCCGCGCCGGGTCCGCCACCACCTCGTAGTGCGCCAGCGTGGCGGCGTACACGGTGTTGAGCTTGGGCTCGTACAGGTCGGGCTTGAGCACGCCCTCCTTGAGGTTGTCCAGAACCACGTAGCGGCATGACCCGCCGAAGTACGCCCAAGCCTGCTCATGCAGCTCGGCCCAGACCTGCTGGCTGGACTTCCAGACCACGCGGCGGAAGCTGCGCCGCGAGTAGCGCAGCGTCGCGACAAACAAGCGCGGTTTGCGGTAGCGATCCGTTCCCGGCACCAGCGTAGGCGCGCCCTCACCGTAGTCGACCTGCATCTCCTCGCCCGGCGCGAAGCTCAGGCGGTCGAACTGCTCAGGCTCGCGCACCCGCAGCCGTGCAACGAAGCGCTTGACCGAGTTGTAGCGGCCAGCAAATCCCTTCTCGTCCACCATCTCCTGGTAGATGGCCATGGCGTTGCGGCCCAGTCGCAGTTGCGCTTCGATGAATGCGCGGTGCGGCTCGCACAACGAGGCCGCCGCGGCAGCGACCGCGGTCATCGACAAAGTCGGCGGTGGCGTTGGCGGGAATGCCAGTGGTGATGCCGGTGGCCGGGGTGGAGCAGTTTGATCGACCAGGGCCGCGACGGCTGTGAGGGAGCCGGCGGCCACCCCGGGGCAGTTTGATTCTCCGGGCGGATCGCCCTGGGCTGCAAAGCGCTCAGCGTAGCTGCGGATGGTGTGGCGTGAGATGCCGGTGCGGCGCTCGATCTCGCGCTGGCTATTACCCGCGCGCAGCAGCGTCCAAATGGTCGTTTGTAGATGTGGCTTCAAGACGTTCACCTCGTTGATTCCCCTCTGGTCGAGGGGAGGAAGTTACGTCCTGCCGCGTCAGGGCTGAGGCGCCTGACAAACCAGAATTAGTCGGTCAATTCACCCCGGCCAGGTGGAGCAGTTTGGGGTGGCCACAAGTGGGGCAGTTTGGGTGGCCATCAGGG
>JBBAPI010000055.1:0-2602 GCA_040400915.1 Rubrivivax sp.
GTGCGCGAAGCCGTCAGCACCACCGCGAAGACGAAGGCCGCGAACAGCGCCGCCGCCCAGCGCCCCCGCAGCCGGCCCAACTGCAGCAGCACGACAGCGGCGATGCAACTCCACAGCAGCAGGCTGCTGAGGTGGTTGGGCTGGCGCAGGTTGCCCACCGCGCGGCCGGGGAAGCCGGAATGGGCGATCCAGTCGCCGTCCACCGCGCCCGGCCAGAAGACCTGCACGGCGGCGATGGCCACGTTCAGCGCGCCCGACACCACCCAACCCCAGCAGAAGGCGGCGAAGAGGTCGACCGCACCCGGGCCCGAATCGTCAGCCTGTCGACGGGCGCTGGCCCCGGCCCCGCCGGCCACCATCACCGCAGCGGCCCCCAGCGAGCCGATCAGCGACAGCGCCAGGCTGGACGGCAAGGCCGCACCCAGCCACGACCACAGGCCGGCGGCCACCAGCAGCGCCAGGGCCGCTTGCAGCGCGACAGCGCCCCGCCCGGCGGCCAGGGGCGCCACCGCCAGCGCGAAGGCCGGCCACAGCGCAAAGGCCAGGGCCTGGTTCAGGAAGGTCGGCGAGGGGGCGACGTTGTAGGCCAGCAGCGACGGGATGGCGGCGGCGGCGGCGGCGAACCAGGGGGCTGCGCTGCGGCTGGGCACGGCGGCGGCCGGTGCAGAGGTGGGGGATGGGGGCACGGGGGATGGCGCGGCGGCGCTTCAGGCGATGGACTGGGCAAACAGATGCTAACCACTGGACGCTTCCGCCCTTCAGACTTGTCGCCTAGAATTGGTTAACCCACTCAGTATCAAGGTCTGATCATGCAAGAGCTTGCGGTCTACGAAGCCAAGACGCGTTTGTCGGAACTGCTGGTCGAGGTCGAAAAGGGCGAGCAGTTCGTCATCACCCGCCGCGGCGTGGCGGTGGCTCGCCTGGTGTCGGCCGCACCCAAGGCCACGCGGCTGTCGCAGGCCAGCACCCAGCGCCAGGCGGTGGCCGATACCTTCGCGGCCCTGAACGCGCTGCGCGCGGGCATCAGCCTGGACCTGCCGCTGCGCGAGGCCATCGAACAAGGCCGCGACTGAGCATGCCTTTCGTCATCGACAACTCGGTGGTGTCGGGCTGGTATCTGGACAACCAGGCCACGCCCTATACGCAGGTCATCGCCGAAAGGCTGCAGAGTGAGCGCGCCTGCGCGCCGGCACTGTGGCAACTGGAATTGACGAACGTGCTGCGCACAAGTTGCCTGCGCCAGCGGATGACCGCGCAACGGGCCCAGGACATCTTGCGCCACCTGGGCAGCCTGCCCATCGACATCGACCGCGACGGCACGTCGCCGCCCGAGTTGCTGGCGCTGGCCTTGCGCTTCGGATTGAGCAGTTACGACGCGGCCTACCTGGCCTTGGCGCTGCGGCGGCAGTTGCCGCTGGCGACGCAGGACGCCGAATTGCGCGCGGCGGCCGTGGCGGCTGGGGTGGGGTTGGCTTGAACCGATATCGGCGCTGTTGGGGGTGCGGCGCGGAGCCTTCCCTCGGGGTTCCTCTGTTCTATACGGAGCTGTTGATCGGTCAGCCTTGGTAATGTCTGGACCACGATTTGGTATGACCGCGAGCCCTTGATGAACGTCTTGACCCTGAAAATTCCCGAGGCGTTGGACGCCGCGCTGCAGGCCGCCAGCCAAGCACGCGGCTTGTTCAAGTCCGCCGTGGTGCGTGAGGCCATCGAGCAATCATTGGGCCGCCAGGCCGATGCGGCTGGGGCGGCCGAGCGCTGGCTGGCGCAGTGGCGGGGCCGCTTGGCAGATCCAGCGCCGAATCGCAAGGCCGTCAAATCCGCCAAGGCCAAGGCGCCCGACCAGCGGCTGGCCCATATCCTGGCCAAGCACCTGCGCTGAAAGCGTCATGCGTTTGCTGCTCGACATCAACATCTTGCTGGATGTGGCCTTTCAGCGCCCTGGCGAGCCGGCCAGTTCGCAAATCATCGCCCGCTGTGGCCGCGAACATGAGGCCTGGCTGGCTTGGCATTCCGTTGCGACGCTGGCCTGTCTCATCGAACGACAGCAGTCCAAGAAAGCGGCCCGTGAGTTCTTGCGAGGCCTGTTGACCTGGGCCGATGTCGCCCCCACCCAGCGCAGTGATGCCCAACAGGCGCTGGACTGGGCCGTGCCCGACTACGAGGACGCGCTGCAAGCCGCAGCCGCTGTCGCTTGCGGCGCGCAGTTCATCGTGACGCGCAATGTGCGCGACTTCAAGGGGTCGCCGGTGCGGGCGTTGACACCGGAGGCGTTTGTGGCCGGGTACACGCCGGCCGTCTGACGGGTGGCTGCGTGCTGTGCAGGCAGCCAGGTGCCCTGGTGTCCCATATCGGCTCCATGCGGTTCCGCCCTTTGACGTCTCAGGCTCCGGCTTGAACCGCCTGCTCCAGCACTTCGGTAGCCCACTGATTCAGACTTTTTCCAGCGGCTTGTGAGGCCACCAAGGCCTTGCCATGTATTTCCGGCGGCACGCGAAGCAGCAGTTTCCCGGAGGCCGGTTTTTCGGGTTTGATGCCAATCTCTTTGGGACTCGCTGATCAATGAGCACTTCAGCCGATCCTGAATTGACGAGAAGTCGAT
>JBBAPI010000056.1:0-2242 GCA_040400915.1 Rubrivivax sp.
GGCAAATTGAAAATCTAGTCCAGCGGTGTCCGTGAGATCAGGGTAAGTCCAACCAGTTCAGGCTGCCGGCATTGCGCTGACGCGGGCGCCGGGCTTGTTCAGGCCCCGCTGAGCGTCGGCTCGGGCCCTGCAGCGCGCTGCAGCGTCTGCCAGCCGGCCCCGGTTCTGGACTCGAACTCGTCCAGCGGGACCGGCGGGCTGAAGTGGTAGCCCTGGTAGTAGCGGCAGCCGTTGGCCTCGAGCGTGGCGCGCTGGTCTTCGGACTCGACACCCTCGGCGATCACCGCCAGCCCCAAAGCGTCGCCCAGCGCGATGATGGCGCGCACCACGGCGACGTCGGAGCCCCCGCCCGGCAGCTTGCTGACGAAGGACTGGTCGATCTTGAGCTGCTGCAGCGGCAGGCGCCGCAGGTTGCTCAGCGACGACTGCCCGGTGCCGAAGTCGTCCATCGACAGCTGGACGCCGAGTTCGCGGATGGCGTGCATGCGCTGCACCACCTCATCGACCTGGCTGATGACCAGGCTTTCGGTCAGCTCCAGCTGCAGCAGGCCTGGCGGGAAGCGCGACTCGCCCAGCAGGCTGCGCAAGTGGTCGACGAAGTCGGGCTGGCTGAACTGCAGGGCGCTGACGTTGACCGCCAGGTGCAGGCCGCGGGTGGCGGCGCTGGCCTGCCAGCCGGCCAGCCGCTGGCAGGCCGAGCGCAGCACCCAGGCCCCGATCGACAGGATCAGGCCGGTCTCTTCGGCCAGTGAAATGAAGTGCACGGGCTTCATGAGGCCCAGCGCCGGATGCTGCCAGCGCAGCAGGATCTCGGCCCCGATCAGGCGATGCGCCGCGTCGAACTGCGGCTGGAGGTACAGCAGCAGCTGTTGCGCGGCCTGGGCGCGGCGCAGGTCGGCTTCGAGCTGGCTGCGCTGCGTCAGCTTGCGCTGCATGTCCAGCTCGAAGACCGCCACCCGGTTGCGCCCGCCGGCCTTGGCTTCGTACATCGCGGTATCGGCGCGTTTCATCAATTCGCTGAAGGGCAGGTCGGTGCCGCTGAACAAGACCAGGCCCAGGCTGGCCGAGGTGTTGAACTCCGCGCCGCCGATGCTGCAGGGCTCCTGCACGGCATCGCGGCACTTTTCCGCGATGGCCGCGGCCTGCGCTGTCGCGTCCCCGGCGTGGCCGGTCAGGCCCTCCAGCAGGACCACGAATTCGTCGCCACCCAGGCGCGCCACCGAGTCGCCCGAGCGCACGCAGCGGCGCAGGCGCTCGGCCATCGCGATCAGCAGCTGGTCGCCCTCGCCATGGCCGCGGGTGTCGTTGATCAGCTTGAAGTTGTCCAGGTCGACGAACAGGATGGCGCCGCAGTCGCGGTTGCGCTGGCTGCCGATCAGCGCCTGCTCGATGCGGTCCTGCAGCAGGCGGCGGTTGGGCAGCCCGGTCAGCGGGTCGAAGTAGGCCAGCTCGCGGATCCGGCCCTCGGCCGCCTTGCGGTCCGAGATGTCGCGCAGAAAGGCCACCAGCTGGCGCTGCTCGATGCCGGTGACGGTGATCTCCAGATCGACCCAGCGGCCGTCGCGGTGGCGGTGCCGCGTCTCGAAGCGTTCATGCCCCTTGCGCAGGATGCGGGCGATCTGGCCCTTGATCTGCGCCTGATCGGCCACGGCCTCGAAATCGGCGATCTGCATGGCCATGATCTGTTCGCGGCTGTAGCCCATCATGCGGCAATAGCCGTCATTGACCTCGACGAAGCGGCCCTCGTCGTCGATCACCCAGTAGCCGTCGTTGGTGCTGTCGATCGCCCTTTCGGCATTGGCCGCCCGTTGCCGGGCCCGCCGCATCATGGCCGCGACGACGGCCACCACCACGCCCGCCGACAGCATGGACAGCGCGATCAAGGGCAGCAGGCCGGGGCCGTCGCGGCCCCAGAGCGCATGCCCGCCGAACTTGACCGCGGCGTCGCAGGCCAGCAGCAGCACAAACAGCAGGCTCAACAGCACCAAGGGGCTGGGATTCATGCCCGCCCTTGCGCTTCAAGCGGCCACCGTGTGGCGCCACGGCGGTGCGAGAGGGAGTGCTTCGGCAGGTCGGACATCGAAGGGGATGGACAGGACATCACAGTTGACGCAAACAAGTCGGGGCGTGTCCGCGCCGATCCCGTGTGAACAATTGTGAATTGTGGATACGCCAGATTTACAGACCCTTAAGGAAACGCTGATCAATTGCCGAAGTCAGGCACGCCGCATGCATGCCTAAA
>JBBAPI010000057.1:0-2201 GCA_040400915.1 Rubrivivax sp.
TTGAACCTGCGACCCCTGCCGTGTGAAGGCAGTGCTCTACCGCTGAGCTAACCGCCCGGCCGCAGCGCTTTGCAGCGATGCCCTCGGAAGCCCGAAATTATGCCATGACTTTGGCGGGCTCCAGTTTTCGCCAGACCGTCTTGCCGCCACAGGCCTTGTCCAGGTCGGCCAGCAGGGCCTGGTGGGCCGCGGCTTCCTCGTCGCTGGGCGCTGGCACGGGCAAGACCAGGGTGGCCAGGTTCACCACCTCGGCCTGCAAGGCCGTGCCGGTCTGCTCGCTGGCTTCGATCACCAGCATGCCCTGCCCCCGCGTCAGGCGCAGGTAGACCTCGGCCAGCAGCCCGGCGTCCAGCAGCGCGCCGTGGCGGTCGCGGTGGCTGTTGTCGACCTCCAGGCGGCGGCACAGCGCGTCCAGCGAATTGGCCTTGCCCGGGTAGGTCTCGCGGGCCATCAGCAGGCTGTCGGTGATCCGACCGGCCAGTGTCGCGGTGCGCGGCTTGTCCAGGCGCTTGAATTCGGCGTCGAGAAAACCCACGTCGAAGGCCGCGTTGTGGATGACGATGTCGGCCCCGGCGATGAAGTCCAGCACCTCTTCGGCCACCGCCGCGAAAGGCGGCTTGTCGGCCAAAAAGTCGTCGGTGATGCCGTGCACGCGCACCGCGTCGGGGTGGCTGCTGCGCTGCGGATTGACGTAGTGGTGCAGCGTGCGGCCGGTGGGGCGGCGGTTGTCGTATTCGATGCAGCCGATCTCGACGATGCGGTCGCCGTCTGCGGCGCTCAGGCCGGTGGTTTCAGTGTCGAGGAATATCTGTCTCATGGCGGGTCTGCAGGTCTGGCCGGTGTCTTGTTGTCGGGTCGGTGGGGTCTCAGGCCGGCTCGAAGGTGGGGTTGTGCTTGCCGAACCACCACCACAGGCCGGCGCCCGACAGGATCATCGGCACGCACAGCCACTGCCCCATGCTCAGGCCCAGGCTCAGATAGCCCAGGAAGGCATCCGGCTCGCGGAAGTATTCGGTGATGAAGCGGCCGATGCCGTAGCCCAGCACATACAGCGCAGCCACCTGCCCGCGGGCGCGCGGCTTCTGGGCGTACCACCACAACAGCACGAACAGCAGCAGCCCTTCCAGCAGGAACTGGTATACCTGCGAGGGGTGGCGCGGCGTGAGGTCGCCGCTTTGCGGGAAGACCATGGCCCAGGGCAGCGAGGCGTCGGCGGCGCGGCCCCACAGTTCGCCGTTGATGAAATTGCCCACTCGCCCGGCCGCGTAGCCCGTGGGCACGCAGGGCGCCACCACGTCCATCACCTCCAGGAAAGGGCGTTGGCGCGATCGGGCGTACAGCGCCATGGCGGCGATCACGCCGAGCAGGCCGCCGTGGAAGGACATGCCGCCCTTCCAGACCATCAGGATGTCGGCCGGATGGGCCAGGTATTCAGCGGGCTTGTAGAACAGCGCATAGCCCAGCCGGCCGCCCAGCACCACGCCCAGCACACCATAGAACAGCAGGTCTTCGATGTCGCGCTTCATCCAGCCGACGCTGGCGTATTGCGGCAGCCTGACCCGGCGGCTGGCCAGGGCCAGGAACATCGCGAAGGCGGCCAGGTAGGTCAGGCCGTACCAGTGGATCTGGACGGGGCCCAGCGACAAGGCGACGGGGTTGAACTGGGGATGCATCAGCATCGGGACGGCTCCTAGGGCAGGACGCGATTGTGCCGGGCGGCAGCCACGCCAGCCGGGTTCGAGTCGGCCCGATAAACTCGGCGGCTGTCCACGGAGAACATCGCATGAGCAGCAACCGCCGCAGCAAGAACATCACCGAAGGCGTGGCCCGCGCCCCCAACCGCAGCATGTACTACGCGATGGGCTACACCGAAGGCGACTTCGGCAAGCCGATGATCGGCGTGGCCAACGGCCACAGCACCATCACGCCGTGCAACTCGGGCTTGCAGAAGCTGGCGGATGCCGCTGTGGTGGCCTTGAAAGAGGCCGGCGCCAACCCGCAGACCTTCGGCACGCCGACCATCAGCGACGGCATGGCCATGGGCACCGAAGGCATGAAGTACAGCCTGGTCTCGCGCGAAGTCATTGCCGATTGCGTCGAGACCTGCGTCGGCGGGCAGTGGATGGACGGCGTGCTGGTCATCGGCGGCTGCGACAAGAACATGCCCGGCGGCATGATGGGCATGCTGCGCGCCAACGTGC
>JBBAPI010000058.1:0-1372 GCA_040400915.1 Rubrivivax sp.
ACCATGCAGGTACAGCAGCGTGGTCCCCGCGTCTGGGCCTGGGCCTGGGCCTGGGACGTCGGACTCGACCCACTCGCCCGGCACGCCGCCCACGGTGGCCGGTGTGTAGCGCACGCCCTTGGCCGCAGGCAAGGGCTTGGCGAAGGCCGCCCGCACCGCGGCGATGTCGCGCATGTCGGCCAAGGCGGGCTTGATCCGTCGGCGGACCACGAACGCAGCCGCTCGGGCCTGCCAGCTGGCTTTCATCATGGGTAGATTCCTGTGTGTGGGTTAAGGGATACGGATGCCTTGGCGGGCGAGACCACGCGCCACCCATCGCCAGTAGGTCACCGGAAACAGGCGCTGGACCCAGGCCGCCGCCACCGCGTCCTGGCCCACCATCAGCCGCGGCTCGCGCTGTTCGATGCCGCGCAGGATGCGCGCGGCGGCGGCTTCCGGCGACAGGCGCAACGCGCGGCGCGCGAGGTCCAGGTGCGCCTTCCGTTCGGCCGGCGACGCGTCCTTCGGCAAACGGGCGTCGGCCGCAATGCCAGTGGCCACGCCGCCGGGATGCACCAAAGTCAACCGCACCGTCGAACGGCTGGTCTCCAGTTCGTGGCGCAGCGATTCGGAGAATCCGCGCACGGCGAACTTCGCCGCGCAATAGGCCGTCTGCCCGGGTGGCGCGATGATGCCGAAGATGCTGGAGAGATTGACGATCTGTGCCGCCGGGGCCTGCCGCAGCAACGGCAGGAAGGTCCGCGTCAGTCGCACCACTGCACCGAAATTGATGCTCATCAGCCAATCGAAGTCGGCCGCAGCCACCTGCTCGAAGGTGCCACCCAGCGCGACACCGGCGTTGTTGACCAGAATCGTGGCGCGGTCGTGGCGGGCCAGCACATCGTTGAAGATGGCGTCCGCAGACTCGGGCCGGGCCATGTCCAACACCTGAGTGGTGACGGTGACGCCCAACGCACGGGCCTGTGCCGCTACATCGACCAGGCCGCAAGCCTTCACGTCGGACAAGGCCAGGTGGCAACCGCGCTGGGCCAGTTGCAGGGCCAGCGCCGCGCCGATGCCGCCGGCGGCCCCTGTGATGACGGCCACGCCGCCGCGTGGATCCAGGGTTGTCTGCTGTGTCATGTTTTTTCCTTTCCGTGAATCGCGGTGCCGTCGCGGTCAGAGCTCGCCGCCTTGCGCGCATGAAGCGCGCCCGGTACGCCGCTGAGCAGCAGGGAAGTTGTCTCCATCCGTTGGATCAAAGGCTGGAAACCGTCGCGGCGCGGGCGCTGAAAAGCAGCTTGGGCCGCCGCCACGCCGACAGCCTCGTCGCCATGCCCATGCCCATGCCCATGCCCATGCCCATGCCCATGCCCATGCCCATGCCCATGCC